>CAVPTV010000036.1:0-109481 GCA_963708765.1 uncultured Alphaproteobacteria bacterium | reverse complement strand
GGAGCTTTGTGGAATATCAGGACGGTTACCCCGGATTAGTCCGGCTTGGCGCCGGAGAACTTGACCACCTTGCCCCACTTCTCGGTTTCATCGGCGATGAGCTTCCCGAAGTCGGCGGGCGAGCCCGCAAGCACCGTGCCGCCCATGTCGGCGACCCGCGCCTTGATCTTGGGATCGGCCAAGCCCGCATTGATCTCCTTGTTGAGCTTGTCGATGATTTCGGCGGGGGTGCTTTTAGGCGCGCCGACACCCAACAACGCGCTCGTCTCGTACCCAGGCACAAAATCGCCCACCGTGGGGAGGTCCGGCAACAGCTCCGAACGCCTCGCACTTGTCACCGCCAATGGGCGAAGTTTACCAGCCCTGACATACTCGACGGATGCGGGCATGGTGCCGAACATCGCCTGCACGTGCCCACCGAGCATGTCAGTCAGTGCAGGTGCCTCCCCCGATACGGAACGTGGACCATGTTGATGCCGGCCATCATCTTGAACAGTTCGCCCGACAGATGGCCCGCCGTTCCGTTGCCGCCCGACGCCATGTTGACTTTGCCCGGATTGGCCCCGGCATAGGCGATGAACTCGGAAACGGTCTTCGCCGGGAACGATGGGTTTATCACCATAATGAAGGGGATCGAGATGATACCGGAGACGGGTGTGATGTCGCGGAGGAAGTTGAAATTGAGTTTCTCGTAAAGCGTCGCATTGATCGCGGACGACGCACCGACCAGGAGGAGTGTGTATCCGTCCGGCGACGCATTCACGACCACCTCCGTACCGACATTGCTGCCGGCTCCCGGCCTGTTCTCGATGACAAATTGCTGGTCGAGACGCTCCGACAGCCATTGGCCGATCAGACGCGCGATGATGTCGGTTGCTCCGCCGGCGGCAAATGGGACGACGATGCGTGCCGGCCGCGATGGATAGGCTTGCGCCCGCGCGATCAGGGATGCGGCCGGCAGGGCGGCAGCGCCGGCGGCCAGATGCAGAAATCGGCGGCGGGGAAGTTTCGGATTCATCATGTGCATGCCCTCTCAGATCAGCGCTCGCGGCTCGTCAATCCCTCTATCCGTAACGCTTCAATCCGCCTTGATACCGACCGCGCGAACGACTTTGCCCCACTTCTCCGTTTCGGCAGCGATTTGCTTGCCAAACTGTACGGCTGTGAAAGGCATCGGTGCAGCATTCGCTTCGGCGAGCCGTCCTTTGACGCTCGCGTTTTCCAGTCCCGCGGCAATTTCGCGATTTAATCGCTCAATGATCTCGGCGGGCGTCCCCTTCGGCGCCCCAATGCCATACCAGGAGTTTGTCTCGTATCCGGGCACGGTCTCTGCGACCGTCGCCAGATCCGGCAGCGTGTCCAATCGGGCGGAGGTCGTCACCGCCAAGGCGCGCAAAGCTCCCGAGCGAACGAGCGGCAGGGAAGCCGGCATGGCGTCGAACATGACCTGCACGTGCCCCGCGATCAGGTCCGTCAATGCCGGTGCGGAGCCGCGATATGGCACGTGAAGCATGTCGACGCCGGCCATCAGCTTGAACAATTCGCCGGCCATGTGCGGCACGCTCCCGACGCCAGCCGAGCACATGCTGATCTTCCCTGGATTGGCCTTTGCGTAGTCTATAAGCTCGGTAACAGTCTTGGCCGGGACGGCCGGGTTGACGACCAGCATGAACGGGACTCTCACGATCCCGGCGATTGGGGCAATGTCGCGCATGAAATCAAAGCTAAGCCCGCCATACAGCGTAGCGTTGATCGCGTTGACCGGGGTCACAAACAGCAATGTGTGTCCATCGGGCGGAGCATTGACGACCGCTTGCGCGGCCAGGTTCGTGCCGGCTCCGGGCTTATTCTCGACGATGACTTGCTGACCAAGGCGTTCCGATAACCACGGCGCGATAATTCTCGCCACGATGTCGGTTGAGCCACCAGGTGGGAACCCGACGATCCATCGGATGGGGCGCGTCGGATAGCCTTGCGCCCGACCGTGGCGCGCGGTGCTGGGCAGCATGGCCGCACCCGCTGCCAGCTGCAGAAATCGACGCCGAGGAAGTTTCATCATGCTCCCTCCCGAGCGCAGGCCTCTGGTACGCGGAAGTGGGGAGAATGGTCAGGTGACCATTGATCTGTCCAATTCATTTATGGTCTTATTCTCGATGAGAATTCGGAATAGTTCCGATGAATCTTCGATTTCTGCGCACGTTCGTCGCAATCGCCGACAACAACGGTTTTGCACGCGCCGCCGCTCGCCTCAATCTCATTAGTCCGCGGCGTCGCGGCAAATTCATGCGCTCGAGACCGAGCTCGGCGTACTGCTGTTCGACCGCGTCAGACGGAGCGTGAAGCTGACCTCGCAGGGCGAAGATTTGCTGGTCCGCAGTCGTCGTCTGCTGTCGGACGCCGAGTCACTTGGCGAACGGGCTCGCGCGCTCAAGTCTGGTCATACCGGCGTGTTGCGGATTGGTGGTGCCCCCCAGATTATGGAAAATCTCCTTGCGGACTTCTCGCAGCGTTACCGCAAACGTCATCCGGGCGTAGAGGTTCATTTTGTCGAGGACCAAGGCGGTCGCCTGTCAGGCCGCCTTGAGCGCGGCGATATGCATGTTGCTGTTTTGCCAGAGGGTGACGATCGTTTTTGTTGCCGCCTACTCTATCCAATGATCATGCTCGCCGTGATCCCGCAGGCGCATCGGCTGAGTCGTCGCGTTGTGCTCGACGTGGCGGATTTAGCTGATGAGCCGCTCCTGCGACTCGGCCCCGGTTTCGCGTCATATGAATGGTTCAATGCTGCATGCCGCGCCGAGCAGCTACGGCCGCGGGTGCTGCTCGAAAGCATAGCTCCTCATGCGCTGATTGCATTGGCGAGAACCGGCCACGGCATTGCTCTAGTTAATTCCGTCGTGCGAATTCCATTCGAGAAGGTTCGTGCGGCGGTGGTGGTGCACCGTGGAATGCCGATTGGACGATGGACAGTCGTCGCGTGGGAACGGCATCGGTTTCTGCCGCCCTATGCGGTGCAGTTCGTCGAGGAATTCGTTGTGCGCTGCCGGCGTGATTATCCGGGCCGGGAGTTGATCCAAAGAGCTCCGGCAATACCACGACCGAGTGGATCAACCGCATAATCGCGGCAACCATGTCTGCATGGGATCAGCAGCGATAAGTCTCAGACCGAGCAAATCTGGATTTCGGCACGTCCCGTTTCCCGAGCAACTTTTGGAACAGAATACACCGCCCTCCAAGCTTGAGAAGGGGTGGAAAGCACACGACCAACGGTCCACACGGCCTAGCAACTCTATGATTTTAGACTAGTGCGGCTTTTGAATTTGAAGTTCCTAAAACGAATGTGCCGCGATATGATAGGAACTTCAAATTCGCCGCACTAGGAGCCTCGGAAGCGCAGCAGGCGCAGCGCATTTGCAGTGACGAGCACGGTCGCGCCGGTATCGGCCAGGATCGCCATCCAGAGGGACGTGACGCCGAACAGCGTCGTGACCAGGAACATGGCCTTGAGACCAAGCGCGATCGTGATGTTCTGCCAGATGTTGGAGAGCGTCGCGCGCGACAGCGCCACCATCTCGGCGACGCCGATGCACGCGGTTCTTGAGGAGGGCGGCCTCGGCGGTTTCCAGCGCCACATCCGTGCCGCCGCCCATGGCCACGCCGACGCTTGCGGCTGCAAGGGCCGGTGCGTCGTTGATTCCGTCGCCGATCATGGCAACGAGCCCAGCCTTCTTCAGCTCTCCGATCGCTGCGAGCTTGGCGTCCGGCAGCAGCTCGGATTGGACTTCGAGCCCCAGCGCCCCGCCGATGGCATTACCCGTGCGCCGGTTGTCGCCTGTGAGCATCACGGTCCGAATGCCGAGCTCGTTGAGGCGCGCGACACCCGCCGCCGCATCGTCTCGCGGCTCATCGCGCAACGCGATGAAGCCGATGATCGCGCTTGGCGAGGAGCACGACGACCACCGTCTTGCCCTCGGCCTCCAAGGCTTGGATTTTGGCGGATGCGTCGTCCGACAACGCCGCGACCTCCGCCGCATAACGTGGCGAGCCGACCGACACGAAGCCCTCGCGCAACCGCGCCGTCACTGCCTTGCCGGGCACCGCGCTCGACCCGAAGGCCTGCGGTACGGTCAAGTTTCGTGTTTCGGCCGCGGCCATGATCGCCAGGCCAAGCGGGTGGCTCGACCCGCGCTCGACCGCGGCGGCCTTTGCCAGAACGTCGTCATCCGATCCTTCGATCGCAACCGACATCGGTCACCCGGGGACGGCCGACCGTCAGGGTGCCGGTCTTGTCGAAGGCGACCGTGCCGACCTTGCCGATGGTTTCCAGGGCGGCGCCACCCTTGATGAGAAGGCCGCGGCGGGCGCCTGCGGCAAGCGCCGACGCGATCGCAGCCGGGGTCGAGATCACCAGCGCGCAAGGGCAAGCAATCAGCAGGGTTGCAAGGCCGCGATAGATCCAGGTGTACCAGTCGGCTCCGAAAAGCAGCGGCGGTATCACGATGATCAGCGCGGTCGTCAGCATGGCAGCCGGCGTGTAATACGCCGAGAAGCGGTCGATGAAGCGCGCCGTCGGGGCCTTCGAGCCCTGCGCTTCCTCGACCAGATGGATGATGCGGCTGATGGTGTTGTCGGCGGCCGTGTGCGTGATCCGGACGCGCAGCATGCCGTTGGCGTTGATGCTGCCGGCATACACCTGATCGCCGGCGCTCTTCGGGACAGCCACCGATTTCCCGTCACCGGCGCCTCGTCGACCTCGGATTGGCCTTCGGTCACCTTGCCGTCGGACGGCACCCGGTCGCCCGGCCGAACGACCACGACGTCGCCAATGCGCAATTGTTCGACCGGGATCTCACGCGTCTGTCCTGCCGTTTCGAGCCGAGCGACGCGGGGCACGAGACCGATCAGCGCCTTGATGCCCGCCCTGGCACGACCCGCCGCAACCGTCTCCAACAGCTCACCGACCGCGAACAGGAAGATCACCACGGAAGCTTCCTCGGCCGCCCCGATTGCGATCGCCCCGGCGGCCGCGACGCTCATGAGGGTCTCGATGCTGAACGGCGTACCCGACAACGCGCCGGCGAGCGCGCGGCGTGCAAAGGGGGCAAGTCCAACGAGCGCGGCGATGCCGTAAGCCCAATGCGTCAGATCGGGCCAGACCGAGGAGATCGCGAAGGCGATCGCAACGAGCGCCCCCAGACCGAGGGCCATGCGGCCCTTCTGCGTCCTCCACCAGGCCCGACTGCCGGCGTCGTCCGCTTCCTCTGCTGTTGTATTGCCCCCCTTCCCCGTGATCCCGCCGAGCGCAATCGGCGTGTAGCCGAGGTCCCGGATACGCTTTTCTATGCCATCCCGCGAGGTGCGATTCTCATCGAGCCGAAGCGACAACATTTCGGTCGCGTAGCTCATATTGATATCGCTGACGCCGGGCAGCCGCTTGAGCGCGTTCTCGACCTTGATCGCGCAGGCGCTGCAGTCCATGCCTTCGACGCGCATCTTCACCGCGTTTGCAATGGACGCTTCAGTCCGGAGCATCAACCACCATGCACCGCCATGGATTAGGGCTTCTTGATTCGAGTGCGTATATGGGGCGGACAGCAATGTTACACAATCACATAATCGGCGCCGGGTCAGCAGCTCGGTTCCGCGACAGCTATCGAGGCCGAGGGTCCGTAATTTCGCCGACTTTGATCATCTAATCTGGACTGCCAATGCATTAGGCCGTAGCATCCTCCTGACAAAAGTGACTTTGTGGAGCGTCCATCTTGCGCTGGTTTTCGACGCAGATCGCGACCTGTTTGGCGCTAGTGGCAGCATTTTCCTTCGTGCTGGACGGCGCCCTTGGTGCCGATCATCACGTGGCCGCGAGTGGCGCTCACTATCACGCGCACAGCCACGATCCGGCCGGCGCCTCCCATCACCAGCTCGTCGATGGTGACGTCGTGGACGGCGTCGACGGCGCTGCCGCGCATCACGATGGGTCCTCGCCGGTCTCCAGCCCGGACACCAGTGCAAGCTGTTGCGTCTGCACCTGCTGCGCAGCCCTCGTGCTGCCGTGCCTGAGCGCCCAGGCGGCGCCGTTCTTGCTGCTTCGGAAAATGGCTATGGCCAGTCGCCACCACGGCGACGGCATTGTGCCTGACGGCCTGCGAAGGCCGCCAAGACCCCTCGCGATCGCCTAGCCGCGCGCAGCTCCGGTGCTGCGACGCGGGTCGCAGCATTTGGGGTTGCAGATGTTCCAATTCGGATTCGATCGAGCCTTTGGTGGCTCACCTCGCGGCGTCCTTGGCGCTGTGATCGGTATTTACTTGGCGCTGCTGGCGCCGCTCATGCTCACCGCGCTGGCGCACGAGGGCCACGACCACGGGCCGTCCGAGAGCGTCACGGGGCCGCTCGCTCCCCGCGTTTCCGCTCGCTCCGACACCTACGAGCTCGTCGGCATCCTGCGCGGCGAACGACTTGTCATCTATCTCGATCGCTTCGCCAGTAACGAGCCTGTCACCACGGCCGACATCACGGTAACGATCGGAGACGCAACCGAGGCGGTGAACGCCGAGCGGGCCGCGGAAGGCACCTACGCGCTGACGTCGCCACGGTTTAAGACCGCCGGGCAGATCGAGCTGGTGTTTTCAATCACCGGCGAGACGGGTGAAGACCTGCTGGCGGGGATGCTGAAGGTGCCGCAGGAGGCTGCCGCCGCAACGCCGGGCGCTTCCACGATCGGCACGCTACGGACCTGGCTGAGGTCGCTGGTCGCGCCGATCTGGCAGATCGTGCTGCTGGCGGCGGCGACCGCGGGGCTGGCCTTGTATGGCGGCTACTTCCTGCTCAGGCGTCGTTTCGTGCAGGCGGCCGCCATGGCGCTGATGGCGGTCGCCGGCGTTGGACTGCTGTTCGAGACGGCGCGCGGACACGGCGGCGAACGACCGGCCGCCGCTTCGAAAAGTGCATCGGTGGTCGATTCGCCGCGCCGGCTGCCGGACGGACATGTCTTCGTCCCGAAGCCGACACAGCGGCTACTCGACGTGCGCACCGAGCAATTGTCGCCGCAATCGGCGCAGCGCGCCGTCAGTCTGATCGGACGCGTCATCGCGGACCCCAACAGCACGAGCCTCGTGCAGAGCATCAACGGCGGCCGCGTCATGGCGCCAGACGTCGGGCTCCCGCGCATCGGGCAGGCGGTGAAGAAAGGCGACCTGCTGGCGCGCATCGAGCCGACGCTGCCGCAGGCCGATCGCACGACGATCCTGGAGAAGCTTGGTGAGGTGGAGCAACTGATCTCCGTCGCGGAAGCGCGGCTGCGTCGCATCCGTATCCTCGTGGAAAAGCAGGTGGCTCCGCAGAGCCAGCTCATCGACGCCGAGGTCGAGCTCGAAGGGCTACGTCGGCGGCGGCAGGTGCTGCTCGAAATCCGCGTCGAACCGGAAGCGCTGCGCGCGCCGACGTCAGGCGTCATCGCATCGGCGCGCGTGGTGCCGGGGCAAGTGGTGCAGGCGCAGGATGTGCTGTTCCAGATCGTCGATCCGGCAAGCTTGTGGGTCGAAGCGCTGGTCTATGGCGAGATAGATCCTGCCGGGCTCGGCCATGCGACCGCGACGGCGCCTGGCCGGCCGGCGCTAACTCTTCGCTTTCAGGGATTCAGCCATGCTCTGCAGCAGCATGCGTCGGTCGTGCAATTCGTGGTCGAGAATCCTCCGCCCAATCTGAGCATCGGACTTCCGGTCAACGTGATCGCGCGCAGCGGCGAGCCGCTGACCGCGCTGATCGTGCCAAAGGACGCCGTCGTGCGCAACGCCAACGGCGAAGCGATCGTGTGGAGGCACGAGGAGGCGGAGTTGTTCGAGCCGCGCCCGGTGCGAACCGCGCCTTTCGACGCCGCGCGCGTGACCATCGCCGCCGGCGTGGCGAAGGGCGACCGCGTGGTCGTTCGTGCATCCGACCTCGTGAACCAGGTGCGCTAGGAGCGGGATCATGTTCAACATCCTCGTCTCGGCGAGCCTGCGCAACCGACTGTTCGTGCTCGTGGCTGCGCTTATTCTCGTGGGCTATGGGGCCTTCGTGCTGCCCCGCATCCCGGTCGACGTGTTTCCCGACCTGAACCGCCCGACGGTGACGCTGCTTACAGAGGCGGAAGGCCTGGCGCCGCAGGAGGTCGAGCAGCTCGTCACCTATCCGATCGAGACTTCGATGAACGGCATGCCGGGCGTGCTCCGGGTGCGGTCGGTGTCCGGCGTCAGCCTGTCGGTCGTCTATGTGGAATTCGACTGGGGCACCGATATCTATCGCGCGCGGCAACTCGTATCCGAGCGGTTGGCGTTGATCCGCGAGCAGCTTCCGCGCGGACTCAATCCGCAGATGGGGCCGGTCACCTCGATCATGGGCGAGATCATGTTGGTGGCGCTGACCAGCGACGGCCGCGCCTCGCCGATGGAGGTTCGCGAGATCGCCGACTTCACCGTCCGACCGCAGCTTTTGGCGCTGAGCGGCGTCGCCCAGGCGATCCCGATCGGTGGCGACGTGCGCCAGTACCGGGTCACGCCGAATGTCGCCACCATGCAGGCCCTTGAGGTCACGCATGAGCAGATCGAACAGGCGATCACGCGCTTTGGCACCAACACCGGGGGCGGCTTCGTCGATCAGGGCGGCCGTGAATACCTCATCCGCAATGTAGGCCTGACCAAGCGGCTCGAGGATCTCGCCAATACGGTCGTGGTCTCCCGCAACAACCAGCCGATCCTTCTCAAACAGGTCGCGACTGTCGAGTTCGCTCCTCGCGTCAAACGCGGAGATGCCGGTTATCGCGGCGAGCCCGCAGTCATCATCGGGGTGCTGAAGCAGCCGAACGCGGACACCGTCGGACTGAGCCGCAGGATCGAGGCTGCGCTCAACGAAATTCAGAAGACGCTGCCGGTCGGCGTCTCGGCCACGAACATCCAGTTCCGGCAGGCGACCTTCATCGAGACCTCGATCGGCAACGTCCAGCGTGTGCTGCTCGAGGCCGCCGTCGTGGTCGCCATCGTGCTGTTCGTATTCCTGGTGAACGTCCGCGCCACCGCGATCTCGCTGGCCGCGATACCCATTTCGATCCTGATCACCGTGCTGGTGTTCCGCGCCTTCGACCTCACGATCAACACCATGACGCTCGGCGGATTGGCGATAGCCATCGGAGAACTGGTCGACGACGCTGTGGTGGGAGTCGAGAACATCCTGCGGCGTCTGCGGCAGAACCGATCCTTGCCGCATCCGCGCCCGGTCGTCGAGGTCGTCGCTGCCGCGAGCCAGGAGGTCCGCTCCGGCATTATCTACGCCACCATGGTCATCGTCCTTGTATTCGTGCCCCTGTTCGCGCTGTCGGGAATTGAAGGCCGGCTGTTCGCGCCACTCGGCGTTGCCTACATCGTTTCGATTCTTGCTTCGCTGGTGACGTCGATCACGGTCACGCCCGTCCTTTCATATTACCTGCTGTCCGAAGGTGGGCGCGTCCATGGGGGCGACAGTTTCGTGGTGCGGCATCTCAAGCGTGGCAACGCCGCGCTTTTGCAATGGGCATTTGACCGCCGCACGGCAATCTTCAGCTCGGTTGCCGCTGCCGTCACCGTCGCCGCCGTCGCCGCATATCTGATGCCGCGCAGCTTCCTGCCGCCGTTCAACGAAGGCACGCTGCTGGTCACCATCCAGTACAACCCTGGGATATCGCTCGCCGAATTGCATCGGCTCGGGTTCATCGCCGAGCGCATCGTCGCGCGAGTGCCGGAGGTGCGCTCGGTCGGCCGCCGGACCGGGCGGGCCGAGCTCGATGAGCATGCCGAAGGTGTGCACAACAGTGAATTGGATGTCGATCTCGAACGTTCCGCCCGTTCCAAGGAAGAAGTCTACGCGGAAATACGTTCGCAACTCTCGATATTGCCGGTATCGATCAATATTGGGCAGCCGATCGCGCATCGCCTCGATCACATGCTCTCCGGCGTGCGGGCGCAGATCGCGCTGAAGATCTACGGCGAAGATTTGGACACGCTGCGGCGGCTTGCCGAGACGATGCGCGAGCGCCTCGCCGCCGTCGCCGGACTGGTCGATCTGCAGATCGAAAAACAAGTCCTGATTCCGCAGGTCCGCATCCATTTGGACTACGAGCGCGCGGCGCTCTACGGAATGACGCCGGCCGCGGTCAGTCAGGCGCTCGAGTCGATGTCGAATGGCCGGCGGGTATCGCAGATCGTCGAGGGGAACCGGCGCTTCGACGTGGTCATGCGTCTCGCGGATCAGGACCGCTCGACCACCGGTCTTGCCAATCTGCTGATTGCGACGCCCTCGGGCCATGTGCCGCTCCGCATGCTGGCGGAGATCGAGGAAGGCGACGGTCCTAATCAGGTTCAGAGAGAGAATTCGCAGCGGCGCATTGCCGTGTTTGGAAACGGCGACGGGCGCCGCGATATGGCGGCGATCATCGGCGACATACGCCGTGTCGTGGCCGAGACGAGTTGGCCGCAGGGCTACACCACGCAGCTCGAAGGGACGTTCCAGGCACAGGAAGAGGCCGCGCTGCGGATCGGCGTGCTGTCACTGCTGTCGTTCGCGCTCATCTTCATCGTTCTCTACAGCCGTTACAATTCGACCGCGCTCGTCCTGATCATCATGGCGAACATACCTCTTGCCCTGATCGGTAGCGTCATCGCGCTCTGGATTGCGGGCCAGCCCCTCTCGATCGCATCCATGATCGGCTTCATCACGCTCGCAGGAATCTCCGCGCGCAACGGCATTCTCAAGATATCCCACTACATCAACCTGGTGTTGCACGAAGGCGAACAGTTCGGCCGCGCGCTGATCGTTCGCGGCTCGCTGGAGCGCCTGACGCCGGTGTTGATGACGGCGTTAGCCGCAGGACTTGCCCTGACCCCGCTGCTCTTCGGCGCCGACGAAGCTGGCCGGGAAATCCTGCACCCTGTCGCGGTGACGATTTTCGGAGGTCTGCTCAGTGCGACCGCGCTCGATACGCTGCTGACGCCGCTCTTGTTCCTGGTCTTCGGCCGCAAACCGCTCGAACGCCTGACTGAAAAAACAAAAGCCGATGGCATGGCGACGGCTGAAGCCTACTGATCCCCGTTGAAGCACGCACACAGGAGACTGTTAGGATGATCTTACGAGCCCTGATGATTTCGGCAGTCAGCTTCGCCCTGATTGTGAATGCCGGTGCTCAGAGCAAAGGGCCCAATGGTGGCGTTGTGGTCAAAGTGGAAGAGCATCCTATCGAATTTGTGCTCCGCGAGCAGGAGATCGTCTTCTACGTTGGCGATCACGATGGCAAGCCAATGCCGACGAAAGGATTGAAGGCGCGGGCGATCGTGCAGGATGGGGGCAAGACGACGACGATCACGTTGTCGCCGGCGGTGCCGAACATGTTCGTCGGCAAGCTCGCGGCGCCGCTGGGAGCCAAGGCGCGCGTGGTCTTCTCGAGCGTTATCGACGGTCACTCCTTGCAGGCGCGGTTCGTCGCGCCGTAAAGAGCTTTGGATGCCGCGCGGGTCGTTCGGCCGCTCTTGAAGGACCGCCCCGAGAGGAGGGCAAACGTGACCGGAATGCACGTCGGGCATGCTCACGGGCACGGACCTGTCGGCTCCGCGTCGAAGCGGCACTGGAAGTCCCTCGCCTGCGCGCTCGGCCTCACGCTCGCGTATATGGTGGCGGAGGTCGTCGGCGGTCTGATGACCGGAAGCCTCGCACTGCTGGCCGACGCCGCGCATATGCTCACGGATGCAGGCGGCCTCGCGCTCGCTCTGTTCGCGGTCCGCTTTGCCGAGCGCCCGGCCACGCCACAGAAAACTTATGGATACCTGCGGGCGGAAATCCTCTCGGCGCTCGTGAATGCCGTCGTGTTGCTCGTGGTGTCGATCTATATCCTCTACGAAGCCTACCAGCGCATCATGTCACCCCCCGACATTCTCAGCGGGCCGATGCTGGCGGTCGCGATGGTCGGACTGCTGGTCAATCTGTTGAGCATGCGGCTGCTGGCCACCGGCGCCTCCGAAAGCCTCAACGTCAAGGGTGCCTACTTCGAAGTCCTGAGCGATATGCTGGGCTCGCTCGGAGTGATTGCGGCGGCGCTGATCGTGATGGCCACCGGCTGGACACGCGCGGATCCGATCATCGCCGCCGCCATCGGGCTGTTCATCGTTCCACGCACATGGATCCTGACTCAAGCAGGTCACCCACATCCTGCTCGAGGGCACGCCGCCGCAGGTCGACATGGAGCTGCTCGCGCGCAAGCTCACGACCATCCCGGGAGTTCAAGCCGTTCACGACCTCCATGTCTGGACGATCACCTCGGGCCTCGATTCGATGAGTGCCCACCTCGTAGTGGCGGATATGACCCAGGCGCAACAGATTCTACGCGACGCGCGAACCCTTTTGGCGAACGAGTTCAAAATCGACCATGTCACCATTCAAGTCGAAGATGAGGCGCTCAGAGCCGACGAGCGGATCATGGGCATTTGACCGCCCATCGGTACCTGGGTGTTCGGCCTGCCGCTGGTTGCGGAAGGCACTCTGCACGTGCGCCGGAGGCCGGCTCTCCCGGCGAGCTGCGGCGACACCGCGAAAAGGAGGTCACCAGGGGATAAAGCGCGGATTTCGATCCCGCAGGCGGCATACGCGCCGTACAGCCTAGCTTGACACGAATCGGCAAATGGCTTACTTGGCGAAATGCGATAGGACGTATTGCGCCCGCCGTCGCCAAGGCTATGGCGGGCTTGCTCATTTACCCGCCGAAGCTTCAGCGAAGGCGGGCGCCCGCCGGCACCGCTGGGCGGGTTTTTGATTCGGGCGGAGCTTCGTTCGCTCCCTGACCGAACCTCACAACAGCGACATCGATCAATACCGTCATCAAGAGGCGCGATCCGGCCGTGCCGGGGCAAGCCTCGAAGATGAGCGGAACGGAGCCGAGCGGCCAGCCTTCGAGGCTCGCCCAATAGGGTTGCGCCTTCAAGGGGCAACGTCGGCGGCGGATTGACGATTCGCTGAGCGATTTTCACCGATAGGACTGGCGGAGGAAACAGCGATGGTTTCCCGCCAGGCCAAATATAGAAAGAAGCGATATGCAGAAGACCCGGAATACCGAAAGAAGCAATGTGAGATTTCCCGCTCCTTCTGGGCGGCAAACAAGGACGAACTCAACGCGCGCAGGCGGGCGCGTCGCTACGGACTTCTCCCGGGACGATTACGACGCACTCTTGGCGCTGCAAGGTGGCGTCTGTGCGATCTGCAGGAAGAATTGTCCGCTCGGCGTCGACCATTGTCATTTATTCAACGAGGTTCGCGGTCTGCTGTGCAAGAAATGTAACCTCGGCCTTGGGATGTTCGATGACGATCCGGACCGCCTCCGGGCCGCGGCTGATTATCTGGAGCGATCGCGTCGCGCACCGCTCTCAAGGCAACGTCAATCGATCGGCAAGCCAGTAACGACATCAACCCGGCCGACGGAACGTCGATCCGTAACATCGCCGAGGAAACCGGCACAGCCAGGCCGACCGACCGCCGTCGCGGGAAGAAGATCGAGTGGGACGCCGCGAACGACCCCGCTGGGACGGCATAAGACGAAATAAAATAATAACTTAGTGGAGCCGTCCCGCTGTCCCATACCCTAAGGGGGTGAGACGGTGGGACAGTGGTTCGCCGGGCGGTTCCGTCAATGACGACCACGCGAGTGCGCGTCGGGCGGCGTCGCTCCGCCCTGATATCCGCGCAGCGCATCGTAACGGGCGACCTGCTCCGAGGTGAGCAACGCGCGTTGCGTCAGATGGGCCGCGAGGTGCACGGCCCGCAGCTCGCCCTGCAGCGTCGCAATGGCGCCGACCTGTGACTGGAGGCTCGCCTGGTCGATGCGGCCGGCGGCGAAAGCCCGGTCGAGAGTCCGCTCCGCTTCGATGATCCTGCCACCGAGCGCTTGGGCGCGCTCGCGCATCGTCTTGTGGAGCGCTTGCGTCTTGTCGCGCTGCTCGTCCGACAGCCCAAGCTCGGCAGCCAGCTCCAGCACGTGCAGTGGCCCGGGAAACGAGTTGAGCTCCGCGGCCATTGCGAGGCCCATGCCTCGGCCTTCCTGCAGATCGCCGATCTCCTTTTCCGACAATGCCTTGATCGAGCGCCGTTCCTGCCCCGCATAGGGGGATGGGCTCTGCGCCAGCGAAACCGCCGCCGGCACGACGGCGAGAGAGAGACACAGCAGCAAGCGATGCATGATCGGCGCTCCCGGTTGAAGCCCGATCATAGGCTCGATGGGGCGGCATCGATATGATTGCGATCATATCCAACGAGATCGATCCGGCGGCCGCGACGGCGGATGCGGCCGGCTTTTTGCAACGCGGCCAGCGCCCGATAGAAGGCCTCGTGCGTCAGCCCGATCTGCGCGGCAACGTCCTTGAGCGGGCGATCGAACTGGACCGTCCGACTGCGCGGTGCAGCCGACAACAGCAGCATCTGCCAGACCCGCCCGCGCGCACTGCGGATGCTGCGCAGCTCGATCCGGAGCCGCAAGTCCTGGACTTGATGCGCTAGGCCCGCCATCAGGCGCTCCGCCAAGGCCGGCCGCCGCGCAATGACGGCGCGCAGCTCGCGCGTCGGCAGGCCGACAACGCGTGTCCGCAGCTCGGCTATCGCATCGCAATGATAAACGTCCGAAAACAGCGCCGCTTCCGCAAAGCTGTCGCCCGGCCCGGCAGTGGCCAGGGTGACACGATGGCCGTCCGGCGTGTGACGGATCATCGCCAGCCGCCCCTGCTCGACTACGTAGACCGCGACCGCGCGATCTCCCTGGCGGAACAGGATCGATTCGGGCGGCAGATGACGCCGGCGCAAGCGCATCCGCAGCGCTTTCGGAAGCTGATCGATGCCGAACGCATCCATGGGCTGACTACTATTGGAACCGCGCCTGGGTGGTCTTGCAGTTCGGCGCGGAGAGTTGCACCACGCCCTGGGCTCCTTGGGAAGCACCACGTCGGCAAATCGGAATGCGCGCAGTCTTGCGCGCCTCAGTGTGTCAGTCGGCGCTGTGCCGTTTGGCCCACTTGTCCGACAGCCAGCACGCAGCCGAGAAAAAGATGGTGCTCAGCACCAGACCCTTGCCGACCATGAGGGCGGCGGCGACCAGGTCCTTCGGCGGCGCGTACCACAACTTGAGGCTAACCCAGCAGAAGACAAGCGCAATCGTAGCGGCCAGAATCTTGCTGTTCATGCGAGCGCTCCCATAACGTGAGCCCTGTAACGTGAGCCCTGTTGGGCTGGATGCGGGCCACTCTATGAGGCGCTGCGTTTGCTGGATGTGACCGACATCACAGAATGCGCGATCGTCGCGGCTGGAAAATAGAGTTTGCCGCTCCCGGCCAGCCTTACTAGGCTGCTGCGTCATACAAAGCCACGCTGGCGCGTTGCAGCGCGCAAAGCCAAAAACGGGAGGAGCACCGATGAGGAAACACACGCTGTTTGCCGCCCTGACGAGCGTGGCGCTGCTCGCGGTCGCCACCGGCGCCGCGGCACAGGCGCCCGACGATTTTCCCAACCGCCCGATCCGCATCATCGTGCCGCAAGCGGCCGGCTCCGGGGTGGATCTGCAGGCACGCGTTCTCGCGCAGAAGATGGGCGAGCTCTGGGGCCAGCAGGGAGTGGTGGAGAACCGTCCCGGCGCCAACGCCATCATCGGAATGGAAACCGTCGCCAAGGCGAAGCCCGACGGCTACACGCTGGTCTATGCTCCGGTGAGCGCGGTGACGACGAACGCCTTCATCTTCAAGAAGCTGCCCTACGACACGTTTCGCGACTTCGTCCCGATCACGCAGACCACCACCAACCCGCTGGGCGCGGTGGTCAATCCCGCTTCCGGGATCAAGTCGATCAAGGATCTCGTCGAGCGGGCCAAGGCCAACCCCGGCCAGCTCAACTACGGCTCGTTCGGTATCGGCAACATGACCCACCTGATGGGCGTGCTGCTGTCGATCGCCGCCGATATCAAGATGACGCACGTACCGTACCGGGGACAGACGCCGGCGATGACCGACGTGGTGGGTGGACAGATTCCACTCGCATTCACGACCACGGCCGGCCTGGCGGACCTCGTAGAGACGAGAAAGCTCGATCTGCTCGCCACGTTCGGCCAGGAGCGCGATGAGCAGTTTCCCAACACGCCGACCCCGACCGAAGCGGGCTATCCAAGCGTCGTCGTGGTCGGCTGGAGCGGGTTGCTCGCGCCGGCCGGCGTGCCGCCGCAGATCATCGCCAAATTGCACGCCGGCATGGCGAAGGCGCTGGCCATGCCCGACGTCAAGGACGCGATATTGAAGCAGGGCTCGAAGGCGGTGAGCAGCAGCAGCCCGGAGGCATTCGAACGCTACATCAAATCGGAAGCAGCGAAATTCCACACCGTGATCAAGGCCGCCGGTCTCGAAGGCTCGCAGTGAACGAGATGGCATATGTCCGCAAGACGCATCGCTTCGGTCTGCTGACGCCCTCGTCCAACACGATCCAGGAGCCGGAGTTCTCGGCGGTGCTGCCGCAGACCGTCTCGCTGCACACCGGACGCGTCGCCTACCGCAACATCGACCCGCAGGAGCAGATGCGCTGCGTCCTGGAGCTCGAGGCCGAGAGCCGCAAGCTCGCCGACGCCGAGATCGACGGCATCGTGTTTGCGGCGACCGCCCCGACGCTGGCCAAGGGCAAGGGTTACGACCGCGAGCTGATCAAGCGCATGGAAGATGCTTCGGGCAAGCCCGCTACGACGGCGGCGACCGCCTTCGTCGATGCGCTCACGCGGCTCGGCGCCCGGAAGATCGCCATCGGTGCGCCCTGGAGCAAGGCCATGGACAAGCCCATGGTCGAGTTCATGGAGGCGAGCGGCTTTACGGTCGTGAACAGCGAGGTGGTGGGCTTCGTGGCTTCGATCGAGCTCGGCCGGGTCGGCCCGGAGGCCGCCTACGAGCTCGGTCGCCGGGTCGACCGGCCGGACGCGGACGCCATCATCATGCCGGGCGGCAATTGGCCTTCGCTAACCGTGGTCGAGCGGCTAGAGCAGGAGCTCGGCAAGCCGGTGCTCGCGAACAATGCCGTGAGCATCTGGGCCGGTCTGCGGCTGCTGCAACGATACGAGAGCATCCCCGGCTACGGCCGGCTGCTGCGCGACCATCTGGCGGCGTGAGACGACGCGCGCGGGCGGATGTTTTCTGGCGGAAGCGAGCGCGGCGTAGCGCGCGCGATGGCCGCCGCCGGCTGCGCTGACAACGCCTTCGAGTTTCACGGCCCCCCCGCGCAAGATCGCCTGTTCGATCCCCCGCTGTTGACATACCCCTGAACGCAGGCGCGGGATTTCTCCACAAACCGTTCAAATAGGGCGCGGGCTTCCATGGCAGGCAGCCGAGCCAATTGATAGGCGAGCTTTCGGCCGACCTGGAAGTGCTGATAGTCGATCGGATTGCGCCAATAGCCGCCCCACTCCACGAACCCGTGCCGGGCAAATACGTCCACGACCGGTTCAGCCATGCCGGGTCGCAGTTTCTTTCGGCTGACATAGTCGGCGCCCGATCGTGGATCGACGCTGAGAGACCGGCCGGAACGCGTGATGTAGGGGTTCTGTACCGGATTGAGATCGATCGCCACACCGTAGGCGTGCAGCGACATCGCGCTGCTGCCGGCGACCCGCCGCACGTTGAACGCCGACGTATTGTTCTGCGCCATAGAGGCGTCGTCATCGCCGTCGTAGTGATCCATCAGCTTCACGCTGGCGATGGGAAAAAGCTGACCGCGGAGCGCGCCGAAAACCTGCAGGACATGATCCGCAACGGCATCCAGGACGACCATCTCGCCATCGCTGTGCGTCTGCCCGCCGAAGTCGATGTAGCCGAACTTGAGGAGCCGCAGGCGGTCGCAGCCCACGGGGGCATTGGGATTCAAGACACGGTGCAACTTCATGTGATTGCAGAGCGCCGGCGAGATCGGCAGGACTGCGTCGCGGTTTGGCGATAGCTCACGGGTTTGCGCGAGCAGCGGCGTGGCGCACAGGAGAACGGCAAAGGCCGATGCACCAAAGAGACGGATCATTTCGGTAACGGTTCCTTTCGGCGTCGAACGGCGGTTTCGCATTGCAAGGTGCGCGAAGGGAACTCTCTTGCTCACAATATCGACGTGATTAGCCACAAGAAATACGAAGGCAAAGCGCCAACCATCAGTCGTCGGGTCATCCGTGGATCTGATGGCGGTATGCTTATGCTGCCGTTCGTCCAGTAGGAACGAAGACGATGCGCCGAATGCGATTATCCCTTGGCACGGTCGGTCTTCTCGCCTTTGGGATGGCCGCACCCATGGCAGCCGCGGTCGCCCAGGATCAAGGGGCTTGCGGACAAATCAGGGCGTCCTGCATGGCCGCCGGCTTTATGCAGGGTGCCGCTCGAGAAGGTATTGGGCTGCAGGTCCATTGCATCATTCCCATCATGCAGGCGCGGGCGCAGCCGTCGACCGCACGCAAACCCCTGCCGAAAATCAGCCCGCAACTGGTGGCGGACTGCAAGGCAGGCAACGCGAGATTCGGGCGGACGCTGCCGCCGTCCGAAGCGGTCGCGCAATCGCCGCCGGCGAACGCCAATCCGCCAGTTGCTTCCGGACCGGCCGTTCCGGGCCAAGACGTTGTGCTTCGGCCGCCGAAGTCGATGACGTCGGAGCGGCGGTCTACGATTTCGGCGCTGCCTCCCGAGGACCAGCCTGCTTCCGGACCGGCCGTTCCGGGCCAAGACGTTGTGCTTCGACCGCCGATGTCGATGACGCCGGAGCGGCGGTCCATGATTTCGGCGCTGCCTCCCGAGGAGCAGCCCGAAACCGGTCCGGCCAAGACGCTGCCTCCGCAGTTCCGCCGGACGACGATCGATTACCCGAGCAAGGAACCCGCCGGCACGATCATCATCGATACACCGCGCACCTACCTCTATCTGGTGCTCGGCAACAGCAAGGCCATCCGCTACGGCATCGGCGTGGGCCGCGAAGGCTTCACCTGGTCCGGCGCCGAGAAGGTGACAAAGATGGCGGAGTGGCCGGATTGGCATCCGCCGGAAGAGATGATCGCGCGCCAGCCCTACCTGCCCCGCTTCATGGCGGGTGGCGAAGGCAATCCGCTCGGTGCCCGTGCGTTGTATCTGGGCCAGACACTTTATCGGATCCACGGCACCAACCAGCCCTCGACTATCGGAACGTTCGTCTCATCGGGCTGTATCCGCCTGACCAATGAAGACATCGCCGATCTTTACGGCAGGGTCCAACTGGGAACTCGGGTGGTGGTGTTGCCTGGTACCTCCCCTGCACCCGACCAGGCGACCCTGAACACGCGGCCGGCGGCGCAGCCGCGGCAGCGATCCAAGGCGGCCGCTGCGGAAAAACCTGCCGCCGCGCCCGCCCCCGGCGTGCCGTCGCAAGCCCCGCCAGCGCAAGCGGCTGTAAGTAGGGAGGCGGCAAGCAAGGACACAACAAGTGCAATTCCGGCGGCGCCAGCGGCCACAGTGCCGCCGCCCAACGAGGAGGAATGAAGCCTCCAATCCATCCAACGAAGCGCTTCTCGTTGTCTGGCTCACGACTCCAATCTTGTCGTCGTTCACTCGGTCCTACTGCGGAACCTGAATAAGCTCCTTGACCTGTTCAGGCGTCAGCGGCGCGGCCAGGAATTTCATGCTGACCGCCTCCGAGATGATCTGGTCGATGCCCACGATCCGGTCGGGTGCCAAGGTTTCCTTCGGCACGAGCTGGCGCACCTTACTCACCACCCGTTCCGGCAGGCCGGTGAATTCGCTGAAAATCTTGAGCGCGGCGGGATCCGAATACATCCAGTCGATCGTTTCCTTGTAGGCGGCATGGAAGCGCACGAGAACGTCGCGGCGGTTCTGCAGCGTCTGAAGATTGGTGATGTTCACGCGACCGCTGCGGCTCTTGAGCGCATCGACGTCGTTCCCACTGGCGATGAGACGGATCTTGCCGTCCTCCACCTGATCGAGGAAGAACGGGACCCCGGAAAAGCCCACATCGACCTGCCCGGTCATGGCCTGTGTGAGCGTCGCAGTGATGCTGCCGGTGGAGGTCGGCTTGGCCGTGAGCTTGTACTGCGCAATCAGCGCAAGCAGTCCGGCGTGGCTCGACGAACCGGTGAGCGAATAGGCGACGGTTCTGCCGTTGAAGTCCTGGATCGTCTTGACCGGGGACTTGCTCGGCACGTACCAATAAAGATCAGGAGAGCCGATGATTTCGCTGCTGATGATGCGGATCGGCGCCCCCCTGCCGAAGGTGCCGAAGGCGGCCTGTACGCCGCTCGCGGTCGCGATGTCGACGCTGCCGGCGATCAGAGCCTGGATCGATTCGGGGCCGGCCTGGGTGTAGAGGATTTCAAGGTCAAGTCCGTGCTTCTTGAAAATGCCCCCGCGCTTGCCAAGCTCGGGTAGGCCCGCGTCCCAGGAGCCGCGCTGGGGCACCGCCACTTTGAGCACGTCCTGCGAATGTGCCGATGTGCTCGCCCCCGCGATTATGGCCACAGTGCAAAATGCGCTGATGAATGTTGTCCGCGTCATCATTCTTCCTCCCGCCAGATCCAAATTTGGCATTGCGATCATGAGAGCCGATCGGTCGAAGCGCGAAGTTCTCGTAGATTGTCTCGTAGATTGCTGGGTCGCGTCGACGAGCATTAGCGCAGACGCCGCCAAGCGCGAACATGCTGATAACTGACGCTCAGTTTACACCATGAGGGCTATATTGGCAGAGTGCCTGGCACCCAATGGGGCACGTCGACGCAAGCGCCGCGAACGATCCTTACCTGCCTTCCATTGCGTGGGGCGCGCGGACCTTGCTTGCCCTCAATCGGAAGCAGCATCTTTGTGCCCCTTCCATGCGCTGATCTTTCTCCTTTTTGACGGGAATATTCGCTGATTTCCGACTCGTGCTCCAGCTCCATCGTAACGGGAAAGCGCTGGTGCCTAATCTCCTCGTCGGCCGAGCGGCGCTCCGCGGAGACAACGAGATAGTAATCGTCGCCGTGGCGTTCCACGTTGCGCTGCATGCTCATCGCCGATTTTTGAAGCGTGCTGGTGCCGCGGAGATCATGCGATGGATCGAGCGGGCGCTTGGTGCTTTCCACCAGCATCTCAAAAGGATCTTCATCCTTTGTCCGAAGAAGCGACAAAATCAAGGTATTGCGAACAGAGGCAAACAAGCCATGGCAATCTGCGGTCCCTTTTCCGGTTGCGGTGCCATTGCCGTTCAAGGTTGCCGACCCGCGCATTCCCCCCTCTTAGACCGCCTCAGTTGCCCGGTCTCTTTGTATCCAAGCGGCCAAGTTTTCGAGCCTCTGAGCGATAAACCATCCGTTAATCCTTTCCACGTCACCCTTTCGTTCCGGGGATTCGGGGAGCGTGGGGCGATGGAAAATCGACGACTGGCCGTTGTCACGGCTGCCGCAACGCTCGACGCCTTCCTCGCGCGTGCCATAGTGGAGTTGCGGAACAACGCAGGCGACACAGCTGAAACAAATCGGGGTGTCGACGCGGGGATCAAAGCCAAAAATACCGCGCGAGAAATTTCAGGATAACTGAAGCCCGATTGTGCGGGCGCTGGACCTGCGGCGAGCGGCCCAGCCCACTCGCATTGCCGCAATTAACGCTCTATCGGTTGAGCAGCGCGGGATTTGCCCCATTCTACCGCCCGGATGATGCATCGTCGTCCCCAGCGGAGACGCCATGGCCCTTTACGACGCTTTCGTCTCGTACAGCCACGCCAAGGACAAGCCGGTGGCCGCGGCGTTGCAGTCCGTCATTCAGCGGCTGGGCAAACCCTGGTACCGCCGGCGCTCGCTGCGGTTGTTTCGCGACGACACCTCGCTCTCGGCGACACCGGGACTGTGGCCGTCGATCGAGCAGGCGTTGGCGAACTCTCGCTTCCTCATCCTCCTCGCCTCGCCGCAACTGGCGTGCTCGAAATGGTGTGGCCTCGAGGTAGCCTACTGGCTCGAGCACAAGAGCCTCGACACGCTGTTGGTAGCGCTCACCGAAGGTGAGCTCGCCTGGGACGAGGCGGCGGGCGACTTCCGCCGCACCGAAACGACGCCGCTCCCGCTGTCGCTGCAGAGCAAATTCCGCACCGAGCCGAAATGGATCGACCTGCGTCCGTACCGCGATGCGCCGAATGCGCGGGACGCCAAGTTCCTCGATGCTGCGGCTGATCTCGCGTCGGCGGTGCATGGGGTGCCTAAGGAAGACCTGTTGTCGCAGGAGGTGCGCCAGCAGACGCGGGCGCTGACGCTCGCCTGGTCGGCGGCGGCGGTGTTGCTGGCGCTGACGGGTGCAGTGGCGTGGCAATGGGCGGAAGCAGTCGGCCAAAAGCGGGAGGCCGTTGCGCAGAGAATGATCGCCGAGCAGCAGCGCGCGGCGGCCGAACAGGCGGAGCATAGAGCCGTCGCGGAGCGCGACCGAGCTGAACGAAACCTTGCGCTTGCCCGCGGTGCCGCAGAGGACCTGGTCGTCAAGATCGCCCAAGGTCTGCGCGATGTTCAGGGCATGCGGGTGGAGTCCATCCGTCAGATTCTCGAGACGGCTCAGGTCGTCATGGACGAATTGGTGAAATCCGCTCCGAAGGACCCGTTACTGCAGCGCACGCGCGCGAACATGTTGAATGAATTCTCACTGATCTATCTCGCGGCCGGCGATTTTGATCTCGCCCGCCGCGCTGCGGAGGAAAGTCTCGCCATCATGCGTCAGCTCTTGGCGGCAGAGCCGGACGATGCAGCGCGGCAGCGCGATGTGGGCGTCGTTATCGAGCGCCTTGGCGATGTGCTCACAGTCCTTAATGAAACAGCCGCCGCGCTGGCTGCCTATGAGGAAGGGCTCGCACTCGCCCGAAAGCTGGCGGCGGCTGCGCGCGATGACCGGCAGCGACAGCGCGACTTGTACGTGAGTCTGGAAAAGGTCGGCGTTGCACGGTTGGCGGTGAAAGACGAACCCGGTGCCTTGGCCGCATTCGAGGAAGCCCTGGCGACCATCCGCAAGCTGGTCGCTGCGGAGCCCGGGAACATCGCCTGGCAGCGCGACCTGAACGTCATCCTCGTCAAGATCGGCGATCGGCGGCTCGCCGCAGACGCCAAGGAAGAGGCGGCCACCTTCTTCGAGGAAGCGTTGCAGGTCGCCCGTAGGCTCGTGGCCTCTGCGCCGGCGAACGTGCGCTGGCAGCGCGACCTAGCCGTCGCCCTGCAGCGCGTCGGCGATATCCGGTTCACCACCGATGATCGCACCGGAGCTCTCGCTGCCTTTGAAGAGGGGCTGGACATCGCCCGTCGCCTAGTCGTCGCCGATCCCGGCAACACCGAATTCAGGACAAGCCTTATCATCATGCTGCATCGGGTCAGCACGGCGTCCGATCGGCCGCGCGCCCGCGAAGCGTTGCTTGAAGCGATTGCGATCGTCGAAGCACTCGAACGGGACGGCAAGCTGACCGCCGTACAACAGAATTGGCCGCGGCTTCTGCGAGAGGAACTTGCGAAAATCTCCGCCGAAAGATAGACGTTCGGTACGCGGGGCCTTAGCCGCCTAGGCGGGCGCAACGTCGTGTTCGGGGCCCGGTCCGGCTGTGCCCGCTCAAAATTCCAAATCGGTGGAAAAGAATAGCCCGAGCGATCCCTACGCGTTTGTCGAAGTAGGCAAGCCACTCGTCGGCCGTCCAATTGTCTTGTCCATTCCGCTATAGCTCGACTATCGCTAGCTTATGGCGCGACAAGTACAACCGAAACAGGGCGCGTGACTGAGCGACCTGCCGTTTGAACTCGATGCTATGGCGCTACAACTTGGATGATCGCGCCACACGTCGTATTTGCGGCTCGCTGCGGGTCCCTTGTTGCTGAAAGTCCAATCGCGCAGGAAAGAGGTGACGGCGAGGGCGTACGCCGCTTAGTCCTGGCGCAGCAGGCGGGGCACACAGCGATCACCGCCGGGCCGACCTCCCGCGGATCACGCATTGTCTCGCCATGAGCACCCACCAACTCGGCCTCCGCTTTGCCAGTCTTGCCAATAAACATGGGCTTTATGGCGGAAGGGGTGGGATTCGAACCCACGAGAGGCGTGAACCTCTGCCGATTTTCAAGACCGGTGCCTTAAACCACTCGGCCACCCTTCCTTGTGCAGCCGGCAGCGGGTTAGCAGAGCGCGCGGGCGGGCGGAAGGACAGAAATGCCGACGTCCGAAGCCCTATCCGCTCCGCTTTTTGTCGGAGGATGGCGACAGCCGCTCGAGGTCCGGGTTGAGTTCCGGATGCGGCTGATATTTGGCCTGAACGAAGACAGCGCCGGAAATCAGCGCCAGGATCAGTGCCCAGAGCAAGAGTTTGTTGCGGGTCATCGCCTCGCCTCCCGATCTCAGCCCATCCAGGGGGCACGAGCATGTTCGGACGATGCCTCTGCAGGTCCAGGAAGCTGTGATGCAGGTCACGAAATCGCGTATTGGCTGGAACGGCTGCTTGCCGCCGGCCCTTGCCGGAGCGGCCGTGCTGGGGTAGCCCCTGCCCGGCATGGATGCCGAAACCCCGACCGTCCCCGATCCGCGCGCGCCGAAGGTGAGCTTCGTCTCGCTCGGCTGCCCGAAGGCGCTGGTCGACTCCGAGCGCATCGTCACCCGGCTGCGCGCCGAAGGCTACGAGCTCGCGCGCGAGCACGCAGGGCGCCGACCTGGTGATCGTCAACACCTGCGGCTTTCTCGACAGCGCGCAGGCGGAATCGCTCGCCGCCATCGGCGAGGCGCTCGCGGAGAACGGCAAGGTGATCGTCACCGGCTGCATGGGCGCCGAGCCGGAGAAGATCACCGCGGCCTATCCGGACGTGCTGGCGGTCACCGGCCCGCAGCAATACGAGAGCGTGGTCGAGGCGGTGCATCGGGCGGTGCCGCCGCGGCACGATCCGTTCCTCGACCTGGTGCCGCCCGAGGGCATCAAGCTCACGCCGCGGCACTACGCTTATCTCAAGATTTCAGAGGGTTGCAACAATCGCTGCACCTTCTGCATCATCCCGAAGCTGCGCGGCGACCTGGTCTCGCGGCCGGCCGCCGACGTGCTGCGCGAGGCCGAGCGGCTGGTCGCCGCCGGCGTGAAGGAGCTGCTGGTCATCTCCCAGGACACCTCGGCCTACGGGGTCGACCTGAAATATGCGGCGAGCGACTGGAAGGGCCGCGAGGTGCGGGCCAGGTTCCTCGATCTCGCCCGCGCGCTCGGCGAGCTCGGCGTCTGGGTGCGGCTGCACTACGTCTATCCCTACCCGCACGTCGACGAGGTCATCCCGCTGATGGCGGACGGCAAGGTGCTGCCCTATCTCGACATCCCGTTCCAGCACGCGAGCCCGGACGTGCTCCGGCGCATGAGGCGGCCGGCCGCGCAGGAGAAGACCCTGGAGCGCATCCGCCGCTGGCGCGAGATCTGTCCCGAGCTCACCATCCGCTCGACCTTCATCGTCGGGTTTCCCGGGCGAGACCGAGGCGGATTTCGAGCTCCTGCTCGACTGGCTCGACGAGGCCGAGCTCGATCGCGTCGGCTGCTTCCGCTACGAGCCGGTCGCCGGCGCGGTCGCCAACGATCTCGCCGCGCTGGTGCCGGACGACGTCAAGGAGGAGCGCTGGCACCGCTTCATGCAGCGCCAGCAGGCGATCTCGGCGCGCCGGCTCAAGCGCAAGGTCGGCACCCGCCAGCAGGTGATCATCGACGAGGTCGGGCCGACGGTCGCCAAGGGCCGCAGCAAGGCGGACGCGCCGGAGATCGACGGCGCGGTCTATGTGGCGAGCCGGCGGCCGCTGCGCGTCGGCGAGATCGCGACCGTCAAGATCGAGCGCGCGGACGCCTACGACCTGCACGGCACCGCGGTCGGGTTTTGAGCCGGCCATGTCGAACGCTGTCGTCCGCGCGACAGCGGGGCCTCGCGAGCGGCACGTGCCGTCTGCACGACGTGCCACGGCGGAACCGGGGCTCTCGAGCAGCACGTTCCTGCTGCGCCACGGTACCCGCCTTCGCGGGGACGCATCGGGATCAGCCATTCGGTCTCGCCGACCGACCTTCACGATCGCCCCCGTCAGCGTCGCCAAGTCCTCCGCGCCGATCGTGAACGCCGGCGTGAGATAGACGATCGAGCCGAACGGGCGGATGAACACCCCCTCCTCCACGAAGCGCGCGCGCAGGCCGTCGAGATCGTCGATGCGGTCGAGCTCGACCACGCCGATGGCGCCCTTGCACGCGCACGTCCTTGACCCCGGGCAGGCCGCGGCACGGCGCGAGGCCGCGCTCGAGCGCCGCCGCGATGGCGGCCACCTGCTGCAGGCGCGGCTCGCGCTCGAACAGGTCGAGCGAGGCATTGGCGGCGGCGCAGGCGAGCGCATTGCCCATATAGGTCGGCCCGTGCATCAGCGCGTGCAGCGGATCGTCCGACCAGAACGCGTCGAACACCTTGTTGCGCGCGATGGTCGCCGCCAGCGGCAGGGTCCCGCCGGTCAGCGCCTTCGACAAGGTGATGATGTCGGGCACGACGCCGGCGGCCTCGCAGGCGAACAGCCTGCCGGTGCGGCCGAAGCCGGTGAAGATCTCGTCGAAGATCAGCAGCAGCTCGTAGCGGTCGGCGGCCTCGCGCAGCCGGCGCAGCACGGCGGGCGTCGTGGAAGCGCATGCCGCCGGCGCCCTGCACCAGCGGCTCGACGATGATGCCGGCGATCTCGTCGGCGTGCCGCTCGAGCAGGCGGTCGAAGGCCGCGATGCTCGCCTCGTCCTGCGGCAGCTCGACGATGTGATGCTCGGGCAGAAGCCCGCGGAACAGCGCGTGCATGCCGGCGTCGGGATCGCACACCGCCATCGCGCCGGTGGTGTCGCCGTGATAGCCGCCCGGAAGGCGAGGAATTTCGCTGCGCGTGCGCACGCCGCGGTTGAGCCAGAACTGCACCGCCATCTTCATGGCGACCTCGACCGCGACCGAGCCGGACTCGGAGAAGAACACGCGGTCGAGATCGCCCGGCAGCAGCGCCGCCAGCCGGCGCGCCAGCGTGAGCGCCTGCTCGTGCACGAGCCCGCCGAACATCACGTGCGGCATCAGCGCGAGCTGGCGCTCCACCGCCGCCGGATGTGCGGATGGTTATAGCCGTGGCAGGCGGTCCACCAGGAGGCGATGCCGTCGATCAGCTCGCGCCCGTCGGCGAGCACGATGCGGCTGCCGTCCGTGCGCGCGACCGGCGAGCGGCGGCGCGCGCCGTCTTCATCTGCGCATAGGGCAGCCAGACATGGGCGAGCCCGGCCTCGTACCAGTCGGGCCGCCTCCCCTCGCCTGCCGTCGCTGCCGGACATTCGGCGCTTCCATTCCGCGTTCATTGCCGCCATTTTGCCCGGCGCGGAGGGCGATGTAAGGTCGCGCTATGCGTTCACTCGATGAGTTCGCGACGGCCAAGCTCGGCGAGCTCGAGCGCCGGTCGCTGCGCCGCGCGCTCGTCGACACCACCCGTGTGACCGGAATCTGGGCGCTGCGCAACGGCCGCCGGCTGCTGTCGTTCTGCTGCAACGACTACCTCAACCTGACCCATCACCCGGCCGTCAAGGAGGCGGCGATCGCGGCGCTGCGCGTCCATGGCGTCGGCGCCGGCGCCTCGCGGCTGGTCACCGGCAACCATCCGCTGTTCGCCGAGCTCGAGGCGCGGCTCGCGCGCTGAAGGAGACCGAGGCGGCCTGCGTGTTCGGCTCCGGCTACCTCGCCAATCTCGGGCATCATCCCGGCGCTGGTCGGCGCGCGACGATCTCGTGCTGATCGACGAGCTCGCGCATGCCTGCCTGTGGGCGGGCGCGCGGCTCTCGCGCGCCACGCGTGATCGCCTTCCGCCACAACGACGTCGGCCATGCTGGCGGCGCTGCTGGCCGAGCAGCGCGGGCGCCATCCGCGCGCGCTGATCGCGACCGACGGCGTGTTCTCGATGGACGGCGATCTCGCGCCGCTGCCCGCGCTTGCGGCGCTGGCGCAGCGCCACGACGCCTGGCTGATGTCGGACGACGCCCACGGCCTCGGCGTGGTCGGCGGCGGCCGCGGCTCGACCTTCGCGCACGCGCACGAAGGCCGACGTGCCGCTGCAGATGGGCACGCTGTCCAAGGCGATCGGCGCCTATGGCGGCTATCTGTGCGCCTCGCGCGGCGGTGATCGACCTGATCCGCAACCGCGCCCGCACCTTGATCTATTCGACCGGGCTGCCGCCGGCGATCGTGGCGGCGGCGATCGCCGCGCTCGACCTGATCGAGCGCGAGCCCGACTATGCGGCGCTGCCGCTCGCAAAGGCGAAGGCGTTCGCGCGCCGCGCCGGGCTGCCGGAGCCGGCAAGCCCGATCGTGCCGGTCGTGGTCGGCGAGGCGGAGGCGGCGCTGGCGGCGTCGCGGCTGCTCGAAGAGCACGGCTTCCTGGTCACCGCCATCCGGCCGCCGACCGTGCCGGAGGGCACCGCGCGGCTGCGCCTCACCTTCACCGCGCAGCATCCCGACGCCGAGATCGAGCGCCTGGCCGAGATCGTGCGCAGCCGCATCCTGGCGCACCCGTTGGCCGTGGCGACCGCATCGCGATGACCGCCGTCTTCGTCACCGCCACCGGCACCGACATCGGCAAGACCTTCGTCACCGCGGGACTGATCCGGCATTTCCGCGCAGCCGGCCGCGCGGTCGACGCGATCAAGCCGGTGGTCAGCGGCTTCGATCCCGCCGCCTGGCAGGACAGCGATCCGGCCGCGCTGCTCGCCGCGCTCGGGCGCCCGCCGGTCATGGACGAGGTCGAGCGCATCTCGCCCTGGCGGTTCGCGGCGCCGCTCTCGCCCGCACATGGCGGCGCGGCAGGAGGGCCGCGCCATCGACTACGAGGAGGTGGTCGACTTCTGCCGCCGCGCCATGGCGGCGCGACGCGGCGTTCTGCTGATCGAAGGCGTCGGCGGGATCATGGTGCCGCTCGACGACCGCCACACCGTGCTCGACTGGATGACGCTGCTGCGCATCCCGATCGTGCTGGTGGCCGGCAGCTATGTCGGCACCATCAGCCACACCCTGACCGCGCTCGAAGTGCTGGTGCGGCGCAATCTCGACGTCGCGGCGGTCGTGATCAGCGAAAGCGAAGGCAGCGCGGCCTCGCTCGCCGACACGGTGGCGACGGTCGAGCGGTTCGCCGGCTTCGATCGACGTGGTGGGCGTGCCGCGGCTCGCGCCTGGGGCGGGCGATGATCCCGCCTTCGCGCGGATTGCGGCGTTGCTGTCGTAGCGCGCGCATGCGGCACCGGATAGCGCGGCGCCTCTCGCCGCGCTATGGCGGAATGCGGGGACGGCCTCGCAGCGTCGGGCACCGCGCGCCCCGGATTTCGTCGCCGCGCGTTAAGGAACGCGCGGCGGCGTCATCCGGGCTAGCAAGGCGGCACGCTCACGGCAGCAGGATGGTCGAGCCGGTGGTGCCGCGGCTCTCGAGATCGCGGTGCGCCTTCTGCGGCGTCCTTGAGCGGATATTTCTGGTTGATCGGGATCTTGACCGCCCCGCTCGACACCACCTCGAACAGCTCGTTCGGCGGTCTTGAGCAGATCCTCGCGCTTGGCGACGTAGTGTGTTGAGCGTCGGGCGGGTGGCGAACAGCGAGCCCTTGGTCTGCAGGATGTTGATGTTGAAGGCCTCGATCTGGCCCGACGCCGAGCCGAAGCTCGCGAACATGCCGAGCGGCCTGATGCAGTCGAGCGAGGCCGGGAACGTCGTCTTGCCGATGCCGTCATAGACCACCGCGCACAGCTCGCCGCCGGTGATCTCCTTGACCTTGGCGACGAAATCCTCCTCGCGATAGAGGATCGTGTGGTGGGCGCCGTTCTTCTTGGCGAGCTCGGCCTTCTCCTTCGAGCCGACCGTGCCGATCACGTTGGCGCCGAGGTGGTTGGCCCATTGGCAGGCGATCAGCCCGACCCCGCCGGCGGCGGCGTGGATGAGCACGTTGTCGCCCTTCTGCACCCGGTGGGTGCGCCGCACGCAGGTATTGCACCGTCATGCCCTTGAGCATCATGGCGGCGGCCTGCTCGTAGCTGATGCTGTCGGGCAGCTTCACCGCGCGGTCGGCCGGCAACAGCCGCTCCACCGCATAGGCGCCGAGCCCCGCCACGTAGCCGACCCGATCGCCGACCTTGATGTCGGTGACGCCCGGCCCGACCGCGATGACGTCGCCCGCCCCCTCGTTGCCGGACACGAACGGCAGTCCGACCGGCGACGGATACATCCCCATGCGGAAATAGGTGTCGATGAAATTGACGCCGATGGCGCGGTTCCTGACCTTGACCTGGCCGGGCCCGGGCGCCGGCACCTCGACCTCCTCGTAGGTCAGGACTTCGGGACCGCCCGTCTTGTGCACTCGCACCGCTGCGACCATGGGGTGTCACTCCTTGTTGTTGACGCGCGCCTCGCACCGGGCGGCGGCCGCAATGTCTCTCAGCGGGGCCGCGCGATCAAGCCGGCTTCCGTGGATAGCTACCGTCCGCCGGAGACGCGCAGCACCGTGCCGGTGATATAGGAGGCGGCGTCCGAGAGCAGGAACAGGATCGCCTCGGCGACCTCCTCGGGCTTGCCGGCACGGCCCATGGGGATCATGGGAGCGAGCCGCTCGAGCCGATCCGGCTGGCCGCCGGCCGCGTGGAGCTCGGTGGCGATCATGCCGGGAGCGACCGCATTGACGCGGATGCCGTCCTGGGTGAGCTCGCGGCTCAAGCCCACGGTCATCGAGTCGATGGAGCCCTTGGAGGCGGCGTACCAGACGTATTCGTTCGGGCCGCCCAGGGTCGCGGCCATCGACGAGATCAGCACGATCGCGCCGCCCTGCCCGCCGCGCTTCTTCGACATGCGCCGGATCGCGTGCTGAACCGACCACAGCGCGCCCAGCACGTTGACCTCCAGCACCTGCCGCATCATCGCGGACGGGGCGTCCTCCAGCCGCGAGGCGCGTCCGGTGATGCCGCAATTGTAGACCAGGTGGGTGAGCGGCCCGAGCTCGGCATCGACGGTCGCGAACACGCGCTCGACGTCGGTCTCCACCCCCATGTCGCCCCGCACCGCGAGACCGCGGCCGCCGTGCGCCTTCACCGCCGCCATGACATCGGCGGCGGACTTCTCATCGCTCTTGTAGTTCACCGCCACGTCGTAGCCGCGCGCCGCGGCGAGCCCCGCGGCGGCGGCGCCGATGCCGCGGCCGGCGCCGGTGATGAGAACGACAGGTCGGGTCGGCATTTTGGTCTCCACCGGTTCGTCGCGTCCCGCGCGAGCGCGTCAACCCTTGACGCGCGTGCGCATGGTGGCGCGCTTCTTGCGATTGCGCCGCGCCAGCACGTTGAACACCTCGACCACGGCCGCGAACGCCATCGACCCATAGATGTAGCCGCGCGGGATGTGGACATCGAGGCCGTCGGCGATCAGCGCGACCCCGATCAGCAGCAGGAACGCGAGCGCCAGCATCTTGGTGGTCGGGTTCGCCACGATGAAGCGCGCTACCGGCCCGGAAGCCGCGTACATCACGATGATGGCGATCACCACGGCGGCGATCATGATCTCGATGTCCTTGGCCATGCCGATGGCGGTGATGATCGAATTGAGCGAGAATACGAGGTCGACCGCGATCAGCTGGATGACCACCCAAAAGAACGACGAATAGACGCGTGGCGCGCCGTCGGCCGGCTCGTCGGTCGCTTCGACCTCGGCGTGAATCTCGTGCGTGGCCTTGGCGATCAGAAAAAGCCCGCCGCCGATCAGGATGATGTCGCGCCACGAGATGCCGATGCCGAACAGCGGTCACGATCGGATATGTCAGAGCCCATCAGCCAGGTGAGCGCGAAAAGCAGAATGATGCGGAAGATCAGCGCCAGCGACAGCCCGATCTGGCGCGCTCGCTTCGCCTCCTGCGGTGAGCAGCGCGAGACCAGGACCGAGATGAAGATCACGTTGTCGATGCCGAGCACGATCTCGAGCACGGTCAACGTGACCAGGGCGGCCCAGGCGTTCGGATCAAAGAGAAGGTCGATCATGCTTGCTCACTTGGTCGATCAGTCCGACGGCGACGAAATATAGCCCGATGACGACCAGCCCGCCTACGACCCAAGGCCCGGGGTCGAGGGCGCGCAGGAGCGCGACCAGCGCCAACACCGACCCGGCAACCAGGGCCGCAATGTTGAGCGCGCGCAACCGTGCGACCCGCATCGGATGGATGAACTTGAACGGCACGAAGGTCAGCACCGCCAGCACCACGATGACGGCCGCCGCCAGCCACGGCGGCGGCCGCAGCAAGAACAGATAGAACGCCGCCGCGTTCCACAGCGTCGGGAACCCGCGAAAGTAGTTGTCCGCGGTCTTCATCTTCAGGTCGGCGAAATAGAGCGCGCCGGTGATGACGATGAGCATGCCGGCGGGCAGCGCCAGCAGGTCCGGCAGCAATCCGCCCGCGGTGATCGCATAGGCCGGCACGAACACGTAGGTGGTGAAATCGACCACCAGGTCGAGCACGTCGCCGGACCAGCGCGGCAGGAACTCGGCGACCTTGGCGCGGCGGGCGATGGTGCCGTCGACGCCGTCGACGATGAGCGCGATGCCGAGGCAGAGGAACATCGCCGCCCACTCCCCGCGTACCGCATAGATCAGGGCGCCGAGCGCCAGCGCCGCCCCGGTGGCGGTGAGGACGTGGACCGCGAAGGCGCGGACATGGGTGAGCGGGCGGCAAGGATGTCGGGCTCCAATCTCGTCGATCGGCACTATACATTGGCACGGCGCAGCGTGAAAGCGGGCATCCGACGGCAAGACGCGAATGAGCGCTGATCACGGCCGAAATCGTGATCGTGGGCGGCGGGCCGGCCGGCCTGACCGCCGCCGTCGCGCTGGCGGCGGCCGGCGTCGAGACCGTGCTCGTCGCGGGACGAGCGCGCGAGCGCGACAACCGCACCACCGCGCTGCTGGGAGGGCTCGGTCACCGCCACTCGACACGCTCGGCGTCTGGTCGCGCTGCCGGGAGCAGGCGGCGCCGCTGCGCGTGATGCGGATCGTCGACGCCACCGCGCGGCTGCTGCGGGCGCCGGAGGTCTGCTTTGCGGCGAGCGAGATCGGGCTTGCGGCCTTCGGCCACAATATCGAGAACCGGTTCCTGATGGCGGCGCTCGACGCCCGCGCGCGCGAGCTGCCGGCGCTCACGCTGATCGAGGATGACGCCGAGGCGGTCGAGATCGAGGACGACGCGAGTCACGGTCAGGCTCGCCGGCCGGCGCGGCGGTGTCGGCGCGGCTCGCCATCGGCGCCGAAGGGCGGCGCTCGCTGTGCCGCGCCGCCGCCGGCATCGAGACCGAAGGGCGGAGCTATCCGCAGACCGCGCTCACCTGCAATCTCGGCCACAGCCGCCCGCACCACGACACCTCGACCGAGTTCCACACCGAGACCGGCCCGTTCACCCTGGTGCCGCTGCCCGGCAACCGGTCGAGCCTGGTGTTCGTGGTCGACCCCGCCGAGGCCGACGGCCTGTTGCGCATTGTCGGACGCCGAGATGGGGGCGGAGATCGAGCGGCGCTCGCATTCGATCCTGGGCAAGATCGAGGTCGAGCCGGGCCGCGGCGTGTTTCCGCTCGCGGTCGAGACCGCGCGGCGCTTCGGCGCCCGCCGCGTCGTGCTGATCGGCGAGGCGGCGCATGTGATCCCGCCGATCGGCGCGCAGGGCCTCAACCTCGGCCTGCGCGATGCGGCGACCATCGCCGAGCTCGCGGTCGCCGCCCACCGCGACGGCGGCGACGTCGGCGCCGACGACCTCACGGCGCGCTATGACCGCATGCGCCGTGCCGACGTGGCGAGCCGCACGCTGGCGGTCGATCTGCTCAACCGCAGCCTGCTCTCGGATCTGCTGCCGCTGCAGGGCGCGCGCGGATTGGGGCTCTTTCTCATCGACCGGATCGGACCGCTGCGCCGCGCCGTCATGCGCGAGGGCGTGGCGCCGCTCGCCTCGCAGCCGCGCCTGATGCGCGGCGAGATGTTGTAGGTTTACAGCCTCTGGCTTGGCTCGGTGCCGAACAGCGCCTGGCCGGCGGCTTCGAAATTCGACAGGTGCGCCTGGCCCTGCGCCAAGACCGTGTGCAGATCGCGGAAGCGCCGCTCGAACGGGCCGCCCTGGAAGATCGCGTTGGTGCCGGCGGCGTGACAGGCGAAGTCGGTCACCTTGCGCGCCTCATTCATCGCGCCGGTGATGGCGACGCGAAGATGCGCGCGCTGCTCGAGCGAGAAGCGTGCCGACCGTCGACGAGGTCTCCCAGATCTCCGCGAGCATCTGCAGCAGGAAGGCGCGCGCCGATCGCAACTGGCCGGTGGCCTGCGCGAGGCGCGACTGCACCACCGCGTTGTCGCGCAGCAGCCCGGTCGAGCCGACGCCGCCGGCGGACTTCTTGGTCTGGGCGATGGTCATGAAGGCCTCGAGGCACGCGCGCGCGATGCCGAGCGCCACGCCGGAAAAGCCGACGCCGTAAAGCGTGAGCATCGGGATGTTGTAGAGCGGCCCCTGCTCGCGCCGGTCCGGCAGCGGAATCGCGCCACGTGCTGTATGGCTCGCGCACGAACAGGTCGGTGACCTCGTAGTCGTTGCTCGCGGTCCCGCGCATCCCGAGCACGTGCCAGGTGTCCTTGATGTCGGCGTGCTGCTTGCGAAACAGCACGGTGCGGTTGACCGGCCGGCCGGCCGGGTCGAGCCGCGGCCGGTCGTCGGCCTCGAACACGGTCGAATGCCCGCCCATCCAGGTGGCATTGGCGCTGCCGCTCGCGAACCGCCATTTGCCGGTGACGCGGTAGCCGCCGTCGACCGCCACCGCCTTGGCGATGCCGGCAGGCGGTCCCCAGGCCACCAGCGCATCGGGCGCGGCGAACACCTCGCGTGCGATCTCGGGAGCGAGAAAGCCGGCGGCTGTGCGAGCTGCCCGCCGCCTGGGCGAGACACCAGGCCGGGCTCGCATCGGCGGCCGCGATCGTCTCGATCACCTGGTTGAAGGTCACGAGATCGGCGGCGCCGCCGCCGAGCGAGAGCGGCAGCAGCATGTGGAACAGGCGCGCGTCGTGCATGGCGGCGAGCACGTCGGCGGGAATCTTGCGCTCGCTCTCGGTGCGCTCCGCCGCCGCCTCGATCATGGGCGCGAGTTTTTGCGCGCGCGCGACCCAGTCCACGGGTTGATTGTCTTTGGTCAGCAACGGTGTGCCTCAATGTCTCGACAGGTCGAGGAACCGTAGCCCGGATGGAGCGTCAGCGAAATCCGGGAACATCGTCCGCTGGCCTCCCTCCCCCGGATTGCGCTCCGCTCCATCCGGGCTACAGTTCTCTCGAGCGCTGGAGATCGCGATGCGACGGATCAAGGTCGGTCTGATGGCCCTGGCCGTGATGGCCCTCGTCCTTCCGACTCGACGCGACTTCGCAGGAGACGTTCCCCTCGCGGCTGGTGCGGATCGTCGTGCCCTACCCGGCCGGCGGCGGCACCGACACGCTGGCGCGGCTGGTCGCCGACCAGCTCGGCCGCAAGTGGGGGCAATCGGCGATCGTCGAGAACATCGGCGGCGCCGCCGGCAATATCGGCGCGGCCGAGGTGGCGCGCGCGGCGCCCGACGGCTACACGCTCCTGCTCGCCTCGCCCGGCCCGATCGCCACCAACAGCTTCCTCTACAAGGAGATGCCCTACGATCCGGCGCGCTGGACGCCGATCGCGCTGCTGGCGACCGGACCCTACGTGCTGGTGCTGCGCAAGAGCTTCGAAGGCGCGACCGTGCAAGGACCTGATCGCGCGCGCCAAGGCCAATCCGGGCAAGATCACCGCCGCGACGCCGGGCGTCGGCTCGGTCGGGCATCTCTCGACCGTGCAGCTCGAGATGCTCGCCGACATCAAGACCGTGCACGTCCCCTATCGCGGCCTCGGGCCCCGCCATCAACGACATCATCGCCGGCCACGTCGACCTGATGTTCGACACGCCGACCACGTCGGTGGCGCTGCATCGCGACGGCAAGCTCAAGATCGTGGCGGTCGGCACCACCGAGCGCATCCGCGAGCTGCCGGACGTCCCGACCGTCGCGGAATCCGGAGTGGCCGGCTTTCGCGCCGTGACCTGGTACGCCATGGTGGCGCCGCCGCAGATGCCGGCTGCGCTTTGGCCGACAAGATCAATCGCGACGTGGTGGACATTCTCGGTCGGCCGGACTTCATCGAGAAGGCGCGCGGCATTCAGATGGAGCCGGTCACCAAGAGCCGCGCGGAAGCGGCGAAATTCTTCGCCGAGGAGACCGAGCTCTGGGGCAAGGTCATCAAGCAGGCGGGCATTCCGCCGCAGTAGCGGCGGCGGCTGCCGCATCCGTGCCCGATCAAAATTCCTTGTATTTGCGCTCGAGATATCGCGCCAGCTGAATATCCAGCGCCGTGATCCGGCGTCCCGCATCCCATGTGGAAAGCCAAACCGTGACGGTACGCCAAAGGTTCATCCACCTTGGATGGTGGTCGATCTCGGTTGCGTGCTTTGCCACCGTGTCGATGAAGGACATCGCCTTCTCGAACGATTCGAATTCGAAATCTCGCACCAGCTCGACCCGCTTGTAATGCAAGTTGTCGACGTCGTCCGAGATCTCGATTCTCCAGCTCGGCAGCCTTTGCGCCACTTCCGTTTCCAACACATCCCACGGCACCGCCATGGTCTTCCACTTCAGCGGGTCCGGGTCGGGGTATTTGACATTTTGAGTCTTGGGCTCGAATCCGAACCTTTCCTTGAGCAGCTGAAACAGCGAATTGAGATCGTGGTCCCACTGGTCCAGATCGATCTTGAGCGGCTGGATATCGGCAAGCTCCCGCAAGGGTTCGGGCAATTCCGCTTGCCGAAGCCGACGGGCACCATCGACCAGCACCGGCATGACGGCATTGCGCTTCTGCGCAAGCGCGATCGCCAGCTCCTTGTGGACCCAATCCTTGGGATCGTCGATGCGCCGCTTGCCGGTCTCGTCGCCGCCGGCCCATGCCTTGCCGATGACCGGAATGACCACCTTGGCGAGACGAAGCGCATCGTCGATCTGATGCGGCCACGCATCGCCGCTCTGAATGGTGTGCGTGTCGACGAAGATCTGGGCCGCCCGCAGACGGGTCTGAAGCTCGAGCCGCAGCGCGAGCGTATAGGTGGAGGCATCGGCGCGCCGGTAGCTCAGAAAAATCAAGTTGCCGATCAGTCGACTTTGCTCTGTCATCGCCATTGCAACAGTTTTCGACAACGCCACTGGCTCGGCGCTGAGCATAGCAGCTCGGTCCGGCGGGCAAAACAAGTATTGCCGAGCGGTAGCGGCTCGCCTTGCCCATGCTCAATCCCCTCCGCCATTGCCGCCAAAAGCGGCTTGGCCTCGGCGCGAGCTTGCTCTAACGGTTGGGCTGGAAGGCTTTCGAAGCCGAACTCGAGTCCGACCGGATGAAGCTCCCGCGCAATTTCTTCAAGCCGCTCGCGATCGGCGCGCCGGCGCCGCTGCGCGAGTTGCCGGTCAAGCTCGAGCGCATGATCCATTTCGTGCCGCCGCAGATCGAGAAGCTGCGCGCGAAGGTGCCGGAGCTGATCGCGCAGGTCGACGTGGTGCTCGGCAATCTCGAGGACGCGATCCCGGCCGACGCCAAGGAGGCGGCGCGCGCGGGCTTCATCGACGATGGCGAAGGCGAACGACTTCGGCGCGACCGGTCTGTGGACGCGCATCAATGCGCTGAACTCGCCCTGGGCGCTCGACGACGTCGTCGAGATCGTCGGCGCCGTCGGGGCCAAGCTCGACGTCATCATGCTGCCCAAGGTCGAGGGGCCGTGGGACATCCACTATCTCGACCAGCTGCTCGCGCAGCTCGAGGCGCGGCACGCCGTCAAGAAGCCGATCCTGATCCACGCCATCCTGGAGACGGCGGAAGGCGTCAACAACGTCGCGGCGATCGCGACCGCCTCGCCGCGCATGCACGGCATCAGCCTCGGCCCGGCCGATCTCGCCGCCTCGCGCGCGATGAAGACCACGCGGGTCGGCGGCGGGCATCCCGATTACAAGGTGCTTGCCGATGCGCCACGCCGGACGGCGGCAGCGCGCGCGGCGTTCCAGCAGGACCTGTGGCACTACACGATCGCCAAGATGGTCGATGCCTGCGCGGCCGCCGGCATCAAGCCGTTCTACGGCCCGTTCGGCGATTTCGCCGACCCGCAGGCCTGCGAGGCGCAGTTCCGCAACGCCTTCCTGATGGGCTGCGCCGGCGCCTGGACGCTGCATCCTTCGCAGGTGCCGATCGCCAAGCGCGTGTTCTCGCCCGATCCGGCCGAGGTCGCGTTCGCCAGCAAGATCATCGCCGCCATGCCGGACGGCACCGGCGCGGTCATGATCGACGGCAAGATGCAGGACGATGCCACCTGGAAGCAGGCCAAGGTGCTCGTCGACCTCGCCCGCCTGGTCGCCGCCAAGGACCCGGAGATGGCGGTGCGCTACGGCCTCTGACCGGCTGCGCCCCCTGGCGCAGGCCGCAATCCTGGTCTATCCCGGCCTGAGCATGAGCAAGACCCGCGTCGCCAAATTCAAGATCGGCCAGGTGGTGCGCCACCGGCTGTTTCCATTTCGCGGCGTCGTGTTCGACATCGATCCCGAATTCGACAACACCGAGGAATGGTACCAGTCGATCCCGGCGGAGGTGCGCCCGCGCAAGGACCAGCCGTTCTATCACCTGTTCGCCGAGAACGCGGAGACCGAGTACATCGCCTACGTCTCCGAGCAGAATCTCCTGCCCGACACGTCGGGCGAGCCGGTGCGTCATCCGCAGGTCGCCGAGGTGTTCGAGCAGGACGAGAAGGGCAGCTACCGGCCGCGCAATTCGCTGCTCAATTGAGGCTGCCGATCGCCTACTGCTTCGGCGGCGGGGTCATGGTCTTGGGATCGGTCGGCGGCCCGTCATAGGCCTTGGCGAAATCGGCGAGCGGCAGCGGCAAGCTGATCGGCTGGCCCGATCCGTTGATCCCTTGCACGTGCAGGTTCTTGCCTTTCTTCAGCTTGCCGATCAGCTCTTCGCTCGCCTCGTAATCGGCCATGCAGCCGTTGGTGAAGCAGAGCACGTAGGGGCGGTCATGGGCTGGCCCTCGTCGACGATCGCGCGGGTCCCCGGCTGGATCGCCATGCCGAGCGGCAGCGTCACGCGCAGCACCTTTTTCGGCTGTCCTTCGGGTTCGATCAGCACCGCCGCGACCACCGGCATGCCCGCCTCCACGCGGCCATCCTTGCCGATGAAGCAAACCTGCCCGGCTTTCGGGTCTGGTCCCTTCTGGCAGACCTTGGTCCAGGGCGTATAGGTGATTTGCGGCTGCTGCGGCTCGGCGGGAGCTGGGAGCTGGAGCTGGAGCGGGAGCTCCCTTCGGCGGCGTCTTGGGCTGCGTCTTCGGCGCGGGCGGCTGCTGTGCCAGCGAAGACGATGCGACGACGATTGCAGTGGCCGCGATCAGCGCCACCGTTGCAACCGCGCGGCGGACCGGCAGGGCCGGGAATACGCATCGATCGTTCATTTGAATAGCTCGCGTTGATCTTGACGGGCGGCGTCGATTGAAGCGACGCGCGAGCTTCCAAAACAAAAGAGGCGCACCCAAGGCGCGCCTCTTTTCGCTTCCAATTTCGAAGTGCGACGTTACCGGGTGGCCGGCGCCGGTTGCTGCTCCAGCTTCCGCTGCGCTTCCTTGGCCCGTTTCTCGAGCTCCTCCTGCAGCTTCTTCTGCTGGGTCTCGAATTCCTTCGGATCGGTCGGCGCGCCGTCATAGGCCTTGGCGAAATCGCCGAGCGGCAGCACCAGGCTGATCGGCTGGCCGGAGCCGTTGATGCCCTGGACGACGAGGCCCTGCCCCTTCTTGAGCTTGCCGATCAATTCGGCGCTGGCCTCGTAGTCGGCCATGCAGCCGTTGTTGAAGCAGATGACGTAGGGGCCGGTCATGGGCTGTCCGCTGTCGACGATCACCCGAGTTCCAGGCTGGATCGACATGCCGAGCGGCAGAGTGACGCGGAGCACCTTTTTCGGATCGCCGTCGGGCTCGATCAGCACGGCGGCGACCACCGGCATGCCCGATTCGACCCGGCCGTCCTTGCCGGTGAAGCAGACCTGCTTGGCGTTGGCCTCCTGGCCCTTCAGGCAGAACTTGGTCCAGGGCGAGAAGATGAGCTGGGGCTGCTCGCCCGGTTGCGCCTGCGGAGCCGGAGCCTCGGCGGGCGCGGGGGCGGCCTTCGGCGCGGCCTTGGGCGCCGGCTTGGGGGCGGCCTTGGGCGCGGGCGCCTGCGGTGCCGGCGGGGTCTGGGCGAAGCTCGCCGATCCGATCAGCGCGGTGAACAAAGCCGTTGCCGACGCAACGGCAAAAGCGCGTGCGACCGGCCGAGCCGGCGCGGAAACGATCCGGTGATCCATGCCACGATCCTCTTGCTAACCGCTGACAGCGCCCCTGGCCGGGTCGAACGGTTGCCCCTTACTAGGGTTTCGGCACCAAATACGGCAAGAGCGTGACGTCGGCGGCCCTATGGAGAGCCCAAATCCGCGCCTCCAATGGAGGCGCAAGGATTGCGGCCGATGTCTCGGAATTTTGGTGATAACGCCGACGGTCGGCTTTATGAAGATGCGCCAATCGGGTCAAGGTTTCCGAATCGATCGGGAAACCGCCCACGGCCAGAATCCCGAATCGAATTGCCATCGTGATCGCACCCAATCCCTTTCATCGATCCGCGCGCCGCCGCCGCACCGCATCATGGCTCGTCGCGCCGCTGGCGGCGCTCGCGCTGTGCAACGGCAGCTTCGGCGAGGCGCACGCCGCCGAGGCGCGGCACGCCATCGCCATGCACGGCGAGCCGGCGCTGCCGGCAGGCTTCGCCCGGGTGCGCTACGCCGATCCGGCCGCGCCGAAGGGCGGCCGCCTGGTGCACGGCGTGCTCGGCACCTTCGACAGCCTCAATCCGCTGATCGTCAGAGGGCATCGCGCTGCAGGCGATCCGCGGCTACGTGGTCGAGAGCCTGATGGCGCGCGGCTACGACGAGCCGTTCACGCTCTACGGGCTGGTCGCCCGCTCGGTCGAGACCGATGCCGAGCGCAGCTACGTCACGTTCACGATCGATCCCGCCGCGCGCTTCTCCGACGGCAAGCCGGTGACGCCCGCGGACGTGATCTTCTCGTGGCAGCTCCTGCGCGACAAAGGCCGGCCGAACCACCGCACCTACTACGCCAAGGTGGCCAAGGCCGAGGCGGTCGGCGAGCGCGCGGTGCGCTTCGATCTCGCCGGCAGCAACGACCGCGAGCTGCCGCTCATCCTCGGCCTGATGCCGGTGCTCGCCAAGCACGCGGTCAAGCCGGAGACGTTCGAGGAGACGTCGTTCGAGGCGCCGCTCGGCAGCGGCCCCTACGTGGTCGGCGCGGTCGATCCGGGCAAGAGCGTGACGCTCAAGCGCAATCCCGACTATTGGGGGCGCGACCTTCCGATCACCCGCGGCTTCTGGAACTTCGACGAGATCAAGTTCGACTTCTATCGCGACGCCAATTCGCATCTCGAAGCGTTCAAGCGCGGCCTCTACGACGTGCGCACCGAGCACGATCCGGCGCGCTGGCAGACCGGCTACGATTTCCCCGCGCTGCGCGACGGCCGCGTGGTCAAGGACGCGCTGCCGACCGGTCTGCCGAAGGCGAGCTCCTTCTTCGTGTTCAACACGCGGCGGGCGGTCTTCGCGGACATCCGCGTGCGCGAGGCGATCTCGCTGCTGTTCGACTTCGAATGGATCAATCACAACTATTTCTTCGATCTCTACCGGCGCACGGCGAGCTATTTCGAAGGCTCCGAGCTGTCCGCGCACGGCCGGCCGGCCGATGCGCGCGAGCGCGCGCTGCTGGCGCCGTTTGCCGGACGCGGTGCGCGCCGACGTGCTCGACGGCACCTGGTCGCCGCCGGTCAGCGACGGCTCCGGACGCGACCGCGCGACGCTGCGGCGCGCGCTCGATCTGTTCGCCGCGGCCGGCTACGAGCTGCGCGGCGCCGAGCTGATCGAGCGGCGGACCGGCAAGCCGTTCACGTTCGAGATCATGGTCGCGTCGCGCGACGACGAGCGGCTCGCGCTGCTGTTCGGCCAGAGCCTCAAGCGCGCCGGCATCGCGGCGCGGGTGCGCTCGGTCGATGCGGTGCAGTACGACGGCCGCAAGCTCGCCTACGACTTCGACATGATCGAGAACCGCTGGGACCAGTCGCTGTCGCCCGGCAACGAGCAGGCCTTCTATTGGGGCTCGGCGGCCGCCGACGCGCCCGGCACCCGCAACTACATGGGCGTCAAGAGCCCGGCGGTCGACGCCATGATCGCCGCGCTGCTCAAGGCGGAAAGCCGCGCGGACTTCGTCTCCGCGGTGCGCGCGCTCGATCGCGTGCTGATCTCGGGCTTCTACGTCGTTCCGCTGTTTCATCTGCCGGCGCAGTGGATCGCGCGCTGGACCACGATCGGACGGCCGGCGGCGACCTCGCTCTACGGCTATCTTCCGGAAACCTGGTGGCGCGAGCCCAAGAGTCAGTCAAGAAGCAATGACAAGAGTCAGTGACAGGAGTCAGTGAACGAAAGCCCATGAACGAGAGCCAATGAGGTCCTCTGCTTGATCCTCAACGATCCACGCGGCCGACCGGCCGCAGCGCGCGTCGGCGGACGCGCGACGCTCGACGAGCTGTTGCGGCGCGCGGCGCAGCGGCGGCCCGACGACATCGCGCTGATCGATCCGCCCAATCGCGACAGCTTCACCGACGGCAAGCCGCGCCGCCTCACCTATGCGCAGGCCGATCGCATGGTCTCGGCCATCGCCGGGCGGCTGCGCCGCATGGGGCTGCACACCGACGCGATCGTCGGCATCCAGATCGCCAACACGGTCGAGAGCGTGCTCACGCTGCTCGGCGGTGCTGCGCGCCGGGCTGATCGCGATGCCGCTGCCGCTGCTGTGGCGGCGGGCCGAATGCGTGGCCGCGCTCGGCCGCGTCGGCGCCAATGCGCTGATCGTGAGCGGGCGGATCGGCGAGGTCGATCATTACGATCTCGCCATGCACATTGCCGCCGAGATCTTTCCGATCCGCTATGTCTGCGGCTTCGGCGGCAATGCGCCCGACGGGCTCGTCCCGTTCGACGACCTCTTCACGGCCGACAAGCTCGATCCGATCCCCCCGATCGAAGGCGAACGCGCCGGACGACCCCGGGCGCGCATCTCGCGGTCATCACCTGGGACGTGACGGCCGACGGCCTCGTGCCGGTCGGGCGCAGCCACTCGGAATTGATCGCCGGCGGCCTCGCGCTGCTGCTCGAAGGCCGGCTCGCGCAGGACGCCGTGCTGCTCTCGACCCTGACGACGTCGTCGTTCGCGGGGCTCGCGATCGCGATGGTGCCATGGCTGCTGGTCGGCGGCACGCTGGCGCTGCACCAGCCGTTCGATCCGGACACGTTCCTCGCGCAACGCCAGACCTTGCGCTGCGATACCGTGATCGTTCCCGGGCCGCTGGTCGAGCCAGCTCGCCGAGGCCGGACATCTCGCCGGCGGCGACGGCCTGACCAACGTCATCGGCGTCTGGCGCACCCCGAACGGGTGTCGCGCGCCCGGCCGTGGCGCGATGCCAAGATGCGCATGATCGATGTGCAGGTATTCGGGGAAATCGGGATCATCGCCGCCTGTCGTGGCGCGGGCGGCAAGCCGGCGGTCATTCCGTTCGGGGTCGTGTTCGTGCCGCGCGGGGCGAAAGGCACGGTCGCCGTCGCGGAGATTGCGGCGACGCCGAACGGCACGGTGGCGCTGCGCGGTCCGATGGTGCCGCGCGCGGCCTTCCCGCCCGGCGCCGAGCGCAGCGGCATGCCCTACTTCAAGGTCGCCGCCAGCGGCTTTGTCGACACCGGCTACGCCTGCCTCCCCGACAACGCCGCCATGCTCGTGACCGGCCCGCCGCCCGGCATCGTGAGCTTCGGCGGCTATCGCTTCGTGGTCCGCGAGCTGCAAGACCTGGTCGCGCTGTCCCGAGAACGGCGCAGGATCGCTCGCGGTGCTGCCCGACGCGCTCGCCGGCCATCGCCTGGCCGGCACCGCTGCCGACCGCGATCTGGTTCAGCAATCGCTTGCGAAACTCGGCGCAAACCCACTGCTGGTGGGCGCTTTCCGTGACCGCCCGCGTCCTGCAGCGTGACGCCTGAGGATCGCCTCGTCCGAGACACATCCGTGCTTTGTTGACCGACCATTAACAGCGTTCGCCTAGGGTTATGGGTCTGCTTCCTGTAACCGGCGTATCCGATGGCGCTCCTGGGTCCGATGGTCGTGGTCGCCGAGAGATCGGCGGCCGATTTGCTCGATGCGCTCGGCAAGGCCGGCGCCTTTCCGATCGTCGAGACCGGCTTCGCCGATGCGCCGGCGGCCATCGCCGAAATCCAGCCGGCGGCGCTGCTGCTCGCGCGATCCGGATGCTGCGCCGAGCCCGCGGCTCATCCGGGCGCTCACCCAATGCATCGAGACCCGTCGCGGCCCGGTCATGCCGGTGCTCGCGCGCGTGAAGGCGGACAGCGCGCTTCCGCTCCCGATCGCGCTGTCGGTCGCCGCCGAGGAGCCGTTCGCGCGCTTGCTGGCGCGGCTGAGCTCGGCGCTGCGGGTGCGGTCGATGCATGCGACCGTGCTGCGGCGTGCGCACAGCACCCAGGCCAAGGTCACGATCCCGGGGCCGGCCCCACTCAACCTGCTCGACGACTGCGACCGTGCTGTGCGTGGGACGCGGCGGCTCCTATCCGGCGCTCTCGGTCGCGATCGGCGAGCGCGTGGGCCTCATCGGCGCGCTCAGCGTCGAGACCGCGGCGCGCTACCTCAACGCCCGCGACATCGACGGCGTGGTGATCGGCGAGGGCTTGGGCCACCGCGTGGTCGAAGCGCTGCTGACGGTGCTGGCCGAGGACGCGCGCTTCCGCGACCTGCCGGTCGGCGTGCTCAACAATGCGGGCATCGACGACGAACGGTTGCCCAACCTGGTGCGGGTCGAGGGCGATCCGGTGCGCCTGGTCGACCGGTTGCTGCCGTTCGTGCGGCTGCAGGCGTTCGAGACGCGTCTCAAGCGCACGCTGAAATCGCTCGAGACCGAAGGCGTGATCGATCCCGACACCGGGCTGCTCGGACGCACGGCGTTCTGGCGCGACCTCGACCGTGCCGTCCAGGAGGCGGAGGATCGCGGCGGCGCGCTCTCGATCGCGCGCTTCTCGTTCGAGGGGGTCACCGACCGCCGCGCCCACATCGATGCCGCGCGCCTGTTCAGCCGGCTGGTGCGCAACATCGATTTCGCCTGCCGGGAGCAGGACGGCGCGATCCTCGCGGCCTTCACCGAGACCGATCTGCGCAGCGCCCATGTGGTGGCGCGCCGGATCGCGAGCGTGCTCAAGCACACCATGCTGTCGCCCGACCGCGACCGCCGCACCATCAAGCCGACGATCACGCTGGCGACGCTGAAATCCACCGACAATCTCTCGACCCTGGTGGCGCGGGTCGGAACCTATCCCAAGGTTGCGGCCGAGTGACGCGGCGGGCCATAGCGCTCACCGTCTCACTCGACGCGAGGATCGGCCGCCTCATGACCGCCATGCAGCCCTACCGATCGATGTTGTGTCCGACGTCGTCTGCCCGTGGTGCTTCATCGGCAAGCGGCGGCTCGAGAAGGCGATCGCGCTCAAACCCGAGATTCCGGTCGAGGTGCGCTTCCGCCCCTATTTCCTCAATCCCTGGGTTCCGCGCGAGGGCATCAGCCGCGAGGAGTATCTGACCGCCAAATTCGGCTCGCCCGAGCGCTACCGCAGCATCGCGCAGCGGGTCGCGCAGGCCGCCGCCGCCGAAGGCCTCACCTACGCGCTCGACAAGATCAAGCGCCAGCCCAACACGCTCGACTGCCACCGGCTGATCCTGTGGGCGGGCGAGATCGGCAATGCCGCAGGCATGAAGCAGCGCCTGATGGACCTCTATTTCACCGAGGGCGGCGACCTCACCGACCGCGACGTGCTGGTGAAGGCGGCGGCCGACTGCGGCCTCGACGCCGACCTGGTGCGGCGGCGGCTCGCCGGCGACGACGACGTCGAGCGGGTCGCGCGCGAGGCCGAGTCCGCCAAGGAGTCCGGCATCGAAGGCGTGCCGTGCTTCATCTTCGGCGGGCTGCGTCGCCGTGTCGGGCGCGCAGGCGCCCGAGCATCTGGCGCAGGCGATCGAACGCGCCGCCGACGAGTACGCCAAGCGCGTCGCCGCCGAATAGCCTGCACGCTCGCGACCGGGCCGGTTCCAGGCTTGCGCTATCGCGCCCATCGCACCGCGAGGGCGAGCACCGCGCTGGCCGCGATCCACGAGCCCAGAATGCGCACACCAAGCAGTTGCCAATGACGCCTGAGACAGGCCGTCACTGCCAACGACGATCGCGAGCGCGATGCAGGCGCCGAGCCCGGTGCCGATCAGCGTGACGGTGGCAAGCGCGATCGAGATGGCTTGCGGCGGTGAATCGAGTCCAAGCGTCGCCCCGGTGACGGCCGCCGCCAGCCAGCCGACCGGTCTCGGCAGCGGACGTGCGATGGCGACGAGCACGCCGAGCGACCGCCGTGTTGGCGAGCAGGATCTCGCCGGCCGGCGTCTGGCCGACTGCCAGCACGATGGCCCCCAGGCCGATGATCAGCGCCGCGGCGAAGATCGCCGCGGGAGCGCGCCGATGTGCGCGAGTCTTGCTGGCCGATGAAAAGCCCGAGCGCCAGCAGGCCCAACGCGTGTGCGGGCACCAGGATCGGACGCAGCAGCCCGCCGTAGAATCCTTCGATGCCTCCAATGGGCGCCTCGGCGCGCGCGCTATCCGCGCCCACCGACAACAGGACGACGCAGCCGCAAGTCCGCAAAAACGCGCTCATCGCATTCCGCTCAGGAAGGCGACGCCGGCCACCGCGATCGCCCCGCCCGCCGCGCGCACCGCGAGCCGTCCGGCGGGCCAGCGCGCCAGCAGACCGAAGCTGATGCCGGCGAGGTGCAGCAATCCGGTCGCCACCACGAAGCCGACCGAAAAGGCCACCGCATTGGCGCCGGCCGGAAGCTCGGTGCCGTGGGCATGGCCGTGGAAGATCGCGAAGCCGCCGACCAGCACCGCGGCGACCCAGAGCGGCGGCCGCGCCGCCAGCGCCACCATCAGGCCGAGCACGACCGCCGAGAGCGCGATGCCGATCTCGACGCCGGGAAGCGGGACGCCGAGAATGCCGAGCACGCCGCCGAACGCCATCACCAACGGGAACACGATCGGCAGCAGCCAGATCGCCGGCGGCCCGAGGAATGCGCCCCACAGCCCGACCGCCACCATCGCGATGACGTGGTCCGGCCCGAAAATCGGATGCGCGAAGCCGCCGGTGAAGCCGCCCGAGAACCCATCGCCGCTATGGGCGAAGGCGGGGCAAGCAGCAGAGACCGCAGCCAGGACCAAAAGCGCCTGCAGCATCAATCTGGAGCGGAGCATCGCCTCTCTCTCCGATCATGACAGCTCCATCATCAAAGACGTGGAGGACGGCGACAAGCCCGGTTAACGTCGGTCGAAACCGGGCAGAGGGAAGGACATCATGGCGACAGTCACCATCGACAACATCGAGGCGATTCCCCTGAGCATCCCGTTCGACCACTGGGGTCCGCCGCCGGTCTTTGCCGGCCGGCCGCGCACCACCATGGACGCGCTGCTGGTCCGCGTCACCGCCAGCAACGGCGTGGTCGGCTGGGGCGAGGCCTTCTGGGGCGCCACCGCCACGGTGGTGGCGGCACTCGACGAGCGGGTTTCGCCGCTCGCTCGCGGCCAGGACGTCAACGACGCCGAGCTGACGCTACGGCTCGAGCGCGTGCTGCACAATCTCGGCCGCGCCGGCCCGGTGATCCATGCGATCAGCGGGCTCGACATCGCGCTCTGGGACATTCGCGGCAAGCTCGCCGGCGTGCCGGTCCATGCGCTGCTCGGCGGGGCTCGGCGACAGCGCATTGCGGTCTACGCCTCGCTGCTGCGATACGACGGCTCGGTCGAGCTCGTGCGCCGCAACGTGGCGCGCGCGCTCGAGCGCGGCTACCGCCAGATCAAGCTGCACGAGCGCACGGCGGAGACCGTGGCGGCGACGCGCGAGGTGACGGGACCGGACATTCCGATCATGGTCGACGTCAATTGCGCCTGGTTGCCGGACGCGGCGACCGCGGCGGTCACCGCGATGGCGCCCTCGAAGCCGTTCTGGGTCGAGGAGCCGATCTGGCCGCCGGAGGATTTCGCCGCCATGGCAAAGCTGCGGCAGGCGACCGGCATCCCGCAGGCGGCGGGCGAGAACGCCAGCGGCGCACTCGACTTCCGCAAGATGATCGAGGCCGGCGCGGTCGACTACGTGCAGCCGAGCGTCATCAAGATCGGCGGCATCACGACGCTGTGGCGCATCGCGACGGAGGCCGAAGCGGACGGCGTCACCTGCGTGCCGCATGTGCCGTTCTTCGGTCCGGGCTACCTGGCGACGCTCCATGTCCTCGCCGCCAAGCAGCGCGACAGCGCGCTCGAGCGGTTCTTCTGCGATCTCGCGCACATGCCGTACGGCAAGACCGTGCCGATCGTCGACGGTCATGTCGAGGTGCCCGACGGTCCGGGCCTGGGAGCGGACCCCGACCCCGAGCTCATGCGCTTTCGTACTTGATGGCCGCACGACCGACAACGCCCGGGACGCGAGGTCACGCCGCCTTGGCGCGCTCGGCGATGCCGACGAGGCGGCGCAGGATCGCGGCCGTGCCCTTGAGGCGCTGCTCCGGCTCCTCCCAATCGTCGAACAGCACGACCTTCATGTCCGGGCCGCACCCGCGCTCCGGTCCCCTGCTCGCGGATGAAGGCGATCAGGCCCTCCGGATTGGCGAAGGTATTGTCGCGGAACGTGATCACCGCGCCCTTGGGCCCGGCTTCGATCCTCTCCACATTGGCGCGCCGGCACAGCGATTTGATCGCGACGATCTGCAGCAGATGCTCGACCTCGAGCGGCAGCGTGCCGAAGCGGTCGACAAGCTCGGCGCCGAACGCCTCGATCTCGCGCTCGTCCTCGATCTCGGCGAGCCGCCGGTAGAGCGCGAGCCGTACCGGCAGGTCGGCGACGTAGTCCTCCGGGATGAGCACCGGCGTGCCGATGGTGATCGCGGGCGACCACTTGTCGGCGGCCGGCGCGGTGATGCCGGCCTTGACGCTCGCCACCGCCTCTTCCAGCATCTGCTGGTAGAGCTCGAAGCCGACCTCCTTGATGTGGCCCGACTGCTCCTCGCCGAGCAGATTGCCGGCGCCGCGGATGTCGAGATCGTGCGAGGCGAGCTGGAAGCCGGCGCCGAGCGTGTCGAGCGATTGCAGCACCTTGAGCCGCCGCTCGGCCTGGTAGGTGATCTTGCGCTCGAGCGGCAGCGTGAACAGCGAATAGGCGCGCACCTTCGAGCGGCCGACCCGTCCGCGCAGCTGATAGAGCTGCGACAGCCCGAAGCGGTCGGCGCGATGCACGATCAGCGTGTTGGCGGTCGGAATATCGAGGCCGGACTCGATGATCGTCGTCGACAGCAGGAGATCGTACTTGCCGTCGTAGAAGGCCGACATGATGTCGTCGAGCACGGTCGGCGGCATCTGGCCGTGCGCGACCGCGACCTTCATTTCCGGCACGGTCTTGTCGAGGAAATCCTTGACGCCGGCGAGGTCCTCGATGCGCGGGCAGACATAGAACGCCTGGCCGCCGCGATAGCGTTCGCGCAGCAGCGCCTCGCGCACGATCACCGGATCGAACGGCGCCACGAACGTGCGCACCGCCAGGCGGTCGACCGGCGGCGAGGCGATGATCGAGAGGTCGCGCACGCCCGACAGAGCGAGCTGCAAGGTGCGCGGGATCGGCGTCGCGGTGAGCGTGAGGACGTGCACCTCGGCGCGCAGCTGCTTGAGCTTCTCCTTGTGGGAGACGCCGAAATGCTGCTCCTCGTCGACGACCAGCAGGCCGAGGTCCCTGAACCGGATGGCCTTGCCGAGCAGCGCATGGGTGCCGATCACGATGTCGATGCCGCCGTCGGCGATGCCCTTCTTGACCCGCGCCAGCTCGGCGCCGGAGACGAGCCGCGAGGCCTGGCCGATCTGGATCGGAAAACCGCGGAAACGCTCGGCGAAGGTCTTGGTGTGCTGGCGGGCGAGCAAGCGTCGTCGGCACCACCACCGCCACCTGCTTGCCGCTCATGGCGGTGGCGAAGGCCGCGCGCAGCGCCACCTCGGTCTTGCCGAAGCCGACGTCGCCGCAGATCAGGCGATCCATCGGCCGGCCGGACGCGAGCTCGCCCATCACCACGTCGATCGCCGCCTGCTGGTCTTCGGTCTCCTCGTAGGGGAAGCCGGCGCAGAATTCGTCGTAGGGGCCGTGCTCGACGGTCAAGCGCGGCGCTTCACGCAGCTGGCGCTCGGCCGCGATCTTGATGAGCTCGTTGGCGATCTCGCGGATGCGGCGCTTCATGCGCGCCTTGCGCGCCTGCCAGGCTCCGCCGCCGAGCCGGTCGAGATCGACGGCGGTCTCCTCCGAGCCGTAGCGGGAGAGCAGCTCGACGTTCTCGACCGGCAGGAACAGCTTGTCGCCGCCGGCATAGTGGATTTCGAGGCAGTCGTGCGGCGCGCCGGCGGCCTCGATCGCGCGCAGACCCGACGAAGCGGCCGATGCCGTGATCGACATGGACGACGAGATCGCCGGCGGCGAGGCTCGTCACCTCGGCGATGAAGTTTTCGGCCCGGCGCGCGGCGCGGCGCGGGCGAACCAGGCGGTCGCCCAGGATGTCCTGCTCGCCGATCACCGCCGCGTCGGCGGTCTCGAACCCGCTTTCGAGCCCGAGCACGGCGAGCGCGACCTCGGGCTTGGGCAGCGCCAGCGCCTGCGGCCACGCGTCGACCGGCGTGAGATTGGCAAGGCCATGGTCGGCGAGCACGTGGCGCATGCGCTCGCGGGCGCCGTCGCTCCACAACGCGACCACCACGCGCTTGCGCTCGGCCTGCAGCGCCAGCACGTGCCTGGTCACCGCCTCGAACACGTTGCGGCCGGGCTCGGCGCGCTCGGCAGCGAAATTGTGGCCCTGCTTGGTGCCGGCGTCGATGACCGGGCCCTGCCCTTCCGGCACCGCAAACGGCGTCAGCCGTGCCGTCTGCGATCGCTCGAGCCGTTCGCGCCACTCGGCTTCGGAAAGATAGAGCCGGTCCGGCGGCAGCGGATGATAGGGCGGTCCGGAGCCGCGCTGCGCCAGCGCCTGCCGCCGCGCCTCGTAGTAATCCTTGATCTGCGCAAACCGCTCGTGCGCGGCGTCCTCCGCCAGCGGCTCGAGCACGACCGGCGAGCCGGGCAGATAGTCGAAGACCGTTTCGAGGCGGTCGTGGAACAGCGGCAGCCAATGCTCCATGCCGGGATGCCGCCGGCCCTCGGTCACCGCGTGGTAGAGCAGATCGTCGGGCGTCGGCGCGCCGAAGGCCTCGACATAGCCGAGCCGGAAGCGCCGGATGGTGTCGGTGGTGAGCTGGAACTCGGCGACCGGGACGAGGTCGAAGGCGCGCAACTGGTCGGTGGTGCGCTGGCTCTCCGGATCGAAGCTCCTGATCGATTCCAGCGTGTCGCCGAAGAAATCGAGCCGCACCGGCTCGGCCATGCCCGGCGGGTAGAGATCGATGATGCCGCCGCGCACCGCATAGTCGCCGGGCTCGCGCACGGTCGAGGCGCGCACGAAACCGTTGAGCTCGAGCCATCGGGTGATGCCGTCCATGGCGAGCATGTTGCCGGGCGCGACCGAGAGCGACTGCTGGGCGACCAGGCTCTTCGCCGGAACGCGCTGGAGCGCGGCATTGACGCTGGTGATGAGGACCGACGGGCGGTCGCGGCCCTTGAGGCGCGCGAGCCGCGACAGCGCGGTCATGCGCTGCGCGACGAAGCCCGCATGCGGCGAGACCCGGTCATAGGGCAGGCAATCCCAGGCCGGGAACTCCAGCACCGCGAGGTCGGGCGCGAAGAAGCCGAGCGCGCGGGCGAGCGCGGCCATGCGCGGACCGTCGCGGCAGACCACCAGCAGGCTCGTCGCCGGCGCGTCGGCGCGCGCGGCGACGGCGCGCGCAAGATCGGCGAGGACGAGGCCCTCGGCGCCGTCCGCCACGCCCGCCAGCGTCAGCGGGCGGCCGGGCAGCGAGGAGCTCGGCGGGACTGCGCGCCATGCTCACCTCGCCCTCATCTCGCCCCTTGGCCGCTGCGGTTGAAATCGCGCAGCCGGCGGAACAGCGCCGTGTCGTAGTCCGCCGGCACGTCGCGCCGCACCGGTGACCCAGGCGAGCAGCTCGCCGTCCGGCACCTCGATCAGCCGCTCGAATTCGGCGAGCTCGGGCTCCGTCAATGTCGCGATGGCGGCGTCGGCGAAGCGGCCCATGATCAGATCCGTTTCCCGCATGCCGCGATGCCAGGACCGGAACAGGAGCTTGCGACGGCGCAGGTCCAGTCCATCGCTCGAACGGGTTGATCCGGTCATTTGTTGCCCAACGCCAAATAGTTTGCGCCCGCGTCGTCATTCGCGACTATTCCGTCGCGTTCATCGCGATGGAACGAGCCGGAAAGTCGGCGCAGGTCCCCAGGTCTATTTCGGGTCATATAGCGCGGGAAATATGCGATGTCAGTGGCAGCGGAAGATGATTTTGCCGTAACCGTGATACGCGCCCTCAAGGTCGGCGCACTATCCTCGGGCAAGACGGGCCGGTACCATCGTCGCCATGTTGCTCGTGCCGAGAGGTCGTATGCCGGTGCCGATACTCCAGAATTCCCAGCTCAGCCGCCGCCGATTCTTGATCGCCTCCGCGGCTGCAGCCGTCGGCGCAGGCATCGGACCCGGTTTGGGCACAAGCGAAGCGCTGGCGCAGGCGCGGCTCGCGTCGCCGAGCGACTTTGCGTTGCGGCAACTGGCGAAGAGCCTGACCGGCCCGCTGCTGCGGCCGACCGATTTCGACTTCGCGAAATTCGTGATGCCCTACAATCTGCGGTATGCCGGGAACCTGCCGCAGGCAGTGGCGCTCTGCGCGTCACCCAAAGACGTCGCGGCAGCGATCCTCTGGTGCCGCGAGCTTGATCTGCCATTCGTCGCGCGCAGCGGCGGCCACTCCTATGCCGGTTACTCCACGACGAACGGCCTGCTGATCGACCTCTCTCTGATGGCCTCGGCCTCCTTCGATCCGGCACGAAAGATCGTCCGCGCCGGCGGCGGCGCGCGCAACCAGAACCTCTACGACACTCTGGAAAAGGGCGATGCGGCAATGACCCACGGGCGCTGCGGCACCGTCGGCGCCGCGGGCTTCCTCCTCGGCGGCGGCATCGGCTTCAACATGCGCGGCAACGGGCTCGCCTGCGACCAGCTCATCGAGACCGAGATCGTCACGGCGGATGGCGCCATTCTCACACTCAACGAACGCAGCAATGCCGACCTGTTCTGGGCCTGCCGCGGCGGCGGCGGCGGCAACTTCGGCATCAACACCGCGTTCGTCTTGCAGGCATTCGCAACCGAGCCGGTGACCGTTTTCGAGCTCACATGGACGTCACGCCCGGAAGAGGTGTTCGCCGCGCTGATGCCGGCGCTCGATGCCGCGCCGGAAAATCTCGGCTCGCGCGTATCGTTGGCGGCGGTCACGCCGGCCCGACGCGCCGCCGGCCAGGACGTCGTAGTGCATCTGCTCGGCCAGCTCAGAGGCCGCGACAAGCAGCCGGAGCTGGCGCGCATTCTGGCGCCGGTCTACGCGCTCGCGTCTCCGCAGGAGATCGAGGTGAAGGAGCTCAGCTACTGGGACGGACAACGATTCCTCGAGGAGAACGACCCGCCAGACTATTTCCAGGAGCGTTCGACCTTCATCACCCGTCCGCTCGGCGGCAACGCCATCGGCGTGGCGTTCGATCATCTGCGCCGCTGGCCGGGAACAAGCGCCGCCGCCGACCTTCGGTTCTTTCAGACCGGCGGCCGGATCAACGGCGTTGCGCCGGACGCTACCGCCTTCGTCCATCGCGACAGCCGCTTCATCATGGATGTCGGGCTCGACTGGGGCGCACAGGATACGCCCGGCACGGTCGCGGAAAATCTGGCGTGGCTGGACGGCTTCTATCAGGCGGTGCTGCCGTTCTCGACCGGCGGAGCCTATCAGAATTTCATCGATCCGTCGCTCGCCAACTGGCAGGACGCCTATTACGGCGCCAATCTCGCGCGCCTGAAGCGGATCAAGGCCGCGGTCGATCCCGGACGCTTGTTCCGTTTTGCACAGGCCATCCCGTCCGCCTGAATAACATCGCTTCGCAGCGTGTTGCCTCATCCCGCCACTCGCGCCAGCATGGTTGCGGGTGATATCCGGATGCCCGAATGCGGCCGACCGTGCTCAATCCCCTGTTTGCGGCGCTCACGAGCCTGCCGGGCGTCGGGCCGAAGCTCGACCAGCTTTACCGCCGGCTGCTCGGCCGCGACGAGACGGCGCGCCTGATCGATCTGTTGCTCCACCTGCCGACCGGCACGATCGACCGTCGCGCGCGGCCGAAGCTGCGCGAGGTGGTGCCCGACACCGTGGTCACGGTCGCGGTCACCGTCGACCGCCACCGGCCGCCGCCGCCGCGCCGGCCGCGCGCGCCCTATCAGATCTATGCCAGCGACGAGACCGGCGACCTGATCCTCACCTATTTCAACGCGCGCAAGGACTACCTGGAGAAGCTCCTGCCGGTCGGCGAGCGGCGCTACGTCTCGGGCACGGTCGCGCTCTACGACCACATGCTGCAGATGGTGCATCCCGACCGCGTGGTGGCGGAGGCCGACCTCGCCAAGCTGCCGCTGGTCGAGCCGGTCTATCCGCTCACCGAGGGGCTGAGCCTCAACCAGCTGCGGCGGGCGGCCGACGGCGCCCTCGACCGCGCTGCCCGATCTGCCGGAATGGCAGGACCCGAGCTGGCTGGCGCGCGAGCGGTTTCCACCGTTCGCCGAGGCGCTGCGCACCGTGCACCGGCCGAACGAGCCGGCCGACGTGGCGCCTGAGGGACTGGCCTGGTCGCGGCTCGCCTATGACGAGTTGCTCGCCGGTCAGCTGGCGCTCGCCTTGGTGCGCGCGCACCTGCGGCGCCCCGCCGGGCCGCTCGACACCCGGCACCGGGCATCTGCGCAAGAAGCTGATCGAGGCGCTGCCCTACTCGCTCACGCCGTCGCAGACGCGCGCGGTCGCCGACATCGTCGCCGATCTCGCCAAGCCCGAGCGCATGCTCCGCCTGCTGCAAGGCGACGTCGGCTCGGGCAAGACCGTGGTGGCGCTGCTGGCGGCCGCGACCGTGATCGAAGGCGGCCGGCAAGCCGCGCTGATGGCGCCGACCGAGATCCTGGCGCGCCAGCATTTCAACACCATCACGCCGCTCGCCGCCGCGGCCGGCATCACGGTGGCGATCCTGACCGGCCGCGAGCGCGGCCGCGAGCGGAACGAGCTGCTCGAGCGGCTCGCCTTCGGCGACATTCACCTGCTGATCGGCACCCACGCGCTGTTCCAGGAGGAGGTCGCGTTCCGCGATCTCGCGCTCGCGGTGGTCGACGAGCAGCACCGCTTCGGCGTGCACCAGCGGCTGGAGCTGGCGCGCAAGGGCGAGGCGGTCGACGTGCTGGTGATGACCGCGACGCCGATCCCGCGCAGCCTGGTGCTCACCTATTTCGGCGACATGGATTCCTCGGAGCTGCGCGAAAAGCCGGCCGGCCGCCAGCCGATCGACACCCGCACCCTGTCGCTGTCACGGCTCGCGGAGGTGGTCGACGCGGTCGGCCGCGCGCTGGCCGAGGGCCGGCGGGTCTATTGGGTGTGCCCGCTGGTCGAGGAATCCGAGAACAGCGATCTGGCGGCGGCCGAGGAACGCTTCGCCGTGCTCAAGGAGCGCTTCGGCGTCATGATCGATCTGGTGCACGGCCGCATGAAGGGCGCCGAGAAGGACCGCGCCATGGAGCGGTTCGCGTCGGGCGAGACCCGGCTCCTCGTCGCCACCACGGTGATCGAGGTCGGCGTCGACGTGCCGGAGGCGACCGTGATGGTGGTCGAGCACGCCGAGCGCTTCGGGCTGGCGCAGCTGCACCAGCTGCGCGGACGCATCGGACGCGGCGCCGGCCGCTCGACCTGCCTCCTGCTCTACAAGTCTCCGCTCGGCGCCACCGCCAAGGCGCGGCTCGCCATCATGCGCGAGACCGAGGACGGCTTCCGCATCGCCGAGGAAGACCTCAAGCTGCGCGGCGAAGGCGACGTGCTCGGCACCCGGCAATCGGGCATGCCGGGCTTCCGCATCGCCCGCCTCGACGTGCACGGCAAGCTGATCGGCCCGGCCCGCGACGACGCCTCGCTCATGCTCGCGCGCGACCCGAAGCTGACCTCCGCGCGCGGCGAGGCGCTGCGGCATCTGCTCTATCTGTTCGAGCGCGACGAGGCGATCCGGCTCATCCGGGCGGGATAGAGGACCATGTCACTTCGCCGGCGCGGCGGTGCGGTTCGTCTGCGCGGCGCGCGCAACGCGGGCGGCCTCGGCGAGCGCGGAGAGCTTCTTCTGCTGGTCGCCGCTGCCGCCGGGCTGCACCATGCCGGCCGACATCAGCAAGCGTCATCGCCTGCTCGACCGTGATGTCGAGCTCGATCAGGTCGCGGCGCGGCACGTAGAAGAAGAAGCCGGTGGTCGGGTTGGGCGTGCAGGGCATGAACGCCGCCACGTGCTCGGTCTGCGGCAGGCGGGCCGCGATATCGGGGCTGGCGGGCTGCGACAGAAACACCAGCGACCACATGCCGGGCGAGGGAAACTCCACCAGGGCGACGCGGCGGAAGCTCGATCCGCTCTTGGCGAACAGCGTCTCGAAGATCTGCTTGAGGCCTTGTAGATCGGCCGCACCACCGGCATGCGGTTGAGGATGTTCTCGCCGAACTCGACCAAGGTGCGCCCGACCAGGTTGGCGGTCAGGAACCCGAGCAGCGTCAAGGACACGAACGCGATGATCAACCCGGAGCCGGGGAAATAGACCGGCGAATAGGTCTCCGGCCGATAGGCCGCCGGAATGAACGGCCGCACCATGTCGTCGACCCAGTTGATGAACCACCAGGTCAGATTGATGGTGATGTAGAGCGGGCCCATCAGGACGAGCCCGGTCAGGAAGTAATTGCGGATGCGGGCGGCCAGGCTGTGGTGGAAGAGCGCCGGCTTGTCGTCCGCGGACGTCGGCGCGCCCTCCCCCGGCTGCGGCGCCGGTGCGGCCGGACCGTTGCCCGGATTTCGATCAAGCTCGGTCATGCGACTACGATCGCCTCGATAAATTTCATGAGTGGTCGCATTTTCTACGGAAAACCGGTGTCACTTTTCTGAAAATGCTCTGAGGCCCGGCTGGGATGAGATTACCCGCTTGCGCTCGCCGCGGCGATATACCCGAAAGTCGCGGTCCGGTCACTCCACCGTGACCGACTTCGCGAGGTTGCGCGGCTGGTCGACGTCTTTGCCCATGAAAGCGGCCGTGTGATAGGCGATGAGCTGCACCGGAATGGCGTAGACGAGTGGCGTCACCGTGGCGGGCATGTCCGGCAGCGTGAGCTTGACCATCGACTTCACGTGCCCTTCGAGCGCGCCTCGGGCATCGGTGACGAGAATGATCTTCCCGCGGCGAGCCGCGACCTCCTGCAGATTGGACATGGTCTTCTCGAACACGCGATCGTAGCGGCGCGATCACGATGACCGGCATCGTCTCGTCGATCAGCGCGATCGGCCCGTGCTTGAGCTCGCCGGCGGCATAGCCTTCGGCGTGGATGTAGGAGATTTCCTTGAGCTTGAGCGCGCCTTCGAGCGCGAGCGGGAAGCTGGTGCCGCGGCCGAGATAGAGCACGTCGCGGCTTTTCGCGAGATCGCGCGCAAGCTGCTCGATCTGCGGCTCGAGCGCGAGCGCCTCGGTCATCAGGCGCGGCACCTCGATCAGCGCGCGCACGAGCTTGCGCTCGTCCTCCTCCGAGAGCACGCCGCGCGCGCGGCCGGCCGCAACCGCGAGGCACGCGAGCACCGCGAGCTGGCAGGTGAACGCCTTGGTCGAGGCCACCCCGATCTCGGCACCGGCGAGCGTCGGCATCACCACGTCGCTTTCGCGCGCGATCGTCGAGGTCGGCACGTTGACGACCGACAGCGCGTGCTGCTTCTGCTCCTTGGCGTAGCGCAGCGTCGCGAGCGTGTCGGCGGTCTCGCCGGATTGCGAAACGAAGATCGCGAGCCCGCCCGCTTTCATCGGCGCCTCGCGGTAACGGAATTCGGAGGCGACGTCGATCTCGACCGGCAGCCGCGCAAAGCGCTCGAACCAGTACTTGGCGACGAGCCCGGCGTAGTAGGAGGTGCCGCAGGCGGAGATCGACAGCCGCTCGATCGCGCGGAAATCGAACGGCAGCTCGGCCGGCAGCCGCACGCGCTCCGCCGCCATGTCGAGGTAGTGCGCGAGCGTGTGGCCGACGACCTCCGGCTGCTCGTGGATCTCCTTCGCCATGAAGTGGCGATGGTTGCCCTTGTCGACCAGGAACGCCGAGGCCGATCGACTTGAGCACCGCGCGCTCGACCTTGCTGCCCTTGGCGTCGTGGACCTCGACGCTCTTGCGCGTGAGCACGGCCGAGTCGCCGTCCTCGAGATAGGAGATCGTGTCGGTGAACGGCGCGAGCGCGATGGCGTCGGAGCCGAGATACATCTCGCCGTCGCCGTAGCCGACCGCCAGCGGCGAGCCCTTGCGCGCGCCGATCAGCAGATCGTCCTCGCCGGCGAACAGGAAAGCGAGCGCGAAGGCGCCGCGCAGCCGCGGCAGCGCCGCCTCCACCGCCTCGGCCGGCGAGCGGCCGTTCTTCATCTCCTGGGTGACGAGATGGGCGACCACCTCGGTGTCGGTCTCCGAGCCGAACTTCGCGCCCTTGCTCTCCAGTTCCTCGCGCAGCTCGCGGAAATTCTCGATGATGCCGTTGTGCACGACCGCCAGACGGTCGGTGGCGTGCGGATGCGCGTTGCTCTCGGTCGGCCGGCCGTGGGTTGCCCAGCGCGTATGGCCGATGCCGATGGTGCCGGCGAGCGGCTCGCGCGCGAGCCTGCTTCGAGATTGCGCAGCTTGCCCTCGGCGCGCCGGCGCGTGAGCTGGCCGTTTTCGAGCGTGGCGACGCCGGCCGAGTCATAGCCGCGGTATTCGAGGCGCTTGAGCGCATCGACCAGCGCGCCGGCGACCGGCTCACGTCCGAGAATGCCGACAATTCCGCACATGCGAGCGGCGGCCTCCTATGCCTGAATTGCGTGATCATGCCCCGATCACGATGTAGCGGCGGTGAACGCCGAACGGGAAATCAAAATACATGTCATCTTGTGACAATTAAGGCGAACGGCGCCGGCCGCATACGCCTATTCGGCGGCCGGCTTCTTCTTGCCGGCGGCCTTGCAGCGCGCGCAAGCGCAGCGCCCAGCCTTCCTTAACGGTCTGCCGCCCGCGCGCCGATCGCCAGCGCGTCCGCCGGCACGTCCTGGGTGATCACCGAGCCGGAGCCACATAGGCGCCGTCGCCGATCTTCACCGGCGCGACCAGCGCCGAATTCGAGCCGATGAACGCGCCCTTGCCGATCTCGGTGCGGTGCTTGGCGATGCCGTCGTAGTTGCAGATGATGGTGCCGGCGCCGACGTTGGCGCCGGCGCCGACGCGTGGCGTCGCCGATATAGCTCAGGTGATTGGCCTTGGCGCCGGCCTCGATCACGCGCCTCCTTGATCTCGACGAAGTTGCCGATGTGCACGTCCTCGCCGAGGTGCGCGCCCGGCCGCAGCCGCGCATAGGGGCCGACCAGCGCGCCCTTGCCGACATGCGCGCGGTCGAGATGCGAGAACGAGCGGATCACCGCATTGTCCTCGACCGTGACGCCCTGGCCGAACACCACGAACGGCTCGACCACCACGTCGCGGCCGAACGTGGTGTCGGCCGCCAGGAACACGGTTTCCGGCGCGACCAGCGTGACGCCCGCCTCCATCGCCGCCTTGCGCAGGCGCTGCTGCAGCGCGGCTTCGGTCTCGGCGAGCTGCGCCCTGGTGTTGATGCCGCGCACGTCGTCCTCCTCGGTCTCGATCACGACCGCCTTGAGCCCCATCGCCCGGGCGATCGCGATCGCATCGGTGAGATAGTATTCGCCCTTGCGATTGTCGTTGCCGATCCGCGTCGAGGATCGCGAGCGCCGTCGGGCCTGCGAACGCCATCAGGCCGCCGTTGCACAGATCGAGCGCGCGCTCCGCCGGGCTGGCGTCGAGCTCCTCGCGGATGGCGACGAGCTCGCCGCCCTCCAGCACCAGCCGCCCATAGCCGGTCGGGTCCGCCGGGCGGAAGCCGAGCACCGCGATCGCCGCGCCCGCGGCCAGCGCCTCGCGCATCCGCGTCAGCGTCTGCGGCCGGATCAGCGGCGTATCGCCGAAGATGACCAGGACGTCGTCGGCGCCGCGCGCGATCGCGCTCTTGGCGGCGAGCACCGCGTGCGCGGTGCCGCGGCGCTCCGCCTGCACGAAGATCGTCCGCGCCCGGCAGGACCCGCCGCGCTTCGGCCGCGACCGCATCGGCGCCGGGCCCGACCACGACGGCCGTCATGGTGCCGCCGGCGGCGCGCACGGCGGCGAGCACATGCGCCAGCAGCGACCGGCCGGCGACCGCATGCAGCACCTTCGGCCGCGCCGAGCGCATGCGGGTGCCCTCGCCGGCAGCGAGCACGATCGCAAGACAGGTGCGCTCAGGCGTCAATTCTCAAGACCTCTGAACCGGCTTCGGTCGCCCGGCGCCGTCATATCCGAGGCGCCGCGGTGGAAAAGGCGGAATGCGGCGAACGAGTCCTCTGCCAAGAATATGGAGTCCTCTGCCAAGAAAGCGACCAAATCTGGCCTCTGCTAATGTCCTCGATGCACTGATTCGCCAATGGGAATACGGTTATGGCGGTACGGCCGGCGGTTCGAGACCCACGACAACGCGCCTTCAACATGCGCGCCTTGTGGCGATTGGGGATCTGGGGCTCGTCGGCGGCCGCGGCGCTCACGCTCGCGGTGGTCGCCGGCTATTCCGACACCGGCTCGCGGCGCCTGATGGCGGCCACCGCTGCGCCGGGCGGCGCCGGCGGCGCGCCGCGCACCGCAGCGGTTGCGCCCCCGCAGCCGGCGGCGCGTGCGTCCGAAACCGAGGCCGAGACGCGACGACTGGCCGAGGCGGTGCGCGCCCTCGCCGCCGATCGCGAGCGGCTGGTGGCGCGTCTCGGCACGCTCGAGCGCAGCCTCGAAGACGTGACCGGGTCGATCAAGCGGCAGGCCGCGAGCGCGGCCACGTCCGCCTCCGCCGGCAACCCCGCCGCCGGCGGCCGATGCGCCGCGCCGTCAGCACCGCCCAAGGAGGCGGCCGTCGCGCCACCGGTCGAGGCGAGCGCTCCGGCCCAACCGCCGGCGGCCGCAGCCCCCGCCGAGCCGCAGCCCGCCACCGCGGACAGGGCTGTCCCGGCGGAGCCGGCCGGCGATCCGCGCTGCGGCCGAGTCGGTCGCGACCCGGACCGAGTTCGGCGTCGACGTCGGCGGCGCGCAGAATTTCGACGGCCTGCGGGTGCTGTGGAGCTCGACCAGGGGCAGCAACGCCGCGCTGTTCGAAGGTCTCCATCCGGTCGTGGTCGTGCGCGAGAACAGCCGGACCAAGGCGGTCGAGTTGCGCCTGATCGTCGGCCCGCTGGCCAACGCCGAGGCGGCCGCGCGCATCTGCGCGACGCTGTCGGCCGCGCGCCGCTACTGCCAGCCGGTCGCGTACGAAGGCCAGCGGCTGGCGCAGGCCGACGTGGTGCCGGAACGCAAGCCTGCCGCCACCCAGGGCGTGCTCCGCGACAGCCGCAAGATCGGCATCGCCCTTCCGCTGAGCGACGGTTGTCGGCGATCGGCGGCCGCGCCATAGTGCGGCATGCCCGCCCCGCTGTTCCGCCCAAGCGCGCGCCAGACCAACTGGCTGCTGATCGTCGGCTTCCTTGCGCTCGGCGAGGCGCTCTATCTGCGCTATCTCGCGATCGAGCACGCGACCGTCTCGCTCGCCTGCCAGGGCGGGCTGCAGACCTGGCTGTGCGCGAGCTTCCGGACCGTCATTGCGCTCTACAACAACTGCGTGTTCGGTTGGGTCGCGCTCGGCGCGGCCGTGCTCAATCTCGTTCGCCCGTCGATCGTCCTGGTCTCGGTCGCGCTGGCCGCCGCCGGCTTCGGGCTGGTGCTGCACAATGCCGGGCTGGCCGGGCTTGCGGTGGCGCTCCTCATCCTCAGCCTGGCGCGTCCCGCGCCTGCAGCAGAGTGAGCGCGAGCGCGATCAAGCCGGCGCAGAACCAGAGCGCCTGCCAGTTCGCGAAGCCTTCGTTGAGCACGATGTAGATCGCCGAGAGAGCGAGCGTTGCCGCGGCGACGGTCTCGGCCGCGGGACGCCGCACCCGCAGGCGCAGCTGCCAGGTTGCGATCAGCAGGAACGGCGTGACCGCGCCGGTCAGCGGCGCGAACGGAAAATCGCGGTAGCGCGGATCGAAGACCAGGCCGAGCGCTGCCTGCACCGACAGCACCGCCAGCGCGATCAGCATGCCGCCGAGCGCGAGCGCCAGCGGATCCTGGGTGCGATCCGCTTTGCGCGCCGAGCACGCCGGCGAAGCTCGGGATGGCGACCCCGGCTGCGGCAGCGGCGGCGGCGACGATCGGGGCCAGCAGCGCGACCGCCGCCCAGGCGAGCGAGCGGATCCAGTCGCCGACGGTCAGGCTTTCGAGCGGCACATTCGCGATCGTCCAGCCGATCACGCTTCCGGATGCGAATGCCATGGCGGCGACGCGCAGCCACAGCGCCGGCGTCCGGCAGCGGCCGCGCGCCGGCGGCGCCCCGCCAAAGCGGCCGCGCAGACGAGCGCGCGCCAAGGCGACCCCGGCGGCCGCCTGCCAGCGCCAATGCGGGATGGTTCGAGACGGCGCCGCCCCAGGCGAACTTGGCCTCGCGCCGATAGGCGTCGTAGAGCCCCCAGTGGCCGCCGACCGTGCCTTCGAGCTGGCGCTTCCAGGGCTGGTCGTAGGCCTCGATCAGGTTGACGGGGTAGTTCTCGCGCTTGGCGAGCGCGAGCACGTCGTGGATGGCGCGCGCCTGGTTGACGGGCGACGGCAAGGCGCCCTCGCGCATGCGCCCGGCGCTCGGCCATCCGAACTCGCCGAGGAAGATCTCCCGGCCCGGAAAGGCGGCGACGACCTTCTTGCGGATGGCGTCGACGTGCGTGCGCCGCGTCCCGCGCCGGGATCGGAAAGTCCTCCCAGTACGGCAGGATATGGATGGTGATGAAATCGACCGCGGCCGCGACGTCCCGATGGCGCAGCCAGAACTCCCAGACGTCGGCATAGGTGACCGGCATCGGCACCTGCGCCTTGACCTCGCGGATGGTCTCGGCGAGTCGGGGCGCCGACATTTCGCCGCGCAGCAGCACCTCGTTGCCGACGATCACCGCCTGGATCACGTCGGGAAATCGCTTGGCGAGCGCGATCCCGCTGTCGATCTGCTTGCGGGTGAGGTCCGGCAGGCTCGACAGCCACAGCCCTGCATCACCTTGATGCCGTGGCGCTTGGCGATCTCCGGGATCTGGTCGAGGCCATGGTCGGTCGAATAGGTGCGCACGCAGTCGGTGATGCGCTTGAGCTGGGCGAGGTCGTCCTCGATCTGCCGGGGGTCGATCGGGATGTCGGGCCCGAACGGGTTCTGACCCGCGCGGAACGGCGCGTAGGAAACGCAGTGGAGCTTCTCGCCCGGCGCCGAGCGGCGACGTGCGGCATTTGGACCGCGGCGCCGAGCCAAGCCCAGGCGGCGACGATCGCCGCTGCTGCAAGCGCGAAGAGCGCAGCCGCAAGCCGCATCGGCAGCCCCTACCTGTCATTGATACCGCTTCGCTTATCGCGCTGGCAGCGGCACTGCCAAGCGGCGGCTCGCAGCTGTCGCGTCGGGATCGCCGCTCCTTGCGAGCCCGAACGGATGTTTTTTGCGCAACCCGTATTGGCGTCGGGCCGCGCTGCTGCTTTAATCGAAACAGCGACGAGGGCGCGCTGGACGGGGACTTCTGATCGGCCGTCGCCGGTTCCCCGCCGACCCAGCGGCCTCGCCGTAATGCTGACCGAATCCGGTCGGCATGTGGAGGAAACAATCGGCCGACAAGGCCAACCCAATCCAGAGCCGCCATGCGCCTTCTTTGTATGCGTATCGTTGCCGCCGCCCTCGGCGCGGCGATGCTTTTTGTCGTTGCCGATCCGACGCTTGCTCAGGGCGCCGATCCCAAGGCCGACGAAGCCCGGCCAAACCGGCGACGGCAAGGACGGCAAAAGAAGATCGACGAGTTCGCCGAGGCCGAGCGGCTGCTCGGCGGCCCGGCCGCCAATCCCGAGTGCGTCTGGCTCGGGCGGCGCGTGGTGAGTCTGCTCTGGAAGGACGATCTCGACACCGCCTTCCGCCATCTCGACCTCTACGACCGCTTCGGCTGCCCGTCCGGCCACATCCAGGTCGACCTTCCGCTGCCTGGTCCGGCAGGGCGTCATCGATCCGAAGGCGACCGACACGCTCAACAGCCGCGTCCATGTCTGCTGGGTCAATCCGAGCTTCGAGGCGAAGGGCACGGCGGCTGCGCCCGGGCGTTACCACCGCACCGCGTAGTCTGTACGAATGTTCAGGACCGCGCGCGCTAAGCTGTACGACTATTCAGAATGACTGTCTTAGATTCGTTGCGGAACATTTTTTTCGTGTAGTTGTTGTCGTTCTTGAATTCGCCACGACTGCAAGCTACTTGATCAGGCGCCTCTTGCTAAGGTAACGTTCATGTCGTGGACGGCCTTGGTTGAACCTAGGGGACGGGTTCGGGTCCCTGTTTTCTGCCCCGCGTGGTTGCTCTCTAATGCGCACCGTCGCTGCTGTGGTGGCGCTCGTCGTCTGCGTGCATGCCGGCTTGTGGACCTTGCTCCATCGGCAACACTCGGTCGCCACCGTCGATGTCCCGCTCGCCAGCGTCTCCTACTCTCCATTCACCCGATCGCAGCATCCCGATCACGGCGACCGGCCGACGGCGGCAGCAGATCCGCGCCGACCTCAAGCTCATCAGCCCCTATACCAACGCCATCCGCACCTACAGCTCGACCGGCGGCGTCGAGCTGGTCCCGGCGATCGCCGCCGAGTTCGGCCTCAAGGTCACGCTCGGCATCTGGATCGACAAGAACGAAGGCCGCAACGAGCGGGAAATCCAGTCCGCCATCGCGCTCGCGCGCCGCTACAGCAACATCAACGCGATCGTGGTCGGCAACGAGACGATGCTGCGCGCGGACAAGACGGTCGACGAGCTCATCGAGATCATTCGGCGGGTCAAGCGACATAAGCCCGGTGCCGGTCACCACCGGTGAAACCTTCGACGTCTGGCTGGGCATCGCCGATCCAAGAAACCGGAAGAGGCGTCGAGAAGGCGGAAGCGGCAACGAAGCTCGCCTCGGCGGTCGACTTCATCGCCGCCCACATCCTTCCCTACTGGGGCGGGATCGCCGGCCGACCAGGCGGTCGAGCAGACCATCGCTCACCTACAACAAGCTGCGCGCGCGCGCATCCCGGCAAGCGCATCGTGATCGCCGAATTCGGCTGGCCGAGCGCCGGCTACAACATGCACCGCGCCGATCCGGGCCGCATCGAGCAGGCGATGGTGCTGCGCGATTTCGTCGCGCGCGCCGAGGCCTACGGCATCGACTACAACATCATCGAGGCCTTCGACCAGCCGTGGAAGACCAACGAAGGCGGCGTCGGCATGTATTGGGGCATGTTCGACGCCTCGCGCAACGCCAAGTTCGCCTGGAGCGGGCTGGTCCGCGATCCCGATTACTGGAAGGTCGCCGGGCTCGCGGTCCTGCTCGGCCTGCTGCTGTCGCTGCCGCTGTTGGCGCGCGCGCGCACCACCGCCGGCGAGGCGGTCATGCTTGCGGTCGCCGCCAATGCGGTCGGCGCCTGGTTCGCGACCGTGTTCGCGTTCTGGCAGGCGCACTATTTCGTGCCCGGCGCCGCCTTCGCGCTCGGTCTCGGCGTCGTGCTGCTGATTCCGCTGGTCGTGATCGCGCTCGCCCGCATCGAGGAGATCGCGGCGATCGCTTTCGGGCGCAGCCCGCGCCGCCTGATCGCCGCCGCGCTACCCGTCCCGCAAGGTTTCGCGCCGAAGGTGTCGATCCATGTCCCGGCGCATCGCGAGCCGCCGGAGATGCTCAAGGCCACGCTCGATGCGGTCGCGCGCCTCGACTATCCGAACTTCGAATGCGTGGTCGTCATCAACAACACGCCCGATCCGGCGTTCTGGCGGCCGATCGAGGATCATTGCCGCGCGCTCGGCGAGCGCTTCAAGTTCATCAACGAGGACAACGTGACCGGCTACAAGGCCGGCGCGCTGCGGCTCGCGCTCGCGCACACCGCCAGCGACGCCGAGATCATCGGCGTCATCGACGCCGACTACGTGGTGCATCCCGACTGGCTCAAGGACCTGGTGCCGGCTTTCGCCGATCCGAAGGTCGGCATGATCCAGGCGCCGCAGGACCACCGCGACGGCGAGCGCACCCTCATGCACCATGCCATGAACGGCGAGTATGCCGGCTTCTTCGACATCGGCATGGTCCAGCGCAACGAGGCCAACGCCATCATCGTGCACGGCACCATGTGCCTGATCCGTCGCGACGCGCTCGATCTCGACCGGCGGCTGGTCGAGCGACACCATCGTCGAGGACACCGATCTCGGCCTCGCCGTGCTCGAGCACGGCTGGCAGATCCACTACACCAACCGCCGCTACGGCCACGGCCTGCTGCCCGACACCTTCGAGGCCTACAAGAAGCAGCGCCACCGCTGGGCCTATGGCGGCTTCCAGATCCTCAGGAAGCACTGGCGGCACCTGCTGCCGCGCGCGCGCGGGCTCACGCGCGAGCAGAAGCGCGAATACGCGCTCGGCTGGCTCAACTGGCTCGGCGCGGAATCGATCGGCGTCGTGGTCGCGATCCTCAACCTGGTCTGGGTGCCGGTGGTCGCGTTCGCCGGCATCGCCATCCCCGACAAGATCCTCACCATCCCGATCCTGGCGGCCTTCGTGGTGTCGCTGCGTGCATTTCGTCGCGCTCTACCGCCTGCGCGTCGCCATCCCGCTCGGCCAGATGGTCGGGCGCGGTGTTCGCCGCCATGTCGGTGCAGTGGACGGTCGCGCGCGCGGTCGGCTACGGCGTCTGGAAGGAAAGCCTGCCGTTCACGCGCACCGCCAAGGGCGGCACGACCCGCAAGGGACCGGACTTCCCGGCGTTCTGGGAAGCGGTGATGGGCGCACTGCTGCTGGTCGGCGCGGCGATCGTGGTGGTCACCAACTACAAGCAGATCCACGAGATCAACATCTTCGCGCTGGTGCTGGTGGTGCAGAGCCTGCCGTTCCTGGCGGCGGTCGCGATCGCCGCGGTCGAAGGCTCGCGCTTCAACGACTTCGCCTATTGGCGCAGCGTCGAGGCCAAGGTGGTCGAGACCCTGCCGCGGCCGGCGGTGGTCGGCGAGGCGCCGGCGCAGCTGCCGGCCGACAACCGGATCGAGACGGTGCAATAGCCCTCGCCGTCATTCCGGGAATGACGACGAGCGAGCTCAGCTCCGCAGCGCGGTCTCGACCAGCTTCACCCAATACGAGGTCCCGATCGGGATCACCTCGTCGTTGAAGTCGTAGGCCGGATGGTGCAGGCCGGCGCTGTCGCCGTTGCCGACGAAGATGAAGGCGCCCGGGCGCGCCTCCAGCATGAACGAGAAGTCCTCCGCGCCCATCACCGGCGCCACGTCGTCGTCGACCCGCTCGTTGCCGACCACCTGCGCGGCGACGCCGGCCGCGAACGCCGCCTGCCGCTCGTGGTTGCGGGTCACCGGATAGTCGCGCTTGTAGGTGAGCTTGGCGGTGGCGCCGTAGAGCCGCGCGGTTCCCTCGACCACCTCGTGCAGGCGTTGCTCGAGCAGGTCGCGCACCTGCGGGGTCAGGCTGCGCGCGGTGCCGCGCAGCAGCGCCGTCTGCGGAATGACGTTGTCGGTCGTGCCGGCCTGGAACAGGCAGATCGAGATCACCGCCGCCTGCAGCGGATCGACGTTGCGCGCGACGATCGACTGGATCTGGTTGATGATCTGGGCGCCGACCAGCACGGTGTCGATGGAGAAGTGCGGCCGCGCCGCATGGCCGCCGCGGCCTTCGATCTCGATCGTGATGCGATCGGCGGCCGCCATCAGCGGCCCCGGCCGGATCGCGAACTCGCCGACCGGCAAGCCCCGGATAATTGTGCATGCCGTAGACTTCCTCGATCCGGAAGCGCTCCATCAGCCCGTCCTGGACCATGGCCCGGCCGCCGCCGCCGCCCTCCTCGGCCGGCTGGAAGATCACCACCGCGGTGCCGTCGAAGTTGCGCGTCTCGGTGAGATAACGCGCCGCGCCGAGCAGCATCGCGGTGTGGCCGTCATGGCCGCAGGCGTGCATCTTGCCCGGCACCGTCGACTTGTAGGGAACGTCGTTGGCCTCCTCGATCGGCAGCGCGTCCATGTCGGCGCGCAGCCCGATCACCCGGCTGCCGGTCGCCCCTGCTGCCGCGGATGACGCCGACGACGCCGGTGCGGCCGATCCCGGTCACCACCTCGTCGCAGCCGAAGCTCTTGAGCTTCTCGGCCACCGTGGCCGCGGTGCGATGGACGTCGAACAGCAGCTCGGGATGGGCGTGGATGTCGCGCCGCCAGGCGGTGATCTCGCCGTGGAGGTCGGCAATGCGGTTGACGATCGGCATCGGGGCTGCTCCTGACGCGGCGCGCTGACGCTGCCGCCGTGCATGAATTGCGGCCGGTGGCGAGCAGCGAACTATAGAGACGGCGACCCGCATTGGACAGGCCCGTCCGGGCGCGGGTGGCGCGCCTATTGACCGGACTCCGGCGGCCCCCTACACACGCCCCGGCGAGAACGATCGCGACGAGCCCGTAGCTCAGCCGGTAGAGCACTTGACTTTTAATCAAGGGGTCGTGGGTTCGAGTCCCACCGGGCTCACCACCACTGAATCAATTCGGATCGAACGCCCGCATTGCGCGCTCGACGACGGCCTTCGGGGTCGCCGAATAGCGTGCGATCAATGCCGTCGACCTCCTCGCCCGGATTGGGGACGATGTCGATCTGCGTCGTCTTGGCGTCGGCGAGGAACTGCTTGTCCTCCATGGTTGCCATGAACGCTTCGCGCAGGGCCTTCAGCCGCTCGGGCGGCATCTCGGGCGGTGAAACGAAAACCCGACCCAGAGCCTGCGCGGCGAAGATCAGGCCGAACACCTGTCGATCCTCTTCCGACTTCGGCGTAGTCGTCGACGTGCGGGATGCCCGCAAGCTCGGCGCTTCTCTTGCCGCTGAGCTTGAAGGATCGGCTTGAAGCGTCCGGAATCGAGCTCGTCCCGCCAGAACGATTTCAAGGTCGAGATCGGTAGCGCGCAAACACCATGCACCTCGCCGCGCTGAATCGCGATCTTGACGCTGGCCGAGCCCTTGTAGCCGTACACGAGCTTGATCCTGGCACCGAGCAGGTTCTTGACGGCGAGCGCGAACTTCCCCAAAGGTCCGGTCGCGCCGGTAGCCCCGAACACGACCTCCTTTGCGCGCAACTCGTCGAACTTGGTGATGCCGGATGCTGTCGAGACGCCGCAGGTCCCGACGCTTTCCTCCATATTGCCGATCCAGCTGAGCTTCGCCGGATCGTATTTGGCGATACTGTTGCCGAACAATGGCTCGAACGGCACCGTGTGCACGAACGTCGCCAGCACCGTGCCGTCCTTCGGCGCCACGTTGTAAAGCCAATTGGCGGCGGCGATGCCGCTCGCTCCCACCATGTTCTGGACGACCATGCTCGGGTTGCCCGGGATGTGGCGGAAGAGATGGCGGGCGAGGACGCGGCCGTAGATGTCGAAACCGGTGCCCACTTCGTGGCCGATGACGATCGAGACCGTCCGCCCCTTGTAGAAGCGCCCGGCATCCTCGGCGGCCGTGGACGCTGACGTCCAAAACGCGAGAATGGCGCCGGCAACAGCGCGATTTACCGCTTTCCGCATGCGTGTCTCCTTTGGCGCATCGCCGTTCCTGGTCAGACGTCGCCTGTTGTACCAAATCGATGGCGAGCCATTCACGCTTTTCTGAACGATCGGAGCCCTCACGGAGCCATCCATCACGAATTTCCTCTCGCCGCGAAAGGCGCTAAATTGACGCTGGAACCAGCGGGCAGCTGCATGCTGGAACGAGCGGACAGCCGCATAACGAGCGGACAGCCGCATCAAGACACGGGAAACGATGATGGCGAAGGGAAACGGTGGAGAATTGCCGATCCTGGTGGCGGGCGGCGGCATCGGCGGGCTCGCGGCGGCGCACGCGCTCGCGCGCAAGGGCTTTGCGGTGCGGGTGATCGAGCAGGCGCCCGAGTTCCGCGAGATCGGCGCCGGCATCCAGCTCGGCCCCAACGTTTTCAACGCGCTCGACCGGCTCGGCCTCAAGGACGCGGTGCTCGCCGACGCCCATCGGCCGCCGGCCATGGAAATGCGCTGCGCGCTGTCCGGTGACCGTGTCACCCGCGTTCCGCTCGAGGACCCCCGCTTCCTGGCGAAGTTCAAGCAGCCCTATGCGGTGACGCACCGGCACGACATTCACGGCGTGTTCCTGCGCGCCTGCAAGAGCAACAACCTGATCTCGCTGGAAACCAATCGCACCGTCGAGGACTTCGAGCAGGACGACGATGGCGTCACGGTGCAGCTGCAGTCGGGCGAACGCATCCGGGGCCGCGCGCTGATCGGCTGCGACGGCATGTGGTCGAAGGTGCGCGACAAGATCGTCGGCGACGGCGAGCCGCGGGTTTCCGGCCACATTGCCTATCGGGCCGTGCTCAAGCGCGACGAGGTGCCGGACGATCTCTGGCAGCCGGACGTGATCCTGTGGGCCGGCCCGCGCACGCATTTCGTGCACTATCCGCTGCGGCGCGGCGAGCTCTACAACCTGGTCGCCGTGTTCCACTCCAAGCGCTACGTCGAAGGCTGGAACGCGGAGGCCGATGCCGGCGATCTGTGGGAGCATTTCAACGGCCAGCGCCCGGAGGTGATGCGCATGCTCGAGCGCATCGAGACCTGGCGGATGTGGGTGCTGTGCGACCGCGAGCCGGTGAAGGAGTGGACGCAAGGGACGCGTCACGCTGTTGGGCGACGCCGCCCATCCGATGCTGCAATATCTCGCGCAGGGCGCCTGCATGGCGACCGAGGACGCGGTCGCGCTCGCCGACAAGGTGAGCGAGACCCCGGACGATCTGCCGGCGGCATTCCGCGCCTACGTGCAGCAGCGCTATCTGCGCACCGCGCGCGTACAGATCATGGCGCGCGTCTACGGCGAGTTCTACCACGCGCGCGGACCGGCGGCGGAGCTGCGCAACATGATGCTCGGCCCGCGCACGCCGGAGGAATCCTACGACGGCATTGCGTGGCTCTACGGCGGGACGTGAGGCGCGCTGTAGGGTGGGCCATCAGGGCGTTTCACGCCCGTCTTCGACGGGCTATAGGCGCAAGTCGGGCTCGTTGCCGCGATTCACGCTGGTGCGTGCAGCCGTGCCCACCGCTTGGATCGGTATCCTCGCAGCCGGTTACTGCAATCCCGCGATCGCCCGCGCGTCGCCGGTGACCTCGAGGATGTGCATCCCGGTATTGGCGCGGTCGACGACGTAGACGTAGCCGCGGTCGTCGGTCTCCAGGTTGTTGCTCTGGATCGCGGTCTTGCAGCGATCCTGGCCGTCGACCTTGATGCAGCGTTGCACCGTCGCCTCGGTGATCGGCGGGATGAAGTAGCCGACCTCCTTCGGCGTGTACGGATCGCGGATGTCGATCGCACGCACGCCGGCATTGAACCAGGTGACGAAAGCGAGCTTCTTGTGGAACACCGGCGCGGTGCTCTCGTTCGCCGAATGCGCGCCGAAGCGGCCGCCGCGCGTGCAGAAGTTGCCCGATCGCCTCGGGGACGTTGAAGTTCGACACCACCATCGGCCGTGATTCCACCGTGGCATCGACGAAGAACACCATCTGGCGGGTTTCGCCGCTCCTGGCATTCGTTGACCAGCGACTCGTTGACGATCATGACGATGTCGCGGATGCCGCCCGCCAGATCCTTGGCGAACTCGCCGATCTTGATCTTGCCGAGCGGAATGGCGGTGTGCACGCCGTTGAGCGGCAGCAGATCGAGCCGGCCGATTTCCGGATATTTCAGATTGTCCGGCGTCGGCTCCTTCGGGCCGTTCAACAGCTTCTCGCGGTCGACGATCTGCAGCACGCCGCCCTTGTTGGTGCCGTAGGCGAAATAGACGCGGTTGCCCTGCGGCCCGGTCGAGATCGACCCGTGCAGCTCCGTCGGCACCGCCCCGGTGGCGCCGGGCTGTTGTCCGGCCAGCCCGAACTCGCGGATCTTCACCGGCTTTGCCGGATCGCTGAGGTCGTAGATCTCGGTCATCCGGCGGGTGCGCCAGGTCTCGAGCCCGGAGACCAGGTAGGCGATGCCGGTCTCGCATTCCCACCAGTTCTTGTGCGTGTCCTTGCCGCTCGGCATGCGGGAGACGAGCTTGGGATTGGCCGGATCGGCGACGTTCCAGATCTCGTGCGCCTGGCCGCCGAACGAGCGCAGCAGATAGACCGCGTTCGGGATCGCCCTTCGGGAGCGATTTGCCGTCGCAGGCGCGCACCATCTGGCCGCCGCCGGCCTCGCCCAGCCCTTCCAGTGCCCGGAATGTGCTTGAGGTATTTCGGCTGCTTGGGATCGGTCACGTCGATGACCGAGGTGCCGTTGAACTCGGCCTGGCCGGTGAGCGGGTTGACCGGCTTCGGCACCGCCTGCGTGCCGCCGTGGTGGCCGACATAGGCGATGTAGCGGTCGCCCTGCTTGTGGATGATCGGCTGATAGGCGCTGCGCGCCTGCAGGTCGTTGTAGCCGACGAGCCGCATGTTCTTGGCTTCCGGCGGATCGCCGACCTTCGGCGCCTGCGCGAGCGCGGCCGTCGCCAGCGCCGCCGCGCCAATGGCTGCCGTGGCGCAGTCGCGGTGCCGATCGAGATCGTTCGTCGCATGAGGTTTCTCCCTGACTGTTCTTGCTTTGAGACATAGGCCGCCCCACCCGGCGAGACGCGTCGCAGCGGACGCGGCCTCGGGTGAGGCGGCAGATCGTGCTAAGCCGAGCGCCTTCTTGACCCGCTCGGGCGTGAACGGGGTATGGCGCAGGCGCACGCCCGTGAGCTCCGCGACCGCGCCGGCGATCGCCGGTGCGACCAGCGGCGTCGCCATCTGACCGGCTCCGGTCGGATGGTTCTCGGTCGCGATCACCTCGATGTGCATCTGCGGCACGTCCTTCATGCGCGGCACGTGGTAGTCGTAGAAGTTGTTCTGCTCGACCGCGCCGTTCTTGATGGTGATGAGCTCGGTGAGCGCCACGCCGAGGCCGTAGACGATGCTGCTCTCGTGTCTGGGCGATCACGTTGTCGGGCTGCACCGCCACGCCGCAATCGATGGTGCACCAGAAGTTATGCACCTTGATCACGCCGCTCGCCCGATCGAGCGACACTTCGGCGATGCCGGCCACCTGCGAGCCGGAATAGTCGAGATAGGCGAAGCCGAGCGCACGGCCGTCGCGTTTCTTGCCCCATTCCGCCATCTCGCGCCACCCGCTTCACCGCCGTGACGGCGCGCGGCGTGTCTCTTCAACAGCTCGAGATGGTAGGCGATCGGGTCGTTGCCGCGCTTGCGCGCGATCTCGTCCACGAACGCCTCGGTGGCAAACCTGTTGGCCAGGAAGCTGATCCCGCGCAGCGGATTGGTGCGCACCCCGGTGTCGCGGTAGAGCTGCTCGACCAGTTGATGCGGGACGTCGTAGCCCTTGAGGTCGGCGCCCAGCATGGCGATGAAGTCCTTGCCGCCGGCCGCCTGGTAGCGCACCGGATCCATGTAGGCACCGACACGGTCGACGGCGATGCGGTGGTGCCAGGCGGTGAGCTTGCCCGACGCGATCGAATCCGGCCTTGAGCGAGTGGGCCGAGATCGGACGGAAGCGGCCGTTGTGGACGTCGTCCTCGCGCGTCCATATCACCTTGACCGGCCGGCCGGCCTCCTTCGACATCAGCACCGCGTCGATGATGAAATCGACGTCGCGGTTGCCGCGGCGGCCGAAGCCGCCGCCCATCAGCATGTCGTGCAGCTTCACCTTGTCCTTCGCGATGCCGAGGATCTTGGCCGGCGCTTCGGTCGCCGTGGTCTGGCTTTGCGTTCCGGCCCAGATCTCGACCGCATCCCCCGCCGGCGACACCGATGCGATGGCGTTGAGCGGCTCCATCTGGGCGTGATAGGCGTAGTCGCAGCGATACTCGGCCTCCATGGTGGAGGCGGCCTTCGGCAGCTGGCCGCGCGGATCGCCGATCCTGCTCCATTCGGTCGCGCCACGGGCGGGGTTCTTGGCGTCGGCGGCGAACCGCTCGAGGCCCTTGTCGCTGTCGAAGCCCCAGGCCGTGCCGGTCCGTGTCCAGGTCACCGATTGGGTGAGCGCCTGGCGCGCCTCGAACGCCGCCCATGGCGTGTCGGCGAGCACGCCGACGCCATAGGGCAGCCGGACGATCTTGACCGCGCCGGCGATCACCTTGGCCTTGGCGTCGTCGATCTTGTCCGGCACCGAACCTTCCACCGGCGCCCGCAGCACGGCGCCGTAGAGCATGTTCGGGACCTGCACGTCGATGGCGTAGCGCGCGCTGCCGTTCACCTTGCCCGGCAGCTCGACCCGCATCACGTCCTTGCCGATCAGCCGGAACTGGCTCGGCTTCTTCAGCTGCTTCGGGCTTGATCTCCGGCGCCTTGGCCGGCACCTCGGCAATGGCGGCGATCTCGCCATAGCTGAGCTTGCGGCCGGACTTGGCGTGGACGACCACGCTCGGCTCGGTGGTCAGTTCCTCGACCGGCACGCCGAGCTTCCTGGCGGCATTGTCGAGCAGCACGCGGCGCACCTGCGCGCCGAACGTGCGCAGCGGCCGGTAATAGCTCGTCACCGCGTTGGAGCCGGCGGTGTACATCATGCCCTGGAAACCCGGATTGCCGTAGATCGCCTCGATCGGCGGCGCCGGCACGATGCGCACCTTCGACCAGTCGGCATCGAGCTCCTCGGCGATGATCAGCGGCAGCGAGGTCATCGACCCCTGCCCCATCTCGGTCGCCGCCGACATGATGGTGATGGTTCCATCGGGCGCGATCGACACCCATGGGCTCAGCGCCTTGCCGGTCCGTTCGGCCGCGAGCGTGGCGGCGCGTGCGGCGCGGCCACTGAGCGCGACCGCAAAGGTCAGTCCGGCGACGCCGATCATCATCTGACGGCGCGATAGCGGAGCGTTCAAGCTGCTGGTCGGCAAGCTCTTGATCGGGATGTGCTTGGTCATGGCTCAGCCCTCCCGCGACGCGCGCTCGATGGCGCGCACGATGCGTTGATAGGTCCCGCAGCGACAGATATTCGTGTTCATGTGCTCGACGATCTCGTCGCGGGTCGGCTTGGGCTTCTGCTTGAGCAGATCCGCCGCGCTCATGATCTGGCCGGACTGGCAATAGCCGCATTGCGGCACCTGCTCGGCGAGCCAGGCCTTCTGCAGCGGATGGGATGAATCCGGCGACAGTCCTTCGATCGTCGTCACCGACTTGCCGGCGACCTCGGAGACCCGCGTCTGGCAGGAATAGGCGCGCTTGCCGTCGATATGCACCATGCAGGCGCCGCACAAGCCGGTGCCGCATCCGTACTTGGTGCCGGTCAGCTTGAGACCTTCCCGGATCACCCACAACAGCGGCGTTGCCGGCGGTGCGTCGGTCGACGCCGCCTTGCCGTTCACAGTGAAGTTGATGGCCATGGTTTCCTCCCTTGAGAAACAACAGCGAATGGCGAATGGCGAGTAGCGAATAGTGTCACGCCCGTTTGCCTTCCACTTCTCCTGTCGCACTTCGCTATTCGCTATTCGCCGACTTACGCCAGCGCCGCCTTGACCCGCGCCGGATGGAACGGCAGGTCGCGGATGCGCTTGCCGGTCGCATGCGCGAAGGCATTGGCGACCGCGGCGACCGCAGGTCCCTGCGAGCCTTCGCCGGCGCCGAGCGGACGCTCGGTCGGACGGTTGATCAGCTCGATCTCGACCTTCGGCGCCTCCGGCATGGTGAGGATCGGATAGCTGGCGAAGTCGCGCGCGAGGATGCCGCTCTTGTCGAAGCGCACCTCCTCCTTCAGCGTCCAGCTCACCGACTGCACGATGCCGCCCTCGATCTGCGCCGACAGTCCGTCCGGATTGATGATCAGCCCGGAATCGACCGCCGCCCAGGTGCGCGGCACGCGCACCACGCCCGTTGCGCGGTCGACCTCCACTTCGGCCACCACCGCCACGTAGCAGGCGAGGTTCTTGTACTTGGAGAAGCCGATGCCGCGGCCGCGCCGGCCGTCGCCCTTCTCGCCGTCCTTCCAGGCCGGCCTTCCTGGCCACCGCCTCGATCACGGCGCGGGCGCGCGGGTCCTTCATGTGGGCGAGCCGGAAGGCGACCGGATCGGCGCCGGCCGCCGCCGCCAGCTCGTCCATGAAGGATTCGAGCGCGAACACGTTGGCGTAGGCGCCGAGCGTGCGCAGCGCCGAGACCCGGATCGGCATGTCCTGCACGAAGTGGTGGATCACCCGCTGGCTCGGGAAGTCGTAGAGCGGGATCGAGTTGCGGTCGCCGCCGCCCGCCGGCTGCGGCGGGCTGGTCGGCGGCCCCATCTTCTGCGGCTCGGCCAGGTACCAGGCCGCCAGCACGTTGGTGCCGGTGGTGGAGGCGGGCCGGGTCGAATGGCTGTTGCTCCACAGCTCGTACTCCCAGTCGGCGATCCGGCCGTCGGCGATCGCGGCCTTGGCCCGCATCACCATCGCCGGACCGTAGGGCTCCCACTTGAACTCGTCGTCGCGCATCCATTGCAGCCGCACCGGGCGGCCGGGCACCGCGCGCGCGAGCAGCGCGGCGTCGACCGCGACGTCGTCGGCGCCGTTGTGGCCGTAGCAGCCGGATCCTTCCGCATGCACGCAGCGGATCGCATTGGCCGGCATCTTCAGCGCCTTGACCAGCTCGCCGCGCAACGGGAAGACGCCCTGCGAATGCGTCCACACCGTCATCTTGCCGTCCTTGAATTCGGCGAGCGCGCACGAGGGCCCGATCGAGCCGTGCGCCATGTAGGGCTTGGTGTAGACCGCCTCGAATGTGCGGGCATTTGCCGGCACCGCGCCCTGCTTGACGCCGATGGTCGCGTCCTTGCTCGGCAGCGACTTGATGACCTCGAAGATGCGGGCCGGATCGGGCAGCTCGGGACCGGCTGTCCATTTGGCGCTCTTTGAGCAGCGCCTCGCGCGCCTTGATCGCCTGCTCCTCGCGCTCGGCGACGACCCCGAGGAAGGAGCCGTCGCGCACGACCGCGACCACGCCCTTCATGGCCTTGACCGGCGCCTCGTCGACGCTGTCGAGCGTCGAGCCGTAGCGCGGCGGGCGCACCACGCGCCCGTGCAGCATGCCGGGCATGCGCATATCCTGGACGAACGCGGCCCCGCCCGTGACTTTCGCCGGAATATCGAAGCGCGCGATCGATTTGCCGACGATCTTGTGGCTCGCCGGCGGCTTCGGCGCGGTCTTGGCGGTCGCCTCGCGGTTGAGATCGACGACCGGCGGCAAGCTCCCCGTAGCTGACCTTGCGGCCGTCCGGAGGCAGCGATCACGCCATCGGCGACCGTGAGCTGATCGGCGGCGACGCCGAGACGTTTGGCGGCCAGCTCGAGCAGGATCGCACGCACCTCGGCGCCGGCCATGCGCAAGCGCGGTGCCGCTGTTCTCGACCGACTGGCTGCCGGCGGTCTGGCCTTCGTTCGGGGTCTGGCCGGTGTCGCCCGAGATCATCTTGATGCGGGCGAGCGGCAGGTCGAGCTCCTCGGCCGCGATCTGGGCGAGCGCGGTCAGGATGCCCTGGCCGAGCTCGACCTTGCCGGTGAAGATGGTCGCGGTGCCGTCGGCATCGATGCGGATCCAGCCGTCGAGCTTGCGGTTGTTCTGCAGGCTGCCGGGCAGCCGCGGCGGGTCCTGCGCCGAGCGCGCGCTTCGGATCGAGCGAGAAGGCGACGACGATCGCGCCGAGGCCGGCGGCGAATTCACGTCGATTGACGGTGGGAGCGTTCATGGTCAGGTCCTCCCGTTCGCCTGGGCGGCGCGCAGCACCGCGCGGATGATGCGGTTGTGGGTGCCGCAGCGGCAGAGATTGCCGTCGAGCGCCGCGCGCACGTCCTGCTCGCTCGGCCGCGGATTGCGGTCGAGCAGCTCCTTCGCCGACATGATCATGCCGCTGGTGCAGTAGCCGCACTGCGCCGCCTGCTCCTCGATGAAGGCGTGCTGCAGCGCATGCAGCTTGTCGCGCGTACCGAGACCCTCGATGGTGGTGATCTCGCTCTTCTCGAGCCCGCCGATCGGCGGTCACGCAGGAGCGCACGGCCTTGCCGTCGACCAGCACCGTGCAGGCGCCGCACTGCGCCAGTCCGCAGCCGATATTTGGCGCCGTTGAGCTCGAGATCGTTGCGAAGCACGTAGAGCAGCGGCGTGTCGGGCTCGGCCGTAACCGAGCGGCTCACGCCGTTGACTTTCAGGCTGATGGCCATGCGCAGACGCCTCCCAAATGCCGGCGCTTGCCGCGCCATTATTGTTTGGAACGGTTTTATTCTGCGCCGACCGAGGCGCCGCGTCGAGAGGCTTATTGGGCCGCAAAATCTATTGGGCGGCGAGCCCAAGCCGGCGGATGAGCTCGCCCTTGAACTTGTAGTCGGCCACCGTCTGCGCCAGGAAGTCGGCGCCACTGAGATAGCGGACGGTCTGGCCGGTATTGGCGAGCATCTGGCGCAGCACGTTGCTCTTGATCGCGTCGGCGCAGTTGCGCTCCAACGACGCCTTGATCGCGGCGGCAGGCCGGCGGGCGCGTAGAGCCCGTTATGGCCCGGCGGCACCTCGCTGGTCGCGCCGAGCTCCCGCGCGGTCGGCACGTCCGGCATAGGCCGGATGCCGGGTCTCCAGGAACACCAGCAGCGGCCGGAACTCCTTGCCGTGAATGGTGGAGACGGCCGACGCGCCGAAATCGATGTCGCCCTTGAGCAGGGTCGGCAAGACCGGGGCGTCGCCGCGGAACGGCACCGGCTGGAACTTCAGCTTCAGCGCCTCGGCGAAGTTTTCCATCGCGAGGTGCGGAATGGTGCCGTTGCCGGCATGGCCGTAGGTCAGCTTGCCGGGATTTTCTCTGGCCGCCGCGATCAACTCCTGCGCGGATTTGAACCGTGACTGCGGGGCCACCGCAATGGTGAAGACGTTCTCGAAGATCTGGCAGATGTAGTCGAACGAATCGACCTGGTAGCGCACCCCTTTCAGCAGATAGGGCGCATTGGCGATCGGCGTGGTCGGGCCGAACGCGATCGTGTAGCCGTTGGGGGCGGCCGCGGCCAAGGCGTTGAACCCGATCGTGCCGGAGGCGCCATCCCGATTGGTGACCACGACCTGCTGGCCCAGCTGCTCGGACAGTGCGGTCGCGACCGCGCGGCCGATGGCGTCGACGCCGCTGCCGGCCGGAAACGGGATGATCATCTCGATCGTCCGCGAGGCCAGCTTTGTGCGTTGGCGGCGAGGCGCGCCGAGCGCAAGCGATAGCGCCGCCGCAAAGCACGTCCTCCACGTCATGGCGTCCCTCCCGCTCTGGTCGCGGCGGCTGTTGAGGCCAACCTGCGCCGATCGACGACGCATTGTTGCGCCATCGGTATTGCGCGCCGCGAGACGCGTTGCGCGGCGTCGAGGCGCACCAGTCGTGCGCAAGCGAAGTCAGACCGGCGGGAGATCGCCGCGCGCCCAGCCTTCCCTGGTGGCGTGCCGGAAGGCGTCGAATTGCCTCGCTGCGATCGCGCTGCGCATGCCCGCCATCAGTTCCTGGTAATAGGCGAGATTGACGGTCGTGAGCAGGATCGCGCCCAGCATCTCGTTCGCCTTCACGAGATGATGCAGATAGGCGCGGGAATAGTCGCGCGCGGCCGGACACGCGCTCGCCTCATCGAGCGGCCGCGGATCGCCGGCGTGACGCGCGTTCTTGAGATTGATCGGCCCGAACCGGGTGAAAGCGAGCCCGTGGCGGCCGTTGCGGGTCGGCAGCACGCAATCGAACATGTCGATGCCGCGCGCCACCGCCTCGAGCAGGTCGTCCGGCGTCCCGACGCCCATGAGATAGCGCGGCCGCTCGGCCGGCAGCACGGGCGCCACCTCGTCGATCGTGCGCAGCATCACCTCCTGCGGCTCGCCGACCGCCAGGCCGCCGATGGCGTAGCCATGAAAGCCGATGTCGACGAGGGCGCGGGCGCTCTCCGCGCGCAGCGCCGGATCGTCGCCGCCCTGCACGATGCCGAACAGCGCCCGGCCCGGCGGCGCGTGCTCGAATGCGCGCTTCGAGCGCTCCGCCCAGGCGAGCGACAGCAGCATGGCGCGACGAGCTCGACATGCGGCGCCGGCAGCTTCAGGCATTCGTCGAGCTGCATGGCGATGTCGGAGCCGAGCAGGTCCTGGATCTCGACCGCCCGCTCCGGCGACAGCTCGACCATCGCGCCGTCGAGATGGGAGCGGAAGGTGACGCAGTTGTCCTCGACCTTGCGCAGCGCCGACAGCGACATCACCTGGAAGCCGCCGGAATCGGTCAGGATCGCGTGCGGCCAGTTCATGAACCGGTGCAGGCCGCCGAGCGCGGCGATGCGCTCGGCGCCCGGACGCAGCATCAGGTGATAGGTGTTGGCGAGCACGATGTCGGCGCCGGTTGCGCGCACCGCCTCGGGCGCGAGCCCCTTGACGGTCGCCTGGGTGCCGACCGGCATGAACGCCGGCGTCGCGACCGTCCCGTGCGGCGTCGCGATCTCGCCGCGGCGCGCGGCGCCGTCGGTGGCGAGGAGATGGAAGGAGAAAGGCGTCGGGCATGTCCACGCGGTCGGTATCAGGCCTGCGCGCGGAACAGCAAGCAGGCATCGCCGTACGAATAGAACCGATAGCCGGCGCGCGATCGCGTGCGCATAGGCGCGCTGCATCACCTCGAGACCGCAGAAGGCCGCGACCAGCATGAACAGGGTCGAGCGCGGCAGGTGGAAATTGGTCAGCATCACGTCGACCGCGCGGAAGCGGTAGCCCGGCGTGATGAACAGCGCCGTCTCGCCGGCGAACGGACGGATGACGCCGTCATCGCCGGTCGCGCTTTCGATGAGCCGCAACGCGGTCGAGCCGACGGCGACGATGCGACCGCCGGCGCGACGCACCGCGTTGAGCGCGGCCGCCGTCGTCTGCGCTCGACGCTGCCGGCCTCCGGGTGCATGCGGTGCTCGGCGGTATCCGCCGCCTTGACCGGGAGAAACGTGCCGGCGCCCACATGCAGCGTGACCTTGTGGAGCGCGATGCCGCGGGCGGCGAGGCGCGCGACCAGCGCCTCGGTGAAATGCAGTCCCGCGGTCGGTGCGGCGACCGAGCCTTCCGCCCGGGCGAACAAGGTCTGGTAGTCGGCGCGGTCGCGCTCGTCCGGCGCGCGCCGGGCGGCGATGTAGGGCGGCAGCGGCATGTCGCCGCGCTCCTCGACCGCCTGGTCGAGCACCGGCCCGTGGAACGCAAAGGCGAGCGTCACCTCGCCGCCCTCGCCCTTCTCCTCGACCGTGGCGTCGAGCTGGCCGAGAAAGCACACCTTGCCTTCGTCGCCGAAGCGCACCACGTCGCCCGGCGCCAGCCGCTTGGCGGGCTTGACGAAGGCGCGCCAGCGCGCGCCGTCGAGGCGCTGGTGCAGTGTCGCCTCGATGGCGGGCTCCATGCCGCCGCGCCCGATGCGCCGGCCGTGCAGTCGCGCCGGGATCACCTTGGTGTCGTTGACGACGAGCGCGTCGCCCGCGACGCAGCAGATCGGGCAGATCGCGCACCGCCCGGTCCTCGAAAGCCGGTGTCGGGCCCGGCCGCACCACCAGCAGCCGCGCCGCGTCGCGCGGGACGACCGGCCGCAGCGCGATCCGCTCGGGCGGCAGCTCGAAATCGAACAGGTCGGTTCGCATGCCCCTTCTTACAAGGGCGCATGCATCAGGTCATGGCCGGCGCCACCAAGGCTGGATCGCGCCGACCAGACCTCGAACCGAGCACGATAACGAATGGAACCGAACCGCGCGTTATAGGTTCGGCGGATAGGCGTCGAGCCCGTGGGTCCATGCCGGCCGGGCCTCGCCGTTCTCCTGCACCTGCAGCACTTGGGTGTCTTCGCCCTGCTCGCCGAGCTTATGGGCCGCGTCGATCGCGAACAGCATCGCTTCGCGCTCGCTCTGATAGGGCCCGTACTCCTCGCCGTCGAACTTGATGAACCATACGTCTTCCTGACGGACGACGAGGTAGCGGGTACGCGGGCCGCTGGGGACGAAGTTCGAGCCCCGTGTGTGATCGCCGATGTGTGGGCGAGCCATGGTCACCCCCTATGGTTGCGCCTGTTGAAGGCAACGCGCGCGGGCCAGGCGCCGTTCCCCGCATCCACTGATTTATTTTTCGTAAGATCGGATGAAGGGCGCACTGCGACTTTTCAGCAATTTCAGCGCTTTCGTCGCGATGTGGTCGCCTTGGCGTCAAACAATCTTCGCACGCCATCGGCTATCTCCGATCGCAGGCGGAAAACGAAACAGCAAGCGAAACAGGGAGAGGCCGAATGGGCACCGTCATGGTGAGATGCCCAGAGACGGGACGGGATATCGCAACTGGGATCGTTACCGATCGCGAGAGCTTTCGCTCCACGCCGGTATTCTTCGCACGGGTCTATTGTCCGATCTGCCGCACCGCAGCACGAATGGTTCGCCAAGGAGCTGGGTGTGCGAGCCCGACCCTGTGTCGCGTCCGCGTCAGCCCGCGGCGGCGTGAGCAGGTCGATCGACGTGGCTCTCCGCCGCATCGATATCAAGCGTTCGCGGCCATCTTCGCCGAGACGATGCGGTCGGGATTTTGCACCGGCTCGCCGCGCTTGATCTTGTCGACGTTCTCCATGCCCTCGGTCACCTGACCCCAGACCGTGTATTGGCCGTTGAGGAACGGCGCGTCGGCAAAGCAGATGAAGAACTGGCTGTCGCCGGAATCCGGGACTTTGCGCGCGCGCCATCGACACCGTGCCGCGGCGATGCGGCTCCCGATTGAACTCGGCCTTGAGCTTCTTGCCGGAGCCGCCGGTGCCGGTGCCCTGCGGGCAGCCGGTCTGCGCCATGAAGCCGTCGATGACGCGGTGAAAAACGATGCCGTCGTAGAAGCCGTCACGCACCAGCTCCTTGATGCGGGCGACGTGGCCGGGCGCGAGGTCCGGGCGCATCTCGATGACCACCTTGCCCTTGCGTGGTCTCGAGAATCATCGTATTGTCTTGGTCGCTCATGGGGCGTTCTCTGCCTGTTTGAGTTTTCGATCGTCGGTGAACCGCATGGTGAACGGGCCGGCCGGCAACCGCGTTGCCGAGCGCCATCGGTGAACGGCAAGGGCTGTGCAGCGCTTGAGCATCTCGTGCCACCGCGATGCGGTAGGCCAGCCGTTCGTCGTCCGACGCGCCGGGTGATTCGAACGTGATCCGCGGCTGGCCGAACAGCTCGCCGTTGCGCCGGAAGGTCATCTGCACGGTGATCTGCATGCCCGGACGCGATCTGATCGAGCGGCGGCGGAACCCAGCACGCCCGCAGCGCCGCCCCGAGGTCGTTGATGGTGTTGACGCGGCGCCCGTGCGGGTCCTGCGCGGCCGCGCCGGTCGCAAGCGCGGCGATCGCCAGCGCCGCGCCGATGGCTTCGGCATGCGGCCATGTCGTCACGGCCGGTCCCGATTGTCGACGAAACGGATGGCGATCGGCCGGCCGGCGACCGCGCCGCCCAAGCCCGCGGTGAATGGCAACGGCGTGCAACGCGCGAGCGCCGACGTGATCGCGTCGTGATAGGTCTCTCGCGCCTCGCGGCGGCGCATCCGGGCTCGTATAGGTCACGCGCGGCGGAGCGATGATCTCGCCGCTGCGCTTGAAGGCAAAGCGCACCGACATCTGCATGCCGGTTCGCGCTTCGTCCTTCGGCGGCGGGACCCAGCACGCCCGCAGCGCGTCGAACATGTCGCGTAGCGTGGCGAGCTTGTGATCGAGATGTCGACGCCGTCCTTGGCGCCTGCGCGTTCGGGATTCTCGTCACCGCGGCGGTCTCGATGGTCAAGCGCAGGTCCTGGCCGATCGGATAGTCGATCTCCGGAATGCATGGCCCGCGGCGGAACACGCTGCACACGGTCGGCGTGCAAGGATGCTTGTCGAACACGCTGCAGACCGCGCTCGCCGGGCTTGTCGGCGGCAGCAATGTTGCCGATCCCACCACGATCGATTCCGACAAGTCCGCAGCGCAGCCGCATCGACGTCTCATCACTCTTGCGTCGTCATTTGGCGTCGGCCGCCACCTGCACCTTGATCATGCGGTCCGGGTCGGCGACCGGCTCGCCCTTCTTGATCTTGTCGACGACCTCCATGCTCTTTCCCACCGCCTCGCCGATGACCGTGTACTGGCCGTTCAGGCTCGACGTCTCGGCATACATGATGAAGAACTGGCTGTTGGCGGAGTTGTTGTCGCCGCCGCGCCGCGCCATGCCGACGATGCCGCGCTTGAACGGCACGTTGGAGAATTCGGCCTGCAGGTTCGGATATTTCGAGCCGCCGCTGCCGTTGCCGTTCTGGCCGTCGCCGGTCTGCGCCATGAAGCCGGCGATCACGCGATGGAACGGCACGTTGTCGTAGAACTTCTCGCGCGCCAGGGTCTTGATGCGCTCGGCGTGCTTGGGCGCGAGGTCGTTGCGCAGCTTCATGATGATGCGGCCGTGCTTGGTGTCGATGAGGATCGTGTTCTGCGGATCGAGCCCGGCGGGCAATGGCTGGGCGACGGCGGGAGTCGCGCAGATCAGGGCGGCGAGGACGGCGAACAAGCGGATCATGGAGACTCCTCGATCTAGCGGCCGGTTTGCCGGCGAATTTCGCTTTCAGGCGGGCGGCGACCGCCGGCGGAACGAAGTGCGACACGTCCCCGCCCATGGATGCGATCTGCCGCACCAGTGTGGCGGTGATCGGGCGGACGAGCGGCGAGGCCGGCAGGAACACCGTCTGCACGTCGGGCGCCATCGCGCCGTTCATTCCCGCCATTTCCATCTCGTAGTCGAAATCGGTCGCGCTGCGCAGCCCGCGGATCAGCAGGGTCGCACCCTCGCGCCGCGCGGTGGTCACGACCAGATCGGCAAAGGTCGTGCAATGCAGCTCGCAGCCGCCCGCGCGCGCGACCGGCCGCGCAGGTCTCCTCCAGCATGGCCAGCCGTTCCTCGGTCGTGAACAGCGGCGTCTTGCCGGGATGGGTGCCGATCGCGAGCACGAGCCGGTCGGCCATCCGGGCGGCCTGGCGCACCAGGTCGAGATGGCCGTTGGTGACGGGGTCGAACGACCCCGGAAAGAGCGCGGTGCGCGGCATGGATCGGGGGTCTATAGCGTTTTCCGGCGAAGTGGAAGGCGTTCTCCGAGGAAAACCGCGTCAGCTGCAGCTGAGCTTCCGCGCCCGATAGCCGCAAGCCCCGATCATCGACCGCCTTGGAATCTTTCGAAACCGCCGCGTGCGGAATGATAGTATCGAGGCGCCATGGACCTGCCGGGGACGACATGATCGTTCATCTTTTCCTCCTGTCGGTCGGCGCGGCGATGCTGTCGCTCGCCGGCACGCTCCCGACCGGCGCGCAAACAGCGCCGAGCGAGCGGGAGCTGCGCATCTATGCCGGCCTGCACGACGCCGCCGCGCGCGGCGACGTGGCCGAGATCGAGAAGCTGATCGCGGAAGGCGAGAAGCCCGACATCCAGGATGCCAACAGCCGCACCCCGCTCCATGTTGCCGCCTTCCTGCGCAAGCACGCGGCAGCGCAGGCGCTCATCCGCCTCGGCGCCAATCCGAACGCGCTCGACGCCCAGCGCTACGACATCATCACCATCGCGGGGGTGAACAACGACCTCGAGATGCTCAAGATCGCGCTCGACGGCGGCGGCAATGCGCGCGCAATCACCAGCCCCTACAACGGCACCGCGCTGATCGCCGCCGCCCATCTCGGACACGTCGAGATCGTGCGCGCGCTGATCGCCGCCAGGGCGCCGCTGAACCATGTCAACAATCTCGGCTGGACCGCGCTCCTCGAGGCGGTCGTGCTCGGCAATGGCGGCGCCAACCACACGGCGACCGTCGAGGCCCTGGTCAATGCCGGCGCCGACGTCAACATCCCCGATCGGCACCGCACCACGGCGCTCGGCCATGCCCGTTCGCGTGGCTATTCGCAGATCGCGCGCATCCTGGAGCGCGCCGGAGCCCACTGAGGGTGGAGCGAGAGCGGCTCTATGAACCGTCGTCGCCTGAAATATCCTCGCCGCGCTCGATCTGGCGCATGAGCCGGGCAATCCGGTCGGGGGGCTTTTCGCGCAGATAGGCGGCGTACATCCGGCGCAGCTCCTCGGCGATCGCGACCATGGATTCGGTGCCCAGGCTCACGACGTTGTCGGGGCGCTCCACGTCTTTCTCCGGCTCGGGCATGGTCACGGTTCTGGCCTGGCTGACGAGATACCTTGGGCCCATCGCCGAAGATGATCAACTCCCAAGCGGGTCGAAGGTTCCGACCCTTGCCTTCGGCGATCTGGCGTGCCGCCCGCGCCCGCTCTAGACTGATGTAGGCTGACAGATCCCGGGCGCCGACGAAGATTCGCGAGCGCAGCGTGCTCTGCTCGCACGGCGCAGGTGGCGGATCGCCGGCGCATGGAGGAGGACGAGATGATCGGGCGACGCAGCCTGATCGCGCGAGCATTGCTGGCGTTCGCCGTCCGTGGCCGCGGCCGACGGATCGCGACCTGCGCCGGCGCAGACCTATCCAAATCGGCCGGTGAAGATCATCGTGCCGACGGTTGCCGGCGGCACGGTCGACGTCATCACCCGGCTCGTCGCGAACGATCTCTCGTCGCGGCTCGGCGCCAGCTTCTTCGTCGACAACCGCAGCGGCGCCGGCAACACGCTCGGCTCGCGCGAGGCGGCGCGCGCCGAGGCGGACGGCTACACGCTGCTGATGAGCAGCGCGAGCGGCCAGGTCATCAGTCCGCTCGTCTACCGCAACGTCGACTACGATGCGGTCAAGAGCTTCGCGCCGATCGGCCTGGTCGCCGAGGGCTCCATCATTCTGGTGATCAATCCGTCGCTGCCGTTCAAATCCGTCCCCGAGCTGGTGGCCTACGCCAAGGCCAATCCGGGCAAGCTCAACTACGGGTCGGCCGGAACCGGCACGCTGCCGCACCTGGCCGGCGAATTGTTCAAGTCGGCGGCCGGCGTCGATCTCGTGCACGTCCCCTATCGCGGCGGTGCGCTGTCGATCGCCGACGTGATCGCCGGCAACGTTCAACTGACGTTCGAGGCAGCGAGCCCGCTGCTCGGGCACATCCGTGACGGCCGGCTGCGGGCGCTCGCGGTGCTGAGCAAGGCTCGCCTCGCCGATCTCCCGGACGTGCCGAGCTCGGCCGAGAGCGGCTATCCGACGGTCGCGGCGACGACCTGGACCGGGCTGTTCGCGCCGGCTGGAACGGACAAGGCGATCGTCGACAAGCTCAACGCCGCGCTCAACGAGGGGCTCAAATCGGCGGAGCTCAAGGCCGCGCTCGCCAGGGTCGGCAACGCGCCGTTGGGCGGGGCGCCCGATGCGCTTACACGGATGCTCGTAGCGGAGAACGCGCGCTGGGCGCCGATCGTGAAGGCGCTCAACCTGAAGGCGGATTGAGCTACACGCGGCCGCCGCGCCAGCGAGAGCCAGACGCCGCCGCCGATCAGCGCCACGCCGGACAGGCGGCCGAGCAGCTTGGCGCGCCACGACGTCATGAACCAGGCCCGCCCGAGCCCGGCCGCCACCGCCCAGCCGGAATCCGTGCACGCCGCCAGAACGACCGACACGGCGCACATCACGGCCAGTTGCCGCTCGACCGGCAAGCGTCGGATCGACGAATTGCGGCAGGAACGCCGTGAAGAACGCGATGGTCTTCGGGTTCGACAGCGCGACCGCAAAGCCGCGCCAGAAATGCACGCGCCCGCTCGGCGGCGCCGCGCGCGTCGTTGCCGCCGGCATGCCGCCAAGCCTGGATGCCGAGCCAGATCAGGTAGGCGGCGCCGACCCAGCGCAAGACTTCGAACAGGACGGCGGCGTTCTTGATCACCCAGCTCAGGCCGCAGGCGATGGCGGTGAGCAGAACCGCGGTGCCGAGCGTCGTGCCGGCGACGACGGTGAGCGCGGCGCGGATGCCTCGGCTCGCCCCGGTGGCGATCACCAAGGTCACGATCGGCCCCGGAACGATGATCAGAACCGCGGTGATCACGAGGAAGGCGGCGAACAGTTCCCAGTTCATGAGGATATCCAACCCGCCACCGTTCTCGGTGTCATCCGCCGTTCTCCTCGCCTTCCTCGGTCAGCCGCTCGACCGAGACCACGCGCTCGTCCTCGGCGGTGTTGAACACGATCACGCCCTGGGTCGAGCGCCCGGCGATGCGGATGCCGTCGACCGGGCAGCGGATCAGCTGGCCGCCGTTGGTGACCAGCATGATCTGGTCGGTCTCCTCGACCGGGAACGAGGCGACCAGCTTGCCGGTCTTCCTGCGGATGGTGCCGTCGCGCTCGCGCACGTCCATGGCGACGATGCCTTTGCCGCCGCGGCCGGTGATCCGGTACTCGTAGGACGAGGAGCGCTTGCCGAAGCCGCGCTCGGAGATGGTGAGCACGAACTGCTCGGCCGCCGACATCTCGACGTAGCGCTGCTCGCCGAGCTCGATCGCCTCGTTGACGGGCGCTTCCGGCGCCTCCTCGGCGTCGGGCGCGCCCTCCTCCGCGTCGCCGTTGAGGCCGCGCCGCACCGCGTTGGCGCGCTTGAGATAGGCGGCGCGCTCCTCGGCGGTGGCGTCGACATGGCGCAGGATCGACAGCGAGATCACCTTGTCGCCCTCGGCGAGCGCGATGCCGCGCACGCCCATCGAGGTGCGGCCCTGGAACACGCGCACGTCGGTGACCGGGAAGCGGATGCACTGGCCGCCGGCGCTGGTCAGCAGCACGTCGTCCCTCTCGGTGCAGATCTGCACGTCGACGATCGCCTCGCCCTCGTCGAGCTTCATGGCGATGATGCCGGAGCGGCGCACGTCGACGAAATCGGACAGCTTGTTGCGCCGCACGGTGCCGCGGGTGGTGGCGAACATCACGTCGAGCTCGCCCCAGGTCTTCTCGTCCTCGGGCAGCGGCATGACGGTGGTGATGAGCTCGCCCTGCTCGAGCGGCAGGATGTTGATCAGCGCCTTGCCGCGCGCCTGCGGCGCCGCCTGCGGCAGCCGCCAGACCTTCTCCTTGTAGACGCGGCCGTGCGAGGAGAAGAACAGCACCGGCGTATGGGTGTTGGCGACGAACAGGCGGGTGACGAAATCCTCGTCGCGCGTCTGCATGCCGGCGCGGCCCTTGCCGCCGCGCCTCTGCGCCCGATAGGTCGAGAGCGGCACGCGCTTGACGTAGCCGAGATGCGAGACCGTCACCACCATGTCCTCGCGGTGGATCAGGTCCTCGTCCTCCATCTCGCCTTCCTGGTCGAGGATGACGGTGCGGCGCGGCGTGGCGAACTTCGCCTTCACCGCGGTGAGCTCGTCCTTGACGATGGTCTGGATGCGCGCGCGCGAGCGCAGGATGTCGAGATAGTCGGCGATCTCGGCGGCGAGCTTGTCGAGCTCGGCCTTGATCTCGTCGCGGCCGAGCGCGGTGAGCCGCTGCAGGCGCAGATCGAGGATCGCCTTGGCCTGCTCGGCGGAGAGCTTGTAGGTGCCGTCGCCCGTCACCTTGTGGCGCGGATCGTCGATCAGCGTGATCATCGCCTCGACGTCGCGCGCCGGCCAGTCGCGCGCCATCAGGGCCTCGCGCGCCTCGTTGGCGTCGCTCGACGCGCGGATCAGCCTGATCACCTCGTCGATATTGGCGACCGCGATGGCGAGCCCGACCAGGACGTGGGCGCGGTCGCGCGCCTTGCCGAGCAGGTACTTGGTGCGCCGCGAGATCACCTCCTCGCGGAAGGCGACGAAGCAGGTGAGCAGGTCCTTGAGGTTCATCACCAGCGGACGGCCGCCGTCGAGCGCCACCATGTTGGCGCCGAAGGTCGATTGCAGCGGCGTGTAGCGGTAGAGCTGGTTGAGCACCACGTCGGCCATGGCGTCGCGCTTGAGCTCGACCACGACGCGATAGCCGTCGCGGTCGGACTCGTCGCGCAGCTCGGCGATGCCGTCGATCTTCTTCTCGCGCCACAGCTCGCCGATGCGCTCGACCATGGTGGCCTTGTTCACCTGGTAGGGAATCTCGCTGACGATGATCGCCTCGCGGTCGCTGCGCAGCGTCTCGATCTCGACCTTGCCGCGCATGACGATCGAGCCGCGGCCGAGGTGATAGGCGGAGCGGATGCCCTGGCGGCCGAGAATGATGCCGCCGGTCGGGAAGTCGGGGCCCGGGATGATGCCGTTGAGCTCGTCGATGCTGAGCGCCGGATTGTCGATCAGCGCGATGCAGGCGTCGATCACCTCGCCGAGATTGTGCGGCGGGATGTTGGTCGCCATGCCGACCGCGATGCCGCCGGCGCCGTTGACCAGCAGGTTCGGGAAGCGCGCCGGCAGCACCACCGGCTCTTTCTCGTTGCCGTCGTAGTTGGCCTGGAAATCGACCGTGTCCTTGTCGATGTCCTCGAGCAGCGCCATGGCCGGCTGGGCCAGCCGGCATTCGGTGTAGCGCATGGCCGCCGGCGGATCGCCGTCGACCGAGCCGTAATTGCCCTGCCCGTCGATCAGCGGCAGGCGCATGGAGAAATCCTGCGCCATGCGCACCAGCGCGTCGTAGATCGCCTGGTCGCCGTGCGGGTGGTATTTGCCCATCACGTCGCCGACCACGCGCGCCGATTTGACGTATTTCTTGTCGGGCGTGTGCCCCTGCTCGTGCATCGAATAGAGGATGCGCCGATGCACCGGCTTGAGGCCGTCGCGCGCGTCGGGCAGCGCGCGCGCCACGATCACGCTCATGGCGTAATCGAGGTAGCTGCGCTTCATCTCCTCGCTGATGGAGACGGGGCGAATATCGGACGGGCCGGGGTTCCCCGGCCCCTGATCGTCGGTGTCTGCCAAGAAAAAATCCTGAAGCGGTTGGAGCCTGATTTGCTTAGCTGATTCACGCCGGCGACGCCACCCGAAAACGCGCCGGCGATCGAGCTATTTTTAGATGGGAATTCAGATAGTTAGAGTCAAGATGCGGCGCCGCTTTTCGGCCCGCCGCCGGGCGCTTGCCGCAGCGCCCAATTTGCGCCTCCCGACCACCTCCGCGACGCTCAGTGGCCGAACACGACCGCGTACATGATCCGCCCCGGCACGAAGGTGAAAAGTCCGGCGATGACCAGCGCGCCGGTGAAGATCGCGATCATGGCGTTGCGGTGATTGGCGACCCGATGGCGCCGGGCGTGGAGGACCGCGAGCGGCAGCGTCGCCAGGTGAAGATCGAGAGCAGATGGATCGGGCTCCAGGGGCCCCAGAGGCGCAACTCGTGAATCCAGAACGAGGTTGATGCTCACCGCCAGCATGAGCGCGACCCAGATCCAGCCGATGGTCCGGTGCGGCAGCGTGCCCTTGGGGGCGGCGAGCTGCACCACTCCGAGCGCGAACGCCGCCATGGCCGCGAAGGCATGAATTTGGATCGCGGGACTGGCATTCAGCAGCGGCGCGAGCGACACGGGTGTCCCTCCAACGACCTGTCGCCGCGTGCAATGGCGAACAAGTCGAGCAGCATCATGGCGGTGCTGCCCGCGCCCGCGCCGCCTGGAAGCCGGAGACGAAGCGCGCCAGCGTCTTCGAGGTGGCGCCGCGCGGCAGCATCACCTCGACCAGCGAGAACTGCCCGCGCCGCGCGACCGCGCGCTCGAGCGCGTCCCTGAGCTCGCGCCGCGTCGTCACCCGCTCGCCATGGCCGCCGATCGCGGCGCGATCGCCGCAAAATTCCAGTCGTCGAGGTCGTTGAAGCGCGATTCCGGCTGGAACGCGCGCAGCATCTCCCAGCTCGCGTTGTTGAACAGCACGACGATCGGATCGAGCCCGTAACGCCGGCAATTGCCGAGCTCCCAGCCGGTCATCTGGAAGGCGCCGTCGCCGACCAGGATGAGCGGACGCCGCCCGGTCGCGGCCGCGACGCCGATGCCGCCCGGCACGCCGAAGCCCATGCCGGCGTAGTAGCCGGGCGCCGCCAGCGCCGGGTTCTCGATCTCCATCGCGGTGAACAGGCAATCGCCGACGTCGGACGTCATCGGCATGTCGCCGTGGCGGTCGAACAGATCGTTGATCGCGGTGGCGATGTCGGAGGGATCGATCGGCTTGTCGTCGGCCGCGAGCCCGCGCGGTGTACTCGACCGCCGGCCGGTTGAGCCGCGCCGCGCCGCCGAGCGGACGCGCGCGGGCGGCGAGCGCGTCGATCAGGTCCTCGATCGGCACGCCCGGATAGACGTGATGGCCGACCCGCACCTCGCGGTCGAAAGCGAGCATCGTGCGGCGCGGGTCGAGCCGGCGCTGCGACAGCGCGAAATTGGTGTCGGAGAGGATGACGCCGAGCAGCAAGAGCGCGTCGGCCTCCTCGACCAGCCGGGTGATGGCCGGATCGCCGGCGGCGCCGAGATAGGTGCCGAGCAGCGATATCGGGCGCCCCCTGCAGCAGGCCGCGCCCCATGAAGGTGGTGACGACCGGCAGCCCGAGCTTGCGGGCGAGCGCGGTGACGCGCTGCTCGAGGTCGTAGCGGCGGATCTCCACGTCGACCAGGATGGCGGGCGCGGCGGCCTCGCGCCAGCTTCTCGATGATCTCGTCGGCGCATTCGGCGAGCGCCTCCGGATCGGCCCGTCGCCGCGGCAGCACCGGGACCGGCGCCGTCGGCGCCCCGGTGAGGTCGCGCGGCAGCTCGATATAGACCGGCAGCGAGCGCTCGCGGGCGCTGCGCAACACCCGCGCGATCTCCTCGGGCGCGGTCTCGGCATCGGTCAGCACCGCCTGGTCGCAGGTGATCTCGCGATAGACCGCCAGCTGGGTGTCGATCGTGCGCGCCTGGTGGTGGACCACGAAGCCGCTGGCGCGCTCGCGCGCGCCGGGCGCGCCGGCGATCACCACGACCGGCGAGCGCTCGGCATAGGCGCCGGCGATGGGATTGACCAGGTTGAACGCGCCGGCGCCGAAAGTGACCACGGCGACGCCGAGGCCGCAGTGGTAGCGCGCCGCCGCGTCGGCCGCGAAGCCGACGCCCGGCTCGTGGCTCAGCGTGTAGTGCGGGAGAATCCCGCTCTCCTCGATGACCTTGAAGAACGGCAGCACGAAATCGCCCGGAATCCCGAAGATTTCGCGGGCGCCGTGGTCCTTGAGGCCTTGCAGCAGCGAGGTCGCGAGCGTGGGCATGGCGCGAGTTTGCGCGTCCGCGGCACAAATGCAAATCGGCCGGCCGCGAACCGGCCGGCCGATGTCGCCTTGCGGAAAAGTGTGTCGACCTGCGGAACAGGACGTCAGCGCGTCCTGCACTTGACCGTCTTGTCAGCCTTCCAGGAGCTGACCCGGATCGCGGGGCCGCACGGGCTGTCGGTCGCCGTGCCGGAGACGCTGACGCCGATGCCCAGCGGCATCCACGGCGACGGGTCGAGGAGCGCGTAGGTCTTGCCGCCGGTGGTGGTGAAGCCAAGGCAATACGGCGCCACCGAATGCGTGCAGCCGCGCGCCGCCACGCCACCACCACCCTTCTTCTTGGACTGAGCCTCGGCGGCGGTCACCGCCAGGGAAGCGGACAGCGCCACGAGCACAGTCAACCAATGTCTTGCGGTCATTAGGGCCCTCCCTTGGTGATTGTTACCACCAATGACTTTATTCGCAGCAGCACGATATCTCAACGGCGGAGTTCGCGGTGCCCGTTCTCACCACAGCCGCGGCTTCCAGATCATGAGCGCGAAGATCGCGATCACGCCGCCAAACGCCGGCCAGCCGAGCCAGAACCAGACGCGGAAGAGCGCGAAGTAGCCGGCCGGAAGCGCAGCACCCTGCCGTGCGGCATAGGTCGCGATGTCGCGCAATTGGAGCTGGATCCAGACCACCGGCAGCCAGCACAGGCCGACGATCACAAACAGGGCAAGCGACACGATGATCCAAGGCTCGAGCAGCGAGTAGCCCATGGTCCAGGCCAGCAGCGCGCCCGAGACCGGCTGCACGATGACGGCACCGGCGGTGAAGATCGCGTCGGCAATCACCACGATGCGGGCGGTTGCGGCGATGGCCGCCGCGTCGCGGGTGCGGTGCGCCATGAACATAAAGAAGGCGATGCCGAGCCCGGTGCCGAACAGCACCGCCGCGCCGAGCACGTGGACGAGCTTGAGCGTGAAGACCAGGTCGATCATCGCCCTCCAGTCATCGTTCTTCGAGAACCGCGAGCGTGAACAGCGTCGCCACCAGCATCGGCACGATCTTGGTGAGCGGTCCGAGCGGATCGGCCCAGAGCTGCGGCGCGAGCAACGTTCCGACCAGGACGTAGACCGGGGTGACCGCCAGCATGGTGATGAGCACCGCCCGCGTGGCGCGGCGCCACAGCAGCAACAGCCCGAGCACGATGTCGAACAGCGCGCCGCCGATCAGAATGACATCGGCAAGCGCGCCGCGGACGCCGGCCTCGCCGAGGTGCGCCATCGACGGCGCGCGGCCGGGCCCGAGCGCAATCACGCCGGTGGCGATCCAGAACAGCGCGAGCGCCCCGATCGCCACCGGCTTGATGAAATAGAGCCGCGCGAACCAGCGGTCCTGCAGGCTCGCCGGCGAGCTCGCCAGCACCTCGTCGAGGCTCTGCGGCGTGATGCCGGTCGCCGCGCTCCATGGCGCGGGATCGCCGATCACGCCCTGCGCGAGCTGGGCGATCGCGGTCGAGCGGGCGGGGCTGCGCCAACCGAGCCAGCCCAGCGCATCGGCCGCCGTGGTCACCACCGCTGCGACAGCGCCCGGGATTTGGACCGGCCGTTGCGGCGGAAATCCGAGCCAGCGTCGCATCGCCGCGACGATCTCGCCGAGGCTGTGCGGATGCGGATGCGCCAGCTCCCAGCTCACCTGCGCGGGCGCGCCGGGGGCAAGCGCGAAGGCGACGGTGTCCGCCACATCGTCGATGCTCACGACCTGGATGCGGCTTGCCGGGCCGATCAGCGGCGTCACCCACGGCAACCCGGCAAGTCCGCGCAGCATGGCGGTGCCGCCATAGACCGCGGGCGCCAGCACGAGCGCCGGGCGCAGGATCACCCAGTCGAGGTCGAGTTGCCGCAGATGCGCCTCGGCCTCCGCCTTGGTGCGGGAGAAGCCGGTCGAGCCCGCGCGCTCGGCGCCGATGGCCGAAACATGGACGACGCGGCGGATGCCCATGCGGACACAGGCGTCGAACAGCGCGCCGGTCGCCTCCACATGGACGAGCCGCGTATCGTCGCGCGCGCCGTCCTGCAGCACGCCGGCGCAGTTGACGACCGCGTCGATGCCATCGAGCAGCGGGCGCCAAGCCTCGGCGTCCGTCAGCCGCGCAAAGTCGGCCTCGATCCAACGCGCATAAGGAAAACGCCGTCGCGCCTCCGCGATCGATCGGCCGGCGCCGATCAGCGCATGTCCGTCGCGGCGCAGGCGCGCCAGGCAGGCCGAGCCGATCAGACCGTAGCCTCCGGTCACCAGGACGCGCATTGCCATGGCGAGGTCCGGGCGGCCTCAGCGCTCGTTGCGCTTTCGCGATGCCCTGAATGCCGCCGCGAGCTGGGCGGCGTGGTCTTGGCCGGGTCCGTCAAAACGGGATTTCGTCGTCCATGTCGCCGCGCTTGCCGCCGCCCGCGGCGGCGGCCATGGCCGGCTTTCGCGCGGGAGTCGACGGACCGGAAGAACCGAACTCGCTGCCGCTATCGTCGGAACCGGAGCCGAAGTCGCCGCTACGCTCCCCGGCCCGGTCGAGCATGGTGAGTGTCGAGTTGAAGTTCTGCAGCACCACTTCCGTCGTGTACTTCTCCTGGCCGGACTGGTCCTGCCATTTGCGGGTCTGCAGCGAGCCCTCGAGATAGACCTTCGAGCCCTTCTTCAGGTACTGCTCGGCGATCCGGCAAAGGCCCTCGCTGAAAATCACCACGCGATGCCACTCGGTTTTCTCTTTGCGTTCGCCGGTCGTTCTTGTCGCGCCAGCTCTCCGAGGTGGCGACGCTCAAATTCGCGATCGGGCGGCCGTCCTGGGTGCGCCTGATTTCGGGATCCTTGCCCAGATTGCCGACGAGGATCACCTTGTTGACCGAACCTGCCATGACATTCTCCTGCTCAATCGCCTGGACACCCTAGGCACAAGTGTGGAGCCAAGTCGCTGCCGCAACCGGCACCGTCCGGCTTTTCCACAAGTCACGAGACCGATGGGACGAGCTGGACATCGTTCTCTTTTTGTTCTAGCATGTCTTTGTGCAGCCTTCAACTGCCTTCATATTGATTTCCCCATGGCGACGATGATTTCCGAGGTTTACGACGCGTTCCGCTCGGCCGGCGTGCCCGAGGACAAGGCGCGCGCCGCCGCCGAGGCCCTTTCCGCCGATCAATTGGCGACCAAGGCCGACATCGCGAGGCTGGAACGGGTCACGACGTCGGAGATCGCCAAGCTGGAACAGGTGACGACGTCGGAGATCACCAAGCTCGAGCGGGTGACGATGTCGGAGATCGCCAAGCTGGAGCAGGTGACGACGTCGGAGATCGCCAAGCTGGAACAGGTGACGACGTCGGAGATCACCAAGCTCGAGCGGGAGATCACCAAGCTGGAGCGGATAACCACGGGGGAGCTCGCCAAATTGGAGCTGGCAACCACGGGCCAGATCGCCAAAGTGGAGAAAGAGATCGTCGTGATCAAATGGATGCTGGGGCTGGTCATCGTCGCGGTGGTCGTCCCCTTGATCAGGCCGTTTTTCGCGTAACGCATTGCACGGCTGCGCCTTCGCCGAGCCATGCCGGTGCAAAACGTCAGCGAGTGGTTGAGCGGCCGAACGGCGCAGAAGGCCTCGTCGTCAGAGCCCGCCTTGCAGAAACCGCAGCATCTGCGGCGCGGCCTGGCCGCCGTAGCTGCCCGGCTCTTCGATCGGATCGCTGGCCCAGAAATGCCCGGACCCCGGAACCACGATGGTGCGCACGAAGAACCCGGCCTGCTTGAGCGCGGTCAGGAACGCCTGCGACTGGGTCTGCGGATCGACGATGTCGTCGTTGGTGCCGTAGATCAGCAGAAAGCGGGTCCTGGTCTTTTCGTTCTTGTCGACCGTCGCATAGCTCAACGGCGAGGCGTCGAAATAGGTACGGCGGCTCTGCATCGGCGATGCGCCGAGGAATTTCTCGGTGATCTGGTCGCGCGGGCGGGTGATCTGGTCGTGGTGCCATTGCGCCTGCATGTCGTAGACGCCGTAGAAGCCGATCACCGCCTTCACATTGGCGGGCGTCGCCGCGTGCGGGTCGTTGCGGTATTCGGTCGAGAACAGCGGCTCGTCGCCGGCGAGCGCCACCAGCGACACCAGATGGGCGCCGGCGGAATCCCCGACCATGCCGATGCGATCGGGGTCGACGCCGAGCTGCGCCGCATTGGCGCGCACGAACTGCACGGCGGCTTTGACGTCGTAGACCGCGCCCGGATAGCTCTTCGCGCCAGGCTTCGACAGGCGGTAGCGGACCGCGAACACCGCAACGCCGTTCTTGGCGAGGAAGGGGCCCCAGTGCCGATAGAAGACCGGGCTGCCGACCTGCCAGCCGCCGCCATGCACCGCAATCAGGACCGGCGCCTTGTCGAGGCCCTTCGGCAGGTAGAGATCGCCGGTGAGCTTGACGCCATCGTGCTCGACATATTCGACGTTGCTGCGCGCCGTAACCCCGTAGCTCTGGGCGTGCGCGCTCACGCCCGCGAGCATCGACGCGAGCACCAGCAGCCCCAGCAAGCCTTTCATGGTCGCCTCCTCCCGAATTGCATCAATTTTGCAGCGACAGCGAGAGCTTCAGAACCCGCAGCAATCCCTCCGGCGTTGCTTGATCGGCCGAAACGGGCAACGCCTGCGAGCGCGCGATCGCCTGCGCATAGGCGGGATCGCCTTGCAGCGTTGCGACCGCGGTCGCCAACTGCCGCGTGAGATCGGCGCTCATGCCGGCGGGCGCAAACAAGCCGAGCCAATTGGGCGCGATGATATCGAAGCCCTGGGCTCCGGTTGTCTCGACTTGCAGCTTGCGAGCGGTCGGCGATGCGGTCGATCGCACCTCCGCGATCTCGCGGATACGGGAATTCGGCTGCGACGCGAGCGGGCGCACGGACGCCGTGTTGGCGCAGGTGAGGTCGGCGGTCCCATCGATGACCTGCGAGACCGCGATCGCTTCCCCATTCACGGAGGCGAGCTCGATCAGGCCGGCACCGAATTTCTTCTGAAACTGTTGCCCGCACATCTCCGGGGGTGATCCGCGCAGCGGCACCGTCATCCGCAAGGGCCGCCGCGCGGCTCGTGTCGCCGACAGCAATTCCAACAGACCCTTCGCGTCGTTCTTGACGTTGACGATCAGGCTCAGGGGGACATCGGCGAAGATTCCGAGCGGGGCAAGACGGGTATCGTTGGCGCGCAGGCGTCGCGCCGAGGTCGCGAAGGGCGAGACCAGGAGGACGCTGCCATCCTTCGGACCGCCGGCGAGCAATGCAGCAACCCGGTCGCCCTGCACGTCGATCTGGTTTTCGACCGTGATCTCGCGGGACAGCGCCTTGGCCAGGAACGGAACCATGGCCCGCACGATCGCGTCGGTCGGACCCTGGGCGGCAGCCGGTATGATGATCTTGATGCGTTGCGGTAGCGCAGCTCTGGCGGGAGCGGGAGCCGGGCCGGACGCCCGTGGTCCGGAAAAGTAGAAGGCGCCGGGACTGAGATTGTCGTAGAGCGCCGGCACCTGCAGGTGGCCGATGACCTGCGCCTTCTCCATCACGGAATAGCGAACTTTCTGCGCGAGATCCCTGACCTCCAGGCGCGACTCCCTCATGGCGGCCAGCAGCTCGCCGGTGAACAGCCCGTTCATGGACCGCTGGTTCGGAATGGCGTCGAGCGCGGTCTGGTTCGAGCTGGCTGCATAAAGCACCAGCGTGCCCGACGGTACCGGGCGCGCCACCTCGGACAATCCCCGGGTGGTTGCCACCGCGGCCGCGGCGCTCGGAAACGGGTTGTCGCGGCAGGCGTCGAGAATGACGATGTTGAGCCTGGGCTTGGCCTTTTCGATCTCGTCGAGCACGCTCGGAACCGAAATGCCCTCCTGCGCCAGACCGGCGACCGAGATGGTGGAAAAGTCGACCGGCAGCAGGTAATTGCGCCCTTCCACCTGGATGCCGTGACCGGAGAAATAGAACACGCCGATCCCGCCATTGGCGACCGCGCTGATGAAGCGTTGCTTGGCATCGTTGATCTCGCGTGCCTTGCCGTCGAGCACGCGAATGACCTGGAAGCCGAATTTCCTCAGCTCCTCCGAAATTGCGGCAGCGTCGTTGACCGCGTTGTTCAACGGCGGGACGCGCAGATACGCGTTGTTGCCGACGACCAGCGCCACGCGGGTCTGGGCGCAGACCGGGGTCGCGATGACCAGGAGCGAGCCGCCGAGCAGACAAGCCCGCACGACCGCTCGCAGGCGGCGTTGCGGGATGGGCCTCGGCATCCGCACGCGTTGTTCTTTCCGGACGCAGTCCATTGCCAGCGCAAGCCTATTTGACATGGCCAAGCGAAAACAAGGCTCCTCGCCGGAGGCCGCCTCGGACTGATGGTTCCCGGTCGATGGGCCTGTTTCGGGCCTGCCGGCGGACGGTCGCCGCCACATTGTCCACAGCCCGCGATGGCAGGACTGGTCAGCCATCTTCGCACTGGCGAAAGGCGCCCGTTCTTACTACGTTCCGTGAAGTCCGCGCGCCGATCGGGGCTGCGTCAGGACGCTCCCCTCGACCGCGCCGACGGACCGCATGAACGACCTCTTCGACAAGAGCCGCCCTCGCCGTCCCGACACCCGCGTGATCGCGATCCGCGGCGCGCGCGAGCACAATCTCAAGAACATCGACGTCGAGATCCCGCGCGACCAGCTGGTGGTGTTCACCGGGCTCTCGGGCTCGGGCAAATCCTCGCTCGCCTTCGACACCATCTATGCCGAAGGCCAGCGCCGCTACGTGGAGTCGCTCTCCGCCTATGCGCGGCAATTCCTGGAGATGATGCAGAAGCCGGACCTCGACCAGATCGACGGCCTCTCGCCGGCGATCTCGATCGAGCAGAAGACCACCTCGCGCAATCCGCGCTCGACCGTCGGCACGGTCACCGAAATCTACGACTACATGCGGCTCCTGTGGGCGCGCATCGGCGTGCCCTATTCGCCCGCCACCGGCCTGCCGATCGAGAGCCAGACGGTGTCGCAGATGGTCGACCGGGTGATGGCGCTGCCGGAGGGCACGCGGCTCTATCTGCTGGCGCCGGTGGTGCGCGGACGCAAGGGCGAGTACCGCAAGGAGCTCGCCGACTACATGAAGCGCGGCTTCCAGCGCGTGAAGATCGACGGCAGCTTCTACGAGATCGCCGAGGCGCCGGTGCTCGACAAGAAATTCAACCACGACATCGACGTGGTGGTGGACCGCATCGTGGTGCGGCCCGACATCGCGACGCGCCTGGCGGATTCGCTGGAGACGGCGCTGAAGCTCGCCGAGGGCCTGGCGGTCGTCGAGTTCGCCGATGGCGCGGCACCGAGTCGGCGGCAGCGAAAGCCAACAAGGTCAACGAACGAGACCGCCGAGCGGCTGATCTTCTCGGAGAAATTCGCCTGTCCGGTGTCCGGCTTCACCATTTCGGAGATCGAGCCGCGGCTGTTCTCGTTCAACAATCCGTTCGGCGCCTGCCCGGCCTGCGGCGGGCTCGGGGTCGAGCAGCACATCGACGCCGACCTGGTGATCCCCGACAAGGACAAGACCCTGCGCGGCGGCGCCATCGCGCCGTGGGCGAAGTCGTCGAGCCCCTACTACGTGCAGACGCTGCAGGCGCTCGGCAAGCACTACAAGTTCACGCTCGACACCAAGTGGAAGGACCTGCCGAAAAAGACCCAGGACGCGATCCTCTACGGCTCGAAGGACGACGCCATCAAGTTCACCTACGACGACGGCATGCGCTCGTACCAGACCACCAAGCCGTTCGAAGGCGTGGTGACCAACCTGGAGCGGCGCTGGAAGGAGACCGAGAGCGACTGGGCGCGCGAGGAGATGGCGAAATATTTCACCGACATCCCCTGCGCCGCCTGCAACGGCTACCGGCTCAAGCCCGAGGCGCTGTGCGTGAAGATCGCCGGGCGGCATATCGGCGAGGTCGCCGAGATGTCGGTGAAGGCGCGCCGGCGAGTGGTTCACCGAGCTGCCGAAGGAGCTCACGCCCAAGCAGAACGAGATCGCCGGTGCGCGTGCTCAAGGAGATCCGCGACCGGCTCAAGTTCCTGGTCGACGTCGGGCTCGAATATCTCACGCTCGCGCGCGCCAGCGGCACGCTTGTCGGGCGGCGAGAGCCAGCGCATCCGGCTCGCCTCGCAGATCGGCTCGGGGCTGACCGGCGTGCTCTACGTGCTCGACGAGCCGTCGATCGGCCTGCACCAGCGCGACAATGCGCGGCTGCTCGAAACGCTGCGGCGGCTGCGCGACCTCGGCAACACCGTGATCGTGGTCGAGCACGACGAGGACGCCATCCGCACCGCCGACCACGTGCTCGACATCGGCCCCGGCGCCGGCATCCATGGCGGCCATATCGTGGCGCAGGGCAGCGTCGACGACATCATCGCCACGCCGGACTCGCTCACCGGCAAATATCTCTCGGGCGAGTTGACCGTGCACATTCCAGAGCGGCGGCCGAAGAACCCGCGCCGCACGCTGAAGGTCGTCAACGCGCGCGGCAACAATCTCAAGAACGTCACCGCCGAGATTCCGCTCGGCCTGTTCACCTGCGTCACCGGCGTGTCGGGCGGCGGCAAGTCGACGCTGCTGGTCGACACGCTCTACAAGGCGATCGCGCGCAAGCTCAACGGCGCGTCCGAGGGCCCTGCCCCGCACGACCGCATCGAGGGCCTCGAGCATCTCGACAAGGTGATCGACATCGACCAGTCGCCGATCGGGCGCACGCCGCGCTCGAACCCCGCGACCTATACGGGCGCGTTCACGCCGATCCGCGAATGGTTCGCCGGCCTGCCCGAGGCCAAGGCGCGCGGCTACGAGCCCGGCCGCTTCTCGTTCAACGTCAAGGGCGGGCGCTGCGAGGCCTGCCAGGGCGACGGCGTGATCAAGATCGAGATGCACTTCCTGCCGGACGTCTACGTCACCTGCGACGTCTGCAAGGGCAAGCGCTACAACCGCGAGACGCTCGAGGTCACGTTCAAGAACAAGACCATCGCCGACGTGCTCGACATGACGGTCGAGGAGGCGCTGGACTTCTTCAAGGCGGTGCCGCGCGTGCGCAACGTGCTGGAGCTGCTGCACCGCGTCGGCCTCGACTACATCCATGTCGGCCAGCAGGCGACGACGCTGTCCGGCGGCGAGGCGCAGCGCGTCAAGCTCGCCAAGGAGCTGTCGAAGCGCGCCACCGGCCGCACGCTCTACATTCTCGACGAGCCGACCACCGGCCTGCACTTCCACGACGTGGCGAAGCTCCTGGAGGTGCTGCACGAGCTGGTCGACACCGGCAACACCGTGGTGGTGATCGAGCACAATCTCGAGGTGATCAAGACCGCCGACTGGATCATCGACCTCGGCCCCGAAGGCGGCGACGGCGGCGGCGAGATCGTGGCGGCGGGCACGCCGGAGGAGATCGTCAAGGTGAAGCGCAGCTACACCGGAGCGTTCCTGGCGCCGGTGCTCGCGCGGCGCGAGGCGGGGCGAAGCGAAGGACCGAGGCGGCGGAATAGCGAGATGCGGGTCGGGTTGGATCGTCATCCTCTGTGCAATCAGTGGTCTCCACCTGAAAGCGTCGCCTTTGCGGAACTCGAAGCCGATCCGCCAACGTTCGTTCACGGTCATCGCCCGTTTACTCTCACGGTACCCTTGAGCTTGTGCAGCCCGACCCTCTTGAACGGGCTCAGATCTTGCAGTGATTTTGCGACGTTCAGCGCCAGCAGCAAGTCGGCTTGCCAGTTCGAAATCTAAGCCGCGAAATTGGTTCGGCCGCTCGCCTTCTCAAACCTTGCGGGACGCGATATTGCATCACGGGCGGGTCCGAAAAACGCTGGGAACTGACGGGGCCCGTGATGTCTGGATTGCCGCTGTCGTTCATCGTCGCCGCTGAAATCATTCGCGACCCTCGATCCGTGAAAGCCTTCGCCGCTATCGTCAGCGCAATTGAGGAGCAATGCTTCTGCTCGTTTCGTCTGGGTCCTCGACCCGGCACGCTGAGGACTTCTGGCCGGCGGAATGGATGGGCGCCTGAGACGCTCACGTTTTTCGCTCCTCTGATGATTTTGCTTTGGGCGGTGACGGCGGCGCCGGCGTGGGAGATGGGTACCTATAAGATGGCACGCCGGCTGATCCGAGCTCCATGCCTTGATGGCGTTGCTCATCATGCTCGGGGGCTGCGCGCTCGTGCAGCATTACCCTCTACTGGGTGTCGCTCGATTCGCTGCATTCGCGGCTCTGGTCATCGATGTGCTGATCCTGTTCTGGTCCGCCGTGGCTGGGCTTCGACCCCGAAGACGTGCACACCTACCGCACTTTCCAACTGAGGCTCGCCGGCGGAGCGCTGGCGGCCACTGCGATCAGGTCGTTCACGAATCGGACTGGTCGTCGTCCAGGCTCAGAACCTCGCGGACGGCAGCCATACGCTTCAAATAGCTGGCCGCGCCTACGGCTACAAGCCGGCGACATCGCTGCTGGACATGAACGGTCTCGAGACTCCGGGCAATCTCCAACAAACATGACGTACCCGTTGGCTTCCACGCGCTGCTCGTGGTGGACACGGGTGACGGCCTGGAATCGAGAAACTGGTCGTATCTTTTCCAGCACTTCGTCCTTATCAAGCAAGAGCCCTGGGTCCGCCTGCGTTGGCGGCCGTCCTGCCAGCCGCGGAAAGATTTCGCCTTGCAACTTCCCCTCTGGTGAGACGCAAGCACGGGCCGCGACGGCTTCCTTGTTTCCCTGCAGCCCGTGGGATGGGTTGAGCGCAGCGAAACCCTTCAAACCATCGATGCGCGCTAGCTAGCTAGGGGGGTCGCTCCGCTCAACCCACCCTACGAAACTGGATCATCCACACGCTAACGAGACTTAGAGGTGGTCCGCCATGGAACCGGCGGTCAAACGAAAGACCCGTGCAACGAAGTTGCGAGAGGATCAGCCCGAATTTTGGTGACGCCTCACCGTGCGCTACAGTCCACGCATGCGCGAACATCCCGAGCTACCTCGCATCGATCGTCACGAGCTAAGCGGGAATCGCCCGGAGGTCCGCGCGGTCATCCGGAGCAGGCGGCGACTCGGCATCACGTACAAACCTTCCATCGATTTGATTTTCGGCGACAAATCGCATCCTATCCGTTCCTGGCCTGCGCGAGCCTCCTTTACAGCGGGTCGTCGTCAGAATGCTGGCCCGCATTTCGCTGACCCATCACGCGGGCTACAGGCAATCCGGCGCGGCACACCCATCGAAAGAGAGCGCCCTCATGAGAATTCTCCTTGCACTGTCCGCGCTGCTGCTGACCAGCGCTGCCGCTCAGGCCTCGTGCCGCGACGAGGTCGGCGCCGCCAAGGCCAAGATTTACGTCCAACACTGCCGCGACGTTTCGCCGGCGACGCGCCCGCCCTGCAATGCCGACAACGCCTGCGCCCTCATCCTCGCGGAAATCCGGCGGGGCTGCGCCTTCCTCAAGAACGATGCACCGGCCTATTGCCGGGAATACACGGGAAGCCGCTGACGTGGGCTTCTGCCGGAGGAAGTGCGCGCGCGGCATCCCGTGCCGGTCGCGCAGCGCCTTAGCCCGAGGTCTCCGTTAGCCCGCCTTACCCATTTGCTTACCCATTTGACGGCGGGATGGTATGGGCCTCATGAGCACAGTCGAAGAGATCGAACAGGCCGTCGCGAAGCTTTCCGCGGACGAACTTGCCCGTCTCCGGCGCTGGTTCGAGCAGTTCGAGGCCGAATGTTTCGCTGTCAAGATCGACGTGATGCCAGGGCCGGCCGGCTCGACCGGATCGCTGAGGAAGCACTTGTCGAATTTCGTACCGGCCGCACCCGCGAGTTGTGAGACATTTCGCAAGCAAAAGTAGCCCGGATGAGCGCAGCGATATCCGGGGCTCTATCGCTGGTGAAGGTGAACCCGCATGTCGCTTCGCTCATGCGGGCTACGACTAACCAACCCTGATGTGCCTCCCGACGAACGCCACCATGCGCTCGAACATGTCGCCGGTCTGCGACAGGTCCGGCGAGTGGCCGGAGTGCCGCTCGGCGTCGATATATTCCAGCGTGATCTCGCCGCCGGCCTTGCGGTAGTTGGCGACGAAGCGCTGCGGCTCGTTGCCCGCGAAGCTCTCCCTCCGCGTCCTTGTAGTCGTGCAGCGTGTCGCCGCGGCCCTGGAACCAGACCGCCGGCGGCGTGAGCGACCTTCTCGCCGCGCTCGAGCGCGAGCATCGGGTTGCCCTCCGCCATGTTGGCTTCGCTGCGCCAGTAGGAGTCCTGGCGCGGGATGATGGATTTCGGCCATTCCGGCGGATTGGCGTCGGCGAGCACGCGCTTGGCGAGGCGGTAGCGGCTGTACGGATTGATCACCGGCCACGACATCACGACGCAGCGCACGGTCGCATCGTGCGCGGGCGAGCCGGCCGGCAGCGGGATCGCGGCATAGCGCGGATCGTGCGGCCGCATGGCGACCAGCATGGCCAGATGCCCGCCGCTCGACTGGCCGGAGAGGCCGACGAGATCGGGACGGGTCTTGAGCGTGCGGGCGTTGAGCTTCGCCCAGCGCACCGCATAGTTGATGTCCTGCACGGAAGCCGGATAGGGGTCCTGGTTGCCGGAGCGGAAATCGAGCGCGATCGACACGATGCCGTGCGCCGCCATGGCCTGGTGGCGCAGCTTCTCGGTGAATCGGTCGCTCAGGCACCAGGCGCCGCCGTGACACTCGACCAGCGCCGGGAACGGCCCCTCGCCTTTCGGCTTGAACACGCGCGCGAGCAGCGGCTTGTCGCCGTGGCGGAGGTACTCGACGTCCTCGACGTCGAATTCATGCGTCTTGGTCATCAGCGAGCTTGGCTTCCAGAGTTGCAGTCGTCATGGCGGGCCCTCCGTTCACGAGGTCGAGCTTCGCCGATCATTGCCCACGGCGCCGCCGACGGCAACCCATCCAGGCGAATGCCCGAGCGGCACGGGCGGAGCACTGTTGCCCAACCCCCGGCCGGTCATCTACGCTCGTGGCATAGGAAACGGTGGCCAAAGAGGAGGCAGTCGATGGCGGGCAACACCATCAAGAATTCGATCGAGCCAGGGCGGCGAGTTCGATTGCTACCTCTCGATGCCGGCGACCGACGGCAAGGTCCCGGCCATCGTCCTCGCCGCCGCCGTCCATGGGGTCGACAAGGACATTCGTGACCTCGCCGACGAGTTCGCCTCGCACGGCACTATCGCCGTCGCGCCCGATCTGTTCTGGCGCTCCGTTCCCGGCCCGCTCCCGCACGAGGACAAGCGCGCGGCGGAGCGCTCGCAGCCGCGGCTCGAGAAGATAAAGGCCGGCGAAGTCGACATGGCGGATACGCTGGCGCACGTCCGCACCTTGCCGCAGTTCAACGGCCGCGCCGCGGCGATGGGCTTCTGCTACGGCGGCCCCTACGCGATCCTCGGTCCGAAGCGGCTGGGCTACGACGCCGGCATCTCCTGCCACGGCACGCGGCTCATCGACTTCATCGACGAGCTCGATGGGGTCACACAGCCGATCTGCATCATCTGGGGCGACCAGGACCATGCGGCGCCCGCCGAGGTGCTCACCGCCTATCGCGCCGTGCCGGCGCGCATGTCGAACGTGGAGGTGCACGTCTTTCCCGGCGTGCTGCACGGCTACATGATGCCGGGGAACACGAAGGCGTTCCATGCCGAGACGCGTGCGTTCTCCATGGCCCGTGCATTGGCGATCCTCGACGGGCTGCGCGGCGGCGCGGGCGAGCGGCACACGCTGCGCCAGGCCTCGTAACCGGCCCGTAGCCGGATGATGACCCCCACCCCGACCCTCCCCCTTTCAGGGGAGGGGGCACACCGAGTTTGCCGCCGCGCTGGCCCCCTCACCAAGATATGCTCTAGAACTGCCGAGCCGCAGGTGAGAAGGCGTTAATGTTTGTGCAGCAATCGTGGGGTCGACAATGACAGGCCAGTCATTGCCTACGTCACGAGAGCAGCGCAGATGAAACGCCAGATGCGAGCCATCGGAACCGTCTCCGGCGCTGTCGTGCTCGTCTCCGCTCTCCTCGGCGCCACTCCGGTCCTGGCAGGGCCGATCGCGACCGGCAAACAGACCGCCGACGTGAACGGCACGCGCATGACCGTCTTCACCTACCGGCCGGCGGGATGTTCCGACCCTTCGCTGCTGCTGGTCTTTCATGGTGCACGCCGCGATGCCGCCGACTACCGTGACGATGCGCGCCCGCTCGCGGACCGGCATTGCCTGTTGGTGATCGCGCCGTTGTTCGACCAGCACGCCTTTCCCTCCTGGCGTTACCAGCGCGGCGGCATCGTCGGCAAAACCGGAGCCGTGCAGGATGCGCGCGACTGGACCGGCCGACTGGTGCTCGGTCTCGTCGATTGGGCCCGCATGCAGGAGGGACGCCCCCTCGCCTATTCCCTGATCGCGCATTCGGCCGGAGGCCAGTTCCTCAGCCGCCTGGCGGCCTTCGTCCCGAGCGAGGCCAAGCGCATCGTCCTCGCCAATGCGGGGACCTATGTATTTCCGAGCCTCGCGATCGACGCGCCATACGGGTTGGGCAAGGTCTATTCGGGGGCGGATGGCGAGACGCACTTGCGGCGCTACCTGGAGCAACCGCTGACCATCTATCTCGGCGAGGACGACGTCGAGCGCGACGACAGGAACAATACGGCCGAGGCACGCGCGCAAGGCGCATCGCGCCACCAGCGCGGAATGAACATGTTCGACGCAGGACAGAAGCTCGCGCAGGCCCGCGGATGGACCTTCAACTGGCGGCTGGTCCGGCTGCCCGGCGTCGGGCACGACGGTCAAAAGATGCTCGCCGCGAAACAGGCTGCCGATGCGCTGGCGCCGTGAACCGAGGGCGTCATGCGCTTGACGGACCTCAGGCCGCCGCAAGCTCCTGATCCTTGGCGTCCGCACGCTGCAGCGCCGGGCGCTGCGCGAGCCGCGCCACGTAGGCGGTGAATTCCGGACGCTCGGGCAGGAGCTTGAACATCATGCCCCAGCGCAGGCCGGAGCCGATCACCACGTCGGCGGCGGTGAACTGCTCACCCATGATATGGGGACCTTTCGCCACCGCCTTCGCCACCACGTCCATCACCGTGTCGAAATCGCCGTAGCCGAGCGCGGCGCGGCGCGCCTCCTCCTTGCGTGGAAAGGCGCGATCCATGATCGCCGGCTCGATGCAGCTCGGACCGAAGAACAACCACTTGAGATAGATGCCGCGGCGCGGGTCGCCGATCGGCACGTTGAGCTTCGCGCGCGGAAACTCGTCGGCGAGATAGGCGCAGATCGCCGACGCCTCGGTGATGACCACCTCGCCGTGCTTGAGCGCCGGCACCTTGCCCATCGGGTTGACGGCGAGGTAGTCGGGCGCGCGGTTGTCACCCTTGCTCAAGCTCAGCAAATGGATGTCATAGGGCTCGCCCACCTCCTCGAGCATCCAGCGAGTGACCGACGAGCGCGAGGGGGCGGCGTGATAGAGCGTAAGCTTCGGCATGCGGAACTCCGTTGCTGAACGAGGTCGTTAAACGAGGCGGTTGAACGAGATCCTCGGGTTAGCGCGGGATCATGTCGGTTCTGCGAACGCCGTCGGAAAGCGGAAATTCGGCAACCGCCGGCGCGAACCGCGATGGAACGTCCGTTCGTTACGGTTCTACCGTCAATGCGAT
>CAVPTV010000035.1:0-306439 GCA_963708765.1 uncultured Alphaproteobacteria bacterium | reverse complement strand
TTTGAAATTGTTTGATATTGGGATTCGTCGCGCGTGCTTGAACCAGGCTGGGGTGCGCGCGGCGGTTTATGGCTACTCCGCCCAGAAAGGAGCAGCTACCGCCGCGCACATCATCGGTTACGAGCTTCTGATCAGGCTCCTCCCAAAGCTTGACCCTACGTCTTTCCCGTGTTGCAACGCGGCCGCTCTGCGTTGCCCTTGCGCTCCCGCGCATTGAGGTCCACGGAAAATTCGGACGTGCCTGTTACCGACGTGAGGACCTGACTTATCCGTTTGCGTTACTGTGCTACGCCCGACAGCGGAAGCAACACAATGACGACCCACGATTCAAACGGTGTTAGGACCTTGAAAGACAACTACTTGGTGAAAAATCTCTGAGGCTAACTGTTTCTGCGGGGAGAACCTTACATCAGGTGCAAGGTTTTTTGCAACAAGAAAATCGGTTTGGTAAGGAGAGTGGTACTCGCTCGAATCAGCGGTGCACGGGCTGGCAACATCAGTCCCATCTCGGGGCATCTGACGGGCGGTATTTTTTGACGGTGTTACCTGGTGAAGTTTTACCAGGTCTTCGATTAGAGGATCGGAAATGACTGCAAAAATCCTATCAAAACCGCGAATATTCAGCGCCGCCTTCTTATTTGTCTTATTAGCTTCAGCCTCCCAAGGTTCAGCACAAGGGTTGGAGGCCGGCAACGGCGCGCTGCCGCCAGCGGAAGTGGAGCGTATCGTCAAGACCTTTACCGGCAAGGAGGGACAGTTTCGCGAAGCGTTGAACAAATACTCTTTCAAACGTGACGCCATTCTGCAAAGCCTGGGTATGGGCGGCCAAATTACCGGCGAGTATCATCGCGTTTCGGTATTCACCTTCGACGACCAGGGTAACCGCTACGAGAAAATTAGTTACTTTCCGATGCCCTCTTTTCAGGGACAAGTCTCGCAGGAAGATCTGGATGACCTGGGCGGCATTCAACCCTTCGCGTTGGACCCGTCAAAGATCGCTCAGTACGATTTCAGGTATGTCGGGAAAGAGAAAATTGATGAACTGAATCTTTATGTTTTCGACGTAGCCCCCAAGGTGATGCCGGATGCAAAGAAGACGAAGGAGCGTTTTTTCATGGGTCGCGTATGGGTGGACGATCAAGACTTTCAAATCGTCAAGACAAAAGGCAAGGGTGTCCCGGAAACCAAGCGAAACAAGTTTCCTATAGTGGAAACGTATCGTGAACAGATCGACGGAAAGTTCTGGTTTCCCACCTACTCATATGCCGATGAGGAATTGCTTTTCGAGAACGGTGAGACGCTACACATTCGGATGAAAATTAAGTACACCGATTTTGAAGTGGCGCGCGCCAAGGTGAAGATCATAGAGGTTGATGGTCCTGACGCTCCGACGAACCAAAGCCGGAAGCAAAACCGGCAGCAACGCCTCCGCGTAAACCCTAACTGCGCGGATGATCTTCGGATTCTGGTGGCACGGCTCCCAGTTCCCGGCCAATTACTGTATGCACGCGACTGACCAGTCGCTTGATGTCCTCATCCGTTGTACAACCAGTCGTTGGAACTGGCGGAAGCATGATCATTTCGATGGTCCCGCTCCGCGCCTCGCCGGTTCCTTTTCCCATCAGGTAGTCGGAGTTCTTGATTGCCACCGGCACGATCGGCACGCCCGCCTGGGCGGCCATGTAAAACGCTCCTTTCTTGAACGGCAGGTACTCACCCGGAAGCGCGCGAGTACCTTCGGCAAACACGCCGAAGGAAATGCCGGAACGGATACGTTCCGTGGCGGCTGCCACCGTCTCACGAGCCCGCTCGCTGTTCGAGCGGTCAATTGCCATGATGTTCACGAAGCCCATGCCAACTCCCAGGATGGGAACGCGCAGCAATTCCTTCTTTGCCAGTAACCCTAGTCTTCGTCCGGTGTAGACAAAGAGTGTGGCCGTGTCCAGATACGAGCGATGGTTGGAGATGAAGACATAGGTTTGATTAGTTTCAAGATGCTCGCGACCGCTTACGCGAATCTTTGCGCCGCTCAAACGCAACCAGTTGCGCGCGCCAAAAAGCGCCCACGGATAGACAAGATCGTGCTTTCCCGTTAACCAGGCAACCAGAGAGCACTGGTGGACCAAGAATCAGCAGCAGCATCGCCGCCACAAAGAGCGACCACCAGTAATGTAAACGTCGGAAAATGCGCATAGGGGCAGTTTGAACGGCGAGAGATAATCGCACAATTCCCAACTAACCGTGACAGTTCCGTTAAGCTAAATATTATGGAGGCGGCTATCCAACCCTTTGGCCAACCCTTTTGGCCTTGCCACACTCTCACCTCCGCGTTATCTTACGTGGGTACATTCTCTCCTCCGGCCTGCCTTCAGGCCATTTAAGCTTGCAAAGTTAACATCTCGCATCGAGGCCGCGCGCGAGTTGCCCTCTGAGCCCAAGGAGCTTAGTCATGAGAAGAATTACACCCTACTGTTTGCTCCTGTCCCTCCTCGTGCTTTTGCGCTGGTTCCCTAAACGCTCAAACGCGCCCACGCCGAGTCGGACAGAATCCCCCAATTACGTCGCCTACGTCGTCAGGCTCTCAGACTACGACGACGCGGCCACCGGTACTGGGTGGAGCGAACTCGAACGCCGGGCGGAACGGCAAACAATGCGTCGCCGGCGGTACCTGATGGGCCGGAAGAGGTCGACGCCGGGGACGTGATACGCGTTGAGACCACGCTGGTAACCCTTCCGGTCAGCGTCACCGACCGCGATGGTCGTTACATTCCAAATCTACGTAAGGAAGACTTTCGACTTTGGGAAGACGAGGTCGAACAGAGCGTCGCGTTTTTCGCGTCAGTCGATAAACCCTTCTCGCTGGTTCTGATGATCGACACCAGTGGTTCCACTCGCTTTCGGCTTGAGGACATTCAGGACGCTGCGATTGCGTTTGTTAATCAACTACGGACGCGACGATCGCGTGATGGTCGTCTCGTTTGATGACCAGGTCAGAGTGCTTTCGGAGTTTACCAGCGACCGCTATCGTCTGAGCGATGCGATTCGGCAAACGGAAACGGGCAACGGCACCAGGCTGTATGACGCAGTCGATCTGGTCATGAATCAACGGCTCAACAACGTATCCGGCCGCAAAGCCATTGTTCTTTTCACCGACGGTGTCGACACAACCAGCAGACACGCTTCCTACGCAGAGCAACGTTCGCGACGCCGAAGAATTGGACGCACTGATCTATCCGGTGCAATACGACACCTACGAAGACCAGGGCGGCGGCGGTGGTGGTGGCGGTGGAGGCTGGCCCGGTTCCGGCCGTTGGCCCAGCTCCGGCGGAATGTCTGGGGTGGCATCCTCGGTGGAATCCTGCGCGGGAGTGGCGGTCGCCGTGGTGGCGGGCGGCGGCGGGGGAGTTGGAAACAGCAGAGAGTGAATACAGTCTTGCTAATCGCTACCTGCATGAACTGGCCGATCGCACCGGCGCGAGGAATTTCGAGGCAGACTCGACGCAGAATCTTTCCAGCGCCTTCGCCAAGGTCGCCGAAGAGTTACGTCGCCAATACAGTTTGGGCTATTACCCGAAATCGGCGGCGCAGGCGGGACAACGACGTCAGATTAGAGTGCGGGTGAACCAGCCAAATCTGGCCGTACGCACGCGTGACAGTTATGTCTTCAATCCTGGTGCGGCCGTCCGGCGATACAGCGACCCGGCAATCTGCTCCGGTGCTCCAGAAGAAACTGGCGAGACGGGCGCGCGTCCGACGGATGACACCCCAGTGCTGTGAGGTACTAACGGGCTTAAGCCGCGCTGGCAGGTTGGTGAAACTGGGAATCGTAGTGCGCGACGGCCAGATCGTGCTTAACAGTTTCCCCAGTATCCACAAGCAAAGGCCAACCAGTATCGACAAAGTCAGCCAAAAGCTTCAGGTAAGAGTTGAAGGTTTGTTCCCATCCGCTCTGAATGTTTTGGGAGAGGTTTACATTCATTGCGGCTGGCGTGATAAGTCGCGACAGCAGTTGCACGACAAAATACCAACCGAACGCATATAAGCCAGGCCCGCCCGTCCATTCCGATTCGACGCAAAACCACCAAGCCCACCGAGAACCCTCCCAGGTGCGCCAGCGACGATGAAAGAACTCCAAATAGTTCGGCATAGCTAAATCTTCCGGTGAAAAGCATTCCCCAGGTTGGAACCACATACACAAACCAAACTGCAACGCCGGGAACCGTCCAGATAACCGCCACTCGAATCAGCATGGCGCTCTCAAAGAAAAGCCCGAGGGCCAGCAGCAAGTTTCCGATGTTGCACATCCAGAGCATGTGTCCAAGTTGATTGATCTGCCAGTAGTGAATTGCCTGCGCCGTGAAGAAGGCGAGCGGCAGAAATCCGAGCAGCGCGGACTTGGTTTCTATTTAGCGTGCGAGCTGCCAAGTGTTTATGTTTGATCGAGGGTTCGTGTTTTTTCTCTGCGCAATGCTCGCCGGTTCAGTTACGTTTCGTTTTAGAATAACACTTCTCGTCTAGCGCCGGCGCTGTTAGCTGGCGATTCAAACTTAATCCTACAACAAAGGTTTGACCAGAGCAAGCATGCCTTCTGTCGAAGACTTACTACGTAAATCCATCCCTGAACTAAGAGAAGTCTTTCTCGAACGAGGCCGGCCCGTACCTAAGGGTTTACTTGAAGCCCTGGAGCTTGATACTCGGCAGGGTGCACATCAGCTCGCCAAGCGAATCCGCGAACGTTATCGCAGCAATCGTTCCGAAGGTCAGCGCCTTCACACGCTGCTGCGGTTTGAGATCGACCTGTGGTCGCAAGGCTATTCGCTCGTGGCGGGCGTCGATGAAGCGGGCATGGCGCCGCTCGCCGGTCCGGTGGTCGCCGGCGCTGTGATTCTGCCGCAGAACTACAAACTCCGCGGACTAAACGACTCCAAGAAGATCCTTGATCCGGAAATGCGGGACGAACTGGCAATCCAAATCAAGCAGGACGCGGTCTGCTGGGCATACGGCTTTGCCGAAGTCGAAGAGATCGACAAAATAAACATCTATCACGCGGGCTTGCTGGCGATGCAGCGGGCAGTGAAGGGCTTGAGTTGTGTTCCCGATTTTGTCCTGGTTGACGCGCGAAGAATACCGCAGTGTCCGGCGCCGCAACGCGGCATCATTCGCGGCGATGCCCTTTCCGCCAGCATCGCGGCGGCTTCAATAATCGCCAAGACCACGCGCGACGCGCACATGCTCGAGATGGATCGGCTTTACCAGGGTTACGGCTTTGCGTCGCACAAAGGTTATCCAACGCCTGAACATTGTCGCGCCCTGAAGGAGCTGGGCGCTGTTGCCGATTCATCGACGAAGCTTCGGCAGAGTTCGGCAAGCGTTGGGACTGGATCCAGTCCAAACTGAACTTTTCGAAGAGACCCGTCGGAAGAAGCGCGACCAGCAGAGGCTGCCGCGGCGCACGCTCACTAAAACGCAATCCTTTCGCGATAGTTAAAGAATCACCTCAGGCTTTCATACTTTCGGCATGGCTTCGCTCACCGAATACAAGAAGAAACGTCGCTTCAACAAGACTCCGGAGCCTGGGCCGGAGAAGAAGCACACCAAGACCGGCCGCATCTTCGTCATCCAAAAACATCGCGCCACGCGCGCTTCATTACGACTTTCGCCTCGAAGCGGACGGCGTCTTGAAGTCGTGGGCCGTTCCGAAGGGACCTTCGCTCGATCCGACGGTCAAGCGACTGGCGATGCAGGTCGAAGATCACCCGGTAGACTACGCCGACTTCGAAGGCGTGATACCTGAAGGCGAATACGGCGGCGGCACAGTGATGGTCTGGGACTACGGAACCTACGAACCGGAGGAGACCGATGATGTCAGCGCTGCCCTGCGGAAGGGCGAGTTAAAGTTTTCCTTGAACGGCGAGAAGCTGAAAGGCTCGTGGGTGTTGGTGCGCACGCGAGATCGCCAGTGGCTGCTGATCAAGCATCGCGATTACTACACGACTGAAGAGGAAGTTACCGAGCTCGCGCCGGCCTCGATTCTTACTCGCCGGACGCTGGCCGAGATTGCCGAAGACGAGGGCGGCGACGTTAAGAAAGCCGCCACGGGAGATCCGAAGAAGATTCCGCGCCGGACCGGCGTGAAGCGTCGCAAGAAGGGCAGCAAGAAAAAGGTCTGGCACAGCAAGGGGAGCTAAGGTTTTGGTTTAACTTGGAGCTCAAGAAGTCAGAACTCAGCGTGCGTGAGCTCGCCTGAAGCTGAGCCGCTCCGAAAGATGTCGACGCTACGAGTGAGCACTTCGCGAAGCAAGTCAGCAAGAAGGCTGGCTCCCAGCTCACGCAGGCTTGCTGCTTCTGCCTACTGCTCTGACTTCAGCTCACAGCAAGCCTTCGTAAGACAAGCCGCCCATCGACGATTCGCGCGGCTGAAGTGTAGGGATGTTCTTCCGTTTTCTTTTCGTCGAGATGTGAATCACTTCAATGCCGCGCGCTTTCAGATAGTCAGAGATCAGGCTTCGGTGACAGCGCCACCACAGCGCCTCAGCACACATTACCGCGGTCCGTTTTCGTTCGACTAAGTTCGAGCAAGTCCTCAATTCCCTTCTTGAACTCCTCGCTTTCCATGTGGTCGGCATAGGCGCGAAAGGATGCGTTCTGCCAAGCCGTATTCTTTGAGTGAGGTGATGGTCGCCGTCGTCCGCCCAGTTGTGGATTGTGCGAATACTGGATTCCGGCTGCCTGCAAGCGACGCGGCAAGCTCCGGCTTGTTGAAGTGAGGATAACGGCGAGAGCCAGGAAAACTTCTCACGTCTACCAGTGCAGCGATCTGATGTGAAAGTAGAATCTCGTTAAACTCCTGCGCGGAGCGAGTCGAGTGACCAATGGTCCAGATGGAATTTCCCATGTCTGTTGCCTGCCCTAAACTCCTTGAAGTGCGTCGACCTGTCGACGCTTTGACCTCACGCTGGCTCGAGTGCTGAGCTCAACCGTCTGCCATCCGACGCTGACCAATGCGGCGCCAGGCCGCTGCACTCCGAGAGTGACCCACCGAATGTCGCACGGCTTAAAGTCTTCTCTGAAGTGTCTGCTTGCCGACCTCTGAAGTGTTACGTCAATTGGCTGGACGTTCAGCCATCTAGCTCACGATCGAGAGCAGACGTTCAAGCTTCACGCTTAAAGATAAACTTCAAGTTTGAAGCGCCCTCGCTTGGCGAGCAGCGGCTTCCACAGATCACCAAGCCGGCGAACGCGCGCCGGAACGTTGTCCATTCTGAAATCGTCGATGCTTACCCCGCGCTCAACCTCCGACCATTTCACCGGCGTCGAAACCGTCGCCTTCGGGCGCGGACGCACCGAGTAGATTGACGCGAGCGTGCGGCCCCAGGCGTTCTGGTTGTAGTCAACCAATACCCTGCCCTTCGGCCGTTTCGAAACGACGTAAACCGCGGTGATCAATTCCGGCGCCTGGGCGGCAAGCGCGTGAGCAAACTCCTTAGCGAAACCCCAGACCTGTTTCTGCGTCGGCCCTCGCTCAATCGGAACGTAAACGTGAATTCCCTTTGAGCCGGTTGTCTTCGCGTAACACGGCATCTTCAAAGACTCCAAGCGCCTGTCGCAGCAGAAGCGCCGTTTCAATCACCTTCTCGAACGACGCGCCGGGAACCGGATCGAGATCAAAGTGCAAATAGTCGGGGCGATCGACGTCGTCACAGCGCGCATACCATTGGTTTAGGTCGATGCAACCGAGGTTGACTACCCACAAGAGCGACGCGAGATCCTGAATCATCGGAAAGTCGATGATGTTTCCGGACGAGTGCTCGATGTGACAAAGCTCAATCCACTCCGGCCGCGGCGACGGAGCGCGCTTCATGAAGAAGAACTCGCCGGCGGCGCCGTTTGGATAACGCTTCATTACCATCGCGCGATCGGTCAGATGAGGAAGCAAGGCAGGGCGCGACGTCGGCGTAGTACTGGAGCAGGTCGACGCTTGGTTATGCCCAACTCCGGCCAGAACGGCTTCGCCAGGTTGGTGAGCTTCACTACCCGACCTTCAACTTCTACTTCAACGTTCTGCTTTGTCTTTGGGGATAACGAATCGCTTTGACGGCGCTTTTCCGGGGCGACGCAATGGCGGCCCGTGAGCGCTCTACTCGGGCCGGATGATGGTCTCGCGTTGCTGGCTTAGCAGGCATGTAGATTGACTTCGTTGGCTGACTTAGAACGCTAAGGCTGAAGCTTTCTACCTTAAGGTTTTACATTGAGGAGCGATGGTTGACGGGGGTTAGCCGCTTGTCATCTAGCGCGGCTTCGTCGAATTCATGCGAGATTTCTTCAGCTTCTGTCTCAATCGCCTGCAGGGCTTTCATCAGCATCTGACGGTGGGCCGGTTGCACTGCCTTGCTTAGCTGCGTCTTCAACTCGCGAACGCGACAGCTTCAGCGATTCGATTCGCTGCAGACGGACTGCGTTCCTCGATCGGGTATCCGCGGCGTCGCGTTCGCGCAGAGGCGCGCTGGCTCGCCTCTTCCATCTGCTCTTCGTAAGATTTGCCCCACCCGATCGCCATAGCAATTCCTGTCAGAACCACCTGCGTTAGCGGGTGGCCGTTGACAAGCTCAGCATCGCGGTATCCGTTGCAACTGGTACTCAGGCCACCCGCGTAACGCAGGTGGTTCTGACCTCGCCTAAACAACCGTCCCGTCCTTAATCACAGCATTCTTCGGAACGATGATAATTCCGTCGCGAATGTAAGTAGGAACCGTCCTCCGCATCCGCATCGACAACCTTCGCTTCATTGAGTAAGCCGAACATTGCTCCCGATGCGCGCGTTCTTATCGACGATGGCCCGATTGATGATAGTTCCCTCCCCTATCCCCACGCGCGGCTTATTCGCCAGCAGGTCGTCACGCATCTCTTCAAAAGTCTGATAGTAGTCGGCTCCCATCAGAAACGATGAATCAATCCGCACGCCTTTTGAAATTCGACTTCGCAATCCGATCACGGAATTTGTTATCGCGGCGCCGGTGAGGATGCAGCCGTCGCTCAGAATGGAATCCTGAATTTGCGACTCTTCAATCTTTGAAGGCGGCAGGTAGCGAGCTCTGGTAAACACCGGCGCTTCCGCGTCAAACAAATTGAACTTCGGAATCTTCGACGTCAGATCAAGATTGGCGCGATAGAAAGCGCTGATCGTTCCGATGTCTTCCCAGTAACCGTCGAACATATAGGCCTGCACATTTCCCGTGCTTGATCGCGCGCGGAATTATTTCGCGCCCGAAATCGACTCCGTCGGGATCGTCGCTCAGCAGTTGTTCCAGTCGATCATATTTGAAAACGTAAATGCCCATCGACGCGAGAAAGGGACGACGCAGTGCTTCGATTTCATTAAGGCCCAGTTTGCTCGTGTCGACCCGCATCGACTGCAGATCATCGCCCTTCGGTTTTTCCTTGAACTCGATGATGCGACCGCTCTCGTCGGTCTTCAGTAAACCAAAGTCACTCGCCGCCGCTTCATCACAAGGAGTAACGGAAACAGTTACGTCCGCATCGCTTTCATAATGGCGCGCGAGGAATTGCCGATAGTCCATCCGATAGAGATGATCGCCGGAAAGAATCAGCAGCGTATCGATGCCCCAATCGCTCAAGGTGCGGCAGAATCTGGCGCACAGCGTCGGCTGTTCCCTGAAACCAGTGTGGACTTTCAGGTGTTTGCTCGGCAGCCATCACCTCGACAAAGCCGTTGGAAAACTGCGAGAAGCGATAGGTTTGGGCCAGGTGACGATTCAGCGAAGCCGAGTTGTACTGCGTCAGCACAAACATCTTGAAGACGTCGGAGTTGATGCAGTTTGAGATGGCGATATCGACGAGCCGGTACTTGCCGCCGAGCGGCACGGCAGGTTTGGATCGTTGCTGCGTCAGCGGAAACAGTCGCGTTCCCGCACCACCGCCAAGAATTACTGCCAGTAGATTGTGCTTTGCAGGCATTTGTTTGGTTATTCAGAACTTGTGCTGGAAAATCAGAGCGAGGATAGTCGTAAAGCCGTAGGGGATTCAAGGCGGACCTGCTTGTAGGCGACGTCCCTGCAGCGTGGGCAAGCCCCATTCCGACCGACTGATCAAGAGTGGGCGCGACCACGGAGTCGGACGCTCGCGGTCAGGAAGTTGGGCTTCGCTATCGCTGTCGGGTTGGAAGATCAGTAAGCACTAACAACGCTGCTGCCGGATTTGTTGCCGGCAGCTTCCTGCGCAATCTTGACGCCGACGCTGGCGCCAATGCGCGTCGCGCCGGCTTCAACCATCGCGCGCGCATCATCGAGACCTTTCACGCCGCCTGACGCTTTCACGCCAAGGTCCGCGCCGACAGTGCGGCGCATCAACGCGATGTCAGCGACCGTCGCGCCGCCCTTTGAAAAACCAGTCGAGGTCTTTACAAAGTCTGCGCCGGCAGTCTTTGGCTGCGCGACAGGCTCGCACTTTTTCATCGTCGGTCAGCAACGCGGTTTCAATAATCACTTTGCAGGTCACGTTGTATTCATGCGCTACTTCCACCACCGAGCGAATGTCGTGTTCGACCAGACAGTCGTCGCCGCTCTTGAGCGCACCGACATTGATCACCATGTCGACTTCGCGCGCGCCATCCAAGATCGAGCGTCGCGCTTCGTAAGCCTTCACGTCCGGCAGCGTCGCGCCCAGCGGAAATCCGATCACGGTGCAAACCGGAACGCCCGTGCCTTGCAGATTACAAGTGGCGGCTCGCACCCAGGTTGGATTCACGCAAACCGAGGCGAAGCGATAGCGAGCGGCTTCCTCGCAAAGTTTCTTGATGTCGTCGTCTGTGGCTTCGGGTTTCAGCAGCGTGTGATCGATCAGGCTGGCCCAATCTCCGGCAGTTGAAGTTTCACCTAACACGAGACCAATGCGCGCCGCGCCCGCGTCAACGATGCGATGCATTCGCTCGGGGCAGCGATTGAAGCACTCCGACGTGCAGCCGCACATCGCCGCCTGATCGCCGCCGTCGCCGTTAAGGCGCGCGACAATGGCGTCCGTTATCTGATCTATCAGAAGTTCCAGATCGCCATTATGTAGATGATTGTTTGGCATCGCCTCAAATCAGTGAACGCTAGTTGCCGGCTTCGGGACTCAACTTAAACGAATCGAGAAATTTGCTTCCTGCCTCCTGGCGAGACTTTACTCTGTCGGGAGTATCGCTCTCTTTCGGCTGCATTACGAAAACAGTTTGGTAGAGTCGTTGCTTCACCCAATAGGCTCGCGCCTTTGTCGAGATTCCTCCCGGAAGTTTCATCAGCCATTCTCTGCCGAAGTACTCGCCAAGCTTGATTTCTTTTTCGCTGGTTAGCTCACCCTTGGTTGCCGCGATGCCACCGTCGCGACCGCCGTCGAGGAGCGTTTTGATCGTGGCAGGATCGGTAACCTCGTCGGGAAACTGCACGTAAGACACTACGTAGCCGGCCAGCTCGGTCTCGAGCGTTAGCGTGTGGTTTTGAGTATCGGGTCGTCCCTCAATCGGCGTTGAGCTCTCGTCTGGTTTCGACGGCATTAAGATGGTGAAGCCCGCTTTGTCGGGAGCGACATTAACCCAGGTGCCTGACTCAGGTTGGACCACCGGCTGCTGTTGGGCCAACACCGCAATTACACTCAAGGAGATGAATAGCCGAAAGGAATATGGCTCTCTTCATGTGAAATATTCTAACACGGCTTGAAGGCGGGTGTTATTACGAGGCTTTGTAGTGTGCTAACGATGTGTTGCTAGTGACGGGGCAGTAGCCCGATCGTCAGGGAGGGCTCGTAGGAACTATCAACCCTCCCTAACGGTCGCGGTACTGCACCGTTTCGAACTAACAAAGATACTGCCGCTCGACAGCCTGAATCTTTGCGACTCGCTTCTGGTGTCGCTCCTCAGTCAATTCCGTCGAGAGCCACGCTTGAACAATCTCACGCATTTCCGCGCTGCTAATCGTTTTACTTCCCAGGCTAAGCACATTTGCTCCGTTGTGCTCACGCGAGTTGCGCGCGACTGCAACTGAATAACACGCTGCGGCGCGTACGCCGGGCACTTTGTTCGCCGTCATCGCACTGCCAACGCCGGCTCCGTCGATCACTATGCCCACGTCCGCTGCTCCTTCGGCAACGCTGCGGGCCACCGCATAGGCCAGATCGGGATAGTCAACCGGGTCTTCTGAATTCGTCCCGAAGTCCAGAATCTGATGACCTAAGCCGCTGAGAAACGTCTTGAGTTCTTCCTTCATCTTGAAACCGCCGTGGTCAGCGCCGACAGCAATCAGGCGGGACGTTTTCGAACCGTGTCTCGGCACGCGACGAACGATCTCGATCCGCTTCGCGCTTACTATGTCGGCCGCCAAAGGAGTCAGGCGCGCTCCTTCGGCAATGCGCAGAACGGAACCATCGCTCAAGTCGCGCACGTCATCTTCAGTGATTACTGTCTTTGACGACTCGTCACGCGTGGCACTTTTTGATCCAGGGTCAGGCGGATCTGTGGGCACGATATCGATAAAACGACTGGACGTTTGGTGTGAAGCCGGACTCGCCTGCGCGTCGGCGGGAAGCGACTTGTCGAGCACGTCTCGAACCAACGCTCTTATGCGATCTCGTGTTGAATTATGTCCATAGAACTAACTCATACTGTCGTGTGTACTCGCCGTGATAGTGTACGCAAAGGCGTAGTAATTAAACAGCAGACAGCCGGTAAACAGCGTCAGCAAGAGCAAGCTGGTACCGGCGTGACCAACTGGTCGCTAACCAGCGGATCAAGTCGCGCTATTATCCGGCTGTCTGCTGATCTACTGTTTGCTGTTTACTTTTCTACCAGCGCCTCATCGCGCAAATCCAGCAATCGTCCCGCAGACGCTACCACTTTGCCGTCGCGAATTTTCATGTCTACCCGCCCGACGTAAATTCCGCTCCGTCCGACTTGAAAAATTATCGTGTTGGCGCCTGAAGGAGTTTTGGTTACCGCCGGTTGCTTCATAAACGTGTGCGTATGGCCGCTGGCGATGAAATCAATTCCATCCACTTGCGCAGCCACCTGCGAGTCGCCAATACCACCGGGCCTGGGGTTCGGAAAATATCCAAGATGCGACATGCCAACGACCAGATTACACCGCTCCTTGCCGCGCAACGTGGCCACCACGTCTCTCGCCGACTTCACCGGATCGTTGTACTTCACTCCCTTGAAATTTTCCGGCGTGATCAGATTGTCAGGGCTGACGCCCATTCCAAAAAGCCCCACGCGGACACCGCCCAACACGCGCACTGCGTAAGGCTTCACCCGACTCTCCAGCGGCGTGCCGCGCACATCGTAGTTGCACGAAACAAAATCGAAAGTGGCAAACTTCATTGCCGCCGCGAGTGCGTCAACGCCGTTATCAAACTCATGGTTGCCGAGCGTGACCACGTCGTAACCAATCAGCGACATCGACTTGTATTCAACTTCGCCCTTGAAGAAGTTGAAATAAGGCGTGCCCTGGAAGACGTCGCCGGCGTCGACTAGCAGCGTATTGGGATTCTCTTTGCGAATGCGCTTCACCAGCGTTGCGCGCCGGGCCACACCACCCTTATCCGGATACTGCCGGTCGTTTGACGGCAAGGGATCGATCTGTGAATGAGTGTCGTTGGTGTGCAGAATTGTAATCAGCTTCTCGCCGGCTTGAACTTCCAGAAGCGGAGCGCTAATTGCCGACCAGGCTGGATTCGTCAACCACTGCATCGCTGACTGCGGCGACGCTGCTACTACTCCGCCGGCCAGCGAAGCTTTCAAAAAACCGCGCCTGGTAATCATGGTGTGGGCTCCTCCGCTGCTCCGGATGCTGCCTTATCGAAGAGGAAACGACCATCCAGAGTCGACTTGATGTCGCGCCCGGCCGCAGTTTCTGCCTTCACATACTCGGTGATCGCATCTCGAGTAGTAACTCCGATCGCTCGCGTATTGGCCGCTTTCTTTAACACCGCCGCATAGTCGCCACCGGTAACGTTCAACAGATAGTCGATGCAGATGACGGTGTAAGTTGCCGCCGGATCGATTTGCTTCTCGGCGCCGTCAACCAGGAACGTGGCACTTTCCAGCTCCATTTGCTTATCGCTGTTAATTTTATATTTGACGCGCGCACCGGATTGCGCATCGCGATGCGACAGGACGACCCGCAGAAGATCCAACACCTGCGCTCCGGTGAGATCGAAAGAGACGAGCGCATTCTCAAATGGCAGCAGTTCAAAAATGTCGCGAAACGTCAGGGCGCCTTCAGCGATGACACTCTTGCGCAGACCGCCGCCATTAGTGACTGCAAGCAGGACGGGCTGCCAAGTTTCAGGCTCGACTGAGCGCGCATTCCGTCGGTGACGAAGTTGCCAAGTGAACCGGCACCGACGCCGCCTTTTCTTAAATCGCCTTTAAGTTTGCCTATCGGCAGATCGAGGGCGCGAACTTTCGGGCTGTAAGCCGTCAACATTTTGTCGACCGCTTCATCGCCGGGAATACTGGAGTCGACCAGCGGCTCAGTGACATTAACGTGAATGTTGGCGGGAGTAGCAGCCGGCGCCGGACGCGCTGCCGGCTCTGGCCCTGCGCACTCTGCGCTGCGCCACCAATCGTGCATAGCAACAGCGCCCAGCAAAGAAGCGCAGCTTGAGGCGCCGCATCACGCGCTCTTCCAGGGGGCCGGTGCCGCTCATGAGCAAAAGTTATGCCCTCATTCTTCAATAGAACTACTTGAATATGGGCGCTTCGCGCTAGCTTGAAATCGTGCGAAGCGAGATCGCCGCCATCGAAGGGCGAGCAGTCCCGCCAACGGCCGCGATTCCCGGCGATTGCCGAAGGAGAAGGCGCATCATGTCTCGACCAACGGATCATGACGCGGCTCGTTCCGTTGCAAGACGCGGCGCGCCATCGCCAAAGCGATCCGAAATGATGACGCGCTGCCACGTCATCATCATTGGGGCCGGGATCGGAGGATTGACCGCTGCGCTTTCGCTGCAACGTCATGGATTTAGTGTCTCGGTGTATGAGCAGGCATCCGAGCTGAGAGAAATCGGCGCAGGCCTGCTTGTCACTCCGAATGCGATGCATGCCCTCGATTTCCTGGGCGTCGGCGACGCCATCGCCGCGACGTCGAACGTCTCGACCGAGCTCCAGATCAGGCACCACAGGACCGGGGAAGTCTTGCGGCGTCGCCCGCCCGGTGACTCCTACAAGTCGAAATACGGCGCCGGCCATTTTCAAGTTCATCGTGCGGATCTCCACAATGCTTTGAGCGCTGCCGTGCTCGCAAACGATCCCACCTGCATTCACCTCGATCGAGCGTTCACCGATCTCGTGCAGGATGAACACGGCGTCGTCGCTCACTTTGCCGACGGTACGGTCGCCAGGGGGGACGTATTGATCGGTTGCGACGGCGGCCGGTCGACGGTCCGCAACAAGGTCCATGGTTCTGAGCCGGTTCGCTATACCGGCCAAGCTTGCTTTCGTGCGCTTATCCCCACGGCGCTCCTGCCGGACAAGCTCAGGACACTGCCTCGCTGCATGCATCTCGGACCTGGTCGTGTTCTTATTCACTTTGCGCTGCGCAAGAGCTCCGTCATGAATGTTGTCGCCTTCGCTCGACAGCCCCGATGGGAAGACGAAGGGTGGACAATCCCGGCCGAGGTTTCGGAATTGCTGGAGCTGTATTCGGACTTCCATCCGGACGTCTTGCAGATGATCGAATCGATCGAGCCGAAGGCGCTGTTCAAATGGGGATTGCGTGACCGCGAGCCATTGCAGCAATGGACGCTCGGCCGCGTTTCCATGCTCGGCGATGCCGCCCATCCGATGTCGCCATTTCTTGGCCAGGGCGCGGTCGTGGCGATTGAGGATGGCACGGTGCTTGGCCGCTGCTTTGCGAAGGCCCGCACTCCAGAGGAAGCATTGCTTCTTTACGAAGCGGCCCGGAAACAACGCGCGAATGCGGCGCAGATCCATTCCCGCGAACGCGTGAACGCGATGCAAGGCTCCGATCTGGAGCATCCCAATCCGGGGCGTGATGCCCAAGATCTCGGAATGTTCGAATACAACCCGGCCACTGTGCCGATCTGACTCAATCATCCTGGGAGGCCAATATGAGACATCCCCGCCGAACATTCCTGCATCTGGCCGCGGCCGTTGCGGTTCTAACGGTCGTGTCTGTCATCGCCGTTACGCTTCCCAGCCAAGAGGCTCGGTCGCAGACAACGAGGACAATCAAGATTGTCGTTCCGTTGCCGCCGGGCGGCGCCGCCGACATCCTTGCCCGTATTCTGGGTGAGCAGATCAGCCGCAATCAGGGCCTGACCGTCGTGATCGAGAACCGCCCTGGTGCAGGCACAGTCATCGGAACCGAAGCCGTATCGCGCGCGGCGCCCGACGGTAACACCTTGCTGGTCGCTGCGCCTGCGTTTGTCATCAGCCCTCATCTGCGAAAGCTGAATTACGATCCGCTGACCAGCTTCGAGCCAATTTGCCAGCTCACGAGTACGCCGACGGTCCTCCTCGTCAACAGCGCATCACCCTACCGCACGCTCGCCGATTTGCTCGACGCGGCACGCGCCAGGCCCGGTTCCTTGACGATGGCGAGTGTTCCCGGAAGCCCTCTGCACCTCGCATTCGAAATGCTCAAGCGCGCCGCCAACGTCGACATGACGTTCGTCCCGTACCCCGGCGGCGCTCCCGCGGTCAGTGCACTATTGGGCAACCATGTGACGTCGGTCTTTCTTCCCTACGCAGGGCTGGAGGAACAGCTGAAGGCGGGCAAGCTGCGCGCGCTCGCCAGTGCCTCACGGACACGGAGCGAACCACTACCAGACGTGCCGACCGTCGCCGAGTCCGGCTACAAGGACTACGAGATTGACTTCTGGAATGGCGTGCTCGCGCCGGCGAAGACGCCGAAGGAAACGGTCTCCCAACTCGCCGGCTGGTTCGCCGCGGCAATGCAGGTCCCCGAGGTCAAGGCGAAGCTTGTCGCCCAGAGCCTCTATCCGGTCGGAATGTGTGGCGCCGATTTCGGTGCTCTTCTACGCAAGCAATATGACGAGTTCGGCCGCATCATTCGCGAGGCAAATATCAAGGCCGAGTGAACCGGACGTAGATAAACTCCATATCGTCCGACACGCGAATTCCAGCGCGCCCCATGACATCTGCTATGGGTCAAGAGGAGACATCGCCCCCCCCTTCCGCGCCCGCCTGCAACCGATGTAGTTTTGTTCGAGAGCTGCCGACGGGAGGTGCCGAAATCCCGATCATTGCAATGGGCAGCACGGGTGCCGTCGGCGGGCGTCCGAACTTCATCGATCAAATTTGCGCGTCCAAGTGCGCAGAGCGCGGGGCGCGCATGGAGGAATTCATGAAACTTCCCCGCAGAACTTTCTGCATCTCGCAGCGGGTGCCGCCGCCCTCCCGATCGCGTCGCGCGTCGCGCGGGCGCAAACCTATCCGGCACGGCCGGTGCGTCTGCTCATCGGCTTTGCCGCCGGCGGCACGCAGGACGTGATCGGCCGCCTGCTGGGTCAATGGCTGTCGGAGCGGCTCGGCCAGCAGATCATCATCGAGAATCGTCCCGGCGCCGCCAGCAACATCGCCGCCGAGGCCGCGATCAAGTCGCCGCCGGACGGCTACACGCTCTTCATGGTCGGTCCAAACAACGCGATCAACGCCTCGCTCTATGACAAGCTCAGTTTCGACATCGTGCGCGACCTCGCGCCGGTCGCCGGCATCATGCGCGTACCCAATGTGATGGAGGTGAACCCGGCGGTCCCGGCGACGAATGTCCGCGAGTTCATTGCCTACGCCAAGGCCAATCCGGGCAAGATCAACTTTGCGTCGGGCGGCGTCGGAACCTCGGTGCACGTGTCCGGTGAGCTGTTCAAGATGATGACGGGCGTCAATATGCAGCACGTGACCTATCGCGGCGCGGGGCCGGCGCTCACCGATCTCATCGCCGGACAGGTGCACCTGATGTTCGACAATCTGCCGTCTTCGGTCGAGCACATCCGCGCCGGCAAGCTGCGCGCGCTCGCGGTGACCACGACGACGCGCTCGCAAGCGCTGCCGGACGTCCCGACCGTGGGCGAATTCGTGCCGGGCTACGAGGCAAGCGCGTTCTTCGGCATCGGCGCGCCCGGGAACACACCGCCTGAGGTCATCGGGCGGCTCAACATGGAGATCAATGCGATCCTCTCCGACCCCAAGGCGAAGGCGCGGCTTGCCGACATGGGTGGAACGATGTTGCCCGGCCCGCCCGCCGACTTCGGACGGCTCATCGCCACCGAAACCGAGAAATGGGCCAAGGTGGTGAAGTTCGCGGGCATCAAGGCGGAGTGATCCGAGCAATTGCACCCCGACATTCCATAAACCCCGTTCCGCGAACGCCATCCGTCCATGTCTGCTTCGGGTCAATCGCCGAAAGGCTCGCCGCGAGCACATCTTGTCGCTGGGCGTCCGAGAGCGGTCATCGCAACGAATTCTGGTGCTCGCTAAAGCTTGCGCGAATTGCGTTGAGCCGATCTCGGATAAGCCCGAGATCGGATGCGCGGGAGTGCGCGCGAGCCCTGTTCCCTTCGCCGGGGAGGCCCGATAAGGTCCAGCCATGATGTCCGTATCGACGCAGCACGCGCCCCGGGACGCTCGCGAAACGCCCGGCATGGCCGGCGGGATCGCGGCGCTCGCCGAAGGCAAGCTCTACGCCCTGCAACACCCTTATGCGCTCGACGGCCGGGTCAGCTCCTATCCGGCCAGCGCGCGCGGATTTTCGGTGGCGAACAGCTACCTGCTGACGCAGAGCGACGCCGCCATGCTGATCGACACCGGCTTCGGCAAGGACGAGCCGGCGATCCGCGCGCGAGATCGAATCGCTGATCGCGCCCGGCCTGCCGCTGTCGCTGTTCCCGCTGCGGCTGAACGAGTTCATGTCGATCAACAACGTGGAAACCTTCGCCGGGCACTTCAACGTCGAGCAGTGCTACACCAGCAACCCCGACGCGGCGCTGTGGTTCGATTTCGGCGCCAAGGCGAACGGCCGCAGCATCCTGGATTCGATGCCGGTCACCGCGGTGACCCGCGCGGACACGATCCGGCTCGGGAAACAGGACCGGCAGATCGACGTCATGCAGGCGCCGATCCGGCTGATCGCCACGCGCTGGCTCTACGACCGTGCGACGCGGACGCTGTTCAGCTCGGACCTGTTCACCCATGTCTGGCGCGACCGTGCGGACGGACCCTGGATCGTCACCGACGACGACGACACCACGACCGAGCGCGAGCTGCGATCGTTCATGCTGAACACGCGCTACTGGTGGCTGGAGGGCGCGCCGACCGACTCGATCCGGCGCGGCATCGCCGACGTGTTCGACAAATACGACGTCGAGACGATCGCGCCCGGCTACGGCTGCGTGCTGCGCGGCCGCAAGGTGGTGGCGCGGCATGTCCGGATGCTGGACGAGATTCTCAAGGGCCTGCGACAAGAGCGTGGCGGTGTCGCGCTACGTCAGTCGCGACGAGGAGCGCTAAGCCCATGCTCGACAGGATTCCGGCCAACAGGATGCCGCGCGAGATCGCGCCCGGCGTGTTCTGGATCGGCGACTGCCTGGCGCAGCGCCACAAGGGCAAGGTCTATCACGGCTACAACGCCGCCTTCCTGATCGCCGGCGAGACCGCGTCGTGCCTGGTCGAGACCGGCCACCCGAAGGACTTTCCGGTGATCGAGCGGCACATGAACGAGCTGTTCGCCCGCGGCGTGGCGCCGCTGAAATACCTGTTCGTCACCCACCAGGAGACCCCGCATTGCGGCGGCCTCGGCCGCGTGCTGAAGACCTTTCCCGACGCGGTCCTGTGCGGCGACGTCAGCGACTATCACCTGGCGTTCCCGCAATACGAGCACCGCATGCGCTGGATGCAGGAGGGCGACGAGATCGACCTCGGCGGCAGGTCGCTGATGGCGGTCGAGCCGGTGATCCGCGACCTGCGCACGACCTGGTGGGGCTTCGAGACGCGCGAGCGCGTGCTGTTCCCGGGCGACGGCTTCGCCTACAGCCACTATCACGAGGACGGCCACTGCGGCCTGGTGGCCGAGGAGGCGGTCTCGCTCGACCTGCCGGACGTGTCGGCGGTGTTCGCGGACCTGGCTTTGTTCTGGACCAAGTTCGCCAACATGGACGCCTATTGCGATCGGCTCGACCACCTGATCGAGCGGCTCGGCGTCAAGACCATCGCGCCGACCCACGGCCTGCCGATCACCGACGTGAAGGCCACGGTGCCCAAGGTCCAGGCAGGGCTGAAGGCCGCCGCGCTGGTGCCGGAGTCGGGAACCAACGAGAAGGTGGCGCTGACCGGCGCTGGCGCCGCGACAGCGGCTTGAGCCGCCAACCACCGCCGGTTCCGCTTCAATGACGACCGCCGACTCTCGGCTGTCATTGCGGCCGAGCAACCCGGGCTTGCCCGGGGAGCGAGAGCCGAAATCCAGTATCCCGTAGCCTTCGAATGATATCAGGTCGGTGACGAGATCGAACCTTGTCAGCTGCTCGACTGGGATGCCGTCCGGTTTGGCCCTGGAATCCCGTCAATGAAGTCGGCCGCGTGGCGGAAGATCAGGCAGGCGGTGGCTTTTGGCGCATCAGATACGTGGCCACCCGCAGTGCCGTCTCGTAGTCCGATTCGTTTGCCTTGCGGCTTTTGACCACCACGATGCCGAGATCCGCGGCAATGAACACCGCAAGCGCGGAGGCGATATCGACGCGCTCCACCGCTGCAGACCAGGAGGTGTCGCAAAATGCAGGCTTGAGATTTTGCCAGCGTTCGATGCGATCAGCCTCGCTGATCCGGGGAAAGACAATCAGAAGCCCGGCAATGCGACCCTGCCTGAGGACGTTGACGAGCTCCCACTGGACCCAGTGCGTCTTGCCCGCAATCAAAATGATAAGGTCCGATCGCGCGATATAGGACTGGACGACCGTCTGCCATTCGGAGTCACCGACATAGAGACGGCTCGCTCCGAGTTGCGGCAGCCGCTCGCCCGGCTTGCCGATCGCCACGAACGGGCCGGCTGTGGTCAGCTGCTCGCCGATCATTTCTTCGAGGCGCTTTCGCCGCCGGAACAACCGCGCAATGAGCATGCTCGACGGAATGCCGGCAACGTCGTCGGTAAACGATCGCAGCAGCAGAACCGGCGGCTTGTCTCGAAGGATGATCTCGTTTCGGTGCCGCAGGTTGAGCCGCCTGCCGACACGCCATAGTGCTCTGGCAACAAGAAGCACACCGATCAGAACAAGAAGCTGGGCCAGGTCGTCGATGGAGTCGAGGAAATTCGCCCACGTTTTTGCAAGATCGGGTGGCGATCCTGCGAAGAAATTGGCCAAGATGGTGACGAGCTGTATTGGCGTGTTGAACACGAAAAAGAACAAATCCAACGACCCATAGATCAAGGCGTCAACGATCCATCCCCAGAACAGGTAGGCGAGAGCTCCCAACACCAGCAGGATGCAGGCATGCACGGCGAAGCCGGCGAGACTGGGATGCGGCCAGGCGAATTGCGGGATCGTTAGATTGACGCCCAGCGATCGCGTCATGCGTTGGGTGCGCGCCAGGTCCGGCCTCAATCGATGCCGCCAAAGCAGCAATATCGCAGTCCCCCTCAGAGCAAGCAGCAGGAGCGAAACGAAGCAGACCAATATGGCGAATGCAAAGATGGTTTGGTAGTAGAGCGTTTGCGCATTGACGGGTCCCGAGGCGGACACGTCCTCCTGGGCCAACTTTAGGGCGTAGCCCATGCCTAGCAAACCCACGGCTGCCGTCACCATCAACGCGGCGAGGCTCCATGACAGAAGCGGCAACCGAAACCGTCCGCAACCTCGAAGATAGACAACAAGCTCGAACAGGAAGGCGGCCGCCAAGGTGGCCGCCCACGGCAGCCCCGGTCCGACACCATCACGCGCAAGCCTGAACACGGCGACGACGAGTTGCAGCAGGAACTCTCGCTCGGCTTCGGTGGACTGGGGCTGAAGGGAAATGTTGTCGTTGATGTGCTTCTCCCAGTCGTCGAGTTGGCCGAGAGCCTGCCACACGATGGCAAGAAGGATGACTCCAGCCCCGAACGTCGCCAACGGCCAAGCGACATGCTGGGTCCACCAGGTCAACCGCCACAGACGGGCGTAGCGAGTGACATCCAACGTCGTCTGGTGGGTCAGTGTCCGCCCCCTCTCGTGATTCGCTTCGAGCCCTGCTTGTCAAGGATTGTGCGGCAATGCAGGCAGACAAGCAGATATTTCGGCTAGATTCTGAGCAAGCGCCTGAACCCAACTGGCCAAGAGAATGCATCGAGAGCCCATTCCGTGGCCGTTCGAGCCGTACGGACAGGCTGCAAGCTACGATCTGCGCCGGTCAGCCGCGTTCGATGCACACCGGGATGCGGTCTACTGCGCCGTGATGTTGTTGGCGCGGATCACGTCGCCCCAGAGCTTGAGCTCGCGCGTGAGCAGGGCGCTCGCGGCTTCCGGCGTCTGCTGGTCGGGCGGAAACAGATCCATGCCGCCGTCCTCGAACGCCTTGCGGACCTTGGCATCGGTGAACGCGTGGCGCAGCGCGGCATTGAGCCGATCGACGATCGGCCGCGGCGTGCCGGCAGGCGCGAACAGCATGTGCCAGAAATCGAGATCGAGCTTCTTGTAGCCGACCTCCCCCATGGTCGGGAGCTCCGGCAGGCCGGCGAACCGGGTTCTGCCGATGATGGCGTAGGCCTTGAGCTTGCCGGCCTTGACCAAGGGCCCGGCGGTGACGGCCGACTGCGAGCCCAGGTCGGCGACGCCCGCCAGCAGGTCGTTGAGCGCCGGGCCGGCGCCCCGATAAGGCACTTGCGTGACCGTCCCGCCGATTTCCTGGGCCAGCAGCACGCCGGCCAGATGACCGAACGAGCCGACGCCGGCATGCGCGATCTTGGTGTTCTGTCCGGGCTCCTTCATCCAGCGCACCAGCTCGCCGATATTGCCCGGCGGCAGCGTCAGACGCGCCGCAACGGTCGAAGCGGCGGTGTTGACGAGGCCGATGGTGACGAAATCCTTTTCGGCGTCGAACGCCAGCTTCGGGTAAAGCGTCATGCCCGCCGCCATCGCAACTTGATGCAGCAGCACCGTATAGCCGTCGGGCGCGGCGCGCGCGGCGCGAGCGGCGGCGATCATGCCGCCGGCGCCGCCGATGTTCTCGATGACGATCTGCTGGCCGAGCGATTGCGACATGCTGTCCTGCATGATGCGCGCGATCGCATCGGTCGCGCCGCCGGGCGGATACGGCACCACCAGCGTGATCGGACGGTTGGGATAGGTCTGCGCCGACGCGGCGCCGGTCGCCAAAAGGCACGCGGCGAGAAACGACGCCGCGAGCGCGCGTGCGAAAGTCATGACGATGCCTCCCCGGCCGTCTATCTTTTTCGTCCGGCAGCGGCCTGAGCCGGGACCTTCAGATGAATCCCGTGCTGACTTGGATATTCACGCTTTTGCGGCCCTCCTGCAAGGCAGACGGAAGGCGTTGCGCGGCTCCGCTCAACGCCCCTCTCATCTCCGGTTCGGCTTGCGACGAAGCCGCCGCCCCGTCAGCGATAATAGCCGCCGTAAGGTCCGTAGCCGCGCGCGGCGTAGGGCGCGTAGCGTCGGACCCCGTAGGCCCGATAACCGTAACCTCCACCGTAGTAGGCTCGTCCGTAGTAGCGTGGCCCATAGTAGGGTGGCGGCACCACCACGACCGGAGGCGGTGCGTAGTAGTAGCGGTAGGCGGGTGCCGGATAGATGTAGGCGGTCGGCGGCGGCCGGTCGATGTAGCCTTCCTCCTCGCCGTAGTATTCGGCCGGCGGTGGCTGCCGCGGCATGTCGGCTGCCACTGCGGAAACGATTCCCGCGCAGCCCAATGCGATCGCGCCCACGCCGGCGACGACTGTCCGCCTCGCAAAATCACGCATATGTCTTGCCCTCCTCGGCAGGTGTCCCTCGCGGGGACGGGAGAGATTTGAGTGAATCGCGGCGGCGGAATTAAAGCGGGCGAAAGGCATATTTTTGCAATTTGGCGAAACAATTGTTCAGAATTGCCGACGCGGCATCGCCGACATCGTTTGAGCGCGGCCGAGCTGTTGCCGGTGAATATCCCCTGGCGAGGCGCTGCACCCCGGGCGACATCGTGTCAGACTACCGGCGACATGATCTCGGAAGGGCCGGGCGGCTTCATCGGAAGCGGCGCGGGGCGACGCTCCTCAAACTGCCTGCAACGAGCCATTGCGATGCCTGGGATCGAGGATGTGCGAGGTAGTCTGCGTCTCCTCAGCGGCCTCGTCATGCTCGCCTTCGTCTTCAGCCACCTCAGCGCTCACTGCCTCCTGCTGGTCTCGCTCGATCGCGCCGAGGGCGCCCTCGGGATCCTCATGGATCCCTGGCGCAGCACCGTGGGCACCACTCTCCTGGCATCGGCGGCGCTGCTCCACTATGCGAACGCCCTGTGGTCGATCTACGCGCGGCGCTCGCTGCGGATGCCCCGGTGGGAATGGTGGCAGTTGGGCCTCGGGCTTTGCATCCCGGTGTTGCTGATACATCATGTGGCCTCCACGCGCGTCGCCGAGATCCTGCTGCAAGTCCATAGCAGCTACAAATCCATCCTCGTCCTGCAATGGGTGCTTTGGCCGACGCTGGCCCTGGTGCAGGCGGCGGCGGTGCTTACGGTATGGGGCCACGCCTGCGTCGGCATCCATTTCTGGCTGCGCACCAAGCCCTGGTATCCGGCTTGGCGCGGCTTGCTCGCGGTGCTGGGCCTGCTGATCCCCACCTTGGCGATGGCCGGCTATGTTTCCGGCGGCAACCAGATCCTGCGCGCGGCGCAAGACCCGCGCTATGTCGAAGCCGTTTTCGCCGAGGCCGATTTGAGCGGACAGGCACGCCTCGACATCGTCGCGCTGGCCGCGATCGGTTGGTCCATCCACCTCACTCTTGTGCTGCTGGCCTTCGCCGCGCGGTGGGTCCGCGTCGTCGCGGATCGCGCCCGCCGGCCGCCCATGCTCGTCCACGCGAGCGGCCGAACGGTTGCGGTCCCGCCGGGCGCGACCGTGCTCGAGACGCTGCGCGTCCACGGCATCCCGCACGCATCGGTCTGCGGAGGACGCGCGCGCTGCACCACCTGCCGCATCAGGGTCACGCGCGGGCTGGCGGAATTGCCCGCCCCGGGAGCCTTGGAGGCCAAGGCGCTCGCGCGCATCGAAGCGCCGGAAGGCTTGCGGCTGGCCTGCCAAATCCGGCCGACCGCGGACATCGCCATCATGCCCCTGCTCGCGTCCGATGCGCGCGCCGCCGACGGCATGTTGCGCGGCGGGTTGGAGGGAAGCGAACAGCTGGTCACCGTCGTGTTTGTGGATCTGCGCGGCTACACCACCTTGGGCGAGGCCAAGCTGCCCTACGACGTGCTGTTCATCCTCAACCGGTTCTTCTACGAGATGACGAGGGCGCTGATCGCCAGCAACGGCCACTACTCGCAATTCACCGGCGACGGACTGATGGCGCTCTACGGCCTCGATGCCACGGACCCCGCTCGCGGCGCCGCGGACGCCTTGCGCGGGGCGCGCGAGATGCTGGCGCGCCTGGAGCAGCTCAATCGCCAACTCGCCGCCGAGCTGCCGCGGCCCCTGCGGATCGGGATCGGCATCCACTTCAGCGAGGCGATCGTCGGCGCGATGGGGCCGCCGCGCTCGCAGATCATCACGGCGATCGGCGATACCGTGAACACGGCTGCGCGGCTGGAGGGCCTTAGCAAGGATTTCGATTGCTCGCTGATCCTGTCGCGTCCCGCGGCCGAGGCGGCCGGGATCGACCTGCGCGATCACAAGCTGCATGAGCTCGCGGTCAAAGGCCGGGTGCAGACCGTGCAGTTCTACGCCCTGCAGACGGTGCCCGAACTGCCCGCGTGACGAACGACGGGCTGGCGACGCCCTCATGACGTACGTTGCATGTGATCGGAGTGAATATCGACGCTCTAGTAACTGCTTGAAGGCGGCGAATGGGATGCCATATGTCCACGCTTGACCCAATAGGTGCAGCCGTCCCGGCTCGCCAGCGCGTTACGAAATCCATCCGGGTTTCGCAACCAGACGCCCGGTCCGTGATCGCCGGATTCGTCCGAGAAGACTCCCGATAGAACCAGAATCTCCTCGCCGCCATGGCAGACATATGGCGGGACGGTCGTGTTGGGAGGGAGGTATTCGATCGCGACGGTCTCGGCCCCGTCCGGCGACACGAACAATTGCCGGCTCGATCGGCCGAACGGGTTGGAAGACGAGGAAACGTCACTGGCTGTTATCACGACGCGGCGGCGCTCATCGGGACGCATCTGGCGAAGCTTTACGAAGATGGTGCAGCCGCCGTCGGTGTGCGTCGTATGCGCGCTGCCGGGCGGATTCCTGACATAGGTTCCGGCCGGATAGTCTCCGTGCTCATCGGAGAACACGCCGTCGAGAACCAAAAATTCCTCGCCTGCGTCGTGCTGGTGGGATGGAAACCTGCTGGCCGGGGCATAGCGCACCAGAGACGTCGCGCGAGCGACTTCCCCGCCGATCCGATCGAGCATGCACCGGTCGACACCGCGTTGCGGCGACGGCACCCAGGGCTGGTCTCGCGTTGCCACGACGACGCGTTTGCTGAAATCTGCGCGGAGCAAGGTCTGGCCGCTGTCGGACATGGGACTACTCCTCGAATTTTTTCATCACTCGTTCGGCTGACTGCATGAGATGCACATCTTCATATCGGTCGATCCGAGCCAGGAACCACCGTCCTCAAACATCCAGGTCCACGACCCGCAGCAGCAGATTCCCACCGTGGGTGGTCGAGATGAGCGCGCTGTACTCGGGCACCTCGAACCAGGTCGACGGGTCGCGTGTCAACGGCTCCGACGAGATGAGCTATCGAGCTGGCCGCGTTCGTTGGACCGCCGATCATCTTCCATTCGTCGTCGTGCAAGCCATAGGCCTTGCCGGTCGTGTACCAAAGGCCGAGGAACAAGTGATGGGCATTCTGCAGCTCGGCCGGGTTCTGCGTGTCGTAGCAGCCGTAGTCGAACGCGAAACGGACCCCGACCAGGCTCGCGCCGTCGCTGATGAACAGGTTGGTTGGCGAAGAGGTGTGAATGTCGTGATTGCGTCGGACCTCGCGCACGATCGAGAGCGTCTTTTCCAGCGCGGGCACGATCTCGTCCGGGTCCAGCACGGCCCGAGGATTCTCGAGCTGGGAGAGAAGCAGGGCGTAGAGCCATTCGGTGTCGGTATTGCCCCTGATCAGACGAGCGATCTCCGGCTTGATGTGCTCGATCAATGCAAAACGCATGCGATCGAAGGCGGCGAGGCTGCCGTTGTGGGCCAGCGCCACCCGGTATCCCCGGTATCGAAAGGGGTGAAGGTTCTGCTCGCCGACCGTCGGATTGTCGCGAAACGGCACGCCGCGAACATGCGCGATCAATGTGGTCACGCGAAGCTTTTCGGCAAGCTCCTTCAAGTTCTGATCGAATATCGGAATGTTGACGGAGCGATAGCCGAACGGGACATCGGGATGATGGGACGAAGCGTCCCATGCGAGCATTCCAAATCCCGCGAGGCTGAGCATATTGAGCATCTGCGGGTCGTATGCCTGCTTCACCAGTGAATTGTTCGGCTGATAGAGCAGGTCGTCGAGCGAAACGGCGTCTCCGCTGTACATCAGGACTCGACACATCTCGCTCGGCTCCGGCTAGGTTGGAATGGGAGGTTCGGAGGACGTCGATGCCGCGCTCGTCGACCGCTCCGGGGATATCCGGGCCAGATGGGCGTCCGCCCTCCGCAGCATCCCGACGATGCTGGTCGTGACCGCTTCGAAGAACTTGAACGACACCACGGATCCGCCGCGGCGCAAGAGGTCGAACCCGATGCGATCGACCTCGAATGCGATGGTGGATTCTCGCGCCATGCAGGCCAGGGGATGCGGAGCGCCGTCCACGAGCGGGAGCTCGCCCGCCATCCTGCCCGGACCATATACCGCGAACGTCGAAGTTCCCGCCGGCGTCGAGAAATTCATCGACAGGGCGCCGCGCACGACGAGAAGGCAGCTCCGCGGCGCCTCACCCTCGGTGTAGACGAGCTGGCCTCGCGAGAAGTCGTAGCGCTTCAGCGGCTCGAGAAATTCCTGCAGCTCCGCGGGCCGGAAAGTCTTGAAGAAAGGAAGAGAACGGCAGCATCTCCTCGGCGAACGTCGAAGGTGACGACGGCGCCGGCCACTTTGCGACGCCATCGCGCAGCGTCGACGTCGGCCGCGCTTGCGCGGCCCCCGTCCGCTCGGCGATCTGGTTGAGGATCGTTCGCGTGCGAGCTGCGACCTCACGCCGGAAGCAATCCATCACGGCGAACGCAGCCGGGCGGTAATCCGACCGCAGCATCTGAAATCGTTCGGAACTGACGAAATAGCCCGAGGTGGGCTTGACCGCGACCGCATGGGTCGAGCGCCGATTGCGATCGAGCAGACTCATCTCGCCGACCACCGCGCTGGCGCCGAGAGTCGTCAGCTTGATCAGCTGGTCGCCCGGAACGCGCCGCAATATGGCGATTTCGCCGCGTTTGATGATGTAGAGGCCGTCCGGAGGGTCGTCCTGCCGAAACAGCATCGTTCCCGCGTCGGCCTGGAAGGGCCGCGCCACCAGTTGGACCTCCGCGAGAGCGCGGGCGTCGAGATCGGCGAACATCGGGACTTCGCGCAGAAAATTGTCGAAGCCGCCCGGGCTCGCGGATATTCCTGCTTCGAGCTTCGAGGACTCGGCAGCCACGGCATCCACCAGCCGTTCCGCGGTGTCGACGCCGCAACGATAGGCCTGCTCGTGAACGAACGGTTCGCGCAGATAGCTTCCGCAGAACCAAGTCCGGCGCTTGCCCTGCAAGGCGTCGAGCTTCTGCAGCGCGGCGTCGGTGCCTGCTCCCGATGACGGGGTGGACGAGGAACCGATCGATGATGATCTTGTCCGCGTCCGGCTCTCTGAACGGATTTATCGTGACGAAAACGTCCGGAATCGACGCAGACAGGCTCTGCAGACGGTTGGGATAGAGCGTCACGGTCGGGCGGACGTTCGGCATCCCGTCATGCGCCACAAGGTAGTTGTAGGCACCCCAGGCGGCGCGGTCTGCCGGCATCAGCTGAGGGTCCTGGTGAACCACCAGGCGGGCGCGCTGCGACGGGATCTCGGAATAGATGCGGGCCTCTTCCTGCGTGGTGTCTTCCAACAGCGAGGTCACGTCGCTCGCGTTGGTGGCGATGATGACGTGATCGAACGAGAATGCGAGGTTCGACCTTTCGCGATCGATGGCTCTGAGCCGGATCACGTCACCCGGCCGGTCGATAGCCGGCGACCCGGGTCGAAAGATGGAGCGAAACCTTTCGCTCGCGCAGCCAGCGCTCGACAGCTTCGCAATAGGTGTGCATTCCGCCGTGAACAGCCATCCGCTCGGCCGGTCCAGGACCGACGACGCCGTGCATTCGCCAGGAGTTCACGACCCGTCGGATCAAGTATTGATCCGGCGGTTTGTCGGGCATCGAAAACTCGGCATGTGCCCGCGGGTCGAAATAGAACCTGCGAAACTCGTCGGGATACTGCTTCTCGTCGAGATAACGCTGCGCCGACCAGTCCGCATAAGTCGCGTCCTCCAGAACCTCGACGCATGTCCGATTGAAGCGCTCGATGTCGTCGACGAACTTGCGCTCGTCCTCGAGCCGCCGCCGAAATTGCGGCTGACCGCCGCGCGAAAACCAGACCGCCGCCCGCTCCGGCGTCATGAACGAGATGTCCTGATTGACCGGGGAGTAGCGGAGGTCGAGCTCGCGCGTGAGGGCGCAAAAACTGTCGAGCGTCGCCGGGTTGAAGTCGCTCACCCCGGCATCGACACGGACTGTGCGCCCGTCCCAGAGCGAGACGGACACTCCGAAGCAGTGACCGCCGAGCCGCGGCTCCGCCTCGAACAGCGAGACGTCCATTCCGGACTTTGCAAGGGCAATTGCGGCTCCCATCCCTGCCGCACCGCCCCCCACTACGGCCACTTTCGCCAAGCCTCTGCCTCCTCGATACTGCCTCAAGAGCGTGAAGGAACTCCGCGCCGCATGGTCAGGTGGTCACGGGGCGTCGCCTTCCGCTGCTCTCGACCATGCAGGTTGTTGGGAACGTCGCACGGTAAGCGACGGAAGCTCTGAGCTGGTCAACTGACCTCGTCCGGCGGCTCCACGGAAGGTCCTGGACATCGTCGCAACCGGGACGACGACGTTACGCGACCCTGGTTTGGCAGGCAAGACCGTGGCCATCCACCCGTACGCCTGATGTGCGACGAAGGTGGCTCACGATCGGCTCTCGATCGGGAATTGCCACTGCGCCGTTCGTCTTGTAGATTTTTGTCAGGCAGTAGGTTTCTTGGGGAGACGATACAACGGTGCATCATCATGGCAGGGCGATTGCCGGGGTCGCGTCCGCAGGATGTCTGAAGGCTTTTGGCATCGACGAGGCCGACGCCGTGCGCTTGCAGGAGGCCGTCAACTACCTTTCACCGTCACCTTTGATTTCAGATGCTCGTCGTGTGTTCGACTACGGGCGCCAGCATGAGATCCCCGAACGCGCCGTCGACCTCTATCGGCGCACCCGCGACCTGAGCTTGTCCTATTGGGAGCAGGAAGCGATCCGGGTAAGTCTGAACTCGCGTGACGGAGCGCTGCGTCGCCTGCTCGAAATGAAGGCCGAAAGGGACGGTGTCAACGACCCGCAGACGACCTACATCAGAGTGGATTGCTTCGGGAAACGCATCCAATCGCCGTGTCTGCTCGAGATCTGGCCGGGCGGCCATCACTCGCCGATACACGAGCACGCCAACAGCACAGGCCTGATGAAGGGCGTGTTCGGCCGCGTCGACATCATGCTCTACGAGGGTCTCGATGCGCGGCCGAAGGAGGTTGCCTTGCTGTCGATGACGCCGGAGCGCTGCTCATGGATGTCGCCCGATCGCTATCAGGCGCATAAGGTCTACTGTCCCATGGACAAGCACGACTTTGCGGCGACCTTTCATATCTATACCGATACCCAGGGCGATGTTTTCAAGTACCGAGAGGAACGAGAACCTCATTGCATTGCCCAATTTCTCACCGAGTCGGACATATCATGGGGCCAATTCTACAAGGCGCTCACCGACGCGGTACCGTATTATCATGATTAGGAACGCATGTGGAGTCGCACGCCGTGCGGTCAAGGTCGCGTAGGCTCGTCGCTGACTTCAGCGTCGGCGAGGATGGACCTTCTGAGCTGGTGTTTCCCCTGGCCTAGTTCCGCGACATGGTTCGCCAGGGCGCCGAACCGAGACCAGCGAAAAAGCGCGACATGGCCGTTTGCCCGGCCGGATTTCATGCTAGCTTTTTCGCCAAGGTGCGCTGAAAAACGGCTCACCGGCTCAAAACGGGAGGCGACGATGTTCAAGACGAGCTGCTTTGCGATTGTTGCGTCAGTTGCGCTTGTATCCCTCGGCTCGATCACGAGCCAGGCGCAGCAGCCTCCGCCGCAATCACCGAACATGACCTTTTTCGTCACCAGCACCGGGCCCGGCAAGGGCGCTGACCTCGGAGGCCTGGATGGCGCCGATCGGCATTGCCAGACGCTGGCGCAAAATGCGGGCGCCGGCGGCAAGACCTGGCGGGCCTATCTCAGCAGCAACGCCGCCCTGGCCGGCGGCGCCGTCAACGCCCGCGACCGCATCGGACAGGGCCCCTGGCAGAACTTCAAAGGCGTGGTCGTCGCGCAAAGCGTCGACGATCTTCACAGCGACAACAACAAGCTCAGCATGGAGAACTCGCTCACCGAGCGCGGCACCATGGTGTCCGGGACCGGCATGACGCCCAACTGGCACGACATCCTGACCGGCTCGACACCGGAGGGCCGGGCGCATCCGGCGAACATGAATTTGACCTGCGGCAATTGGACCAGCAGCACATTCGGCAGCGCCATGGTCGGCCACATCGACCGGAACGGCGGCGTGATCACGCCATTCGTCAAGTCGTGGAATGCGGCGCATATGTCCCGCAGCTGCAGTCAGCCCGACTTGATTGCTACCGGCGGCAACGGCCTTTTCTACTGCTTCGCGCAGTAGCGCGTTTGGTGTGAACATGCGGACAGCGTCCATGAGCGCTGTCCGCCATCCCACTGCAAGACCAACACGGCTCACTGGCTCGCATGGAGCCATGTCATTATTTGGAGGAACGCAATGAAGAATACGATGCGACTGTCCACACTTGCTTCAGCGGCGCTCATGTCGCTCGGCCTGAGCGGAACCGGAGAGGCGCAGCAACCGCCGCCGCAGTCACCCAACATGACCTTTTTCGTCGTCACCACCGGGCCCGGCAAAGGCGCCGACCTCGGCGGCCTGGAGGGTGCCGATCGTCAATGCCAGACATTGGCGCAGAATGCGGGGGCGGGCGGCAAGACCTGGCGCGCTTATCTCAGCACCCAGGCAGCGGACGGAAAGCCGGCCGTCAATGCGCGCGATCGCATCGGTGCAGGCCCCTGGCAGAACTTCAAGGGCGCGGTCGTCGCCCAAAACATCGACGATCTACACAGCGACAACAACAAGCTCGGCACGCAGACGTCGTTGACCGAGCGGGGCACCGTGGTCGCCGGCGTTGGCTACACGCCCAATTATCACGACGTTCTGACCGGCTCCCAGGCGGACGGCCGGGCTTTTCCGGCCGGCGAGGACCGGACCTGCCGCAACTGGACGAGCAGCACCCAAGGCGCCGCCATGGTCGGCCATATCGATCGCAGGGGCTTGCGCGACGACGCCGCCTCCAAGTCGTGGAATGCGTCGCATCCCTCGCGCGGGCCCGAAGGCGGCTGCAGCCAGAGCGATCTGAGGAGCACGGGAGGCAACGGCTTGTTCTACTGCTTCGCCGCCAACTAATCGGCGCGCTCCGGGAGACGCCGAGCTATTGCTACGCTCCGCCGGCGCTGCGCAGGGTCGCCCTGGCCCTGCGCAAGCGGCCGCTGAGCCGCTCCCTTGCGTGGTCAGAGTTCTCGCGGTCGTTCGCGCACGCCAGCATCAGGCAAACTTTCGCCCGCGGAGAGCCGCGATCATTTCTTCTGCTGCGCGATCTCCTCGATCAACGGCTTCCACTGCGCGATCTCCTTCTGGATCTGCGCACGATACTCCTCAGGCGTGGTCTTGACGGTGTCGGCGCCGGCCCTGCGCATGGCCTCCTTCACCTCCGGATCGTCGGCCATCTTGATCAGAGATCTCGGACACCTTGCGGATGATCGACTCCGGAGTCTTCGAGGGGGCCATGATGCCGTTCCAGGTCTCCACGACAAAATCGGGGAGAACTGTCTCTTGCACCGTAGGAAGCTCGGGCAAGTACGGGCTGCGTTTGTGCGAGGTCACGGCCAGGCCGCGCACCGATCCGGATTGCACCTGGGGCAGCCCGTCGGTCATGTTGGCGAAAGAGAAATCGACCTCGCCGGCGATCACTGCGGTCGTCGCCGGCGCACCACCCTTGAATGGAATGTGCACCGCTTTGATGCCGGTGCGAGCCTGGAACAGCTCGACCGAGTAGTGGGTCAGGCCGCCGGCGCCGCTGGAGCCGTAATTGAGCTTGCCGGGATTGGCCTTTGCATAGGACATCAGCTCGCCCATCGTCTTCACCGGCAGGTCCTTCTTGACGATGACCACCTGCGCGATCGAGCTGACGACGCCGACGGGTGCGAGGTCCCGAACCGGGTCGTAACCTACCTTCTGGTTCCGGTCGAAGGGCGCGATCGAGACGGCGCCGATGCTGCAGACGCAGAATGTATACCCGTCGGGTGGCGCATTCGCGACCGCCTGTGTCCCCACGATGCCGCCGGCGCCCGCGCGGTGGTCCACAATGACCGGCTTGCCCAGGGCCTTCTCGACGTAACGCGCGGTCAGCCGGCCAACCAGGTCCGTATATCCGCCCGCTCCATAGGGCACGAGGAACGTGATGGGTCGGGCCGGCCATGCGTCCTGCGCTCGCAGGGTGCTCGGCGCCAACGCGATGCCCAATGACAGGACCAGTGCTGCATAAGGCTTCATTGCTTTCTCCTGCTCGTCGTGAGTGGGGAGCTCTGCTCGTCCGCCACTCAACTCCGGTTCGGCTTGCCGACGAAGCCGCCGCCGTGGCCGGCCGCTTGCGCAGCCCAGCCGCCGGCAACGCGCCCGCTGAAAATCGACGGACCCAGCATGGTGCCTTCGAGACCGGCGCGCCCGTTGATATGGCCGCCGGCCATGCCGGCGACCTCGCCGGCGGCGTAGAGTCCGCCGATCGGCTCGAAGTGCTTGTCGAGCACGCGGCACTGCAGGTCGGTCTTGACGCCGCCGAAGTTCTTGCGCGCCAGCGGGAAGATCTGAACGGCGTAGTAGGGCGGCGTGTCGAATGCCTTCGACGACTTGAGCGGCTTGCCGAATTCCGGCTCGGTCTCGAGCCGCTGCTCGCACGCCTTGTTGTAGCGCTCGACGGTGGCGAGGAACGTCGGCACGTCGACCTCCATCCTTCCGGCCAGCTCGGCGAGCGTGTCGGCCTTGCGGATGAAGGGCGAGTTGTCGAGCAGCTCGACCACCTTGGCCCGCACGACCTTGTCGCCGTCGCGGTAGTAGGGATCGGCGACCTCCATGGTGGCGGTCATCGGCGTATCCATGATCGCCCAGGCGTGGCGCGGGCTCTGCGCCATCAGCGCGGGGCTCGCCGAGTTGCCGCCCGAGCGCGCCTCGTTGTGGAAGCGGCGGCCCTGCTGATTGACCCAGATGTAACCGGGCACCAGACGGAACACGAGGCCGCGGCGCTGCGCCGGGTCGCGGTAGTCGGGCGTGGCGTAGACGTAGAACCAGATGTGGTCCATGTGGGTGAGATAGCCGCCCGCCTGGCGAACGAGCTTGTGTCCGCTACCGGTCGAGCCGCGTCCCGATCCTTCCAGCACCCTGTCGTTCTTGAGAGCGGGATTGAACTCGAGCACCATGTCGACGTTCGAGTTGAAGCCGCCGGTCGCCACGATGACGGCCTTGCTGCGCACGGCCGCCGGCTCGCCGGTCTTGGCATCGGCGGCCTTGCAGGCCGGTGACGCGGCCGTCCTCGAGCGTGAGCCCAGTGATCTCGGTCTCGGCAACGATCTCGCCGCCCTTCTGGCGGAAGCCGTCGATGAGGCGGGTCATCAGGCCGAGACCATTGCGCTCGGGCCGGGTCCAGCGGTGCACGGTGTTGCCCTCCTGGACCTTCATGTCGACCCACTTCACGCCGAAGCCTTCGGCCCAGTGATAGAGATCATGCAGCGTGTGCTCGATGTAGTAACGGGCCCAGACCACGTCGGTCGAGGGACCGCCCCACGCGACCCAGTCCTGGAAGGCCAGGTCGGGGGTGTCGTGGATGCCGTTCTGCCTCTGCAGCGGCGACCCGACGATCAGGCAGCCGCCGCCGGAGATGATGGCCGCGCCGCCCGGCTGGGAGTCGTGCTCGAAGGCGATGGCGCGCGCTCCGGCATCGCGGGCCTCGATGCCGGCCGCCACACCGGCGGCACCCGCGCCGACGATGGCGATGTCGGTCTCGTAGTGCTTGGCACCTGCCATTGGCGAAAGCTCCCTGCTTGCAAGTGCGATGATAGGGGGCGGGCACAAGCTTTGAACACACGCATTGAGAAGCCGCACAATGTTCGGATTTGGCGTCAACTCGGCCCTTTGCTGATGTCCGCGCAATCTGGACGCTGTCTTCGCCTTGCCGGCACAACCTGAAAGGCCTACTGTTTCAATCTCGAAATCCCGGCGCGAATGTTCGGGAACGACAGGGAGGCAGCCATGCTGACACGACGAGGCTTCGCGGGTTTTGCGTCCTGCGCGCTCTGCGCGGTTACGGGTTTTGTCGCCACCGAGGCATCGGCGCAGGGCGCGCCGGCCGCCACTACGCCGGGCGTCACACGAAAGATTCTATCGCAGACGGACGGTCCGACGCCCGGATACGTAACGATGCTTGTGGAGGCGGAAATAGAAGCGGGCGTGGCGGTCGGGCGTCACACGCATCCAGGAATCGAGTCGGCCTATGTCCTTGAAGGCGGCTTCGAGCTCCCGATCGAAGGTCAACCAACCCGCATGTTGAAGCCGGGCGATGGGTTCCAGGTGCCGGCCGCAACGCCCCATGCCGGGGGTAAGCCCGGCACCGCGAAGACGAGGGTCTTGATCACGTACGTCGTGGAGAAGGGCAAGCCGATCGCGTCTCCTGCCTGATCGGCCCGTAGCCCAGATGTGCGGAGCGAATCCGGTTCGGGAGCCGGAGCGCGCAGCCGTGCCCAGGTGCATATCCATAGTTCGGCTGCCATTAAGGGAGGGAACGCCATGAAACTTCCCCGCCGCACATTCCTGCAGCTGGCCGCGGGCGCTGTCGCGCTGCCGGCCGCGTCGGGTTTCGCGCGGGCGCAAGCCTATCCGGCGCGACCGGTGCGCTTGGTCGTCGGCTTTGCACCCGGCGGGACCACCGACCTCGGCGCGCGTCTCATGGGTCAATGGCTGTCGGAACGGCTCGGCCAGCAATTCGTCATCGAGAACCGGACCGGGGCGGCGACCAACATCGCCACCGAAGCCGTGGTGCGCTCGCCCGCGGACGGCTACACGCTGCTCGTCGTCACGGCGTCGAATGCGATCAACGCCACGCTCTACGACAAGCTCGGCTTCAACTTCATGCGCGACATCGCGCCGGTCGCGGGCGTCATGCGCTACCCGCTTGTCATGCAGGTGAACCCATCGTTTCCGGCGAAGACCGTCCCCGAGTTCATCAGCTATGCGAAGGCCAATCCGGGCAAGATCAGCTACGGATCGGGCGGCAACGGCACGTCGATCCATGTCGCCAGCGAACTGTTCAAGATGATGGCCGGGATCGACATGATCCATGTGCCTTATCGCGGTGGCGCGCCGGCGATGACCGATCTCATGGGCGGACAGGTCCAGGTGGTGTTCAACCCGGTGCCGGAGTTGATGTCGCACATCAGAGCGGGCAAGCTGCGCCCGCTGGCGGTGACGACCGCAACGCGTTCGGACGTGCTGCCGGAGATCCCGACTGTGGCAGACTTCGTGCCCGGCTACGAGGCAAGCGCGGTGCAGGGCATCGGCGCGCCCAAGAGCACGCCCGCCGAGATCGTCGACAAGCTCAACGAGGAGATCAACGCGGGCCTCGCCGATCCCAAGCTGAAGGCGCGCTTCATCGACCTGGGCGCAACCGTGTTCCCGATCTCGCCCGCCGAGTTCGGCAGGTTCATGGCCGAAGAAACGGACAAGTGGGCGAAGGTGATCAAATTCTCCGGCGCGAAGTCGGAATGATCCCCGCGGCGACGCGCGAACTTCCATAAGACCCTGAGCATGTGCCGCCTTGCCGTTATGGTGAGAGCTTGGAATTCCGTCAGATCCGCTACGCCCTCTCGGTCGCCAAGGAGCGCAGCTTCACGGGCGCCGCCAAGCGGCTCAACATCTCGCAGTCGGCGGTCAGCGAGCAGGTGCACCTGCTCGAGCAGGAGATCGGCTTTTCGCTGTTTCGGCGAACGCCGCGCGGCATCGAGCTGACCGAGCCCGGGCGCACGTTCCTGTACGAGGCCGAGCGGGTGGTCGGCGACGTGCTCAGCCTCTCCGATACGGCGCGGCGGCTGAAAGGCGCGCCGTCCGACACGCTGGTGCATCGGCATGGGCTCCGGCATGGCGCAGATCTTCATCCCGCGCCTGTTCCGCAAGCCGATCCTGCCCGGCGTGCGCCTCGACATCCTCACCGCGCCGACCAAGACCATCTTCAACGACCTGCACGAGGAGCGGCTCGATGCCGGCATCGCCATCGAGTCCGATCCCGACCGGGTGCCGGCCGGGTTGGTCTATGATCGCCTCACCGATGCCGAGATGGCGCTGATTGCCCATCCGAAGCATCGCGCTGGCGCGCTCGCGCCGTCCGGTCGACGTCGGGCGGCTGGTGGCGGAGCCGATCATCATGAGCGAGCTCACCGTCGGCTACGGGCAGGTGGTGCTGTCGCTGTTCGCGGACCTCGGCATCCGCCCCAACATCGTGGCGGTCGCCGACAACATCGAGACCATGAAGGTGATCGTGCAATCGGGACGCGGCGTCGCCATCGTGCCCCGCGCCTGCGCCGAGAACGAGGTCGCGCTCGGCGTGCTCAAGGCGCTGTCGATCGTGCCGGCGCGCAGCGTGATGCTCAGCCTGTTCCGCCGCCGGCAGCCGCTGTCGCGAAGGAAGGAGGGCTATCTCGGCGCCGTGCGTGAGGCGTTGAAGAGTGAGTGAGCGCGGCGCTACTCCGCCATCGGAAATGCCGATAGTGGCATCGATAATCACTTTTTGACTTCGTCGTTGGGTAGCGCTCATATTGAGGACGACGGACAGGACGGCGCGACGCAGTTCGTGGAATAGCACCGAAAAATGGGCGTTTGCGGCGCTCCATGGGAAGACGCGGCATGTCATCAGCGGCCCGGCAGCCTCGTTTCGGATCGGCATCGACACCGGCGGCACCTTCACCGATATCGTTTCGGTCGATAGCGGCTCGGGCGCCATGCGGGTGACCAAGGTGGCGAGCACGCCCGCCAATCCGGCGATCGGGCTGGTGCGCGGCGTGCGCGCGATCCTCGAGCGCGGCCGGCGGCGCGCCCGACGACGTCGCCGGCCTCGCCCACGGCACCACGGTCGCCACCAATGCGCTGCTGCAAGGCCAGATCAGCGGGCTCGGGCTGATCGTCACCGCAGGCTTCCGGCATATCCTCGAGATCGCCCGCCAGTCGGTGCCGGAGGGCTACGGCAATTCCTATTTCTGGGTGAAGCCGGAGCGCATCGTGCCGCTGCATTTCGTGCGCGAGGTCGGCGGCCGGCTCGATTTCCGCGGCGCAGGAGCTGCGGCCGCTCGACGAGGCGAGCGTGCGCGCGGCCGCGCAGTTTTTCCGCGCACCAGGGCGTGCGCGCGATCGGCGTCTGCCTGATCCACTCCTATGCCAATCCCGCGCACGAGCGCCGCGTCGCCGAGATCTTCGCCGCAGGAATATCCCGACTGCACGCTTGTCGCTGTCCTGCGATGGTGCTGCCCGAATATCGCGAATACGAGCGCGCGGTCACCACGCTGGTCGACGCCTTCGTCAAGCCGCACATGGAACGCTATCTGCGGCGCGTGCACGACGAGCTCGGCGCCGGCCTCGAGGACAAGCCGTTCCTGGTGATGCAGTCGAGCGGCGGCGTCGCCAGCGCCGAGCAGGTCGTGCAGCAAGCCGATCACCACCGCGCTGTCGGGCCCGGCGGCCGGCGCGCTCGGCAGCGCCGTGGTGGCCGAGATCGCCGGCTTCCCCGACGTGGTGACGCTCGACGCCGGCGGCACCTCGACCGATCTCTGCCTGATCGAAGGAGGCCGCCCGCACGTCACCAATGGCGGCGCAGTCGGCGCGTTCCCGGTGCGCATCCCGATGATCGACATCGAGACCATCGGCACCGGCGGCGGCTCGATCGCCTGGATCAGCCGCGAAGGCCATCTCAAGGTCGGGCCGCGCAGCGCCGGCGCCGAGCCCGGACCTATGTGCTATCCGAACGGCGGCGCCGAGCCGACCATCACCGACGCCAATCTGGTGCTCGGGCGCATCCCCGCCTGCCCTGATCGGCGGCGGCATCGCGCTCGATGCGGGGCGTTCGCGCGCGGGCCTCGCCGCGCTGGCGAAGCGGCTGCCCGGCGCCATGACGGCCGAGCAGCTCGCCCACGGCATCATCGAGATCGCCAACTGGAACCAGGCCAACGCCATCCGCCAGATGACGATCCAGCGCGGCATCGACCCGCGCGGTTTCGCGTTGCTCACCTTCGGCGGCGCCGGGCCGGCGCAATCGCCCGCGGTCATGGACCTGCTCGGCATGAAGGCGTGCATCGTGCCGCCCAATCCAGGCAATCTCTCCGCCTTCGGCCTGCTGGCGGTCGACTGGCGCACCGATCACATCGTCACCAAGGTGATGCATGAGGAGACGATCGATCTCGCGACCATCGCCGCGCTCTATGCCGGCTTGGAGAAGGACGCGGTCGATACGCTCGAGCGCGACGGCATCGAGCGGGCACGCATCCGCATCGTGCGCGAAGCCGACATCCGCTATGCCGGCCAGTCGATGGAAGTGCGGGTGCCCGCCCCTGCCGGCAGCGTGGATGCATCGTTCCTCTCGGGCCTCATCGACGCATTCCACGCCGCCCATCTGCGCACCTTCGGCTACAATTATTCCGGCCAGCAGAAGGTCGAGCTGGTCAATTTCTGCGTCTCCGGCTTCGGGCTGATCGAGCGGCCGGATCTGCCCAAGCTCGCCGCGCGCGGCGGAGCGACGCCGGCGCGCAAATCCATGCGCCCGGTCTATTTCGACGGAGCATTTCGCGATACCCCGATCTACGACCGCGCGGCGCTGCCGCCGGACTTCCGGCTCGATGGGCCGGCGGTGGTGGAGGAGTTCGGCTCCACCACCGTGGTGTTTCCGAGCCAGCATCTCGACGTCGATCCGCACGGGATTCTGATCGTCCGCTCGGGAAACAGCCGATAAGAGTCACTCGCATGGCGCCACTAACTCACAACCGCACCACCCCCCTCCCCACCCCTCCCCCGCAAGGGGGGAGGGAGCAGGCCGAGTTCGCTGCTCGCTCAAATTCCAACTCGCAGGAAGCGAGGCGAACGACATCGACGCAGGCGACGAACGTCGATCCGATCGTGCTGCAGATCGTCGAAGGCACGTTGAACTCGATCGAGGCCGAGATCGAGTACGCCATCGAGCGCACCGCCCGCTCGCCGATGATCCGCGAGGCGCACGACTACCGGGTCGGGCTGTTCGACCGCCATTGCCGCAAGCTCACGGGACGATCGTATTCGGCCATGCCGAACGCGGTGGTGCGCGACTTCCCGCCGCAGACCATGCGGCCGGGCGACGTGTTCCTGATGAACGACACCTATCTCACCGAGGGCAGCATCGGGCACCTGCCCGACCTGTGCAGCACGGTGCCGGTGTTCCACGACGGCGAGGTGGTCGCCTATATCCAGGCCTTCGGCCACCACGACGACATCGGCGGTCGCGTGCCGGGCTCGATGCCGGGCACCGCCACCACCGTGTTCGAGGAAGGCCTGGCTGTGCCGCCGATCAAGCTCTACGACGCCGGCGTGCGCAACGACGCGGTGTTCACCATCATCAAGCGCAACACCCGCGTGCCCGAGATGCTGGCGGCCGATCTCGACAGCGAGGTGCAGGCCTGCGTGATGGGTGCGCGCCGGATGGAAGGGCTGTTCGCGCGCTTCGGACGCGAGATGGTGGAGTCCTGCTTCCAGGCCATCCTCGACAAGTGCCGCGACATCTACCGCAAGGAGCTCCTCCCCAAGATCGCCGACGGCGAATACGCCTGGCAGGATTACGTCGAGCACGACGGCGTGAGCGACCCCAAGCTGCACAAGCTCGCGCTCAAGATGATCAAGCGGGGCGAGCGCATCACGCTCGATTTCACCGGCACCGATCCGCAATCGACCGGCCCGATCAACTGGCCGGCCGACTATGCGGGCGGCGCCTTTTTGGTGAAATGGATCGCGCCGATCCTGCGCAACCTCGCCGACACGCCCGAGCGCGCCGCCGAGATCCACGTCAACGAAGGCGTGTGCGAGGTGTTCGACGTGGTGTTCCCGCCGAAGGGCACCTTGATCACGCCGGAATGGCCGGCCGCGACCAATGCGCGCTCGTTCGTGCTGCTGCGCTGCCTCGGGCTGCTGGCCGGCGTGGTCGCGCAGGCGGTCGACGGCCGCATGCCCGCCGACCAGGAGACCATCCGCTACACCGGCTTCTTCGGCGACGATCTCGACGGCAAGCCGTTTCTCTCGCGCGAGGTGCTCGGCGGCGGCTCGGGCGGGCGCACTTACGCCGACGGCAACGACGCCATCCACATCGTGCCGGACTCGCGCAACCAGCCGGCCGAGTTCACCGAGACGCGCTTTCCGCTCATCGTCGAGAAGCTCGCGCTGCGCACGGATTCCGGCGGCGCCGGCAGGCGGCGCGGCGGCCTCGGCTACGAGAAGCACTATCGCGCGCTGGTCGATTGCCGCACCATCGTCACCGCCGACCGCGTGCGGCTCGGCTGCTACGGCGTCAACGGCGGCAAGGCCGGGCAGCCGTTCTGCGTCACGGTCGATGCCGACGGCAGCCCGCGCCACCTCGGCGGCCTGGTCGACGGCGAGCCGGTGCTCAAAGGACAGGTCGTGCGCGTGGTCACGACCGGCGGCGGCGGCTGGGGCGATCCGCTCGAGCGCGAAGGCGAGCTGGTGCTGCGCGACGTGATCGACGGCAAGGTGTCGCTGACGGCGGCGCGCGAGGACTACGGCGTGGTGCTGGTCGGCAATGACGACGACTGCGCGCTCGACGAGGCCGCGACCGCGACGCGACGCGCCGAGATGAAGGCGCGGCGCACTGCACCGCCGCCGATGATCGATCGCGGACCTGGCTACCAGAACATGCTCGACCGGAAACGGTGAACGATGGTGACGCGGTATATCGGCGAGCGCATCACGCGGAACGAGGACAGCCGTCTGCTCACCGGCCAGGCGCTGTTCGTCGACGACGTCGAGCTGCCGCGGATGCTGCACGCCGCGTTCGTGCGCAGCCCGCACGCCCACGCGCGCGTCCTGGGGATCGACGCCGCGGCGGCGCGCCGGCGCGAAGGCGTGGCAGCGATCTACACCGCGCCCGACCTCGGCGATTATTGGCGCCCCGGACCGCTTCTGGTCCCGCCGCCCCCGATCAAGGACATCGTGTTCAATGAGCGCACCCAGGTGCCGTTGGCCAAGGATAAGGTGCGGCATGTCGGCGAGCCGGTAGCGCTGGTCATCGCCGAGAGCCGCTACCTGGCCGAGGACGCGGCGGGCGACATCGTCGTCGACTACGACCCGCTGCCGGCGGTCGTCGACCTCGAGGCGGCGTTGCAGCCGGGCTCGGCGTGCGTCCACGACGACCTCGGCAGCAACATTGCCGCGCGGGTGCGCCAGACCAAGGGGAGCTACGCCGAGGCGGCCAAGCACGCCGACAGCATCATCGGCCGCCGCTTCCACTACGACCGCGGCGCCTCCTCGCCGATCGAGACGCGCGGCGTCGTCGCGCAGTGGGATGCCAAGGGCAACCGGTTGACCATCTGGGACACGACGCAGGCGCCGGTCGTCATCCGCAACGGCATGGCGGCGATGCTCGGCCTGAGCGAGCGGCAGGTGCGCGTCATCGCGCCGTTCATCGGCGGCGCGTTCGGACCGAAGATCATGATGTTCTACCCGGAGGAGGTGCTGATCCCCTGGGCCGCGATGCGGCTCAACCGGCCGATCAAATGGATCGAGGACCGCCGCGAGCACTTCTTCGCCACCACGCACGAGCGCGGCCAAATCCATGACGCGGAGCTCGCCGTCGCCGCCGACGGCCGCATCCTCGGCATCAAGGACGTCTTCTTGCATGACACCGGCGCCTACGATCCCTACGGTCTCACGGTCCCGATCAACAGCCAGTGCACGCTGCCCGGCCCCTATCTGGTGCCGCACTACGACAGCACGTTCACCGCCGTGTTCACCAGCAAGCCGATGGTGACGCCGTATCGCGGCGCCGGCCGCCAGCACGGCGTCTTCGTCATGGAGCGGCTGCTCGACATCGCGGCGCGCGAGCTCGGCCTCGATCGGGCCGAGATCCGGCGCCGCAATTTCATTCCGCCCGACGCGTTTCCCTACGACAACGAGATCATCTACCAGGATTTCGCGCCGCTCGAATACGACAGCGGCAATTACGCCCCGGTGCTCGACAAGGCGCTGGAACTGGTCGGCTACGAACGGTTCCGGCGCGAGGAGCAGCCGCGCCTGCGCGCGCAAGGTCGGCACGCCGGCATCGGCGTCGCGTGCTACGTCGAGGGGACCGGTATCGGCCCCTACGAAGGAGCCAGGGTCCAAGTGCAGGCCAGCGGGAAGGTGAGCGTGGCCACCGGCATCGGCACGCAGGGCCAGGGGCACTACACGAGCTTTGCCCAGATCGTCGCCGAGCAGGTCGGCGTCGACGTGCGCGATGTCGACGTCGTCACCGGCGACACCGACCAGTTCTACTGGGGCGCCGGCACCTTCGCGAGCCGCGGCGCCGTGGTCGCCGGCAACGCGATCCACGCCGCGGCCCAGTCCGTGCGCCGGAAGATTCTGCGCGCGGCCGGCGAGCATTTCGAATGCGCGGAAGAGGATATCGTGATCGAGCACGGCCGGGCGGCGATCACCGGCGTGCCGGGACGCGCAATCCGGCTCGGCGAGCTGGCCGTGAAGGCCAATCCGCTGCGCGGCGCCGTGCAGCCCGGCACCGAGCCGGGTCTCGAAGCGACGAGCTATTTCGGCCCGCCGCGCGGCGCCACGGCCAACGGCGCCCACGCCATGATCATCGAGGTCGATCCCGAGACCATGAGGCTCGAGATCAAGAGCTACGTCGTCGTCCACGATTGCGGTACCGTGCTCAACCCACTCATCCTCGAGGGTCAGATCCACGGTGGTGTCGCGCAGGGCATCGGCAACGCCTTCTACGAGCGGCTGGTGTTCGACGCGCAAGGCCAGCTGCTGAACGCCTCGCTCGCCGACTATCTTCTGCCGACGGCGCTGGATGTGCCGCGCATGGAGCTCGGCCATACCGTGACGCCGTCACCGCTCAATCCGCTCGGCGTCAAAGGCGCCGGCGAGGCCGGTGCCATTCCGGTCGGCCCGCTGTTTGCCCAGGCGATCGAGGATGCGCTGCAACTGCCGCAGCGCGGCGTGGAGCTGCTGGAGATTCCGTTGAGCCCGCATCGGTTGTGGGAGCTGGCGGGCGGCGCGCCGGCGCGTGTCGGGTAAAGGGAGGACGTGATATGGCGAGCAAGACATCGGTTGTCGGTTATCTGCCCAACGACCTGCCCGGGCCCGGACGTCTGGTCCTGCTCGGGCTGCAGCACGTCGTCACCATGTTCCCGGCGACCGTGTTCGTGGCGCTCCTTTGCGGCTTCCACCCCAGCACGGTGCTGCTCGGCGCCGGCGTCTCGACCATCGTCGCGCTGATTCTCTCGCGGCAGAGCATTGGCACGTTCATTCCGCTGTTCTACGGCTCGAGCTTCAGCTACATCGCCTCCTATCTCGGCATCGCCAAGGCGATGGGCGTCGACGTGAAGTTCGGCGTTCCGGCGCCCGACGCGGTGATCGCGACCTTGCAGGCCGGCATCATCGCCACCGGCATCTTCAACATCATCATCGGGTTCATCATCAAGGCCGCCGGCAAGCCGGCGCTAGATCGCGTGCTGCCGCCGATCGTGACCGGCTCGGTGGCCTGCGTCATCGGCATCGGACTGTCGAAGGCGGCGCTCGACATGGCGTTCTTCGGCAACGGCGCCTATTGGGGCATCGCCCTCTTCACCTTGGTCACGACCATCGGATGCTCGTACCTGCTGCAAGGCAAGGGCTTCATCGGCATGCTGCCGGTGCTGCTCGGCGCCACCGCCGGCTACGTGCTGACGCTGATCATCGAGCCTGGCCAGATCAGCTTCGCCAACGTCGCCGCGGCGCCGATGATCGCCGCGCCGCACATCACGTTGCCCGACTTCACCGGGCCGCTGGTGGTGACGGCGATCTTCAGCATCTCGATCATGGCGCTGGCGACGATTTCGCAATCGACCGCGCATCTCTATCAGATCAGCCTCTATGTCGACCGGCTGGCTGACGAGCAGGGCCGCGAGCGCATCCATCTCGACAGATATATCGGCTGGAACCTGGTGTTCGACGGCGTCGGCGACTTTCTGCACGGTCTCTTCGGCGCCACCGCCGGCACCAACTACGGCGAGAACAACTCGCTGATGGCAATCACGCGCAATTATTCGGGTCCGGCGCTGTTGATGGCTGGAGTGATCTGTCTGCTGCTCGCCTTCGTCGGCAAGCTGTCGGCCTTCGTCGCCACCATCCCGGTGTTCGTCAGCGGCGGGCTGGCGCTCTATTTGTTCGGCGTGGTCGGCATGCAGGGCATCGCCCTCATGCAGGAGGCCAAGGTCGATCTGTTCGACCCGCTGACCTTGGCGGTCGGCGCCACCATCATGGTGATCGGCATCGGCGGCAATATCGGCTTCGAGGGCGGCTTCCTGCCGATCAAGATCCCCGGCATCTTCCCGAACGGGCTGCCGGCGATTGCCACCGCCGCGGTGGTCGGCATCGTGCTGAACCTCGTGTTCCGTGCCATCAAGGGGCTTATGGCCACGGACAAGCCGACGGCCGCCGAGTAGTACAGGAGAGAAACGAGATGGCGATCGAAGTCGCAAAAATCGAGCTCAAGACCGTGCAGGATGCCTCGGGACTGGCGGACTGCATCGCCAAGGGCCAGTTCACTGCCGACGAGGTGATCGCCGTCATCGGCAAGACCGAAGGCAACGGCGGCGTCAACGATTTCACCCGCATCCTCGCCGACCAGGCATTTCGCCGCGTGCTGGCGAGACTTGGCAAACGGAGCGAGGAGCAGATCGCGAGCATTCCGATGGTATGGTCGGGCGGCTGCGACGGCGTCATCACGCCGCACGCGACCGTGTTCGCCCGCAACGGCAAGACCGGTCCGGCCTCGCAGCCGCGCCTGGCGATCGGCACCGCGATGAGCGCCGAGCTTTTCCCCGAGGACATCGGTCGGCCCGCGATGGTCGAGAAGGTCGCCGACGCCGTCAAAGCCGCGATGCGCGACGCCGGCATCTCCGATCCGAAGGACGTGCACTACGTCCAGACCAAGACGCCGCTGCTGACGATCGATTCGGTGCGCGACGCGGAGTCGCGCGGCCAGCACGTCGCCTGCGAGGTGCACGACTCGATGGGGGTCTCCAACGGCACCACCGCGCTCGGCATCGCGGTCGGGCTCGGCGAGATCAAGATGCCGCGCCCGGAAGAAATCTGCAAAGACCTCGATCTCTATTCGTCGGTGGCATCATGCTCGTCCGGCGTGGAGCTCACCCAGGCGCAGATCGTGCTGCTCGGCAACAAGGCCGGCGCCGGCGGCCGCTACCGGATCGGGCATGCGGTGATGCGCGACGCGCTCGACATCGACGGCATCTACGACGCGATCCGCGACGCCGGGCTGGCGCTGCCCGAGCGCCCGCGCTCCGACGATCTCAAGGGCCGCGTGGTGAACGTGTTCATGAAATGCGAGGCCGATCGACGCGGCACCCTGCGCGGTCGCCGGCAGATCATGCTCGACGATTCCGACGTGCATCATCACCGGCACTCGAAGGCCGCCGTGGGCGGCGTGGCGGCGGCCGCGATCGGCGATCCGGCGGTGTTCGTGTCGGTCGACGCCATGCACCAGGGACCGCAGGGCGGCGGGCCGGTGATCGCCATCATCGACGCGGGAGAATGAAATTGCGGCACGGGCCTTGCTTGGCTCGTGAACAGGTTCGGCTCAACGGAGACGTCATCATGAACAGGTCTGCAGGAACGTTCGTCATTGCCGCGCTGGCGGCGCTCGCAACTCTCGCCTCGCCGGCGGCGGCGCAGGACAAGGTCAAGGTCGGGGTCTTTCCGGTCAGCTCGACCTTGCCCTACTTCGTGGCGGTCGAGCGCGGCTTCTTCAAGGAGCAGAACATCGAGACCGAGATGGTGCGGCTGATCGGCGGCCCGCCCAACGTGGCCGCCATGATCACCAACCAGATCGACGCCGCCGCCGTGCTGGTGACGATCGAGGGCATGAACGCCAACATCAAGAAGCCGGGCGTCGCCATGTACATCTCGGTGAACAGCCAGAACAAGACCTATCAGATGGAGCAGTTCGTCGCCCGCAAGGGCCTCGAGGCGAAGACGATCGCCGACCTCAAGGGCAAGAAGATCATGTCGGCGCCCGGGCCGGCCAACGTCACCATGGCCAAGGCCGCGCTCGCCGCCGTCGGGCTCAAGGACGGCGACTACAGCATCGACCAGCTCGACATGGGCCAGCACGTCAACGCCATGACGGCCGGCACCTTCGACGCCGGCTACACGCTCGAGCCCAATGCCTCCACCATGCGCAAGCTCGGCGTCGCCACCACCATCGAAGCGGGCGTCATCGCCCACTATATCCTCGGCGACCCCAACGCCAACGCCTTCGTCGGCGGCTGCGCGCTCACCACCGAGTTCATCAAGAGCCGGCCGGACGTGGCCAAGCGCTTCACCGCCGCCTGGGAGAAAGCCGCCCGGCTGATCAACGAGAACCCGAAGGAGGCGCGCAAGCACCTGGTCAAGAACACGTTCACGCCCGAGGACGTGGTCGATACCGTGCCGATGGTCCGCTACTTCATGGCGAAGGACCTCACCGCCAAGGACAAGGCGGAGTATCAGAAATTCATCGACTTCTCGGTCAAGGCCGGGACGCTGACCGAGCCGGTGGACGTCACCAAATATCTGCAGGCGTTTTGATCTCGTGCTGATGAGGTCGGTGCCCTCCCTTCCCTCCCCGCATGCGACCCGCATGCGGGGAGTCGGTAGTAGGGGCGACCCTTGTGGTCGCCCTCTTCGTGGCGTCGTTGCGGGCGCCCACGAGGGGCGCCCCTACGTATGTCGCTGATTCCGGCTCTCGCGGCGCGGGCGAATCCCGCGTCGCTTCGGCCGGAATGACAGTCGAGGATGCTCCGACATGATCGAGCCACTTGTCGTCGGCGGCCGTATACGATCGCCCTCCCCACAAGGGGGAGGGGAGCGCACCGAATCCGCCGCTGCGGCTCACGTCACCATCCGCGGCCTGACCAAGCGTTTCACCGACGCCGTCGTCTACGACGGATTCGACCTCGACATCCCGCGCGGCAAGCTCGTCTCGGTGTTCGGTCCCAACGGCTGCGGCAAGAGCACCTTGATCAACATGATCGCCGGGCTCATTCCGAGCGACGCCGGCGAAATCCTGTTCGACGGCAAGCCGCTGCGCGACATCAAGTTCGGCTACGTATTCCAGAACTATCGTGAGGCGCTGTTTCCCTGGCTGCGCTCGATCGACAATATCGAGTATCCGCTCAAGTTCATGAAGCTCGCCAAGGCCGAGCGGCGCGCCCGCACCGAGCGGCTGGTCGCTCATCTCGGGGTCAAGATCGACCTCAACCGCTATCCCTACGAGCTCTCGGGCGGCCAGCAGCAGCTGATCTCCATCATGCGCGCGCTCGTGGTCGAGCCGGAGATCCTGTTCCTCGACGAGCCGTTCTCGGCGCTCGACTACGAGATGACGCTGTTCATGCGCGACCAGCTGCAGCGCATCTTCATCGAGACCGGTACCACCACGGTGCTGGTGTCGCACGATCTCGAGGAAGCGGTCTACCTCGCCGACCGCATCCTGTTGCTCTCGCGCCGGCCGGCCGCGATCGCCGACTACGTGCATTACGACGCGGCGCGGCCGCGCGCCGACGCGACCCTGTCGGATGCCGAATTCGTGCGCATCAAGGCGCACTGCCTCGAGGTGTTCCAGCGCGAGGTGCGCGCGCGCCCCGAAATGACGGCGCGGTGAGATTTCGAAATGAAACGCATCCGTTTCGACCCGTACCTGCCGATCATCGGCGTGATCGGCCTGATCGCGATCTGGTACATCGCGGTGTGGTACCGCGTGGTCGATCCGGTGCTGCTGCCGTCGCCGACCGACACCTTCCGCGCGCTGTGGAACGGCATGGCCGGCGGACGGCTCGGCATCGATTTTTGGCGCACGGTGGAGCGCACCACCTTGGCGACCTTGATCGCCGCGGTGATCGCCATCCCGCTCGGCATCTTCCTCGGCTCGTCCGAGAAGCTCTATCGCTCGGTCGAGTTCGTGGTCGACTTCTTCCGCTCGACGCCGGCCTCCGCCATGTTTCCGCTGTTCCTGGTGCTGTTCGGGGTCGGCGACAAGACCAAGATTTCGGTAGCGGCGTTCGGCGCCGCGCTGGTGATCCTCTTCAACGTCGCCTACGGGGTGATGAATGCGCGCAAGACGCGCCTGCTGGCCGCCAAGGTGATGGGGGCGCCGCGGTTTCGCGTGCTCACCGACGTGATGCTGCTCGAGTCGCTGCCGCAGACCTTCGTCGGCCTGCGCAACGGCGTGTCGCTCGCGCTGGTCATCGTGGTGGTGGCGGAAATGTTCATCGGCTCGACCGACGGCCTCGGCCACCGGGTGTTCGAGGCGCAGCAATTGTTCGCCATGCCGGATATGTACGCGGCGATCTTCGCCGCCGGCGCGCTCGGCTACGGGTTCAATCTCCTGTTCCTGCTGGTCGAGCGCCGGTTCGTGCACTGGTCGGGTAAGTGACGAGGCAAGGGATGATTGACGAGAGCTTGACGCGAAAATCCGCCCACGCGCTCGCGGCGCTGATCAAGTCGCGCGCGGCAAGCCCGGTCGAGGTGCTCGACGCGCATCTCGCGGTGATCGCGCGCGTCAATCCCAAGCTCAACGCCATCGTGACGCTGGTGGCCGATCAGGCGCGCGTGTCCGCGCAGGCCGCGGAGACCGCCGTGATGCGCGGCGACGCGGTCGGGCCGCTGCATGGTCTGCCGCTCGCCGTAAAGGACGTCACCTTGACGGCCGGCATAAGGACCACTTTCGGCTCGCCGCTCTACAAGGATCATGTCCCCACCGAGGACGCCGAGGCGGTGCGCCGGCTCAAGGCCGCCGGCGCCATCGTGCTGGCCAAGACCAACACGCCGGAATTCGCCGCCGGCGCCAATACCGTCAACGCGCTGTTCGGCGCGACCCGCAATCCGTGGAATCCGGCGCTCAGCTCGGCTGGCTCGTCGGGCGGATCGGCGGTCGCGGTGGCGACCGGCATGGTGCCGATCGCGCAGGGCACGGATTTCGGCGGCTCGGTCCGCCTGCCGGCGGCATTCTGCGGCATCGTCGGAATCCGGGCGACACCAGGCCTCACACCGAACTATCCCGGCGCCCTGGCATGGGACCCCGGCCAGGTGAACGGGCCGCTGGCGCGCTCGGCCGAGGACGCGGCGTTGATGCTCGACGCCATGGTCGGGTTGAGCCGGTTCTCGCCGATCTCAGTCGCGCCGCCGTGGCAGAGCGCGCTCGCCGAGGTAGAGCGCTGCGAGGACGCGCGCGGGCTGCGGATCGCCTATGTCTCCGACATCGCCGGGATCGGGGTGGAGACCGAGATCGACGCGATCTGCCGGCAGGCCGCGCATGGATTGCGGAACGCTGGCGCCGCGGTCGACGAGATCACGTTCGACGCGTCCGACGGGCGCGCGCCCTATCAGACCTGGCGCGGCGCCTGGATGGTGGGCCGGCAATTTGCGCGCCTTGCGCAAATCGAGAGCTTTGGCGACAACCTCAAGGATAACGTGAAGCAAGGGATGCGGGTCACCGCGCTCGACCTGGCGGCGGCTGAGCAGCAGCGCGAGCAGGTGTTCCAGCGCTTCCGCGAGCTGTTCGAGCGCTACGATCTCCTGCTGACGCCGGTGGCGCCGGTCAAGCCCTTTCCGGTCGAGATCAACTTTCCCAGCGAGATCAACGGACGCAAATTGGAGAGCTACGTCGATTGGATCGCCCCCACCTTCCTGATCACGCTGGTGAGCCTGCCGGCCGGCAGCGTGCCCGCCGGCCTCACCCGCGACCGGCTGCCGGTCGGGCTGCAGGTGGTGGCGCCGCGGTTCGAGGAGCCGCGGATTCTATCGGTGATGAAGCTGGTGCAGCGGGCCAATCCGATCGGATGGCCGCCGCAGGGGTGATGCGGGCATGAATAGCCATGCCGTTCATTGCCCTCAGGCCGGCTCAGCGGGCACGGCGAGTACCGTTCATTTCGCCACATCCGCGCGAGGAGCTCCTTCCCCGTCAAAGCTGACGGCTTGCACAATCGAGCGCATGACGCAGCTGTTCCTCATCAGCGTCCGCATCCAGCGGTCGGCGTGTTTTTCAGGCGCCCACGCCTTGTCGCAACGATCAGGGGTGCCCAGATCAGGATCGCCCATGAGCACCGATACAATCTTGTGGGTCAAATCTGAAATTCGCCAACCGAGAGCCAATTTGAAGACCTCTGGCTCGGTCTCGACCACCTCCACGACCTTCGCATTATCCGAGCCCTGTAGCTCGCCGGCGGCCCCGGGCGCCGGCGCGTCACGAGCAAGGTGGGCTACCGTTCGGAGAACGGCATCCTCAGCAAGCCGATCCCTCACACGAAGCATTGCAATGAGCGGGCTAAGCAGATCGGAGGCCGACGTTCCATAGATGGCGTTGGCCTCGAACCGAGGAGGCTTGCTCGTCAGCAAGATGAGGCGCGGTGCGACATCCTCTGGACTGTTTTTCCTGACGGTGTTGAAGAGGGCCAGCGCCGTCAACGCGCCGGACGAATCCTTATAGCCACCGTCGACGAAATTCCAATATCTGTCGCGCCTGTTTTCGTCCTTGCCGCGCAAGATGAACGCGGGAAGGATCGCAGGAAACCGAGCGCTGACGACGGCAGCGCCGGCGAGCGTCATTCTCCCGAGCGTCGGGTCGGTAAGGTCCGCGAAGTGCTTGTCTCGGAAGGAGTGAAGGGTCGTGTCCTCGGGAGTCTCGGGCATGGGCGCCTTATCTGTCACTTGATCTGGTACTTGAAGCGTAAAGGGTGCGAAAGCCACTCGGTAGCCGGTCTCGACCCAGGTCGCGTTCAGCACAAGAGCGGGAGCCGGGCTTGTCGGAGTTCCAATGCTTGTCGAAACTCCTGCTCATGCGCACGCTCGAATACACAAGGCTCCGTTCGAGGCCGCTTGCTCGGTCGGACCTGCCGAGCAGATCGGCAACCATGAGGCCGAGCAGCGGAGAAAGATGGTCATCCCGGATCGCCTTATCGGAGATTTCGGAAATCTGTTTTGAACCGGCCCCAACCTGGCACTCGCCCCTTGTCTTCAGGGTTTCGTCCTGAACGGCGCTCTGAAACACCGCCGCTCCCACGGAACCTCCGGACACTCCGCTGATCGCAAACACGTGCTGGGCAAAGCTCGGGCAGCGCTCCTGTAGGCGCGAAAGGAATGCAGCCGCTGCTGTGGCCGCGTAGATGCCTCCGCCCTCTGCGGCGATGATGAATACCGGATAGCGGCTGGTCTTCTTCCTTGCCTCCTTGTAAGCGTCCCGAGCGGGCTTGCGCTTCTCAAGCCACGCTACGTACGCGGTTTTCAAATTGTAGGCGGTCTCCAAATCGCCGCTGGACTTGCCCGCCAGCTGCGGGCCGCCGGGGCTGTCCAGACGCCACAGCGCTGTTGTCGATGAGAGCCCGAGGAGGACAACGGAAAGTATCAGTAGTTGTCGCCGTGCCGACAACAAGGCCAGAATTGCAACCGTCACACAAAGCGCGCAGACCAGCAGCGCGGTCGCGGCCACTTCCAGATCGAAAGCGATCGCCACCAGCGCGATCACGACCGCCACCGTGATGAGCGGGATGCCAACCGCGCGTGCCAACAAAGTGACCACTGTCACGCAAGCGAACACTAGCAGGACATTCAGTACGACCATGGCGAGCGGACCAATGGCACGGAACACCTCGACGCTCGACAGCTTTCCTCCTGGGGTATCCATGAAGGTAGGAGCAACGACCGCAGCCAGGAACAGAAGAGCAACAAGGCCAAGCACGGAGCGGCGGATCAACTCATTTCTGCGAAAGGCGTTTAGAAAGAGTGCCACCGCAAGACCGACGACGAGCACGGCCAGCATTGGCACGTGGAGGGCGTCCAGAATCCCCATCAGCGGCTGGACCTCGTTGCTTGGCTTTTCTAATGATCCACGCAAGAGGTTGGATGCCGCCTTGAGCTCCTCGATGTTGACCGTTGCAGTTTTGCCCGCCGATCGGATTCCCAACGCGACACCAGCCCATGGCAGGAAGGCGATCAAGAACCCTGCCACGTTTCGGAAGGCTCGCAGCCGCCGATCCCTGTCCACGTCGCGATGTTCGGACCAGACCACCTGGATTGTGACATCGCTCAGGGAATAGTTGGCAAAATACAGCGCGGCGCTGAGCAGAGCGAGCGCTCCCGTCGCCAGCACGATGTGCAAGCCGCGCAGGTTATCGTCGGCGGATCCGAGATAGGCGAGATAAATCTCGTGCATCTGGCCGACCTGCCACAAAAGCAAGAAGACGACGAGTCCGCTCAATACCGGCGCAGGATGTAGGACATGGCTAATGCTTGTTAGCGGCCACCAGACATAGCGGGTGACGCAGCATCGGATCTCGTACAGCCACCTTCGCACCTGAATGCGGAGCGGTAATCGGTCTGCCGCAGGTTTCATGGTCGTCGGCATGACTTCAATACTCGTCTTTATGCTCGGGCCAATTCGGGTGATTTCCAACAGCGCTTTCATACAGGCGTCCTTGTCGGGTCGCTTGTAGGCAAGCAGATAGATCTCTTTGAGCTCGGTCCGTGGATGGCCCTCGAAAAAATCGATCGTCGTCTCCACGAGCTTGGGAGCGACCTGCCCTGGCGTCAAACCGCCCTCACCAGTCCCAAGAAGCGGGACGAGTAGCGACGTATCCGGGCCGGACAACGACAATTTCCTCCTGAAGCGGTGATTGGCGTTGTGAACGTGTTGCAGCACGTTGGCGAAACACATTGCGATGGCTTCCGGGTCGGCACGCACCCCTTTGCCGGGGCCCATGCCATCGACCGCAGCGACGTGGACAATCCGATTGACTCCTTGGCGGATGAGCGCACCCGGCTCCGTTTCCAAGACCGTTCCGAGACGAACATAGACTCGCCCGCTGAGCTTGCGGCGGAGATCTCGGGCTATGGTGTCGACCCGGACCGTGCCGCTATCCTCTTTTTCCGCGCCACCGTAACGAATGTTGGCCGAGATCGACTTATCGATGATGCGGTCCATCATCATGTCGGTATTTTCCGAGTTCACCCAGACATCGACCCCTTCGACCTTGAGAATTTCTCCGGTCTTGATCCCGATCACGAATTGCGGGTTCGACTTCATCGCGAACTTGAACGTTTCCGAGCGCAGCACTCGCGGCCGCTCGCGGTCCATCCTGATGCGGTCCTTGAGATGGTGAGCGGCGATGATCAGCTTCGGATCCTCGACCGCGGCCTGTCGCAACCGCTCGAACAGGTCCTCGACCGTCATCGTGACGACCCGGATATCCTCCCCGTCGGCGCGGTTGCCGACGCCCGGTCCGATCTTGTCGGCATCCTCGACCACCGCGTAGAACAAAAAAATGCGTTCGGACGTGCCGCCAGGGGAGGAAAAGAAGGTAGCGATGTGCTCGGGATTTTCGATGCGGTAGCCGGTCTCCTCGAGCACTTCGCGAACCACGGCCTGCTCAGGGCTCTCGTTACCCCTGATCATGCCGGCGGGGGCTTCGATCATCCAGCCGTCGTTGCGGCTCTTCTCCAAGGTCGGGACCCTGAATTGCTCGACGAGCACCACTTGACCGCTGTCGCGGTTGAGGATCAGGGCCGCGACCGCATCGCCCCGTTCGAAGATGAGAAGCGGCTTCTCCGCGCTCATGGTCCCGTCGAACTGGCGATGGGAAACCATCACCTCGTCCAGCTTGAAAAAACCGTCGAACACGCGGCGCTTGCTGCGCACGATGACGCGCGGAGAACCACTCATGCGGCAAGCCCTTGGATTGTCATCCCGTGATGCGCCCACGATGCCACGACGGCGTGCGATTGTCCCCTGAAGCTCGAACGCCGACCTGTCCCCGCTGCAACCGCCAATCACCCCCGAAGAGGATACGATGGCTTTGCTGAACTTCGCTGCTCGGTAAACGGGGTTTTCTCACAACAACGCACTCCAGGTTGTGGTCCATTCTGCAGAAAACAACCGTGTTCGCAAGCTCGATCGAAGAACGCTACGCCGGCGGGCTCTTCCGATCGCGCCCCGCTGCCAATGCCCGCCGAAAGCCGAACAGCCGCCGCTCGAGGTCGCCGGCGTCGAGCAGCGCGACCGCGAGCAGCACCGCGCCGGTGACGATATCGTGGGCAAACGGCGGCACCCCGATCGCCGTGAGACCGGAGCGCAGCACGGCCAGCACCAGCACGCCGCCGGCAATGCCGACCGGCGTGCCCTTGCCGCCGGCGAGCGACACGCCGCCGATGATCGCGGCCGCCGCGGCCGGCACCAGCGTGTCGGCGAGCGCCACCGGCGAGGCGGCGGCGAGGCTGTAGCTGAGCAGCGATCCGGCGAGCGCCGTGAGCAGGCCGGAGACGACGAACACCCCGATCACGATGCGGTCGACGCCGACGCCGGCGACCAGCGCGGCGCGGCGGTCGCTGCCGACCGCGACCACGTCGCGGCCGACGCGGGTCCAGGCCATGAGCACGGCGGCGACCACGAACGCGCCGATCGCCACCGCGTTGCGCAGCGAAAACACGCCGAGCACCGGATGGTTGACCAGCATGGCCACGTCCATGCGGTCGTAGCCGATGGTGGCGTTTCCGGTCAGCACGTAGGTCAGCCCGCCGAGCGTCAGCAATCCGCCGAGCGTGACGCCGACCGAGCTCAAGCCCAGCCACACCATGATGCCGCCCTGCACCAGGCCGGCGACGCAGCCGGCGAGCACCGCGATGGCGACGCCGAGCGCCGGCACGTCGCTTCCGGTCATCACCGCCAGGCAGCCGGCGAGGCTCAGCATGCCGCCGACCGACAGGTCGAACTCGCGGATGATCATGGACAGCCCGAGCGCCAAGGCGACCGGCCCGATGGTGGCGAACTGCTGCAGCACGCTGAACGCGGTGGCGCGGTTCAGGAACCGGCCCTGGCCCAAGTCCACCAGCGCCAGCACCGCGACGATCGCCGCCAGCAGCACGAACGGCCGCACCGAGGGCGCTTGCAGCCAGCGCAGCATCGGCTCAACGCTCCTCGCCCAGGGTCTGCAGCATGATGACGCCGAGCACGATGATGCCGATGGTGAGGTATTGCCACTGGGTGCTGAAGCCGTTCAGCAGCAGCAGCCCCTCCACCACCGCGATGATGAAGGCGCCGGCGAGCGTGCGCAGCGCCGAGCCCTCCCCGCCCGCGATGGCGGTGCCGCCGACCAGCACCGCGCTGATCGCCTGGTAGTCGTAGCCCAGCCCGTGCTCCATATCGCCGGAGGCGTAGCGCGCCGCCATCAGCACGGCCGAGAACGCGGTGCACAGGCCGGCCACCACATAGGCGCCGGTGACGGTCCGCCACGTCGCGATGCCGGCGGCCTCCGCGGCGCGCAGATTGCTGCCGACCATGTAGATGTTGCGGCCGAAGCGGGTGAACGACAGGATGAACTGGCCGACCACCACCGTGAGCAGGAAGGCGGCGAGCGACTTCGGCACCGCCCCGATATTTCCCTTCAGCACGTCGCCCTCCGAGCCGTCGGGATAGATGCCGCGGCCGCCGGTGATGAGCGTGACGAAGCCGAGGATCAGCGCCAGCGCCGCCATGCTGACGATGATCGGGTTGGCGCGGAAATAGCCGACGATGAAGCCCTGCGCCCCGGTGAGCAGCCGCGCTGAAGGCGAACGCCGCCAGCAGGGCGCCGGCAAGCCCGAGCGGCAGGCTCACGCGTGAACACGATCGTGGTCGCCCCCAGGGTGGCGCCGAGCGCGAACGACATGATGTTGCCGGAGAGCGTGATGAAGGTCATGCCGATGGCGACGCAGCCGATGAACGACATGGTGGTGAGCAGCGAGATCAGGCTCACGGTCGACAGGAAACCGGGCGTGCGCAGCGCGAAGGCGATGAGCGCGGCAAGCGCGACGACTGCGGATCGCGAGCAGCGCGCGCTTGCGCCGGCGTGCGGCGGCAGCCAGCGGCGGCGTGCAATCGGCGGAGGCGTCGACCGACATCAGCTGGCCGCCGCGGTTTCGATCGGATGGGTGATGTCGGAGACGATGCGGTGCATGGCCACGTCGTCGCGGCCATAAGAGGCGACCTGGCGGCCGCGATACATGGTGATGACGACGTCGCCCAGGCCGACGATCTCCTCGAGGTCGCTCGAGGTCATCACCAGCGCATGTCCCTGCGCGCAGAACTCGCGCATGATGCGATAGATGTCGGCGCGCGCGCCGACGTCGATCCCGCGGGTCGGCTCGTTCATGACCAGGACACCCGGCTCGCCGCGATCGACGCAGCGGCCGAAGGCAAGCTTCTGCTGATTGCCGCCGCTGAGCTCGTCCGCCAGCGACGCGCAGCCGGCGGCGGTCGACGCCGACCTTGTCGGCGAGCTCGCGCGCGGCCGCTCGCAGCGCCGCCAGCTTGAGGATGCCGCCGCTCGCATAGTCGCCGAGCCGCGTCGCCACCAGATTGTCGAGCACGCTCAAGCGGCGGAACACGCCCTCCTCGGCGCGATCGCCCGAGATGAACATGACGTTGCTCTTGAGCGCGCGCGCGGCCGAGCCCGGCGCGAGCGGGCGTCCGTGCACCAGGATGCGGCCGCTGGCGTCGTGCACCAGGCCGGCGAGCGCGTTGACCACCTCGGCGGCGCCGGAGCCGACCTGGCCGGCGATGCAGACGATCTTGCCCTTGGGCACGCTCATGCCGAAGCGCTCGACGTGGCCCGGCACGCACAAGTCCTCCACCACCAGCGCGGCCTCGCCGGAGGCCTGCGGCGGCTCGGGATACATCTCGACGAAGCTTCGCCCCAGCATCATCTCGATCAGCGTGTTGCGGTCGAGGCCGGTGATCGGCCGGGTCCCGACCAGCTCGCCGTTGCGCAGCACCGTCACGGTGTCGCAGATGCGGAACACCTCGCCGAGCCGATGGGTGATGTAGATCACCGATTTGCCTTCGCGCTTGAGCGCCAGCAGCGCGGCGAAGATGCGGTCGATCTCGACGTCGGACAGCGTCGCGGTCGGCTCGTCGAGGATCAGCACGCGCGCGTCGCGCGTGAGCATGCGGGCGATCTCGACCAGCTGGCGCTCGCCCATGGTGAGGCGGCCGACCGGCATGTTGAGCGGGATATGTCCGGCGCCGAGCAGCGCGAGCGCCGTGCGCGCGAGCCGGCGCATCCTCGCTCGCTTGTGCAGGAACGGCACCTGCATCGAGCCGAGCCAGATATTGTCCTCGACCGAAAGGTCCGGGCAGAGGCTCAGCTCCTGGGCGACGAAGGCGATGCCGAGCTGCTGGGCGTGACGCGGCGTCGCGATCGCATGCGGCTCGTCCGCGACCGTCACGGTGCCGCTGTCCGGCCGGTAGACCCCGGTCAGCATCTTGACCAGCGTGCTCTTGCCGGCGCCGTTCTCGCCGCAGATCGCCCGCACCTCGCCGGCCGAGACCTGCAGCGAGACCTGCTTGAGCGCAGCGATGGCGCCGAAGCTCTTGGAGACATTGCGGACACCGAGGACCGAGGCCATCGAGCGGCGCCTAACGCGGATTTCGGTTGATTGGCGCCAATCTCTCCATCGTCATTCCGGGGCCCGAGGCGTCCAGTCGCAGGGAGCCCGGAATCGATAACCCGGCCTGTGGTTATGGATTCCGGGCTCGCCGCTTCGCGGCGCCCCGGAATGACAATGGAGAGATTCCAAATCATCGAAGCCCGGCTTGCTGGACCATCGGATAGACGTGCTGCTGGAACCAGCGCATGTCGTCGATGTAGCGCGGCCAGTTGAGCAGCGTGCCGTCGAGGCCGATCTTCTTCAACGTGAGCAGGCCGTCCACGATCTGCTCCTTGCTGCCGATCAGCGGATAGCCGCCCCAGCCGGCGATGAAGTGCTTCTTCATCTCGGCCAGCACCGCGGACGGCAGCGTCTTGGCGTTGGCGATCATGGTGTCGACCAGATTGGTCACCGCCTCCCAGTCGCCCTTCTGGTTCACGTATTCGTCGAAATACGCCTTCGCCTCCTGCTCGGTCTCGCCCTGCACCACATAGGCGTAGCTCCAGACCTGGATCTCGCGGCCATATTCCTTGCGCGCCAGCTCGCGATAGGAGTCGACCTTCGCCTTGCAGTCGTCGAAGTCGTGCGAGCCGAACACCACGTAGACCATGTCGCAGTACTTGGCGGCGAAGTGCTGGCCCTTGTCGGAGCCGCCGGCGTTCATCACCGCCGGGAACGGCCGCTGGATCGGCTTCGGCTCGCAGGTAGCCCTTCTTGATCTGGTAGAAACGGCCGTCGTAGTCGAACTCCTCGTCCTCGCGTCCACAGCCGCTTCATGATCTCGAGCCATTCGCGGCCGCATTCGTAGCGGTCGTCGTGCTCCATCAGCGGCGCGCCGAACATCTCGATCTCGGGCCGGTGCCAGCCGGTGACCAGGTTGAGCGCGAAGCGGCCGTTGGTGATGTGGTCGATCGTGGTCGCCTGCTTGGCGGCCATCATCGGGTGGATGGTCGGCACGTGCGAGGTGGCGAAAATGCCGGAATACTTGGTCGAGGCGCCGATCCCGGCCGCCCAGGAGAAGCACTCGAAGCCCGGGCCGTTGAAGTTGGTGACGCCGCCGAAGCCGCGCCAGCGGCCGATCGGCACCAGCGCCTCGAACTCCATCTGCTCGGAGATCCGGGCCAGCTCCAGCGTGTTCGGCCAGCTGATCTCCAGCACCCGGTCGATGGTCGAGATCGCGCAGCCGCGGTCCAGATTGGTTCCGAACGTGCCGAGCTTGAGCTTGCGGTCGTTGAACACCGGGTTGGTCTTGCGGCGCAGCTCCTCCGACTTCGCCTCTGGAGTCATCGGATTTTTCCCCCTGTACGCTTTGGATCGAAGCTTACGAATGCAACGGCGCTATGGCAATCGGCGCGCCAGCGTGCAATTTATGCCGCCGGCCGACGCTCTCGGCGCGTGGTCGCCGCGGGCTTGACTCGCGGGTCGCATCTAGCATTCGCGAAGTGATGGATCGCCGGCGTCATAGCCTCGCCATGCACGATGCGGCAGAGACGGCATCGGAGGATCAGATCGTGGCAGAGCTCGTTGGTGCGTTCGGCGTCCCGCACACGCCGGTGTTTCCCTGGTTCGTCAAGCGCGACGGCCCGCAGTGCGAAACCGCGCAGCTGTTCGCGTCCTTGACCGAGAACCTCGAGGCGCTGCGTCCCGACCTGATCGTGATGTTCGACACCGATCACCTCAACACGTTCTTCCTCGACAACCTGCCGATCTTCGCGGTCGGCGTGACCGAGCGGTTCAAGGGGCCGAACGACGAGCCGCGCGAGGTGCCCGACTACACCATCAAGTCGCTGCCGGACTTCGCCGCGCATGTGCGCCGCCTCGGGGTCGACGCCGGTTTCGACCTGGCGCTGGTGCAGGAGTTCACCGTCGACCATTCGGTCGTGGTGCCGCTGCACTTCATGACGCCGCAGATGCAGATTCCCGGTGGTGCCGATCTTCATCAGCGGCCACGTCCCGCCGCTGCCGTCGGCGCAGCGCTGCTTCGAGCTCGGGCGCGTGGTCAGGCGCGCGATCGAGAGCTGGCCGCAACCGCTGCGGGTCGTCACCATGGGCAGCGGCAGCTTCTCGCTCGACGTCTGGGGGCCGCGCATCGCGCCCGGCCGCTCCGACGGCGTGCCCGACCCGGATTGGGCGAAGCGCGTGTGCGAGTACCTGGAGCAGGCCAAGGTCCCGGCGCTGATCGACGAGTCGACCGAGGCGCAGATGCTCAAGGCCGGCAATGTCGGCGGCGAGCTGCTCAACTGGATCGCCATGCTCGGCACCATCGGCGAGCGCAAGCCGCTGTTCGTCAAGCCGCAGATGCAGAACGGCCATGCCTATGCCGTCTGGCGATGGAGCTGAGCATGTCGGTCTTTGCCGTCAACCATCTCTGCCGCGAGCTCCTGCGCGACCACAAGTTCCGCGCCGCGATGAAAGCCGATCCGGCCGCGGCGCTCGCCGGCCTCGATCTGACCAAGGCGGAGCGCGACGCGCTGCTCGCCGGCGACGTCGCGGCGCTCTATCGGATGGGCGTGAACTCCTTCCTGATGGGATATCTGTGCCGGTTCGAGGTCTGCGGCCTCACCCTCGACGTCTACAACAGCCGCATCCGCTCCGCCGCGCACGTAGGCGACATTGAACACACCGCTGTCGTCCCCGCGCAAGCGGGGACCCATCGTGAAGCGGGACACGTTGCCCGATGGGCCGCCGCTAAGCAGCGACCGATGGCGCAGCGGAACGTGTGGTCCGCGCATGGGTCCCCGCTTGCGCGGGGACGACAGCGGTGTGGACGGCCGCTCAATACGAGCACGCCTGCGCGTGCTTGGCGATGTTGGCCTTGGTGATCGTCTCGGTCGGCAGGAACGTGATCTTCTCCGGCTTCTTGCCGTCGAAGTGATCCTTGACCCGCGCGGCGGCGAGCTTGCCCTCCTCGACCGGCAGCATCAGCAAGGTCGCGGCCTGCTTGCCGGCCTCGATATTCTTCACGCCCGGCGCCTGGCAATTGCCGCCGACCACGATCAGGTTGCCGGACGCGGTGCCGACCTTCACGCCCGCCGCCTCGGCCGCCTGGATGGCGCGCGTTGGCGACCACGTCGTTCATGCCGTAGAAGCCGTCCAAGCCGCCCTGCGGCGCAAAGCGCGCCAGCAGCTGGCCGGCCGCGCGCTCGCCGACCGCCGGATTCCACTTCACGTCCTCGGTCACCACCACCTCCATGCCCGGGTTCTTGGCGACCGCCTCGCGGAACGCCTTCTCGCGCAGCGGGGCTTTGCCTTCCGCCATCGAGCCGGCGAGGATCGCGATCTTGGCCTTGCTGCGGCCGGAGTCTTTCTGCGCCTTGACCATGGCTTCGCCGATCAGGCGGCCGAACGTTTCGTCGTCGTAGCCGACGTGGGTGAGATAGAGCTCCTGCGCGCCGGCCTCGTTGCCGACCATGGGCGCCACCACCAGCACCACCGGGATGCCGGCGTTCTTGACCCGCGTCAGCACCGGAATGATGGCGCGCTGGCTGATGATCTGCACCACCAGCAGGTCGAACTTCTGCGCGATCGCGTCGTCGATCTGCTGCGCCTGCAGCGCCGGGTCGAACGGGCTCGAATAGACCGTGACCTTCATGCCGTAGCCGGTGGCGTTGGTCTGGAAGCTGCCGCTCAGGGCGCCGAGATACTTGTCCTGCGTCGGCCCCATGAACACCGCGACCCGCTTGCCGTCGGCGGCGGCGCGCCCCTCGTGCGTTCGCCGCGGCGACGCCGCCGATGAGCGTCGCGGCACCCAGCAGAATTCGAAGCATCGTCCTCATTGTTTCCTCCGTTCGTGCCGGTTCTTGCTGGCGTCGCTGCCGGCAGCCGTGCAATTCTTCGTCGCGGCCCCTCGATGGGCGCAGCCCACATGTACCACAGGCCGGACCCGTATGTATCATATGTTGGAGATGAGCGACCGGAGAGGGACCTGCCCGGGAAGGTCCGCCCACGGGGGCAGCCCATGACAGATGCACATCAGGACGAGGCGTTCTTCCGCCAGCGCGGCTTCGGCCTGAAGATCGGGTTCGGCGAGCGGCCGGCGCTGATCGTCATCGACATGATCAAGGCGTTCACCAACCCGGACATGATGCTGGGCGCCAATCTCGACCGCGAGATCGCGGCGATCGATCCGCTCTTGGCGCTCGCGCACGAGCGCGGCATTCCGGTGATCTTCTCGACCGTGATCTACCACGAGGCCGACTTCAAGGACGCCGGCATCTGGGCGCTCAAGCAGAAGGGCGTGGTCACGCTCAAGGCCGGCACCGACGCCGTCGAGGTCGATCCGCGCCTCGACGTCCAGCCGACCGACAGCCTGCTGGTGAAGAAATACGCCTCCTGCTTTTTCGGCACCGACCTGGTGGCGCGGCTGGTTAGCCGGCAGGTGGACACGCTGATCATCACCGGCTGCACCACCAGCGGCTGCGTGCGGGCGACCGCGGTCGACGCGGTGCAGACCGGCTTGCGTCCGATGGTGGTGCGCGAGGCCGTCGGCGATCGCTCCGCCGCGGCGCACGAGCAGAGCCTGTTCGATCTCAATGCCAAGTATGCGGATGTGGTCTCGCTCGACGAGACGCTGCAATATTTGCGGACCGTCGGGCACAACCAGCCGCCCGCGCGCTGATCGAGGGAGCAACCCGATGTCGCAATCGTCACCGCCGCCGCGCGAGCACGACCGCTTTCCCTATTCGGCCATCGTCGATCGCGCGCCGCTGCGCTGGCCGAACGGCGCCCGCGTCGCCGTGTGGGTGATCCCCAACATCGAGCATTTCCTGTTCGACCGGCCGTCGACCCCGATCACCCACGCCACCACGCGGCTGGTGCCGGACGTGCTCAACTACTCCTGGCGCGACTACGGCGTGCGCGTCGGCATCTGGCGGCTGATGGAGGTGATGCAGAAGCACGGCTTCAAGGGGACGGTCGCGCTCAATTCCGACGTCTGCCGGCACTATCCGCGCATCATCGAGGAGGGCAAGAAGCTCGCATGGGAATGGATGGGCCACGGCACCACCAATTCGATCCTGCTTGACCGGCAGACGGAGGACGAGGAGCGCGCGCTGATCCGCGAGGTGGTCGAGACCATCGCGGCAAGCACGGGCGCGCGCCCGCGCGGCTGGCTCAGCCCGGCGCTGAGCGAGACCCACCGCACGCTCGACCTGCTGGCCGAAGCCGGCATCGAATATGTCGGCAACTGGGTCAACGACGAGCAGCCCTATCCGATGCGGGTGAAGACCGGCTCGATGATCTCGATGCCCTATTCATCGGAGATGAACGACATTCCGGCGATCCTCGAGCACCACCAGAGCGCGCGAAGGCTTCGGGCGGATGATCCGCGACCAGTTCGACGTGCTCTACGAGGACGGCGCCAAGACCGGCCGCGTGATGTCGATCTGCCTGCACCCGTTCCTGATCGGCCATCCGCACCGCAGCAAATATCTCGACCAGGCGCTCGCGCATATCCGCTCGCGGGCAGGAGGTGTGGGTGACGACGGGCGGGGAGATCGTGGAGTATTATAAGAAGAATTACCTGAAATCGCTGACTCGCCGGGATATGACGCTGCGGTTAGTGGGCGCCTGCCCGAATTGCAGGAATGCCAGCCACCGAATTTCACGTAACAGCGACGACTGTCCCTATAGGGACTTGCAACACCGGATTTCCCGCTGTTCCGGTTATTCCGCGTCGGAAAGCGGATTGATGAGATTACCGAGACCCGAGAAATCCTTTGTGTTGCCGGTCGCGACGCTCATGCCGTCGCGCAAGGCAATGGCGGCGATTTGAAGGTCGATGTCCGGTAATACGCGGCCCCGCCGTCCGTGCCGTCCTTTCAGCTGACCCCATAGCCGGGCTGCCGCGGCGTCAAAGCTCAGGACGCGACCGTCGAACTGCTGTTCCAATATCTCCAGCTTCGCCAAAAGGCCCTGTCGCTTGGGATACGAAGGCTCGAGGCTTTCGACGCCGTGCCACAGCTCGGACAGCGTGATGCTGGTCAGGTAGAGCGTATCGACCTCCTGCCGCGAAAACCAGTTCAGCACCCGAACCTTCGGGGTTTCACGCATCACCTCGCCGATGACATTCGTATCGAGAATGATGTTGGGCATCAGCTATGGGAAGGATACCGGCGGCCGAGCGAACTTTTCCCTGACGAAGCTGGTTTCCTCGCCGAAGAGTGCGCCTGCCCGCAGGATGGCCAGCAGATCGGAACCGGTCTTCGCCTTCTTCAGAGCACCATTCCGAAGCCTGGCGCGGAGCTGCACGGCCTCGGGGCCATCTGCCCGCAACACGGAGACGATGGACTTGACGAGCGCGGCATCCTTGGCCTTCACGGCAACTTCCATCCGCCGCAAGCCGATGCGCCGCTGCCGCTCGCGATGACGCGAAACATATGTCGTTTTGCCTCTTGCGGTCGATTTGGCCATGAACCCCATCCAACATCCATCTTTCCGGTAAGATATCTGGAAATGGGCAGGAGACAAAACGCATGCCAAGCTCCTAAAACGCCGGATAGGCCTCGTTCCGCCCCAGCCCGAACTCCATCCGCCCGAAATTCTCCGCCGGCACGTCCCAGTTCATCACCACGTGCGAGGAGATGGCGTGCACGTCGCGCCAGGCGCGCTGCACCGGGTTGTCGTCGAGCAGGCCGCTGGAGCCGCTGATCTTGATCAGCGCGTCCATCGCGTCGCGCAGCATCTTCATCGCAAACGTGAAGTCGCGCCGAAGCAGGATCCGCGTCTCCATGGTCATGCCGGCGTAGTTTGCCCGCGCGGTCGCCAGGCATCGCCGTGCCAGCAGCTCGGCGGCGTCGATCTGCGCCGAGATATCGGCGACCGCGATCTGCACCGGCACGTGCTGGGCGATGGCGAGCTGCGTGTAGGTGAGATAGCGCTGGCGCGTCCATTGCACGAAGTCCGCGTAGCCGCCGCGGGCAAGCCCGAGCGCCGGACCGAGCAGCGCGTAGGTGTGCACGGCGATGAACGGCGTGCGGTAGATCGGATTGGTGTTGATCTGCGAGCCCGGCGAGCAGGCGTCGCGCAAGGTCGAGAACGACACGCTGCGGTGCTCGGGGACGAACACGTTGTCGAGCGCCGACGTGTTCGATCCGGTGCCGCGCAGGCCCGCGCAATACCAGGTGTCGAGCTGCTTGACCTCCGCGACCGGCACCAGGAACAGGCGCATGTCGGGATGGTGCTCGTGCTCGCGGTGCACGAGCCCGCCGATCATGATCCATTGCGAATGCCGCAGCCCGCTGCACCAGGACCACTTGCCGTCGAGCCGGTAGCCGCCCGACGCGACCGCGGCCTTGCCGGTCGGCGCCGCCGAGGTGGCGATGCAGGCATCTTGGCTGCGGCTCCACACGTCGTGCTGCGCCTCGTCGGGGAAATGCGACAGGATGCCGGCGTGGTCGCTCAGGTAGTTCAGGCACCAGGCCGACGAGCCGCAGGTCGACTTGCCGAGCTCGATCGCGATGTCGAAGGCGACCTCGTGGTCGTGCTCGTAGCCGCCCCAGCGCTTGGGCATGATGGTGCGGATGAGGCCGGCGTCGATATATTCCTCGACCGACTCGCGTGGAATATTGCGGTCGCGCTCGCACGCCACCGCGCGCTCGCGCAGCTTCGGCGCCAGCGCCCGCGCGCGCGCCACCAGCTCCTCGCCGGTCGGAATATTCGGCGCGGTGGACGACAGGTTCTCGGCAACGCTCATGGCTTGCTCCCGGACGGCCGCTGACATGCCGGCTCGAGCTTGCGCCATCATGCGGTGTGGAATCAAGCGCTCGCACGTGGCGCAAGCGCGCCTTCAGGCTAAGTGGGTACCGGTTAGCCGCCCGGAAGGCGCGCCCACCTAAAGAGTTGACGCCCGCACCTCGGCCACGACATCTCGCAACCGCCGCCGATCCATCCTATGATGCGCGCATCGATCCCACGGTCGGCGCAAGGCCGCACGAAGGTACGGAATGCAGTCGACCTACTCCCCGCTGCGGACGCTGCGCGACGTCGAAGAGCTGGAACGCGTCCCCCTCGAGCAGCGGGTGCTCTCCTGGAATCTGAACGACTGGATTGCGCGCGGCTGCGCGCTCGATCCCGACAAGATCGCCATCCAATACGTCGCCGACGGCGACCCCGATCGCGAACCGGTCGCGATGACGTATCGGGAGCTGCGAACGCGATCGAACCAGGCCGCCAACCTGTTTCATTCGCTCGGCGTGTCGGGCGGCGACGCCGTCCTGTTTCTGCTGCCGAACGTCCCCGAGTTGTTCGTCGTGATGCTGGGCTCGCTCGCCGCCGGCATCGCGTGCAGCGTGAACTGGATGCTCAAGCCCGAGCAATTGGGCGAGCTCATCCGCTCGACCAAGGCGAAGGTGATCGTCGCGCTCGGCCCGACCCCGGGCTACGAAATCTGGGAGAACGTGCAGGCGATCCGCGGCGACATCCCCGCATCGGTGCGGATTCTCTCGGTGCCCGGTCCGGGCGGCCAGGCGCTCCCCGACAGCGACCTCGACACGCTCGCCGCTCGCCAGCCGGGCGACAGGCTCGTGTTCGAGCGCAAGATCGCGCCCGACGACATCGCCGCCTATATCCATTCCGGCGGCACCACCGGCTCGCCCAAGCTCGTCAAGCTCACGCATCGCGGCTTCGCCTACAAGTGCTGGGCCAATGCGGTGGTGATGGCGCACACCGCCGACGACGTGATCTTCGCCGAATATCCGATGTTCCACATCGCGGGCATTTTCGGCAAAGGCTGGTTCGCGATCGCGCACGGCATGTCGATCGTGATCCCCTCGCCGCTCGGCGCCCGCGACAAGCGGTTCATCGACAATTACTGGAAGTTCGTCGAGCGCTACGGCGTCACGATCTTCTCCGGCGTGCCGACCACCTTGGCGCAACTGGCGAAGAGCAAGCCGCAGGGCGAAAGGCTCGGCTCGCTGCGCGACTATGCCTGCACCGGCTCGACCGCGTTCCCGGCCGAGGTGGCGCGCCAGATCGAGGCGATGATCGGCGTGCGCGTCCTGCTCACCTATGGCGCGACCGAATACACCCAGAACGTCAGCCAGGCGCCGCGCGACGGCGACCCGAAATACGGCTCGCCCGGCATCCGCCTGCCCTACACGCAGATCAAGACGGTCGAGCTCGGCGATGACGGCACCATCAAGCGCGACTGCGCGGTCGACGAGATCGGCGTCGTGGTGGTGAAGGGCCCGAGCGTCACGCCCGGCTACGTCGACCCGAAATACAACGACGGCATGTTCACACCGGACGGCTGGTTCAACTCCGGCGACCTCGGCCGCATCGATGCCGACGGCTACCTGTGGCTGACCGGCCGCGTGAAGGACGTCATCATCCGCGGCGGCCACAACATCGATCCGTCGGTGATCGAGGAGACCCTGCTCAAGCACGCCGACGTGATGCTGGCGGCGGCGGTGAGCAAGCCCGACGCCCATGCGGGCGAATTGCCGATCGCCTATGTGCAGCTGGTCGCGGGCGCGCGCGCCAGGCGCCGACGAGATCCGCGACTTCGCGCAGGCGCAACATCCCGGAACGCGCCGCGGCGCCGAAGGAGATCGTCATCGTCGACAAGATGCCGCTCACCGACGTGGGCAAGCCCGCCAAGGTGCAGTTGCGCAACGACGCCGCCCGCCGCGCCTTCCAGGCGCTGCTGGCGGACGTGACGGATTCGCCGGCGAACCTCATGGTCGAGATCGTGGCCGACCCGATCAAGGGCAACGTGGCACGCATCCGGATCGCGCCCGGTTCGACGCCGGCGCGCCGTGATATCGAAGCGCGAATTCACGATCGGATGAAGGCCTTTCCGATCGCCTACGTGGTTCAATGGACGGAGCCGGTCGGCAATCCATAACGACAATGCAGTCTCGCTGATAAGGTCGCCGACAACAAAGCCGCTCTCGACCCGACAAGAGAGGGCACACGGAGGAAGACGATGACGTTTCGCAAGCATGCCGGTCTCGCCGCGCTGGTGATCGGCGCAAGCTTATCGTGCTCACAACGCCGGCCTCGCCCAGACGAGCTATCCTTCGGCGCCCATCCGCGTGCTGATTCCGCTCGCGCCCGGCGGCGCCATCGACGTGATGGTGCGCGCGCTCGGCAAGGCGTTCGAGCAGCGCAATCCGGCGGGCTTCGTGGTCGAAAGCCGCCCCGGCGCCAACACCATCATCGCGGCCAATGCCTGCAAGGCGGCGCCGCCGGACGGCTCCACGATTTGTCTCCTTTCGCGCAGCACCGTGTCGATCAATCCGGCGCTCTACAAGAACCTGTCGTACGACCCGCTGAAGGATTTCGAGCCGATCACCAATATCGCCTTCGCCCAGCAGGTGCTGATCCTCAACAAGAGCGTGCCGGTGAAGGACTTCAAGGAGCTGGTGGCCTATTCGAAGCAGCATCCCGACAAGCTCAACTTCGGCTCGTTCGGGGTCGGCGGCGATTCGCACCTGATCATCGAGTGGCTCAAGCACGAGACCGGCGCCAAGCTCACGCACATTCCCTACAAAGGCGCGTCCGAGGCCATGCTCGCGTTCAAGGCCGGCGACGTGCAGATGATGTATCTGATCGTCGGCAATCTCGACCTCACCCGCCAGATCAAGGAGGGCGAGGTCAAGGGGCTGCTGGTGCCCGGATCGAAGCGCAACCCGCTCATCCCCGACGTGCCCTCGTTCGCCGAGGCCGGCCTGCCGGCGCACGACTCCACCTACGTGACCTGGTTCGGCATGTTCGCGCCCAAGGGCACGCCGGGAGCGATCGTCGACAAGCTCAACGCCGAGCTCGCGGCGATCGTCAAGACGCCGGCCTTCGCCGAGCAATATCCTGTTGTCGAAAGGCTTCACGCCGGTCGGCAACTCGTCCGAGGCCTTCGCCAAGTTCCTGGTCGAGGACAAGGTGACCGCCAAGCAGCTGGTCGATCTCTCCGGCGCCAAGCTGGAGCAATGAAGGCGATGCGGCCGAGATTTCGTAGGGTGGGCAAAATCGCCTGCCGTGCTGTGCGGTGGGCACGGCGCGCGCGCGATTTTGCCCACGCGTGGAGCCGATCAGCGCGCCTTGCCACCCTACGGCCGGAGCGATGGTACCGCCATGGCGCTGAACTACGAACGGATCATGGCCTATCGGCCCGCCGACATCGCCGTGAGCTACGGCACCGCGCGACTGCATTCTCTATGCGCTCGGCATCGGGCTCGGCATGGACCCGCTCGATCCGGGCCAGCTCAAATTCGTCTACGAGCGCGCCGGCCTCGAGGCGTTTCCCGACCATGGCGGTGGTGCTCGGCTGGCCGGGCCGCTGACCGATCCGGCGTTCGGCATCGACGAGCGGCTCGTGGTCCGCGCCGACCTGAAGGTGATGCTGCACCGGCCGCTGGCGCCGGAAGCGCAGCTCATGAGCCGTCCGCGCATCCGCGAGGTGATCGACAAGGGGCCCGGCAACGCCGCCATCATCCAGATCGACCCGCGATCTCGTCGACGCCGATGGCACGCCGATCGCCACGGTCGAAAGCAGCGACGATGGCGCGCAAGCACGGCGGCTTCGGCGGCAAGGTGACCGAGCGCCGGTGCCGGCCGCGGTGCCCGGCACGCGCGCCCGACGCAGGTGTGCGACCTGCCGACGCCGCCGAACCTCGCGCTCCTGTATCCGCCTCAACGGCGACGAGAATCCGCTGCACGCCGATCCGCGAGCGCGCCAAGGTGGCGGGCTTCGAGCGCCCGATCCTGCACGGCGCCGCGAGCTTCGGCATCGCGGCGCATGCGGTCGCTGCGCACTGCGCTCGACTACCGGCCGGAGCGGCTCGCCAGCATCGAGGCGCGCTTCTCGCGGCCGGTGTTTCCCGGGCGAGACCATCCGCACCGAGATGTGGCCGCGACGGCGCGCGCGTGCCGTTCCAATGCCGCGTGGTCGAGCGCGGCGACATCGTGCTCGAGCCATGGGCTCGCGACCTTGAGGACCTGACGCATGTCGTGGGACAACACCACGCTGTTCGTCGACGACGATCCGGCCGACCGCGCCTTCCGCGCAGGAGGTGCGCGACTGGGTCGCCAGAACCTGCCGGCGGAGCTGTGCAATCGGCCGGCCCGCATCGATCCGCCCGAGCTCAAGCCCTGGCACCGCAAGCTCTACGAGCGCGGCTGGATCGCGCCGCACTGGCCGAAGCAATACGGCGGCATGGGCGCGACGCTCACCCAGCAGATCATCCTGTTCGAGGAGATCAGCCGGGTCGGCGCGCCGACGCCCTATCCGCACGGCCTGAGCTTCATCGGGCCGCTGATCATCGATGCCGGCACGCCGGCGCAGAAGGCGCAGCACCTGCCGCCGATCCTGACCGGCGACGTCGACCTGGTGCCAGGGCTATTCGGAGACCGGCGCCGGCTCCGACCTCGCCAGCCTGACGACGCGCGCCGAGCTCGACGGCGACGCCTTCGTCGTCAACGGCCACAAGACCTGGACCACCAACGGCCACTTCGCCGACTGGATGTTCGCGCTGGTGCGCACCGACCCGAAGGCGCAGCCGCGCCACGCCGGCATCACCATGCTGCTGATCGACCTGAAGTCGCCCGGCGTCACCGTCGGCCGATCCAGACCATCAAGGGCGACGCGGAATTCGCCGAGGAGTTGTTCGTCGAACGTGCGCGTGCCGCGCGAGAACCTGCTCGGCGAGCTCAACGCCGGCTGGCGCGTCGCCAACAACCTGCTCGGCTCCGAGCGCTTCACCACCGGCCATCCGCGCAACGCCGCGGTCTATCTCAACCAGGCGCGACAGGTGGCCGAGCTCACCGGCGCGATCCGCGAGCCGTTCTTCCGGCAACGGCTGGCGACGCTCGAGATCGACCTGCTCGCGTTCTCGGCCTATCTACCGCCACGCCGCCACGCTGCACGCGCACGGCGAGGCGCCGCCCTCGATGGCGCCGGTGATCAAGATCGTCGGCGGCGAGCTGGGCCAGCGCGCCTCCGAGCTGCTGGTCGACGCCGCCGGCGCGCTCGGCCCGCAGGTCGACGACCTGAAGATCGGCAATCACGTGGTGAACCCGGCCGCCGACATGTTCGAGATGCGCCGCGTCACGGTCGGCAGCGGCGCCGTCGAGATCCAGCGCAACATCATCGCCAAGCGCGTGCTCGGCCTGCCGAGCTGACGCGTCGAAAGAAAAGGTCGGGGAACGCCGTGGACCTGCTGCTGAACGAACAGCAGAACCTGCTTGCCGAGACGCGCCGCGCGGCTGTGCGCCGGATTTCGGCGGGCCGAAGCGCCTGCGCGCGCTCAATGCCGCCGGCGCCGAGATGGACAAGGAGGCGTGGCGCGAGCTGATCCGCGCCGGTTGGCTCTCCACCGTGGTCGCGGAGCGCCACGGCGGCAGCGGCCTCGGCGCCTTCGATTTCGCGCTGGTCGTCGAGCAGGCCGGCAAGCAGCTGTTGCAGGTGCCGCTGGTGGAGGCGGCCGCGGCCGCACGGAGCTTGTCGATGGCCGCGTCGGACGGCGCGTCTCCGTCGGCAATGCTATCCGATCTGCTGGCCGGCACGCGCGTGATCGTTCCGGCCACCACGGCATCGTTCTGGAGCTATGGCGATGGCCTCTCGCCCGTGTCTTTCGACGCCAAAGCCTCATCTCTGAGCGGAACGATCCCGTTCGTCGCCTTCGCCCAATCGGCGGACGCGTTCCTGGTCGCGGTCGAAAGCCGGCCCGAAGCCGTCGTGTGCCTCGTGCCGCGCGATGCGCCCGGCGTCTCGGTCACGACCAGCCGCAATGTCGACGGCTCCGCGTCGAGCAACGCTCGTTCTCGACCGCGTCTCGCCGCAAAGTGTCATTGCGACCGGAGCGACGGCGCAACGCTCACGCTTGCAGATGCAGGAATTGCTGATGCTCGGCGCCGGCGTCGAGCTTCTCGGTCTCGCGGCCGCGGCGCTCGACGTCACGCTCGACTACATCAAGCTGCGGCAGCAATTCGGGCGGCCGATCGGCAGCTTCCAGGTGCTGCAGCACCGCGCGGTCAATAGCTTCATCGATATCGAGCTCAACCGCTCGCTCGCCTATCGGGTGATCTCCGCGTTCGACGCCGGCGAGCACGATCCGGCGATGGTCTCCGCCGTCAAGGCGCGGACCTCGCGCTGCGCGCTCGAGATCATTCGCGGCGCGCTGCAGATGCACGGCGCCATCGGCTACACCGACGAGCACGACATCGGGCTCTACTACAAGCGCGCGATCGCGCTCGCCGCCCGCTACGGCAACGAGCTCCATCATACCGGCCGCTTCTCGGACCTCACGCTCGGCACCGCGCGCGAGCGGGCGCATGCAGGTGGCTTGTCGTGAACGCTCCCGCGACCAGCTCCGCGACGTTGCGCTGCGAGATCGACGGGCGCGGGATCGCCACGTTGCTGCTCAACCGGCCCGAGAAGGGCAATTGCTACAACCAGGCCATGCTCGACGCGTTGGTCGCAGAGCTGGCGCGGCTTGCCGCGGCGCCCGCCGTGCGCGCAGTCGTGCTGCGCGGCGCCGGCAAGCACTTCTGCGTCGGCGCGGAGATCGGCGCTCCCGCACCGGCACCCACGGAGCCCGGAAAACCGCGCGCGACCATCCCGGTCGTCTGCGACGCGCTCGATCGGCTCGCCGAAGCCGACCGTCGCGCTCGTTCACGGCGCCTGCATCGGCGGCGGTGTCGCGCTGGTGTGCTGCTGCGACGTGGTGATTGCGGAGGACGACGCATTTTTCTCGATGCCCGAGGTGCGGCTCGGCTTCGCGCCGGGACCGCTGATTCCGATCTTCCTGCGCGCGATCGACGCCCGCCATCTGCGCCGCTATCTCCTGTCCGGTGAGCGGTTCAGAGCCGACGAGGCGATGCGCATCGGCCTCGTCCACGCGCTTTGCCCCGCCGAGGCGAAAGAGCAGGCGCTGGCGCGCTTGATCGACGAGCTGCTGATGGCGGGCCCGCACGCGGCGGCGCATGCGAAGGCGCTGCTTCGCGCGGCTGGGCGGAACGCCGATATCGCAGGAGCTTCTCGCCGAGCTGCAGGCCGATTTCGACCAGCGATTCCATTCGGACGAAGCCAACGAAGGCCGCGCGAGCTTTCGCGAGAAGCGCAAGCCCGCTTGGTATCCAAAGCCGTCATGACAGGACGATTGCGATGAAGCTCCTGCAACTGCTCGTGGCTGGCGGTCTTGCCGTATTCGGGCTCGCCGGAACCGACGCCGCCGTCGCCCAAGGCTGGCCGACGGCGAAGCCGATCACCATGGTGGTGCCGTTTCCGCCCGGCCCGCTCGATCTCGTGGCCCGGCTGGTCGGCGGCAAGCTCGGCGATGCGCTCGGCCAGACCGTCGTGGTCGAGAACCGCGCCGGCGCGAACGGCACGATCGGCTCGAACATGGTCGCTCGCGCCGCGCCCGACGGCTACACGCTGCTGGCCGCCACCGCCGGCACGCACGTCACCGCCGTGCATCTGCTCAAGAGCCTGCCCTACGACCCGATCAAGGATTTCACCCCGCTTGCGGCCGCGGTCGAGCCGGTGACCTGCCTGGTCGTGCACGCCGCGCTGCCGGTCGCCTCGGTTCCCGAGCTGATCGACTACGCCAAGCGGCGCCCGGGCGAGCTCGCCTACGGGACCTCCGGCGTCGGCTCGGTGTTCCACATGATGGGCGAGCTGTTCAACCAGACCGCCGGCGTGAAGATCAATCACGTGCCCTATCGAGGCGTGGCGCTCGCCATGCAGGACGTCGCCGGCGGGCACATCCCGATGACCTTCATCTCGATCGCCAATGCGCTGCCGGCCGTGCAGGACGGCCGCGCCAAGATCCTCGCGGTGCTCGAGCCGGCGCGCTACTCGAAGCAGCCGCAAATCCCTTCGATGTCCGAGATCATTCCGGCCTTTCGCAAGCCGTCGTCCTGGTTCGGCTTTCTCGGTCCGCCTGCCCTGCCGCCGCCGATCGTGACGCGCCTCAACGGCGAGATGGTGAAGGCGCTCAACGCGCCCGACGTGCGCGGCAAGCTCGAGGACAACGGCTTTACGGTGATCGGCGGTCCGCCGGAGCGGCTCGCGGCGCTGATGGCGGACGGCATCGAGCGCTACGGCGCCATCATCAAGGCCGCCGGCATCCAGCCGGAATGAGCGCAGCGCTCCATCATTGCCGCGCATCGCTGCCGTTGACCGGAAACAGCCGATACTGCTGCGGCCGCAGACCGACGGCCTCGCCGACCCGCAAGTCCTGGCTGCGCGGCGCATCGACCTCGACCACCGTTTCATTGTGCTCGCCGCCGAGCGCGACCTCGACGCGCCGCGCCGGCCCGAGCCCATGCACGCGCTTGACGATGCCCTTGAGCGCGGCGGCGTCGGACGCCTTGACGATCGTCACCTCGTAGGGGCGCACGAACAGCCGCGCCGCGCCGTTGGGCGCACCGCGCGGGTCGAGGCCGATCGACTGCCCGTCGAACCGCACGTCGCCGGCCTCGACCGCCACCGGCACGACGATCAACTCGCCGATGAACTCGTGGACGAACGCGGTTTCCGGCCGCTCGTAGATCTGTTGCGGCGTGCCGGTCTGCTCGATGCGGCCGCGATCCAAGACCACCACGCGATCGGCGATCTCCAACGCCTCCTCCTGATCGTGCGTGACGAACAGCGACGTCACGTGGATCTCGGTATGCAGGTTGCGCAGCCAGCGCCGCAGCTCCTTGCGGACCTTGGCATCGAGCGAGCCGAACGGCTCGTCGAGCAGCAGGACGCGCGGCTCGATGGCGAGCGCGCGGGCGAGCGCCACGCGCTGGCGCTGGCCGCCGGAGAGCTGGCTCGGATAGCGCTGCGCGAGCCATTTGAGCTGGACCAGATCGAGCAGCTTCTCGACGCGCTCCTGGATGTCCGCGTCGGCCAGGCGCTCCCTGCGCTGGCGCACCCGCAGGCCGAAGGCGACATTCTCGAACACGCTCATATGTCGGAACAGCGCATGGTGCTGGAACACGAAGCCGACGTTGCGCTCGCCGACGCTGCGCGTCAGCGCATCGTTGCCGTCGAAATGGACCTGGCCTTCGTCGGGCCATTCGAGCCCGGCGATGATGCGCAGCAGCGTCGTCTTGCCGGACCCGGAAGGGCCGAGCAACGCCACCAGCTCGCCGGAGTCCACCTTGAGGTCGATGCCGGCAAGCGCCGCGAAGGCGCCGAAGCGCTTGGTCACATCGAGGAGCTCGATCTTCATGACTTCACTCCGAATGAGCGTACCGCTCGAGCACGGCCTTGGCGATCAGCGTCACCAGCGCCAGCAATACCAGCAGCGACGCGACCGCGAACGCCGCCATGAACTGGTATTCGTTGTAGAGAATCTCGATGTGGAGCGGCATGGTGTTGGTCTCGCCGCGCACGTGGCCCGAGACCACCGAGACCGCGCCGAACTCGCCCATGGCGCGCGCATTGCAGAGCAGCACGCCGTAGAGGAGCGCCCACTTCACGTTCGGCAAGGTGACCCGCCAGAACGTCTGCAGCCCCGACGCGCCGAGCGAGAGCGCGGCTTCCTCCTCCTGCGTGCCCTGCTCCTGCATGAGCGGAATGAGCTCGCGCGCCACGAACGGGAACGTCACCAGCACGGTGGCGAGGACGATGCCGGGCAAAGCGAAGATGATCGCGATGTCGTGCGCCTGCAGGAAGGCGCCGAAGAAGCCCTGGGCGCCGAACAGCAGCACGAACACCAGTCCGGAAATGACCGGGCTGATGGAGAACGGCAGGTCGATCAGCGTGATCAGCAAGGTCTTGCCGGGAAATTCGAACTTGGCGATCGCCCACGCCGCGATCACGCCGAAGACCAGATTGAGCGCCGACCGAGATCGCCGCCACCAGCAGCGTCAGCTTGATGGCCGCGACCGCGTCGGGATGCGCGAGCGCGCCGAGATAGGGGCCGATGCCGCGGGCGAAGGCCTGATGGAACACGGTGGCGAGCGGCAGCACCAGAAAGACGACCAGGAACGAGAGCGCGATCGCCACGATGATCCAGCGCACCAGCACCGGCTCGGTGCGCGCGTGACGCGGCGGGCCGCGACGCGCATCGCGACGCGACGTCATCGTTCCCATGGTGACGGACATCGCTTGCCCCCTCACGCGCGTCCGGCTGCGCAGCTCGGACCAGCGCTGCAGGCGGTTGATCGCGAGCAGGATCAGGAAGGACGCCAGCAGCATCACCACCGCGATCGCGGTGGCGTCGGCGTATTTGAACTCCTCCAGACGAATGACGATCAGCAGCGGCGCGATCTCGGAGACGTTCGGCAGATTGCCGGCGATGAAGATGACCGAGCCGTATTCTCCGACCGCGCGCGCGAAGGCGAGCGCAAATCCGGTCAACATGGCCGGAACGATGACCGGCAGGATCACCCGGGTGATGGTCTGCCAGCGGTTGGCGCCGAGCGTGGCGGCGGCCTCCTCGACCTCGGCGTCGAGATCGATGAGGACGGGCTGCACGGTGCGCACCACGAACGGCAGGCCGATGAAGACCAGCGCCACGTAGATGCCGAGCGGCGTGAACGACACCTTGATGCCGGCGAGCGCGAGCAGGCCGCCGAGCCAGCCATTCTCGGCGAACAGGGTGGTCAGCGCGATACCGGCGACGGCGGTCGGCAACGCAAACGGGATGTCGATGATGGCGTCGAACAGCCGCTTGAAGGGAAATTCGTAGCGCACCAGGGCCCACACCACCACCAACCCGAACACCATGTTGGTCACGGCCGCCGCCAGCGAGACGCCGAAGCTGATCCGCAGCGCGTTGAGCGCGCGACGACTGGTCACGATCGACCAGAACTGATCGAGGCTGAGCTCGGCGGTCTTGAGAAACAGCCCGGCCAACGGGATCAGCACGATCAGCGCCAGCCAGGTCAGCGTGAGGCCGAGCGTGATCCCGAAACCCGGGATCACGCTCGGATGACGTTTCGACTTGCGGCGATCCACGGAAATCGTCGTGCGAGTGTCCAGATGATCGCCGATAGTAGGGACAGCGAGCGTCACTGGCTATAGACCTCGTCGAACACGCCCTTGTCGGCGAAGTGCTTCTTTTGCGCCGCGCGCCAGCCACCGAACGTGTCGTCGATGGTAAAGAGCGTCACCTTCGGGAACGCCGCCTCGTGCTTCTTCGCCACATCCGGATCGCGCGGGCGATAGGAGTGCTTGGCGGCGATCTCCTGGCCGTCCTTGGTGTAGAGAAAGTTGAGATAGGCTTCGGCGGCGGCGCGCGTTCGCTTTTTCTCGACCACCTTGTCGACCACCGCGACCGGAGGCTCGGCCAGGATCGACACCGAAGGCACGACGATCTCGAGCTTGTCCTTGCCGAGCTCGTTGATGGCGAGGAAGGCCTCGTTCTCCCACGAGATGAAGACGTCGCCGACGCCGCGCTCGACGAACGTGATGGTCGAGCCGCGCGCGCCGGTATCGAGCACCGGAACGTTGGCGTAGATCGCCTTGACGAGCTCCTTGGCCTTGGCCTCGCTGCCGTCTTTCTTCAGCGCGTAGCCCCAGGCGCCGAGGTAATTCCAGCGCGCGCCGCCGGACGTCTTCGGATTCGGCGTGATGACCTTGATGCCCGGCTTGGCCAGATCGTCCCAGTCCTTGATGCGCTTCGGGTTGCCCTTGCGGACCAGGAACACGATGGTCGAGGTGTAGGGCGAGGCGTTTTGCGGCAGCCGCTTCTGCCAATCGGCGGCGATCAGGCCGCGATCGGCGATCTCGTCCACGTCATAGGCGAGCGCCAGGGTCACGACGTCGGCCGCCAGGCCGTCGATGACCGAGCGCGCCTGCCGCCCGGATCCGCCGTGCGACTGCTTGATCTCGACGGTCTTGCCGGTGTCCTTCTGGAATTTGCCGGCAAACGCCTTGTTGACCTCGGCGTAAAGCTCGCGGGTCGGATCGTAGGAGACGTTGAGTAGAGTGACGTCTGCTGCCCAGGCTGAGCCGACCAAGATCAAGCTTGTGGCGACGGTGGCGAGTATCTTGCGCATACTATCCCCATCATCGAGACAGATTTTACGGTCACTCTACATTTGATGCTATTCTGTCACGTCAATAAGACAGGCTCTTGATCATCAAAAACCCGGACAAAACCACGCTAATATTTAGCCATACTGTCGCGAAGCGCCGCCCCGCTTTCCCGGTGCGCTCCACGCACCGGCCGCCGACCTCAACGATCGCCAGCCCGGAGCGTTCCCAACTCGGACAGCGTTTTCGACCGGTGATCGAGGGCGGCGGGGGCCCGGCGGGCATGGTCACGGCGCGCGCGCTGCACCGCCGTGCGGGCGTCGGCGGCGGGCTGGTAGAACACGCTGTAGCGCGCCAGCGCCTCGACGAACGCCGTGGTGTCGGCCTCCTTCTTGACCTCGAAGGCGTCGAACCCGGCGCGGGCGAGAAACAGGAACTGGTCGCGCAGCACGTCGCCGGTGGCGCGCAGCTCGCCGCGAAAGCCGTAGCGCTCGCGCAGCTGGCGCGCCTGGCTGTAGGCGCGGCCGTCCTTGAAGGTCGGGAACACCAGGGCGACCAGCGTCAGCTGGTCGAGATACGGCGCGAGCTCGGAGACCTTGCGATTGTTCGGCCACAGCACGCCGGTCGGCGCCTCCCGCCGCGCGATGTCGGCAAAGTCGGCGATCAGCCGCGCCGCCGGGATGATCACCGGCGTCCACTCGGGGATCGGCGCATCGTCGAGGATGCGCAGGTATCGATCCTCGACCACCTGCCCTGCCCTAACGAGTGGCATAGACGCGCTCCTTGAACGGCTCGACGCCGATGCGCTTGACGGTCTCGAGAAAGATCTCGTCCGGCCGCGCGCGCAGCTCGAGATAGGCCGCGACGACGTCCTCGACCACGTCCGCCACCTCGGCGTAGGGAACCGCCGGACCGAGCAGCGCGCCGAGCTCGGCGTTCTCGTCGGCGCGACCGCCCAAGGTCACCTGGAAGTACTCCTCGCCGTTCTTCTCGACGCCGAGGAGCCCGATGTGGCCGACATGATGGTGGCCGCAGGCGTTGATGCAGCCGGAAATGTTGATGTGGAGCCGGCCGAGATCGCGCGCGAGGTCGCGATCGCGGAAGCGGCGGCTGATCTCCTGCGCCACCGGGATCGAGCGGGTATTGGCCAGGCTGCAATAGTCGAGCCCCGGGCAGGCGATGATGTCGGAGACCAGCCCGACATTGGGCGTCGCCACGCCGATGGCGTCGAGCGCGCGCCACAGCGCCGGCAAGGTCGCGCTGCGCCACGTGCGGCAGCACCAGGTTCTGCTCGTGCCCGACCCGGATCTCGCCGAACGAATAGCGGTCGGCCAGATCGGCGATCGTGTCCATCTGCTCGGCGGTGGCGTCGCCGGGCGGGCCGCCCTCGGGCTTGAGCGAGAGCGTCACGATGGCGTAGCCGGGCACCTTGTGATTGGACACCGAATTGCCGAGCCAGCTCGCGAAGGCGCGATCGGACGCGCGTGCCTTGCTCAGCTCGGGCGGGCTGTCGTCGAGCTGCTCGTAGTCCGGATAGCGGAAGCGGGCGGCGATATCGGCGATCACCGCCGGATCGAGCGCCAGCGCGCCGTCCTTGATCGGCAGCCATTCCGCCTCGACCTCCTTGGCGAAGGCTTCGGCGCCGAGCTCGTGCACCAGGATCTTGATGCGCGCCTTGTAGATGTTGTCGCGCCGTCCGAACTGGTTGTAGACGCGCAGGATCGCCTCGACATAGCTGAGCAGGTCGCGTTTGGGCAGGAACGGCTTGATGGTCTTGCCGATGAACGGGGTGCGGCCGAGCCCGCCGCCGACGATGACCTCGAAGCCGGTCTCGCCGGCGCCGTTGCGATGCATCCGCAACCCGATGTCGTGCACCCGCACCGCCGCGCGGTCGTGCGCCGCCGCCGTGACGGCGATCTTGAACTTGCGCGGCAGGAACGAGAATTCCGGATGCAGCGTGGTGAACTGGCGCAGGATCTCGGCCCAGATGCGCGGGTCTTCGATCTCGTCGGTGGCGACACCGGCCCACTGGTCGGTGGTGATGTTGCGCACGCAGTTGCCGATGGTCTGCATGCCGTGCAGGCCGGCGCGCGCGAGGTCGGCCATGGCGTCCGGCAGCTCGGCGAGCTTGATCCAGTTGAACTGGATGTTCTGCCGGGTGGTGAAATGGCCGTAGTTGCGGTCGTAGCGCCGCGCCACATGCGCCAGCATGCGCAGCTGGTCGGACGACAGGGTGCCGTAGGGAATGGCGATCCGCAGCATATAGGCGTGGAGCTGCAGGTAGACGCCGTTCATCAGGCGGAGCGGCTTGAACTCCTCCTCGGTCAGCTCACCCGAGAGCCGCCGCGCCACCTGGTCGCGAAACTCGGAGACGCGCTCGGCGACCAGCGTGCGGTCGAAGTCGTCGTAGAGATACATCGCTCAAATTCCAAAGCTTGCCGGCAGATCGAAGGTGGGACCCGCATGCCGGATGCTTTCGCGCAGGTTGCCGGGCCGCACCGTGCCGTCCTTGTCGAGACGCACCGGCGCCACGTAGGGACCGACGGCGCCGATGTCGTCGGCCGCCGCCGCCGTCAGCAGCGTGGTCGCGGCCGGCGCCGTGCTCACCACCGCGGCGCGGTCGAGCTGCGTGGTCCATTGGCCATCGAGCGTGCGGTAGATGACGGCGCCGTCGCCGAGGCGATTGGCGGTGACCACCACCGGACCGGTGATCTTGAGCTTCTGCTGCAGCGGCGAGGTCATGCCGCGATCTCCTTGCCGACGAGCCCACGATGTGCGTCTCGCCACGCGTCCGAGCGCGCGACCACGTCGCCGATGACGAGCAGGGCCGGACCTTCTCCGGCGCGCGCGGCAAGGGCGGGCAATTGCTCGAGGTGCCCGACCACGGTCTTCGAGTTCGGGATGGGTGCCGCGGGCGAGCACGCCGGCCGGCGTTTTCGGATCGCGGCCGGCGGCGATCAGGCCGTCGCGAACGGCGGCCGCGGCGGCGAGGCCCATATAGACGACCACGGTCGTCTGCGGATCGCACAGCGCCGACCAATCGGTGGCGGCGGCTTCGTCCGCGTGATGCGCGGTGATCAGCGACAGCCGCGAGGCTTCGTTGCGGAACGTCAGCGGCAGACCGGCCTCGGCCGCGCAACCGAGCGCCGCGGTCACGCCCGGCACCACCACGACCTCGACGTCGGCGGCGCGCAGGTGCTCGAGCTCCTCGCCGCCGCGGCCGAACACGAACGGGTCGCCGCCCTTGAGCCGCACCACGTTGCGGCCCTGGCGGGCGGCTTCGACCAGGCGGCGGTTGATCTCGTCCTGGCCGATCCCCGGCTGGCCGCGCCGCTTGCCGACGAAGACCTGCTCGGCGTCGCGGCGCGCGCGATCGAGGATCTGCGGCGTGACCAGTTCGTCGTAGAAGATCACGTCGGCGCCCTGCAGGGCATGCAACGCCCGCAAGGTCAGAAGGTCAGGGTCGCCGGGACCGGCGCCGACCAGAAACACGATGCCCGCATCGTGCTGCGGACGGCGCGTGCCCTCGATCGCGCGCACGAGCGCCAGCTCGGCTTCGCGCCAGCGTCCCGCCAGCGCGGCAGCGCCGATCGGACCGTCGACGACGCGCTCCCAGAAATGCCGCAGCGACTGCGACGCGTGGCGCACCTTGGCGAACTGTCCGCGATAGCGACCCATCAGGGCGGCGAGATCGCCGATGCGCGCCGGCAGCGACGCCTCGATCCGCTCGCGCAGGCGGCGCGCCAGCACCGGCGAGGCGCCGTTGGTGCCGATGGCGACGACCACGTCGCCGCGGTCGACGGTGGCGGGAAAGATGAAGCTCGACAGGTCGGCGCGATCGACCACGTTGACCGGGACATTGTGGGCGCGCGCTTTGGCGACGACGTCTTCATCGAGCGAGCTGCCGGTGGCGGCGACCACCGCGACGAATTCGGAATAATCCGCCGCGAGCGGATCGGCGAAGGACAGCTCCAGACGACCGGGCGCCGCGCCCGCGAGCAGCACTTCCTCGGCGACGTCGGCGCTGCCCGAGTACCAGCGGACACTGGCGCCCGCGGACCGCAGCAGCCGGAGCTTGTTGACGGCGGCCGCCGAGGAGCCAACCAGCGCGACCGTTCCGGAGGTGAGATCGAGGAAGACCGGCAAGAAACGCATCGGGGCGACTCCGGCGTTGGCGAGAATGAGATTTCTATATAGGAGCGATTTTGGCGCTGCAAATAGAAGAAATTTCCACCAAATGCGAGGCGCCACTCGAAACGGATCAACTTCAAATCGGCTGGGAATGAGACTGTTCTTCCCTGGCCGACGGAGCTGGCGCCGCTATGCGAGACGCAGCGCCGCTGTCGCCGACAATGCCCGCTCCTCTTGCGGGAGAGGGCAGCTCGATGTTGCCACGTGCGATGATGGGTGAGGGGTTCGCTTCGCAAGACGTTCTTACGAAGAAGACCCCTCACCCATCAGGATTCGTGGCGCCACCATTGAGCCCTCTCCCGCAAGGGGAGAGGGCACGTGCCGCGCCAGCGTCGCTTGCGGCACATCGCCGGTCGCCACTCGCTCCGTTCAGTCTCACGATGTCAAACAGCCAAAGCTTCGCCGCCCGCTGACCATTCGCGCGCGGGCGCCGCGTTCTCTCTTATTCCTTTCCCCGCATGACGGGGAGTGGAGCGCCGAGACGGCGCGGGGTGCTTGCGAGGCACCCCTGGCGTGCCGTGCGGGCACGCCGAGGCGCTTGCGAGGCGCCTCGCGTCCCCTTGCGATCGGGGACGCGCGCCTCTCGGCGCTCTACCGTGGCGATTTTGGGCCTCCGGGTCCGCGCTTCCGGCTCCGGCATTATCCTCCGGAGCTCGTGCAGCGATGCTCCTCGCGGCCGGGTCGTAGTGTCCGGCGAGCGGTTCCCGTGCCTTCCGGGACTGCAGTTGCGAGCTACAGCCGCGGAACGCCACTCCCTGCTCCGTCATGGACCGTCTCCGGAGACGCCCGTCACGAGCGGGGATGATTCGAATCTAGCGATTCGCTGACGTACAGTCAATGTATATATTTCATGCCTGTATGTTGGGGTCGAGCGCTTGCGAGACTCAACACTTCGTGCCGCGCGGTGAGAGGCTTGCGCGCCGCCCGGCCGGCAACGATGATGCCCGGGTCGCGACCAAGCGACCCAGCAAGGACACGAAATGCCCGCCGTCACCATCGCCAGCATCGACACCATCGCGCTTCGCATTCCGCTCGACACCTGGGCGCCGCCGCCGCAATTCGCCGGGCGGCCGCGCACGCACGTGGAAATGCTGCTGGTGCGCGTCACCACCAGCAACGGCGTGGTCGGCTGGGGCGAGTGCTACGGCAGCAGCTCGCGGGTCATCCCCGATGTCTTCGAGTCCTGGATCAAGCATGTCGCGATCGGACAGGATGCGGCCGACCCCGAGCTGACCGGGCGGCTCGAACGCCTGCTGCATGGCTTCGGCCGCTCCGGCCCGGTGCTCCATGCGATCAGCGGGCTCGACATCGCGCTGTGGGACATCCGCGGCAAGCTCGAAGGCGTGCCGGTCCACGCGCTGCTCGGCGGCGCGCGGCGCAAGCGGGTCGAGACCTATGCGTCGCTCCTGCAATACGGCGGCGCGGTCGAGCACGTGCGCCGCAACGTCGCGCGCGCGCTCGAGCGCGGCCATCGCCACATCAAGCTGCACGAGCGCACCGCCGACAGCGTCGCCGCCGCGCGCGAGGTGGCCGGGCCGGACATCCCGATCATGGTCGACACCAACTGCGCCTGGACGCCGGCCGAGGCGACCGCGCCGGTCGCCGCCATGGCGCCGTCGAAGCCGTTCTGGGTCGAGGAGCCGATCTGGCCGCCGGAGGACTTCGAGTCGCTCGCCGCGCTCAAGCGCGCGACCGGCGTGCCGCTGGCGATGGGCGAGAACGCGTCGGGCGTGCTCGATTTCCGCAAGATGGTGGCGGCCGGCGCCACCGATTTCGTGCAGCCGAGCGTGGTCAAGATCGGCGGCCTGACCAACCTGTGGCGCATTGCGACGGAGGCTGAAAAAGCCGGCGTCACCTGCGTGCCGCATGCGTTCTTCTTCGGGCCGGGCTACCTCGCGACCTTGCACGCGATCGCCGCCAAGGAGCGCGCGGCGCCGCTCGAGCGGCTGTTCGCCGACGTTCCGTTCACGGCCTATGCCAAGACCGTGCCGGTGGTCGACGGCGCGATCGATGTGCCCGAGCGGCCGGGCCTGGGCGCCGATCCGGAGGACGAGCTGATCGAGCGCTTCCGCGTGTGAGCGCGGACTATCTCCGGCCCGAGTACGGGAGGAGAAACAACAATGACAAAATCAACAGGCGCGCGTGGATGACCGGGGCCGCCGCATGGCGGGCGCCGCCCTGCTGCGCGCGCGCGAGGCGGCGGCGCAGGCCTATCCGCAGCGTCCGGTGCGACTGATCGTGCCGTATGCACCGGGCGGCGGCACCGACGTGTTCTCGCGGCTGCTGGCGGCGCAGATCGAGCGCGAATTCGGCCAGCCGCTCGTGATCGACAACCGCGCCGGCGGCGGCAGCACCATCGGCACCCAGGCGGTGGCGAACGCGCAGGCCGACGGCTACACGATCGGCATGGTCGACAGCGCGTTCGTGACCAATCCCGGCCTGTTCAAGGACAAGCTGCCCTACGACACCCGAAAGGATTTCGTCCCGGTGTCGCTGCTGTCGCGAACGCAGCTGGTGCTGTGCGTGCACCCGTCGTCGCCGTTCAAGACCGCGCAGGAGTTCGTCGCGTTCGCCAAGGCCAATCCGGGCAAGCTGACCTTTGCATCGGCCGGCATCGGCACCGGCATCCACCTCGCCGGCGAGCAGTTCCGGCAGGTGACCGGGATCGCGATCGTGATCGTGCCCTATCGCGGCGGCGCGCCCGCGCTCGCCGACTTCCTGTCCGGCAAGGTGGATTTCACCTTCGGCGCCGTGCCGACCATCCGCGCGCATATCCTGGGCGGCAAGGCGCGCGGGCTGGGCGTGACCCGCGGACGCGCGCCGCAACTGCCCGACATTCCGAGCATGGAGGAGCTCGGCTACGCCAGCGTGGATTCCGCGAGCGAGATGGGCCTGATCGTGCCGGCGGCGACGCCGGCGCGCGATCGTCGACAAGCTGCAGCAGATTTCCGCCAATGCGGTGAAGAGCGCGGCGTTCGGTGCGAACCTGCTCGAGCGCGGATTCCAACCGATCGGCAGCACGACGGAGGAATTCCGCGCGCACGTCGACCGCGAGATCGAGAAATGGATCCGCATCATCGCGGCGGGCGACATCAAGCCGGAGCAATAGTAGTGGGCCCCTCTATCCCACTTTTTGGGGAGCAACGACGAGGCCGCCAACCGAGGCGGTCCTGGGATCGGGCTCACCATCGCGTAACGTGTCATAATCGAGCGAGTAGGTGTTGGCACCCCCGCAGGCCGGGCATCGAACCACGAAAACGCGTTGGCCTCCCTCGATTGCAGGGGCCAAGACAGTCGCCGTGCCGCACTTAACGCACGGCGGCGGTGGTGGTTGGAATGGCAGTGCCATCACGAATACTCCCTGATGTTCAGGCGGGAGCGCGACTGGTCTCTCAGCCACCGACGCCCAGGCCGTTAGAGCCGCTGTCGGTGATGCCGGCATCGTACATGAAACCGCGGTTCTGTGTGTGTGGTGGCTCACCAACGCACGCGGCAAAACGGGCCACTCGGATATTCAAAGAACGGCCAGACCAGCAATTCCATGAAGCCGCTCACATCCAACGGTCGTCATTCCGGGACGGCGCGTAAGCGCCGGGCCCGCCCGTCTTCGCCCTGCGGGCTTCGACGGGCACCCTCCCGGCCCGCCGAAGCTTTAGCGAAGGCGGGGAATCCATAACCACAGCCTGGGCTTATGGATTCCGGGCTCGCGCCTGGAGCCTGCGCCCGGACGGCGCGAAGCGCCGATCCGGGTGGCGCGCCCCGGAATGACGGCGGAGAGATTGGCGCGACTCGACCGAGATGTGCTCCTAGGCAATTACAAATCCTTTCTGAGCTTCGGCGCACATGCCGTCCAGCCTTTCACGGACTCGCTCGTGGTCTAATAGTCGGCGCGCTTGGGGATACCCAAACGCCCGCAATTCCCATTCGATGGCCTGGTAGTTTCGATGCTCACCGGACCGGGCCAACCTATAGGCCAAGTTCCACATTCGCTCATCGCATTCTCGGGTCATCGCTTGATGTTCTATCGTCACTGAGGCTTTGTGTGCCCCATGATGAATGACGCTACGCTGAAGCAGATCGCAGCAGTCAAAGCGACCGCCAATGTAGGGAGCCACATCTGGACGTAGAACCACATCTGCCGATCCTCCTGAGGCGCCCCCTCCTTGAAGTTGATATGGTGGCGACAAGGCGCCTTCTTACTAAGCACGCCTTTTACTAAGCACTTGGCGAACTCGGACACCCTGCGGGGCCGCCACAATTGAAACTGACCCACTACCGCCAATTGACTGCGCTCAGTCAGGCTTGGACACACGGTCGGACGCGCGCGTCTCCTCCAATGTGAACGGCACAACTGCTTGCACGTCCCATGCGTGTGGGAAAACTGGCGCGCGCCAAATCATCGAGGGCAGTACCGAGTATGGCGCGTACTCTTGGGCAATCTGCGGTTGGACCTGAAATAGTGGACTGAGTCTTACTGAGGCGTCTTGGGCCATCGCTCCCGAAGCAAGAATGAGCATCGATCCGGCCGCGAGAGCGAATTGCAAAGATTTTTGCATTGTTTTTCTCCGATTGTCGTTCGAGGACCGCGCGCTGCGCCGCGCGCGGACACGCAGGAGCGGGTGCTTACGTCACCCGCATCCGAACCCAATCTATTAGAAGTGTTATTGTGCCTGCCGACGGCACCAGGCCGCCCACGGTAGGAACGGAGACTTCGGTACGTCGCCGCTTTTTTCGGGCAGTCTCGGGCAAGCGCAGCTCGCCCGTACCTAATGACATGGGGTGTCGAGCGTAAAGCGCAATGGCCGATCGAAAAAGTATGGGCATCCGCCTCAGGCTGTCTGCCGCTCCCCCGGTACGACGTGCGCGATCGTGACGCGCCGCGATCCGCACGGCGGGCAGCGCAGGAGGCGCCCTCACACGGACAGGGCGACGGAGGCGCTACAACTTGGCCGATAGCGTGATGATCGTCGCGGCCAAGGAGGCGGCGGCTGATACTGCTGCGGCCATGGCAGCCCACAACATGTATTTTGTATTTTGTAATGCCGCCTTTGCGGCGATTTCGGCGACTCTAGCGGCTTTTTCTTCCGCCAGAGCGGCTTGCTTGAGGACTTCGGTTGCCTCGTACTGCGCAAACAGGTGACGCCGTTGTATCTCGGACATGATCTGGGTGTGACTGATGGAGCCCGGATCGCACGTACCGAGGCGTTCAGCGAGCTCTTCTCCAGTCAAGCCCATCATCTCGTAAGCCATTTTCGCCTCCTATCAGGCGGGGGACCTTGCCTTTATCGGAATCCACGACATCGGATTGGCGCAACCGGCTTTCCAACCGCGACAGCGGGAACGCCCCGGCCGGGCGCCTGCAGGTCGCGGCCCGGTACCGCGCATTCCATCCCAAGTCTTCGGCAGGCATGGTACGGCGCCTGGTTTCAGGCGCCGCTCGCGGACAAGCGCGCTATGGCGCCGTCGGACAATCGCGCCGGTGTCTGTCTCGCCCTGCTTCGCCAGCTCGATGATGTGCCTGGCCACGGCGAGCGCCGCCGGGTCGTCGCGGTTGACCGATCCCATCTTTTGCAGGGCGTCCTCAAACGCGGCGGTCAGCTGCACGACCCTGTCCGGGTCGAATGCATAGGTGTCTTTCAACATCTGTCGGATCGGCATGGCGGCGCGCCCTCCACATGCTTTGTGCTGGACATTCGACAGCCGGGCATATCCCGCCGCGCGCAAAGGTTCCGTCCGCCGTCGTTACCACTCGGCTTGAGCAGACCCGGGATACCGGATCGCCGCAATGGACACTCGATGGCCGACAGGCTGCCTGCCAGAACATCGCACGGCGGCAAAAGAAAAGGGCGGCCGCAAGCCGCCCTCGCTTCATGCAAGCCCAGCAGCATTCCAAGACTGCGCGCGCATTCCGAGACGGCTCACGGCAAGAGCGCCCAACCAGTGCGGTCGTCATCAAAGCCGGCCGCAGCGCCGGCTTCTGATGGCCCGCAGCGCGTGAACCCCTCCGTACCTTCCCGCGACACGGGATACGGATCCCGCAATGGACACATGCACGCCTGACGGCTGCTGCTCAAATGATCGCACGGCGGCAGAGAAAAGTCGGCCGAAGCCGCCCTTCGCTCATGAGCACTAGCGTGGAATTGGCCTCGGTTCCTCACCCGGAAGCGGAGCCGGGTCGGGGCTATTTCTCGGTTGGCTGCGGCCGGTCGTTTCCGGGGGAGCAGGCGCGTCCAAATTGTATCCCTCCGCATCCAAGCGGGGCGCTGCCTGCGGCTGGGTCGGTGCGGCCGACCATCGTTCCTCGAACGTTGGCTCGCGCGGTCCCCAATAACCGTCGTCGGGGTCCGGCATTCGATTTTGCGCCGCGGCAACGCCGGAAGAAATCAGGAACGCGCCGAGAACCAGAACGTGCTTGCGCATGTTGATATCCTCCTCCTCATCAACGTTTCTGCGGTTGAAGCGTTCCGAGGCGCCAGGGGATATCGGACAGCTCGACGCTATCGACCGAGATGCGCTTTAGCGCTCGGCAGAAATCAAAACCGGCGCGCGACAGGATGTCGTCTCATTTCGACATCTCCCGAGCGAGCCCGTTGATGAATCCTCGATATCCGCTGAGGCCGTTGAACCGCGGGGAGCCGGCCATGTGCGGCGTGAGAACGACGTTCTCGAACGAGAGCAGCTCGTCGTCGCTGCGTCCGGGCTCCTCGTAGAGCGGGTCGAGCGCGAAGCCGCCGAGACGGCCTGATCGCAGCGCCGCGAGCAAGGCTGCGCGCTCCACCACCTCCGCCCGCGAGACATTGACGAGGCAAGCACCCGGCTTCATCTGCGCCAGGCGCGCGCGATCGATGAGGTGCAACGTCGACGGATCGCTGGGAAGCTGCGGAACGACCCAATCGCTTTGCGCGAGCAGCGCATCCAGCGGCCGATACGAGACCTGCAGCGCTGTTTCCTCCGTCTCGGGAAGACGGGTGCGCTGAAAGTACAGAATTTTCATTCCGAAGGCGGCGGCGCGCAACGCGATCTCGCGGCCGATCTCGCCGAGACCGATGATCCCGATCGTGCTGTCGTACAGGCTGCGCGTTCCGGGGATGCGGCCCCAGTTGCCGTTCGGAACATGCCTGCGGTCGAACGGCTTGAAGGGAAGCCCGGCAGCCGCAAGCTGCTCGGTGCTGATCAACCCGGTCAGCCGGTGCAGCCGTCGCGCCAGCGTCAGCATCAACGCAAAGGCATGCTCCGCGCATGCGATATTGGCGCGCCGGCGCACGCCGAGAACCGTGATGCCGCGGGCTTTGCACGCCGCCAGATCGATGTTGCGAAAGATGGCGCCGTATTTGTGAACGACCCTGAGACGCGGCGCCAATGCGAGCTCTTCCGCTCCGACGACGAGCGACTCGGTCACCACAGCGTCGGCATCCGCGAGAGCGGCGCGCAAGTCCGCTTGCGACGACACCAGCCGGACCTCGCTGGGAGCGAGACTGCTCGCGCCCTGCCTTGCTCGCTCGCACCAGGCGTGAAAATCCGGCTCGTCGGGCGACATGAAATCGGCGAACGCGGCGGTCCGCTCCGCGCTGGTCGCCGGGTCGAGCACCACCGCGATCAGGCGCGCCCACACATCGTCTTCGACGACCAGGACGGGAGATTTTTTCGCATCGGCGGATTCGACGGTGTGCGACTCATGCGCGCAACGGGGCGCCGTGAGGAGGGGTTGGAGCAGCGCGAGTTGTCGCTGCTGCACCCCCTCCCCAACCCTCCCCCACAAGGGGGGAGGGGGCGCACCGAGTTTGCTGCTGCGTCGGTGGACCTTGCTATCCCGCTTTCAGGGCGCGGGTGGTGTCGTCGAACAGCTCGTCCACCGAGAGGCGCCGAGGGATGAGCTGCTGCCGGTGGCAGTAGTCGATGATGATCTCCAGGTTGGGCCGGCACGGCTTCGACCCCGAAGCGGAGCGGATCGAGCGGCGTTCCGTCCGCCGGCGATCCGGCGGCGCGCTTGCTCTCGACCAGCTGCCGGAAGACCTCCCGCACCACGTCGGGCCGCGAGGCCGACAGCTCCTTCCGCACGACCACCATATGGTTGATCGGCACGCCGTTGTGCGCCTTCGCCCACTGCAGCGCCACGGCGTCGGCGTCGGGAATGAGCTGCTTCAGCCGCGGATCGGGCAGCTTGTCGCCGACCACCGCGGCGTCGAGCTCGCCGTCGAGCAGCATCGCGACCAGCTCCTTGCCGGGCGGCGCGCGCTTGATGATCGGAGGATCGCGATACTCCGCCACATGCGGATCCTCGAACGTGATCCACTCCACCTTGTCGAGATCGACCCCGTAGTCGCCGGCCAGGATGCCGCGCACCCAGGTGCCGGTGGTCACGGTGTAGGCGCGCACGCCGACGCGCTTGCCGGCGAGATCGGACGGCTTGAGCACGCCGCGATCGGCGTTGTAGGCGATGGTGTGGTGCTGGCCGCGGCTCACCAGCACGGCCGGCAGCAGCACGTAGGGCTTGCCGAAGGTCGCGGCCTGCAGATAGGTCACGATCGCCAGCTCGGCCACGTCGTACTTGGCGTCGCGCACGACCTGCTTGAACAGATTGTTGGCAACCTTCACCTCGACGAAGTCGAAGTCGACGAGGTCGGAGCGGAATGCGCCGCTCTTGATCGCCTTGGTGTTGGGATAGTTTCCCAGCATCGTGTGCAGGGTCATGCTTTTTTCGGGCATCGGCGCTGGTCCTTGTTGAGCACGTCTCACGGTCATTCCGTGACGCCGCGAAGCGGCGAGCCCGGAGCCCATAACCCGGCCTGGGAGTATCGATTCCGGGCTCGCGCCTACGGCGCGCCCCGGAATGACAGCAGTCACAACGCTAATTCGCCAGGGCGGGATAGAGCGTCTGGGCGGTCTTGCCGAATATCCAATCCTGATCGCTCTGCGGCAAGGATGCGAGCGAGCTCTTGGCGAGCGCGAGAAGCTCGGGCAGCGAGCCTTCCGAGGAAGGATAGTTCGAGCCCCAGGCCAGCCGCGATGCGCCGAACGCCGACACCAGCTTGGGAAAGAAGGTTTCCGGGCTCGCCTTGCCCTTGCGGGATTCGGTGAACGTGCGCGGCGTCAGCTTGAGATAGACGCTCGGGTAGGCGGCGAGCGCGAACAGGCTGGCGGCGGCCGCGTAGGGCGGTCCGTCCTCCAGCACCGGCCGCGCCATGTGATCGAGGATGATCCGCACCTTGGGGAAGCGCTCCGCCATCTTCATCATCTGCGGGAGCGCCTTGGGCGACATCTGCAGGCAGATCGAGAGCCCGAGCTCGCCGGCGCATTCCCAGGCCGGATAGGTCTTGGGATCATCGAGCCACGACGCCTGGTCCGGCATCGTGCTGCCGATCGTGAACAGGCGCATGCCGGTGAGGCCGCGGCCGCGCCAATGGCGCATGCGCGCGGGCGCATCCGCCGCCAGCACGTCGACCGAGAACACGCCGGTGAAGCGGTCGGGATGAGCGGCGACCGCGTCGGCGACGTAGGAATTGTCATGGCCGTAGCAGGTCGACGCCTGCACGATCGCCGACTTGGCGACGCCGGCCTGTCCCATGGCGGCGACCATCTGCTCGGTCGTCACCGGACGGGTGCGCGACCAGTCGGACTGGTGGCCGCCGAGCGGCGCGAGCGGATAGCGGGCCGTATCGTCGGCGATGATATGCGGATGGATGTCGATGATGGTGGACATGGGTGAGCGGTCTCCTCGAATTGATGGCGCATCCGCGCCTTTCAGTCGGCCAGGCTCGGATAGAGCCGCTGCGCGGTCTTGCCGAAAATCCAGCCGCGCTCGTCGGCGCTCGCGAACGCGAGCGCGGCTTGCGCCTTGCCGAGGATTCCGGACAGCGTGTCGTCGGTGGCGGGGAAATTCGAGCCCCAGGCGATGCGGTCGGCGCCATAGGCGGCGATCAGCATGCGGAAGAAGGTCTGCGGCGTGGCCTTCCCCCAGTGTCTCGGGCGAGACGTTGAGCGGCGTCAGCTTGAGGAACACGTTGCGGTAGCGCGCCAGCGCCAGGAATTGCCGCATCCGCCGCATAGGGCGGTCCATCGACCAGCTGCGGCCGCGCCAGGTGGTCGAGAATGATCCGAACCTTCGGGAACCGCTCGAGCAGGCCGCGCAGCTGCGGAAAGCCTTGCGGCGTCATCTGCATGCAGACCGGAATGCCGGCCTCGGCGGCATGCTCCCAGGCCGGAAACGAGCGCGGGTCGTCGAACCAGGTCGCCTGTCCCGGCATGGTGCTGCCGGTCGTGAACAGCCGCATGCCGCTGAAGCCGCGGTCGATCCAGGACCGCATCTTCGCGACGGCGTCGGGCGCCAGCACATCGACCGAGAACACGCCGGTGAACCGCTCCGGATGCGCCGCGATCGCGTCCGCGACATAGGAATTGTCGTGGCCGTAGGCGGTCGAAGCCTGCACGATGGCGGCCTTGCGCGACGCCGGCCTGGTCCATCGCCTCGACCAGCTTCTCGAACGGGGTCGGCCGATCGCGCGACCAGGTCGATTGCGTTCCGCCCAGAGGATTGAGCGGATAGCGCCTCGGTGTCGGGCGAGATGACATGCGGGTGGATATCGACGATGGACGACATGCGCTTCGCCTTCGGGGTTGAAAAGGATAGAGGCAGCGGCCCGATCACGCCTTGTCGGGATCGACGAACACCTGGTCGAGCGGCATGCGCTTGGGGATGAGCTCCTGCTGCAGGCCATAGGTCAGCATCGCCTCGATGCTCGGCATGTTGTCCTTGAGGCCGTAAGGCAACGGGTCGCCGACGATCGGCATCAGGCCGCGATACTTCTGGTCGTCCGCCGAGTTGCCTTCGCTGCCCTTGAGGTGCGTCGATGTAGGGCTTCTTGGCCTCGACGAAGGCATCGTACAGCGCCTTGGCCACCCACGGATGCTTCGACAGCACCTCGGTCTTGACCACGATCAGCCCGTGGATCGGATAGATGCCGGTGCGCCTGAACCAGTCGGCCTCGACCTGCGCGACGTTGTCGATCAGCTCCGGATAGACCTCGGCGCTGGTCTGCCCGCCCTTCTCCCAGGCGCCGGTCGGCGGACCGGCGCGGCCGATGCCGGCGGGGCCGCTGAAGCCGGCCTGCAGCTCGCCGCTCGCCATCATGCCGGCGAGCGACTTGCCCTCGGGCGCGTGCACGACATTGGGCGGAAGCTTCAGCGTCGTGACATGCTCCTCGTCGTCGACCACCCAGGTCACCTTGGCGGAGTTGAGACCGTACTCGTTGACGAAGATGCCGCGCGTCCAGACGCCGGTGGTGACCGAATAGGCGCGCACGCCGACCTTCTTGCCTTCGAGATCCTTCGGCACCTTGATGCCGGACTCCGGCCGCACGACGAAACCGCCATGATGAAAGCGGCGCATGACGAACACCGGCAGCGCGATGAAGGGAGCGCCGAGCGCGCGCGCGATCATGTAGGTGGTGGGCGCCATCTCGCAGACGTCGAACTCGACGTCCCGCACCATGCGGCGGAACGCGCCGATGATGGGCACCACCTCGACGAAGTCCGGCTCGACGTTCCTGATCGGGACGTCTCGTCTTCAGGCCGGGTGTGGCCATAGCTGCCGATCGCAATCTTCAGGCGCGGCTTGTCGGCATCTGCTCGTCCTTTGTTGCAGACTCGGTGCTCCCTCCCCCTGTGGGGAGGGGTTGGGGGTGAGTCTTCGATGGCCGATCGCCGCCCCTCCCCAGCCCTCCCCCACAAGGGGGAGGGGCGACCGATTCGCCGCTCGTCGACTCACTCCGATATGCTCTGCCTTGCTACTGTTTCGGAATGCCGGCTTTTTCGATGACGTCGCGCCACCTGACGATGTCGCGCGCCATGCGCTCGCGCATCTCCTCCGGCGTGCTGCCGCGGGCATCCATGCCGAGCTTGAGCGCCTTCTCCTGCAGGTCCGGCTCGGCGAGCGCGAGATTGATGTGCTGGTTGAGAATCTTGAGGACATCGTCGGGAAGGCCGGCGGCCGTGGCGAGGCCGTTCCAGCTGGTGACGACGTAGTCGGGGAATCCGCTTTCCTTCGCGGTGGGCACGTCCTTGAGCAACGGATTGCGATGCTCGCCGGAGGTGGCGATGATGCGAACCTTGTTGTCGATGATCACGGATTGGAAGCCGGCGAAGAAATCGAACCCGACATCGACGTCGCCGCGCAGGATCGCGGTCACCAGATCGGGCGTCGTCCGGTAGGGGACGATCGTGACATCCGCGCCGGTGATCTGCTTGAGCAGATGCGCCGAGAGATTCTGCGTGCTGCCGGGATTGATGGCGCCCAGGTTGAGCTTGCCCGGATGCTTGCGGGCAGCCTCCACCACGTCGCGCAGCGACTTGAGCGGCGAGTCGCCCTTGACGGCGAGCAGCATCTCGAACTGCGCGGTGACCGAGACCTGCGTGAAGTCGGTCAGCACGTCGTAGGTGCGCGACTTGAACAACGTCATGCTGATGGCCGAGCCGTTCCCGGTCACGCCGAGCGTGTAGCCGTCGGCCGGGGATTCGAGGACGCCCTTCGCCGACAGGCTGCCGCCCGCTCCCGGACGGTTCTCGATCACGAACGACCGCTGGGTGCGCTCGCCGAGCTTTTGCGCGAGCAGGCGCATGGTCAGATCGCCGACCCCGCCCGGCCCGTAGGGAACCAGGATGCGGACCGGCTTGCTCGGAAAATTGCTGCCGGACTGCGCCGGCGCGGGCGATGCCAGCGCCAAGACGGCGGCCAGGCACGCGGCCGCTGCCGTGGCGTCGCGCCGCCATCGGCGGCAGCGGACAGACGGGTTCCTTGGGTGCGGGCGCATGTGATCTCCCTGATCGATTTTGTTTTTTGGCCGGACGCGCCGGCTCGGCCGGCATTCGGCTTTGTCCCTGGTCGTGCCATGAACCGGGGCGCAGCTCCAATCGGAAGATTGCGCGAGGTCATAATGTTTTGCTATAATTGCATGGCCGACAGAGCCCCCGGACCAGCGCCACCAACAGCCTGCCAACCCGATGCCGTCCGACTGTCCTTCGCTGCGGCAACTGCGGGCCTTCGAGGCGGTGGCCCGCCTGCAAAGCATCAGCAGCGCCGCCGCCGAGATCAACCTGTCGCAGCCGGGATTGACCCAGACGATCGACCGGCTCGAAGCGCAGCTCGAGACCTTGTTGCTCGAGCGGCGCCGCTCCGGATCCTATGTGACCGAGCTTGGCCGCATCTTTCTGCCGCGGGTGCGCCGGTTCTTCGAGCACATCCGGTTGGCGCTGTGCGAACCGATCGTCGGGACCCCGTTCGCCGATCGTCAATCCTCGCGGCCGCTGGAAAACAAGATCACCGGCTCGCAGGTCCGCAGCCTGATCGCGATCTCGGAGAGCGGCTCGTTCGACCGCGCGGCACGCCATCTGGGCGTGTCACAGCCGTCATTGCATCGCTCGGCGCGCGACCTCGAACGCGTGCTGCGGCGAACCCTCTACCAGCGCACGGCGCGGGGATTTACCACCACGTCGCAGGGCGCCGAGCTGGCGCGGCGCTTCAAGGTGGCGCTGCGGGAAATCGAGTACGGGATCGAGGAGCTGCGCGCGGCGCACGGCGTCGTCATCTCGCGAATAACGCTCGGAAACATTCCGCATTCGCAGACGCACCTGCTGTCGGCGGCGATCAACGAGTTCTCGGCCTTGTATCCGGATGCCTGCGTGCAGGTGCTGGACGGTCACTACGATGCCCTGCTGGATGATCTGCGCGCGGGCAGGCTCGACATCCTGTTCGGCGTGCTGCGACGGCCGCCATGGGCCATCGACGTGGAGGAAGAGCTGCTGTTTCGCAATCCCTATGCGGTGGTGGCCCGGCGCGACCACCCGCTGGCCCGGCGCAAGACGATCACGTTGCGCGATCTGGCGGGCTACCAGTGGATCATGCCGGGATCGGGAACCCCGCGCCGGCAGGCGTTCGAGCGCATCTTCGAGGGACGGACGGAGTTGCCGAAAGTCAGCATTGAAACGACGTCCATGGAAATCTACAAGACGGTCCTCGCAACGAGCGACAGGATCACGTTGATGTCGGAGCTGGAAGCACGGCTGGACGACAATTTCGCCTTACGCGTGCTGCCATTCCGGTCGCCGGTCTTGAGCCGCTCGGACGGTATCGCCACCCGAACCGACTGGAAGCCGCCCGGCATTCATCGCAAGTTCCTGGAGCTCCTGCGCGCGCATGCCCGCGTTCTTGCGCAGGGCGCAGCTGCCCTGATCATCGCCGCGAGCTTGACGCTCGGCCCTTCCGCCAACGCCCAGACCAAGGATTTCGCGTTTCTGCTGCCGGGCTCGGCCGACGTGCGCCAAGCTGCTTCCTTTGGAGAAACTGCACGGCAAGGGCAGAGACCGGGCAACGTTCGGTCAGCTGCAAGCCTATGAAGAGGTGAAGGGATGGCTGCAGGGCTACTTCACCGCCGCCAACATATTCGACGGTCAGAGGCGACGGAGACTTCACCAAGGCGCTGAAGCCGCGCGATCTCATGACCTGGATGTTCGGCTATTGCCGGTCGAACCCGACGAAAGGATTGATGGACGGAGTGGCCGACCTGCACCGCTCGCTGCGGGAGAAGGTCGAGCAATTGATAAGATGAGCGGGCGCCGGCGCGGCGAGTGCGATGCAGCCTCGCGAGCGCGCAAGTGGCCTCGCGCGTCAGGCAAAGCAGGCGAGCCGCGGGGTCGCTAGCTCGCCTTCTTCCTGGGTGGCATTTTCTTCGGTGGCGTTGCGCTAGTCTCGGCCGCCAGCTTCTTCTTCGGTGGCGTTGCGGTCGTCTCGGCCGCCAGCTTCGCAAGCCGTTGCGCTCTCAAACGCTCTATCTTCGCGCGAGTTCCGGCAACTTGGGCCTGGTACTCGGCCCAGGCCACCTTACCCTCTTTCGCTTGAAGCTCTTGCCGTTCCTTGAGACCGGTCGATTTTGCCATGCCCGTTATATAGGCATGAGGTCTCGCCGCCGCCAGTGGAGCCGATGATCTGCCAGCACACTCGGTGGGCTCCCTCCCCCTGAAAGGGGCTAGGGGTAGGCGGCATTGGCCGCCGTTCTTGGCGTCAAGAATGCCGATCGGAGCATCGGCTAGGTGGGGGTCATCGACCGTGCGAGGGCGGAGGCTTTGGCCCAGCTCGCGAGCAGCCGTAACACGAGCCACGCCAGCGCTTCGAATATACTGAGGTCGGTGGTTCCCGCGCACTGCTCGCGCGACCCCGCGTCGCCGGGCTCGCGCGACCCACACCCAAGCGACCTCCCTCCTTTCAGGGGGAGGGAGCGCACCGAAGTTTGCTGCGCCGATCGTCGAGCCACACAGCACGCGCTTAGGCCGGCGGCTTGCGCGGCCCGATCCGGATGCCGGAGCGCTGCGGATTGGCCGAGATGCGATCTGCCTCGAGCTGGTCGAGAATGGGCCACAGGTTGGTGATGATGTCCCTGGGCGGCGCCGAGCCATCAGCCAAGACCGTGTTGATCGCGCGCAGCACGAAAACCAAGGCGGTGTCGCTGCCTCGCTCCAATGCGAGCTTTACGTCGGGCGAGCCGACAATCTGCCGGAGCGCCTTGACGGCCGCTTCGTCGGAAAGACTGTCGGTCGGCGGGAGGTTGGACCACAGGATGTGCTGAACATCCTTGAGAGTGCGTTCGACCAGGCTATTGCTCATGGGGCACACATAGGGCTGCTGCCAGGAGGATGCCAGCGATTCACCTGCGAACGATACAAGAAAATAGCCCGACTGTCTCGGCCGTCAGCTTTTCTTGCGTAGCGCATCCACGCTCCATGGTCCGGCACCGGCAAAGGACAGGTAGAAGAACACGAAGCAGAACATGATGGCGAGGTTTCCGCCATTGAGGATGGGGAAGACACTCCTCGATGCATGCCCAATAAAATAGGCAAACGCCATCTCGCCCGAGAGGATGAATGCGACGGGACGGGTGAACAGGCCCAATATGATCAGGACGCCGCCCACGAGCTCGAGCGTTCCGGCAAGACCGTACAGCGAGAACAGCGTGACATCCTTGAACGCCGGGACTGCCGGAAATTTCAGCAGCTTCGCCATTCCGTATTGCAGGAACACCAGGCCGGTCACGATGCGCAGCACGCTCAAGACCTGCGGTTGCCAGGATATGTAGGCTTGCGTCCATTTCATCTCGCTGTCTCCAGGCTTCGACCCAATTCGGCCTTCTATTGCTTCTTGCGGATCTCATCCATCAGCGCCAGCACCGCGCGCGCGTGCCCGCTGGTCAGATCGTCCGGCGGGAACACCTCGCGCTGCAGCTGCGGGGGGATGCCCCGCACTTCGTACCATTGCCCCTCCGGGTCGCGATAGATCTCGGCCGCCAAGGCGAGCGACCAGCCGTTCGGCAGCGGCTTCTCGAATTGGTCGGACAAGGCGCCGCGCGTGGCTGCGCCGACGTGGACCACATTCGGCAGCGCCCGCATGGACAAGGTGAATGTCTCCCCGGCGCTGACGGTCACGTCGCTGGTGAGCAGATAGACCGGGCCGAGGTAGCTCGCCCGCCTGGACGGCTCCACATGGAACGGCTGCGGCTCGACGTTTTGCGCGCCCTGGGGCACCTTGGTGTAGGCAAGCCTGCGCGCATCGGCGAAGCGGGCGGCGGCCTGTCGCGAGACGCCATCGTATCCGCCGAGGTTGTAGCTGACGTCGACAATGACGGCGCGCGCGCCCCTGAAGGCGGCGACGGCTTCGTCCAAGGCGGCGTCGAGCACGGCCTTGTCCTCGCGCGCGCCTTCGTCGGACAGGCCTTCCATGGCCAACAGGTTGAGATAGCCGATATCTCTGACGCGTCCCCAGATCAAACGCTTGTTCGCTCGCTGCTGTCCCTTGCCCTGCAGCACGGCGCTGAGGATGCCGCGCCGGTAGTCCGGCAGCCAATCCTCCTCATCCAACAGCTCGTCGCCGAATTCCGCGCGGATGCGCGTGAGCGTGGGTCCATTGCCGGGATCGAAGGAGCGTGGCTCGCCGGCCACCTCGGCGCGCAGCTCGACATGCGGATCCTCGATCCCCGCCAGCATGGTGCGCAGCGTTTCGAACAGGGCGGCGTCGTCGGAGCTCTCGTCGATCGCGCGTTCGGCCGCCGCCGTCCGCGCCCGCCAGTCGATGCCGCGCAATTCGAACGACGGATAGAGGTCGGCGAACGTCGCCGCCACCAGGGCGACGATGCGAGGCCGCGACCATGGCGTGGAGTCGGAGCAAGCGGCGGGCAGGTCCGGCAGCCGGTCGAAGACGTACGCGGTCTCCCCGCGATCGTTGTAGAACGCGACCGTGTCGGGCCCGCGCGACCGATAGAACTTGAACAGGTTGTCCGGGTCGCGCTCCTGCCGCGGGTCCCAATAGCAAAAGCTGCCGGCGACGTGAAACAGCGTGGGCCCGTCGGCGGCCATCCGCACGACGTAGCCGTAGCCGCGGGAGCGCCAGACGCCGAGAAGCGCCGGCACGGGGCGGCCCCTGACCATGGCCGGGAGCTCCTGAGCCGGGCGATCTTGCGCCGCAGCCGGCGTCGACCACAGCAGGGCAACACCCACGACGCTCATCGCCAGAGCCGACGCGCTCGACGCCCTCATCCCGAGCTCCAAAAAGCCTCGCTGGCGCCGCCGCTCAAGTCAGGCGGGCACGGCGAACGGCGGAGCGTACTACGTCCGGAGGGATCGCGTACAACCGGATTACGGCGGCTGGTGCGCGCCGGGCACGCTAGGCGCCCTTGAATCGGCGCGTCGCCACCGACCGCGGGAATGCCGTGCCGCGCGTGCTACTCGCCGTGCAGCTGCGACGACCGTTCCACACCGGCACCAGCCGGGCTCGCTTGAGCTGCTGAACGCGCGATCGTAGCCATCCTAGGGCGCAGGTCGGATTGCGGCCGACGCCGGTGCTCCGTCGTGCAGCCTCGTCAGACGCCTCCGCGATCGCTTGACAATCCGATGGCAGCGCGAAACAGGGGATGAGCGGTCCTCTGTCCGGCGTGAAGGTGCTCGAGCTGGCCGGCATCGGGCCCGGGCCGTTCTGCGGCATGCTGCTCGCCGACATGGGCGCCGACGTGCTGCGCGTCGACCGGCTCGAGCCGAGCGACCTGGGCCTGCCGCTCGAGCACCAGTTCGACATCATGGCGCGCGGCCGGCGCTCGATCGGGCTCGATCTCAAGCGCCCGCAGGCGATCGAGATCGTGCTGGCGCTGGTTGAGAAGGCCGATGTGCTGATCGAAGGCTTTCGGCCCGGCGTCACCGAGCGGCTGGGGCTCGGCCCCGACGCGTGCCTCTCTCGCAACCCGCGACTGATCTATGGGCGCGTCACCGGCTGGGGGCAGGACGGCCCGCTGGCGCAGGCGGCCGGTCACGACATCAACTACATCGCCATCTGCGGGGCGCTGCACGCCATCGGGCGCGCCGGCGGGGCGCCGATGCCGCCGCTCAACCTGATCGGCGACTACGGCGGCGGCGCGATGTATCTCGCCTTCGGCGTCGCGTGCGCGCTGGTGGAGCGGCAGTCGTCCGGACGCGGACAGGTGATCGACGCCGCGATGAGCGACGGCGCCGCCAGCCTGATGTCGATCTTCTACGGCCGCATGGCGGCCGGCGCCTGGCGCGACGAGCGCGGGGTCAACGTGCTCGACGGCGGCGCCCCGTGGTACGACGTCTATGAGACCGCCGACGGAAAATACGTCGCGATCGGAGCGATCGAGGGCCGGTTCTACGCCGAGCTGATCGAGCGGCTGGGCCTCGATCCGGCAACATTGCCGGGACAGCACGAGCGGGCGCGCTGGGGGGAATTGCGCGCGCGGCTGCGCGACGTGTTCAAGCAGAAAACCCGCGATCAATGGTGCGAGGCGCTCGAAGGCCACGACGTCTGCTTTGCGCCGGTGTTGTCGCTCACCGAAGCGCCGGCGCATCCGCACAATCGCGCGCGCGCGACATTCGTGGAGCGCGACGGCGTGGTGCAGCCGGCGCCGGCGCCGCGCTTCTCGCGCACGCCGGGGCGGATCGCGCGCGGCGCGCCCCGACGCGGACAAGGCGGCGCGGCGGCGCTGGCCGAGTGGGGCTTCGATGCCGCCGCAATCGCCCGGTTTCGTGCCGCCGGCGCGCTGTTGGCCGAGGATTGACGGCGCTTCTTGCGCTACGATCGCGTCGCGAGCCGCCCACTATTGCCAACGGTTGATGCTGGTTTCCTTGCCGCCGACCTGGACGATGGCTTCCTTGGGCCCGGTGCGCAGCCAGGTCTCGCAGACTTCCGCGGGCTCGACCGGCTCCAGCGTCCGGCAGAGCTGGGCGGCCTTGAGCTGCCAGACGCCCGACAGCGCGATCGGCCGTTGGCCGCTGACCGTCAGCGTGCCGGACAGCTTGCCGCCGGCTTCGAGGTTGACGCGACCGGTGAAATGCTTGCCGCCCTCGAGATCCATCGAGTTGACCACCAGCCCCTTGCCGAGCAGCGCCTGCATTTCCGCCGCCGTGAACGGCTTCTTGGCCTGGGCGAATGCAACGCCGCTGCCGAGGACAACACCGAGTGCAATCAATGAAATACGATTCATGTCGAGCTCCGATTATCGCTTGACCCATGCCAAGCTCGAACGACAGTAGCAGGAACGTCTCGCCGGCGCTCGCTAGCGCGCGTTGGTCGCGCCGGTGATCGGGTGGCCGATGCCGAGCGGCACGGCGTCGATCAGCACGAAGGCGACCCGCGCCCGCTTGTCGCTGCGATTGGCCCAGGCGTGATTGGTGCCGCGCTGAACCATGATATCGCCGGCCTTGAGCTTCACGGTCGAGGCGTCCATGTCCATCTCGATCTCGCCCTCGAGCACGATCACGTAATCGATGGTCTCGGTGCGGTGCATGCGCGGCTCGTTGCCGGGCGGAAAATCGATGACCGCGAAGCGCGTGCCGTTCGCCGGCGGCGCGGTGCCGATGATGCGCGCGCCCAGGTCCTCGACGTTCTCGCCGATCGCGATGTCGGCGGGCGTGCGGTCGGTCGACCAGATCAGGGTCGAGACCGTGCCGGCGCTCGGATACTTCGCGTTGGTGGCCGGCCCCTGCATGATGACCTTGGCGACATTGCTTGCGTCGTGACCGGTCACGTAACGGGGATCGGCGGATAGCTCGGCTTGTCATTCACGATCTGTGCCCTCCGAATCTCAATCAAGCTTCGCGCCGACCGTCTTGATCAGCGCGCCCCAGTGCTTGGAGTCGTCCTGGATGAGCTTGGCGAATTGCGCAGGCGAGAGATCGACCCGCTCGAAGCTGTTGGTCGCGAAGAACTCGCGCGATTGCGGCAGCTCGAGCGCCTTGGCGACGTCGGCGTGAATCTTCGCCACCAGGTCCGGCGCCATGTTGGCCGGGCCCCACAGCGCGAACCAGGCGGTGGTCGAGAACCCGGGCACGCCGGCCTCGGCCACCGTCGGCAAATCGGGCCGCAGCGCCGCCCGCTTCTCGCCGGCGGCGGCGAGGATTCTCACCTTGCCGGTCTTCTCGTGCGCCTCGATGCTGCTGAGATTGAGCAGCAGCATCGAGACGTCGCCGGCCAGCAGCGCGGTGGCGGCGGGCGCCGCGCCGCGATACGGGATGTGCACGATGTCGGTTGAGGTCTTCTGCTTGAAGTCCTCCATGCTCAGATGCGCATAGGTGCCGATGCCGTAGGAGCCGTAATTCAAGCTGCCGGGCTTGCCCTTGGCGAGCGCGATCAGCTCCGGCACGGACTTGGCCGGGAGCGACGGGTTGATCACCAGCACCGGCGTGATCCGGCACAGCACGATGATGGGCGTGAGGTCCTTGACCGGATCGTAGGGAAGCTTGCTGAACAGGTGCGGATTGGCGGTGACGGCGGAGTCCGGCGCGACCAGCAGCGTGAGCCCGTCGGCCGGCGACCGCGCCACCGCTTGCGCGCCGACCGCGTAGTTCCCACCCGGCCGGTTGTCGACCACGACCGGCTGACCCCATGACTCGGTCAAGCGCTGCGCCACGATGCGCGCCATGGTGTCGGTCACGCCGCCGGCGGGCACCGGGACGATGAGCTTGACGGTCCCGCTCGGAAAGGTCTGCGCCGCGGCGGTGCCGCTCGCGATCGCGAGCAGCGCCAGCAACGCGGCGAATAGTGCGGGCGTGGCGCGGGTCGTTCTACTCCACATGACGCTTCCTCTCGATGTGTTGTTTTCAATCAAGAGCCGCCGCCCAGATGCTTCTTGAAGAACTCGACCGTGAGCGCCAGCGCCCGGTCCGCCTCCGGCTTCGAATAGGTCCTGCCGCCGTGGCGCGCGAAGGCGTGGTCGGCGCCGGGATACTTGTGGATCGTCACCAGCGGATTGGGCGACAGCCGCCGCTCGAGCAGCTCGTTCACCTCGGCCTGCACCCAGCGGTCCTTCATCGCCATGTGCAGCACGAACGGCCGGTGCAGGTTCTTGGCCTCGCGGATGCGGTGCTCGATATAGGTGCCGTAATAGGCGACCGCGCAGTCGATGTCGGTGCGGCAGCACATCAGGTAGCAGAGCTTGCCGCCCAGACAGTAGCCGACCGCGCCGACCTTGCCGTTGCATTCCGGCAGCTTCTCGAGAAAGTGCCAGGTGTCCTCCATGTCGCGCACGCCGAGGTCGTAGTCGAAGTCGTAGTAGAGGTCGAACGCCTTCTTCACGTGCTCGGGATTGTGGTCGCTGAGCTCGACACCGGGCTCCTGGCGCCAGAACAGGTCAGGGCACGAGACAAACGAAGCCGGCCTCGGCGAACTCGTGCGCGTGGCCGCGCATGGTGTCGTTGACGCCCCAGATCTCCATGATGGCGATGATCGCGCCCACCGGCGTCCGGTCCGGATAGGCGATGTAGGCGCCCATCTCGCCGTCGCGCAGCTTGACCCGGATGTTCTGCGTCCTCATGCCAGCGTCCCGGTCTTCCTTGTCGCCTCGGCCGGCAGCCTGAGCAGCGCGCGGGCGTTGCCTTCGAAGATGCGCGCCTGCTCGGCCTTCGGGAATCTCGAGCGCCTCGACCGCGCGGATGGTGTCGCGGATGAGCCCCCGCCCCTCTTCGCAGTCGAACGGCGCGTCGGTCGCGAACAGCGTGCGCGCCGTGCCGAAGAAGGCGTGCCCGCAGCGCGTCGGCGCGACCTCGCCGTTGAGCGCGGTGTCGGCGTAGAGCATCTTGTAATAGTCGATCGGCTTCCTCTTCAGCCCGGCTTCCTCCGCCGCCGGGTTGCGCTCGGGCGTGCCGAAGAAAATCTGCCGGAAGCCGAGACCGATCTTGCCGGAGAAATACGGAATCATGCCGCCCATGTGGTGGGTGATGATCTTCAAGCTCGGCAGCTCGTCGAAGATTCCCGAATAGATCAGCCGCGTCATGCAGGCCGTGGTCTCGTAGGGCCAGCCGAAGCTGAACCAGATCTCGTTCTCCGACGTCTGCTCGCTGGCATAGTCGGGAAAATTCGGCCCGCGCATGGGATGCACCCAGACGGCCAGGTCGTGCGCGGCCATGCGGGCGAAGATCGGCCGGAACTCGGGCGCGCTCAGCGGCTTGCCGGCGACGTTGGTGAAGACCTGGACGCCGCGCGCGCCCAGCGTCTTGACCGCGCGGTCGATCTCGGCGAGCGAGGCCTCGACATTGTTCATCGGCAGCGCCGCGATGAAGGCCGGGAAGCGGTCGGGATGCCTGCGGCACAAGCGCGGCAAGCTCGTCGTTGGCGATGCGCGCGAGCTCCGGCGTGCGGTCGGGCGGCGCGATCAGCTCGAGCGGCGGATTGGCGAGCGAAACGACCTGCTGCAGGTCGTCGAATTCGTCGAGCGAGGCGAGCCGCGCCTCGACGTCCCACAGCGCCTTGAGCCGCGGAAAGGCGGTGACCGCCACGTGACCGGGAATGAGATCGGCCAGGCGGTCGAGATACGCCTTGGGCATGAAGTGATTGAAGACGTCGATGATCATGAGCCAATCACGATGGAGGGTTGAGCAGCGGCGAAAGGAAAGCAAATAATCTCCGGCAAGGCTAGGGTTGTCGGGAGACCGCTCAGCGCCGACGCGTGGGCACGGCGCTGCACTGTCTGCGCGGCGAGGCCTTGATCCGGGATCGCGCCTTTGCCCACCCTACAGAATCCAAAGAACCGCGCATGATCGCATTTCGCAACGCGTGCTACGCCAGCGTGCACCGATCCGGCCATTGTGCGTCCGCGGCGATGCGGACATACTCCGTTCAGAACACAAACAACGCCGCAGGGGAGGATAACATGGAGCGCCTGGGCCTTGGCCGGTTGATCGCAAGAAGTCTGGCCGTCGTTGCCGTGTCGGCATGCGCGTCGAGCGCGAGCGCGCAAACGACCGTCAGGACTCGGGCTCGCCGTCTCCAACTACGGTCCCTATGCGCCGGTCTACGTCGGCCGAGGAGCTCGGCTACTACAAGGACAACGGCGTCAAGGTCGAGGTCACCGCCTATCGCGGCGGCGGCGCGGCGCAGGAGGCGCTCGCGGCCGGCGCCGCCGACATGATCAATTTCTTCCCGCCCGGCGTGGCGCTCGCGGTGAAGAAAGGCATCAAGGAGAAGATCGTCGGCATCGGATCGTCCACGCCCAACGGTTGGCACATCGTGGTGATGGCGAATTCGCCCTACCAGGCGGTCAAGGACCTCGCCGGCAAGAAGATCGGCGTGACCGCGAAAGGCAGCACCACCGACTTCTTTGCGCTGTGGGCCGCCAACCGGGCGGGCGTGTCGGTCGAGACCGATCCCGGTCGGCGCGCCGTCGCTGATCCCGACGCTCAAGTCGGGCCAGATCGACGCCGCCGTGCTGAACTCGCCGCTGCCGTTCCGGCATGATCCTGCCGGGCGAGGGCCGCTCGCTGGTCGATCTCGGCAAGGAGATGCACCCGACCCTGCCGGACGTGTGGGTGGCGACGCAGGCGCTGATCGACGGCAACCCGAAGGCGATCGAGGGCACGCTGCGCGCGATCTACAAGGCGACCGCCTACATGAAAAAGAACCGCGCCTACGCGATCGAATACCTGCGCAAGTTCACCGGCGAGAAGGACGCCAAGGTCAGCGAGATGGAGTTCGACATCGTGCTCAGCGGCCGTCCGAGCACGGCCAAGATCGAGCGCAAGTGGCTCGACGATTCGCTCGCGCTCGCGCGCCTCGGCGGCATCACCGACCTGCCGCCGATCGAGGAGATCTACACCGACCGGTTCAGCACCATCAGCGGCGACTGACGGCCGCGGGCCGGCGATGGGCGCGGCACTTGCAGGCTATCTGACGTTCGCGGTGGTCCTGTTCGGCGGATGGGAGTTGGTCGGGCGGCTCGCGCTGGTCGACCCCGACCTGCATTCCTCCGCTGTCGGAGGTGAGCGCGCTGCTCTGGCGTTTCCTGCAGGACCCGCGCTTTCTCGCCGACCTCGGCGTGACCGCCAGCGAGGTGGCGGTGGCCTTCGTGATCGCCGCGCCGCTCGCCATCTCGACCGGTTTCCTGCTCGGCGAGCGCGTGCATCTCGCCGAGGCGTTCAACCCGGTGGTCCACTTCATCCTCGCCATCCCGCAATCGATCTTCCTGCCGGTGTTCATCCTGGCCTTCGGCATCGGCTTTCTCGAGAAGGTGCTGTTCGGGATCACGCATGCCTATTTCGTGATCGTGGTGAACAGCTTCGCGGCGGTGCGGTCGATCCCGCGCCCGCTGGTGTCGGCCGCGCGGGTGTTCGGCGCCACGCCGGCGCAGATCTACACCCGCATCTATCTGCCGGCGATGCTGCCGCTGATCCTCACCGGGCTGCGGCTGGGCATGATCTTCTGCATCATCGGCGTGCTGCTCGCCGAGATGTACGCCTCGCGCCGCGGCATCGGCCGGCTGATCTTCACCTGGGGCGAGAGCTATCAGGTGCCGGAGCTGCTGGCCGGCATCCTGCTGATCTCGGTGCTCACCGTCGCCGTCAACGAGGCGATGCGGCTCGCCGAGCTGCGCGTCTCCCGCTTCCATGCCAGGACTGCCGCCGCCTGATGCCCGCGCCGATCATCGAAGTCGACAAACTGGCCAAGGAATTCCGCGCCGGCCGCGCGCCGGTCAAGGCGCTCGCCGACGTGTCGTTCTCGGTCGCCGAAGGGCAGTTCGTCACCCTGGTCGGACCGAGCGGCTGCGGCAAGTCCACGCTGCTGCAGATCCTGGCGGGCCTGATCGGACCGACCAGCGGCGAGGCCCGCATCGACGGCAACCGGATTTCGGCGCCCATGCCCGACAAGATCGGCATGGTGTTCCAGGATCCGACCTTGCTGCCGTGGAAGACCGCGCTCGCCAACGTCGAATTCCCGCTCGACCTGCGCGGGGTCGCGCGCGCCGCGCGGCGCGAGCGCTGCTCCGCGCTGCTCGAGCTGGTGGGCTTGCGCGACTTCGCCGAGCACTATCCGCACGAGCTGTCGGGCGGCATGCGCCAGCGGGTCGCGATCGCGCGCGGCCTGGCGCAGGACCCGCGCCTGATCCTGATGGACGAGCCGTTCGCGGCGCTCGACGAGCAGACCCGCACCCGCATGGGCCACGACCTGCTCGACATCTGGGAGAAGACCCGCAAGACCGTGTTCTTCATCACCCATAGCCTCGACCGAGGCGATCTATCTCTCCGACGTCGTCATGGTGATGAGCCCGCGGCCCGGACGCATCCTCGACACGATCGCGATCGACTTTCCGCGGCCGCGCGACGTCGACCTCATCGGCAGCGAAGCGCTTCGGCCGCATCCGCAACCGCATCTGGCACCTGATCGCGGAGGCCGTAGACGTGACGTTGGCTCATCTTATTGCCGCCCCTCCGCTGTCGTCCCCGCGTAAGCGGGGACCCATCGAGCAAATCATGCTGCTGCGCCATGGGTCCCCGCCTGCGCGGGGACGACATTGGTGCAGACGAGCGAACGGCATGACTCGGTCACGTGCCACCAAGGTCTTGCTCATCACCGCGGTCTCGCTCGCCGCGTGGGAAGCCGTGGTGCGCTCCGGCCTGGTCAGCCAGATCATCCTGGCGGCGCCGAGCGCGATCGTCGCGGCGGCCGCGACCGACGGCGGCGTGTTTCTCGCGGCCTTCGCGACCACCGTGGGCGAGATCGTCGCGGCCATCGTCATCGCCTGGACGCTCGGCATCGTCGTGGGCGTCGTCGCCGGGCAGCTCGCGCACGCTGGCGGCGGCGACCGCGCCGGTGCTGTCGTCGATCTTCGCCATCCCGCTGATCATCCTCTATCCGCTGCTGATGGCGTGGCTCGGCATCGGGCCGATGTCGAAGGTGGTGTTCGGCGTGCTCTCCGGCTTCTTTCCGATCGCGCTCAATACCATCGACGGCGTGCGCGCGATCGAGCCGCGCTACCTGGTATTCGCGCGCTCGATCGGCGCCACCACGCTTGCAGACCTACACGCGCATCATCTTTCCGCTGGCGCTGCCCGCGATGGTGTCGGGTCTGCGGGTCGGCACCGGCCTCCTCGTCATCGGCGTCATCGTCACCGAGATGCTGGCCTCGCTCGGCGGCGTCGGCTTTCTGATCTCGTACCACCGCACGCTGTTCAACACCGGGCATGTCTATTTCGGCATCGCGCTGGCGCTCATGATGGCGGTGGCGGTCAATGTCGGGCTCACCTGGCTCGATCGCCGGGTCGGGCTCTGGCGCATCCTCGAGCGGACAGATGGGTAGGCAATTCGATGGCTGAGTGGATGGTGGGCGTCGACACCGGCGGGACCTTCACCGACCTGGTCGCGTTCGAGCCGGCGTCGGGCGAGCTGCGCACGATCAAGGTGCCGTCGGTGCCGGCCGATCCGTCGACCGCGGTGATCAACGCGCTCGACGAGCTGTTCGCGCACCGGCGTGGCGCCGCGCGAGATCGGCTCGCTGGTGCACGGCACCACGGTCGCCACCAACGCGGTGCTCGAATCGGCCGGCGTGCGCGCCGGGCTGCTGATCACGCGCGGCTTCCGCGCGGTCTACGAGGCGCGCGGCTGGGTGCGGCCCGATCCGTCCGAGCTGCTCGACACCTTCTTCCGCAAGCCGCCGCTGCTGGTGCCGCAGTCGCGCACCGAGGAGATCCCGCAGCGCATGGACTATCAGGGCGACGTGCTCGAGCCGCTCGACGAGCAGGCGGTGCGCGCCGCGGCGCGGCGGCTCAAGGCCAAGGGCGTGGAGGCGGTCGCGGTCTGCTACCTGTTCAGCTTCCGCAATCCCGCGCACGAGGAGCGCACCGCCGAGATCCTCGCCGAGGTGGAGCCGAATTGGCGCATCTCGCTGTCGTCGCGCGTGCTGCCGGTGATCCGCGAATATCCGCGCCTGTCGACCACCGTGATCGACGCCTATGTGGGCCCGATCATGGAGCGCTACCTGGTCAACCTCGACCGCCGGCTGAAGGAGCGCGGCATCGCCACGCCGCAGGTGTTCCTGATGCAGTCGAACGGCGGCCTGATGCGCATCACCATGGGCGCGCGCTTTCCCAACCAGACCCTGATCTCGGGGCCGGCCGCCGGCGTGGTCGCCGGCACCGCGCTCGCGCGCGCCACCGACCGGCGCAATCTGGTGACCTTGGACATCGGCGGCACCAGCACCGACATCAGCGTGATCGCCGACGGGCGCGCCAACGAGACCAGCAGCGGCCGCATCGCCGGCCAGGACATCGGCACGCCGATGCTGGCGGTGCACACGCTCGGCGCCGGCGGCGGCACCATCGCGTGGATCGGCCGCGACGGATTGATGAAGGTCGGCCCGCAGAGCGCCGGCGCCGTCCCCGGCCCCGCCTGCTACGGCCGCGGCGGCACGGCGCCGACGGTGACCGACGCCAACCTCGTGCTCGGCGCGCTCGGCACCAACAGCGTGCTCGGCGGCCGCATGGCGCTCGACCGCGACCGCGCCGAGCAGGCGATCATGGAGGGCGTCGCCCGGCCGCTCGGCCTCGATCTCGTCACCGCCGCCGCCGGCATCCTCAAGATCGTCAACACCAACATGGCGGTCGACCTGCGGCTCGCGTTCCAGAGCCGCGGCGAGGACCCGCGCCGCTTCGCGCTGCTCGCCTTCGGCGGCGCCGGGCCGCTGCACGCCGCCTATCTGGCGCGCGACCTCGGCATTCCGGACGTGATCGTGCCGCCGCATCCGGGACTGACCAGCGCCATGGGCCTGCTGCAGACCGACGTGCGGCACCTCTATCTGCGCTCCGCGGTCGGGCTGCTCTCGTCCTATCCGGTGGCCGAGATCAACGGCATCTTCGCCGAGCTGCGCCGCCGGGCGCTCGACGACGTCGCCGAGGAAGGGCTCGACCTCGCGGCGCTGCGGCTCAAGCAGCAATTCGACCTGCGCTATCTGCACCAGGGCTACCACCTCACGGTCGACGGCCCGGACGGCGAGGTCACCGAGGCGCACAAGCCCGCGATCAAGTCGGCCTTCGACGAGCTGCACCGCCGCACCTATGGCGCCAGCGCGCCCGACGAGGACGCCGAGCTGGTCACGCTGCGCCTGGTGGCCGAGATTCCGGTTCCGCATTTGCGGCTGCCGCGGATCGCGGCGGGCACCGGCCGCATCGCCGACGCGCGCATCGGGCAACGGCCGCTCTACGACCTCGCGCGCGGCGAATTCGCCGACGCGGACGTCTACGACCGCGCCCGCCTTCGTGCCGGCGATCGGCTCGACGGGCCCGCCATCGTCGAGCAGTACGACTCGACCACGGTCGTGCTCGCCGGCCAGACGCTTGACGGTGGACGAGGTCGGCAACCTCATGATCTCGGAGAAGACGCAATGACCCTCGACCCGATCACCACCGAGGTCATCATCAGCCGCATCCGCGAGACCACGGCGGCGATGGCGCATGCGCTGTTCCACAGCGGCTATTCGCCGATCCTGCGCGAGTCGCAGGACGGCACCGCCGGCCTCACCGACGCCGAGCGGCCGCGTCATCATGGTGGGCGGCGGGCTGCAATATCACTCGCTCCTCTATACCCGCGCGGTCGCCAGCGTGTGCGAGCGCTATCCGACGGCCGAGATGCGCGACGGCGACAGCTTCATCTCCAACGATCCCTACAAGGCCGGCAACTCGCACGTGCCCGACATCGTGGTGATCACGCCGATCTTTCACGGCGGCAAGATCATCGCCTTCGGCGCCAGCGTCGCCCACAAGGCCGACGTCGGCGGCCTGGTGCCCGGCTCGTCCGGCGCCGCCGCGCGCGAGATCTTCCACGACGGCGTGCTGATCCCGCCGGTGCGCTATTGGACCAAGGACGGCGTCAACCGCGAGGTCGAGGCGATCCTGCGCAACAACAGCCGGGTGCCCGACGTGGTGATCGGCGACCTGCGCGGCCAGGTCGGCAGCACGCGGCTGGGCGCCGAGCGGCTTGCCGCGCTATGCGACGAGTACGGCGCCGACACGCTGCAGGCCGCGATGGCGAGCCTGCTCGAGCGCACCGCGGCGCGGGTGCGCGGCGAGCTCGCCCGCTGGCCCGACGGCGACGCACGAGGCCGAGGCGCTGCTCGATCACGACGGCGCCGACCGCTCGAAGCCGGTGCGCATCAAGGTGACGGCGCGCAAGCGCGGCGAGCGGCTCACGCTCGATTTCTCCGGCACCGACGCGCAGGCGAAGGGTCCGGTCAACACGCCCGGTCCGACCGCCCAGGCGGTGTCGCTGCTGGCCGTGATCGCCGCCTCCGATCCGACCATCCCGATGAACTCCGGCGTGCTCGACGCGGTCGATTTCGTCATGCCGCCGGGCACGCTGGTCAACCCGCAATACCCGGCGAGCGTGAACCATTATTTCCCGACCTCGCACGTGGTCTACACCTGCGTGCTCGCCGCGCTCGGCAAGCTCAATCCGGCGCGCGCGGTGGCGCCCGCCGGCTTCGGCACCGGCGCCATCGCGATCGGCTACAGCAAAGGCCGCGCCGGCAAGCCGACCGTGCAATACGAGCTGATGGTGACCTCGCTCGGCGGCACCAGCACGCATGACGGCACCTCGATCGTGCTGCCGATGAACCATTTCACCCCGGGCACGCCGGTCGAGATCGTCGAGACCGAGTATCCGGTGATGGTGCGGCGCTTCGACATCTGGCGCGACTCCGCCGGCGCAGGACGCCAGCGCGGCGGCATCGGGCACGTGCGCGAATATCAGCTGCTGGTCGACTGCATCCTGACCGCGCGCACCTCGAGCCATCGGCAGGGCGCCTGGGGCCTCTACGGCGGCGAGCGGCCGCCGCTCTCGCGCACGGTGATCAATCCGGACACGCCGCAGGCGGAGGAGATGGACTGCATGGAGACGCGCGCTGGTGCCGGCCGGCACCGTGCTCCGCCTCGAGCAGACCGGCGGCGGCGGCTACGGCGAGCCGAGCGAGCGGCCGGACGAGCTGGTGCAGGAGGACATCGACAACGGTTACGTCTCGCCGGAGGCGGCGGTGACGCAATACAAGCGCGGGCGGTTTTAGCCGCGTGTCGTCCCCGCGCAAGCGGGGACCCATGGTGCGGCGAACGTGTTGCGCGATGTATCGCCGCGGCCGCGGCGGACCCATGGTCGCAGCAGAACGTGTTGCTCGATGTGTTGCCGCTGCGGCGGGGGATGCATGTTGCAGCGGAACGTGATGTGCGATTGGTCCCCGCTTTCGCGGGGACGACAGCGGAGTGTGACGCGCGCGTCAGACCGTCCCGTTTGCGCGGAACCGGGCAATGTCATCCGCCCCATAGCCGAACTCGGCCAGGATCGCGTCGGTGTGCTCGCCGTATTCCGGCGCGCCGCTGACGAGCCGGCTCGGCGTGCGGCTGAGCGTGAACGGCTGGCCGACCAGCGTGATCGGTCCCGAGCGCGGCGATTCCACCTTCTGCGCAATGCCGAGATGCCGCACCTGCGGATCGGCGAAGGTCTGGTCGATCGATGTAGATCGGCCCGCAGGGAATTCCCGCCTCGTTCAGCCGGTCGACGAGCGTCGGCGCTGGTCATCGGTGCGGGTCATCTCCCCGATCAAGGCGTTGAGCGCCTCGCGGTTGCGGCGCCGATCCTTCGGCGTCCGCATAGTCGGCATGATCGACCAGGTCTTCGCGCGCGATCGCCTTGCAGAAGCGCTTCCACATCACCGGCGTCGGCGCGACGTTGACGTAGCCGTCCTTGGTCGCGAACACGCCGGTCGGTGCGCCGGTCGGGTGGTTGTTGCCGGCCTGCCCCGGCACCTCGCCCGCCATCAGGTAGCGCGCGGCCTGGAAGTCGAGCATGAAGATCTGCGCCTGCAGCAGCGAGGTCTGCACCCACTGCCCGCGGCCCGAGCGCTCCCGCTCGTGCAGCGCGACCAGGATGCCCATGGCGGCGAACACGCCGGCCGAGAGATCGGCGAGCGCGGTGCCGACCCGCATCGGCCCGCGGCCGGGCTCGCCGGTCACCGACATCAGCCCCGACATGCCCTGCGCGATCTGATCGACGCCGGGCCGGTCGCTGATACGGGCCGTCCTGCCCGAAGCCCGAGATGCTCGCGTAGACGAGGCGCGGATTGACGGCGCTGAGCGTCTCGTAGTCGATGCCGAGACGCGTCTTCACGTCCGGCCGGTAGTTCTCGACGATCACGTCGGCCTTCGAGACCATGCGCCGCAGCACGCTTGGCCCGTCGGCGCTCTTGAGATTGAGCGTCATGCCACGCTTGTTGCGATGCAGGTTCTGGAAATCCGGCTCGTGACGCGCGGAGAAATCGGTCTGGCGTCGACGCTCGCGCCCTCCTCCGGCATCTCGATCTTGATGACCTTGGCGCCCCAGTCGGCGAGCTGGCGAACGCAGGTCGGACCGGCGCGCACGCGCGTGAGGTCGAGAACCGTCAGGGTCTCGAGCGCCGTGGAAGCGGATGGTTTGGTCATGACAGTCTCGGTCAGGTTGTCAGGCGAGCCACAGCCTTTAGGCCGGCAAGCCGCAGCCGGTCAAACATCGCATGGCACATGCGCGCGACCGCGCCGATCATTGACGCCGTGCCGGAGCGACAATACGGTTTGCATGATAGACATGCAGCGCGCGCCAGATGAAGACTAACGCGCGCGTCGGGAGCGGACGTGCAGGCGGGATGGCCGAGATAGAGCACCGTCGCGAAAAAGCCGCATGAGCCAGGCGCAAAGCCGAACCTTTGCGTTGGCTCTCGCCTCGATCGCGCTGATCGGCCCGCTCGCCGTCCACCTCTATCTGCCCGTCATCCCGGCGATCAAAGCGTCGCTCGGAATTTCGGACGCGCAGGCGCAGCTGACCTTCAGCATTTCGCTGTTCGGAATGGCGTTCGCCACGCTGTTCTATGGCTCACTCGCGGACCGTTATGGGCGGCGGCCGGTGCTGCTGTCGGGCCTCGGTCTGTTTCTGATCGGCAGCGCGATCTCGGCACTGGCCGATGGCCTGCTCACGCTCGTGCTCGGCCGGCTCGTGCAGGCCGTCGGCGCCGGCTGCGGCACGACCCTGGTGCGCACGATCGCCCGCGATGCCTACGGCCCCGAGCGCCTGGTCAAGGCGATCGCGTACCTGACGATGTTCTACACGCTGGGCCCGATGGTGTCGCCGATCGTCGGAGGATTGCTGATCGATACGCTGGGCTGGCGCAGCGTGTTCGGCTTTGCGGTGCTCGCGGGCGCCGTCATCACGACCGGAGTCTATCTGGCGATCCCGGAGACGCGACCGCAGGCGCTTGTCGGCGGGCACGGCGTGGGCATGTTCCGCAGCTATGTTGCGCTGTTCGCGCACTTGCGGTTCGCGGCCTTCGTTCTGCAAACCGGGTTCAGCACCGCGACGTTCATCGTGGTGGCAACTGCGGCTCCCACGCTGATGAAGGAGCAATTGAACCGCTCCGCCACGGAGTTCGGCCTCTATTTCCTGCTGTTCCCGGTCGGATTTTTTCTCGGAAACCTGTTGACCACCCGCGTCGGAAACCGGGGCGCGCCCGAGACGATGGTGCTGCTCGGATCGCTGCTGTCGATCGCGGCCGTCGCCGTTCAGTCGAGCCTGCTGCTGACGGGCACGTTGACGCCGCTGGTGATCTTTCTGCCGGGCTTCTTCATCACCATGGCCCAAGGCATCGCGCTTCCCTACGGACAAGCCGGAGCGATGGCGACGATCCCGCAGCTTGCGGGCACGGCGGCCGGCGTCGGCGTGTTCGTCCAATTCTTCTGCGGCGCCGTCTTTGCGCAGATCTACGGTCTGCTGGCGAGCGGGACGCCAGGCCCCCTGGTGGCGACCACGGCTGCTCAGTGCGATCCTGTGCCTGATCGCGGGCAGCGTGCCGTTCTTCCTGCGAGGCCGGAATAGCGCAGGCTGGCCGCTCGAGCTGTCGCCGACGACGAACGCCTGCCGGGCTGTCAGCGCGGCCGCCCATACGGGAGCGGCGCGTCGTCGGCCGGCACGATGATCTTGCCGATCGGCCAGAGCGCCAATCCGGCGAGCTTGAGATGCGCCCAGGCGAACGGGATGCCGATGATGGTGATGGCCAGGACAATGGCGGTCAGGAGATGGCCGAGCGCCAGCCACCAGCCGGCCAGCACCAGCCAAATGATGTTCCCGATCATACCGAGCGGTCCGGTGCCGATGTCCTCCTGCCCGGTATATTCGGCGCGCGACACCGCCTTCTGGCCGAACGGGAGCAGCGTGTAGAAGGCGATGTTGAATGCCGCCCATGCCCAGGGCAGGCCGATGATGGTGATCGCCATGATGATGCCGGCAATCACCCAGCCGACGGCCATCCACAGACCGCCGAAGACGATCCACAGGACGTTGAGCAGCAGGGACAGGATGGACATGGTGGCCTTCCATCTGACGTTCGGGGCGAAACGCGTTGATCGGCAGTCACGGTGAATTGCACACACAGGCCATGTAGGTAGGCGGAGGCTCGTTCCGGCCAGCGGGTGCCGTTCACTCCCCTGCCCGAGAGTCTACCTCCGCTCGGCCTGACCGCTAATAGACCGCATGCAGCGCATTTGCTACCGTCCCGCGCTCTCCGCTTCCGCTCACGACAGTATCGCAGAGGATCGCGTGATGGGACTCACAAGCCAGATCGGTGAGTTCGTTGCCGGCGTGCGTTTCGAGCGGCTGCCGCCCGAATGCATCAAGACCGTGTGCCTGGGCTTCACCGATTGCGTCGCCGTCATGCTGCCGGGTTGGAGCGAGCCGGTCAGCCACATCGCCGCGCGCGGGCTCGGACATGCCCGCAACGATCGCTCGAACCGGCCGCTGCACGGCGTGCAGGCGCCGGCGCCCGATCTCGCGCTGCTCTACGCGGTGGCCGCGCATGCGCTCGACTATGACGACACCGCGCTGCTCGGGCATCCGAGCGCCATCCTGGTGTCCGCGATCCTGGCGGAGGCCAATGACGTCGGCGCCGACGGCAAGGCCATGATCGCCGCCTACGTGGCGGGCTACGAGGTCTGGGCCGAGCTCATTCGCCGCGAGCCAAATCAGCACCACGCCAAGGGCTGGCATCCGACCGCGATGTTCGGGGCGCTCGCGGCCGCCGCCGCCTCCGCATCGCTGCGCAAGCTCGACGCCGAGCAGGCCAGCGCCGCGGTGGCGATGGCGGCCTCGCTCGCCGGCGGCCTGGTGGCGAATTTCGGATCGATGACCAAGCCGCTGCAGGTCGGACGCGCCGCCCAATCCGGGCTGATCGCGACGCGCCTGGTCGAAGCCGGCATGACCGCCTCGCGCGACGCCATCGAGGACGACCTCGGCTTCCTGCGCGCGATCTCGCCGAACGGATCGGTCGACACCAGGAGCGACGCGGCGCTCGGCCGGGACTGGGCGATCCTGCGGCAAGGGCTCAATGTGAAGCTCTATCCGGTGTGCTACGCCGCGCATCGCGCGCTCGACGCCGCGTCGGATCTCCAGCGCAAGCACCGGCTCGATCTTGCCGACATCGATGCGGTTGCGGTCGAGATGGGCGAGACGCAGACCAAGATGCTGCGCATCCACCGCCCGCGCAACGCGCTCGACGCCAAGTTCTGCGGCGAGTTCGCCGTCACCGCCGCGTTGCTCTCCGGCAATTGCGGCCGCGCCGAGCTCACCGACGCGTTCGTGCAGCGCACCGACGTGCAGGACTTTCTTCCGAAGGTGAAAATTCACCCCGTGACCGAAAAGGATCCCGATGAGCCCGGGTTCTCCCCGTTCGATCGGGTGCGGCTCACGCTGCGTGACGGCGGCGAGGTGACGTCCGACCCGGTGGTCCGGCCGCGCGGACACTTCACGCGACCGGTCGACGGCGAGCGGCTGTGGCAAAAGTTCGCCGACTGCGCCGGCGACGTGCTGGGGCCGTCGGACACGCAGGCCCTGTTCGATTCGCTGCAAAGCCTGCCGCGGCTGGCGTCGGCCGGCGAGCTCGGGCTGCTGCCGGTCTCGCGGTCGGCGGTGAATTGACGATGAGCAGCCGCTATCAGGGATTGCGCCATCTCGTCAAGCCGAAGTTCAAGGGACGTTGATCCATGGCGATGCCGCATGCGGTCGAGCCCGGCGCACGATCAGGACAACCTGATCATGGTGCCGTTCGGCGAGGATTTTCCCGAGATCAGGGAAGGCGTGCGCGCCATCTGCAAGCGCTATCCCGACAAGTATTGGCGCGATCTCGAGGACACCGACGAATACGCCGAGGAGTTCGTCACCGAGCTCAGCCGGGCCGGCTATCTCGGCGCATTGATCCCGGAAGACTACGGCGGCGCCGGGCTGCCGATCCGCGCCGGCTGCGTCATTCTCGAGGAAATCCACGCCACCGGCTGCAGCGCGGCCGCCTGTCACGCGCAGATGTACATGATGGGCACGCTGCTGCGTCACGGCAACGAGGAGCAGAAGCGCCGCTATCTTCCGGGCATCGCCGACGGATCGATCCGCTTTCAGGCCTTCGGGGTGACCGAGCCGTCGACCGGCTCCGACACCACCCAGATCAAGACCCATGCCAAGCGCGAGGGCGACCACTACGTGGTCAACGGCCAGAAGGTATGGACCTCGCGCGCGCACAAGTCGGACCTGATGCTGCTGCTGGTGCGCACCACGCCGCCCGACCAGGTGAAGAAGCGGTCGGAAGGCCTGTCGGTGCTGCTGGTCGAGACCCGCGACGCGATCGGCAAGGGTCTGACCTTGCGGCGGCTCGACACCATGGTCAATCACCAGACCAACGAGGTGTTCTTCGACAATCTGAAGGTGCCGGCCGAGAACCTGATCGGCCAGCAGGACCACGGCTTCCGCTACATTCTGGATGGGATGAACGCCGAGCGGATCCTGGTCTCCGGCGAGTCGCTCGGCGACGCGCGCTATTTCATCGAGCGGGCGTCGAGCTATTCGAAGGAACGCGTGGTGTTCGGCCGCCCGATCGGCCAGAACCAGGCGATCCAGTTTCCGATCGCGCGCGCCTATGCCGAATGGAAGGCCGCCGACCTGGTGACGCGCGCCGCCGCCGCGCTGTTCGACATCGGCAAGCCCTGCGGCGAGGAGGCCAACATGGCGAAGCTGCTCGCCTCCGAGGCGGCGTGGCATGCGGCGGAAGCCTGCATGCAGACCTTCGGCGGGTTTGCGGTGGCGCGCGAATTCGGCATCGAGCGCAAATGGCGCGAATGCCGCCTGGCGCAGATCGCGCCGATCTCGACCAATCTCATCCTGGCCTATCTCGGCCAACACGTGCTCGGCATGCCGCGGTCGTATTGAGGCGCGTGCGGCAAACCGAGAGCAACCAAAGCAGCGGCGATCAACGCCGGCGAAAGCGACCCGAACGGGAGGATATCATGAGCTTGCTCCGGCTTGGTGCGCGGCATCGCCGTCCTGCTCTTCTCATTGGTGGCGTGCACGGCGACGCAGGCGCAGACCTATCCGAGCCGGCCGATCACCATCGTCGCGCCCTTTCCGCCGGGCGCCTCGACCGATTTCATCGCGCGGCTGTTGCGCGAGCCGCTCGCCGAGGCGCTCGGCCAGTCGATCGTGGTCGAGAACCGTCCCGGCGCGGGCGGCACCACCGGCACCGCCGCGGTCGCCAGTGCGGCGCCGGATGGGCACACGCTGCTGGTCTCGGTCAACGCGCCGGTGACCATGAACGTCCACATGCAGAAGAACTTCCCGTTCGATCCGAAGACCGCGCTCGCGCCCATCGTCACCGCGGCCGACGTCCTCATGACGCTCGCGGTCAACGCGGCGGTGCCGGCCAAGAGCGTGGCCGAGCTGATCGACTATGCCAAAGCCAACGTCGGCAAGAAGCTCAGCTACGGCAGCGCCGGCATCGGATCGGCCCATCATATCGCCGGCGAGCTGCTCAAGCAGAAGACCGGCATCGACATGATGCACGTGCCCTATCGCGGCGGCGGCCCGGCGATCCAGGATCTGGTGGCGGGCCATATCCCGATCAGCTTCGGCACCTCGCCGGCGGTCTTGCCGCAAGCCGCCGCCGGCACCATCCGGATGCTCGCGCTGGTCGAGGCGAAGCGCAGCCCGATTCTGCCGGGCGTTCCGACCGTGGACGAAACCGTGCCCGGCGTGGTGACGATGACCTGGGTCGGGCTGTTCGCGCCGGCCGGCACCCCGAAGCCGATCATCGATCGCTTGAACAAGATCGTGGTCGACGCGCTCAAGCGCCCGGACGTCATCGAGAAGCTCAAGCAGCAGGGCGCCACGCCGGTCGGCGGGACGCCCGAGGACATGGGTGAACGGATGAAGACCGAGCTCGCCCATTGGGGCCGCGTCATCCCGTCGATCGGCATCACGCCGGAATGATGACAGCGGAGTTGCGATCGGGTGTCGAAGCAGGAGCTGGCAGGCCGCGCCGCGATCGTCACCGGCTCGGGCAAGAATATCGGACGCAGCATCGCGCTGGCGCTGGCCGAGAAAGGCGCCGCCGTCGTCGTCAACGGCTCGAAGGATCGCGACGCCGTCGAGCGCGTGGTCGGCGAGATCAAGAACGCCGGCGGCAAGGCGCATGGCGTCATGGCGGACGTCTCGCAGGACGCCGACGCCGCCCGGCTGGTCGCGTCCTGCGCGCAGAGCTTCGGCTCGGTCGACATCCTCGTGTCCAATGTGGGCATCCGCCGCTATCAGTCGTTCCTCGACATCTCGCCGGCCGATTGGGAGACGGTGCTGCGCACCAACCTCAGCGCGGCGTTCTATCTTGCCCGCCACGCCATCCCGCATATGCGCGAGCGCCGGTGGGGCCGCATCGTGCTCATTTCCGGGTTCGACGGCTTCTGGGGACAGGTGACGCATCGCGCCCACAACATCACCTGCAAGGCCGGCCTGCACGGCTTGGCGAAGGCGCTGGCGCGCGAGTTCGGCGCCGACGGCATCACCGTCAACACGGTCGCGCCCGGCGCCATCGATACCGAGCGCGACTGGAGCCAATATCCGCATCAGGAGAAGCAGCGGATCGAAAGCGAGATTCCCTCCCGCCGCTTCGGCGATCCGCGCGAGGTCGCGGCCGCGGTCGCGTTCCTGGCGTCGCCCGACGCCGGCTTCATCTCCGGCCAGGCGACGCACGTGAACGGCGGCCACTACATGATCTAGCGGTACCAGGAAGCAGTACTCAGTGATCAGTCGTCGTCGCCATTTCCCGATGCGGACACGCCCGTCGTCGTGGTCGGCGGCACCGGCCGCTATGGCAGCGCGCAGATCGCCGGCATGCGCGCCGCCGGCACCAACATTGTCGCCAACGTGGCACCGGGCCGCGGCGCGAGCGTGATCGACGGCATTCCCACCTTCGACACCGTCGCGGAAGCGGTCGCCGCGCGCGGCGCGCAGGCCGCCGTCATCTACACGCCGCCCGCCGGCGTGCGCGACGCGATCGTCGAATGCGCGGAGGCCGGCATCAAGTTTGCCGTCGCGGCCGCCGAGTTCGTGCCGATCCACGACACGCTGTTCGCGCTGGCGCGGGCGCGCGCGCACGACATGTGGGTGGTCGGCCCCAACACCCTGGGCTTTGCGATCCCGGGCAAGATCCTGCTCGGCTCGATCCCGCCCGAATTCACCATGCCCGGTCCGGTCGCGCTGTTCGGCCGCAGCGGGACGCTGACGGCGACGACCGCGCGGCTGCTCACGGCGCAAGGCATCGGCCAGAGCCTGGTGGCCCATATCGGCGGCGACACGCTCTGCGGCCGCAACCCGCACGAATACCTGCGGGTCGCGGCGGCCGACCCCGCGACCGAGGTCATCGTCTATCTGGGCGAGATCGGCGGCACCAAGGAATACGCGATGCTCGATCTCGTTCGCTCGCTCGGCAAACCGCTGCTCGTCCTGGTGGTCGGCCGCCACGCGCGGCCCGGCAGGCGCATGGGTCATGCCGGCGCGCTGATCGAGGGCAAGCGCGGCACCGCGCAGGTCAAGCTCGCGGCGCTGCGCGAGGCCGGCGCGCACGTCGTCGACGACGTTCTCGCGGTGCCGCACCGCGTCAAGCAACTGCTCGATGGAAGCTCTCGTCGATGCGCCTGATCGAAGCGGACGGAAAGAATCTGCTCGAGCGGCGCGGCCTCTCCGTCCCGCGCGGGCAGCTCTACGGACCGGGTGAACCGGTCGCCGCGATTGCGGGCGGCGGCGTGGTCAAGGCGCAGCTGCTCGCGGGCGGACGCGGCAAGAGCGGACTGGTGCGCATCGCGAACGAGCCCGAGGTCGTCGCCGTTGCCGCCACGATTGCCGACCGCATGCGGGCCCTGGGGTTGCCGCAGCACATCCTCATCGAGGAAAAAATCGCGATCGAGGCCGAGTGCTATCTCGCCTGGCGGATCGACGACGTGCGGCAGGCGCCGGTCATGCTGTTCTCGACCCGAGGCGGCGTCGAGATCGAGGCCCATGCGGGCGGCTTGCACGAATTCGTCTGGGACCCGCTGCGACCGCTGCATCCGCACCATCTCGTGCGCTTTCTGCTGGATGCCGGCGTCAGCCGCCGCGCCCTGGGTGCGCTCGCCCGCTTCGCGACCGACCTCTACCGGCTGTTCGTCGCCGAGGACGCCGAGCTCGTCGAGATCAACCCGCTCGCCGTCACTCAGAACGGCCAGGTGACCGCGCTCGATGCCAAGCTGGTGCTCGACGACAATGCGCGCTTCCGCCACCGCGACTGGGACGCCCTGTTGTCCGCGCAGCTGGAGCGCTCTGCAATGACGCCGCTCGAGCGCCGCGCCGCCGACAGCGGCCTCACCTTGGTCGAGCTCGACGGCTGCGTGGCATTGTTCGCCGGCGGCGCGGGGTTCGGCATGGCGCTGGTCGACCTGCTCGCGGATGCCGGCCTGCCGGCGGCGAATTTCGCCGACGCCTCCGGCGGCGCGAGCCCCGAAGCTTTCGCCGCCATGGGCGACGTGATCCTCGCGCGGGCGGCGCGCTCCGACGTCAAGGTGATCGTGTGCTACCAGAACATGTCGGGGGCTTCGCTCAAGGCTGCCGTCGACGGCCTGCTGGGCGCCTGGGACCGTGCGCCGGTGAAGAAGCCGATGGTGGTCGGCTTTGCAGTCAGCGCCATCGCCGAGCGCGAGATGACCGCGGCCGAGGCCCGCAGCCTGTGCGGCGCGCGCGGGCTTCACGTCATCGGCGACATCGACGAGCTCATTCCGACCTTGCGGCGGATCATCCAGCCCTGACGGATCAATTCGATTCTTTCGCCGCTTCGGACATTGCCTGCCGGCGCCGACGCTCGCGCTGCTCGATCGCCGCATGACGCCGCAGCGTTTGCTGCGCACGTTCGACCACCGGCACATCCACCATCTTGCCGTCGACCGCGATCGAGCCGCGGCCGGCAGCGGTCGCTTCCGCGTATGCGGCGACGATCCGGCGAGCGGACGCGACCTCCTCGGCGCTGGGGCCGAACTCCGCGTTGAGGATCGGCACCTGGCTCGGATGCACCACCGACGCGCCCGAGAAAGCCGAGGCGGCGCGAACGTTGCACGGTGAGGCGGAACGCATCGAGGTCCTGGTAGTCGGCGACGGTGCCGATGAAGCCGAGCGGCATCACTCCGGCGGCGCGGGCCGCGATCGCGAGCTGCTGCTTGGGCAGGAACAAGCCGTCCGCGTCCGGCAGCATGCCGACCGACAGCGCGAAATCCTCGCCCCCGAGCGTCATCGCGACGACGCGGCGGTCGGCGCCGGCGATCTCCGGCATGCGGAAGAACGCCGCCGCGGTCTCGATCATCACGGTGAATTGCGTGATGCCGACCGGCATGCCGCGCTCGGCCTCGAGCTCGCTCACGACCTCGGCGACCAGCCGGACGTGATCGGCGCTGTCCACCTTGGTGATCGCGAGCGCCTGCACCTGTGGCGAGATCGCGGCTTCCAGGTCGAGGATGGTTTGCCGCCACGGCCGATTGATGCGCACCACCACGTCGGCGCCGCCGCGCGCCACCTTGGCGGCGGTGGCCTCGCAGGTTGCGGCGCGCCCGCGGCCGTTCGCTCTCCGGGACGCTGTCCTCCAGGTCGACGATGATCGCATCCGCGTCGCGTCGATGCGCGCCCTCGATAAAGCGTTCGACGTTGGCCGGGACGTAGAGCAGCGATCGCCAGACCGGCGGCTCGCGGTCGTCGATGTCGGCCGGGCGGCAATCCGAATTGCCCGTCATGTCACCTTCCGTTCGCGCAGCCTGGCGAGTTCATCGTCATTCAGCCCGAGCGAGCCGAGGATCTCGCGCGTATGCTCGCCCAGCTCCGGCGCCGGCGTGCGGATCTCTCCCGGCGTTCCCGACAGACGCGGCACCACCGTGTGCATCGGAATACTCCCCATCTCGGCGTCCGGCAGCTCGGCGATGATCTCGCGCGCCTGCACGTGCGGATCCGCCATGAACTGCTCGATATCATAGACCGGCGCGGCGGTGACTTCCGCCTGCTCGAACGCCGCCAGCGCATCGGCGAGCGTACGTGCGGCGATGAAGTCGCGCAACGGCGCCTCACACGCGTCGGCGTTGCGCACGCGGTCGGCATTGGTGCGAAAGCGCGGATCGTCGATCATGTCGGCGCGGCCGATGGCGCGAAACAGCCGCTCCGCCATCCCCTGGATGGACGCGGAGATCGCGATCCAGCGGCCATCGCGGGTCTCGAACACGTTGCGCGGCGACGTGTTGGCCGAGCGGCTGCCCAGGCGCGGCGCCACCTCGCCGGTCAGCTTGAAGATGGCGGCATCCGGACCGAGGACCGAGAAGATCGGATCGAGCAGCGGCAGGTCGATGACCTGCCCTTTGCCGCCGTTCACCTCGATCGCGCGCAGCGCGACCAGCACCGCCGACGCGCCATAGAGACCGGCGACCATGTCCGCCAGCGCCAGCGGCGGCAGCACGGGCGGCCGGTCGGCAAAGCCGGTCTTGGCGGCGAAACCCGACATGCCCTCGACCAGGCTGCCGAACCCGGGACGGTCGCGGTAAGGACCATCCTGCCCCCAGCCCGACACCCGCACGATGATGAGCCCGGGGTTGTGCTGATGCAGCGTCGCCGGCGCCAGGCCCATGCTCTCGAGCGTGCCGGGCCGGAAGTTCTCGATGAAGACCTGGGCGCCGCCACCAGCCGCAGCAGCAAGTCCCTGCCCTCGCGCTCGCGCAGGCTGAGCGTCACGCTCTTCTTGTTGCGGGCGTAGACCTTCCAATGCAGGCTCAGCCCGCCGACACGCCAGTCGCGCAGCGGATCGCCCTTGCCGGGGTCCTCGATCTTGATCACCTCGGCGCCGAAGTCCGCGAGCTGCAGGCTCAGCATGTTGCCGGCCACCAGCCTGGACAGATCGAGCACGCGAATGCCGTCGAGCGGACCCTTGGTCATCGGGACGGAACGGCCTCATACGGATTCTGCTATCTCAGATGGCAGGCGACCATTTGGCCCGGCCTGACCTCGCGCAACGCCGGCGATTCCACCTTGCACCGCTCGACCGCATACGGACAACGGGTGTGGAAGTGGCAGCCGCTCGGCGGCTTGACCGGGCTCGGCACGTCGCCCTGCAGCACCCGCTTCTGCCGCTTGATGGCCGGGTCCGGCACCGGCACGGCCAAGAGCAGCGATTCGGTATACGGATGCAGCGCCGCGGTGAACAGGGTTTTCTTGTCGGTGTATTCGACGATGCGGCCGAGATACATCACCGCGATACGGTGGCTGAGATGCTCGACCACCGCGAGATTGTGCGAGATGAAAAGATAGGCGAGGCCGAGCTCGCGTTGGAGGTCCATCATCAGGTTGAGAACCTGCGCCTGGATCGAGACGTCGAGGGCCGACACCGGCTCGTCTGCGATGATCAGCTTCGGCGAGAGCGCGAGCGCACGCGCGATTCCGATGCGCTGGCGCTGCCCGCCCGAGAATTGATGCGGATAGTGATCCATCTGCAGCTTGCGCAGGCCCACGCGCTCGAACAGCGCGGCGACGCGCGCCTTGCGCTCCTTGCCCGAGACCACATCGTGCACGCGCAGCGGCTCGCCGACGATCTCGCCCGCCGACATGCGCGGATCGAGCGAAGAGAACGGATCCTGGAAGATGATCTGCATCTGCCGTCGGTAAGGACGAAGCTCGGCCCTGCTGAGGCGCGTGATGTCGGTGCCGTCGAGCTTGATGCTGCCCTCGGTCGGCTCGATCAGCCGCAAGACGGTGCGGCCCACCGTCGACTTGCCGCAGCCCGATTCGCCGACCAGCCCCAGCGTCTCGCCCGGGCGGATCGAGAAGCTCACCCCGTCCACCGCGAACACGTGGCCGCTGGTGCGCCGCAAGATGCCCTTCTGGATCGCGAAATGCTTCTTGAGGTCGCTGACCTCCAAGACCGGCGGCATCGAGACCGGCGGCACGGCCGCCGAACCCTGCATCGAGGCCTGCGCCGGTCCCCGATCAGCCATGGCCGGCTCCGGAGAGCGCGTCCGAGTGCCAGCACGCGGCCCAATGGCCTGGTCGTTTTTCCTCATAGGCCGGATAGCGGGTGCGACAGCGATCGTCCGCCAATGCGCAGCGCGGCGCGAACACGCAGCCTTCCGGCAGGTTGGTCAGCGCCGGAACCATGCCGGGGATCTCGTAGAGGCGCGCGGCCGCGCCCTCGACCTCGCCGCGTATCAGTCCCAGTCGCGGGATCGATGCCATCAGGCCTCGCGTATAGGGGTGCAACGGCCGGGCGAACAGCTCGTCCACCGTCGCTTCCTCGACCTTGCGCCCGGCATACATCACGATGACGCGCTGCGCGGTCTCGGCGACGACGGCGAGGTCGTGCGTGATCAGGATGACGGCGGTGCCGAGCTTGCGCTGCAGCTCGACGATGATCTCGAGGATCTGCGCCTGGATGGTGACGTCGAGAGCCGTGGTCGGCTCGTCGGCGATCAGGACTTTCGGATTGCAGGCGAGCGCCATGGCGATCATGGCGCGCTGACGCATGCCGCCCGAGAGCTGGTGCGGATATTCCCTCGCCCGCTGCTCCGGCTCGGGGATGCGCACCAGGCGCAGCATGTCGACCGCCTTGGCGTGCGCGGCGGAGCGGCTCAGGTCCTCGTGCAGCAGCAGCACTTCCGCGATCTGCTTGCCGATGGTCATCACCGGATTGAGCGACGTCATCGGCTCCTGGAAGATCATCGAGATCTCCTTGCCGCGGACGGCCTGCATCGCCCTGTCGTCGAGGGTCGAGCAGGTCGACGCCGGCGAGCGTGACCGAGCCGCCGACGATCCGGCCGGGCGGATCCGGCAGCAGCCGCAACAGCGAAAGCGCGGTGACGCTCTTGCCGCAGCCCGATTCCCCGACGATCGCCAGCATCTCGCCGTGCCGGAGCGAGAAGCTGACGCCGTCGACCGCCTTGACGATCCCATCACGCGTATAGAAAACGGTTTGCAGGTCCCGGACGTCGAGCAGCGTCTCGGTGTCCTCATTCGCCCGAGCTTCGGCCATCGCGTCCATGCGGCGTCCCGCTTCTCAGGTCCGCTCTCTGGGATCGAGAACGTCGCGTAGCGCGTCGCCGAGCAGGTTGGTGCCGAACACCACGAGACTGATGGCGACGCCGGGGAAGATCACCAGCCATGGCGCGGTGCGAACGTACTCGGCGGCCGACTCCGACAGCATCCGGCCCCACGACGGATGCGGCTCGGGGATGCCGAGACCCAGGAACGACAAGGCGGCTTCCGTGAGGATGGCGGATCCGAGTTGCGCCGTGCCCAGCACGATCAGTGGCGCCAACGTGTTCGGAAGCACGTGGCGCATTGCGATCGACACCTCGTTCATGCCGGCGGCCCTTGCCGCCTCGACATAGGGCAACTCGCGCAGCATCAGGGTATTGGAGCGGATCACGCGGGCCACGTGCGGCACCAGCGGGATCGAGATCGCGATGATGGTGTTGCCGAGCGACGGACCGAGCGAGGCGGCCATCACCAGCGCCATGACCAGCAGCGGCAGCGCCTGCATGATGTCGATGAGGCGCTGCACGATGAGATCGAGCCAGCCGCCGAAATAGCCCGACAGCAGGCCGACGATCACGCCGATCAGACATCCGAGCACCGTCGAGCCGATCCCCACCGCGAGCGAAATCCGCGAGCCGTAGACGATCCGGCTCCACATGTCGCGCCCCATGAAGTCGGTGCCCAGGATATGCGCCTCGCTGGGCGGGGCGAGCGAAGCGCGCGCGTTGGTCGCCAGCGGGTCGTAGACGGTGATCCAGTCGGCGAACACCGCCATCAGCACGAAGGCCAGCACGATCAGTCCGCCGGCCGCGCCCAGCGGATGGCGGCGGGCGAGGTGGCCGGTCGTGCCCCAGAATCCGACGACGCCGGCGCCGGCCCGGCTCAACTCTGCGCGATGATCGATGACCGCCACGGCGCTCAGCCCTCGTATTTGATGCGCGGATCGAGCACGACATAGGCCATGTCGACCAGGAAGTTCACGGTGATCACCACGAACGCAATGAACATGACCAGGTTCTGCACGATCGGATAGTCGCGCCAGCGGATCGCCTCCACCAGGAAGCGGGCAACGCCCGGAATATTGAACACGGTTTCGGTGACGATCAGTCCGCCGATGAGAAACGCCGCCTCGATGCCGATGATGGTGATCACGGGCAGCACCGCGTTGCGCAACGCGTGATCGTAGTTGATGGAGGTCTGCGAGGCGCCCTTCGCGCGCGCCGTGCGGATGTAGTCCTGGCGCAGCACCTCCAGCATGGACGAGCGCGTCAGCCGCATGATCAGCGCCGATGCCCGGAACCCGACCGCGGCCGCCGGGACGCTGAGCAGCGCCAGCTCGTGCCAGATGCTCGCCGGGCGGTCATTGTAGATCGGAATCCAGCCGAGATAGTGCACGAAGCCCATGAGGATCAGCAGGCCGAGCCAGAACGAGGGCAGCGACAGGCCGCTCAGGCTGACCACCCGCAGGATGTAGTCGAGCGCGGTGTTCTGGCGGACCGCGCTGATCACGCCGAGCGGCACCCCGAGCACCACCGAGAAAAACAGCGCCAGGCCGGCCAGCTTGGCGGTGATCGGGATGCGCGGCAGGATCTCTTCCAGCGCCGGCTTCTCCGAGACGTAGGCGTAGCCCAGGTCGCCCTGCAGCAGCCCGCCGATCCACCGCAAATATTGGACGACGATCGGCTGGTCGAGCCCGAGCTCCATCTCGAGCTTCTTCTTGTCGGCCGGGTTCACCATGCCGGCGGAATCGAACAGGATGTCGCTGATGTTGCCCGGGACGATGCGCAGCATCACGAAGATGAGCACCGACATCCCGAACAGCGTCAGCACCATCAGCAACAGCCGGCGAATCAAATAGGCGCCCACGGCAGAGCGCGCCTACTTGTCGAGCCAGACGTCTTCGAGCCGCCACCCGTTGAAGACGCTGTTCTCGTTCAGGGTGAGATTCTTGACGTGCGGCTGCCAGCAGTGCGCCGCGCGGTCGTGGTAGATGATCGGGCGCGCCCCGTCCTCGTTGAGCTTGTGCTCGATCTGCCACACGAGACGCTTGCGCTTCTCCATGTCCGCTTCGCGCGACTGCGCCTCGACCAGCTTCTCGACCTCCGCGTTGCAGTACTGGGTGTAGTTGCGCTCCGACTTGCAGGCGTAATTCTCGTAGAAGTTCACGTCGGGATCGTCGACGGCGACGCCGGTCAGATTCATGCCAACCGAGTAGTCCTTGCGTGCCACCTTGGCATGCCAGATGCTTGTGTCGGTCACCTCCAGCTCGCCGGCGATGTGAATCTTACGGAGCTGATCGATCAGGATGACCGCCGGGTCGCGATAGGTCGCGATGTCGCGCGTCGAGACCTTGACCTTCAGCGGATTGGCGGCGCTGTAGCCGAGGCGCTCCATGATCTTGCGCCCCTCGGCTTGGTTCTTTTCGATGTCCGGACCGTAGCCGGTCATCTTCTCGAGCTCGTCCTTCGGCATGCCCCACAGACCTTCGGGTAGCGGCAGCATCGCCCCGCCCATCGTCGCCTTGGCCCTCGGTCAGGATCTTGATGAAAGCCTTGCGATCGATCGCCAACGCCATCGCTTTGCGAATTTGCGGATCATTGAACGGGGCCGACTCGCGGTTCACGATCAGGTTCCGGTTGATGTATTGCGTGGTGACTTGGCAGACCGCCTTGGGCGCCTGCGACTTCACGTCCTTGAGCAGGGGAATCGTGACGTCGTTATTGAAGGTCATGTCGAATTCGCCGGCGATGAATGCCAGGATACGGGTCGACCGGCTGGCGATGATCCTCCACTCGACCGCGTCGACGTAAGGCCGGCCCTTCTTCCAGTAGTCGGGATTGCGGACCACCTTGATCGACTCGTTGCCCTTGAACTCGACGAACTTGAAGGGCCCGGTCCCGACCGGCTTGGTGCGCATGTCGCGCGTCGAGACATGGCAGGGATAGACCGGCGTGTAGCCGGATGCGAGCAGCATCAGGAAGGCGCCCTGCGGCCGCTCGAGCACGAAGGTCGCCTCGCTGTCGCCGTTGACGGTGACCTCTTTGAGATTGTGGTACCAGATCGCGCGCGGGTTCTTGCGGAACGAGTCCCGCTCCTTGCCCTGCAGCTTGTCCCAGGTGCACTTCACGTCCTTGGCGGTGAACGGCTTGCCGTCGTGCCATTTGACGCCTTGCCGCAGCTTGAAGGTGAGCTTGGTCTTGCTCTCGTCCCAGCTCCAGCTCTCGGCCAGGTCCGGCACGATCGTGTCCATGCTGTTCGACTTCTTGTGCTGGTCGAACATGACGAGGTTGTTGAACACCCCCATGAACGGCATCACCGTCGAGATCGTCGCCTCTTCGTGGATCGACGCGCTCGGCGGGTTGTCGCGGTGATAGATTCTGAGCGTCCCGCCCTGCTTCTGGGCCGCGGCCGGGATGTTGGCGCCGAGGACGACCGCCAGGCTCGCGGCCGCAAGTGGGGCCAGCTTACGCATATCAGTTCTCCCAGGTGCTTTGTCCCGCCTACTTGTCGAGCCAGACGTCTTCGAGCCGCCAGCCGTTGTAGATGCTGTTCTCGTGCACCGTGAAGTTCTTGAGCTGCGGCTGCCAGCAGTGCGCCGCGCGATCGTGGTAGATGATCGGCCTCGCCCCGTCCTCGTTGAGCTTGTGCTCGATCTGCCAGACGAGCCGCTTGCGCTTCTCCACATCCGCTTCGCGCGACTGCGCCTCGATCAGCTTTTCGACGTCCGCGTTGCAGTACTGGGTGTAGTTGCGCTCGGACTTGCAGGCGTAGTTCTCGTAGAAGTTCACGTCGGGATCGTCGACGCCGACGCCGGTGAGATTCATGCCGACCGCGTATTCCTTGCGCGCCACCTTGGCATGCCAGATGCTGGTGTCGACCACCTCCAGCTCGCCGGCGATGTGAATCTTCTTGAGCTGGTCGATCAGGATCACCGCCGGATCGCGATAGATCGCGATGTCGCGCGTCGAGATCTTCACCTTCAGCGGGTTGCCGGCGCTGTAGCCGAGCCCTTCCATGATCTTGCGCGCCTCGGCCTGGTTCTTCTCGACGTTGGGACCGTAGCCGGTCATCTTCTCGAGCTCTTCCTTCGGCATGCCCCACAGGCCCTCCGGCAGCGGCAGCATGGCCCCGCCCTCGTTGCCGGTGTCCTCGGTCAGGATCTTGATGAAGGCCTTGCGATCGATCGCCAGCGCCATGGCCTTGCGGATCTGCGGATTGTTGAACGGCGCCGACTCGCGATTCACGATCAGGTTGCGGCTGACGTATTGCGTGGTGATCTGGCAAACGGCCTTCGGCGCCTGCGACTTCACGTCCTTGAGCAAGGGGATCGTGACGTCGTTGTTGAAGGTCATGTCGAATTCGCCGGCGACGAACGCCAGGATGCGGGTCGACCGGCTCGCGATGATGCGCCACTCGACTGCGTCGACGTAAGGCCGGCCCTTCTTCCAGTAGTCGGGATTGCGGACCACCTTGATCGACTCGTTGCCCTTGAACTCCACGAACCTGAAGGGGCCGGTGCCGACCGGCTTGGTTCGCATGTCCCGCGTCGAGACGTGGCAGGGATAGACCGGCGAATAGCCGGAGGCGAGCAGCATCAGGAACGCGGCCTGCGGACGCTCGAGCACGAACGTCGCCTCGCTGTCGCCATTGACCGTGACCTCCTTGAGATTGTGGTACCAGATGGCGCGCGGGTTCTTGCGGAACGTATCCCGCTCCTTGCCCTGCAGCTTGTCCCAGGTGCATTTCACGTCCTTGGCCGTGAACGGCTTGCCGTCGTGCCACTTGACGCCTTGCCGCAGCTTGAACGTGAGCTTGGTCTTGCTCTCGTCCCAGCTCCAGCTCTCGGCCAGGTCCGGCACGATCGTGTCCATGCTGTTGGACTTCTTGTGCTGGTCGAACAGCACCAGATTGTTGAACAGGCCCATGAACGGCATCACCGTCGAGATCGTCGCCTCTTCGTGGATCGAAGCGCTCGGCGGGTTGTCGCGGTGATAGATCCGGAGCGTGCCGCCCTGCTTCTGGGCCATGGCGGGAACGTTGGCGCTGAGGACGACTGCCAGGCTCGCAGCCGCTAGTCCGGCCAGCTTACGCATCTGCATCCTCCCATGTCGTGTTATTGGAGCAACGCTAATCGTTGTGATTTGCCCGATCAACCCAAGATGTTCGGGTCGCTCGCCTGCGGCGCAAATGCCGCGATCGCCGGCTCTGCTTGCCAAAGCCGCGACTTCCCACCACGATAGCCTGATACAGGTGCGAGGCGAGTGGAACGGTCGTGAGCGAGAGCGGAAACATCGTCGCCGAGACGGCGACGCGAATCTTCGCGGACCTCGCCGATCCCCAGACCATCAACAGCGCCCGTGACGGCGGCTGGAAAGCGCCGCTCTGGCAAGCGCTGGTCGACGCCGGGCTGACCCTGGCCTGGGTGCCGGAAGAGCACGGCGGAGCCGGTGCCGGTCTGGCCGACGGGTTCGACATATTAGGTGTCGCGGGCCGGTTTGCGGCGCCGGTTCCGCTCGCCGAGACCATGCTCGCCGGCTGGCTGCTCGCGCGCGCCGGGCTTGCCTCGCCCGCCGGCGTCATGGCGGTGGCGCCGATGCATCCCGGCGACCGCATTGCGCTCGACGCCGACGGCACCTTGAGCGGCCGCGCGCGCGGCGTTTCGTTCGCGCGAGATGCCGGCCACCTCGCGGTTCTCGCCCACGGTCCCGCCGCGGCCTCGATCGCGCTCGTCGACGTCGCGGCGTGCCGGATGGCCGACGGCCGCAATCTTGCCGGCGACGCCTCGAACACGGTCACGTTCGATCGCGTCAAGCCGATCCGCGTGGCGCCGGCGCCCACCGGCTTCGATCAGACCTCGCTCATGCTGATGGGCGCGGCGGCGCGCAGCGTCGAGACCGCGGGCGCGCTGGAGGCGATCCTGGAGCTCACGCTGCGCTATGCCAACGAGCGGGTCGCCTTCGAGCGGCCGATCGCCAAGTTCCAGGCGGTGCAGCACAGCCTGGCGCGGCTCGCCGGCGAGGTGGCGGCCGCCATGACCGCGTCCGGCTCGGCGGCCGACGCGATCGCGCATGCCGACACGTTCGATGACGCGGTCTTCCTCGAGGCCGCATCGGCGAAGATCCGCTCCGCCGAAGCCGCCACGGAAGGCGCCGCGATCGCGCATCAGATTCACGGCGCCATCGGCTTCACCAAGGAGCACATCTTGCATCGATTTACGCTGCGGCTGCTCGCATGGCGGGACGACTTCGGCAATGAATCGCATTGGGCCGCGGCGCTCGGCAATCGGGTGGCGGCGCGCGGCGCCGAGGAATTGTGGCCGCTCGTGGCCTCGCGCTGAACGTCGGCCAAGGACCCTACACCGCACCGGGTGAGCTCATGTCCGCCAACCTCCGCTTCGACCCGATCCGCCTGCCGCCGGAATGCGAGACCTTGCGGCAGGACGTGCGCGCGTTCATCGCGCAGGAGGTGATGGCCGGCACCTTCGACCCGAACCAGGCCGTGCACGGCGACCTGCACAGCGCCGAGCTCAGCCGTCGCATCGGCGCGCGCGGCTGGATCGGCATGACCTGGCCGAAGAAATACGGCGGCCACGAGCGAAGCTTCCTCGAGCGCTACGTGGTCACCGAGGAATTCCGGGCGGCGAACGCGCCGGTGCGCCTGCACTTCGTCGCCGACCGCCAGAGCGGCCCGATCCTGCTCAAATATGCGCCCGAGCACATCAAGACCGACATCCTGCCGCGCATCTGCCGCGGCGAGGTGTGCTTCGCCATCGGCATGAGCGAGCCGGGCTCGGGCTCGGACCTGTTCGCCGCCAAGACCCGGGCGACCAAGACCGACGGCGGCTGGCTGATCAACGGCAGCAAGATCTGGACCAGCAACGCGCATCTCGCCGACTACATGCTCGGCCTGTTCCGCACCTCGCCGGCCACCAAGGAGAACCGCCGCCACGGGCTCACCCAGTTCCTGGTCGACATGAAGACCCCCGGCATCCGCGTCAACCCGATCTACCAGATGACCGGCCAGCACGACTTCAACGAGGTCGTGTTCGAGGACGCGTTCATGCCGGACGACCACGCGCTCGGCGAGATCGACGGCGCCTGGAAGCAGGCGACCAGCGAGCTCGCCTACGAGCGGAGCGGCCCGGAGCGATTCCTGGAGACGTTTTACGTTCTGCTCGAGCTCGTGCGCGCGCTCGGGCCGAAGCCCGATCTGCGCAGCGCCGAAGGCCTCGGCCGCCTGGTCGCCCAGCTGCATACGCTGCGCCGCATGTCGGTATCGGTGAACGGCATGCTGCAGGCCGGCCAGGAGCCGGTGGTCGAGGGCTCGATCGTCAAGGATCTGGGCACCGTGTGGGAGCAGAAGCTGCCCGCGCGCGTGCGCGAGCTCGCCGCCTTCCTCGAGCCCGAAGCGACCAATCGCACCACATTGGAGGAGCAGATCGCGTTTGCCACCATGATCGCTCCCAAGCTCACCATTCAGGGCGGCACCACGGAGGTCCTGCGCGGCATCATTGCGCGCGGCCTCGGCCTGCGCTGAACGCGCGAACAACGGCAGAGCGCAGTCGCGTCCGGAGAGATTTCGTGCCCGATATCGGAAAACTGTTGTGGCCGCGCTCGGTGGCGGTCGTGGGCGCCTCGTCCGACACCAACGGCTTGCGCGGCCGCATTCTGCAGATCATGAAAGGCCACCCGTTCGCCGGATCGATCTACCCGGTGAGCCGCAGCGAATCCGTGGTGCAGGGTCTCGCGGCCTTCCGCTCGGTCGACGCAGCTGCCGGCACCCGCCGACCTCGCGGTGCTGATCATCCCGGCGAAATTCGTTCCGCAGGAGCTCGAGCGTTGCGGCGCTGCCGGCATCCGGGCGGCGACCATCCTGAGCTCGGGCTTCGCCGAGGAGCTCGGCGGCGCAGGCCTCGCGCTGCAGGACGAAGTCCGCGCCATCGCCAAGCGCTACGACATGGCGGTGAGCGGTCCGAACGCGGAAGGCTTCGCCAACACGGCGGCGGCGCTCTGCCCGACCTTCAGCCCGGTGATGGAAGCGGGCGCCACGCCGCTGCTTCCGCCGGACGGCCACCGGCGCGGCCAGGTGGCGGTGATCTCGCAAAGCGGCGGCATGGGCTTTGCGTTCTTCGATCACGGCCGGCCCAAGCATTTGTCGTTCCGCTACATCGTGACGACCGGCAACGAAGCCTGCCTCGAGACGTTCGATTTCGTCGACTACATGCTGGACGAAGGCAAGACCGACGCCTTCCTGCTGCTGCTCGAGGACGTGAAGAACGTCGCGACCTTCGAGCGCGTCGCCGCCAAGGCGCTGCGCGCCGGCAAGCCGCTGATCGTCGGCAAGCTCGGGCAATCGGAGGCCGGCAGCCGCGCGGTGCGCTCGCACACCGCCGCGCAGGCCGGCTCGCACGCCGACTATCGCGCCCTGTTCGAGCGCTACGGCGTGATCGAAGGACGCGACATCATCGAGATGGTCGACATCGCGCAGGGGTTTCTGGCCTTCGGCTCGCGGCTGCCGGCCGGCCGGCGCGTCGGCATCTGCACCTCCTCGGGCGGCGGCGGCGCCTTGGCGGCGGACGCCTGCGTCGCCGCCGGCCTCGAGGTGCCGGAGCTCGACGGCGAGACGCGGGCCTCGATCGACGTGCATCTTCCCTCCTACGGCACCTCGCAGAATCCGGTCGACGTGACCGCCCAGGCCGTGCACGCAGTTGGGATATGCCGAGTTCGCCCGCCTGGTCGCCGGCTCGCCCGCGGTCGACGGCGTCATCGTGGTCGTCACCGGGCGCTCTCCGCGCCTGCTCATGGGCGACCGCGAAAAGCTGACGAAGCTCGCGCGAGAGACCGCCAAGCCGATCTTCATGTGGAGCTACACCCAGCCGGCGCAGGCGTGCAGCGAGCTCATGAACGAGGCCGGCTATCCGCTGTTCACCGACGTGCACCATTGCGCCCGCGCCATGCGGCTGCTGGCGGACTACCGGGCGGCGCGCGAACGGGCGACGCGCGGGTGAGACAACAACGAAAGGAAAGTCAGATGGGTCCGTTCAAGGACATCGGCGTGGAGACATCCGGGTTCGTCAGCCTCATCGAGATCAGGCGGCCGCCCAACAATTTCTTCGACATCGCCCTGATCCACGAGATCGCCGGCGCGCTCGAGGCGCTCGACCAGGATGCCGGCTGCCGCGTCGTCGTGCTGGCATCCCAGGGCAAGGCGTTCTGCGCGGGTGCCAATTTCGGCGATGGCAGCGCGCTCGACCGCGCGGGACAGCGGCCCGGCGAGCAGGCGCAGCCGGTCGGACACCTTTATATAGAGGCGGTCCGTCTGTTCCGGTTCGGGAAGCCGATCATCGGCGCGATCCACGGGGCGGCGGTCGGCGGCGGGCTCGGGCTCGCGCTGGTGGCGGACTTCCGCGTGACCTGTCCGGAGGCGCGCTTCTGCGCGAACTTCACGCGGCTCGGCTTCCACCCGGGCTTCGGGCTGACCACCACGCTGCCCGAGGTGATCGGCAAGACCAACGCCGCGCTCATGTTCTATACCAGCCGGCGCGTCACCGGCGAGGAGGCCTATCGGATGGGGCTCGCGGACGTGCTGGTTGCGCAGGATCAGGTGCGCGCGGCGGCGCTCAAGCTCGCCGCCGAGATCGCCGAGAACGCGCCGCTCGCGGTGGTCGCCACCCGGGCGACGATGCGCGCCGATCTCGCCGACCGGGTGCGCGAAGGCAACCGAGCACGAGCTGGAAGAGCAGAGCCGCCTGCGCAAGACCGACGACTTCAAGGAAGGCGTCAAGGCCATGTCCGAGCGTCGCGTGCCGAACTTCGCCGGCCGCTAAGTCGGTCGCCGCAGGGCTAGAAGGCAAAGGCGTTCAAGACGAGGCCGAAGGTGAATAGCCCACCCAGGATCAATCCGAATAACCGCGCTGTCCGTCGCTCGTCCATGGTCCGCCCCTCACTCACATTCAACATTTAGTCGCCCGAGATGGCCGAACAGGTTCAAAGGCAAGGCAGAAGCGAGCTCGGCGGCGCCATCGGATTCATCGGGCATCTCTCTCCGCCAACGGAGACCGACTCCTAAGCCCCTTGGGGGCAACGGAAAGTCGGGATACGCTCCACTGGTCGCTCGAGGGTCATGGGCCATCGCTAGATCAAGAGCAGCCGAGCCGTCCGAGCCGATCATCAGGGAGGCCCACATGTTCCGTCCGACATGCTTAATCGCTGCCGCATGGCTCTTGACGCTCGCGCCGGCGGCGGCGCAGAACGCGCCGGCAACCCGCGTTGCCGGCGTCGACGCCGCCGCGGTCGAGGACCTGGTGGTGGCGAACCGCATCCTCGCCGAGCGCGGCATCATCGACGCCTACGGCCACGTCAGCGTGCGCCATCCGACCAACCCGAACCGCTACCTGATGGCCCGCGCGCTGGCGCCCGCTTTGGTGACCGCCGCCGACGTCATGGAGTTCGACCTCGATTCCAATCCGCTCGACCGGCGCGGGCGCTCGATGTTCAGCGAGCGCTACATCCATGGCGAGGTCTACAAGCTGCGGCCGGACGTGAACGGCGTCATTCACACCCATTCGATGGGCGTGATCCCGTTCGGCGTCACCCAGGTGCCGCTCAAGCCGGTCATCCATACCGCCTCGTTCCTGCACGTCGGCGTGCCGGTGTGGGAGATCCGCGAAGCCGGCGGCGTGACCAACATGCTGGTGAACAACGCGGCGCTCGGCAAATCGCTCGCCACCGCACTCGGCGACAAGCCGGTCGCGCTGATGCGCGGCCACGGCAACGTCGTGGTCGGGCCGAACCTGCGGGTTGCGGTCGCGCGCGCGGTGTTCACCGACGAGAACGCACGCATGCAGTCGGTCGCGCTCGCGATGGGCGGCCCGATCAACTACATCTCGCCGGAGGAAGGCGCCAAGCGCGACCGCGAGCCGGGCGACCCGAGCCGGGCCTGGGAGCTGTGGAAGGCGCTCGCGATGAAGAAGGCGCCGGCGAACTAAGCGGCCGGCGACGTCGGCGTGTCGCGGCGGTGGCCATCACGAACGTCGTTTGCTGGAATGCCAGCTACGGCCGTACTGTCCGACCGAGCAGACGATTCGAACCACTCGGCGCCAGATTTGTAGGCCGCGATGCCCCTCATGATCGATGTCACGCCATACCTGCGGGCAACTCGGGTTGCCTATTTCTCGATGGAAATCGGGCTGCGCCCCGAAATGCATACCTATTCGGGCGGACTGGGGATCCTGGCAGGCGATGCGGCGCGATCTGCAGCGGATCTCGGGCTTCCGATGGTCTTCGTCACGCTCGCAAGTCGATCCGGTTATCTGCATCAGGACATCGACCCTCAGGGTGCGCAAATCGACAGTCCGGATCCCTGGAATCCGCAGGATTACACCCAGGCCGTCGGTGTCATGGTCGCGGTGGTAATCGAGGGCCGAACGGTGTGGATTCGACCCTGGCTGTACGAGCTCAAGTCGCCGCTCGGACGCCAGGTCCCGATCATCCTCCTGGACACGAACGTGACGGAAAACGATCCGCGCGACCGGTCCATCACCGACCGGCTCTATGGGGGGGACGAGATCGACCGCATCAGACAGGAGATCGTTCTCGGCATTGGCGGAGAGCGAGTGTTGCGGGCGCTCGGCTTTGCGATCAGCACCTACCACTTGAACGAGGGCCACGCTGCGTTTCTGGCATTATCGCTTCTGCTCAGGTATCGCCGCGAGCCCGTCCTGGCAGCCGACGAGTCTCTGACCTACGCGATTGCGCAGGTCCGCGAGCAATGCGTCTTCACGACCCATACTCCGATCGAGGCGGGACATGATCGCTTCGAGTATCGCGACGTTCGCCGCATCCTGGGAGATATCATCGAGCTCGAGCGGTTGAAGCAGCTCGCGGGCGTCGATCGTCTTAATATGACTCATCTTGCTCTCAGCTTGAGCGGCTACGTAAACGGCGTCGCGCTGCGGCACGCCCAGACGGCGCAGAACATGTTTCCGGGGCACCGCGTGCGTGCCATCACCAACGGGGCCCACGTTCCGACGTGGATGCACCCCAAGATCGCCGCGGTGCTGCAAACTCATCTTCCTCACTGGGCGCACGAGCCGGTCAGCTTGCTCAGGGCCGATGAAGTCTCCGGAGAAACGCTCTGGTCAGCACACCAGCAAGTCAAAGGCGAGCTGATTGCCGAAATCCGGCGAGTCACGGGCGTCGACATGAAGCCCGATGTCGCGCTCCTTGGCTTCGCGCGGCGGATGACCGGATACAAGCGGCCGGATCTTCTGTTCTCCGACTTGGAGCGCCTGCTCGCGATCAACGCGCGGCACCCGTTCCAGGTCGTCATGGCTGGAAAGGCCCACCCGCGAGATGAAGAAGGCAAGGCGCTTATCCAGGCGATCCATGCCTATATCCGCAAAGTGAAGCCGCTTGCCGTCGCGTTCCTGCCCAACTATGACATGAGCATTGCTGCCAAGCTGGTCGCCGGAACCGACGTGTGGCTGAACTCTCCGCTGCCGCCACTCGAGGCATCCGGAACGAGCGGCATGAAGGCCGCCTTCAATGGAGTGTTGAACTTGAGCGTCCTCGACGGGTGGTGGGTCGAGGGCTGGGATGAAGCCGTGACCGGCTGGGCCATCGGAAGCGACAAAGATCCGCCAGATGCAGCCGCGCATGCCGCGGACCTCTACCGCAAGCTCGAAAACACCGTCCTGCCGCTTTACTACTCGGATCGCTCCCGCTGGATTTGGATGATGAAACAAGCGATCAGCAAGATCGGGTCCGTCTTCAACAGCCAAAGAATGATGCGACGCTATACGACGGAGGCCTATGTCAGGCACTGATGGGCCTCCTGCCCGGCTATGAGACGGTCGGCCTGCTGGCGCCCGTTGCGCTCGTTCCGCTGCGCATCGTCCGTCAGGGCGTCATGCCACTTCTGCCGGTTTGTCCGGCTGACACCGTCACACGTGCGCGCGTGAACGACATATGCGGTTGGTCTGAGGCCGCGAAACTGGATCGTTTTTCGGTAGGGGTTTCGTCTGCAATTTGCAGTGGACAGTAGTACGCATACCGCAACAATAATTATAGACATCCCACACATCTATCTTTACGTAAAAAACATGATCACCGCCCCCCAGCTGCGTGCCGCGCGGGCGCTGCTCGGCATCGACCAGCGCAAGCTCGCCGAGCTGTCCGGCCTGTCGCTGCCGACCATCCAGCGCATGGAGGCGAGCGACGGCGTGATCCGCGGCAACGTCGATTCGCTGATGAAGCTGGTCGCGGCGCTCGACGCCGCCGGCATCGAGCTGATCGGCGAGGGCGCCGCCAGCGCCGGCGGCGGCCGCGGCGTGCGGCTCAAGAGGGCGGCGTCATGACGGTCACGATCGTGCTCGTCGTGCGTCGCCGCGCTGCTTGCGCTCGCGGCGCTGGCCGTGGCGATCGGCCGCTCGGCCGCCGGGAGCTACGTGGTCTATGGCGTGAGCCTCGCTGGCGTCGGTGATCGCCTTGGTCGCGGCGCTGCACGCCTTGCTCACCGCGGCGGCGCCGGTCAGCGTGACGCTGCCGCTCGGGCTGCCGTGGCTCGGCGCGCATTTCCGCATCGACGCGCTGTCGGCGTTCTTCCTCGTCGTGGTCAATCTCGGCGCCGCCGCCGCGAGCCTCTTCGCGCTCGGCTACGGCCGCCACGAGCAGGCGCCGCAGCGCGTGCTGCCGTTCTATCCGGCCTTCCTCGCCGGCATGAACCTGGTCGTGCTCGCCGACGACGCCTTCAGCTTCCTGCTGTCGTGGGAGTTCATGTCGCTGGCGTCGTGGGCGCTGGTGATGGCGCATCATCGCGATGCGCGACAACGCGCAGGCCGGCTACGTCTATCTGGTCATGGCGAGCTTCGGCACGCTCGCGCTGCTGCTCGCCTTCGGCCTGCTCGCCGGGCCCGACGGCGGCTACGCCTTCGCCGACATGCGCGCCGCCCATCCCTCCGCCGGGCTCGCCGCGCTGGTGCTGATCCTCGCGCTGATCGGCGCCGGCTCGAAGGCCGGGCCTCGTGCCGCTGCATGTCTGGCTGCCGCTCGCGCATCCGGCGGCGCCGAGCCACGTCTCGGCGCTGATGAGCGGCGTGATGACCAAGGTCGCGGTCTACGGCTTCGTGCGCATCGTCTTCGACCTGCTCGGCGAGCCGGCCTGGTGGTGGAGCATGGTGGTGCTCGCGCTCGGCGGCATCACCGCGGTGCTGGGCGTGCTCTACGCGCTGATGCAGCACGACCTCAAGCGGCTGCTCGCCTACCACACGGTCGAGAATATCGGCATCATCTTCATCGGGCTCGGCCTGGCGCTCGCCTTCCAGGCCAACGGCATGGCCTGGGCGGCGGCGCTGGCGCTCACCGCCGGCGCTGTTCCACGTCTTCAACCACTCGCTGTTCAAGAGCCTGCTGTTCTTCGGCGCCGGCGCGGTGCTGACCGCGACCGGCGAGCGCGACATGGAGCATCTCGGCGGCCTCATCCACCGCATGCCGCAGACGGCGTTCGTCTTCCTGATCGGCTGCGTCGGCGATCTCGGCGCTGCCGCCGCTCAACGGCTTCGTCTCCGAATGGCTGACCTTCCAGGCGATCCTGCTCAGCCCGCAGCTGCCGCAATGGGGGCTGAAGTTCCTGGTGCCGGCGGTCGGCGCGCTGCTGGCGCTGTCGGCGGCGCTCGCCGCCGCCTGCTTCGTCAAGGCCTTCGGCGTCACCTTCCTCGGCCGCGCCGCGCACGCCGGCGGCCGAGCGGCGCGCGCGAGGCCGACCGGTTCTCGCTGGCGGCGATGTTCGTCCTTGCCGCGCTCTGCCTGCTCGCCGGCATCCTGCCCGGCGTCGTTCATCGACGCGCTGGCGCCGGTGGCGCAGAGCCTGGTCGGCGGCCGCATGCCGGTGCAGGCGCGGCGTCGACTGGCTCTCGATCGTGCCGATCGCCGAGAGCCGCAGCTCCTACAACGGCCTGCTCGTCTTCCTCTTCATGCGCGATCTCGGGCATGCTCGCCGCCTTCGCGATCCACCGCCTCGCCTCCGACGGCTGCGCCGCGCGCCGGCCTGGGACTGCGGCTTTCCCGATCCGAGCCCGGCGACGCAGTACACCGCCGGCAGCTTCGCCCAGCCGATCCGCCGCGTCTTCGGCACGCTCGTGTTCCGCGCGCGCGAGCACGTCGAGATGCCGCCGCCCGGCGACGCGCGGCCGGCGCGGCTCGACGGTCGAGCTGCGCGATCTCGTCTGGGACGCGCTCTACGCGCCGGTCGCCGGCGCGCGTCGGCTTCGCCGCCGACCGGCTCAACCATCTGCAGTTCCTGACCATCCGCCGCTATCCTCAGCCTGGTCTTCGCCGCGCTCGTGCTCGCTGCTCCTGGTGCTCGCGATATGGCCCTGATCCTCGATCTCGCCGTGCAGGGCGCGCAGATGCTGCTGGTGCTGCTGCTGGCGCCGCTGCTCACCGGCTTCGTGCGCAAGGTGAAGGCGCGGCTGCTGCGCCGGCAGGGGCCGCCGCTGCTGCAGCCCTATCGCGACCTCGTGCGGCTGCTGCGCAAGGAGGTGGTGCTGGCCGAGAACGCCTCGTGGCTGTTCCGCGTCGTTCCCTATCTGATCTTCGCCGCCACCTGGGTCGCGGCCGCGCTGGTGCCGACCTTCGCGCACCGGCCTGCATGTTCAGCTGGTCGGCCGATCTGATCGCCATCATCGCGCTGCTCGGCAGCGCGCGCTTCTTCCTGGCGCTCGCCGGCTGGACGTCGGCACCAGCTTCGGCGGCATCGGCTCGAGCCGCGAGGTGATGATCGCCTCGCTCGCCGAGCCGGCGATGATCATGATCGTCTTCACGCTCGCGCTGATCGCCGGCTCGACGCAGCTCTCCACCATCGCCGCCTTCATGGTCTCGCCCGAGGTGGGCCTGCGCGTGTCGCTCGGGCTCGGCGCTGGTCGCGCTGATCATCGTGGCGATCGCCGAGAACGCGCGCATCCCGGTCGACAATCCGGCGACGCATCTCGAGCTCACCATGGTGCACGAGGCGATGGTGCTGGAATATTCCGGCCGCCATCTGGCGCTGATCGAGCTCGCGGCGTCGCTCAAGCTCCTGCTCTACGTCTCGCTGATCGCCTGCCTGTTCGCGCCCTGGGGCCTGGCGGCGCCGGACGCCGGCGCCGCGGCGCTGGCGATCGGGCGTCGCCGCCTATCTCGGCAAGCTCGCGGTCGGCGGCTTCCTGCTCGCCGTGTTCGAGACCGTCGATCGCCAAGATGCGGGTGTTCCGCGTGCCGGAGTTCCTCGGCGCCGCGCTGATGCTCGGGCTGCTGGCACGCTGCTCCTCTTCGTGTCGCGGAGCCTCTGATGCGCGGCATCGCCTTCGACATCGCCCATCTGCTCGCCGGCGGGCTGGTGCTGGTGAGCTTCCTGCAGCTCTACCAGGACCGGCTCTACGCGCTGCTCAACATCTTCGCGCTGCATGCCCTGGTGCTGGCGCTGTCGGTCGCCTGGCAGGCCTACATCCAGGATGCGCCGCACCTCTACGTCACCGCGGCGATCGCGCTCGTCTTCAAGGCGATCGTCATCCCGGTCGCGCTGCACCGGATCATCGTGCGGCTCGGCATCCACCGCGAGATCGAGACGGTCGTCGGCGTCGGCCTGACCATGCTGCTCGGCATGGGCCTGGTCGCGCTCTCGATGGTGGTGATGCTGCGGGTGACCGCCGAGGCCGATCCGCTGGCGCGCGAGGATCTCGCCTTCGCGCTCGTCGGTCGTGCTGCTCGGCCTGCTGATGATGGTGACGCGGCGCAACGCCGTGAGCCAGGTGGTCGGCTTCATGTCGCTGGAGAACGGCCTGGTGCTGGCCGCGACCGGCGCCAAGGGCATGCCGCTCGTGGTCGAGATCAGCGTCGCCTTCTCGATCCTGATCGCCTTCATCGTGATCGGCATCTTCCTGTTCCGCATCCGCGAGCGCTTCGACACCGTCGACGTGCAGGCGCTCGACCGCTTCCGCGGAGAGCGGCGATGACCGGCGCCTTCGACGCGGTCAGCGCGGTTCTGGTGATTCCGGCCCTGGCGGCGGCGCTGCTGGCGCTGCTGCCCGGCTACCGGCTGAGCGCGCGCTCAACGTGGTCGCGGCCTTCGCTCACCTTGCTCGCCGCGCTGTCGCTGTTCTTCGGCCGGCCGGCGCCGGGCGCCTATCTGCTGGTCGACGACCTCAACATCGTCTTCATCGTGCTGACCACCTTCGTCGGCTTCACCACCAGCGTCTTCAGCGCGAGCTACATCGCGCACGAGATCGAGATCGGCCGGCTGACGCCGACCTACCTGCGCTTCTATCACGCCATGTACCAGGTGCTGATGTTCGCCATGAACCTCGCGCTCATCGCCAACAATATCGGCCTGATGTGGGTGGCGATCGAGCTCGCGACGCTGACCACCGTGCTGATGGTCGGCATCTACCGCACCCACGAGGCGCTCGAGGCGGCGTGGAAATACTTCATCCTCGGCAGCGTCGGCATCGCGCTCGCGCTGTTCGGCACCATCCTCGTCTACATGGCGGCGCGGCCGGTCGTCGGCGAAGGCCTCGACGCCATGGTGTGGACCGTGCTGGTCGACGCGCGCGGCGCGACTTCGACCCGGCGCTGCTCAACGTCGCCTTCGTCTTCCTGCTGCTCGGCTACGGCACCAAGGTCGGGCTGGCGCCGCTGCATGCCTGGCTGCCCGACGCGCATGCCGAGGGCCCGACGCCGATCTCGGCGGTGCTCTCGGGGCTGCTGCTCAACGTCGCGCTCTATGCGGTGCTGCGCTTCAAGATGCTGCTGGCGCGTCAATCCGGCCGCGCTCGCGCCCGGCCCGCTGATGGTGACGATGGGGCTCATCTCGCTGATCTTCGCCGCGTTCATGCTCTACCGCCGGCGCGACATCAAACGCATGTTCGCCTATTCGTCGATCGAGCACATGGGCATCATCGCCTTCGCCTTCGGCATGGGCGGCCCGCTCGCCAATTTCGCCGGCCTGCTGCACATGACCATGCACTCGCTGACCAAGTCGGCGATCTTCTTCGCCGTCGGCCACATCGCGCAGGTCAAGGGCACGCAGAGGATCGCCGACATCGGCGGGCTGACCGAGACCCATCCGGTGCTCGGCTGGGGCCTGGTGCTCGGCGTCGTCGCCATCGCCGGCCTGCCGCCGCTCGGCATCTTCATGAGCGAGTTCCTGGTCGTGAGCTCGACCTTCGCGCGCGAGCCGCTGCTGGCGATGCTGCTCGTGTTCGGGCATCCTGATCGGCGTCGGCGCGCTGTTCCTGCGGCTCAACACCATCGCCTTCGGCGAGCCGCGCGGCACCACCGCCGAGGCCAAGGCCTCCTACGTGCCGATGTTCGCGCATCTCGCGCTGGTGCTCGTCGCCGGCATCTATCTGCCGCCGGCGCTGGTCGCCTGGTTCCAGAACGTCGCGAGGCTGCTCGGGTAGGCGCATGGCAACGCTGATCGACACGATCGAGGGGCGCAGCGTCGCGGAGCATCGGCCGTGGCCGCGCGTGGTGGCGCGCGAGGACGGCTGGCGCGTCGCGACCAGCCAGCTCGCGGCCGGCGACTGGACGCTGCTCGGCCTGTGGGGCGATGCCGGCGCGGTGCACATGGCGGTGCTCGACGAGCGCACGGCGAGATCGCCGTCGTCACCCTCGACTGCCCGGACGGCCGCTTTCCGTCGGTCGGCGCGCTGCATCCGCCGGCGATCCGGCTCGAGCGCGCGATCCGCGATCTCTATGGGCTCGAGCCGGTGGGCTGCCGGACACGCGGCCCTGGCTCGATCACGGCCGCTGGGACGTGCAGCATCCGCTCGCCGCGCGGCCCGGCCCTGCCCGCGAACGCGCGCCCTACCGCGTTCCTGCCGGCCGAGGGCGAGAGCCTGCACCAGATTCCGGTCGGTCCGGTGCATGCCGGCATCATCGAGCCGGGGCATTTCCGCTTCACCGCCAACGGCGAGACCGTGGTGCGGCTCGAGGAGCGCCTCGGCTACGTGCACAAGGGCATCGAGGCGCTGATGGCGGGCGCCGATCTCGACAAGGCGGCGCGGCTCGCCGGCCGCACCTCCGGCGACAGCACGGTCGCCTATGCGCTGGCCTTTGCGCGCGCGGTCGAGGCGGCGCTGGACGTGACGGCGCCGCCGCGCGCGGTCTTTCTGCGCGCGCTGATGGCCGAGCTCGAGCGCCTCGCCAACCATTTCGGCGACATCGGCGCGATCTGCAACGACGCCTCGTTCTCGCTCATGCATGCGCAGTGCGGCATCCTGCGCGAGCGCGTGCTGCGCGGCGCCGACGCGTGCTTCGGCCATCGCCTGATGATGGACCGCGTCGTGCCCGGCGGCGTCGCGCGCGATCTCGACGCCGACGGCGTCGCGCAGATCAATGGCACCGTGATCGAAATGCGCCGGCGATTTCCCCAGCTGGTCGAGCTCTACGACAACACCGCCTCGCTGCAGGACCGCACCGTCACCACCGGCATTCTGAGCAAGCAGTTGGCGCGGCAATTCGGCGCCGGCGGCTATGTCGGCCGCGCCTCCGGCCGCGCCTTCGATGCGCGCAAGCTGCCGGGCTACGCGCCCTACGACGGCTCGACTTCGAAGTGCCGGTGCTCGAGGCCGGCGACGTCAATGCCCGCGTCTGGATCCGCATCCGCGAGGTCGAGCAAAGCCTCGCGCTGATCGAGCAGATCCTGCAGCGGCTGCCGGACGGCGCGATCCGGATTGCCGTCGACGGCACGGGCGCGAGCGGCGAAGGGCTCGGGCTGGTCGAGGCGTTCCGCGGCGACGTGCTCGTCTGGGTGCGGCTCGACGGCGACCGCGTCGCGCGCTGCCATCTGCGCGACCCGTCCTGGTTCCAGTGGCCGCTGCTCGAAGCGGTGATCGAGGGCAACATCGTCGCCGACTTCCCGCTCTGCAACAAATCGTTCAACTGCTCCTATTCGGGGCACGATCTCTAGGATCAGCCGCATGCGCAAAATCCTGTTCGAAAGCCTGTTGCGCCGACCGCTGACCGAGCCGCCGCCGGCCGGACGAGGCCGCGCTGGCGGAGCTCGCGACCCGCGTCGATCGCGCGGCGCGCCGCCGGCTCGGCCGCAGCCTGTCGATCCGCGAGGTCGACGCCGGCTCGTGCAACGGCTGCGAGCTGGAGATCCACGCGCTCAACAACGCGTTCTACGACCTCGAGCGCTTCGGCCTGCGCTTCGTCGCCTCGCCGCGCCATGCCGACGTGCTGATGGTGACCGGGCCGGTCACCAGGAACATGCGCGAGGCGCTCGAGCGCACCTACGACGCGACGCCCGACCCGAAATGGGTGGTCGCGGTCGGCGACTGCGCGCTCGACGGCGGCATCTTCGCGGGCAGCTACGCGGTGGTCGGCGGCGTCGCGGCGGTGGTGCCGGTCGATCTCCACATCCGCGGCTGCCCGCCGCGTCCGGAGCAATTGCTCAAGGGTCTGCTGGCGCTGCTCGAGGGACGAGATCGCGGCTTGACCGTTCCGCCGATCCCGCGTCCTCAGGAAAAAGGATGGAACCGCACCGGCTCTTGCCCGGGCAATTCTTTCCCGCTCCCCTTGCACAGCTTGCAAACCACCGTCTGGCTGCGCTCTCTGACGCGACCTGTGCCTCTGCACGTCGGGCAAAGGCGCTTATTCGTCGGAGGCTCTTGCTTGTCTATCGGCAATCGTCTTCCAAATGCCATTTTCAATTCCTTGCATGGAAAGCCCACGATGGACGGAAGGGGGCTCTGAACACTGACGCCGCACCGTTAATATTCCGGTCCGATACCAGCGCCGGATCGACTAAAAGCAGCCCCGCTTTTCGGCAGCTTGGGACAAAAGGACGATCAGACCGAGAAGGACCGGGCAATCTCGAAATCTTCAGGCTGATTTGATCGTCAGTGTTTTGGTGGAGCCGCATTTCCTGCATTCGAGCGAAAAATGCTCCTGGCCCCTGCTGAACAATATCGGCTTGATACGAGTAATGGCCATTTCGTCGCCACAAGCAGGACATGTTGCCGCAGCCGCCATTTCGGGCGGCAACCTTGGCGCAGCCACGTGATTTCCTTTCGTCCGAGATGACTCGGAGCGAGGACAATGGACGTCCGGAGAGCCCGGTCATAAAGTGTCATGAAAGCCTGGAATGCTTTGCGGTGGCATTCCATTTGATGACAATATGGCGCCCGGCTCGCCCAATTGTAAGGGGCGTTGCCTCGATTTCCCGCGGGGACCCTACTTGTAAGATAGCGGAATCGGTACGACATGTCGCAACGAGCTCAGCTGAATTCCAGTCGTTTTATGGCGGCAATCGTGCCATGGTGCCGTCGCTGAATCCGCAGAGTCTTGGGTCGGCGGGCCGCCACATGGAATGGATACTTGGAAAACACATTAAATCCTGCTTGCGCCCCAGACCCTGCTTGCACAGTTGACACGCGCGACGCGCGTGCTTGGACACAGATCCTCGCCCGCTACCGTGAGCCGAGCCGCGGGCGCAGCTTGGTGGAGATCATCATCACGGCCGGAGCGTTCGCTCTGCTCTGGGCTTCGATGTGGGCGGCGCTCTATCTCGGCTACTGGCTCTGCCTTCTCCTCGCCCTGCCGACCGCGGGATTCCTCGTGCGGCTTTTCATGATTCAGCACGATTGCGGCCACGGCGCCTTCTTCCGCCATCGGCTTGCGAATGACTGGGTCGGACGTGTGATCGGCGTTCTGACATTGACGCCGTACGATCTGTGGCGCCGGACGCATGGGATTCATCACGCAACGTCCGGCCATCTCGGGCGCCGCGGGATCGGCGATATCGACACCTTGACGGTTCGCGAATATTTGGCGTTGTCGCGATGGCGGCGGCTCGGTTATCGCCTTTATCGGCACCCGCTCGTCATGTTCGGCATCGGTCCTGCCTATCTCTTTATCCTGCAACATCGGCTGCCGGTGCGCATGATGCGCGCGGGATGGCTGCCCTGGCTCAGCACCATGGGAACCAACGCGACAATCGCGGTTCTGATCGCCGGAATGATATGGCTCGTCGGCATCGGTCCATTCCTGCTCGTGCATCTGCCCATCATGCTGCTGGCAGCATCGATCGGCGTCTGGCTGTTCTACGTCCAGCACCAGTTCGAGGATACATTCTGGGCCGCCGAAAGAGGCTGGAACCTGCAGGAGGCGGCCCTGCACGGAAGCTCGCACTACGACCTGCCGGGGATACTGCGTTGGTTTACCGCCAACATCGGCGTGCATCATGTGCACCATTTGTGCAGCCGGATTCCGTTTTACCGGCTGCCTCAGGTTCTGCGCGATTGCCCCGAGCTCGGCCTGGTGGGCCGGTTGACGCTCCTCGAGAGCGTTCGTTGCGTCCGCCTCGTCTTGTGGGACGAAGCTCAGCAGCGACTGGTCTCCTTCCGGGAGCTGCGCCGCCGCAGGCCAGCGGTGGAAGCCTGCAGCGCCTGACGCTCGGCAGCAAGCGGGTTCGGGCGGCTGCGTCCCTCCTGTTGGCTTGGCGCGATCGCTCGCGGCATCTGCTCGAGCGTGCACGAAATCATACGGAACGCGTTTCAGGCCTTGCATTTGCCGACCCTCGGCCACATTTCGAGCCTGCTTTCCGGGTTGAACAAACAGGGCTTGGTCTCGCTACCCCGCCCCCGACCGAAAGAGCAGTTCATGCCGCTCATTGCGCTGGTCGATGACGACCGCAACATCCTGACCTCGGTCTCTATCGCGCTCGAAGCCGAAGGCCACCGGATCATGACCTATTCGGACGGCGTATCGGCACTCGGGGGCTTCAAGACGAGTCCGCCGGATCTCGCCATTCTCGACGTCAAGATGCCGCGCATGGACGGAATGGAGCTTTTGCGGCGGTTGCGGCAGACCTCCGATGTGCCGGTGATCCTGCTGACGTCGAAGGAGGAGGAAATCGACGAGCTGTTTGCCCTCAAGATCGGGGCGGACGACTTCATCCGAAAACCGTTTCTCCCAGCGGGTGCTGCTGGAGCGGGTCAAGATGATCCTGCGGCGCACGTCGTTGAAGGACGGTTACAAGGACAGTTACGGCAAACCGGAGCTCCCGCCCAAAGTCCTGGAGCATGGTCAGCTGCTGATCGATCCTGAGCGACACACCTGCACCTGGATGGGCAAGCCGGTCATGCTGACTGTGACCGAGTTCCTGATCTTGCAGGCGCTGGCGACCCGTCCGGGCGTGGTCCGCAGCCGCAACGCGCTCATGGATGCGGCCTATCACGATGACGTCCACGTCGACGACCGGACCATCGACAGCCACATCAAGCGGGTCCGCCGGAAGTTCCTGGCGGTCGACGGCGCCTTCAACATGATCGACACGCTTTACGGCGTCGGGTATCGTTTCAGGGAAGTCTAGGAGACCCGAATCAGGAGGGGAGCGCGTGGCAAGGAAATCAAAGCGTCGAGAGTGGACCAAGGACGATATCCGCGAATTGAAGGCGCTCGCTCGTCAGAAGACCCCGGCGCGAAAGATCGCTCGCGCGCTCAAGCGAACCGAGGGCGCGACGAGACAGAGAGCCTCCTCCCTCGGCATCTCGTTGGAAACGCGCGGATAACGTTTCCGCCGCCTCACACCCCCAGATAAGCCGCCTGCACGCGGTCGTCGGCGAGCAGCTCGGCGGCGCTGCCGCTCGCGGCGATGCGGCCGGTCTCGACCACGTAGCCGCGGTCGGCGATGGCGAGCGCGGCGCGGGCGTTCTGCTCGACCAGCAGCACCGTCAGGCCGGTGCGCTTTAGCCCCTGCACCACGCCGAGGATCTGGTCGACCAGCATGGGGGCGAGCCCCATCGAGGGCTCATCGAGCAGCAGGAGCCGCGGCTTCGCCATCAGCGCGCGGCCGATCGCCAGCATCTGCTGCTGGCCGCCCGAGAGCGTGCCGGCCGCCGCATGGCGACGCGACGCCAGCATCGGAAACAGCGCGTAGGCCTGCCCAAGCTCGGCGTCGAGATCGGCGTCGCGCCGGGTCCAGGCGCCGAGCCTCAGGTTGTCCTCGACCGAAAGCGGCGCGAACAATTGCCGGCCCTCGGGGACCTGCGCGATGCCGAGCGCGACGCGCGCGTGGCCGGGCAGGCGCTCGATCGGCCGGCCCTCGAGCAGGATGCGGCCGGCGGTGATCGGCTGCACGCCGGAAATCGCGCGCAGCAGCGTGGTCTTGCCGGCGCCGTTGGCGCCGACCAGGGTGACGATCTCGCCGGCCGCAACCGTGATCGAAACGCCGTGCAGCGCCTCGATGCGGCCGTAGCCGCTCTTGAGGTTCTCAACCGACAGCACCGGCGGTCTCCTGCGTGGCGCGAACCCCGAGATAGGCTTCGATCACCGCCGGATTGGCGCGCACCTCGGCGGCGGTGCCTTCGGCCAAGGTGCGGCCATTGGCCAGCACGTGGATGCGGTCGGACACGTTCATCACCAGACGCATGTCGTGCTCGACCAGCACGACCGTGATGCCGTCGCGCACGATGCCGCGGATGATCGCCTCGAGCTCGGAGGTCTCGACCGCATTGCAGCCGGCGGCGGGCTCGTCGAGGAGGAGGACCTTGGGCTCGCTCGCCAGCGCGCGGGCGATCTCGAGCCGCTTGAGCCCGCCATAGGACAGACTGCCGGCCGGCCGCTCGGCCGCCGCCGTCAGTCCGACGCGCGCCAGCGCTGCCGCCGCGGCTTCGCGCGTCACCCGGTTCTGGCGGGCGACCGCAGGCAGATGCAGGAGATCGGCGAGAATGCCGGTCGAACTCGTGACGGTGGCGGCCGACCATGACGTTGTCGAGCGCGCTCATGCGGAAGAAGATCTGCAGGTTCTGGAACGTGCGCGAGAGGCCGCGCCGCGCCAGCTGCTCGGGCACGAGGCGGGTGACGTCCTCGCCGGCAAGCCGCACCCTCCCCTGCGCCGGCAGGTAGAGGCCGGACATCAGGTTGAACAGCGTGGTCTTGCCGGCGCCATTCGGTCCGATGATCGAGAACACCAGGCCCGGCTCGACCGCCAGGCTCACGTCGTCGACGGCCTGCACGCCGCCGAAGGAGATCGACAGGTGCTCGGCGGCCAGGATGGTCATGCGCGCCTCGCGGACAACGCGCTCGCGAGCGCCGGCACGATGCCGGCGCGCAGGAAGATCATCACCCCCATGATGATCAGGCCCAGCACCATGTGCTCGTAGTCGTGCAGGAAAGTCAGCGTCTGCGGCAGCACCACGAGCAGCGCGGCGCCGACGAGCGAGCCCAGGACCGATCCCATGCCGCCGAGCACCACCATGGCGACGAGCTCGATCGAGCGCAGAAAACCCGACACGTCCGGCGTGACGTGGCCGTTGAGCAGCGCGAAATAGGAGCCGGCGACCGAGGCGTAGACCGCCGAGACGACGAACACCGCGAGCTTCTTGTTGGCGACGTCGACGCCGAGCACGCGCGCCGCCACCTCGCTGTCGTGGATCGCGCGCAGCGCGCGCCCGGTCGGGCTCTCGATCAGGTTGAGGGCGAGCGCGGCGCCGATCAGAAAAGTCACGGCCGAGATCCAGTACCAGGTGATCGCGCCGCGCACCGGCCAGTCAAATAACACGAGTCGCGGCACCGACATGCCGTCCGGCCCGCCGGTGAAGCGCGCCTCATTGTCGAACACGATGGCGAGGAGAAGCCCGAAGCCGAGGGTGGCGACCGCGAGATAGTGGCCCTTGAGGCGCAGGATCGGCCGGCCCACCACGAAGGCGACGAGCGCGGACAATGCGGCGCCGGCGAGGAAAGCGAGCCACGACGGCAGGCCGAGATGGGTCGGGCCGACGGCGACCGCGTAGGCGCCGATCCCCATGAAACCGGCGTGGCCGAGGCTCACCTGCCCGGCAAAGCCCATCAGCAGGTTGAGCCCCACGCAGGCGAGCGCGAACACGAACACCAGCGCGGCGACGCGGTAGTAATAGGCGGACGGAAACACCAGCGGCAGCGCGACGACCAGGACGGCCATCGCCAGCACGACCGCCAGCCGATGATCGAGGAGTGCACGCACGCTCATACCCGCTCGGCCGTCGCCTGGCCGAACAATCCGCGCGGCATGGCGAACAGCACCAGCAGGATGACCAGGAACGCGACCGCGTCCTTGTACTTCGAGGAGACGTAGCCGGCCGCGAAGGCTTCGAGCAATCCGAGGATGAGCCCGCCGACCACCGCGCCGACCGCGCTGCCCATGCCGCCGAGCATGGCGGCGGCGAAGCCCTTGACCGCCAGCAGCGTGCCGACGTCGTAGCTGGTGAGCGTGATCGGGGTGATCAGGATGCCGGCGACCGCGCCGATCGCGGCCGACAGCGCGAACGAGACACCGACGATGCGGCGGGTGTTGATGCCGACGAGGCGCGCGGCCAGCTGGTTCGCCGCGGTCGCGACGATCGCCTTGCCGAACAGCGTGCGGTCGATGAAGGCCCACAGCAGCACGACGATCACCACCGCGCCGCCGAGCACGACCAGGCTCTGCGGCAGGATGGCGGCGCCGCCGACGCGGATCGGATCGGCGCCGAACCAGGGCGGCAGGCTGTGGAAGCGCTTGTCGAACAGCACCTGCGCGGCGCCGCGCAGGAAGATCGAGGCGCCGATGGTGATGATGATCAGCACGACGGCGCTGGCGCCGCGCGCGGTCTCGATCGCGAAGCGGTGGAGCGCAAGCCCGACCGCGACGGTGACGACGATGGCGAGGCACGCCGCCAACGGCAGCGGCACGCCGGCGACGCCGAGGAACACCGTCGTCATCCCGCCCAGCATCACGAACTCGCCCTGGGCGAAGTTGACCACGTCGGAGGCGTTGTAGATCAGCGTGAAGCCGAGCGCGACCAGCGCGTAGACGGCGCCCACCGTCAACCCGGAGAAGGCGAATTGGAGAAGCTCGGGCATGGCGAGCTACTCAGTTCGTCATGGCCGGGCTTGTCCCGGCCATCCACGTCTTTATTGCTGCATGGAAAGACGTGGATGCCCGGCACAAGGCCGGGCATTCGACGACGCGGCGCCGTCGTCGGCTCACTGCACCAACGTCCAGTCGCCGTTCTTGATCTCGAGCATGCGGAAGGCCGAGAGATCGAGCCCCATATGGTCGGTCGGCGACATGTTGACGACGCCGCCGGTGCCGATGAAGTCCTTGGTCTTCTCGATCTCGTCGCGCACCTTGGCCTTGTCGAACGACCCCGCGCGCTTGGCCGCCTCGACGAAGATCATCAGCCCGTCATAGGCGTGGCCGCCGAAGGTCGAGACCGGCTGGCTGGCCTTCTGCTCGTAGGTGCGCTTGTAGCCCACGACCACCGGCTTCTGCCGGTCGCTGTCGGGGAGCTTGTCGGCGACCAGGAGCGCCGAGGCCGGCAGCCGCACGCCGTTGGCGGCGGGTCCGGCGAGGTCGATGAACTGCTTCGAGGCGACGCCGTGGCTCTGGTAGAGCGGCAGCGTGATGCCGAGCTGGCGGTAGTTGCGGGTCACGATCGCCGGTCCCTGGCCGAAGCCCGGATTGACCACCGCCTGCACGCCGGCCTTGCCTTTGATATTGGTGAGCTGCGGGGTCATGTCGCTGTCGCGCGGGCCGTAGGATTCCTCGTGCGCGATGGTGATGCCGGCTTTCGGCGCCACGGCGACGCACTGGTCGCGCATGGACTTGCCGAACGCGTCGGTGCCCGAGATCAGCGCGATGGTGGTGAGGTTGCGCGCCTTGAGGTCGCCGAAGATTTTCTCGCAGGCCATCTTGTCGGTGTGCGGGGTCTTGAACACCCATTTGCGCACCGGCTCGACGATCTGGATGGCGCCGGCGAGCGAGATGAACGGGGTCTGGGCCTCCTCGAACACCGGGATCATCGCCAGCGTCGCGCCGGTGGTGGTGCCGCCGATCATGGCGACGACCTTGTCCTCCTCGACCAGGCGGGTCGCGAAGGTGCGCGCCGCGTTGGCGTCGGCGCCGTCGTCGTAGCCGACGAGCTGCAGCTTCTGGCCGTTGACGCCGCCCTTGGCGTTGATGTCCTCGACGTAGAGCTCGAGCGTCCGCTTCTCGGGATCGCCGAGGAACGAGGCCGGACCGGTGATCGACAGCACCGCGCCGACCTTCACCTGCGCCACAACCTCGCCGGCGCCGAGCACGCCCGCGAGACCGACAGCAGCGGCAATCCTCGTATATGCGGTCATTGCTATTTCCTCCCGGTGGTCCAGCTATTCGCGATCTGGAGCTTCGTTCATGCATCAGCCGGGCAAAGCGTAACACGGGTCCCCCGCCCCGCGCATGCCCCCTCACCTGCGGCCAAGGGCTCTCTCTTCCAGTTCCGCCTTGTGCAAGGCCATGGTCGGTCCATACAATCTTCGAGCAAGCGAGCGCGCTAGAGCATGTTTCGATCATTCGGGCTTGCTCTTTCAGCACGGACTCCGCCGACTGGCTCAGCAAGGCGAGGTAGGTCGCGATCCCGACCGCCGCCAAGCCGATCAGGAGGTTGACAAGCGCCGTGAGCGACAGGTCGCCGTGACGCGATGCCAGATGGCTCGACACCGCCAGCACCGCGCATCCCACCGCCACGCGCAGGACGCCACGCGTCCGAAGGAAGCGGGCGGCCATCAGCACCACCACGACATAGAGCACGGGAACCGCGATTTCCATCTGAGTAGCGGTGTCGACGATGAAAATCGCGATCGCGGCCGCGCCAGTCGCGACGGGAAGGGCATATGAGCCGGCAATTGGCCGCGCGGGCGACTTACGTTCCATTAACGTTGTGCCCCTGCGTCATGCGCGCCAAACTACAGCCTTACGCAACGCAATGCTACGGCGCTTCGGAACCGCAAAACGTCCCGAGCCCGTTTCCTGTTGGCCATGCGCGAAGCAACAAAAAAAGTGGCCCATTGCCACCGGCACAGTCTGCCAAGTGCTGCGATATCTCGTTATCGATTTGGCAGAGCCATTGCCTACGTCTGTCCCGCCGCGTCAAGGATCAGGTTCGTAATCATGTCGGGCTGAGATATCAGCGAAAGATGGCTCGCCTTTACCTCGATCGTCTTTGCCCCCATGCGCTTAGCCATAAACCGCTCGATATCCGGGTTGATGGTACGATCTTCCGTCGACACGGCATACCAGCTCGGCTTCGATCGCCACGCGGCGTGAGTTGTTTTGTCGGCGAGCAACGCTCGTTTGAAGGGCGCCTGGACCGCGTAGAGGACACGGGCCTTGTCTGCGGGTAAGTCGCCGGCGAAGTCGCGCAGGAAGGCTTCCTCGCCCAGCCGCCCTTCATCGCCGGACCAGACGATGCCGGCAGAGGCGGGCGGTGTCGGAAACTGCTTGGCGAGCGCTGTGTAATCCTCGCCCGCATCGGGCGCACGCGCTGCGATGTAGACGACGGCCGAAACCTTCGGGTCCACCCCGGCCTCGGTGACGATCATGCCGCCGAAGGAGTGGGCGACAAGCACGGTCGGACCGTCCTGCAGGGCAAGGACGCGTTGCGTCGCTTCGACGGCGTCTTTTAGCGAAGTCAGCGGGTTCTGCACGGCGGTGACGTTAATCCCCTTTGGCTGGAGCCGCGCGATGACCTCGGACCAGCACGACCCGTCGGCAAACAGTCCATGCACGAGCACGACATTTCGGGCCTTTGGTGCGGGCTGCGCAGCGGCGGCACGCGCGAGAAGCGGACTTGCCGCACCGGCAGCTGCCATGCCCACGAACGCGCGGCGATTCATCAGATAGCGGTGCCGAAGTTCATCCTGGTTGTTCATCGGGGTTCTCCTTTGCATTCATCATGTGGCGTTCTGGGCTGGCGAAACGCAATGCCGAGATTGCTGCCGACCTCTTCGGCTGTGCCGGAAGCTTCGCCCGCTAGTGCTCCGATTCCGAAGTTCGCATCATATCGCGGCGAGTTCGATTGCGAACTTCGGAATCAAAGGAGCACTAGCAGCTCTATGATTCTAGTGCGGGTTTGAATTTGAAGTTCCTAAACGAATTTGCCGCGAACTGATAGGAACTTCAAATTCACCGCACTAGTGAACAGCCAGCGCGGAGAGATGAAGGATCCGGCCAAAGGCGCGGCGGATGATGCGGAGCCTGTCATCGGGCGGGCCTTCGCGCCGACCCGTTGGCTAATCCGCCTACGCGCTAACGTCCGAATCGGTGGGTTCAACTTTGGCGGCTGTATTGCTCGTAGAGCCTCACCGCATTGTCCCATCGGATCGCCTCCATGAAGGCGTCGACGTAACGGGCCGCCGCAGCGCCGTAGTCCATGTGATAGGCATGCTCGTACATGTCGAGCACCAACACCGGCCGCCCGCCGGCGAGCGTCGTCGTGTGATCGGCGGCCCATTGATTCACCAGCCGCTTGTCGCGCGCGGAATAGGCAAGGATCACCCACCCCGATCCGCCGCCCTGCGCTTTGCCCATGGCGGAAAATTCAGTCTGCCAGTGGTCGAGACTGCCGAAATCCCGGGTAATTGCCTCGACAAGGGTGCCGGTCGGCGCGCCGCCACCGCCCAGACTGTCGAAGTAGACTTCGTGCAGTATCATTGAATTCGCAGCGATCAACTCTTCACGTTTGAGGCCGTTGACCACGAAGTTCGGCGCCTTGGCGAAGTCGAGTTCCGCCAATTGGCTACCGATCGCATTGAGCCGTTTCACCGCGCCGACGTAATTATTCTCGTAATGGCTGACGAGGACCCTCTCGGAAATTCCCTTGATGGTCTTGGGATCGAGGGAAAGCGGCTTGGCTTCGTAGGTCATGGGCTTGGCTCCCGTATGAGGCGGGGCCTGGGCGAAGGCAGGCTGCTCGGTCAGGGTGGCAGCGGCGGCCACTCCCGCGAGAAGTCCCACACCCTGAATAAAGTCACGTCGTTCCATGCCATCCTTCATCTCGGTCCTCCTGCTTTGTTGCATGATGTCCTCACGAAATTCGACAAGGGGCGGTACGCCATTCCAAATCGATGCTTTCACGGATTGCGATCGCACGTATTTCTCCCGCAAACCGAGGAATGGCGGCTCGATCAGAATGCCCGTCCGCCGCAAACCGGAAGCCTGTACTTGGATGCCATGACCGACGGTCTTTCTGGAGGCGCTAAATTAATCATCCAACAGGAAAACGACTTCATCTCTATTGCCTTGATTTGCGCGGTCTTGCGGTCGTCCGACCATAACGGCAATGACAATTATTTAATGAAACCTCGGCGCTGCCCCACCGATTGATCGTGTACGGGCGCAAAACGACTCGGAAATGTCGCACTGTGTTTTGGTGCGGGTCGTCGATTGAGTTGGCGCAATCGGAGCCGATGGTCGTGACCATGTTTTCAGTCGAACGGACGCGGTCGCGTCCAAAGGAGTATGTGCAATGTTACGTAAGACCATGATCGTTTTGGCTACGGCTGCCGCGCTCACCGGCGGCCTGATCGCGGACGCGTCTGCGCGCGGCGGGGGAGGTGGACACGCTGGCGGTTTCGGTGGTGGTGGTCATATGGGCGGTGGATTCGGCGGCGGTCATATGGGCGGCGGGTTCGGCGGCGGCCCTCATATGGGCGGCGGGTTCGGCGGCGGCCCTCGTATGGGCGGTGGCTTCGGCGGGGGCCATATGGGCGGCGGGTTCGGCGGCGGCCCTCGTATGGGCGGTGGATTTGGCGGGGGCCATTTCGGCGGCGTTGCGGGTCAGCACTTTGCCGGGCCGCGCGGCCGCTTCGACCACGCCCGACATTTCCGTCGCGGCTTCGGTTTCGGGCCCGGCTGGGATTACGGCTCCTATGACTACGGGTGCAGCTACGACTACCCCTATTACAATCCCTACCGCTGCTATCAGCCCGAGGACTGACGTCCGCGAGCATCAGCACGATTGTGCCGGATGAGAAACAAGCCGCATATCGTTGATCGCGGGCCTGAACCGTGCAGCGCTCTCTGCAATAGCCTGCAGCGCCAATTCGGCATCCGCTGCTGAGTTGGCGATTGCGCGCAGCACCTCGGCTGTCCGCACGCGCGTTTGCTGGGTCAATGGTTGTCGGAGCAGCTCGGGCAGCCATTCTCGTCGAGAACCGGCCAGGCGCCGCCGGCAATATTGCCGCCGAGGCAGTCGTGCGCGCGCCCGCGGACGGCCACACGCTCCTTTTGATCGGTCCACCGAACGCCATCAATGCGACGCGGAACGGTCCTTGCGGGCTCGCCCGTCGAGTTCGGCAAGCTCATCGCCGATGAAATCGAGAAGTGGGCTAAAGTGATCAAGTTCGCGAGCATCAAGCCGGAGCAATCCCGGCATCGACGCCGCATACCCACCTGCGGCCAAGGGCTCTCTCTTCCAGTTCCGCCTTGTGCAAGGCCATGGTCGGTCCATACAATCTTCGAGCAAGCGAGCGCGCTGGAACAACAATAATGAGCGCTTGTGGTGCTGCCGAGACTTGACCCGCAGGGAGGGGCCAAATGAGGCGCTTCGGACGGCTTCTCATAGCTGCATTTGCTGTTCGCGCTCGTCGCGGCTGGCGCCGCCGCGCAAGCCCCCTATCCGGCGAAGCCGGTCAAGATCATCGTGCCCTATGCGCCCGGCGGCCTGACCGACGTGGTGGCGCGGCTGTTTGCCGAGCAATTGCGCAAGGCGTTCGGCCAGGGCGTGGTGGTCGAGAACAAGCCCGGCGCCTCCGGGATCGTCGCGATCGAGGAAATGGCGCGGGCGCGGCCCGACGGCTACACGCTGATGATCGGCAACATTTCGACCAACGCGCTGACCCCGATCCTGCTCGCCAAGAAGATGAAGATCGACTACGCCAGGGACGTGCAGATCGTGGCGCGGCTGGCCGACGTGCCGGTCTTCTTCCTGGCCACCACGACCGACTTCCCGCCCAAGACCTTCCCCGAATTCATCGCCTACGCCAAGGCGCATCCGGGCAAGGTCCGCTACGGCAGCGCCGGCGTCGGCAGCTACCAGCAGATCAACACCGAGATGCTCGCCAAGCGCGCCGGCATCGAGCTCCTGCATATTCCGTTCAAGGACGGCGGCGCCCAGATCATCCGCGACCTCGGCAACGGCGACATCCAGGTGTCGTGGTTCAACATCACCAATCCGGTCGGCATGATGAAGGCCGGCCGCGTGCGTCCGCTGGCGATCTCGGCGGACGCGCGGCTGCCGCAATATCCGGACGTGCCGACCATGGCGGAGGTCGGGTTTCCCGGCGTGAAGGCGATCCAGTGGGTGGCGGCCTTCGCGCCGGCGGCGACGCCGCCGGAGATCATCGAGATGTTGCACGGCGCCTTCGCCAAGGCGGCGCGCACGGCGGAGCTGCAAGAGGCGTTTCAACGCGGCGGCATGGTGGCGCCGCCGCAGGGCTCGCTCGCCGAGGCGAAAGCCTGGCTGCGCGATGAAATGGCGACCTGGAAGCGGGATATCGACGAGATCGGCATCGTCGTAGACGAGTGATCCGGCTCTTTTGTGTGGGGGGAATAGACGTTGAAGATTGGAATTCTGCTCGGCGACGACATCGGCCTCGAGGTCGTTCCGGAATGTCTCAAGGTGATGAAGGCGGCGGCCGCCCGCACCGGGCTCGCGATCGACTGGCGGCCGCTGCCGATCGGCAAGCGCGGCCACGAGGAGCACGGCCATACGCTGCCGGCGGTGACCGAGCAGGCGTTGCGCGAGCTCGACGGCTGGGTGATGGGACCGATCGGGCACGCCGCCTACCCGCGCGGCGACGCCACCTGGGTGATGCCGCCGGTGCGCAAGAAGTTCGAGCTGTTCGCGGCGGTGCGGCCGTCGCTGTCGCATGCCACGATCCCGTCGATCCACCGGGACGTCGACATCGTCTTCCTGCGCGAGCTCACCGAGGGCATGCTCTATTCCGAGACGGTGGTGGCCGGCTCGCCGGAATTCCGGCCCAACGACGACATCACCGTCTCGATGCGGGTGATCACCCGCAAGGGCTCGCACCGGGTCGCGCGCGAGGCGTTCGAGATCGCCCGCACCCGCAAGCGCAAGAAGGTCACCGCCGCCCACAAGGAGCCGGTCTATCGGCTCGCCTGCGGCATGTTCGCCGAGGAATGCCGCAAGGTCGCGCGCGACTATCCGGACGTGGCGTTCGAGGAGATGATGATCGACTCGATCTCGATGAAGCTCGTCACCGCGCCGCAGCAGTTCGACGTGGTGGTCACCACCAATCAGTTCGGCGACATCCTCACCGACATCGGCGCCGGGCTGGTCGGCGGGCTCGGGCTGGCGCCCGGCCTGTGCGTCGGCGAGAAGCAGGCGATGGCGCAGGCGACCCACGGCTCGGCGCCCGACATCTACGGCCGCAACATCGCCAATCCCTACGCGATGATCATGTCCGGCCAGATGCTGCTCGCCTGGCTCGGCCGCAAGCGCGGCGAGCCGACGGCGAGCGCGGCGGCGGAACGCATCCAGGCGGCCATCAGCAAGGTGATCGCCGACGGCAAGCACCTGACCCGGGATCTCGGCGGCAGCGCCAGCACCCAGGAGATGGGAGACGCCATCGCCGCCGCCGTGTAATGAAGTGACATCAACGATAACGATAAAGTCCGCAAGGGAGGTTCGAGTGATGCGAAACCTGTTGGCGAAGCAAGACCTGTTGCCGAAGATGGCGGCGGTGCTCGCCCTCGTGCTGGTCGCGCCGGCGCTCGCTGCCGCGCAAAGCTGGCCGCAGAAGCCGATCAGGATGATCGTGCCGTTCCCGGCCGGCGGCGGCACCGACTTCATCGGGCGCGTGGCCGCCAAGCACCTGTCGGAGCGGCTCGGCCAGCAGGTCGTGGTCGAGAACCGCGGCGGCGCCAACGGCGCCATCGGCCTGCAGGCGCTGATGCAGGCCGACCCGGACGGCTACACGATCGCGACCTCCTCCGACACGCCGCTGGTGGTCAATCCCTGGCTCTACGACAAGCTGCCCTACCAGGCGCTGCGCGACTTCGTGCCGGCCGCGACCCTGGTGCGGTTTCCCGGGATGCTGGCCGTGCATCCGTCCGTTCAGGCGCAGACCGTGGCCGAGCTGATCGCGCTCGCCAAGGCCAAGCCGGGCGGCCTCGCCTATGCGTCGGCCGGCGTCGGCAATTTCAGTCATCTGGCCATGGAGCTGTTCGCGCTCGCCACCGGCGTGAAGCTCCTGCACGTGCCGTACAAGGGCACCGGGCCCGCCTCGCTCGCGCTCATCGGCGGCGACGTGCAGATGGGCTTCAACAACGTGCAGACCCTGCTGCAGAACGTCCGCGCCGGCCAGTTGCGGGCGCTGGCGGTGGCCGAGCCGCAGCGCGTGTCGGTGCTGCCCGACGTGCCGACGGTGGCCGAGACCGTGCCGGGCTTCACCATGGCGCCGTGGATCGGCATCATCGCGCCGGTCAAGACGCCGAAGGAGATCGTCGCGCGGCTCTCGCAGGAGACGCTCGCGGTCATGCGCGATCCGCAGGTCATCAAGCTCCTGAACGAGCAGCAGGTGACCCCGATGGCGATGGGGCCGGAAGAGTTCGAAGCGCTGATCAAGAAGGACCTCGAGCGCTGGGCGAACGTGATCAAGACCGCGGGCATCAAGGCAGAGTAACCTCGTCCACTGATCGATCGGCGGTGTCGCCATGAAAGCCTTCACCATCCTGCTGATGAGTGCACTGATGTCCTCGCTCACGTCCTCGCTTGCCGTCGCGCAATCGCCCGCGCCGCCGCCGCTCGACTACGTGGCGGTGCCCGACAGCTTCACCCTGCCGGCGGGCATGACGCTCGGCAGCACCTCGGGCGTGGCGATCAACTCCAAGGGCCACATCTTCATCCTGCATCGCGGACCGGACCCGTTGATGGAGTTCGACCCGGGCGGCAAGTTCATCCGCGCGTTCGGCGCCGGCTTCTTCGACCGGCCGCACGGGCTGCGCATCGACCGCGCAGGACAATATCTGGGCGACCGACGTCGCCACGCACGTGGTCTACAAGTTCAGCCCGGAGGGACGCATCCTGCTGGTGCTGGGCGTGCGCGGCAATGCGGGCGAGATGCACCAGTATGGCCACCTGCGCCTGTTCAACGAGCCCAACGACCTGGCGTTCGGACCGGCCGGCGAGGTCTTCGTGGTGCAGGGCCACGGCCGCGGCGAGCCGAAGGTCGTCAAGTTCGACAAGGACGGCAATTTCATCAAGGCCTGGGGCAAGAAGGGCGCCGGGCCCGGCGAATTCGACATCGCCCATTCGATCGCGATCGACGCCAAGGGCCTCCTCTACGTGGCCGACCGCAACAATCAGCGCATCCAGGTGTTCGATGCCGACGGCACCTATCTGCGGGAATCGAAGCATCCCGGCACGCCGTGCGGGCTGTTCATCAGCCCCGATCAGCACATCTGGATGGCGCACGGGCACGCCGGGCAGGTGATCAAGCTCGACCTCGACGGCAAGGTGCTGGGCGTGACCGGCAAGCAAGGCAAGGCGCTCGGCCAGTTCGGCGAAGCGCACTACATCGCGCTGAGCGCGAAGGGCGACATCTACGTCGCCGACACGCTGAACTGGCGGGTGCAGAAATTCGTCAAGAAAGTCCCCTGACGCTCGAGGCCGTCGAACGCGTCGCTCCAGGAGACACTGAATGTACAATCTTCATCTCAGCGCCGAGCAGCTCGAAATCCGCGACACCGTCCGCGATTTCGTCGCGCAGGAGATCAAGCCGGTTGCGCTCAATGCCGAACCGTCTCGACGCCTGCGACCGGCGCTTGCTCGCCGACGTGCTCGACAAGGCCTCGCAGATGGGGCTGCGCACGCTCGCCCTCTCGGAGGAGCTCGGCGGCGCCGGCGCCGATGCGTTGACCTGCTGCATCGTGACCGAGGAGCTGGCGGTGGGCGACGCCGACCTCGCCGCCGTGCTGGCGGAGACGTCGACGCTCGGCGGCGTGCTGTTTGCACGCATGACGAAAGAGCAACGCGATCGCTTCCTGCCGCGGTTCCTGGAGGACGACCGCTATCATCTGGCGCGCGCGAGTGACGAGCCCGGCACCGATACGGCGCTCGGCGTGAACTACCATCGGCCGGCCGCGACCGACGTCGCCTTCAAGACCAAAGCCGTGCGTGGCGGTGACGGCTGGATCATCAACGGCGTCAAGCACTGCGTCGCCAACGCGCCGATCGCCCAGCTGTTCGCGGTCGAGGCCGAGATCGAAGGCCATGGCGCGGGCACGCTGCTGGTGCCGCGCGATGCGCCCGGTCTTACCGTGCGCGAGCCCAACGGCGGGCGGCGCTGGTATCACGGCGCCTGCGGCGAAGTGGCGTTCGCGGACTGCCGCGTTCCGGCCGATCATCTTCTGCCCGGCGACGGAACGCCGACCGGCGCCGACGGGCGCCACGCTTCGCAGCTTGCGGCCTTGAACCTCGGCATCGGCCGCGCCGCCTACGAGGCCGCGCTCGACTACGCGCAGCTGCGCGTCCAGGGCGGCCGCCGCATCATCGAGCACCAGGCGATCGGCGAGAAGCTCGCCGAGATCGCGATCAAGCTCGAGGTCGCGCGCAACGCCGTCTGGAAGGCGGCCTGGGCATCCGACCATCCGCAGGCGCGCGCCGATCGCAGCCTTGCGGATCTGCCGCTCGACACCATCGCCCAGGTGTTCACCGCGGAGATGATCTTCGAGGCCGCCAAGGACGCAGCCGAGTGCTTCGGCGCCATGGGCGTGATGCGCGACATGCCGCTGCAGAAATACGTGCACGACGCCCGCATCTGCCTGCACACCGGCCACGGCAGCGCCGACGCCAAGCTGCGCATCGCCGAGGCGCTGATCGGCTATCGGCGGCCGGCGGCGGCGATCGCGGCGGAATAAGAGCCAAGGACAGCAACATGGACTTCTCACTGAGCAACGAGCAGCGTGCCTGGCAGATGACGGCACGGAAATTCGCCGAGGACGAGATCCGGCCGATCTCGCTCGAGCGCGACGAGATTTCCGATCCGCGCGAGACCTTCGATTGGGAGATCATCAAGAAGGGCTCCAAGCTCGGCTTCCGCACCATGGCGGTGCCCAAGGAATGGGGCGGGCAAGGCACCGATTTCGTGTCGCAGGCGCTGGTGATGGCCGAGCTCGCCAAGGCCGACAGCGCCATCTCCAAGACCTTCAGCCAGTGCTGGAAGTGGAGCCACCTGATCGCCGCGAGCTGCACCGACGAGCAGAAGGCGCGCTTCCTCAAGCCGTTCCTGGAGGACGACACGTTTCTCCTGGGCAAGGGCATTTCCGAGCCGAGCGCCGGCTCCGACAACCGGCTGCCGCCGGCGGGCGACGTGAAGGCCGGCCTCAAGCTCAAGGCCGAGCGCAAGGGCGACGAATGGGTCCTCAACGGCGAGAAGTGCTTCATCGCCAACGCCAGCGTCGGCAAGCTGTTCTTCATCGATGCGCGCACCAACCCGAATGTGCCGGTCAAGGAAGGCACCACCATGTTCCTGGTGCCGTCCGACACCCCGGGCTTTCGCATCGGCAAGGTGTTCAACAAGAGCGGCTGGCGCTTCTACCAGAACGGCGAGATGATCTTCGAGAACGCGCGGGTGCCGCATGCCAACGTGGTGGGTGAGGTGAACGGCGCGGCCAAGAAAAGCGGCAGCCGCGGCGGCGGCGACACCACCGGCGGCGATCTCTTCGGCGACCTCGAGCTCGCCGCCAACGCGCTCGGCGTGTGCGACGACGCCTGCGCGCTGGCGATGGCGCATGCGCGCTCGCACAAGCAGCACAACCAGTACCTGTTCGACCAGCAGCTCATCCAGCTCAAGCTCAACCGCATGCACATGCTGACCGAGGCGCTGCGGTCCTTGGTGATGCGGGTGGCCTGGGAGCACGATCACAAGCTGCATTCCGCCAATCCCGGCCTGGCGATGAACTTCTCGACCGACGTCATCCAGGAGGTGACCGAGCTCAACATGGAGGTTCACGGCGCCGAGGGCTGCATGATGAATCCGCGCGTCGACAAGCTCGTGCGCGACTCCATCATCTGGAGCCATCTCGCCGGCGACACCGTGCAGCGGATGAAGGTGGCGCGGCGGCTGGCGCGGTAGCCGCCTCGGTCAGCCCCTCACCGTAGTAGAAGTCCCAGCGTCATTCCGTCGAGCTTCGATCACACCGCGTCCAATCGCATGATCGCCAGCGCCAGCGCCTGGGCGCGCGGCACGATCGAATCCACCTCGAGATATTCCTCCGGCGCGTGCAGGCGGCCGCCGATCGGGCCGACGGCGCAGATGGTCGGGGCGCCGACGCTCGCCGCAAACCCCGAGTCGGCACAGCCGCCGGCGAACACGCCCTCGACGGTCTGACCCAGCGAGCGCGCGCCGGCGGCATAATGCTCGAACAGGCGCTTCGATGCGTCGCTCGCGACCAGCGGGTCGAACTCGCCGATGATCTCGAGGCTCGCGCTGGTGCCCGGCACGTTGGATTCGGCGACGATCGCCTCGATCGCCCGCATGGCGCGGGCACCCTCCTCCGGATGGATGAAGCGCAGATCGAGCTCCGCGGTCGCGTGCGGGGCGACCGTGTTGACGGTCTGTCCGCCCGCGATGGTGCCGACATTGCAGCTGATGCCGTTCGGCAGATCGGTGAGCGCGTGCAGCTTGACGATCTTGCGGGCGAGCTCCTCGATGGCGCTGACGCCGTCGGCAAGATTGTTGCCCGCATGGGCCGCCTTGCCGACCACGTCGAGGCGCATGAATTTGCCGCCCTTGCGTCCAGTGACGACACCGCCGCCCGGGCGACCAGGCTCGCTGTTGAACACCGCGCGGGCCGTGCGCGCCGTCTCCTTGATCAGCGCCTTGGACGACGGCGAGCCGATCTCCTCATCGGCGGTAAACAGGGCCGTGATCGGCGATGGCGCGGCGGCGAACCGCGCGAATGCCGCGAGCACGAAGGCGTTGATGGCGACGCCGGCCTTCATGTCGCAGCAGCCCGGTCCCGAGCCGCGCCCGTCGACGACGCGGAACGGACGCCGGCCGGCCTCGCCGGCCGGAAATACCGTGTCGCGATGGCCGAGCAGCAACACCGCCGCGTTCGACGCGTTGTCGGCCACGTTGTCGACTTGCGCCCGGATGGCGTCGCCGAAGCGATCATTGGAAATGACCGAGAACGCTACGCCGTGCTCGGCCAGGAAAGCGCGCAACCGCGCGCCCACCGCATCGACGCCGGCCTTGTCATGGCTGCCGCTGTCGATATCGACCAGCGCGCGGATCAGGTCCAGCATGGCGTCTTTGCGCGCGGCAAGCCAATCCAGCACCGCCGTTTCAGTTTCGGCCGGTAACGTCATTGTTCGGGATTCTCCAGATGACTCTCGAACGACCACAATCCCGCGAAGACAGGCGTAAAGGCTCGACCCACTCTCGCCGACGATAGCATGGAACAAAAAGCCCTCGCGATCCCTGTAAAATGCTTCTCAAAAATGCCGCGATTTGTCCGGCAATGTCTTACCGCGCGCAATTTGGGGGCCCATGTGGAACCGCCGCAAGAGCGGGATCAGGGCAGCAGAGGGCGCCACAGCTAAACCATTGGGACTGCCGGTGCCGTTCGCATCGGCAATAGGCCGACGCCGCAGGGTTTCGACGGCGACGGAGGGGGTTCGAGCTGTTGACGATATCGTCGGGGCTTGCTGTCGGCTCGCGCGAAGACAGCATGATCGCGGGTTCCATTCTGCAGACGCCGGATGCTCAACCGGCGGCGGTGGAACATGCTGCGCCGTCGCGCGGGAGCTCGCGCGCGCTGGACTGGTTCAGCTTCTTCCTGGCCGACATCCAGACCGGCTTCGGCCCGTTCGTCGCGGTCTATCTGACTCAGCATTCCTGGACGCAGGTCGACATCGGCCTGGTGCTGACGGCCGGCGGCCTGGTCGGGCTGATCGGGCAGATGCCGGGCGGAGCGCTGGTCGACGCCGTCCGCTCGGCGCGTTTGGCGGCCGGTGTCGCGGTGGTGGCGATCTGCATGAGCGCGCTCGCCATCGCGCTCTGGCCGATCTTCTTCATGGTGGTCGCCGCGCGCGCGCTGCACGCGGCCGCCAGCTGCGTGCTCGGGCCCGCGGTCGCGGCGATCAGCCTCGGCCTGGCCGGCCACGCCGGGCTGGGCGAACGCATCGGCCGCAATGCGCGCTTCGCGTCGATCGGCAGCGGCATCGCCGCGGCCGGGATGGGAGCCTGCGGCTACCTGCTTTCCAACCAGGCTGTATTTCTTTTCACCGCCGTGCTGGTCGCGCCGGCGTTGCTGACCTTGTCGCAGATCAGAATGAGCGACGTCGCGTTGCAAACGGGTCGCGGCCCCGATTGCGCGTCGAGCGCCGGGACGCCGCAGCCCGGCTTTTTCACGCTGCTCCGCGATCGCCGGCTGCTCATTTTCGCCGTCTGCGTCGTCCTGTTCCAGCTCGCGAACGCGGCCATGCTCCCGCTCATGGGCAGCATCCTGACGATGCGATCGAGCGAATGGGCGGCGACCATCATCGCGGCCTGCATCGTAGGACCGCAGCTCGTGGTCGCGGGCTGTGCGCCATGGGTCGGCCGGCAATCGCAAATCCTCGGGCGGCGACCGCTGCTGCTCGTCTGTTTCGCCGCCGTCGCGATCCGCGGCGCGCTGTTCGCGCTGGTGGCGGACCCGTACCTGGTGCTGGCGGTGCAGATGCTCGACGGCATCTCGGCGGCGATTTTCGGCATCATGTTCGCGCTCGTGGTCGCCGACATCACCCGCGATACCGGCCGATTCAATCTGGCACTCGGTATCGTCGGCAGCGCCGTGGGCATCGGCGCATCGATCAGCACCACCTTGGCCGGCTACGTGTTCGATCACTACGGCCACGCCACGACATTCCTGGGCATGGCCGCTGTCGCGGCTGCCGGAATGGCCTTCGTTTGGCTGTTGATGCCGGAGACCCGGCCCGAGCAGGCGACCAGCAGCTGACGGGCGCCTCGACTCAGCCGGCCCGGCCAGACCGGCGGCGGAGCGGTGCTATGCGCAGCAAGCGCACCATCTTCAGCGTGGGCGCCGTCGCCTCGATGAGCTCGCGATAGACCGCCAGATAATCTTCGGCCATGCGACGCGCGGTGAAGCGTTGCTCGAACCGCCTTCTGATCGCCGGCCGTGACAATCGCGACAGCCGGCCGGCGGCGTCGACCGCGCCGGTCTCGTCCTCGACGATAAATCCGGTCACGCCGTCCTCGACGATCTCCGGAACGGATGCCCGGTTGAACGCGATCACCGGCGTGCCGCAGGCCATGGCTTCGATCATGACCAGGCCGAACGGCTCGGGCCACGCGATCGGCGCCAGCAGCGCGACCGCACCGCTGAGGAATGCCGACTTCTCATGATCGCCGATCTCGCCGATATAGTCGATGTCGGATGAATTCAGCAGCGGACGTATCTCGGTATCGAAATATTCGCGATCGACCCTGTCGACCTTGGCGGCGATCTTCAGCGGCACTCCGCACCGGTGCGCGATGCGAATCGCCTTGTCGAGCGCCTTCTCGGGCGAAATGCGGCCGAGAAACGCGAGATACTCGGGTCTTGCCGGCTGCGGCATGAGCAGCCGCTCGGGCAGGCCGTGATGGACCGTGCGGACCCATCCCGCATGCGGCACCGGCCGGCGTTGCGCATCCGAGATCGAGACCACGGGAGCCGATGCAAACGTCTCGAACACCACCTGATGCTCCGGCAGGTCGAGCCGGCCATGCAGCGTGGTGACGAACGGCGTCGGCTGGCGCGCAAACAGCGAGAACGGATAATAGTCGAGATGGAAGTGCAGGACGTCGAACTCCTGTGCCTTTCGACACACGCGCTCCAGCATGGTCATGTGCAGCGCGTTGGCGTCGCACACCGAGCCGTCGAGACGCAGCGCCTTCGGCCACACCGGCTCGAGCTTTGCCGACGTCCGGGAATCCCCGCTCGCGAACAGCGTGACGTCATGGCCGAGCGCGACGAGCTCCTCGGTCAGCCAGGAGACCACCCGCTCGGTACCGCCGTACAGACGGGGAGGGATCGCCTCGGTCAGAGGCGCGATCTGCGCAATATGCATGCAAAGAACCCGTTTCGCTGGTCCGATCAGCCTGGGCCACGGCGGCCGTCATGCAAATCAGGAAGCACCCGCATCCCTCAACGAAGGACCGCACCCGCGGTTCCGTGGAAACCGATTGCAGGGTTGTGCGTTGCAGTACGTCGGGTGACGCTCCAGCACTTGTTACAAGACGTTACAATTGGTGAGTGGGGTTCGATTGTGAGCCGGAGCTACGCGAATTCGCGCACAGGGGATCAAGCTGCGATGGACGACGATCTTTGCCGCTACGCCGATCGCCCGTTCGCATTCCTGGCCCGCTACCTCGCGGCGTCGACCGTGGTCCCATGCGGCGATTCTCGTTCTGGTGCTCGCCGCGGTCGGCTGTGCGGTCATCGACCCAGTATGCGGTCAAGTTTCTCGTCGACACGCTGGCGGGACACGCGCCGGGCGACGGCATCTGGATCGCGTTCATTTTCCTCGTGTCCTTGATCGCCGCCGACAACCTGCTGTGGCGGGTTGCCAGCTGGATCGCGAGCTACGCCTTCGTCGGCGTCACCGGCGACCTGCGCCGCGATCTGTTCCGCCACCTGACCGGGCATGCGCCGAGCTACTTCACCGATCGGCTGCCCGGCATGCTGACCAGCCGCATCACGGCGACCTCGAATGCCGTTTTCACCGTCGAGAACATGTTCGTGTGGAACGTGCTGCCGCCCTGCGCGGCGACGATCGGCGCGATCGCCTTCGTCCTGACCGTGAGCGGACCGATGGCCGCCGTGCTGGTCGTGGTTGGCGGTCATCGTGGTGGTCGCGATGTTCCGCCTCGCCGCCGCCGGCAAGCCGCTTGCATCACGACTTCGCCGACAAGGCCGCGGCGGTCGACGGCGAGATGGTCGACGTGATCGGCAACATGCCGATCGTGCGCGCCTTCGGCGGGCTCGTGCGCGAGCACAAGCGCTTCGACGCCACGCTCGATCGCGAAATGGGCGCGCGGCAGCGCAGCCTGCGCTATCTCGAGAAGCTGAGACTCCTGCACGCGGTGGTCACCATCGTGCTGACCGTCGGCCTGCTGGCCTGGGCGATCGTGCTGTGGCAACGCGGCGCGGCGACGACCGGCGACGTCGTGCTGGTGTGCACGCTCGGACTTTCGGTCCTGCACGCCACCCGCGATCTGGCGGTCGCGCTGGTCGACGTCACCCAGCACATGGCGAGGCTGTCGGAGGCACTGGCGACGTTGCTCATCCCGCATGAGCTGCGCGATCATCCGGAGGCTGAGCCGCTGGTGCGGCGCGGCGCCAGGGTCGTGTTCGATGACGTCTCGTTCCACTATCCCGACGGACGCAGAGTGTTCACGAATTTCAACCTGCAGCTCGCGCCCGGCCAGCGTGTCGGCCTGGTCGGTCGCTCGGGCGGCGGCAAGTCCACCCTGCTCGCCCTGCTGCAGCGATTCTACGACGTGCAAAGCGGCCATATCCTGATCGACGGCCAGGACATCGCTCGGGTGACCCAGGAGAGCGTGCGCGAGGCGATATCCGTGGTGCCGCAGGATATCTCGCTGTTTCATCGCTCGATCATGGAGAACATCCGCTACGGCCGGCCCGAAGCCTGCGACGAAGAGGTGCTGGAAGCGGCCGTCGCCGCCAAGTGCTACGATTTCATCGAAGCGCATGCCCGACGGCCTCGCCACGATGGTCGGAGAGCGCGGCGTGAAGCTGTCCGGCGGCCAGCGCCAGCGCATCGCCATTGCGCGCGCCTTCCTGAAGGACGCCCCGATCCTGCTGCTCGACGAGGCGACCTCCGCGCTCGATATCGACTCCGAGGAGGCGATCCGTGAAGCACTGGGCCGGTTGATGCAGGGACGCACCGTGATCGCGATCGCGCATCGGCTCTCGACCTTGCGCAGCTTCGATCGCATCGTCGTGCTGCAAGAGGGACGCGCCGTCCAGGACGGCGCACCGGACCACCTGATCCGGCGCGACGGCCTCTACCGCGAGCTGGTCATGCGCGAGATGAACCGGCTGTCGAAGCAGGCGGCGTAACCCTGAGGACTTGTAGGGTGGCGCAACGGCGCCGGCACGCGTCCGGACAGGTTTGCGCAGTCTGTGCGTGCGCCGTTGCCCACCCTACGGTTCTCACTTCCGCGCCAGCTCGAGCATGATGCTGCGGCCGACTTCGGCGGGATAAAGATTGCCGCGATTGGCGAGGATCACGATCCCGAGCTTGCGGCTCGGCATCATCCCGATAAAGGCCGAGGCGTTGTAGAGGCCGCCATACTTTTCGACGATCGTCGGCCCATCGCCGTGGACGATCTCCCAGGCCAGCGCCTGCAGGTTGGGCGGGCTCATGGTGACGACGCCGCGCTGCGCCAGCGCCATGGCCTCGCGCAGCGAGTGATCGACCGCCCGCTCGCCGAGATTGGCGGCGAGGAACGCCGCCATGTCGCGGACCGACGAATACATCTGGCTGGTGCCGGGCCAGTAGTAGTAGCCCTGTTGGTCGCCCGGCACGCCGAAGGGCTCGCCGTCCTCCGAGTAGCCTTGGACGGCACGAGCCTTGTGCTCCGGAGACAGATGCCCGCGCGGGCTGTCGTCGAGGCGCGGCAGCGTCGTGGAGGCCATGCCGAGCGGCCGGGTGATGCGCTGCTCGATCAGCTCATCGATCGGCGCGCCCAGGCGACGCTCGAGCGCGAGCTGCAAGAGGACGAAGCCCGCATGGGTATAGATATGCTGTTGGCCCGGCTCATGCTCCGCGTCGGCCTGCCAGGCGTTCAGCGCGCGGATGAATTCCGGCAACGTGTAACCCCAATCCGGCCAGGGCGGGTGATCCTGCGGAAAAAGAAGCCCCGACGTATGGGTTGCGAGCTGGCCGAGCGTGACCCTGCGGATGTCGCCGCCCTCTCGAAGCTCGGCCACATGCGCGGCGACCGGGTCGTCGAGCCCGAGCTCGCCTTGGCGGACGGCCTGAGCGAGCACGGTCGCTTCGAACACCTTGCGCAGCGACGCCAAAGCGAACAGCGAGTCGGTCGTGATCGGCCGTTTGCCTGTGCGATCGGCCCAACCGTAGTTGAAGTACGACGTCCGGCCGTCGATCAACACCGCCACCGCCACGCCGCCGGCCCCATCGGCGGGCACGATCGTACTGATGTGGCGCGTGACGATCCGCTGCAACGCGCCGGCGTCGGTACGCGACCCTTCGCCGGCGACTGCAATCGGCGCCGCGATCAATGCCGCGACCAGCGTGCCAGCCACATACCGCATGCCCTGATCCCCTCCTGATGTGCCGGTCATCCCTGGAGACTCTTGCTCGAGTTCCCGATTTTTTAGGAACTCGGAAGCGAGGCGACGAGTTCCCCCCAATACGCCGTCAACCTGGAGAGTTCCATGGATCCAAGAAGCTACCGTGCGCGCCGCATGCTCGGCCGGGCCGCCCTTGCCGGCGCCGTCGGGCTTGCGGTGTTGACCGGCGTGCTCGGTGCCCGCGCCTACCTGTCGATTGCTCCGGAATTCGGTGCGCGCACCAGTTCGGGCCCGGCCGGATTTGCCGACATCGTCGACGTGGTGAAGCCGGCCGTGGTTGGAGTGCAGGCGAAAGTCGTCGACAACTCCCACGACCAGCGTGCTCCCGATGAGCCATCGTCGGATCGCTTCCGTCAATTCGGCGCGCCGCAACCTGCGCCCGATACCCAACGTACGCCGCGCGCCGCCAGGGTCGTCACGGCGCAAGGCTCGGGCTTCTTCGTCTCGGCGGACGGATATGCGGTCACCAACAACCACGTGGTCGAGGGAACGGCCACAGCCGAGATTCAGACCGACGACAAGAAGACCTACACCGCCAAGGTGGTCGGCACCGATCCGGCCAGCGATCTTGCTCTGCTCAAGGTCGACGGCCGCAATGACTTCCCCTACGTGAAGCTCGCCGACCAGCCGCCGCGGATCGGCGACTGGGTGCTTGCGGTCGGCAATCCGTTCGGGCTCGGCGGCACGGTGACGGCCGGCATCGTCTCGGCGCGCGAGCGCAACGTCGGGACGATTTCGTACGAGAACCTCATCCAGATCGATGCGCCGATCAACAAGGGCGATTCCGGTGGTCCGACCTTCGACCTGAACGGCAGAGTGATCGGGGTGAACACCATGATCTTCTCGCCCTCGGGCGGCTCGATCGGCATTGCCTTCGCGGTTCCGGCGGACACCGTGAAGACCGTGATCCCGCAGCTCAAGGACAAGGGCTCGGTGACGCGCGGCTGGCTCGGCGTGCAGGTTCAGCTGGTGACGCGCGAAATTGCCGACGGCCTCGCCTTGCGGCAGGCGCAGGGCGCGCTGGTCGCCGAGCCGCAGGCGGACGGTCCGGCGGCCAAGGCCGGGATCGCCGCCGGCGACGTCATCGTCTCGGTCGACGGTACGGCGATCAAGACTCCACAGAGCTTGACCAGCAACATCGGCGCCAAGGCACCTGGCACATCAGTCAAGCTCGGCGTGCTGCGTCAGGGCGGGGAGAAAACCGTGACCGTCGTGCTCGGCGAGCTTCCGGCAAAACGACCACCTCCCGCCACCGGCCGCGACGAGCAAACAACGGGCCGTGGCGCATCCGATCTCGGATGGAAGCTCGCTCCCGCCGGCAGCGTCCCGGGCGCCGGGGGGCAAGGCGTCGTCGTCGTCGAGATCGACCCGAGCGGACCCGCGGCCGATCGTGGATTCGAGCCGGGCGACGTGATTTTGCAAGTCGGCGGCAAATCGGTGAAGACGCCCGACGAAATTCAGAACGCCCTGAGCGACGCGCGCAGCGAAGGCAAGCATACGGTTCTGATGCGGCTGCGATCCGGCGACACCATGCGGTTCGTCGCCATTCCGACCGGCTGAACGATAAGCCAAGGCGGTGTCCTCGCACCTCCGGCTGCTCGTGGACTCCACCCGTCTGCCCGATCCAGCCCCGCCGACCTTGCGTGTCCAAGAGGCCACACTCCCGACAATTAGCTCGAAAGCTTGGTTGAGCCGCTCGCAGCGCCATAACCACAGCGCGCAGGGAACAAATTTCCGCCACGGCTCTGCGTCAGCAGACGCGTGTCATCGTCTGCACCTTGCCGCCAGAAGGACCGTTGGGGAACTGCCGCGTTTTCGGGGGCTCAGTCGACAAATGTCCAGGGCGACGCTCATCCGCGTGCTGCTGGCTGTGGCCCTGGCCACCGCGTCCGGCGTGCGTGAGGCGCAAAGCCAAACCCAGGATCCAGTTGGCAGACCCCAGGTTCCCGGCTCGCACGGAGGGCACTCGGAGTCGGGTAATTCCAACAACAACGTATGGTGGATTGTCGGCGGCGTGGCGGCCGGCCTGCTGGGGTTGGCGATCGGAAGGCAGTTCCTCACCAATCCCGGCGAGTCCGATCGGCCTCCGCCCAGGCTATCGCCATACGAGCCACCGCTGGTCCAGCTTCCCACGGATCCACTTCCACGACTGCGTCAGGGCGGCGGCGGACCCGGCACCGGCGGAGCGGGCGGCGGCGGACCGGGCACCGGCGCGAGCGGACCTGCCGGCGGCGGCAGCACGACCGCCGCGCTGCGCCGCGGCTTCGATCTGCCGCCACCCGGCGCGCCCCATGTGCTCGACCAGGTGATGCTCGATATCCCGGCGAGCGTGCCGACGCCCACGCTCGATGCCATCGCGGCACGCCACGACATGACGCGTCTCGAAACCGTCACCCTTCGCCTCACCGGGCGCACGCTGCATCGCTGGCGCATCACCGGCGGCGGCTCGGTCGCCGACATGATCCGCTCACTCTCCTTGCGCGAGCGACAGCACGTCGCGGGCGCGCAGGCGATCTTCCTCTTTGCGCTGTCGGAGTCAGCGTCACCGATCAACGCCGAGCAATATGCGCCGCAGAAGCTCGGCCTGCCGGAAGCGCACCGGCTGGCGACCGGCAATCGAGTCGTGGTCGCGGTGATCGATTCCGAGGTCGATGCGGCGCACCCCGATCTCGCCGGTGCCGTCACGGCGAATTTCAACGCGTCGGACAAAGACAAGCCGCACTCCGCACGGCACCGGCATGGCGGGAGCCATCGCGGCCCGGCGCACCGTGCTGGGGACCGCCCCGCGGGCCGGGCTTCTCACCGTCAACGCGTTCAGCACCAGAGCGAGCGAGCCCGAAGGCACGACGTTCAACATCCTCAAGGGGCTCGATTGGGCCGCCGAGCGCGGCGCGCGCGTCATCAACATGAGCTTTGCGGGTCCGTCCGATCCCCGCCTGCGCGACGCCCTGCAGAAGGCGAACAAGAAAGGCATCGTGCTGGTCGCGGCCGCCGGCAATGCCGGGCCGAATTCTCCCCCGCTGTTCCCCGCCGCCGATCCGAGCGTGATCGCGGTGACGGCGACCGACGTCGACGATGCGCTGTTCTCGGGCGCCAACCGCGGCAACCACATCGCGGTGGCGGCGCCCGGCGTCGACGTGCTGGTGCCGGCGCCCGAGGGCGCCTATCAGTTCACCACCGGGACGTCGGTCGCAGCCGCGGAGGTGAGCGGCGTGGTGGCGCTGATGCTCGAGCGCAATCCGTCGCTCACGCCCGGCGACGTGCGCAGGATTCTCGATGGCCACCGCCAAGGATCTCGGACCCAGGGGCCGCGATCCGGGCTTCGGCGCCGGCCTGGTCGACGCGTTGAAAGCCGTGACGGCAGCCGGCGGCCGCCCGCAAGCCGCGATCGAGGCTCCGCGGGTCGCGACCGCCCGCTGAGGTGACATTGAGCTAGGACGCGATCGCGATCGCGATCCGTGCCGAGTTCGGAATCTCGACGTCGATCTCGAGCGTCGAGACGGTGGTGCCGCGGTCCATGCGCACATGGACATTGTCGTGCTCCACCGAGACGTGCTTGGCGATCACCGCCATGATCTCCTCGCGCAGGACGGCGAGCAGATCGGGCTGGCCGCGCGCCGCCCGTTCGTGCGCCAGGAGGATCTGCAGCCGCTCGCGCGCAACGGGGGCGGAGCCCCGGCGCCGGAACAGGTTGAACAGGCTCATGCTGCTCTCCGTCCGAACAGCTTGTCGAACAAGCCTTTCCGGTCAGTCGGGATGGTCATCGGCAGGTCTTCGCCCTTGAGCCGGCGCGCGGCGTCGTGATAGGCGCGGCCCGGAGCGCTGGTTGCGCCGCTCACGGTGACCGGCGAGCCGATATTGGAGGCGCGCAGCACCTCCTGGCTCTCGGGAATGATGCCGAGGAGCGGCGTCGACAGGATGTCGAGGACGTCCTCGATACTGAGCATCTCGCCGCGCGCCGCGCGTTGCGCGTCGTAGCGCGTGATCAGGATGTGCTTCTCGACGCGCTGTCCCTTCTCGGCCTGCTCGGTCTTGGAATCGAGCAGCCCGATGATGCGATCGGAATCGCGCACCGACGACACTTCCGGGTTGGTCACGATGACGGCCGCGTCGGCGAAGCGCATGGCGAGCGTGGCGCCGCGCTCGATGCCGGCCGGACTGTCGCAGATCACCCAGTCGAATTTCGTCGCGCATCTCCTTGATGACGCTGGCGACGCCGATCTCGGTCAGCGCGTCCTTGTCGCGGGTCTGCGAGGCCGGCAGCAGCCACAGCGTCTCGATGCGCTTGTCGCGGATGAGCGCCTGCGAAAGCTTGGCGACGCCTTGCACCACGTTGATCAGGTCGAACACCACCCGGCGCTCCGCGCCCATCACCAGATCGAGGTTGCGCAGCCCGACGTCGAAATCGACCACCGCGACCTTCTGGCCGGCTTGCGCGAGCGCGGCGCCGAGCGCGGCGGTGGACGTCGTCTTGCCGACGCCGCCCTTGCCGGATGTGACCACCAGGACCTTGGCCATATTTGCCATCTCCTGCACCTTTCAATCCAAGGCTGCTATCGACAGGACGCGGTCTTCGAGCCAACACTGGACCGGCCGGCTGCGCAGGTTCGCATCCATGTCCTCGGCGGTCCGGTAATAGCCGTCGATCGCGATCAGCTCGGCTTCGTTCCGGCTGCAGAAGATGCGCGCGCGCGCGTTGCCCATGGAGCCCGCCATGGCGCGCCCGCGCAGCGTGCCGTAGACGTGGATCGATCCGCCGGCGACGACCTCGGCGCCCGAGGACACCGCGCCCAGCACGGTCACGTCGCCATAGGGAAAGACCACGGATTGGCCCGAACGGATCGGGTTCTCGATCAGCAGCGACGCGGGCTCCTGGCGCGCGGGCGCCGCCGCGGCCGCAGCCTCCCCGGGGGCGGGGCGCGACGCCGGCTCGGCCGCCGCGTCCCCTACGGCCGGACGGCCGCCCTTGAGCAGCGGCGGCAGCGACGGGCCGAGCAGGTTCGGCATCGACGCCTTCCAGCCCCATGACGCGGATGCCGCGCTCGCCCAGGATGGTGATCAGCTGCAATATCTCGGGCTCGGGAAGGCTCAGCGCCGCGAGGTCGAGAATGATCGGCTTGCCGACGAAAAAGTCCGGCGAGTTCCTGGTCCACTTGTCGAGCTCGACCAGCCAATCGGCGATCGGCGGGGCCGGCGCCAGCACGAATGCGATGAACGAGCGGCCGCGGAAGCGGATCGCTGGCTGCGGTCGGAGGACGGGCGCGCTTGTCACGACGGACCTCGGAAAACTTCGATTCTTACCGGTGGGTTAATCCGATTAGTGCGCTCCTCGGTTAATGAACGGTTAACAAGGGTCCGAAAAATGCCGTCATGGCGGCCCGAACGCCTGATCGAGGGCGGGCGCTTCGGTGGGAAGCGATGCCCGCGCGCATCGCACGACGACCGAGCGTGTCCGTACCGGGAGTTAGAGGCACCGAGCCCGCGCAACCACTGGTCGCGGCAACTTTCTGCGGGTGATTGCCGCTTCAGCTGCGGACCCGGCCGCCATCCACGTTGAGCGTTTGGCCGGTGATGAAAGCGGCATCGTCGCTGGTGAGAAACGAGACGGTGCCGATGAGATCGTCGGGCACCTCGCCGCGCTTGATCGCCTGCATGGTGGCGACCGAGGCGAATTCCTCGTCCATGCTGGAGAGGCCGGCGCGGGGCTTGCGCGCGAGCGTCCCCGGCGTTCGGGTCAGGCCCGGCGCAATGGCGTTGACCGTAATGCCGTGCGGGCCGAGCTCGGAGGCCAACGCGCGGGTGAAGCCGACGACGCCGCCCTTGCTGGAGACGTAATGCACGAAGCCGGTCACCACCGAGCCCAACGTGCTCGACGCCATGTTGACGATGCGCCCCCAACCGCGCTGCTTCATGCCGGGAACGAAGGCCGCACTGACCAGGAACAGGCCGTCGAGGTTGATCGACATTACGCGGCGCCAATCGGCGAAGCTCATCTGCTCGAACGGCTGCTGCGGAAAGATGCCCGCGCAGTTGATCAGGATGTCGCAGCGGCCGAAGTGCTGCTCGACCTGCGCGGCGAGCGCCGCGACTGCGTCCGGCGACGTCACGTCGCAGCGACAGGCGAGCGCCTTGCGACCCGCCTGCTCGACCAGCTTCACGGTCGCATCGCCCGGCTCGACGTCGGCGACGGCGATGTGCACGCCATCCTCCGCGAGCCGCCGCGCAAAGGCCTGGCCGATGCCGTTCGCCGCGCCGGTAATGACCGCAACCTTGTCCTGATGGCCCTTGCCCATTCACTCCCCCATTTGCATGCGAGGCGGTTCTATCAGATGCTTCGACCACGTGCACTCTCGTTCGTGCCGGGAAACGCCAATCGCGAAGGATGAAGGAAAATGCGACTGAAGGACAAAGTGGCGATCGTGACCGGGAGCGGACGCGGCATCGGCCGGGACATTGCGCTCGCCTATGCGCGCGAAGGCGCGCACGTGGTCGTCAACGATATCGATCCGACGACCGCCGCGGCGACCGCGGCGGATGCGGCCAAGATCGGCGCGAAAAGTCTTGCGCTTTCCGCCGATATCTCGAAGAGCGAGGACGTCAGGAAGCTCATCGACGGCACGATCGATCAATTCGGCCGGGTCGACATCCTCGTCAACAACGCCATGAAGGTCGTCCCCGGCAAGCTCGAGGAACTGCCGGAGGAAGCCTGGGACCTCACGATGAATATCGGACTGCGCGGCGCCTTTTTGGTGAGCCAGGCGGCGGCGCGCCACATGATCAAGCAGAAGTCGGGCGCGATCGTGAACATCGCCTCGATCGCCGGCCTGTTTCCCTACAACTGGGCGGGCTCCTACAGCGTGGTGAAGGCCGGGCTGCTGATGCTGACGAAACTGCAGGCGCTCGAATGGGCGCCTTACGGCATTCGCGCCAACGCGATCACGCCCGGCTATATCCGCACCCCCGGCACCGAGGCGATGTACGCCGACCCGGAAATCTACGAGGGCCGACGAAAGGGCCTGCCGATGGGACGGGTCGGCAGCGGCGATGACGTGACCGGTGTGGCGATCTTCCTCGCCTGCGACGATTCCCAGTACACGACCGGAAGCGTCGTCGGCGCCGACGGCGGCCAGGCGGTCGGCTATTTCCTGTCGGTTCCGGGACGCAGGTTCTCCGGCGGCCGCATCGATTGACGGAGCGGTGAGCCGCCATCACTCGACAACAAATGGACTCGCGTGGTTGGAGGCGGTAGTCGTCTCTTGGGGACCGCAATGAGCCGATTGCCGATAACGGTTGCGACCTGGGACTACGACCGGGTGCGGGCTCTGGTGGACGGCCGCGTCGCGATCGAAGGCTGCGACGTCAACTATGTCACCATGCAGGTGGAAGAGATCCTCGAACGGGCCTTTTTCCATCGCGAATTCGAGGTCGCCGAGATCGGGCTCAGCCCCTACCTGATCGCCCTGTCGCGGGGGACCGCGCCTTACGTGGCGGTGCCGGCGTTCCTGTCGCGGATGTTTCGCCACTCCGCCGTCTATATCCGCGCCGACCGCGGCATCGAGGGTCCGGCCGACCTGCGCGGCAAGCGCATCGGCGTCCCCGAATATCAGATGTCGGCGGCCTTGTGGGTGCGCGGCTTTCTGACGGACGAATGCGGGATCGCCGCGAAGGACATCGACTGGGTGCAAGGCGGCCTCGAGACGCCCGGCCGCCGCGACAAGTTTCCGCTCAATCTGCCCGGCGGGCTTTCCGCTCGCATCGGCGCCGGCGGGCAAGACCCTCTCGTCGATGCTGGCGGACGGCGACCTCGACGCGTCATCTCGGCGCGACGGCCGTCCTGCTTCGTCGCCGGCCACCGCATGGTGCGGCGGCTGTTTCCCGATTACCGCGCGGCCGAGCGCGACTACTATCGACGGTCGGGCATGTTCCCGATCATGCACGCGGTCGGCATCCGGCCGGACGTTGCTCGAGAAGCACCCGTGGCTCGCCGCCAGCGTCTACAAGGCGTTCGCGCAGGCGAAGCGGCTCGCCGACGCGGAATTCGCCGAGACCACGGCGCTCAAGATCGGTCTGCCGTGGGTGACGGCGGAGTATGATGCGACCCGGGAGGTCATGGGCGACGATTTCTGGTCCTACGGCGTGGCGGCGAACCGCAAGACCCTGGAGCTGATGGCGCGCTATTCGTTCGAGCAGGGCCTCGCCGTCCGCCTGGTCCCGGTCGAGGAAATGTTCGCGCCCGGCACGCTGGCCGAGCTTCGGGTATAGGAGACGATCATGACGGTTCAGCTGATCTGCTGCTCGCACAGTCCGCTGATGACCACCGACGTCGAGGAGTCGGAGGCGAACGTGCACGCGGAGTTCTTCCGCGAGCTCGATTCCTGCGCCGCCGCCCTGCAGAGCTTCAATCCCGATCTGGTGGTGGTGTTCGGGCCCGATCACTTCAACGGCTTCTTCTACGAGCTGATGCCGGCGTTCTGCATCGGCACCGCGGCCGAAGGCACCAAGGACTGGCGGCTGGAAAGCGGGCCGCTGCGGGTGCCGCGCGAGCTGGCGATGTCCTGCATCCGCTACCTGCAGTCGCGCGATTTCGACGTGGCGATCTCGCACCAGATGAAGGTCGACCACGGCACCACGATTCCGCTGTTCAAGCTCACCGGGGCGCTCGCCCGCTACGACGTGCTGCCGATCTTCGTGAATTGCGCCGCCGATCCGCGGCCCTCGTTCCGGCGCGTGCGCGCCTTCGGCGAAGCGATCGGCGAGTTCCTGGCCGGTCAGGACTTGCGCATCACCGTGATCGGCTCGGGCGGCCTCTCGCACGACCCGCCGACGCCGCGGCTCGACGCCAGCCCGCCCGAGGTGGCGCGGCGGCTGATCGTCCGCCACACGCCGACGCAAGACGAATACGAGGCGCGCGAAAGCCGGGTGATCAAGGCGGCGCGCGACCTGGTGGTCGGCCAGGGGCCGTGCCTGCCGCCGAGCGAGCAATGGGATCGCGAATTCCTCGGCTCGTTTCTGCGACCACAAGCTCGAGGACTTCGACGCCATGACGGATGCGGAGATCGACCGCATCGCCGGATTCGGCGCCCACGAGGTGCGGACCTGGGTCGCGGCTGCCGCGGTCGCGCGCAAGATGGGCAAATTGCGCACGGAGCTGCGCTACTATCACCTGGTGCCGGAATGGATCACCGGCATGGGGATCGTGCTCGGACAAGGCGAATGATCGAAAGCATCGATATCGAGCGCTGCACCGGCTGCGGCATCTGCGACGCCGTTTGCCCGGCCGACGTGATTCACATGGAGGCCGCTCCGGTGGCGCCGGAGATCGCGGGGCTCACGCGGACCAAGCTGCTGCCGGTGATCAAGTTCCGCGAGCACTGCATCACCTGCTTCAGCTGCGAGATCTTCTGTCCCGAGCAGATCGTCGACGTGCATCCCTCGGTCAAGAACCGGCCACGGCCCTGGTGAGCAATTTAGCGATGGCGAAGCTCGACGGAGTTCTGATCGAAACCGACGTGCTGGTGGTCGGCGCCGGCGCCGGCGGGCTGATGGCGGCGCTCAGCGCCAAGCGCCACGGCACCGTCCGGGCACCCGGGTGACCCTGCTCGATTCCTGGATGGTCGGCCGCACCGGCCACACCGCGTTCTCGAACGCCTGGATGATCGTCGCGCTGCCCGACGACGACATCGACGGCATCACGCGCGAGATCGTGGCCGGCAACGACGGCATCGCCGACCAGCTGCTGGTGCGCTACTCGCTCGAGCAGTCCTACGCGCGGCTCAAGGACTTCGAAGCCATCGGCATGAAGTTTCACCGCGCCGACGACGGCAGCTACGCGCGGCGGCCGACCCGCGGGCTCGATCTCGCCCGCGTCATGTATCCGGAGGGCGGCGGGCTCGAATATTGCTGGCGCCTGCGGCTCGCGCTCGAAGCCGAAGGGGTGCAGCTGCTCGACCGCATCTTCGTGACCGGGCTCCTGCGCGGCGACGACGACCGCATCGTCGGCGCCGCCGGCATTCACAGCCGCACCGGCGTCTTCCACGTCATCAAGGCGCGCGCCACCATCGTGTGCACCAACGCGCTGACGTTCCGCTCGGGCTTCGTGCGCGACATCACCGGCACCGGCACGCTGCTGGCCTACCGGGCGGGCGCCGCGCTGCGCAATGCCGAGTTCAGCTACGTGCGGCCGGGCACGCCCAAGTTCTATTTCGAAGGCATCACCTTCGCGATCCAGGAAGGCGCGCATTTCGTCAACGCCAAAGGCGAGCCGTTCATGCGCGAATACGAGCCGGACTGGGCCGACGAGGCCGACGTCCCGCGCATCGCGCGCGCCATGGCGCTCGAGAAGGACAAGGGCAACGACCCGCTCTATCTCGACATGTCGGCCGATCCCCGAGGGCATGCGGGAATACTTCATCCAGAGCAAGGTGAAATGGATGGACTATTTCTTCCGCAAGCTCGGATCGGAAGCGCGCACCGACATGTTCGGCAAGACGCCTTATTATGCGCTCAACCAGATGACCAAGATGGGAATCCGCACCGGCCCGGACTGCCGCGCCGACGTTCCGGGCCTCTACGCCGCCGGGCTGGCGCAGGCCGGCTGCGCCAATCATTTCGCCGGCTTCCACATCGGGCTGTGCAACGGCAACGGCTGGGCGGCCGGACGCAGCGCCATCGAGGACCTCGACCGGCTGCCGCAGCCGACGCTCGATGCCGGCGCAGATCCAGCTGCTGCACGACGACACGCATGCGGCCGTTGAACGCGGCGGCCACCGCCGAGTCCGACCGCATCCTGCGCGACCTGCAGGCGGTGATGTTCGCCTATGACGTCGGCATCCTCAAAAGCGCCGATCGGCTCCAGCAGGCGTTGCAGAGCGTCGATGCGCTGGACCAGCAATTCCAGGAGCTGGCGGCGCCGCACACGCACGAGCTCGTGCGCCTCAAGGAGACCGAAGCGATGCTGCTCGCCGCGCGGTTCATGCTCGGCGCGTCGCTGCAGCGCACCGAGTCGCGGCTCAGCCACTTCCGCGAAGATCATCCGCAACGCGACGACGAGAACTGGCTGGTGTGGATCGATGTCGTGCCCGGCGCGGAGCGGACCCGGACTGACGAAAACGCCGATCCCGACGCCGCTGTGCCCGGTCCTGACGCGTCCGGTCCGTCCGACGCGGCTCCACCAGCGCCTCGCGGTCGCGGGCAATTAGGCCATTGCGATTTGCCGATCGAAGCCATCTCGCGTCATGCTTCAGCACTTCAGATCCTGCTTCAAACACCTCAAGTCCTGCTTCAACGTGTCCGGCTAGGACCCTATCCGAAGTTTCGATATTGTTTCGACATCACCTGACGCGGCACAAGAAGCCGGAGCGGAGAGACATCGGGCGAGTAGACCGTTCTTCACCGCACATCGGCACGCCGCACAGACCATCCAGGGAGGGCACATGATCCGGCATCCTTTGTTTCGAATTGGCCTGGCGGCGACGCTTGCCCTGCAATGCCTCGCCGTGGCGCGCGCGCAGGATTTTCCGAGCAAGCCGATCACCATCATGGTGGGGCTCGCGCCCGGCGGCATCACCGATGTGAGCGCGCGCCTCTATGCGGAAGCGGTCTCGCCGAGCCTCGGGCAACGGATCGTCATCGAGAACCGCCAGGGCGCCGGCGGCGCGGTGGCGGCGGCGGCGGTGCAGAACGCCACGCCGGACGGCTATACGCTGCTGGTGTTCTCCGGCTCGCAGCATTCGGCGGTGCCGGCGGTTCAGTCGGCGCCCTATGATCCGATCAAGGGCTTTGCGCCGATCACCCTGCTGTTCGATCTCGCGGCCCTGGTGGCGGTGCCGGCGACCAGTCCGGCGAGCACGCTGGCGGAGCTGCTCGAGCACGGCAAGAAGAAGCCGGGCGGGCTGCTGTTCGGCTCGCCCGGCGTCGGCACCCCCTCGCATCTGCTCGCCGCCAAGATCAGCGACGCTGACCAAGACGCCGATGCAGTACGTGCACTATCGGGGCGGCGCCCCCATGATGGCCGATCTCGTCACCGAGCGCGTCGATTTCGCCTTGGCGTCCTATACGGTCGGCAAGGGCTTCTTCATCGAGAAGAAACTCAAGGCGCTGGCGGTCGACGCCGGCACGCGCCTGAGCGTCATGCCGGAGGTCCCGACCTTGACCGAGGCGGGGCTCGGGCAGGCGAAGGTCGCCAGCTGGTTCGCGCTGGCGGCCCCGGCCGGAACGCCGGCCGACATCGTGCAGAAGCTGCGCGATGCGTTCATCAAGGCATCGCAGGATCCCGGAGCTCAAGCGCCGGTTGACCGAGAACGGCACGCTCATCCACACCAGCACGTCCGAGGAGATGGCGAAGCTCCTGGCCGAGGAAGTGGAGAGCACCAATCAGCTGGTCAAAGCGCTGGGGCTGCGGCAGCAGTAGCGCGGTCAGCCTTTCGGTTCAGCACGATCAACGCGTCGACCGCGGCGCAGCGCGCGTCGCCGACGAGCAGCGGATTGACGTCGATCGACTTGATCAGATCGCCGCATGATCCGATCAGCGTTTGCAGCGCATCGAGCGCATCGACGACGTCGTCGAGGATCGAGCCCGTCGATCGCGCGGGCGTTCGAGGCGTGCGATCAACGCGCCGAGCTTCGCGCCGGCGATGCGGCGGCGGATGTCGCTCCCGCGCCATCGGCACTGGAAGCAGGAGCACGGAATCGATGAGCTCGGCGTGGATGCCGCCGAGACCGACGATCAGGAAATGTCCGAGCGGAGCCTCGTGGGTGGTTCCGATGATGAGCTCGGCCCGCGAGGACAGCATGGGCTGCAGCAGGAATTGCGTGCGGTCGGCGGAAAGACCGAGCTCGCGGACCCGCGCCTCCATCCGCCGATAGGCCTGCCGCAGCGCCTCGGAATCGGCCAGCCCGACGGCGACCAGTCCGGCGTCGTTCTTGTGCGCGACCTCGCGGCTCGCGGCCTTGAGCACGACCGGATAGCCGATCGCGTCGGCGGCGCGGAGCGCCTCCTCGCAGGAACCGACGACGCGGCTGTCGACCATCGGGACGCCGAAGCGCCGCAGCACCTGCGCGCTCTCCAGCTCCGAGAGGAAGCCGCCGGGACCTGCTGTCCCTGCCGCGCGCCGCAATGCCGCGACATGCTTCGGCGTCGGGAGCGGCGCGCGTCGGGGCGCTGTGCTCGGCGCGAGCATGCTCGCCGGCGAAGCCAAGCTCGTCATAGAGCGCGCGCACGCTGTCGAAGCAGGTCGCGAGATCGCTGAAGACCGGGATTCCTTCGCGCGCGTAGTGATCCTCGATCTCGGGCCGCAGCCCGCCGGGAGCGACCACGACGCTGGGCGACGCCGTGCGCGCCCTGCCGCTGCACCAGCAGATCGACGATCGTCCGGTCGGTCGCGACCTGCGGCAGCATGTGCAGGAAGGCCAGCAGCGGACCGCGCAGGCCGTCGGCCTCCATCGCCGCGAACAGCTCCTCGACCTGCTGCCAGCCGCGCAGGTTGCCGCCGTCGATCGGATTGCGGATGGGGCCGGCGCCCGGCAACGCGGCGATCGCCGCGGCGGTGCGGCCGCCCCATTCGCCATGCTTTCCGCCGGCGAGCGGAATGCCGTAGTCCATGGCGTGATCGGCGAGCAGCGAGCCGCCGCCGCCGGTGGAGGTCACGCAGACGAGCGGACGATCGCACTGTCGCCCGGCGTGCACCGCGCCCGACCAGCAGCGCGCAGGCGCCGGCCAGCGCCTCGATCGTCGGCACGGTGGCGATCCGGCATTCGCGCAGCAGCGCCGCATAGGCGCGCGCGCTGCCGGCGAGGCGGCTCGAATGCGCGATGGTGGCGCCGGCGCCGGCGTCCGAGCGCCCGAGCTTCAGGGCGACGATCGGCTTGCCGGCATCGCGCGCACGGTCGGCGAGCGCGCGCAGCCGCTCGCCGTCGGAGAGCCCCTCGATGATGAGGCCGATCACGCCGGTCGATTCGTCCGCGATGAAGAACTCGAGAAAGTCGAGCATGTCGAGATCGGCTTCGTTGCCGACCGGCACGAACTTCGAAAGGCCGACGCCGAACCGTCGCAGCCGCGGCGCAACGCTGTTGAACAGCGCGCCGCTGTGGGCCGCGATCGACACCGGGCCTGGGAAAATCGGATCGCCGTGCGAGGTGTTGTAGCCCAGCGACAGCGGGTGGCTGGCGTTGAGGATGCCGTTGGTGTTGGGGCCCACGATCCGCATGCCGCTGGCGCGGGCGACGGCGGTGAGCTCGGCCTGGCGCGCGCGGCCCTCCTCGGTGCCGAGCTCGGCGAAACCATTGGCGCCGACGATGGCGACGCGCACGCCGACGTCGGCGCACTCGCGTATGGCGGCGACGACCGCGCCGGCGGGAATCACCAGCAGCACGCAGTCGACCGGCCCCGGCACCTCCTTGATCGAGCGGTAGCAGGTCAGCCCCTCGACCTCGCCGCCGGCCGGATTGACCGGCGAGATGCGGCCGGGAAAACCGCAGCGCTGGAGATAGCGGATCGCGGTATTGCCCTGCTTGCCGGGCGTGCTCGATGCGCCGATCACCGCGACATGCGCCGGCCCGAACAGCGGTTGCAGGGCCTCGCGCAGGCCGGCGGTTTTCGAATCCATGAGTCCTTCCGTGGTCGGGGCGCTTGTTTCCTGAGCTTCGGACGACGTCCGGCTCAGCGGCCTTTCCAGACCGGAGCGCGTTTCTCCAGGAAGGCGCGCGCGCCCTCCTTGCGATCCTCCGACGCATAGGGGTCGGGACCGACGTCGAGCCGCAGCCCGGCATGCAGCGGCAGGCCGTGCGCCTTGCGGTAGGTCAGCTTCATGCGCTGCAGCGACAGCGGCGCCGAGTTGACGATGTCGGCGGCGAGCTCCATGGCGACTTTCATCAGCTCGGCCGCCGGCGCGATGCGATTCACCAGGCCCCAGCGCGCCGCCTCCTCGACCGGAATATTGCGGCCGGTATAGAGCCACTCCATGGCGATCCCCATCGGGACCATCTGGGGCAGCACCACGGACGCGAAGTGGGCGCCCATGCCGCGCTTGGCTTCCGGCAAGCCGAAGAAGGCGGTGTCGGCCACGACCCGCAGGTCGCAGGCCAAGGCCAGCTCGCAGCCGCCGGCGATCGCCGGACCATTGACGATCGCGAGCAGGGGCTTGCGCGAATCGATGAGCACCTCGGTGAAGCTGCGCTCGGGCTGGTGCAGCGGCCCGCGGTAACGCCCGCCGCTCTCGTCGATCGAGCGGGCATCTCTCGAGGTCGACGCCGGCACAGAAGGCCGTGCCCGCGCCGGTGATGGCGACGAGCGAGACCGCCGGGTCCGCCGTCGGCCTCGATGATGGCGGAGCGCAGCGCCGACGACAAAGCCTCCGACAGCGCGTTGCGGCGCTCCGGCCGGTTCAACGTGAGGAGGCGGATCTTGTCGGCGGTCGTGATCTTGAGAGCGTCATCGGTCATGGTCGCTTGCCCTGTTGCGGGTCGTCACTCGGTTCTGCCAAGATGCCATTGCAGCACTCTCCGGAAAACGCACCGTTGCAAAGTTCTCCGCCAACGACAAGACTGGCCATATCGAATTGGAGCCTGCCGTGACCAGCTTGCCGAAACGGATTCACATCTTCGAGGAAGGCCCGCGCGAAGGCTTCCAGATCGAGAAGGGGCCGATCGCCACCGCCCGCAAGATCGAGCTCATCGATGCGCTGTCCGAGACCGGCCTCGATCACATCCAGATCGTCTCGTTCGTCGATCCGAGGCGGGTGCCCGGCATGGCCGACGCCGAAGAGGTCGTGCGCGGCATCACGCCGAAGCCCGGCGTGGTCTATACCGGCCTGTGGCTGAACGATCGCGGCTTCGAGCGCGCGGTCGCGACCAAGCGGCTCGACATCGCGGGCACCATCGTGCTGTGCGGCTCGGAGACGTTCCTCAAACGCAACCAGAACCGCAGCAATGCCGAGCAGCTCGCCGCGCAGGAACTGCTGGTGCAACGCTACCAGGCGCTCGGCTACGCGGTCGAGCGCGGCACGATCATGGCGGCCTTCGGCTGCAACTTCGAAGGCGATGTTCCGGCCGCGCGGATCGTCGACCTCGCCGGTCAAATGCTCGACATGGCGGAGCGACACGGCGTCACGCTCGACTACGTGTCGCTGGCCGATACCATGGCCTGGGCCACGCCGGCATCGATCAAGCGCGTGGTCGGCGCCGTGCGCGAGAAGATTTCCCGAGCTCGAGCTGGCGCTGCATCTCCATGACACCCGCGGCATGGGCATCGCCAACGCCTATGCGGGCATCGAGATGGGCATCACCCGCTTCGATGCCGCCGTCGCCGGGCTCGGCGGCTGTCCGTTCGCCGGCCATGCGGCCGCCGCCGGCAACGTCTGCACCGAGGACCTCGTGTTCATGTGCGACGAGATGGGCATCGAGACCGGCATCGATCTCGATGCCCTGATCGAGTGCGCGCGGCTCGCCGAGGACATCGTCGGCCATCCGCTGCCCGGCTCGGTGATGAAGGGCGGCAGCCTGGAGCCGCGACGGGCGCGCGCGGGCTAGACCGCGTAACCATCCGCCGTCATTCCGGGGCGCCGCGAAGCGGCGAGCCCGGAATCCATACTCACGGACGGTGGTTATAGATACTGCTAGACCGGAAGCTCTTGGAAGTCGGTCGAGAACGAGTGCATGCGGCGCGCGCCGTCGTCGGTGATGACGATCGTCTCGGCGAACACGCAGCCGGTCTCGCCGTTGTGCCATTTCGGATCGAACAGGTCGATATTCATCGCGAACACCATGCCGGTGCGGAACTCGTCGCCGATCGCCTTGAGCGCGCCCTCGTCGGCGCGCAAGGCGTGATGGCGATAGCGGGGATATTCCAGCGACGCCAGGCCATGGCCATGGATGCCGGCCTCGCAGATGCCGAAGCCGCTGCCTTCGATCGTGTCGCGCACCGCATCCATGGCTTCGGAGATTTTGGCCCCGGGACGGAACAGGTCGAGCCCGCACCGATAGGCGGCGAGACAGGCGGCGTAGATGTCGAGATAGCGCGGCTCCGGCTTGCCGAGGCAGAAGGTCCGCTCGACGTGGGTAAAGTAGCCGCCGAACTTCGGGTGCATCTCGCAGATGATCATGTCGCCCTTCTCCAAGGGACGCGTGGTCGGCACGCGGAACGGATGCGGATAGGGGTGCTTGTCGGCCGCCCAGAGGAAAAGCGTCGGCTCCTCGCCGCCGTTGGCCATCATGGCTTCCATCATCCGCGCATAGACGACGCATTCCTTGACCCCGGGACGCGCGGTGTCGCGGCAGGCCTCTAACATCAGGTCGCCGAGCGCCGCGGCCTTGTCGAGGATCGCGATCTCCTCGGCGCTCTTCACGGTGCGGATCTTCTCCAGCATGTCCTCGAGATTGACGATCGTCACGCCCGGCAGGCGCTCCTGCAGCCTCATGTACATGCTGTGCGGCACCCAGCCGTCCGGATCGAGCGGCCCGGCGAGGCCGTCGATGCCGACCTTGGCGCCGGTGAGCTTCAACTCGGTGAGCCGGTCGGCGACGCTGTCGGCGAAGGTGCCGCGCCTGGGCCGCACGTCGGCGACCCAGTCCTGGGCGCCGCGCCAATAGTCGGTGAAGACCGGCGAATAGATGAAGGAGGTCGGCTCGCCTGACGCAGGGAAGACCAGCACGTTGAATTCGGCATTGCCGCCGATCGGGCAGAGGTAGCGGGCGTTGGCGATGTTGAAATCCCACATCGCCGGCCAGCCGCACAGGATCAGGCAATCGAGGCCCCTCGCCGCCATCTCCTGGCGCACCGCCGCCCAGCGCCGGTCGCGCTCCTGCAACGACGGCGTCGGATACTCCACCAGCTTGCGCATGGCATGTCCTCTGTTCGGTTGTGGTCAGGCGCCCAGTTGTTTCAGGGCCTTCAGATAGTCCGCGATCCCGCGCTCGAGATCGTATTCGGGCTTGTAGCCAAGCTCCTCGCGCGCGCGGCGTAATGTCGTAGATGCCGGTCGCCGGATAGGCGAAACCGTAGAAGTTCAAGCCCGGTCCGATGTCCATCACCGCGTCGGGAATGTGGCGCCTGATCACCTTCTCGAAGTCCCGCAGCGTGACGCCGACGCCGGTCCCGATGTTGTAGACGCGGCTTTTCACCTTTTCGGCGGTCGTGGCGAGAAAGATGCCGTTCGCCGAGTCCTTGTTGTAGATGAAGTCGTCCTTGTCGTCGCCGCCCTGCTCGAGCTTGAACGGCAGGCCACGCGCCGGGTTTTCGACGATGCGGCTCATCACCGCCATGGGTCCGTGCCGCGCCGTCTTGCCGGGACCGTAGGTGCTGGCGAACCGCAGCGAGACCGTCTCCACTCCCATGTTGTCGTGGTAGTAGGTGCAGACGTTCTCGCCCATGAATTTCGCAGAGTCATAGATCCGCTTCGGGTTCTTCGGCACGTCCTCGGGAATCGGCTTGTAGGTCGGATGGCCGTATTCGCCGGTGACCGGACCGTAGACGCCCTTGGCGCTGGTGAACACCACGCGCTTGACGTCGAGCGCGCGCGCCGCCTCCAGCACGTTCACCAGGCCCATCACGTTGACCTGGATGCTGAGCGCCGGATTGGCGGCCGAGACCGCGCCGACGAAGGCCGCGGAATGCACCACGTGGGTGACCTTGTGCTTCTTGATCGCCTGCAGGATGCGCGGCATGTCGAGAATGTCGCCCAATTCGATATCGACCTTGTCGACGATGTCGGCGATCAGGCTTTCGTCCCGGTGACGCGCGAAGATGACGGGGCGGTGACCCTTCCTTGACGAATTTGCGGCTCGTCTCGGCGCCGATGACGCCCATTCCGCCGGTGATGAGGACTTTCACGCTCCCTCCCGATCGTTCAATTGATCCTGTGCGCGGCGCGGTGCCGGGCAGCCGGGCGCGACCGCTAGCCTTGCGGATAAAGGACGCCTTCGCGACGGGTGAGCTCCGCGAGCTCGGCCAGGATTTCCTCGGTGTGCTGGCCGAGGTCGGGCGGGCTTCGGAACGTGCCCTCGGCGGCGACCGCGCGCCACGGCATGCCGGCGGTGCGGATGCGATTGCCGGAGCCGGGCGGATACTCGATCTCCTGCAGCATGCCGCGATGGGCGACCTGCGGATGCTCCAGCATCTCGGGGAGCGTGTTGATCGGCTCCGCCGGAATCCCGACCCGGTCGAAGGTCTCGAGCCAATAGGCGGCGGGCCTCGTCATCATGGCGGCTTCGACCGCGGGCACCAGGGCCGCGCGGTTCTCGGTGCGCAACGGCGGGGTGGCAAAGCGCGGATCGCGGCTGATCTCGGCGAACTCCGGCAACTCGCACAGCGTGGTCCAGGCCTTCTGGTTGGTGACCGCGATGACGATCTCACGATCGGCGGTCCGGAAACTCTCGTACGGGGTCATCAGCGGGTGCCCGTTGCCCCAACGGCGCGGACTGTTGCCGGTCATGCCCCAAGCGGCGATCGCCTGCCCCATCAGCATCATCATGCCGTCCATCATGCTGATGTCGAGGTAGCGGCCGGCGCCGGTGCGGCCGCGTTCGGTCAGCGCCGCCATCACGGAGATCGCCGCCGAGAGCCCGCCCATCACGTCGGCGGTGGGGGCCGCGGCCTTGAACGGACGACCCGCGGGGTCGCCGGTCTGCGCCATCAAGCCGCTGAGCGCCTGCACCATCAGGTCGACCGCCGGGCGCGAGGCCAGCGGCCCGGTCTGGCCGTAGCCGCTGATCGAGCAATAGACGACGTCGGGGCGGACCTTCTTCACGGTCTCATAGTCGAGGCCGAAGCGCTTGGCGGTGCCGGGACGGAAATTCTCGACGAACACGTCGCTCGTTCGCGCCAGCGCCAGACAGGTCTGCTGGCCTTCCTTGGTGTGCAGGTCGATCGCGATCGAGCGCTTGTTGCGGTTGTAGCCGATCAAGGTCGGACCGGCGTTGCCGGCGAACGGGGGCCCCCAATAGCGGGTCTCGTCGCCCACGCCGGGCAGCTCGACCTTGATGACGTCGGCGCCGAGATCGCCCAGCACCATGGTGCAGAGCGGCCCCGCCAGCGCGCGGGTGGTGTCGAGCACACGAATGCCGTGCAGGGCGCCCGCGCTCATGGCGCGCCCACTAAGAAGACCGGCAGCAGCTGGCCCATTTCGAGCACGCGAAAATCCACCCGCACCGGCGCCCCGATCGCGACCGGCGCATGATCTGGAATGAGCCGTGAAAACAAGTGGACGCCCTCTTCCAGCGCGACCAGGCCAACGGTGTAGGGAACCGATGCGGCGAAAATCTCGCTCGGCGCATGATGCACCTCGCTGAAGCTGTAGACCTCGCCCCGACCCGACGCCTGCCGCCAGCCGAGATCGGTCGCCCCGCACGCGGTGCAGACGATCCGCTTCGGATGAAACGCAATGCTGCAATGCGGGCACCATTTCAGCATCAGCTCGCGACGCCCGACGCCCTCCCAATAGCCGGCGGTCTCCGGCGACGGCTGGTAGATGCCGAGAAAGTAGTCGCCGGCGGTGAGCGGCAGCCCGCGCGACCAATCGATCGATGTCGTCATCTGGCGGTTCACTACGGCCTCTCCCCCATGCAATTGGTCCTATTCTAACGAAGTGAGTTGCCTTTTATTAACCAGATCAGGAGCTTGGCGCCGAATTTAAGGTGATCCAAACCGCTGACGACTACGCTGCACACCTGGTATTAATCAAGAAAATGTGCGGCGATGACTTTGCACATCCTCAGGTTGCCGAAGCTGATAGCCGAGCGGCGAAGCACCGCCATCCTCGGCATGACGATCATCGTCATGCTGTGGGCGGGCATCATCATGAAGTATTTCGAGAGCGTCGACAACGATCGCCGGGAAGCCGTGCGAACGAATCAGAATTTCGCGATGCTGTTCGAGGAGAACGTGCTTCGCTCGATCGGCGAGATCGACAAGGCCCTTCTCTACCTGCGGCGCACGGTCGAGACCCGCAAGGGATCGGCCGACTACCACAGCTTTCTGCAATCGAGCGACGTGCTGAGCGAGATCATCGTCCAGGCCGCGATCGTCGACGAAAAGGGCATCATCCGCTGGTCCAACGCCCGCTCGGAGTTCGAGCGCACCGATCAGCGTCGCCGACCGAGAGCACATCAAGGTCCAGCTCAAGAGCACCGAGGACCATCTTTATGTCAGCAAGCCGGTCATCGGCCGCGCCAGCGGCCAGTGGTCGGTGCAGTTCACGCGCCGCTTCTTGAAGAGCGACGGCAGCATCGGCGGCGTCGTGGTCGCTTCGCTCAATCCCGTGCACTTTGCGCTATTCTACGACAAGATCGATCTCGGATCGTCCGGCTCGATCTCCATGATCGGCAGCGACGGCGTGGTGCGCGCCAGCGGCGGCAACGACCTCGAGCGCTACAAGCTGGGTCAGGATCTGAGCGGCACGAAGATCGCGCGCCACATGCAGGCCGAGGGCGAAGCGACCTTCGAGGACGACGAAGGCACCGGCGGCGAAGGCCGATTGGTCACCATCCGCAAGGTCCGCGGCCATCCGCTCTGGGTGAGCGTCAGCGTCAACAACGGCGACATCTTCAAGCGCTCCTGGGCCAATCTGCAGGTCCATGCCATCGCCGGAATAGTGCTGACCCTGTTGATCCTGGCCGCCATGGAGCAAATCCTGCGCACGGAGGCCAAAGCGCGGCAAAAAGCCGATCAGCTTCAGCTCACCTTGGAGAACATGAGCCAAGGCATCATGCTGGTCACCAAGGACCTGCAGATTCCGATCATCAACAGCAGGTGCGGCGAGCTGCTGAATCTGCCCGCCGAATTCATCGAGCATCCGCCGCGCCTGGACCAGCTGGCCGAGTTCCAGGCCCAGATCGGAGACTTGCCCGGCCCGGCGACGTCGACCGAGCGAACGCAGACCGAAGCTCCGGCTGCAAGTCCCGGGGCGGTGCAATTCACCATCTGCGAACGCAAGATGCCGAACGGAACCGTGATCGAGGTTCGCAGCGGACACCTTCCCGACGGCAGCCTGGTACAGACCTTCACGGACGTCACCAAACGGTGCGAGGCGGAGGCCCATGTGGCCCGGCTGGCGTCGGAAGATCCGTTGACCGGCCTTCCGAACCGGCGCGTGTTCAGCTCGACGCTCGATCAGCTGAGCCGGCGTCCGGCAGCGCGACGACGCCGGGCGAACGGAATTCGCCGTCCTGTTCCTCGATCTCGATCGTTTCAAGGTCGTCAACGACACGCTCGGCCATCGGGTCGGCGACCTGCTCCTGCAGGACGTCGCAAAGCGACTGAAGCAATCACTGCAGCCGGCGGACGTGCTTGCGCGGCTGGGCGGCGACGAATTCGCCGTCGTGGTGCCTTCGGTCGAATCGCGCGCCGCGCTCGAGACATTGGCCAATCGCCTCACCGAGGCGATCAGTCACCCTTATGAGATCGACGGTCATCGAATCCGCTCGAGCGTGAGCATCGGCATCGCCGTCGGGCCGCTCGACGGCGACAATGCCGATGATCTCCTGATGGCGGCCGACCTTGCGCTTTATGCCGTCAAGGCGAGCGCTCGAGGCACCTATCGGTTCTATCAACGGCGCATGAACGAGGAGATCAATGACCGGCGGCAAGTCGAGATGGATCTCCGCGAGGCGATCGAACGCAACGAGCTCGAGCTGCACTATCAACCGATCATCGATCTGCAGCGCGATGTCGTAACCGGCTTCGAGGCGTTGGCGAGGTGGCGTCACCCGGTCAAGGGAATGGTGCCGCCGGCAACATTCATCCCGGTCGCGGAGGACAGCGGGCTCATCCTGCCGCTCGGCAAATGGGCGCTGACGGAAGCCTGCCGCAGGGCGACGCAATGGCCCGATGATCTCAAGGTCGCCGTCAACCTCTCTCCGGTGCAGTTTTCGACACCCAACCTGTACAGCGTGCTCGAAACGATACTCGCCGAAACCGGGCTGGCGCCGCACCGGCTCGAGCTCGAGATCACCGAGCGCATCTTCATGGAGGACAGCGAAAAGACGCTGTCGACCCTGCATCAGATCAAGCAGCTCGGCGTTCGCATCGCCATGGACGATTTCGGCACCGGCTACTCGTCGCTGAGCTACCTGCGGAGCTTCCCTTTCGACAAGATCAAGGTGGATCGCAGCTTCGTCTCCGACCTCGACGGCGGCACCGAGCACGTCGTCATCGTGCAAGCCGTGGTCAGCATCGCCCGCGCGCTGGGGATGACCACCACCGCGGAAGGCGTGGAAACCGTCGGCCAGCAGGAATTTCTCGCGGCGCTCGGCTGCGACGAAGCGCAGGGCTACCTGTTCAGCCCCGCCGTCCCGATCGAGAAAGTCGCCGACATCATCGCCGAGTGGACGGCCAAGAAAACCTTGGCGGCGTGAGGTCCCAGGGATCAGACGTCGGTCGTCAGAAAACCGGCGCACTGGCCGCGCGCTAATCTCGATCGAACCGACCAGCGACCGCGGCGGCAGGCTGCGCCTGCGGCCGACGCTGGGCCTCGTGCCAGAGCAGGAACAATCCCGACGCGACCACGATGCCGGAACCGACCAGCAGGGCGATCGTCGGCACCTCGCCCCACACGACGTAGCCGATCGCCATCGCCCATACCAGCAACAGATAATAGAACGGCGACACCGCCGTGGTCGGCGCCAGCAGCAGCGCCTGCGTCCATAGATATTGCCCCGCCGCCCAGACGACGCCGCTGAGGATGAACATGGCGGCGTCGGCGGTGGTCGGCCAGCGGAATCCGAACAGCAGCAGGAAGGAGTGGCAGATCGCGATCGTGAGCATCTGCCACATCAGCAGCGTGTTCGTCGATTCCGTCTTCGTCATGCCGCGCACCGCGACCGTGACGCTGCCGTACATCACCGCATTGGCGAGCGCGAACAGTGCGCCGACCGTGACCGAATCCCAGCCGGGATTTGTCACGATCAGAACGCCGAAGAAACCAGCCAGCAAAGCGGTCCAGCGGGCCGGCGCCCGCGCGTTCCTTGAGAAAGATGATCGACAGCAGCGCGGCGAACAGCGGCGCTGAGAAAATGATCGCGATGGCGCCGGCGAGCGGCATCAGCCAAAAGGCGATGACGGTGCAGGTCTGCGAGATCGACTGCGACAGGCCGCGCGCGATGTGGTCACGCGGCCGCTGCGTGGCGAACACGGCGATGCCAGTGAACGGCAATATGACGGCGGCGCAGGCGACCAGCGAGACGAACGAGCGGAAGAACATCACCTCGCCGACCGGATAGATCGCGACCTGCCATTTGGCGATTGCGTTGGCCAGCGCGAACAGCACCGACGCGCCGATCATGAAGAGAATGCCGCGCGGCACGTCGTCCTGGTGCTTCGCGGCGGGTCGCGGTCTGCGTGCTCAATGGCAAACCGCCGGAAGATCGATCTTCACGGACGTCCTCCTGACTTGAGGAACTTATATTGTTCGCGGCCGGATCGGCTACATGACCCAACTGTGCGCGTCGACGACGCCGCTGACCAGGTTGCTGTCGAGCAGCCTCGGCACCACCTCGGCGGAGGAGCGGGTGACCGGCACGATCCGCTCGTAGATGGCATCGATCTCGGCCATCAGCTGGCGGCGCAAGGCTTGAGCGGCCTCCACGGTGACCGGCTCGAACGCGATTTTTGCGCCGATCGGAACCCGGCCGAGCGCCGGCAGGTCGGCCGAGACGACGGTCGCGATTTTCGGATAGCCGCCGGTGGTTTGACGGTCGACCAGCAGCACGATCGGCTGTCCGCTGCCCGGCACCTGGATCGAGCCCGGCGCGATGCCGTCGGAGGTGAAATCCAGGCTGCGGGAATGAACGAGCCTGCGGCCATTGATCCGCATGCCCATGCGGTCGGAGCCCTCGGACACGATGAACTCGCTGTCGAAAAACGACGCAATTTCCCGCTCCGAGAAATAGTTGCTCTGCGGACCGGCGATGGCGCGGAAGCGCGGCGGCGGGGCGAGATCGAAACCGTCGAGCCGGCAGTCGTCGCGGTCGCTCGCGCTGGCGCGGCGGAGCGGCAGCCGGTCGCCCGCGACGAGCGCGCGCCCCTGCCAGCCGCCGAAGCCGCCGCGCAGATAGGTCGACACGCTTCCGAGCACGGGCTGGATGTCGAAGCCGCCCTCGACCGCCACGTAGAGCACGGCGCCGCCCGAGAGCGAGCCGATCCGCACGACCTCGCCGCGCGAGAGCCGGATGCTGCGCATCCCGTCGATGCGTTCGCCGCTCTCCGCGTTCACGTCAGCGAGGATCTCGATCGGCGCCTGGGCGCCCACGAAGGACAGCCGCACATCGTCGGCATCGACCTCGAGGGTCGGCCCGACATAGGCCACCTCGAGAGCGCCGGTACCGGGGGGATTGCCGACCAGCGCATTGGCGGCGCGCAGGCTCACCGGGTCGAGCGCCCCGCTCACCGGGATGCCCAGCCGCTGATGGCCCGGCCGCCCGAAATCCTGCACCGTGGTCAACAAACCGGGTGTCAGGACGCGCAACGCTGGATTCATGCCGCCGCTCCGGCGGTTTCGCCGACCGGCGTGATCGTGAGCGCTCCGGCGGCGGCGCGCGCCGATAGGCTCTCGTATTCACGCAGCGAAACCGGCACGAAGCTCACCTTGTCGCCGGGGTCGACCAGGGCGGCGGGACGCGGCCGCCGCTGCAGAAACGGCACCGGCGAGCGGCCGATGAGATGCCAGCCCGCCGGGGTTTCCAGCGGATAGACGCAGGTCATGGTCGAGGCGATCGCCAGCGAGCCGGCCGGGACCTTCAGCCGCGGCGTCTCCCGGCGCGGCAGCACAAGCTCGCCCGGCACGTCGCCCAGATAGGCCATGCCCGGCATGAACCCGAGCATATAGACGTGGTAGACCGTGGCGCTGTGACACTCCACGACCTGCGCCGGCGTGAGGCCGGTCCTGGCCGCGACGTCGGCGAGGTCGGGCGCAATCAGCTCGTCGTAGCAGGCGGGCAGGCGCCAGGTGCGGCCGGTCTCTTCCGATACCGTGAGACCCCGCATGAGCTCGACGATGCGCGCGGTGAGCGCGGCCGTCGGAAGCGTGAGCGGATCGTAGTAGACCATCAAGGAGCGGAAGGTCGGCACCGTCTCGACGATGCCGTCGAGCCCAATGTCGTTGAGGCGCCGGGCCAGCGTCAGCACCCAGGTGCTGAGCTGCCGATCGATATGCTCGCCGAACTCGACGACCAGGGCCGTGTCGCCGGCGGGCAGCACTTTGTACTCAGGCATGTGAAAAGAACGCCGCACATTTAGGAAGTGTTAAGAATAATTAATGCACTACTAATCGTCAATTTTTATGACTGCTGCCGAGGCTTTGAGCAAGTATTAACGTTACTAATAGATTAGTTCCGCTCGTAATCTACGATTGGATCAGCGCGATTTCCGCCCGAAAACTGCGAAAAACCGATGACGCTGTTGGCGATCGTCGATAAACAATGCTTATAGCGGTGCTCTTCATGCTCCTGTCGCCTGCAGGCACCCGCCTGCAGCGGCTCCGACGGGCCGAAGCGCCCATCCCGGTACCATTGCGGCTCACTCCTTGACCGCCCCGGTCATCGCCGAGACGTAGTGCTCGACAAAGAAGGCGTAGAGCACCACCAGCGGCAGCGAGCCCACGAGCGCGCCGGCCATCAGCGAGCCCCAGCGATAGATGTCGCCGTCGACGAACTCGTTGACGATGGCGACCGGCACCGTCTTGTTCTGGGTCGAGGAGATGAACGTGAGGGCGTAGATGAACTCGTTCCAGCACAGCGTGAAGCAGAAGATGAACGCCGAGATCAGGCCTGGAATTGCCAGCGGCAGCACGATCTTGGTGAGGATCTGCCAGCGGCTCGCGCCGTCGATCAGCGCGCATTCCTCGAGCTCGAACGGGATGGTCTTGAAATAGCCCATCAGCAGCCAGGTGGAGAACGGAATCAGAATGGTGGGGTAGGTCAGGATCAGCGCGAACGGGGTGTCGAACAGCCCGTATTGAAACACGACGGTCGAGAGCGGAATGAACAGGATCGAGGGCGGCACCAGATAGGCGAGGAAGATCGACACGCCGACCCACTGCGCGCCCTTGTAGCGCAAGCGCACGATCGCGTACGCGGCCAGCACGCTGGCGATGATCGAGAGGATCGTGGCGGCGACCGCCACCAGCATCGTGTTCCACAGCCAGAGCGGATAATTGGTCTCGAACAACAGCTTGTTGATGTGCTTGAGCGTCGGCGTCCAGGTCCAGAACGGACTGAAGCGCTCGAGATCGAGCAACTGCTCGTCGGGCTTGATGGCGGTCAGCGCCATCCAATAGAACGGGAACAGCAGCACCAGCAGGATGATCGAGAGCGGCAGATAGAGCGTGACCAGACGGCGCGGCAGCGTCTCCAGATAGCTCATGCCCTCCGAACGGTCCGCCGTGACGCCGGCCAGCACCGCTTTCGGACTTGCGACCTTGGGGACGAGCGCGTCAGTCATTGGCTCCACCCTGCTGCCACTTGCGGCGCTGCAACCCGAACCAGGAGATCAAGATCGCCGCCAGCAGGAACGGAATCATGGCGGTGGCGATGGCCGAGCCCTCGCCGAGATAACCGCCGCCGATCGCGCGCTGGTAACCGAGCGTGGCCATCAGATGCGTCGCATTGGCCGGCCCGCCACGCGTCAACACCCAGATGAGCTGGAAGTCGGTGAAGGTGAACAACACCGAAAACGTCATCACCACGGCGATGATCGGGGTGAGCAGCGGGTAGGTGACGTGACGGAACATCTGCCAACGGCTGGCGCCGTCGATGGTCGCCGCCTCGTAGAGCGAGGGCGGCACCGTCTGCAGTCCGGCGAGCAGCGTGATGGCGATGAACGGCACACCGCGCCAGATGTTGGCGAAGATGACCGACCAGCGCGCGTTCCAGGTGTCGCCGAGAAAGTCGATATTGGTCGCGATCAGACCGATCTTCCTGAGCGACCAGGACACGATCGAGAACTGGCTGTCGAAGATCCACCAGAACGCGATGGCTGACAGCACCGTCGGCACGATGAAGGGAATCAGCACGAGCGCCCGGATGATCGCCTTGAAGGGCATGTGCTGGTTGAGCAGAAGCGCGAGATAGAGGCCGATCGCGAATTTGAACACGCTGGCGACGCCGGTATAGAGCAGCGTGTTGAACACCGACAGCCAGAAGACCGAATCGTCCCACAGCCACTCGTAGTTCTCGAGACCGATGAAGTTGCCGCCGCGGCCGATGCGCGCGTCGGTGAACGAAAGCCAGATCCCCAGACCGAGGGGATAGGCGAGAAACAGCAACAGGAACGCGGCCGCCGGCAGCATGAACCAGAGGCCGAGCCAGTCGCGATCGACCTTGAGCCGATCCCACGCGGTAACGGCGCGGACGGGGGTCCTCGCTTGCTGGAAGGCGACGGCCATCCGATCGCACCTCTTGAAAGGCTCGGGGGCAGGCGGCGCCGGCGAGCGCCGCCTGCCTGCTTGCCGCTGTCAGCGATAGAGCCGCATGCGCCTGGCGCTCGGCGATCTTGATCGCGCCCTTGGGATCCTCGCGGCCGGTGCAGACATTGGCGAACATGTCGACGACGATGAAATCGGCGAGCGCCGCTGCCGCCTTCTCGCCGACCGAGCCGAGCCCGCCCGCGGTCAGCGTGCGCTTGGCCGCCTCACGGAAGATCGTGTTCTTGGGATCGACGGTCCATACCGGATTGGAGTCGTAGGCGTTGAGCGGGTGGGTGAGATAGCCGACCGAGGCCTCCAGCCACTTGTTGTATTGCTCGGCCTCGAGCAGGTAGGTGATCAGCGCCTTGCAGGCCTGCGGATACTTGGTGTAGGTCATCGCCAGGATCGGGAAGCAGACGTGGAATTCGGTCGGCTTGCCGATCGGCCCGACCGGCCACAATGCGTGGTCCATGTCCTCGGCGATCTCCTTCTTGGTCGCGTCGCGCTTGGCGGCGGCGTAGATCGAGATGCCGTTGTTGGTCCACGAGATCTCGCCGGCGAGGAAGGCCTTGTTGTTGAAGGCGTCGTTCCAGGCGGCCACGCCGGGAATCATGTTGTCAAAAAGCTGCTTGGCGTATTCGAGCGACTTGTCGGTCTCGGGCGAGTTGAGGATGACCTTGTCCTTGGCGTCGACCACGTTGCCGCCGTGCGCCCACAGGCACCAGTGCACCCAGCAATTGCCGTCGCCGGTGGCGTGACCGAGCGCCATGCCGCCGGGCGTGTTGTTGCGCTTCGTCGCCTTGGCGTATTCCAGGAACTCGTCGGTCGTCGCCGGGAACTTGGAGAAGCCCGCCTTCTTCAACGCCGAGATGCGGTAGTTCAACATGTTGCCGCCGTAGCAGATCGGAATGTCGATCCACTTGTTGCCGCTCTTGCCGTAGGCGACCGCGGTCGGCACCCAGCCGCCGTACTTCTTGCCGAGATAGTCGGCGACGTCGGTGACGTCGACGCATTTCTGCGGGAACAGGTGCGGCAGCGAGAACAGGCCCCAGAACAGGTCCGGGCCGGCGTTGGTATTCGCCGCCACCGAGGCCTTCGGCGGAATATCCTCGTACGATTCCCGCGTGACGTTGACCTTGACGCCGGTCGCCTTGGTGAAGGCGTCGAGCAGCTGCCACGAAGGCGTCGTCCTCCGATTGCACGAAGTACTTCCAGCGCAACAACGAGAGCTGCGCGCCTTTCTCCGGCTTCCACGGCGCGGCCTGGGCCCAGGCCTTCGCCCATTCGGCGAGCCCGGAGCCGGCGAGCGCGCCGGTCGCGGCCAAGGCGGTGCCGCCCTGCATGAGGGTGCGGCGGGTGAACGTGGTCATGGTCGCTTCCTCCCTGTTTTCATCCATTCAGTCGTTTTCCGGTCGGCTCGTCGAACAGATGCACGAGCCGCGGATCGGGCTTGAGCCGGATCTTGTCGCCCGGCTTGAATTTGAGGCGCTCGCGGAACACCGCGATGATGTCCTCGCCGCCGAGCTTGGCGACGACGTGAAGCTCGGAGCCGGTCGGCTCCACCACCTGGACTTCGGCCTCGGCGCCGTCGTCGGCGATGGTGAAATGCTCGGGGCGGATGCCGTAGACCGCCGGCTTGCCGTCGGTGCCCGCCGGCGCGGTGTCGAGGGGCAGCGTGATCCCGCTCGGCCCGGCGAACGAGGCCGAACCGTTGAGCCGGATCGTGCCGCGCAGGAAATTCATCGCCGGCGAGCCGATGAAGCCCGCGACGAACAGGTTATCCGGCCGGTCGTAGAGCTCGAGCGGCGCGCCGATCTGCTCGACCAGCCCGTCATGCATCACGACGATCCTGTCGGCCATGGTCATGGCCTCGACCTGATCATGGGTGACGTAGACCGTCGTGGTGGCGAGCCGCTGGTGCAGCTCCTTGATCTCGATGCGCATGGCAACGCGGAGCTTGGCGTCGAGGTTCGACAACGGCTCGTCGAACAGGAAGACCTGCGGGTCGCGCACGATGGCACGGCCCATGGCGACCCGCTGGCGCTGGCCGCCGGAGAGCTGGCGGGGAAAGCGGTCGAGGTAGGGGCCTAGTCCGAGAATATCGGCGGCGCGCTTGACGCGCGTCTCGATCTCGTGCTTCGGCGCGCCGCGCAGCCGCATCGAGAACCCCATATTGGCGGCCACGGTCATGTGCGGGTAGAGCGCATAGTTCTGGAACACCATGGCGATGTCGCGCTCTTTCGGCGGCATGTTGTTGACCACGCGCTCGCCGATGCGGATCTCGCCCGCCGTGATGTTCTCGAGGCCCGCGATCATGCGCAGCAGCGTCGACTTGCCGCAGCCGGACGGCCCGACCAGGACCACGAACTCGCCGTCGGCGATCGAGACGTCGACGCCGTGAATGACCTCGATCGCGCCGAAGGCTTTCCTGACGTCGCGAATGGCGACCGACGCCATGCTTTCCTCCCGGGCAGCCTTGACCGCGGCTGCTTCCGTTTGAGTATCCCACCCTGTTCGGTCGGAGCGCTGCCGCTCTCTTGCTTTTCTCACGTTCGACCCGGCGCCTGATGGCTCAGTAGCCAATGCCGGCGCGGCTTACCAGTTCGCGTGCGCGACGGGTTTCCGGCGACTCGCTCACGTCGGCGCCCGCTCGATGCCGCCGTCGAACTCATCGCTGCAATATGGTCCGCCCTGATACCATTCGCCGACCGGATCGTGCGGCAGCTTGAGGTCGGCGGCGAGCGCCTCGGCGCTGTGATCCTCGGCGCGGCCCTGCGGCCGGTAGCCGAAGCGAAAGGCCGCGCTGTTGTCCCACCACCCGCGCGCATTGTCCGAGACGCCGTAGAAAATCTCGTAGCGGATGTCCGGGTGCTCGAGCCCGATGCGGATGAGCTGAACGAGGTCCTCCGGCTTGAGCCAGATCGACAACCGGCGCTTGTCCGCCGGCGTGTCGGCGACGTTGCCGATGCGCAGGCAGGTGACGCGCAGGCCGTGCTTGAAGGCATAGAGCGCGGCGAGCGCCTCGCCGAACGCCTTGCTGGCGCCGTAACGGGAGTCGGGCCGCACCGGCGCCTCGACCCCGATCCGCCGCTGCCGCGGATAGAAGCCGACCGCATGGTTCGACGACGCGAACACGATCCGCTCGACCCCGGCGCGGCGCGCGGCCTCGAACAGATTGTAGCAGCCGATGATATTGGCGTTGAGGATCGTCTCCCACGGCCCTTCGACCGAGAACCCGCCGAGATGGACGATGCCCTGCACGCCCTCGACGGCGCGCTCGACCTCGCCCATGACCGCCAGATCCGCCTTGACGAAGGTCTCGTCCGGCGCCCGGTCGGCGGGTGGAGCGAGGTCGCTCCAGCGGATGTCCGGGTAGACACCTTTGAGCAGCTTGCGCAGCCGGCTGCCGATGCCGCCCGATGCGCCCGTGACCAGTACTTTTTGCATGATGCTTCCGTCGGGAACGCGAACCGAAGAGTCAGGTTTTGCCGAGCTTGGCCGCAAGCTTCTGGTAGCGGTTGCGGCTGTTGAGCAGATGGCGGCGCATGGCGGCGCGCGCAAGCGACACCGCGCCGTTTCGAATCGCCTGCACGATGTCGCGGTGCTCCTTCTGGAAGGTCTCGCTATAGGCCCGCTTCGGTATCCCCGGCCCGCCGCGGATGGTCTGCCGCGGAATGATGAAGCGGCCGAGATGCTCCATGAAGCGCCGGAACTGCGGATTGCCGGTGGCGTCCGCGATGCTGCAATGAAGCGCGAAATCCTGATCGATCGCGTCCTCGCCGCGCCTGATGGCGGCATCGACGGCGTCCAGGCACTCGACGATCCGGCGGACCTGCGCGGCCGACGCGCGCTCGGCGGCGAGACCGGCGGCCTCGATCTCGATGCCGGTGCGCAGCTCCATGACCTCGATCACCTCGGGCAGCGACGACAGCCCATGGGAGTCGATGCGGAACGGCCGGCGGGCGTTCTCGGGAACAAATGCGCCGACACCCTGGCGGGTGACCACGAGCCCTTCGGCGCGCAGCGCCGCCACCGCCTCGCGCACCACCGTGCGGCTCACGCCGGTCGCGGCGATCATTTCCTGCTCGGTCGGCAGGCGCGAGCCGGGCGGCAGCTTTCCGCTCGTGATGTCGGCCATGAGCCGCACCACCAGCTCGCCGGTGAGCGAGCGCGGCGCCGCCAGCGGCTCATTCACCGAAAGCTTGCGCGCCGCCACCTTGCCCACCTTGACACCCCGAAAGGCTCAGTCATCATATGATATGACAAGTGCGTAACACGACCCTGCCGAGGGATCAACGCCGCCCGCGCGCTCCCGAAACGGCAAGGCCGAAGTCACCGCACGCTACCAAAGGGAGGACCCGCATGAATCGCCGCACCATGCTCCGCCTCGGCGCCGTCACGGCGCTCGGCGCATCCGCAATGGACTTCGGGAAGCTCGCTTTCGCCCAGCAAAAGCTGGTGTTGAAGGCGACCGACGTGCATCCGCTCGGCTATCCGACGGTCGAGGCGGTCGTGCGCCTGGGCAAGAAGCTCGAAGCCGCGACCGGCGGCCGGCTGAGCGTGCAGATGTATCCGTCGATGCAGCTCGGCGGCGAGAAGGAGATGATCGAGCAGGCGCAAGTCGGGCGCGCTCGCGATGGCGCGCATCAGCGTCGGCCCGATGGGGCCGATCGTGCCGGAGATCAACGTGTTCAACCTGCCCTTCATGTTCCGCGACGACGCGCACATGGAGAAGGTGATCGACGGTCCGATCGGCGACGAGCTGCTCAAGAAGCTCTCCGACCACCCGACCGCCGGCCTGATCGGCCTGTGCTGGATGAACGCCGGGACCCGCAACGTCTACAACGGCAAAAAGCCGATCCGTGCGCTCGACGACCTCAAGGGCCTGAAGATCCGCATGATGGGCAACCCGGTCTTCGTCGACACCATGAACGCGCTCGGCGGCAACGGCGTCGCCATGGGCTACGACCAGCTCCTGACCGCGCTGCAGACCGGCGTGGTGGACGGCGCGGAGAACAACTATCCGAGCTACGACACCGGCCAGCACTATCGCCACGCCAAGTATTACTCCCTGACCGGACATCTGATGATCCCGGAAATCCTCGTGTTCTCCAAGCGCACGTGGGGGACCCTCTCCCAGGAAGACCGGGACTCTGATCACGAAGTCGGCGAAGGAAGCGCAACAGGAGCAGCGCAAGCTCTGGTACGAGATGGAGCAGAAGTCCATCAAGCAGATGCAGGAAGTCGGCGCCGAGATCATCAAGATCGAGGACAAGAAGCCGTTCAAGGACGCGGTGAAGCCGGTTTGGGACAAATACGGAGCGCAGCACGCCGCGCTCATCAAGCGCATCCAGGAGGTGAAGTGAGGCACCTGACGGCGGCGCGGGAGCCGGCCGATCCGCAGGGATCGCGCCGGCTCCTTGCTGCAAGGAACAAGAAATGAAGGCGCAATATATCAGGGCGATGGACGCCATTCATAACGCCTGCCTGTTCGTTGCCGGCGCCTGCCTCGTCATCATCACCATCATCGTTCCCTACGGCGTGTTCACTCGCTACGTGCTCAACAGCGCGGCGTCGTGGCCGGAGCCGATGGCCGTGCTGCTGATGATCGTGCTGTCCTTTCTCTCCGCCGTGGTCTGCTACCGCGAGTACCTGCATATCGGCGTCGGCATCCTGCCGGCGTTTCTCGGCGAGCCCGCCAAATCGGTGCTCGGCTGGTTCCTCGAAATCTGCATGCTCGTCACCAACCTGTTCATGCTGGTGTGGGGGATCAAGCTCGTCGAGACCACCTGGTATCAGAGCATCGCCGAGTTCCCGATCGTTTCGGCCGGAATGGCGTATCTGCCGATTCCGATCGGCGGCGCGCTCACCAGCCTGTTCGTCATCGAGCGATTCCTGACGCGGAAATTCTTCCAGGAGCCCGAGGCCGCGACCGTCAGCCAGATCTCGACCGAGTAGCGCCGCGATCGGATCCGCATCATGGACATCCTCATCCTGATCGGCAGCTTCGCGGTCGTGTGCCTGCTGGGCATGCCGGTCGCCTATGCGCTCGGGCTCGCCGCCATTCTCGCCGCGTTGTGGATCGACATCCCGCTCGAGGCGGTGATGCTCAAGGTGTCCGGCGGCATGAGCGGCTTCTCGCTGCTGGCCATTCCGTTCTTCATCCTGTGCGGCGCGATCATGGCGGTCGGCGGGATGGCGGAGCGGCTGGTCAATCTGGCGAAGGTCTTCGTCGGCTTCATTCGCGGCGGCATGGCGCTCGTCAACATCGTCGCCTCGACGATGTTCGGCTGCATCTCGGGCTCCTCCGTCGCCGACACCGCGGCGGTCGGCTCCGTCATGATCCCGCAGATGATCAAGAACGGCTATCCGCGCCTGTTCGCGGTCAATGTCACCATCTCGGGCTCGCTGCAGCCGCTGCTGCTGCCGCCCTCCCACAACATGATCATCTATTCGCTGGCGGCCGGCGGGACGATCTCGGTCGCGCAGCTGTTCATGGGCGGCGTCATTCCCGCCCTGCTGCTCGGTCTCTCGCTGATCGTCCTGGTGCTCATCATCGCGCACCGGGAGAAGTTTCCCAAGGGCGAGGTGGTGCCGCTGCGCCAGGCGCTCAAGATCGCCCTCGATGCGGTCTGGGGCCTGATCACCATCGTGATCATCCTGGGCGGAATCCTCACCGGCGTCTTCACGCCGACCGAGTCGGCGGCGGTCGCCTGCGTCTATGCCTTCTTCGTCACGATGTTCGTCTATCGCGACTGCAAGTGGCGCGACCTGCCGCGGCTGATCGCGCGCGTGATCCGCACGGTCGGGATGGTCATGATCATGATCGGATTCTCGATCGCCTTCGGCTACATGATGGCGATCATGCAGATTCCCGCCAAGGCGACCGAATTCTTCGTCGCCATCTCGAGCGACAAATACACGTTCCTGCTCTACGTCAACGTGCTGCTGCTGCTGCTCGGCACGTTCATGGATCTCGGGCCGATGCTGTTGATCTGCACGCCGATCTTCCTGCCGGTGATCAAGGTGTTCGGCATCGATCCCGGTGCATTTCGGCATCATCATGATCCTCAATCTCGGCATCGGGCTGCTGACCCCGCCGGTCGGGCCGACGATGGTGGTCGGCTGCGCCATCGGCGGCGTGAGCATGGAGGCGGTGTCGCGCTCGATCCTGATCTTCTACGTTCCGATGCTGATCGTGCTGGCGCTCGTCACCTATATCCCCGAGCTGTCGCTCTGGCTGCCGCGGCTGCTGCTGCTGAAATAGTCCGTCTCAGGACGCGGACGGCTCGGCGCCGCGGCTCGGTCGTGCGCCTTGCGACCCAGATAGGCGGTCACCACGCGCGCGTCCCGCAACACGTCGGCCGGCGGGCCTTCGGCCAGCGTGCGGCCGTAGTCGAGCACGTGAATGCGGTCGGCGAGATCGGCCACCATCTGCATGTCGTGCTCGATCCAGATCATGGTGATGCCGAGCTCATGCTTGATGCGCAGGATGAAGCGCGCCAAGTCCTCGCGCTCGTCGCGGTTGAGCCCGGCCGACGGCTCGTCGAGCATGAGCAAGCGTCGGCTCGAGCGCCAGCGCGCGGGCAAAGCCGACGACCTTCTGGATGCCGAACGGCAGGCCGGCCACGGGCGCGTGCCGATAGCGCTCGAGCTCGACGAACTCGATGATGCGCTCGACCGCCTCGCGATGGCGCACCTCCTCGCGTCGCACGCCCGGCAGGAACAGCATCTCGGCGAGCGGATTGGTGCGGATGCGGGCGTGGCGGCCGGTCAGCAGATTGTCGAGCACCGACATCTGCGGAAACAACTCGCCGTGCTGGAAGGTGCGCGCGAGCCCGAGCCGCGCGATCTCGTGCGGCTCGCGGCCGGCGATATTCTCGCCGCGAAAGCGGATCGCCCCGTCGCCGCGATAGATGCCGCTCACGCAGTTGAGCACGCTGGTCTTGCCGGCGCCGTTCGGCCCGATCAGCGCGAACAGCTCGCCGGCGTCGACCGCGAACGACACCTCGTCGAGCACCGTCAGGCCGCCGAAGCGAAGCGTCAGCCGGTCGATCGCGAGCTCAGCCATACCACCTCCGGCTGCGGCGATATTGCTTCACGTCGCGGTAGCTCCGGCGTTCGCCGCCGTGATGGCCGAGATAGAACTCCTGGATGTCCGGGTGGCTGCGCAGGCGCTCGGCGCTGCCGTCGAGCACGATCCGGCCGTTCTCCATCACGTAGCCGTAGTCGGCGATCTCGAGCGCCACCGTCGCGCTCTGCTCGACGATCAGGATGGTGATGCCGAGCTCGCGCCGGATTTCGACCGAGGCGGCGCAGCAGGTCCTCCACGACGACCGGCGCCAGGCCGAGCGAGAGCTCGTCGACCAGCAGCAATTCGGGCCGGCACACGATGGCGCTGCCGAGCGCCAGCATCTGCCGCTCGCCGCCGGAAAGCAGGCCGCCGATGCGGCTCCTGAGATCGCCGAGCTGGGGAAAAAACTGGTAGACCAGCGCCTCGCGCTGTCGGCGCTCGGCGTGCGCGACGCCGCGCGGGACCGGCGCGAGCAGGTTCTCGGCCACCGTGAGATTGGGAAACACCTTGTCGCGCTCGGGCACCAGCACGATGCCGCGACGCGTGTTCTCGTGCGGCAGCCGGTTCTCGATGCGCTCGCCCTTGAAGGCGATCGTGCCCTCGGTGACGCGCGCGTCGTCGATGCCGAGAAAGCCCGAGATCGCGCGCAACGTCGTGGTCTTGCCGGCGCCGTTGGTGCCGAGCAGCGCGACGATCTGCCGCGGCTCGACCGCGAGCGTGATGCCCTGCACCGCCGTGATGGCGCGCTGATAGACCACCTCGAGCTTGTCGATGGCGAGCAAGGTCACCGGCGCGCTCCGGTGACCGGCCGCTGCTTGAACGGCCACAGCAGGAAATAGCTCTGGATGCGGCGCCAAATGCCGACCAGGCCCAGCGGCTCGAACATCAGAAAGAGAATCATCACCAGGCCGAAAGCCGCATAGTTCACCGCGAACAGCACGCCGGCATAGCGCTGCGCGCCCGGCAAGGCGAGCAGGCCGGCTTCGATGATGTAGGGAAAGACCGTGACGAAAGCCGCGCCGAGCAGCGCGCCGAGCAGCGAGCCCATGCCGCCGATGATGACCATCGCGACGATACTGGATGGTCAGGAACAGCGAGAACGCCTCGACCGACACGAAGCCGCGGTAGTAGGCGAACAGCGCGCCCGCCACCGCGGTGATCGCGGAGCTGATGACGAAGGCGAGCAGCTTGTAGCCGGCGATGCCGATGCCGAGCGCCTCGGCGACGGTCTCATGCGCGCGGATCGCCCGCCAGGCGCGGCCGGTGCGCGCGCGCAGGAGATTGAGGCAGAGCAGCAGCGTCGCCGCCGCCGCGACCAGCAGGATGAAGTACCAGGCGCGGCCGTCGGTGATCGAGATGCCGCCGAGCTTCGGCGGATCGATCACGATGCCGGTCGAGAAGCCGCGCCGCGGTCTCGTACTCGCCGCCGAGATAGATCACCACGAAATGCAGCGCGAGCGTGCTGACCGCGAGATAGAGCCCGCGCAGCCGCAGCGACGGCAATCCGAAGATGATGCCGAGCACGGCGCCGACCAGCGCCGCCGCCGGCAGCGTGATCCAGAACGGCGCATTGGTTTCCCGGAACAGAATGCCGACCGTGAACGCGCCGGCCGCCATCAGCCCGGCATGGCCGAGCGAGATCTGGCCGGCATAGCCGGTGAGCAGCATCAGCGACAGCGAGCCGACGCAGGCGAGAAAGACCTGGCAGGCGAGATCGAGCTGGAACGGCGAGGCGACGAACGGGAAGGCCAGCAGCGCGACGATGAACAGGCTCGACGCCGACGCGCTCGAGGCGCGTCCCGAGCAAGGCGAGGTCCTGGGCGTAGTCGGTGCGGAAATAGCCGCTGGCGCGCGGTTGCCTAGACACGATCGAGCTCCTCGCGCGTGCCGAACAGGCCCCAGGGCCGCACGATCAGCATGGCGATGAGCACCAGGAACGGCACCACGTCGGACAAGCAGCGGATCGACGTAGTGGATGGCCAGCACCTCGGCGCCGGCCACGATCAGCGAGCCGACGAGCGCGCCGACGAGGCTGTCGAGCCCGCCGACCAGCGCCGGCGAAAACGCCTTGAGACCGATGATCACCATGGTCTGGTCGAGGCCGGAATCGAGCGCGATCAGCATGCCGGCGATCGATCCGGTCAGGGTCGAAAGGCCCCAGGCCAGCGCGTAGATCGGCGTGCAGATTGACGCCGCGCTGCGCGGCCAGCAGCGGATTTTGCCCGGCCGCGCGCATGCGCACGCCCCAGCGGCCGAACCGCAGGAAGGCGAACAGCGCGCCGTAGACCACGGCGGTCATCAGCACGATGAGCGCCGCGCAGGTCGAGATGCGCGCGCCGCCGATCAGCTCGATCGGCGGATTCGAGAACCGCAAGGCCTGCAACGGGTGCTGCTGCGCCGCCGACCAGATCAGCACGACCAGCCCGCGCAACAGGATGCCGAGCGCGATGGTGGTGAGGATGGCCGCCAGCACCATCTCGCCGGTCATCTTCCGCATCAGCAGGACGTAGACGAGAATGCCGACCACCAGGCTCAGGATCACCGCCACGGCGATCGCCGTGAGCGGATGACCGACGAACAGCGAGGCGGTCGTGAACAGCAGATAGGCGCCGAGCATCGATCAGCTCGCCGTGCGCCAGGTTCATCACCCGGCTCACGCGATAGATCAGCACGTAGCCGCAGGCGATCAGGGCGTAGATCGCCGCCAGCACGATGATGTTGACGATGAGCTGCACGATGACGTTCACGCGTATCAGTGGTGGCGAGCGAGCCAGTAATCAGAACAGCGTGGACGATCCCGGCTCTCGCATCGCTCGGCCACGGCGATGACCGGCACTGCGTTGCCGATCATTTCACGTCGTAGGCCACCCAGTCCTTGGCCTGCACGATCGCCGACTTGGCCGGGTCCCAGCGATAGACGCGATAGTACTGGCGGGTGCGGAAGTGGTTGTCCTTGGTCCATTCGATCGGGCCGCCGCGCAGGCCCTTGGTGTCGACCTTCACGTTCTCCAGCGCGGCGCGGATCTTGGCGGCGTCGGCCGGCCAGCCGGCGCCCTTGAGCGCCGCCTCGAGCACCAGGCCGCCGATCCAGCCTTCGGTCATCTGCTCGGCCGGATATCGCACGTTGCCCTTCTTGGCCTCGTCGATGATCTCCTTGTGGATCGGCAGGTTGTCCTGGAACAGCGAATTGGCGCCGATGACGTAGAGCTTGCGCGTCCTTGATGCGCGCCAGTTCGGCCTCGGCCTCGATGTGCGCCCAGGTGATGTAGTCGCCCTGCCAGCCGAGCCGGCGCAACGCCTCGAACGTCTTCACCTGCGTGACCCAGGGCGCCCAGGAGAACACCCAGTTCGGATTGGCGTCCTTGAGCTTGGTGGCGAACGGCGTGTAGTCGGCGGTCGGCGGCGGAATGACCTCCTTGTCGACCGGCGTCATGCCGACGGTCTTCGAGTGCCCCTCGGCATAGTCGATCTCGCCGCGCGAGAGCGGGATCGCCATGGCGGCAAAGCCGATCCGCACCGGCTCCTTGGCGGTCTCCTTGATGAAGTCGAGCGTCGCGCGGCTGTCGTAGCCGCCCGCATAGGCGGTGGTGCAGAACTGCAGCGGCATCGGCCGGCGGATAGACCTCCTTCGGGCAGACCGCGCCCATGAACAGCAGCGGCACGTTCGCGCGCTTGGTCTCCGCGATGACCGGCGCAAAGGTCGACGACAGGCTCGACAGGATCAGCAGCTTCACATTGTCCTGGGTCAGCAGCTTCTTGGCGTTGGCGGCGGCCTTCGACGGCTCGCCCTGATCGTCCTGCAGGACCAGCTGGATCTTCTTGCCGTTGATGCCGCCGGCCGCGTTGAGCCGGTCGACGTAGAGGCGCAAGCCCTCGATCGGCGGCGCGTTGGTGCTCGCCGACGGGCCGGTGAGCGCCGCGCTGACGCCGATGACATAGGCATCCTGCGCGACCGCCGGCAGCGCGAGCGCTGCCGAGACCAGCGCGCCCGTGAGAGTGGGTCTCAACATCGTTTCCTCCCTTGTTTATTGAACCAAGTGTTCATGCGACTTGAACGGTCCCCGCCTGATCCGCGATCAGCCGCTCCTCGCGATCATCGTACATGGCCTCGACCAGCGTCTTGAAGCGCTCGTACATCAGATGGCGCTTGACCTTGCGCGTCGGCGTCACCGGCTCGCCCTCCTCCTCGGGATCGAGCGCCTTGGGCAGGATGCGGAAGTCCTTGATCTGCTCGACGCGCGCGAGCTCGCCGTTGGCCCGCTCGATCTCCGCCTTGATCAGGCGCACCACGTCCGGACTGCTGGCGAGGCTGGTGAAGCCGGTATAGGGCACGTCGTGGCTGCGCGCCCAGTCCGAGACCGTGTCGGCGTCGATCTCGATCAGCGCGGTGAGGTACTTGCGGCCGTGACCGAACACGACCGCCTCCGCGACATAGGGGCTGGTGCGCAGGATGTTCTCGATGAACGACGGCGAGATCGTCTTGCCGCCGGAGGTCACGATGAAGTCGCGCGCGCGGTCGATGAGGCGCAGCGCGCCGTCGCGCCATTCGCCGATGTCGCCGGTGCGCAGCCAGCCGTCCGCGCTCTTGATGGCGCGGGTCGCCTCCTCGTTGTTCCAGTAGCGCTCGAACAGATCGGGGCTGTGCACCAGCACCTCGCCGTCCGTCGGCGAGCTTCACCTGCCAGCCGGCCGGGACGGTGCCGACGTCGCCCGGGCGCGGGAACGGGCCGCGCTGGCCGCTGATGATGCCGCCGGCGGTCTCGGTCTGGCCGTACATCTCCACCACGTTGACGCCCCAGCATCTGCCAGAGCGCCATGGTCTCGGGCGGCAGCGGCGCGCCGGCGCAGATCATCAGCTCCAGCCGGTCGAAGCCGAGCTTGTTGAGGATCGGCGTGAACACGGCGGCCCGGCAGGCGCGATAGAGCGCCGTCGTGCGCCGGTTTCGTCGCGCCGTCCCAGCGCCGGCGGGCATGGGCGCGGGCGAACCGCATGGCGAGATCGGAGGTCGCGCGCTTGACGCCGGTCGAATTGAGCAATGCCGACCAGCACCTGCGAGGCGAATTTCTGCAGATAGCGCGGCACGGTGAACAGCACGGTCGGCGCGGTCTCGAACAGGGTCGTCGCGAGATCGTCCGGGTCTTCGCCGAAATGCGGGACGAGGCGCGAGATCAGCGGCAAGGTCACCGCGACGTCGCGGCCGAGCACGTGGCAGAGCGGCAGGTAGACGACCGTGCGATGCTCCTTGTCGGCGAGCGTCGGATAATGGTCGACGATGTTCGCGGTCGCGGCGAGATGCTTGCCGTGGGTGACCAGCGCGCCCTTCGGATGACCGGTCGTGCCGGAGGTGTAGACGATGAAGGCGGGCTGCTCCGGCCTCAGCTGCGCCACCTGCTGCTCGAGCCACGCGAGATCGGGCTGCTCGACCGCATCGAGCAACGCGCGATAGCTCCTGAGCTTGGGATGCGTCGTAGGCGAACATCGCCGAATCGTCGAGCACGACGATCCAGCGCAGCGCCGGCAGCCGGTCGGCGAACGACAGGATCTTGTCGACGTATTCCTGGTTCTCGGCGATGAACATCGCCGGCGCCGCCGTCGCGCATCTGATACTCGACCTCGGAGGCCGAGGCGGTCGGATAGATGCCGTAGACGATGGCGCCGAGCGATTGCGCGGCGAGGTCGCAGATCATCCACTCCTCGCAGGCGTCGCCCATGATGGCGACGCGCTCGCCGCGCGCGAGCCCGAGCGTCGCGAAGGCGCGCGCCGCGCGCGCGACCATCGCGGCGTAGTCGCGCCAGCTGCGCTCGCGATAGAGGCCGAGGTGCTTGGAGCGGAATGCGACGGAATCGGGCGCCGTCCGCGCGCGCTCGCACAGCAAGAGCGGTGCGGTCTTGCGGCGCAGCGCCTCTCGGTCGACCGGTTGCGTGGCGGTCATGCGACGCCCGTTCGAGCGTTTCTCCCAGCAGGATTTATAGCCCAATACGACCGAAAATTCTATAGCTCTATAAACACTCGGCATGGCTAGCGGGCGCGACGCCGGCCCGGCGTCTTGAGCACGCCGTCGATGACCAGACGGGCGAACTCCGCGCTGATGCGCTCGATCGCACGTCCTCCTTGCGGTACCAGTTCGCCACCGCATTGGCCATGCCGAGGATGCGCGAGCGCCGCCAGCCGGGTGTCGAGATCGGAGCGAAACTCGCCGCGGCGCACGCCTTCCTTGAACACGTCCTCGAACACCCGCTCCAGCCCGCGCGACCATTTTCCGATCCGCCGGCGGCTCTCGGCCGGCAGGTGCTGGCGCTCGTTGAGGAACACCCGGACGAAATCGCTGCGGTCGATCAGCGGGGAAAGGTGCGATTTGATCGAGGCGGATGAGCTTTTCGGCGGCGGTGCCGGGTCCCGCCGCGATCGCCTTGGCGACCTCGAAGAAGCCGCCGACGCCCTGCAGGCAGACCAGCTCGAGCGCGCCCTCCTTGGACGGGAAGTAGTAGTAGAGGCTCGCCTGCCGGATGCCGAGCACGTCGGCGATGTCCTGCGTGGTCGCGCCGTGGAAGCCGCGCTCGGCGAACACCCGCGCCGCCGCCTCGATGATCTCCGGTGCGCGGCGGCGCCGGCTCGGCCGCGGACGCTGGCGGGAGCGAATGGCCACGACCGTCATGCCGATCTCCTCTGCTGGCCGCAAATGGGACGTCCGGGCGCTTGTGTTCTGCCACGGACGCGATCTAAATTCTACCTATAGAGCTATAGACAACATCTGCCAGCAGCGCCGGAGCACTGTCCGATGAGCATCCGCCCCGACGGGCGCCCGCCGTTCCGGGCCGAGCACGTGGGAAGCCTGCTGCGGCCGGCGGCGCTGCGCCAGGCCTTCCGGCGTCATGCCGGCAAGGAGATCGGCGACGACGAGTTCGCGCGCATCCAGGACGAATGCATCCGCGACGTGGTGCGCATGCAAGAGGAGATCGGCCTCGAGGTCGTGACCGACGGCGAGTTCCGCCGCGGCTCGTATTGGGGCCGCTTCGTGGAACGCACCGAGCGGCCTCGAGATTCGCGCCGGCGCTGTTCAACTTTCGCGACGATCACGGCCACGAGGTCGAGTTCACCGCGCCCTACGCGACCGCGCAAGGTCAGGCGCACGCAGCCGCTCGCGCTCGACGAATTCGTGTTCCTGCGCGACGTCACCGAGCGTCACGCCGAAGATCACGCTGCCGGCGCCCTCGACCATGCATTTCTTGCGGTGCGCGGACTTCGCCGACCGCAGCGTCTATCCGGACGTCGAGAGCTTCTTCGACGATCTGGGCCGCGTGTTCCAGGAGGAAATCGCCGAGCTTGCCGCGGCCGGCTGCCGCTACCTGCAGATCGACGAGATCGCCATCGCGCTGCTATGCGATCCCGGCATCCGCGCAAAGGTCGAGCGCGTGGGCGCCGATCCCGACGCGCTGGTCGACCTCTACATCGATGCCATCAACCAGGCGGTCGCGGCTTGTCCGCCCGATGTCGTCGTCGGCGTGCACATGTGCCGCGGCAACCTCAAGGGCCACTATCTCGGCGAAGGCGGCTACGAGTCGGTCGCCGAACGCTTCTTCGCCGGCATCCGCGCCAACCACTTCCTGCTCGAATACGACACGCCGCGGGCCGGCGACTTCGCGCCGCTGCGCTTCGTGCCGAAGACGAAGGGCGTCGTGCTCGGGCTCGTCAGCAGCAAGACCCCGGCGCTCGAGAGCCTGGATGGCTTGCGCCGCCGCCTGGAGGAGGCCGCCCGATACGTCGACCTCGACCGGCTGGCGATCAGTCCGCAATGCGGCTTCGCCAGCACCGTCGCCGGCAATCCGCTGAGCGAGGCGGACGAGCGCGCGAAGCTGCAGTTGGTGGTCGACGTGGCGCGGGCGACGTGGCGATAGGGGGCCAGAATCAGGTCTTGATATCCAGCCGCCGCTCGAGCGGAAACAGCTGCCAGCCGAAGCGGTCGGCGATGTAGCCCCAGATGCCCTTGGGCGCCTTGAGCATCACCGCGATCGCCACCACGCCGAGCATCAGCAGATAGAGGCTGCCGAGGTCGGCGAGCGTCTGGCGCAAGCAGAAAGAACACGATGGTGCCGATGATCGGGCCCTCCACCCGCCCGATGCCGCCGATCACGGTGATGAAGATCACGTAGGCGGTCCAATCGTTGACGTCGAAGGCGGTGGCCGGGCGAGATACGCAGCTTCTGCAGGAAGATCAGCGCGCCGACCATGGCGGTGCCGAACGCGGTCAGCACATAGACGATGAGCTTCGTGCGCACGACGTCGACGCCGTTCGACCGCGCCGCCAGCTCGTTGTCGCGGATCGCCGTGAGCGCCAGGCCGTAGCGCGAGCGCAGCAGCAGCACGATCGCGCCGAGCACCACCACCACGATGGCGAGCGCGAGCCAGTAGATCAGGAACTCGCGCAGCTGCCGGGTCGGCGCCATCGAGGTGACGATGCCGACCGGCAGGCTGATGCCGGAGCCGCCGCCGAGCACCGACACCTGCGACGCCAGCAGCCGAAAGACCTCCGCCACCACCCAGGTGCCGATCGCGAAATAGTGCCCGCGCAGACGGAAGATCAGGCCGGCGACCGGCAGCGCGACGATGGCGCCGATGATCCCCGCCAGCGGAATCGCCAGCAGCGGATGGACGCCGACCAGCATGGTCGCGGCGAACAGCACATAGGCGCCGAGCCCGACATAGGCCTGCTGGCCGACCGAGACGAGACCGGCGTAGCCGGCCAGCAGGTTCCACAGGCTCGCCAGCGCGACGAAGGAATAGATCTCGGCCAGGAGCCGCAGGTTGTGCCGCTCGCCCCACCATGGCGCGGCCGCGAGCACGCACGAGCAGGACGGCGAACATCGCAAGCCCGATGCGGCTCGAACGGGTGGCGTGCTCGACCCGGAACGCGCTCATCCCTGCACCTTCGGGAACAGGCCTTCGCGGCCGCACGGCGAGCACGATCAGGAACGCCACATGTCCGGCGAGCACCTGCCAGCCGGGATCGATCTGCGCGCCGATCGCCTGCGCCACGCCGAGAATGATGCCGCCGACCAGCGTGCCCCACATGCTGCCGAGGCCGCCCATGATCACCGCCTCGAAGCCGAAGATCAGGCGCGCCGGCCCGATCGACGGATCGAAATTGGTCCGGATCGCCAGCAGCACGCCGGCGATCGCCACCACCGCGAGCGAGAGCGCCATCGCGAGCGCGAAGACGTGACGGTTGTCGAGGCCGACGAGCTGCGCCACGTCCTGGTCGTCGGAGGTGGCGCGGAACGCGCGCCCGACCGCCGTGCGGTAGAACAGCCATTGCAGGCCGGCGATCACCGCGACCGCGAGCGCGAACTGGATGAGCGGCAGCGTCCCGACCGCGAGGCCGGCGCCGAGCTGGATGCTGTCGACCTCGATCGCGCCGGCCTGCAGCCGGCGGCTGTCGGCCGTGAACAATTCCAGGAGCCCGTTCTGGATGATCACCGACAGGCCGAACGTCACCAGGAGCGGCGGCAGCAGATCGTCGCCCAAGGTGCGGTTGAGCAAGCCGCGCTGCAGCGCGTAGCCGATCAGCGCCATCAGCGGCACGACCACCGCGAGCGAGGCGAGCGGATTGACGCCGAGCGTCTCGGTGGCGACCAGCGCCAGATAGGCGGCGAGCACGATGAGATCGCCGTGCGCGATATTGACGAGCCGCATCACCCCGAAGATGAGCGCCAGGCCGGCGGCGAACATGGCGTAGAGGCCGCCGACCAGCACGCCTTGCAGGATGATGTTGACCCACTCCACCGTCAGACCCCGAAATAGGCCGCCGAGATCGCCTCGCGCGTCAATGTGCCGGCCGTGCCGGCCAGCACCACCCGCCCCTCCTGCAGGCAGTAGACGTGGTTGGCGGCGGCGAGCGCCTGCACGATGTCCTGCTCGACGATGATGAGCGACAGTCCCTCGCGCAGGATGGCTCGGCAGCCGCGCGTAGATCTCGCGCACCACGATCGGCGCCAGTCCGAGGCTGATCTCGTCGCACAGCAGCAGCTTGGGGTTCGACATCAGCGCGCGGCCGATCGCCACCATCTGCTGCTGGCCGCCCGAGAGCGAGGTGCTCGGCGCGTCGCGGCGCTCCGCCAGCACCGGAAACAGGTCGTAGACGCGCGGCAGATTCCACGGCCCGGGCCGGCCGAGCTGGCCGCCGATCACGCAGATTCTCCTCGACCGTGAGCGAGGGAAACAGCCGCCGGCCTTCGGGCACCAGCGCGACGCCGCGCGCCGCCATGGCGTGGGCCGGCACGTCGCCGACCGGCTCGCCGGCGAAGATGATCGCATCGCGCCGCGCGCGCATCAGGCCGGCGATGCTCTTGAGCAATGTGCTCTTGCCGGCGCCGTTGGCGCCGATGACGGCGACGATCTCGCCGGCCGCGATCTGCAGCGAAACGCCGAACAGCGCCTGGAAGTCGCCGTAATAGGCGTCGAGCGCCCGCACCTCGAGCAGCGTGTCAGGCATCGGCGGGAATACCCATGTAGATCTCGCGCACCGCCGGCGAGCGGATCACCGTCTGCAGGCTCGCCCTGCGCGATGAAGCCGCCGCCATGCAGCACCAGCAGCCGGTCGACCGTGGCGACCAGCGCATGCACGACGTGCTCGATCCAGATGATCGACACGCCGCTGCGACGGACCTCCTTGATCAGCGCGACCAGCGCCGCGCATTCGTGCTCGGTGAGGCCGCCGGCGACCTCGTCGAGCAGGAGCAGGCGCGGCCTGGTCGCGAGCGCGCGGGCGAGCTCCAGCCGCTTGCGGTCGAGCAAGCGTCAGCGCACCGGCCGGACGGTTGGCCTTCTGGGCGAGCCCGCATTGCGCGAGCACGTCGACGCAGTGGCCGTAGGTGTCGCGCTCGCTGCGGCCGCCGCCGAACGCGGCCGCCACCACCACGTTCTCGAACACCGTCATGCCGCCGAACGGCTGCGGAATTTGGAAGGTCCGCGCCATGCCGAGCCGGCAGCGGCGTTCGGGTGGCGAGCCGCGTGATGTCCGCGCCGGCGAAGATGACGCGCCCAGCGTCGGGCGCCACCGTGCCGGTCGCGATCCCGAACAGCGTGGTCTTGCCGGCGCCGTTCGGACCGATGATGCCGAGCGCCTCGCCCTCGTCGAGCGCGAGGTCGATCGCGCTCGCGACGACGACGGCGCCGAAGCGCTTGGAGATTTTTTCGAGCGCGAGGATCGTCGTCATGGGCGTAGGGTGGGCAAAGTCGCCAGCTGTGCGCATTCCGGTGGGCACGGCGCGCACGCGCCGCGCCTTCGCCTCACCGGCTACAGGCGATCCACGCTACGACAACAGCTGCAGCTGCCCGCCGACCGGAATCTGCGGCGCCGGCTTGTTGGTGGTGATGACGAGCTCGAACTTGTCGCCCTTGCGCTGCCATTGGCCGGCGACCAGCGGCGTCTTGGTGACGTTCTTGACCGGCTGGCCGGTCCATTTCACCGGGCCGACCATCGACTGGTAGTCGGTCGCGATGATGGACTCGAGGATCGCCTTCGGCTCGAGCGTCTTGCTGCGCTTGAGCACGTCGATCGCCACCTCGAACAGCGCGTGCTGGAACCCGATCGGCTGCGTCCACGGTCGGTTGGTCGCCTTGACATAGGCGTCGGTGAGCTCCTTCGCGCTCTGGCCGGTGAGGCCGGACTTGAACGGATGGTTCGGCGTCCACCAGATCTCGGTGGTCAGACCGTTGCCGCGCGCGCCGAGCGAGTCGATCACCGACGGGAACAGCAGCGCCTTGCCGATGGTGACGATCTTCGGCCGGAAGCCCTGCTGCGCCGCCTGCGACCAGAAGGTCGCGAAGTCCGGCGGGATCATGTTGCCGGTCACGATCTCCGCCCCGACCGCCTTGAACGCGGAAATCTGCGAGGTGAAGTCGTTGTTCATGAGCTGGTAGCGGCCGGGATCGGTGAGCTTGTAGCCGGCGGCCGCCAACGCCGGCGGCAGGCCGCGCTGCGGATCGCCCCAGGCATTGCCGTCGGCGTCGTTGGGGAAGAGCCCGCCGACCACCTTGTTGGTCTGCGCGCTGTCCCAGAGCGCCAGGAACGAGGCGATCACGTCCTCCAGTCCCCAGAAGAAGTGATAGGTCCAGGTGAAGCCCTTGGCCGGATCGCCCTTGCGCCCGAAGAAATACGGCTGCCACGGACAATTGGTGGTGATGCAGGGGACCTCGTTGACCTCGGCCTGGTCGGCGACCGGATTGGTCGTGTCGGGTGTCGCCGAGGCGACGATGAGATCGACCTTGTCGCCGAGGATCAGCTCGGAGGCGACCTCGGAGGCGCGGCTGCCGCTCGACTGGCTGTCCTTGCTGATGATCTGCACCGGATAGGTGCGGCCGCCGACCGCGATGCCGTTGCGCAACAGGCCGCGCACCTGCTCCAGGATGAACGTATCGGCCTCGCCGAAGCCCGCGAGCGGACCGGTGCGCGGGCTGACGTGGCCGATCTTGATCGACCCGGCTCTGGGCGTTGACGGGCGTTGCGTGCAGCACGGCCGGCGCCGCGATGGCGCCGATCGTCGCCTTCAGCGCGCTGCGTCGCGAGATGCCGCCGGCTACGGCCGGGCCCGACGGATTGCGGATGATCTTGGACATGATGATCTCCTCCCTTGCGCGACGCCGATCTTAAACGTTTGGTATGACCGGCAACAAGAGATGCGAGGGCCGGTTCGGCGTCGTGATAGATCCTGTGCAGCACCGTCTTGCTGCTGCAGATGTGATACGGAACGTACTCCGCGTTGGTCGCGCCGGCGACGCCGGTGGGCAGATCGAGGCTGGTGATCTCGAGGCAGATGCGGTGGCCCTGCCGGAACAGGTTGGCGGTCGCCATGATCTCGATCGCGTATTCGTTGATCTCGCCCGGCACCACCGGCTTGCTGCGCCGCGCGCGTGAGCGGATGCCACGGCTTCCACGGCTTCGAGCGCTTCGGATCGAGCGCGCGATGCGAGGCCTTGAGCCATCCGCGCGTGATCTCGCGCTCGGGCAGGTTCTTCGGCAGTTCGCGCTCGCCCTCGCGCACCGACATGACCGACACGTCGGGGCCGACATCCTTGAGGACGACGATCCAGTTGGTGTCGTCCTGGTCGATGGCGGCGAACAGGTTCAGCACGGTCGGTCCCGCGATCAGCACGTCCTGCGGCAGCGGCTCGCTCAGATAGCGCAGCTTCTGGATGACGTTGGTCTGGCTCGGCGGCATCTGCACGAACGCATCCGGCGGCGTGAACTGATCGACGCTCGCCGGCGATGAACGGCTCAGGCGACAGCCGCTCCCAGTTGCGCAGGTAGAGCTTGGTCCATTGCGTCTCGGGCAGCGGCCAGTCGTCGGCCTGGCGCCACTTGTTCTCGCCCATCACCCAGAACTTCACCGGCGGCTCGCGCATCACGCCGGTGTCGATGCCCTTGAGCCAGTGGTCGTACCACTTCAGGATTTCGTGGTGGAACGAGCGGAACGGCCGCTCGAGATGCGCGGGCCCGGTGAACATCAGCTTCTTGGGCGCGTCGATGTTGGCGAAATAGCTCTGCGCGCCGTTGAGGTGGGTCTTGTACGTGTATCCGTACCAGCCGGAGCCGGTATAGGACGGCACCTTGATCTTGGCGAGATCGGCCTCGCTCTTCTGGACCACCTCCTCCTTGTCGTACGGGTCGATCAGCAGATCGAAATAGGGCGGCATGTGCTGGCCCTTCTGCGCCAGCAGATTGAAGATGTTCGGATACATGCGGTAGTCGGGATTGGCCATCGCTTCCCGCCAGTAGGTCTCCTTCGGCTCGGGCAGCTTGCCCGGCGCGCCCCGGTGCTGGTGCATGGCGGCGAAATGGCCGACCAGATAGCGGAACAGGTGCAGCACGCCGCCGGGATATTCCTCGCGGAAGCCGCCGAGCACGCCATAGGCGCCGCGCGGGTCGAACGGGAAGATCGCCTTGAGATGCGGGGGCTGCTGCTTGGCGACGTGAAACTGCTCGGCGCCGAAGCCCGAAATGCCGACCATGCCGACATTGCCGTCGCACCAGGGCTGCGCGGCGATCCATTCGATCAGGTCGTAGCTGTCCCATTCGCGCGAGCCGCCGCCTTCCGACTTGCCGACGCCGCGCGGGCTGCCGATCACGTGGACATAGCCGCGCGAGACGAGAAAGTGCGTGTCGCCGGCCTCGAGCGGGCCGGTCCACAGCGGCGTCCAGGCCGGCTGCGGCGGCAGCGCCTCGGCCATGTCCGGTCCCTGGAAATCCTTGTTGTAGATGGCGAAGGCGAGCAGCGCCGGGAGCTTCTCGTCGGTCTCGGGGCGATAGACGTCGACGCAGAGCTTCACGCCGTCGCGCATCGGGACGTAGACGTCCATCTCGCGGATCATCTTGTCGTAGCTCGGCGGACGATCGTAATCGGCCGGCGGCGACTCCCCGAGCTCAGAAAGCTCACTTTCGGAGTGGTCTCCTTGCTCATCTCGGCGTCGCCTCTTTGCGTTCTTGGGTCGTGGTTTGCCCGCGTTGGGCTTTGCTCATGGATTGGATGAGATGACAAGCGGGATTTGCTTGATCTCGGCATTCATGGCGTTTCCGTTCACGATGATCTCGGCGAGCAAGGTGAATTGCCCGGGCGCCAGCTTGCCGCTCAAATCGATGAGAAAGCTCGCATCGGCCAAGGCCACCTGCCCCGCCGCAATCACGCGCCCCTCGCCGTCCAGCACCGTGTAGCGGCATTCCGGCGCCGCGCGCTTGAGCACGTCGGCCGCGACGGATTGCAGCGGCTGGCGCACGATGTCGTAGCTGCGCTGGTACTTTCTGCACGAGCTCGATGTCGCCGAACAGCCTGATCCGCTCGTTGTCGCGCTCGACCTTGGTGATGAAGCCGCGGCGCGGAACCGCGTAGGCGTCATATGAGCCTACGCCCAACGGGTAGGTGAGATCGCGGAACGCCTCGAGCATGACGCTGTCGCTCGACCAGCGCTTGAGCCGGTAAGGACCATTGGTGACCAGGAAGTGCCCGTGCTCCTTGTAGAAGGCGGCGAGCGCGGCCCAGCGTTTGCGCGCGTCGTCGACGCCGACCAGCGGCGCGAGATGATCGGGACGATAGCCGTCGCGCTCGAAGGCCGCGACCAGCGCGGCCAGCCGCTGGTTCATGCCGTCGGAGCGGACGAGATCGAGCCACTCGACGCCGCGGCGCTGCGCCTCGGCGTGCGAGAACGCCGCCCAGCCCCGTTGCACGGCCTCCTCCATCAACACCAGCACATGCCAGGGCAGCGTGCTCCATGGCGGCGCGACCACCGCGTCCTGCTCCGCGTCGATGGGCGGCGTCGACGTGTAGACCTCGATGACGAACAGCTCGCGCACGACTTCGAAGTCGCCGATCCGAAAGGATTTCGAGGTGTTGTCGGTGCCGACGACCCGCACGCCCAAGAGATGCGTCGCGCATGACGGCGGTCGCCGCCTCGACCACGGGATCGGGGCCTGCATCTCCGCTCGCGCCGCGCGGCGCCCCAGCGATAGGCGAACATATAGGCGTAGACCAGATCGGTCGCGCTGGTGCGCGTGCCGTCGTGGAAGGCCGAGCCCATCGCCCGATAGGTCAGCTTCTGCTTGGCGATCTTGCCCTCGCCCACCGGCCGCAATCGGCCGCTGCCCGGCTCCGGCAGCACCGCGTCGGCGGGAACGCTGATCTCGACGCCGGCCTGCGACGGCTGCGCGGGCGCGCGGCGCTCGACCATCGGCTCGGCGAGAATCGAGAGACTGACGAAGGTGTAGACCACCATCAGGGCGGTCAGCGGCACCTGCGAGCGCAACGCGACGCCGCGCGCATCGAGCACCTCGATCGCCTTGCGGTGCGCCAGATAGACCGCCGCGATGTGGCCGATGAGGATCGCGGTCACCGCCGTGTACCAGGCGAAGCGCGCGTCGACGATCGCGATGTCGACCCGGTAGCCGGCGGTCCCGAACAGATTCCAGCCGAAGCCGAACGGATCCGACGCGAGCGGAATGATGTACTGGCCCTGGACCAGCAGGAACGTGAGGTAATGCGCCAGGTGATAGCCGATCGCGATCGGGACCAGCGTGAAGGCGAACTGCCGCGCCATGGCGAGCGGCGACAGGCGTCCGGCGGTCGCCGCGCTCATGAGCGCGCTCACGCCCAGATAGGCGCCGAAGAAGACGAGCCAGAAGGCGAGCAGGCCGGCGGTCCGCACCGCCATGAGCTTGAGATCGCCGAGCGCCGAGAGCTGCGCGGCCAGCGCGCTTTCGAGCCTGCCCCATTCCGGGGTGCCGAGCGCGCCGTCGAACAGAACGGTCGAGAGCAGCAGCAGCACGAACGCCATCATCGAGGTCGAAACCCGACTGGTGTCGATGAGCCCGGCGCCGAACGGCCGCAGCGACAACCTGCGTTGCGGCCCGGGCTGCAGCTCGAGCGGCGCAAAGCGCGCGAAGGTGCCGAAGATCAAGGTGAAGACCTCGCCGTGCGCCAGCCAGCACTCGCGCCCGAACACGAACATGCCGAAGAACGTCAGTATGGAATAGGCGACGGCCAGCCAGGCGATGAGCAGCGGCACCGCCGGGTTCGGATAGATCAGCTCGACCCACGCGAACGCGAGCAACAGCACGAACGCCGGCCAGACGCCGAGCGCCGCCGGATAGGGCACGTGCAAGCGACAGCTCGGGTCGCCCCGTGATCCCCCGATAGATCGTCTCGACCGCTTCGAAGATCGTCCGCCACGGATTGATCAGCGCCCACAGGTTTCCGACGAATGCCGAAACGTAGGCGAAGCCCACCCACCAGATGATCCACACCATGGTCGGCGCGATGTTCCTGTAGGGATTCTGGTCGCCGCGGAAGCCGGCGATGATCGTGACGATGAAAATCGCAAGCGCAGCGAGCTTGAGCGCGAGAGCAAGAGGTCGGGCTCGCGAGCCATCGGCCCCACGGCGTGGCGAGCAGGTCGAGGCGCGGATAGGCGTGCGGGCGCGGCCGCTCGCGCACGAACAGCGCGACGATGACGAACGAGACCACGACGGCCACCGCCGTGCCGACGAGATAGAACGAGAGCGGGATCGGCAGGTCGTAGCGTTGGCCGAAGCCGTGGGCGCCGGCCGGCGTTGCAAGCAGCGCGATTGCCGCACCGGTCGCGAGCGTCCGCAATGCCGTGGTGGCCGGACGCCGCGCGGAGCGCTTAAGGATAGACCTCGATCGTGACAAGGACGTTCCCGTGCGCGTGCCCGCCGCCGGGCTGTTTCGCGAGATGGGGTTCAACCGTGAACCGTCCGGTGGCGCGGGCCGTGAACGTCATCTCGGTGACGGCGCCCGGCGCGACCTCCTTCTCGATGTCGTAGCCGTGGAGATGAAGGCGCATGGCCTTGTCCGCGCTCCACTTGAGCGTCACGACGTCGTTGCGCTTGACGCGGATCAGCCGCATGTTCTCGGGCACGCGGCCGTTCGCGATGGGCAGCACGAACGTGACCTCGGCGGCGCCGACCGCGGTCACGTCGAGCACGCTGCCGAGCGACAGCGCCAGCACGCACGCCGCGAGCAGCGATCGAAGCCACGACATGATGGTGCTCGGTGCCATTCATGGCCCCGGACTGGATTGGACGTCGGCGATGCGGTTGAGCATCCAGCCGGCATCGTAGGGTGACGGGATCAGTGCGGGGTCGCCGACCGCGAAGCCCATGCAGCCGCCCGAACGGATCGGTCATGCCGCCGATCGGGTTCCAGGCGGCAGCAGGCTCGCCGCCGATGCCGAGCACGAGCGAGCCGTTCCAGGGAAAATCCTTGAGCTTCACGGTGCGGATGAAGATCGGCGAATGCAGGCCATCGATCGCATCGTAGCCGATGTTCTCGATCCCGACCGAATACTCGACATTGACGTATTCGCGCTTCACCCGGTAGCCGGCGACGACTTTCCGGCAGGAGCCGGTGAGCGCCCGCACCAGGTCGCGCTCCAGATTGATGCGCTCGACCAGCCCCGCGTAGTCGCCGGCCTTGAGCCGCTGCAGATCGGATTGCGCCCGCCGTTTCTGCTCGCCGGATCGCTCATGGCGTCGGCGAGCAGGCGCTCGGCGTGGAACCAGCCGGTCCGCACCCAGGGCGGCGCCAGCCAACCGTTCACCGCCAGGGTCGCGGCGTCCATCAGCCGGGCTGCCGCCGACCTCGACGACCTCGACGTCCCAGTCCGCATCATGCGCCGACCAGTCCGGATGGCTCTGCGCCAAGCTGCCGCTCGCCTTGACCTTGAGGTCGCGAACCGATGCATCGCCATCCGAAAAGCCGCGCCTTGGCGGCGGCGGCCAGATCGGCGTGATGGAGATAGTCGCCGTGCAGCGGCGTGACCGGATAAGGATGCGCGATGACGTCGCTCTGTCCCGCAAGCCCGCGCACGATCGTCTTGACGGCGGCGCAGGCGGACGCCTCGTCCCGCGCCAGCGACGAGTCCGGATTGACGCGCACGGTGATGAAGGAGCCGAGCGACTCGATCGCACGGACCTCGGGCGGCAGCGGCACGCAAAGCTCAACCCCTGTCCGACATAGGCGTTGATCTTGCCGTCGCGCAGCGCGTCGGCCGCGCGGTCGGGGGCGATCGTCTTGATCTCGATCTCATGCGGATAGAACGAAGGATAGATCGGCAATTCGTGACCGCCCCACGCCACCGTCACGATGGTGGCCGCCACGCCGATGAGCACGAATACACCGAGACGCTTCATCCTGCGGTCCAGTCCGTGCATCACGCGCGAATGATCAGCCGTGACGAAGGCCTCAGCCGCGCAGCGTCCGCATGACGTTCTCGTTCGCCATCGCCTCCGTGGGCGTGCCGTGGAAGATGATCTCGCCGCGATCGATGACGTAAAGCCGGTCGGCGATGGCGGCCGCGCTGGTGAGGTTCGACTCGGCCAGCAGCAGCGAAATCCCCAAGCCCTTGATCATCATCACGGCCTCGCGGAACCGCTTCACCACCACCGGCGCGAGCCCCTCGAACGCCTCGTCGAGGATCATCAGCGAGGGCGCCAGCGCCATGGCGCGCGCGATCGAGACCATTTTCTTCTGGCCGCCGCTGAGATTGAGCCCGGGCCGGCTGAGGAACTTGCCGACCTCCGGAAACACCGTCAATGCCTGCGCTTCCGCGTCGACCTCGCCGGCGGCGCCGCGCGCGGTCTTGTCGGACAGCCAGCGGCTGATCATCAGGTTCTCGGCCACGGTCAGCTCGGGAAAGATGCCGGAGTTCTCCGGCGCATAGCCGATGCCGTACCTGGCGCGCCGGTGCGGCGGCAGGCGGGTGATGTCGTGGTCGCGGAATCGAATCCGCCCCGACCGCACGGGCAGCAGACCCATGATGCTCTCGATGATGGTCGTGCGCCCGGCGCCATTGCGTCCGACCAGCGAGACGACCTCGTTGTCGTCGACGTTGAGCGACACGCCGTGCAGGATGTGCGCGGGACCGCGGAAGGTGTTGATGGCGTCGACCTCGAGCAGCACCTGACCGTTCCTTCGTCCCTCAAGCCGACAACGGAGCGCCGAGCAGGATGCTGGCGACGTCCTTGTTCGCCTTGATCTCATCGGGCGTCCCGTCGGCGAGAAATCTGCCCTCGTGCATCATCACGATGCGGTCCGAGTAGCGGAACACCACGTCCATGTCGTGCTCGATGACGACGGCCGTCACCGTCCCGGCGCGCACGACCGAGGACACGGTGTCCATGATCTGCGACTTGTCGCGCGTGCTCACCCCGCTGGTCGGCTCGTCGAGAAACAGGAGCTTGGGGCGCAGCGCGTAGGCCACCGCGACGTCGAGCAGCTTGCGCTCGCCCTGCGCCAGCCCGCCCGCCAGCACGGCGCTCATGCTCCTGAGACCGAATTGGCCGAGCACCTCGAAGGTCTCGTTGCGGACGTCCTGGTCGTGCTCCGCCAGCGCCGCGATCTTCACGGTCTTGCCTTCGCGCGAGAAGATCGACAGCGCGACGTTGTCGAACACCGACATCCCGTCGAACAGATTGACGATCTGGAAGCTGCGCGCGATCCCGGCCTTGATCCGGTCGTACACGCTCGTGAAGGTGATGTCCTTGTCCTCGAACAGGATCTGGCCGCAGTCCGGCTTGAGATGCGCGCTGATGAGATTGACCAGCGACGTCTTGCCGGCGCCGTTCGAGCCCACGAGCGAGAGGAATTCGCCCTTGTGGACGACGAAATTCACGTTGTCGCAGGCGATGGTCTCGCCGAATTGCTTTCTCAGGTCGACCGTCTTGAGAAGGATCACGAGGACTTCTCCTTCGGCCGCAGCTTGTTGGCCACGGAAGAAATCGCCCCCACGATTCCGGTCGGCAGGACCATGACCATGAGCACGAGAACGACGCCCAGCAGAAGCTGCCAATACTCGGTCATCGCCACCGCGTAGGTCTTGAGATAGGTGAAGACGATGCCGCCGACGATCGGACCGGTGAAATTGCGGAAGCCGCCGAGCAGCGCGGTGAAGACGATCTCGCCGGAGAACGGCCAGTACAGGACCTCGGGCGTGGTGAGGCCATTGAGCGGCACCCAGAGGATGCCGGCGAGACCGGTGAACGTCCCGGAGATCAGAAAGGCGACCCAGCGGAAGCGGTGAATCTTGAGCCCCAGGAACGTCGCGCGGGTCTCGTTGTCGCGGATCGCCTGCAACGCCTTGCCGAACGGCGAGTGCACGATCACCCACATGATCACGACGCAGATCGCGAACACGCCGAGCACGTAGTAGTAATAGCCGTCGATGAAGCGCTGGAACGCGCCGGCGCCCGTGAAGGTGAGCATGCCGGCCAGCAATGTCGGCCGCGGCACCCGCAGGCCGTCGGTCCCGCCGGTGAGCCAGAACAGCTTCAGCGCCAGGCTGTAGAGCACCTGCGACAGCGCGAGCGTCAGGATGCCGAAGAAGATGCGCGTGTGCCGGACGCAGATGTAGCCGAACAGCGCCGATGCGAGCGCGGTGATCGGGAGCCCGATCAGGATGTAGAGCTCCATCGAATGGATGCCGGCGTCGCGCAGCAGGAACGCAACGCTGTAGGCGCCCATGCCGAAAAAGGCCGAGTGGCCGAACGAGAGCAGCCCGGTGTAACCGAGCAGCAGATTGAACCCGAGCGCCGCGATGGCGGCGATCAGGCCGTAGGTCAGAAGCTGGGTCTGATAGAGCCCGATATAGGGCGGAAGCAGCGCCAGCACGACGAGCACGACGATTGCCGCCGCCGCCAGCAGCAGCTTGGGACGGTACGAGACCAGGTTCACGTCGGCCTTCATGACGCGCTTCCGTACAACCCGGTCGGCTTGACCAGCAGCACCAAGGCGGCGATCAGGTAGAGCACCGCGAGCTCGATCTCGGGGAAGAACTGGATGCCCGCGGTCCGCACGAAGCTCACGATCAGCGCCCCGACCAGCGCGCCCTGCAGGCTGCCGAGGCCGCCGATCACCACCACGACGAAGGCCAGGATGAGCGCGTCGATGCCCATGCCGAGCACCGCCGCTTGGGTCGGCACGATGATGGCGCCGCCGAGCCCGGCCATGAAGCAGCCGATCGCGAACGCCGACACGTAGACCAGCCCGACGTTCAATCCGAGCGCCGAGGCCATGCGCCGATCCTGCGAGGTCGCGCGCAGCATCACGCCGAACTTGGTGCGGTAGATCACCGCCCACAGCGCCACCGCGGCGACGACCCCGACCCCGATCACGAACAGATTGTAGGCCGGATAGATCAGGCCGCCGATGCGGATGATCGGCAACACATCCATCACCGGGTCGGCGGACAGCGGCAGCCCGCCCCACACGAAGCGGATGACGTCCTCGAGGATCAACAACAGGCCGAACGTGACCAGGAGCTGATACTCCTCGGCGCGCCGATAGAACGGCCGCAGCAGCAGCGGCTCGATCACGACGCCGAGCAGCGCGACCGCGGCGGCTCCGACCGGAATCAGCAGAAATGCCCATCCGGCGGGCACGCCGAGCGCCACCGCCCGCGCGATCAGCCACGCCGTGGCGAAGGCGCCGACGGCATAAAAGGTGCCGTGCGCCATGTTGACGATCCGCATGACGCCGAAGATGAGGCTGAGGCCGGCAGCGATGAGGAAAAGAACCGAGGCGTAGAACAATGAATTGAGGATTTGGATGATCAGTATCGACACCGATACGCCCTCTGCCACCTTTACGGCGGTCCCCCGACTGCCCGGCAGCCATCAGGCATGACCCGCGCCCGGCGCTACCATAGCGAGGGTTCTCCCAAACACAAGCGCGCCCGCCGGAGGCGGGCGCGCTCGGCGCTTCGGAATGTCAGCGGCTAGCCCGACTTGCGCTAGCCCATGGCCTTCGGCCAGGTCTTCTTGATCCAGTCGGCCGCCGCGGTCGACTCGTTGTGGCCCTGGCCGGGCTTCGGCCAATTGGCCGGCGCCGTGATGTTGCGGATCGGAATGGTGATGATCCGGTTGGGATCCCAGGTCGGGAACGGATATTCCGGATTGTTCTTGCTGAACCCGGTGACCGCGTCCTTGTAGCCCTGGTGATTGTCGGGCCGGATGTAGAGATAGCCCGACGGCGCGTCGTACCCCATCCCTTCGAGTTGGCTGATGATCGCCTCGTCGTCGGGCCAGCCGCCGGCGAGCTTGTTGGCCTTCTCGATGGCCTGCTTCAGCATATAGAGCGTGACGTAGGACCCTTCCGACTGGAAGTTCGGATACTCGTTCCAACGCTTGTGGTAGCGCTGCACGAAGGTCTTGTTCAGCGGCCAGCGGTCGCCGCCCGGATAGGTGAAGTGATAGTTGGAGTGCACGCCGGCGAGCACGCCCTCGGGGTGATCCTTGCCGAGCGCATGGGGCGCCACGCCGAACGCGAGCGTGGTGGCGACCTTCATCTTGTCGAACAGGCCGTAGCGCACCGCCTGCTTGTAGAAGGCCACATAGTCGCCGCCCCACACCGACGTGAACAGCAGATCCGGATTGGACGACAGGATCTTCGTGATGTGGGCGACGAAGTCGGTGGTGCCGAGCTTCGGCCAGCTTTCGGACACGACCTGGGTGCCCGGCAGCAGCCGCTCGATCGCCAGCGTGAAGTGCTCGGCGGCGTTACGCCCGTAGCTGTAGTCGGGATGAATATGGGCGATCTTGCGGACTTGCGGCCAAGCCTGCGCGGCGCCGATCGCCGCGGTGATGCCGTCCGCCGATTGGATGTTGGTGAGGCGGAACGTGTATTTCGGCTTGCGGCACGGCTTTGTCGAACAGGAAGTCGGTGCAGCCGTCCACGAAGATCGTCAGCAGGCTCATCTCCTCGGCCACCGGGCCGAGCGCCGGCGTATTGCCGCTCGAGATGATGCCGGTGAACAGGTCGATCTTGCCCTCGAGCTTCATGCGGCGAAGCTCTTTGACGTTGGCGTCGGTGCCGGCCGCCTCGTCGGCGGTGATGGTCTCGATCTTGCGCTTGCCGAGCAGGCCGCCCTGGGCGTTGATTTCCTCGGCGGCCATGATGTGGCCCTTCAAGGAGGGGTCGCCGAGCACGGCGGCCGGGCCGGTGATGAAGGTCATGTGCCCGGTCTTGTACGGCGTATCCGGAATCCTGCCCTTGGGCGGCGCGGTCTGAGCCTCGACCAGCTTCGGTCCGGCCACCAAGCCGGCACCCGCAAGGCCGGTGCCGCCGACCGTAACGCCAAGCGCGCTGAGGAAATTTCGCCGATTTACGGTAGTGGTCTTGTCCATCAGATCCTCCCTTAAAGCGATATCGAGCTGTTCTTCGCCCTCCGCGATACCGGCGACAATACCACGTTAAACCTGCACGAGCATGCTAAATCTGCCGCTGTGGGCAGCCGAGTGGGCATCGAGAAACAACGGGCTTCGATCCGATCGACGCGGCGTGCGTCCACAAGCCCGCCGTCCGCCGCTCCGCGCAAAAATCTGAAACTCGCTTTCGAAAATTTCGCACTCATTCGCCGTCGGCAGGGCGTAGTAATTTCCCCGCAACCCACCGCAACGGCGACACGTCATGACCGATACCGGCCGCCTCGAAAGCATGCTCGATGAATACGAGATCGCGCGCGTGCGCCGCCTGTGGGCGTTCAGCCGCGACCACAACGACTGGGAGGCGCTGGCCTCCTGCTTTCACCCGGACGCCACCGTGATCATCTCCTGGTACGCGGGGTCCGCGGCCGGGTTCGTCGAGCGCTCCAAGCAGGCGGCTGCCGCGCGCAAGCCGGAAGAGCGCAGCTCCCATTGGCTCGGCAATACCCGCGCGACCGTTCGCCGCAACCGCGGCCTGCTCGAGACCGACGTGCAAATCCTCAACCGCGACTATCTCGACGGCCATTTGTTCGATTGCACCTGCTACGGGCGCTTTTTCGATTGGTTCGAGAAGCGCGACGGCGTCTGGCGCATCTCCAAGTGGACCTGCGTCTACGACAAGGACCGGCTCGAGCCGGTGCTTCCGCAGCCCGTTCCGCCGGGCTTCTACGACGAGCTCGTGTTCGAAGGCCCCGCCAGCAGCTGCGCCTTCATGCGGCTGCGGCAGAAGAAGAAAGGCAGGACGGTGCCGGCCGGCCTGATCATGGGCGGCAGCGAGGACGAACAGCGCCTCAAGCGCGAAGGCGCCGAGTGGCTGGCGGGCGGCTGACAGCCGCGGGCGGTGCGCCGGCACGCGGCGAAACGTGCGTTTGAACCGCCTTCAGGAATCTCGAAGTTAATTTCGATAATTTAGGTTTGGCAAAACTCGCCGGCTGCCCCAAAACCAGGGGGAAGCGCCGCGAGGGCCTCATGAAGTTCGGCATCTTCGATTACCTCGACCGCCGCGACGAGCCGCTGTCGCAGACCTACGAAGAGCGGATGCTGCTGCTGCAGGCGGCCGACGAAGCCGGTTTCTACGGCTATCACGTCACCGAGCACCACGCGACGCCGCTCTCGGCCACCCCCTCGCCGGCCCTCTTCCTGGCCGCCGCCGCGCAACACACGCGCCGGATCAGGCTCGGCGCCTTGCTGTTCCTGCTGCCGCTCTACCATCCGCTCCGGCTCCTGGAAGAGCTTTGCATGCTCGACCACCTCAGCAACGGCCGGCTCGATATCGGGGTCGGGCGCGGCGTGTCGCCCTACGAGTTCGCGTCCTTCGGCGTCGACCTCGCGGACAGCGGCGACGCTTTCCAGGAAACGCTGGAGGTCCTCTACAAGGGCTTTGCCAACGATCGGCTCGATCACCATGGCAAGCGCTACCAGTTGCACGACGTCCCGCTGCCGATGCGTCCCCTGCAACGGCCCTATCCGCCGTTCTGGTATGGCTTGCGCGGCGGCGAGCACGCGTCGCTGCTGCCGGCGCGATACGGCATGAACGTGGTGACGCTCGGCTCCGAGGAGCGGGTGACGCAAAACATCGCGCGTTTTCGGCAGGCCTGGGACTCCGAGGCCGAGACGCGCCGCCGCTTCGGCTCGCCGGTCCGCGACCCGATGATCGGGGTCATGCGCACCATGTTCATCGCCGACTGCGACCGCGAAGCCGAGCGCGTGGCGCGACCGGCCTATCACCAGTGGGCCGACAGCCTGACGTGGCTGTGGCGCGACAAGGGCGGCGTGTCGCCGCTGCCGATCCCGCTCGACTACGATCAGGCCATTGCGGCGCGCACCCTCGTCGTCGGCAGCCCCGCCACGGTGGCGCGCGAGCTGCTCCGCCAGGCCGAGCGATCCCGCCACAACTATCTGGTCCTGCAGCTCGCGTTCGGCGGACTGACCCACGCGCAGGAAATGCTGTCGCTCGAGCTGTTCCGCTCGGAGGTCATGCCCGCGCTGCGGACCGCGAACGACACCCGCGTGTCGGCGGCAAGCGTCGCGTGACCGGAAGAACATGACGTCAGGACGCAAGATGAAAAACCGGATCGGCCGGCGCGTCGCGGCGCTGGCGGCGTCTCTCGGTCTTGCGTTGGCGTGCTTGCCTGCGCAGGCCCAGAAACTTTCGGACCGCGCCATGACGATCGTCGTGCCGACCACCGCCGGCACCAGCATGGATTTTCTCGCGCGCATCGTGGGCGACGAGATCAAGCAGCGCTGGGGGCAAGCCGTCGTGGTGGAGAACAAGGCCGGCGCCAGCCATACCATCGCCATCCAGGCGGTGGCGCGCGCGGAGCCGGACGGACACACGCTCCTCTCGGCCGCCAATACGCTCACCACCAATGTCGGCTTCTTCAGGACCATGCCGTACGATCCGGTGAAGAGCCTCACGCCCATCATCGAGATGGCGCGCGGCTCGCTCGCCCTGGTGGTGCATCCATCGATTCCGGCGGCGACCGTGCGTGAGCTCATCGACTATGCCAAGCCGCGGCCGGGCGAGATCAACTACGCGTCGACCGGACCGGGGACGCCGCAACATCTGGCGATGGAGCTGTTCGCGTCGCGCGCCGGGATCAAGCTCACGCACGTGCCGTATCCGGGATCGGCCGGCGCGACGAGGGAACTGGTCGGCGGCTTCGTGAAGGCGATGTTCCTCCCCTCGCATCAGGCGATCCCGCTCGGCGAGGGCAAGCAGCTGCGGCTGCTGGCGTTCAGCGGCAAGGCGCGCTTCGCGCAGGTGCCGGACGTGCCGACGCTCTCGGAGGCAGGGTTCGAAGGCGTCGAGGTCGATTCCTGGTACGGGCTGCTCGGCCCCGCCGGAATGTCGTCGGAGATCACCGGCCGCCTCAACCGCGTGGTGGCCGAGATGATCGCCACGCCGAAATTTCAGCAGGCGTTCGCCGCGCAGGGCCTGCGGCCCGTGGGAGGCTCGCCAACGGCGTTCGCCGACCTGATCGCGCAGGACGTCGTGCGCTGGACCAAGGTCGTCAAAGACGCCGGCATCGAGACGAAGTAGCCCGCGCAGATCACGCCGTAGTGGGCCAGGGCGCCGCCGGCTCGACCCGGCCGCGGCACTCGCCGAAGCCGATCGCGACATGGCCCTCGCGCCGCGCGTGGGCGCGGAAAATGACCTCGTCGCCGTCCTCGAGATAACGGCGGGTCTCTCCATTCGGCAACTGGATGTCGCTCGTTCCGAAGGCGCTGAGCTCGTTCATGCAGGCGCGGCTCGCATCGGTCGGCCCGGACGCGGTCCCGCTTCCGATCAGATCGCCCGGCAGGAAGTTGCCGCCGTTGCTGGCGTGATAGGTGACCATCTGCGCGAAGGTCCAATAGAGCGTCGTGAGATTGGTCAGCGTGATCCGCGCCGGCAGCTGCTTCTCGCGAAGCATTTTCGGGGTCCGCAGATAGGCCTCCAGTTGAAGATCGATGGCGCCCTCCGCCTCGTTCTCGGCGCTGTAAAGATACGGCAGCGGCTTGGGATCGTCGGCGGCGCGGGCGAAGGCCGGGCAATGAAACGGCGCCAGCGCCTCGCTGGTGATCACCCAGGGCGAGATGGTGGTGCAGAAGCTCTTGCCCTGGAACGGTCCGGCCGGAACCGTTTCCCACGCCTGGATGGCGCGCGCCGACCAATCGTTGAGCAGGCAATAGCCGAAGATGTGGTCGGGCGCCGCCGCCAGCGGGATCGGCGTCCCGAGCGCGTTGCCGCGCGCGATGAAGGCGCCGACCTCGAGCTCGAAATCCTGCCGCGGCTCGGGCCCGAAGCGAAGCTCGCCGCCCTTGTCGCGGTATTGCCCGTTCGGACGCTTGAAGCTGCCGCCGCTCACCCGGATCGAGCTGGCGCGGCCGTTGTAGCCGATCGGGATATGCTTGAAGTTCGGCGTGAGCGGCTGGTCGGGATTGCGGATGCGCCCTCCCCGCTCGGCGTGGAATATCGAGGTGAAGAAATCGGTGAACGACGCGACCTCGGCCGGCATCTCGAGTCGCACGGCCGCCATCGGGGCGAGCAGACGCTCGCCCATCGCCTCGAGCCGGCGCGCTCGGGAGCATCGGCGCGCAGCAGCTCCGACAGTCGCGCGCGCAGCGCCGAGGCATACCGGTTGCCGAGCGCCATCAGCGGGTTGAGCGTGGGCCCGGCCGCGGCTCCCGCTGCCTCGGCGGCGGTGCCGGAGAACAGGCGGGCGTCGAGCCCCGCCTGCAGATCGAAGACGCGGTCGCCGATGGCGACGCCGCCGTGAGGTTCACCACCGTCACGGCGAAAGACGCCGAACGGGAGATTTTGGATCGGAAAATCCGTGTCCGGCTGGTTTGCCGATTGCACGAAGCTCTTGCGCGCGGGATCGTGGGTTTCGTTCAGCTTGGCCATGACCCTGCTCACGCGACGCTGGCGGCCTGTTTCGGGCAATGCCGGGGACACTTCCTGCAGCGCCGGCATCACTTCACGCCGGAACAGCTCCAGCGACCGCATCTCCTGCGCGTGGGTCAAGGAGCCGAAAGCAAGCTTGAGCACGAGATAGTTCTGGCCGCAGCGCCTGCTCTGCGCGACCAGCGTGCGCCGCACCGTGTCGGGGCTGCCGACGACGAGCGAGCCGTCGCGGATCGATTCGTCGTAGTCCTGCGAGAGCGAGATGGTCGGGAACGAGTTGTTCTCGCGCCAGAGCCACATCAGGTTGTCGAACCACTTGCGGTAGGCCGGCCGCGCCAGCCGTTCGGCCTCGGCGTCGGTGTCGGCAACAAACAGGCCGCGCACCATTCCGATCAGCGGCTCGCTGACGAGGCAGCCGGCCCGTCGGCGTTCCTCGGCATGCAGCGGCCAGGCCTCGCGAAAGCGCGCGATCGCCTGCGCGGTTCGGTCCTCGTTGCCGAGCGTGACCACATTCATGCCGAGCCGCGCCGGCAGCAGCGAGCCGTCGGGCCCGCTGCGCAGCCCATACCAGAGCGGCGGGTGCGGCTTCTGCACCCAGTCCATCACCAGAGGAACGTCGGCGAACCGGTAGCGCTGGCCAGTGTGATCGAGGCGTTTGTGCGCAAGCCCCTTGCGGATGATCTCCAGCGACTCCGCGTAAGCCTGATCGCTTTGCTTGATGTCCTCGCCGAAAGCCGCGAACTCGAACGGCGAGATTCCGCGCCCGACCCCGATGTCCAGCGTCCCTTGCTCAGATTGTCGAGCATCAGGAGCTCTTCCAGGAGGCGGAGCGGATGGTAGAGCGGCAGCAGGAAGAGCAGCGCGCCGAGACGGATGCGCTTGGTCTCGCGCGCCGCCGCGGCCAGGAACACGGTCGGCGACGGCGTCGCCGAGAGCGGCGTCGCGTGGTGCTCGGTGACGTGGTAGCCGTAGAAGCCGGCCGCTTCCGCCGCCTGCAGCAGCACCATCCGCTCGTCATAGGTCTGCGTCAGCGGCTCGGACCGCATATCGATGTAGTCGAAAATGCCGAATTTCATCGCGTCCTCGTTTGAGCGCGGGCGATCTTGCAACGATCTTGGGCAACGGCTCGACTTTTGCCAAACTTAATTTATCGAACTAGAATTCGAAATACTTGAACAGCCACCAATGGATCAGGAGCCTCGTCAGTGGCCGAGCCGTTGCGCATCCAGCAGATCCGGCAGTTCGTCATCACCGCCAACACCGGCAGCTTCCGGGCCGCCGCGACCGGCACGTTTCGCTCGCAAGCCGCGGTCTCGGCGGCCATGCGCGACCTGGAACGACAGGTCGGCGCCAAGCTGTTCGAGCAGGGGCGGCGGGCCCGGCTCACGCCGCTGGCGCAGATGCTCTACCCGATCTTCAACGAGCTGTTGGCGACCCACGACCGCGTCCTGATCGACGCGCGCCAGCTCGCCCAGGCCGAACGCGGCTCGATCTCGCTGGCGGTGGTCCCGGTTCTGGCCGAGGAGTGGCTCCCCACGTTCCTGAGCGAGTTCGTCCGCGACTATCCGAACGTGCGGATCAGCGCGACCGACCAGCGCTCGCCGCAGGTGCGGGCGCTGGTCGCCGACGGCACGGTCGACATGGGCGTCGCCAGCCACCTCGCCGACGATCCGAAGCTGACGTTCCAGCCGATCGCGATCGACGCCTTCGGCATCCTGTGCGCTCCCGCGCATCCGCTCGCCAGGAGCCGCCGCGCGGTGGCGTGGAGCGCGCTGCGCGGCGAGCGGCTGATCGGCAACGATTCCTTCGAGGTGCTGAAAGGAAGCGGGCTGGGCGAATGGATCGAAGATCCGGCGATGGTGGTGACCAGCCGGGTGAGCCTGATGGCCTGCGTCAAGGCCGGCTTGGGAGTTACCCTCGTTCCCATGCTGACCAGGGCCGAGAAGGCGCTCGGCCTCGTCTTCGTGCCGCTCAGGGAGCCCCGCATCACGCGCACGATCGGCATCGTGACCAAACGCGGACAGACGCTGCTTCCGAGCGTCGCGCAATTGCAGGCGCGGGTCGCGCAGTCGTTGCGGGCCTACGCGCGCAGCCAAGGCGCCACGCTCGTCCCCGATAGCGACGCACCGCGCCGGCACGCGCGCGAAACAGAAGTGACAGAGACATGCTCAACTGCCGCGCGAGCGAGCAATTGCGCCGCGCTTTGACAACGGCCTTCGGAACAACCTAAGACGCGCCGAGGGATCATCGGAACGGAGAAGCCCAGATGGGCCGGAGCCGGCTGGAAGTCACCTTCGCGTGCAGCGACAATGACCGCACGCGCGCCATCATCGACGGGCGCGTCGCGATCGAGTCGTGCGACGTCACCTGCCTCGTGCTCGAGCCGGCCGAGATGTTCGCGCGCGCGTGCCGCTACGCCGAGTTCGACATCACCGAGTTGTCGTTCAGCAGCTATATGCGCATGGTCGACATGGGGGACTCGCCCTACATCGCCGTGCCCGCATTCCTGTCGCGGGCGTTCCGCCATTCCTCGTTCTATATCCGCACCGATCGCGGCATCCGCTCGCCCGCCGATCTCGCCGGGCGCACGGTCGGCGTGCCCGAATATCAGATGACGGCCGCGCTCTGGCTGCGCGGCATGCTGCAGGAGGAGTACGGCGTCAAACCCACCGACATTCGCTGGCGCACCGGCGGACAGGAGCAGCCGGGCCGCGAGGAGCGCATGCCGGTCGACATCGCCGGTCTCGACCTCGAGCCGATCCCGGCGGGCCAGACCCTCTCCGGCATGCTGCAGACGGGCGAGATCGACGCCATGCTGTCGGCGCGAACGCCCTCGGTGTTTCTGCGCCGCGCGCCGCACGTCGACCGCCTGTTTCCGAACTACAAGGAGGTCGAGCAGAGCTACTACAAGAGCACCGGCTATTTTCCGATCATGCACCTGGTGGCGATGCGCACCGCGCTGGCGCAGAAATATCCGTGGCTGCCGGCCAGCGTCTACAAGGCGCTGCTCGAGTCCAAGGCCATCGGTCTCGAGAAGCTGTCCAACCTCGCCCAGCTCGCGGTCGCGCTGCCCTGGATGGAGGTCGAGGCCGCGGAGACCAAGGCGCTCATGGGTGCCGACTACTGGCGCTACGGCGTGAAGGACTGCCGGCACGAGATCGAGGTGATGACCCGCTACGCGCACGAGCAGGGCCTCACGCAACGCAAGCTCGAGGTCGAAGAGCTGTTCGCGCCGTCGACCTTCGCGATGGCGAAGATTTGAGCGCACCCCGCGCGCCGCAGTCTCCTCACCAACCAGAGCATCGAGCACAAGCTGGCGCACATTCAGCCTCCTCGACCGAATGTGATCCAGCCGGACCGGCGCGAGCGGCCGCGACGGGGATGCCGGATCGCTCATCCGGTCAGGGGCTACGAACCGCCATTTTGGCGCGAATCACCGCAAAGCCCGCATCCGAATCTGATGAATTTGCGGGTGAGCGTCCAACAATCCCGATATAGTCGGCGACACTCGTCGCTCATGCCGAGCTTCCCGATCAGCCGCAAGCGCAGGCGGAAGTTGAGCTCGGTCGCGCGATCGAGCTCGCTGAAGGCGCCCACGACGATGAGCGATTTCAGCCGGTCCGGATGCCGTTGCGCGAGCGCCAGCGCCATCGATCCGCCGAGCGAGGAGCCGAGCACGTGGATCGGCCCGAAGCCGAGCTTGTCGATCATGCGCGCGAAGTCGTCGGCCCAGCCTTCGACGGTGTAGGGCGGTGACGATTTGGTCGAGCGGCCGATGCCGCGGGGATCGACCGCGATGACCTGCATGCGTTGCGCCAACAGCGGCGCGCCGAGCCGATAATAAGCGTGATCCAATCCAAGCCCGGGAATCAGCAGGATCGGTTCGCCGGTGCCCGAGACGTCGTAGAAAAGCTTCGCTCCATCGATCGCGATCTCCGGCACGGCGCTCCCCGTCTCCTTGCTTTTGCGCATGTCCTTTTCGGAAAACCGGTTCCCACCCCGGATCAAGTCCGGGGCAGGCTTTTCCGGGACATGCGCTACAGCTTCGGCAGCACGTGCTCGCCGAACAATTCGACCGTGCGCACCGGATCCGAGGCGAGGCTGACGGTCAGCATCAGCCGCTCGGCTCCGGCGGCCTTGGCGGCGCGCGCCTGCGCGAGACAATCGTCCGGACTGCCGCAGATCGACAGCCGCTGCGAGAGATAGTCGAACAGGCCGAGCTCCTGCACGAGCCTGATGTCGGCTTCGCCGGGCCGCGTGCTGTAGCGCCGCCGCAGCTCCAAGAGCGGCTCGCGCAGGTGCTCGGGAACGCCGCGCGTTTCCAGGTTCTTGTCGCCGATCACGTAGCCGGCAAGAAACGCCAGCATGGCGCCGACCTTGCCGCGCGCGGCGTTGCGGTCCTCGTTGCAATCGAGCGCCGCGATCTGCCAGATCTCGATCTCCGCGGGCGAGCGGCCGGCGGCCTTGGCGCCCTCGCGGATTTGCGCCTCCGAGGCCCGAATGTTGTCGGCGCCCAATCCGAAATTCGCGAATGCGCCGTCGGCGGTCCGGCCTGCCGCCTGCAGCGGCCGCGGATGCGAGGCGGCGAGAAAGACCGGCGGCGCGCGCTTGACCCACGGCAGATGCGCGGTGGCGGTGCCGAGGCTCGCGGGCTTGCCCTGCAGCAGCGTCTTGATGAAGGTGACGCCCTCGGCGAGCTCTTTCGCATTCGCCTTGGCGAGGCCGACATTCCTGGTGCCGCTGTGCCCGGCGCCGATGCCGAGCACCGCGCGTCCGTTCGACACATGGTCGAGCGAGGCGACCGCCGCGGCGCTCACGGCCGGATGACGCGTCAGGAGATTGGTCACGCAGAGCGCGACCCGCGTCTGCCGCGAGGCGCGCGCAACCAGCGTTGCCGACACCCACGGGTCCATGGCGTTGCCCGGCGTGTCGGCGATGCCGATCATCGCATAGCCGTAGCGGTCCGCGCGCTCGGCAAGCTGTCTCGCAAAGGTCGAGCGTGTAGGGCCAGAAGAAGAAACCGACCTGCATTTTGCTGCCTTCAATCTGACGGTTGCACTCGCGATCGCGCTCGAATGATGGTGCCTTTGATCAGCGGGAACAAGGCGCTGGCCACGAAGCCGAACAGTCCGACCAGCACCAGCAGCGCATTCGCTTTCCGTAGCGCAATGCCCGCGAGCAGCTCTGCGCGCTCACGCATGCTCGGTCTGCCCGATGGCCTGGTGCAGGAGATAGCGAAGCTCCAGGAACTTCGGCAGCTGACGAGTGACGATCTGGTTGCGCGGCCGCGGCAGATCGACATCGACGGTGCGGGCGATCCGGCCGGGCGCGCCGACGATGACGGCGACGCGGTCGCCGAGATAGACCGCCTCCTCGATGTCGTGGGTGACGAAGACGAAGCTCGATCCGGTCTCGTCGCGCACCCGCTGCAATTCGTCCTGCAGCGCGGCCTTGGTCATGGCGTCGAGCGCGGCGAACGGCTCATCCATCAGCAGCACCTCCGGGCGCAGCGCCAGCGCCCGCGCGATCTGCACGCGCTGCTGCATGCCGCCGGACAGCTGCCAGGGATAATCGTCGGCGTGGCCGTCGAGCCGAACGAGACGGAGCGCATCGCGCACCCGTTCCTTGATCTCGCCGCGCGGCAGCCTCCCTTCCAGCCCGAAGGCGACATTGCGTGCGACCGTGCGCCATTGCAGCAGCGCGTGGGAATAGTCCTGGAACACGATCACCACATTGGCGGGCGGGCCATCGATCGTGCGGCCGTGCACGGCGACGGTGCCTGCGGTGCAGGGCGTCAGCCCGCCCAGGACGCGCAGCAGGGTGGTCTTGCCGGTGCCGGAGGGGCCGACCACGGTGAGAAACTCGCCGCGGCGCAGCTCGAGCGTAATGTCGTCGAGAATGCGCCGCTTGCCGTCCTGGTGCGGGAGCTCGACCGAGGCGCCCCGACAGGAGAAAACCAGATCGGCGTCGGCTCCGGTCGTTGGGCCGGGCCCTCCGAGGTCACGGTGCGGTCACCACGATCGCGGCCTTGTCGATCGGCGTCGAGAGCTGCCCAAGGTCCTTGAGCACGTCCGATCCAGACGCGCAAGCTCGGCCCAACGCGCGCATTCGCCCTTCATGATCACGGCATCCCTCTCTCTATTTATGTGCTCGCCGTTTCCTTCGGCCGGCGCCGGACGATATCCAATCGCCCGCGCATTGAGAAGCTGACCGCGGTTGCATCCGGGCTCCCAGTCGGATAGGATCGCGCTTCAGTCTTTTGGAAGAGGTTGGTCTCGGGTCAAGCGGCTGCCGCGGTGCGGGTCGCCAGCGCTGATTCAAAACCACCGGAGCATGCGCTAGAGTGGCGGGGAATCGGAGACGACACATGCAATCACGACAGTGGGTAGGCGCGGCCTGGCGGCGATCGTGCTCGCGACGTTGGCCCTGCATCCGCTCGCCGCATTCGGCCAGGCCGACTATCCCAGCCGTCCGATCCGTCTGGTCGCCCCATCGCCGCCGGCCGGCGTGCACGACGTGGTCGGTCGGCTTTGGGCGGAGCGCATCAAGTCGGTGCTCGGCACCGTCGTGGTGGAGAACCGCCCGGGCGCCGGCACCTTGATCGGTGCGAGCGACGTCGTGAAGGCGGAGGCGGACGGCTACACGCTCCTGCTCGGCAGCACGAGCAGCCATATCATCGCGCCGGTGATTGCCGCGCACGCGCCGTACGACCCGCTCAAGGATCTCCCGACCGATCGCGGTGATCACCGCGAGCTATCACGTCGATCGCCGTGACCCCTTCGCTCCCGGTCAGGACGCTGCGGGAGCTGATCGACCACGCCAAGGCCAATCCGGGCAAGCTGTCGTACGGTTCCGCCGGCGTCGGCTCGATGAGCCAGATGACCGGGGAGCTGTTCAAGAAGCTCGCGGGCGGCCTCGACATCGTGCACGTGCCCTACAAGGGCGCGGGGCCCGGCATCGCCGACCTGATCAGCGGGCATATCCCGATCCTGACGCCGAATGCGACCGGGCAGGTCCTCGACCTGCACAAGAGCGGAAAGATCCGCGTGCTCGCGGTGAATGCGGACGCGCGCCTCAAAGGCGCGCCCGAGATGCCGACCGCGATCGAGGCCGGGACTGCCGGACATGAAGGTCCTGTTCTTTTGCGGCCTGTTCGCGCCTGCCGGAACGCCGAGGGCGATCGTCGATCGCATCAATCAGGCGACGCAGCTGGTGTTGCGCGACGAAGCGTTCCAGGCGCGGCTCATGCAGCTCGGCTATGAGCCGATGCTCGACCTGGGGCCGGAGCAATCCGAACGTTTCATCAGGGACGAGCAGGCACGCTGGACGCCGATCGTGCGGGCCAGCGGCGCCAAGCTGGAGTGAGACGGGGTCTCATCGAGCGCGCCGCTCCGTTGCGCAAGCGGTCCCCGCTGTCCGGGACCGCCAGTGGAGGTACGGTATCGGGTCCCCGCTTGCGCGCGGGATGACAGCGGGGTGCGGTCATTCCGGCTTGATGCCCGCCCGCACGATCACGTTGCGCCAGCGCTCGATCTCCTTCTTGATGAAGGCTTCGGTTTCCGCCGCCGAGCTGGCGGTGACGATCATCGATTGCTCGCGCAATTTCGCGGCGAGGTCGGGCATCTGCAGCGCCTCGATCACCGCCGCCGAGAGCTTGGCGGCGATCTCGGGCGGCGTCTGCGGCGGCGCCATCATGGCGTACCAGGTCGCCGAATAGAAACCGGGATAGGTCTCCGCGATCGCCGGCACGTCGGGAAGCTCCGGGATGCGCTTCTCGGTGGTGACGCCGAGCGCCCTGAGCGTGCCGGCCTTGATGTGCGGCAGCGCATCGGAAATGTTCACGAACATCGCGTCGAGCCGGCCGCCGAGCAGATCGATCAAGGCGGGCGCCGTGCCTCTGCGGTAGGGAATGTCGCGCAGCCTCGCGCCGCTGTCGAGCTTGAGCATCTCCATCGTGAGCTGCGGCGTGCCGCCGGGCCCGGTCGACCCGTAGCTCAGCTCGTCCGGCTTCGATTTCGCGAGCGCGACCAACTCGGCGAGCGTGTCGGCGCGAACGCCCGGATTGACCACGAGCACGTTCGGCACCACGGCCATCAGGGAAATCGGCACGAACTTCGAGGCGTCGTAGCCGAGCTTGGGGTAGAGGCTCTGGTTGATCGCGAGCGGGGGCGGCGCCGAGGACAGGAGCGTGTAGCCGTCGGGATCCGCCTTGGCGACGATCTCGGCGCCGATATTGCCGGTCGCGCCGGGACGATTTTCGACGATGATCGGTTGGCTCCAACGGGTCGAAAGCTTTTCCGCAACGATCCGCGGAATGGCGTCCGCCGTGGTGCCGGCCGGAAACGGCACCACGATCTTGATCAAACGGCTCGGATAGGCGTCCTGCGCCATCGCGGGCGACGACGCCGTGGCGGCGCAGCCCGCCAACACCGCGCCGCACCAAATCCCGTACCACCTGCCGGCAACATTCATCGACTTGTCTTCGCGTAGTGCGAGCCTATTGCGCGCCGTGACCGAGGGCGCGCCATCTCTATTTCTACGCCGGCGCGCGTGAAACGAGTGCTAAATTTTCAGAAGCGAATTTCAGATTTTTTGCCCGGCTTGCGCGTGGCAATAACGGGCGATCTCCGCGCCGATCGCCTTCCATCCGTCATTTCCGGCAGTGCGCGATCAGCCGATCGATGAAATGCGCCGCAGGCGTCGAGCTCGCTCGCGGCGATGAACTCGTCGGCCTTGTGCGCCTGCTCGATCGAGCCGGGGCCGATCACGACGGTCGGAATGCCGGCCTGCGCGAACAGGCCGGCCTCGGTCCCGTAGGCGACCTTGCGGTGATCGTTGCGTGCCGGCGAGCGTCTTGGCCAGCGCGACGACGTCGACCGCGGGCGGCGTCTCGAGCCCGGGAAAGCCCGACATCGCGTCGAACGTGATCCCCGCCTCCGGGCGCGACGCCCTTCATATCCGGCTCGAGCCGGTCGCGCGCATAGGCCATCACCTCGCCGGCCAGCGCATCGGCATCGTCGGCGGCGATCGACCGAAACTCGAACTGGAAGCGGCAGACGTCGGGCACGATGTTGAGCGCGGTGCCGCCTGCGACCACGCCGGTATGGGTGGTCGTGTAGGGAACGTCATAGAGCGGATCGCGCGCGCCCTCGCGCGCGAGGCGGTCGGCCATGTCGCGGATATTGACGATCAGACGCGCCGCATATTCGACCGCGTTGACGCCCTCGGGCGCGAGCGACGAGTGGCAGGTGCGCCCGCGCACGTCGACGCGGAACGAGCGCTTGCCCTTGTGGCCGATCACCACGTCCATCCCGGTCGGCTCGCCGACGAAGCAGGCCGCGGGCTTGACCGCCAGCCGGCGCCGAGACGCGCGATCAGGCTGCGCACGCCGACGCAGCCGACCTCCTCGTCGTACGAGAACGCGAGATGGATCGGCGCGGCGAGCCGGCGGCGACCATGTCCGGCACCGCGGCCAGGCAGCAGGCCAGAAAGCCCTTCATGTCGGCGGCGCCGCGGCCGTACAGGCGGCCGTCGCGCGCGGTGAGGCGGAACGGGTCGTTCGACCAGGTCTGGCCGTCGACCGGGACCACGTCGGTATGCCCGGACAGGATGTAGCCCGGCGTCCCGGCGGGCCCGATCGTCGCCCACAGGTTGGCCTTGGCGCCGGTCTGCATCGGCGATGCGCTCGTGGACGACGCCCGAGCCGGTCGAGATAGTCTTCGACCCAGGCCACCAGCGCCAGATTGGAATTGCGGCTGGTGGTGTCGAAGCCGACGAGGGCTTCGAGAATCTCGACGGTCTGCTCGAACGGCTCATACGTGCCTCGGCCAGACTGACTGCCCGATCGACCGTTCCGGCGTGGCGAGGCAGTGGCCGCCCCATGATGCAGGCGAGCATCGCGCGCGATCAAGGCCATTCGCGGGCTGGAACGAGGCTTGCATCCAGGCCATGGCGGTCTCAGATTGGCGGGCAGCCACGCCGAGGCCGGGCCGGCGCGGGTCGCAGGAGTGGAAAATGGCCAGATGGAAACGACTTGTCACCGTGGCGCTGTCGAGCGGATGGATCGCCGCGGCGAGTGCCCAGGAAGTGAAGATCGGCCTCTCGGCCGAGCCTTCCTCGATCGATCCGCACTTTCACAATCTCGCGCCCAACACGTCGATGATGAAGCACATCTTCGACACGCTGCTGGAGCAGGACGAGCAGCAGCGGATCAAGCCGCGGCTGGCGCTCTCCTGGCGCACGCTCAACGACACGACCTGGGAGTTCAAGCTGCGGCCGGGGGTGAAATTCACCGACGGCTCCGACTTCACCGCCAACGACGTGATCTATTCGTTCTGCCGCGTGCCGCAGATCGAGAACTCGCCCTCCTCCATGGCGATCAACGTGCGCGCCATCACCGGGATGACGGCGCCCGATCCGTTGACGCTGGTCGTGACCACCGCGCAGGCGCATCCGCTGCTGCCGAACGAGATGTCGACCATCGCCATCCTGTCGGCGAAGGCGAACGGCGCCGGCGCGGTGACCTTCGACCGCCAGGCCTGCAAGGGCGTCGGCACCTATCCGAAGACCGAGGCGTTCAACTCCGGCGAGGCGGCGATCGGCACCGGGCCGTTCAAGCTCGTTCGCTACACCAAGGGCGACCGCATCATCCTGGAGCGCAACGAGGGCTTCTGGGGCGAAAAGCCGGTCTGGCAGCGCGCCATCTTTCGGCCGATCACCAGCGCCGGGCCGCGCGTCGCCGCGCTGCTCGCCGGCGACGTCGACCTGATCGAGAACGTGCCGATCCAGGACCTCGCGCGGGTCAAGTCCAATCCGGCCTTCAAGGTCGTGGAGGGCCTCTCGAACCGCGTCATCTACCTGCATTTCGACTATGTCGACGAGCCGGCGCCGGGCGTCGCCGACACCGGCGGCAAGAATCCGTACCGCGACAAGCGCGTGCGCGAAGCGATCTCCAAGGCGATCGATCGCGACGCCATCGTCGCGCGCATCATGGGCGGCGTCGCGGTGGCGGCGGGCGAACTGCTGCCGCCGGTGCTGTTCGGCGCCAACAAGGACATGAAAGCGCCCAAGGCTCGACGTCGAGGCGGCCAAGAAGCTCCTGGCCGAAGCCGGCTATCCGAACGGCTTCTCGCTGGTGCTGGCGACGCCCAACGACCGCTACGTCAACGACGCCCTGATCGCCCAGGCGGTGGCGCAGATGCTGACGCGGGCGGGCTTCAAGGTCTCGCTCGACGCGATGACGCAGAGCCAGTTCTTCCCACGGCGCAACAAGCGCGATTTCGGCATCTGGCTCGCCGGCTGGGGCTCGGACACCGGCGAGATGTCGTCGCCGCTCAAGTCGCTGATGGCGACGCCGAACCGCGACAAGGGCATGGGAACGACCAATCCGGGCGGCTATTCCAATCCGAAAGTGGACGCGCTGCTGCAGCGAGGCGCTCGCCACCGTCGACGACGACAAGCGGGCCGCGCTGCTCGCCGAGGCGAGCCGCATCGCCATGGCCGACTACGGCGCGCTGCCGCTGCACTTCGAGATGACGACCTGGGCGTTCCGCAAGGAGCTCGCCTACACGCCGCGGCTCGACCAGAGCACCCAGGCCACGCTGGTCGAAGCGGGCGCAGTAGGGGCGCGAATAGCGAGTAGCGAATAGCGAATAGCGGCAGCTCCTCTCGATTCGCTATTCGCTATTCGCTATTCGCTATTCGCCTGACCGAGGAAGCCACATGCTCGCATTCCTGTTCCGCCGTCTCGGGCAGAGCCTGCTCGTGATCGTCGTGATGGCGACGCTGGTGTTCGTCGGCGTCTATGCGCTCGGCAATCCGATCGACATCCTGATCAGTCCCGACGCCGATCAGATCGAGCGCGAGCGGGCGATCGAGCGGCTCGGCCTCGACCAGCCGCTGTGGGTGCAGTTCTGGCTGTTCGTCAAGGCGGCGCTCGCCGGCGACCTCGGCCGCTCCTTCGTGCACGGCGTGCCGGCGATCGACCTGATCCTGAGCCGCATGCCGGCGACGCTCGAGCTCGCCTTCGTGGCGCTGGTGCTGGCGGTCGGGCATCGGCATCCCGCTCGGACTGCTGGCCGGGCTCGCGCCGCAATCGCTCGTTCGGGCGCGGCATCATGACCGGCTCGATCATCGGCTTCTCGCTGCCGAATTTCTGGCTCGGGCTGATGCTGATCCTGCTGTTCGCGGTCGAGCTCAAGATCCTGCCGGCGGGCGGGCGCGGCGAGACCCGCCAGCTGCTCGGCATCGAGTGGTCGTTCCTGACGCTCGACGGGCTTCGCCACCTGATCCTGCCGGCGCTGACGCTCGCGATCTACAAGGCGTCGCTGGTGATCCGGCTCGCCTATGCGGGCACGCGCGAGGCGCTGCTGCAGGACTTCGTGCGGTTCGCGCGCGCCAAGGGCCTCGCGCCGGCGCGCATCATCGGCGTGCACGTGCTCAAGGTCATCCTGATCCCGGTCGTCACCGTGATCGGCCTCGAGCTCGGCTCGATGATCGCCTTCGCGGTGGTGACCGAGACCGTGTTCGCCTGGCCCGGGCATGGGCAAGCTCCTGATCGACTCGATCTATCGCCTCGACCGGCCGGTGATCGTCGCCTACCTGATCGTCATCGTCGTGATGTTCGTGGTGATCAATCTCGTCGTCGACGTGATCTATACCCTGCTCGATCCGCGCGTCCGGCTCACCGAGCGGGAGGCGTGACCATGTCGCTTGCATCCGCCAACGCGCGCAGCGGGCACGGGCGAGACGCGTTTCGTCGCGGCCTGGCGCGAGTTCGCCGAGAGCCGCACCGCGGTCGCGGCGCTCGGCGTGGTCGCGCTGCTGATCGTGCTGGCGCTGCTGGCGCCGTGGGTCGCGCCGCAGAACCCCTACGACCTCGGCCAGCTGTCGGTCATGGACAACATGCTGCCGCCGGGCGCGCGCGGCTTCGACGGCAGGCTCTATCTGCTCGGCACCGACGACCAGGGACGCGACATGCTCTCGGCCATTCTCTACGGCCTGCGGCTCAGCCTGTTCGTCGGCGTCACCGCGACCGCGATCGCGCTCGCGATCGGCACCGCCGTCGGCATCATCGCCGCCCATTTCGGCGGGCGCATCGACATGGTGCTGATGCGGCTGGTCGACATTCAGTTGTCGTTCCCGGCGATCCTGATCGCGCTGATCCTGCTCGCCATCCTCGGCAAGGGCGTCGACAAGGTGGTGATCGCGCTGGTGTCGGCGCAATGGGCCTATTATGCGCGCACGATCCGCGGCTCGGCGCTGGTCGAGACGCCGGCGCGAGTACATGGAAGCCGCCCGCTGCCTGGCCTTGCCGCAGTCGCGCATCATCCTGCGTCATCTCCTGCCGAATGCGTTCCCGCCGCTGATCGTGGTGGCGACCGTGCAGGTGGCGCATGCCATCGCGCTCGAGGCGACGCTGTCGTTCCTGGGCGTCGGCGTGCCGATCACCGAGCCGTCGCTCGGGCTGCTGATCGCCAACGGCTACGGCTACATGCTCTCCGGCAAGTTCTGGATCGCCTTCTATCCGGGCATCGCGCTGCTGATCGCGATCGTCGCCATCAACCTGGTCGGGGATCAGCTGCGCGACGTGATGAACCCGCGGCTCAAGCGGTGAGCGGCATGGCGCCGCCGGTGCTCGCGGTCTGCGGGCTCAAGACGCATTTCTTCCTGCGCGACGGCATCGTCAAGGCGGTCGACGACGTGAGCTTCACCGTCGGTCGCGGCGAGGTGCTGGGCCTGGTCGGCGAATCCGGCTCCGGCAAGACCGTGACCGGCTGGTCGATCATCGGCGTGCTCGATCCGCCCGGCGCGCATCGTCGAAGGCTCGATCCGGCTCGCCGGCGAGGAGCTGGTCGGGCTGCCCGGAGGACGAGCTGCGCCAGTATCGCGGCCGCAAGATCGCCATGATCTTCCAGGACCCGATGATGACGCTCAATCCGGTGCTGCGCATCGATACCCAGATGATCGAGGCGATCACCGCGCACGAGCGGGTGTCGCAACGGGCGGCGCGGGCGCGGGCGCGCGACGGCGCTCGCCGCCGTCGGCATCGCCGCGCCCGACGAGCGGCTGCAAGCCTATCCGCACCAGCTCTCCGGCGGCTTGCGCCAGCGCGTCGCCATCGCGATCGCGCTGCTGCACCGGCCGCTGCTGCTGATCGCCGACGAGCCGACCACCGCGCTCGACGTCACCATCCAGTCGCAGATCCTCGCCGAGGTGCAGGCGCTGTGCGCGCAATCCGGCACCGCGCTGATCTGGATCACCCACGATCTCGCGGTGGTGTCCGGGCTCGCCGACCGCATCGCGGTCATGTATGCCGGGCGCATCGTCGAGGAAGGACCGGTCGAGGCCGTGCTGGCGCGGCCGCTGCACCCCTATACGCGCGGGCTGATCGGCTCGGCGCCGACGCGGCAGCAGCGCGGCGCGCCGCTCGCCCAGATTCCCGGCGCGCCGCCCTCGCCCGCCCAACCTGCCGCCGGGCTGCGCCTTCTCGCCGCGCTGCGCGCGCGCCGATGCGGCGTGCGCGACGGCGCCGGCCATGGTCGTCCATCCGCACGGCCGCGCCGCCCGCTGCTGGCACCCGCATGCCGAAAGCGAGACGCCCGCATGACCGCAGCCGATCGTCGCGCTCGAAGGCGTGAGCAAGCGCTTCGTCAAGCCGCTCGATCTCGCGGCGCGCGCCGCCAACCTGTTCGGCGCCGGCCTGCACGAGGCGGTGGTGCATGCCGTCGACGACGTGCAGCTGGCGATCGGCGAAGGCGAGGTGGTCGGGCTGGTCGGCGAGTCCGGCTGCGGCAAGTCGACGCTCGGCCGCATCGTCGCCGGGCTCCTGTCCCCGAGCGACGGCCGCGTGCGCTTCCGCGGCGCGGCGATCGACGCGCTCGACGGCGACGGCCTGGCGCAACGCCAAGCTCAAGCTGCAGATGATCTTCCAGGACCCGATGGCGTCGCTCAATCCGCGCATGCGGGTGATCGACCTCGTCGGCGAGGCGCCGGTCGTGCACGGCATCGCGTCGGCGGCGGAGCAGCAGGACTACGTCGACGCGATGCTGCATGCGCGTCGGCCTCGATCCGAGCTACCGCGGCCGCTATCCGCACCAATTCTCCGGCGGCCAGCGGGCGCGCATCGGGATCGCGCGCGCGCTGGCGGTGCGGCCCGATTTCCTGGTCTGCGACGAGCCGGTGGCGGCGCTCGACGTCTCGATCCAGGCGCAGGTGCTCAACCTGTTCATCGCGCTGCGCAACGACCTGCGGCTGACCTACCTGTTCATCAGCCACGACCTCGGCGTGGTCGAGCACCTCTCCGACCGGGTGGTGATCATGTATCTCGGGCGCGTGGTCGAGATCGCCGCCACCGAGGAGCTGTTCCGCCAGCCGAACCACCCCTATACCCAGGCGCTGCTCGCCAACGCGCCGCGCGTCGAAGCCAGGCAAGCAGCGCTTCACCCCGATCACGCGGCGAAATCCCCTCACCCGTTCGAGCCGCCGTCGGGCTGTCATTTCCATCCGCGCTGTCCATTCGCGATGCCGCGCTGCCGGAGCGAGCGTCCGGCGCTCGACGGAGATCGCGCCGGGACATTTCTCGGCCTGTCATCTCAATCAGGCGAGCTGAGCCGGCTTCAGGGACCAAAGAATGCGGCGAGCTTCGGGCGGGAACCCGGTTCCATTTCCGAAGCGACACGTCGACGTTCAACGCTATTGCGAACGTTAACGCTCAATCGCGAGCCTAGCTCGTTGCGAAAACCATGCCGGTTCCACTGCCGATCGCGCATGGCTGAATCACATCATATCAAGCATCACTGAATCACATTGTCGTCGCATTCGTCGTCCACCTGCGCGCTCGCTGCACTGCGGTCTTCATCAACCAAACAACAATACGGAGACGTCATGCGACCATTGCTCGCCACGATGTCGAATGTAGACGCGCTGCTGCCGGGAGTGCTCCTGGGAGCATGTTTGAACCTGTGTGCGTCGGAGGTGGCTCTTTCCGAGCCAGTCGAGCCGGCGGCCTTGGAAGCGGGGGCGCCCGCTGCGCCCGCGTGTCAGCTCCGAGAGCATGATAGCGGACCACCAGAGCGCCTTGGTCGAGACGCCTTGCGCGGCCGATGTGAAAATATCGGAAGAGAAAATATCGGAAGAGACGGCCGAGGCTCGCGTTTATCTGGTCGAGACCGCGAAGCCCGGCGGCACGATGACGCGGCAAGGGCCGGAGCTCGCGATCGGGCGGCTGCATCCTGAATTCGCCGTCCGGCTGGCGAGCGCGCTGCGGGAAGCGAGAAACGCAGGGCTGCCGTCGGCCGGGATTTTCTCCGCCTATCGGCCGCCGGCATTCGGCGTCGGTGGATTCCGCGACAAGTTCCACTCGCTGCACACCTACGGCCTCGCCGTCGACATGCACGGCATCGGGCGTCCCGGCTCTCCCGAAGCGCAGCGCTGGCACGAGATCGCCGCCAAGCATGGCGTCGTCTGCCCCTACGGCTCTTCCAACCGGGCCGAATGGAATCACTGCCAGCCGACCAGGCTCAAGATGGTCTCGGTCGAGAACCCGTTGCGTGAGACCGTCAGCGCGGACGGCCCGCTCGACCTCGTGACCATGTTCGAGGCCGGCAACGCCGTCATCGAAAGCCAAGCGAGTGCAATCGATACGGTTACCGCGGGGATGCCTGTGCGCATGGCCAGCCTGCAGGTAGGCCCGGTCGCGAAGCTCAGCGAATCGAGGCGACGGACGACGGCGAGTGGCAAGACCAACCGGAGCTCGCGCCTCAAAACCGGGCACAGCAAGATTGCGCGGCGCTCGGGCGAGAAGCCGGGCATCAGGACCGCTGCGGGGCGATCGCTCGACCATCATGGCCGAGGAGCGGCGGCGAACGCGGAAATCCGGGCACGCATCCGCTTCGCTCGACGTGAAGCACCGAGCGAAGTCGCGATCAGGCTCGGCGACCACGCGAGCACACGCACGGCGAAGAAGATCGTGCTCTCGCGCGTTCACGAAGCGCGCAGCACCAAGCCGGCAAGGTCGCGATATGCGAACGGCGTGTAGGCTCACGTGAGATGGTCGAGCATCATGAAGGCATAGACCCGCGCCGAGTCGGTGGTGCGCTCGACCGAGGCCATGTCGTAGTCGGTGTGGGCGTATTGATGCTCGCCGGCGCCGAAATTGGCGGTCGGAATGCCCATGTGGTTGAGATAGCCCTGGTCGAAGGCGGACGGAGAGTAATATGTCTCGACCGCCTTGCCCAACATCACCTCGCTGCCGCGGATGCAGCGCGCGCACGACCGGTGACTCGGTCGTCACCAGCGACGGGTACATGAACGGCCCGAGCCGCACCTCCACGCCGTAGGGCTTGCCGCTGACCGGGTCGCTGAGCTGCTCGACCTCCTTGGCGACCCGCTCGATCTCGGCGAAGGCCTCGTTCGGATCGTCGCCGGGCAGCAGCCGGCGGTCGAGCGTGAGCTCGCAGCGCTCCTGCACGGTGTGGGTCGAGTCCGGGAAGCTGCGGATGTGGTTGACGGTCAGCGACTGCTTGCCGAGCTGCGGATGGCTCTTGTCGACCTTCACCTTGCTCAGCAGCAGCCGGATGGCCTCGGTCGCGCCGGTGACGGCGTTGACGCCGTCCCACGGCCGCGACGAATGGCAGGGCGAGCCCTTGACGGTCACGAACACGTCGATGCGGCCGCGGTTGCCGAGCGTGATCTTGAGGCCGGTGCCGCCCAGCACCGCCATGTCGGCGCGCACGCCGGCGCCTTCGACCACGCTCTTGATGGCGTCGTGCTTGCCGGTCTCGCCCGACAGGCAGCAGGTGAAGACGAGCAGGCCTTCGATCGGCACTCCGCCGGCGATCACGGTCTCCATCGCGTGCAGCATGGCGGCGAGGTTGCGCCTTCTGCTCGCTGGCGCCCTTCCCCATCACGCATTCGCCCGGCAGATCGTATTTGGCGCCGTCGACGACGTCGCCGTCGTAAGGGTTCGGCATGGTCGAGGCCGGCTGGTTCATGGCATTGCCGATGAACATCAGCGATTTGCCGCTCGTGCCGGTCCCGTAGGTCGCGATCAGGTTGCCCATCGCGTCGTAGCGAATGTCAGTGAAGCCCATGGCGCGCAGGCGCGGCTCGATCGCCGTCTTGATGAACTCCTTGAGCAGCGGCTCGTCCTCGAGCAGCGCGGTCTGCGGGCTCGGCACCTTGACCAGCTCGATCAAGCAGCTGCTTGGCGCGCTCGCGCGAGATGCGCGCGTCGAGCAGCGTCTTGATGTCGGCCTCTTGCATCGCCGTTTCCTTCAGGTGGAACGCCTCACGTGACCTCGGCGCCGCCGCGGCCGAGGCGCTTCTTCACGCCCGGCCACAATACCAGGACCAGGCAGGTGGCGAAGATCGTGGCCGACAGCGGCCGCAGGAAGAACACCGAATAATCGTGGTCCGAGATCATCAGCGCCTGGTGGAACGATCCCTCGGCGAGCTTGCCGAGAATGAGACCGATGACCAGGCTGATCAGCGGATAGCCGTGCCGGCGCGCGAAATAGCCGAACAGGCCGAAGAAGATCGCGACGAACACGTCCATGATGTTGCGCTCGTTGGCGTAGGCGCCGAACAGCGTGATGATCAGCAGCATCGGCGCCATCAGCTCGACCCGCACCAGCGTGATCAGCGCGAACCACGGGATCATGACCAGATAGAGCACGGTCGCCAAGATCGCACCGACCAGGAGACCCACGAAGAAGCCCCAGATCAGCTCCGGGCTCGAGGTGAACAGCATCGGCCCCGGCCGCAGCCCTTGCAGGGTCACGGCCACCAGCAGGATGGCGGAGGTCGCCCCGCCGGGGATGCCGAGCGTGAGCGCCGGGATCAGGCTCGTCGGAATGCACGAATTGTTCGAGGCCTCGGGCGCGATCACGCCTTCGGGCGCGCCCTTGCCGAACTCTTCCGGATGCTTCGAGGATCGCTGCGCCACGCTGTAGGCGAGGAAATTCGCCGCGGTCGCGCCGATCCCCGGGATCATGCCGAGGAAGGCGCCGACCGCCGTGCTCTGGATGAGCGTGAACGGATAGCGGAACGTGTCCCGGAATCCGTCCCACAGCGATCCTTCCAGGCGGCCGGCCTTGGCGATGGTGCCGCCTTCGAGGATCATGCAGATGAGCTCGGTGATCGCGAACAGCCCCACCATGACCGGCACGAAGCTGATGCCGTCGAGCAGATAGACGAAGCCGAAGGTGTAGCGCTCCGATCCCAGGATCGAATCGACGCCGACCAGGCTGATCGCGATCCCGAGCGCGCCCATGACCAGGCCCTTGATGGTCGACCCGAGCGCCGCGACCGCGACCACCGTCAGGCCCAGAATGGCGAGCGCGAAATATTCCGCCGGGCTGAAGGACAACGCCACCTTCGCGACCGGGCCCGAGGCGAACATCAGGATCAGCACGCCGACGATCCCCGCCACCATCGAGGCGCCGGCCGACAGCCCCATGGCGACCTTGGCCTTGCCCCGCTGCGCCATCGGATAGCCGTCATAGGCGGTGGCGGCCGACGAGGCTTCGCCCGGAATGTTGAGCAGGATCGAGGTGACCGATCCGCCGAAGGCGGCGCCGACCGAGATCGACGCCAGCATCAGCAGCGCCGAGAGCGGATCCATCGAGAACGTGAACGGGATCAGGATCGCCATCGCGACCGGCCCGCCGAGGCCGGGCAGCACGCCGACCCACAGCCCGATCACCGTCCCGGCCACCATGAACAGGAATTGCTTCGGCTGCAGCGCAGCGCTCAGGCCGAGAATGAGATGGTCGAGCATGCGAGGTCCGCTCAGGTCGCGCGCAACGCCAGCCTGTCGATGAGCCAATCGCCCACGAGGCCGTGCGGAAGGTCGACATTGAGCAGATACGGGAAGATCAGCGCGAGCACCGCGACCGTGACCACCGCCACCACCACGAGCCGGCGGCGGTTCGACATATCCCATCAGGGTCGGCATCAGCAGCATCGCGGCGAACGACGCCACGACGAAACCGAACAGCCAGAACAGCAGGCCGAACACCGGCGCCGACAGCAGCGCGGTCGCAAAGCGCGGCCAATCGACCTTGCTCGCCGGATCGTTGTCCTCGAGCGCCGCGGCGTCGCCCGCGCGCCGCCGGCGCAGCTGCTCGATGGCGATCACCAGCGTGAGCAGAATGCCGGCGCTGCCGATGACGATCGGAAACAGCCGCGCGTCGAACGGATTCTTGAAGGAGAGCGCGACGATGCCGGCGAAAAAGAAAAGCAGCAGCGCGATCAGAGCAAGCTCTTCACGCCAGTAAGCTCTGATTCGTGCGTCGTTGGACATCGTCGTATGGAGCACCGTAGGGTGGGCAACGGCGTGCTTCGCCGTTGCCCACCGTTCGATTGGGAACCCGCTCGACGGACTCAGCGTGGGCAAAGGCGCGCAACACCGTGCATCGGCCGAACACCGTGCCTGGCGCCTTTGCCCACCCTACGCAGCTCGTGCGTTCACCCCAACAGCTCCTTGTACCTCTCGATCAGCTCGGCCTGCTGCTTGACCATCTGCTCGACCTGCGCGCGCGTCAGCAGCGTGAGATGCTCGCCGAGCTTTTGCATCTGCTCCCACAGCATCTTGTCCTCGAACGCCTTGGCAAAGGCGTTGGACAGGATCGCGATCCGATCCTCCGGCACCTTGGGGGTGACCATCGCGTACCAGATCTGGTCGATGGGCGTGACCGCAAAGCCCTGCTCCTTCAAGGTCGGCACGTCCGGCAGCGCCTTCTCGCGCTCGCGGCCGGTGACGCCGAGGAAATGCAGGCTGTCGCGCATGCGCGAGCCCGACGCAGGCCCGCTGATCGCGACGTCGACATGGCCGCCCATGACCGCCGGATAGGCTTTGCCGGAGCCATCGAAATGCACCATGCCGAACGGCAGGCTCAATTCCTTCTGCAGGGCGGCGAGCTGGATGTGGCTCGATCCCGAGCGCCCGATGGTGCCGACCACCACGCGGCGCTTTTTGCATTCGTCGACGAACTGCTGAAAGGTCCGGATCGGCGAATCCTTCTTCACGCAGAGCTGCCAGCTCATCACGCTCCAGCCGTAGACCGGAGTGAAGTCGCTGGCCTTGTAGCCCGCCCGCCCGATCACCTCGTCGATGGCGCCGCCCGGCGCGGATTCCGTCATCATCATGTAGCCGTCCGGGCGGGCGGCGAAGAGCTTGCTGCGCGCGACCCGTCCGCCGGCGCCCAAGCACGTATTCGAGATTGGTCTTGACCCCCTGCTTCTCGAGATAGGGCTGGATCACGCGCGCGGTGGTGTCGATCGATCCGCCCGGCGCCTGATAGATGATCCAGTTGACGTCGCGGACCGGGAACTTGTCCTGCGCCGCGGCTGGGCCGCCGAGCGACCCCACGGCTCCGGCAGCGGCGGCGCCGAGTGCGGCCTTGCCGGCATTGACCAACAAGCCGCGACGATCGATCCGCAAATGTCTGCTCATCTTCGTGCTCCGTCGTGCCCTGTAGCCCGTGAGCCTAGCGCGTTTCTCGCGCATGGCGAAATCCGGAGCTTGCCCGATTGCGCTTCGCTCCATGCCGGGAAATGCCAGCGCCGTCGGCAGCCAAATCCCGACGCCCTTGTCGAGCGCATGTCGATACAAGAAGTGTGCCAGCGCAACGTCCTGCGACACAAGGCCGGTGGTGTGAATCAGAATGCGCTCGTCATCGCGCTCGCGGCCTGGTTTCGTCCCCGCCACCAGCTCGTGGATCTCCGCGTACAGCCGATCGCGCGAGAACAGCCCGGCCTCGACCGTGCGCCTGAAGTCGCGCTGCAGCATGTTGAATTCCCAGCTGTCGATCACGACCTTGTCCAGCTTCGACCAGCCGGCCGGATCGAGCTCGCGGCGCGCGAGCGAGATGAAGGTCGCGCCGGGCTTCAGCCAAGGCTCGCGGCTGACGATGTCGGGCGAGGTGGTGCCGCCGACCGCGATGTCGGCGCCGCGCACCACCTCCTCGATCGTGTCCTTTGCAACGACCGTCGTGCCGAGTTCCTTCGACCATGTCTCGGCGAAGGCGCGCCGCGTCTCCGGCCGGCGCGAGGTGCAGCGGATCTCCTCGAACCGGTACATGGTGGCGAGACAGCGCAGCGCATTGGTGCCCATCGTGCCGATGCCGACGAGCCCGAGCACCTTCGGATTTTTCGGTCCGAGCCACTTGCAGGCGAGCACCGCCGCCGCGGTGCTGCGGATGGCGTAGCTCCAGTGCTCGTCGACGATCGCCAGCGGCGCGCCGCTGCTGCGGATCGGACAGCACGATATAGCGCGTATTGTCGAGCCCGCCGACCGTGTTGCGCACGCCGTCGTCGAAATAGTTGTAGACCCGCACGCCGGTCGTCGGGATGTCCTTGAGGAACACCGACTTCACGTGCCAGTGGTTATGGAAGCCGTCCGCGACGTCGAGCTTGAAGCTCGGCGGATTCGACAGCACCACGCTGCCGCGGGCATGCATCAGGTAGACGTCCTCGCAGACCTTGAGCGCGTCGGCGACGCTCAGCAATCCGAGCGTCTCCCGGTAGGGGACGAACAGCACGCCGCGGTTGTCGGTCATATGGAGTCCGGCTGATTTGGCACCGCGCCACCTCGTGTCGTCCCCGCGTAAGCGGGGACCCACTGGGCAACACGTTCCGCTGCACCATGAGCCCCCCGCGAAAGCGGCGGCCCATCGAGCAACACGTTCCGCTGCACCATGGGTCCCCGCTTACGCGGGGACGACAGTCTGGTGATGGTGCTTCGAACTCTCACTGATCCAGCACGAAATCGAAATGCTTGCCGGACGGCGCGTAGATTTCGAAGATCTCGAACACGCCATCGCTCAGGTTGCTGAGCGAATGCTTCATGCCGGCCGGAATGTAGACCACGTCGTTCTCGCGGATCACGTAGGTCTTGCCTTCGACCGTCAGCGTCCCCTCCCCTTTCTTCACGATATAGACGTTGTCGGCGTTGCTGTGGTGATGCACCTTGCCGCGCGGTCCGCCCGGCACCAGCCGGTTGAGATGGACGTCGACCTTCTCGGTGCCGAGCGCCGGATTGACGAGCTTGATCTGCTCGCCGCGTCCCGGCTCCATCGGGCTCGCCGGACACTCATCCAAGTGCATGATCTTGAACACCGCGATCTCCTTGCCGCGCCGGCGGCCCACGGGCAATATCCGCGACCGTAATCGGCCGCTCGGACGGACTCAAGCGCGCAGCATCGAAGGGGTGACATCATGGATCGGGCCGCCGCGATCGCGCGTGCGCACGCCTATTTCGACAGCGGCGAATTCATCGCCGATCTGACGCGGCGGGTCGCCATTCCGAGCACCAGCCAGGAGCCGGAGCGCGCCGGCGTGCTGCGCAGCTATCTCGACGACGAGATGGTGCCGAGCCTGGCCAAGCTCGACTTCACGTCGCGCATTCTCGACAACCCGCTCGGCAAGGGCCCGCCGTTCCTGGTGGCGGAACGCATCGAAGATCCCGAGCTGGTCACCGTCCTGATCTACGGCCACGGCGACACCGTCCGCGGCCTCGACGATCTGTGGCGGCCGGGGCTTTCGCCCTGGACGCTGACGGTCGAGGGCGACCGCATCTACGGCCGCGGCACCGCCGACAACAAGGGCCAGCACAGCATCAACATCGCGGCGCTGGCGGCGGTCCTGGCCGAGCGCGGCCGGCTCGGCTTCAACGCCAAGATCCTGATCGAGATGGGCGAGGAGATGGGCTCCGCCGGCATGCCGCGAGCTGTGCGCGCGGCACAAGCAGCAATTGCTGAAAGCCGATTTGCTGATCGCCTCGGACGGTCCGCGCGTCGCGCCCGGCAAGCCGACGATCTATCCTCGGTGCCCGCGGCGGCTACCCGATCGACCTGGTGATCGATCTGCGCGAGGGCGGACATCATTCCGGCAACTGGGGCGGCCTGCTGGCCAATCCCGGAATCATCCTGGCGCATGCGCTCGCCTCGATCACCGACGCGCGCGGGACGCATCCTGGTGCCGGAATGGCGGCCGCCGCTGCCCGACTCGGTGCGCGGCGTGCTCACCGGCGTCGAGGTCGACGGCGGCGGCAACGGTCCGACGGTCGACCGCGATTGGGGCGAGCCGGAGCTCACGCCGGCCGAGCGCGTGTTCGGCTGGAACAGCTTCGAGGTCCTGGCCTTCACCACCGGCACGCCGGAGCGCCCGGTCAATGCCATTCCGGGCAGCGCGCGCGCGCATTGCCAGCTGCGCTACGTGGTCGGAACCAGACTTCGACGACATCGTTCCGGCGCTGCGCCGCCACCTCGATCGCCACGGCTTCACCCAGGTCGAGGTGCGCCGCGCCGAGCGCGGATTGTTCAAGGCGAGCCGGCTCGATCCCGACGGATCCATGGGTCGAATGGGCGGCGCGCTCGATCGAGCGCACGACCGGACGCGCGCCGACCGTCTCCCCAACACTCGGCGGATCGCTGCCCAACGACAGCTTCGCCGACATGCTCGGCCTGCGCACGATCTGGGTGCCGCATTCCTATGGCGGATGCTCGCAGCACGCCCCCGACGAGCACATGCTGGCGCCGATCGTGCGCCAGGGGCTCGGCATGATGGCCGGACTGTTCTGGGATCTCGGCGAGCGCGATATTCCGCGATGGCAGGATGACGGTCGTTGACTGGTGCCGCTGGTGATCACATCGGCCGCTGCAGCGCGGATGCGCCTTCAAGAGCGAGTCGCGGATGACGTCGACCGAGATCAGCTTGAACAGCTTCCCCGCATCATCCATCTCATTGGCGGCGATGCAGAGATCGATGATGCTGCCCAATGCGGTCTCGAAGTAGAAACGGTCGCCGATCGACTTGGTGATCTGAATGGCTCGCAGCTTGCGCTTTTGATAGGTCTCTTTCTCGTACTCGTACGTGTCGCTCGCGTCGTGCGCCGCCACGACCTGCGCGCATCCCCGCAACTTTGCACATTGCCCTGACTTGCATGACCTTCTGTTCTTCAGCGGACATGGATAGCCCCCTGTACTGCACCACCATCGCAAGGGTATGCCGCCAAATCGGACTTATCAACAGGCTCGAGCGGCGCATGCGGCCGCGCGTCAGCGGACCTTGAGCTGCGTGTCGAACACCGGCCGCCCGCCGGTGCGCTCGAGATAGCGTCCGAACCGGAACTTGACCTCGGGGCCGTCGAGCGGCGGCGACGGCAGGTGGCGGCCGAGCGGCTCGACCTCGAGCACCGCGAAGGCGTGGCCCGGAACGCGGACCATGTCGTCGAAGCCCTGGGCGAGACCCTCGATGGTCGAGAACGCGTAGACCCGCTCGACGCCGCCGCCTGCGCCATGCCGGCATAGTCGACGAAGTCGCCGAACGGATGGGCGAGGTCGTTGGTCGAGCCATAGCAGCGGTTCGAGATCATGAAGTGCTTGAGATTGGGCAGCGCCAGCTGGCGCTCGACCAGGAGCATCCCGGGATTCATGCAGAAGGCGCCGTCGCCGCTCAAGCGACGACGGTTCGCTCCGGCGCGCCGAGCGCGATGCCGGCGGCGAACAGCGACGCCAGGCTCATCGACGCTTCGAGATAGAAGACGCGCTCGGTCTCGCCGGTGATCTCCCACCACAGCTCGGAGCAGTTGCCCGCCGAGGTGACGATGACGTCGTCCTTGAGCCGGTCGGCCAGCAGTCGAAAGCAATCCTCGAAGCGCATGTCAGGCTTCTCCCCGCAACACTTCGCGCGTGAATCCGACCACGACGGGACGCGACATCACCCGGCTGTGGCGATAGGCGGTGGCGAGCGCGGCAATGTCGTCCGAACGTTCAATCGGAACAAACGGCATGTCGATCGCCGCGATCACCGGCTCGAGATAAAGGCCGTTCGACTGGTGGAACTTGGCCCGGTCGCCGGGGCGTCCGCGCAGCGTGATGCCGATCAGCAGCGGGATCTGGTAGGTGTAGTTGATCTTGGTGATGGCGTAGATGCAGGTGAGGAAGCCCGACGCGCCCATCAACGCGAAGGCGCCGGTGCCGCTGAGGAACGCGCCCGAGCAGAGCCCGATCGCCGATTCCTCGCGATTGACCGCCACGTGCCGGAAGCGCGCGTCGCTCGCGAAGCGCGTGATGAGCTGCGTGATCCATCCGTCCGGCAAGGTCGCGACCAGCGAGATGCCGCAATCCGCCGCCACGTCGGCGATGCGCTCGCGACCTTGTCCGCTTCATCCGTCATGCCGTCCTTGCCCTTGTCTTGCCGCGTCTTTCGTCACAAAGATTGCCGCCGCGGCATGCGGCAATGGGAGCCACGATGGTCAACGAAGTCAACGCGCATTTGGGCATTCCGACCGCCGAGCATGGTCGCGTGGACGCGGGCCTTCGTCCGGCATCCGAGCCCGCAGACCGAGCGCTTCGAAGAGGAGCCGCAGGTGCAGAGCTTCATCGGCGAGCAGGTGGTGCCGCTCCTCCAGAAGCTCGGACTGCCGTGGCGCCGCGACCGGATGGGCAACCTCCTGGTCGAGCTCGGACCGGAGCGCGCCGACAAGAGCCTGATGCTGATGGCCTACGCGATGACCCATCCGGCCAATCGCATGCCCAATCCGTATGCCGGCGAGCTGATCGAGGATGCCGGCCGGCGCCTGCGTGCGCGGCCGCGGCGTCTCCGAGCAGAAGGGCTCCCTGGCGGCGGCGCTGGCGGCGGTGAAGACCGCCGCCGAGCGGCTCTCCTTGCAGGGCCGTCTGGTGTTCGCGGTCAGCACGGCCGGCGAGACCGGCCGGCACGACGCCGCCATCAGCATCTGCGAGGCATTGGGTTTCAGCCCGAAGCTCGCCGTCATCGTGATCGGCACCAGCAGCCGCGTCGCGCTCGCCAACAAGGGCCGCATCGACGCGATCGTCACGGTGCGCGGCAAGGCCTCGCACAGCAGCACGCCCTGGGTCGGCGTCAACGCGATCGAAGGCGCGCGCCGCGTGCTCGAGCGCGTTGCCGCCGTCGATGTCGGAGCGAGCAAGCCATCCCGGCCTCGGCCAGGCGACGCTGACCCCCACCGCGATGCGCTCCTGGCCGGAGGCGACCCACACCGTGCAGGACGAAGTTCGCCTGGTGTTCGACCGGCGCCTCCTCCCTGGCGACGATCCGCAGCCGGCCTTTGCGGCGATCGCGGCCGCCGCCGATATCGGCGCGCCATGGCAGGTCAAGACCGAGTTCGGTCCGTTCATGTATCCGGCCGAGATCGCCCCCGATGGCGCGTTCATGCGCGCCGTCAACGGCGGTTGCCGGCGCATGGGGCTGGCGCCGCCGGAAACGTTCCACAGCTATGGCGCGCTCGATGCCGGCTTCTTCTGCTTCAAGGGCGGTGAAGTCGGCGATGTGGGGCCCGGGCGCCATCGAGCAGTGGCATTCCGAGGACGAGCGCATCGCGGTCGCCGATCTGGTCGCGGGCGCCGTCGCCTACCGCGGCATGATCGAGGAGTATCTGTGCCGATGAGCGAGCCCGACAGCGTCCTGTTCATCGACTACGCCACCACCGTAAAGCTCCTCACGGTGCCCGACGCGATGGCGATCTGCGAGGACGTCTTTCGCATGCACGCGCGCAATTCGGTGAAATGGTCGGTGCCGCCGAGCCAGAAGCTCGACGTCGGCACGCCGTTCCACAATCACTGGCACGTCAAGACCGTGATCCTGGAGGACGAGCCGATCGCGGGCGTCCGTCTCTATTCTTATTACGACGACGGCGCGCGCAACACCGTCGGCCGGCTCGACTGCGCCCGCTACATCGTGCTGGCCGATCCCAGGACCGCGCGGCCGCTCGCCATCCTGGACGAGCACTGGACCTACGCGATCCGCAGCGCCGCCGCCGCCGTGGTGGCGCTCAAATGGCTCGGCCCGCGGGCGCCGCGCACGCTCGGGCTGGTCGGGGTCGGCACCATGGGCGAGAACTGCCTGCGCTGCCTGCGGCATCTCTACAAGCTCGACGAGATCATCTGCACGTCGCGCCGGCCGGAGACGCGCGAAGCCTTCGCGGCCAAATGGTCGAAGCTGCTGGGCATCCCGGTGCGGCCGCTCGCCACCGTCGAGGAGGTGGTGCGCAACGCCGACGTCGCCATCGGCTGCACCACCCGCACCGACATCGTCAGCCGCGAGCCATGGGTTCGGCGCGGCGCGACCTTCGTCTCGCTGGCGCGCCGCGAGATGGATCCGGCCGGCTGGGCGCGCTTCGACAAGACCGTGATCGACGACTGGGACTGCAACATGACGATGCACGAGTTCCGCGACATGATCGACGCCGGCGAGTTCACCCGCGCGCAGCTGCACGCCGATATCGGCGAGGTGGTGGCCGGGCGCAAGCCCGGCCGCGAGCGCGACGACGAGCGCATCCTCGTGCACACCACCGGCATGGTGTCGCACGACATCGGCATCGCCTGGTGGATCTACAAGAAAGCGAAGGCGCAGGGGTTGGGTGTGGCGCTGCCGACCGCGCTGGCACAGCAGGCATTCGGGCCGAAGGATTGAGACGCAATCCATGGTTGCATCAAATGACTCCCTGACCGACCCGGCGGAGAAACCACGTTAGTATATACGCTATTGACACCCCTAATGGTTGGGTCAGTCTTGGAACCGGGCACTGGCCCATCGGACACGGCGCCTGAGGCATGAAGTTCCTTCGTGATTATAGCTACGATGTTTTTGTGAGCTACGCTCACGGAACAGGAGCCCGAGGGCACTACAGCGGCAAACGGCACGATCTGCTGCCGGAGTGGACCCACCGCTTCGTCGACGACCTCATTGCCCAAATCGACTTCAATTTGAGCCAAGTCGAGGGCGAAGGGGACGAAAAGGCCCGCGTCAAATTCTTCATGGATCCAGACCTCGAAGGCAGCGGCTCGCTGACCGACAACCTGAGGGAAAAGGCGAAAGCATCCGCTCTTCTCTTGGTCGTCATGTCGCCGCCTTACCTGAGATCGAGCTGGTGCACGGACGAGATCGCCTGGTTTTCCTCCGCCACGTCCGAAGCGAACCCCGAGTTGCGCCCCTTCGGTCGCATCTTTGTCGCTCGCATCCTTCCGACCGACCATACGACCTGGCCCAATGGTCTGAAGGACGAGCTTGGGAGGTCCACCTACGGTCATTGGTTTCATTCGAAAACCGAGCGGGACCAACAAGTCGTTCCGTATGGCTGGCCGTCTCCGGACAAGACGATAAAGGAATACTGGTTGGAGATCGTCCGTCTTGCCGGCGAGATGACGGCGAAGCTCCGCCGGCTAAAGGAGCTCGAACGCAGATCCGCCAAAGCAGCCGAGAGCTCGGCAACCGATAGCTCGGCAACCAAGAGCTCGGCGATCGAGCCGGCAGTCGGCCGGCAAGTGTTGCTGGGCTATATGCACGACACATTGATCCCGGTTCGCAGCGAGCTGCGTCGGGAATTGACGAAACTGGGACTCCAGGTGTTGCCCCCGGAAAACGACGACGCCTGGGACGAGCCATCCTTGCGGCAGCTGCTGGACACGTACCTGGACCAGGCCCACGTGATGGCGCTGTGTGCAAACCAGTATTGCGGCACCTGGCCGCGAGACCAGAATGGCGGCTTCATCAGCCTGCAAGCTCAGAAGGCGAAAGAGCGCAACGTTCCCTGCCAGCTCTGGCTGTCCTGGGATCAAAGCACAGAACCGCAAACGCCCGAGTACAAGCGTTTTCTACAGGACCTGAATGAGCAGTCGAAGAATTCACCCCTCGAGATCAAGCTCGACCATCAGAGCGTTTCGGAGTTTGCCCGATACGTCAAGGATACGGTCAACAAGGAAGTTGCGGTCCCCGGCGGAGTAGAGCAACTGGCCGTCGTCTGCTCGAATCTGCGCTCCAAACCGGAAGTATATCGCCGCTTCTACGATACGGTGATGACGGCCATCAGCGAGACCGACCGGATTTCCATACTTCCGAGCTTCGAGAACGCGAGCGGACATATCCGGCTGAAGGACCTGGAAAGCGACATCAATCGTGCCGACACGATTGTCGTCATCTGCTTCGACCAGGAATGGCAGTGGGCGACGAACGTGATGCGGGAAATTCGGCAGCTTCTCAAGGCCGACGCCGCCAAGCGCGTGCGCTTGCTCATCATCGGGCCGCAAACCAAGGCAGGAGTCAGCATCGACACCCGGGCATTCCGATTCACGACTCTCAATGCGCACGCCATGGACGAGGAGCACCTGAGGGAGTTGCTCAAGGAAGCCATATTGGGCAACAAGGACGGCGCAAGACAAACGTCGATCGAAAAGGTGAATTGAGCAGAGAGCGAACCGCGCTGGGAGACGCTCGCGCTACGCGTCGACTTGTTGCCCGAGGAGGCTGGCGATGGAGACGAGTGTCGGCGCGTTGCAGGATGCCGTGACGTTTGAATGGCCGCGTAATCCGTTTCCGGGTCTGCGCCCGTTTCGCGAAGATGAAGCCCTGATTTTCTACGGTCGGAATTCGCATAAGGACGAGGTGTTGGCGCGCCTCAACGCGTCGCAGCTGGTGTTCGTGACGGGGCCGTCGGGCTGCGGCAAGTCCTCCTTGATCAAGGCCGGCGTGCTTCCGGCCCTGCAAGCCGGCTTGCTGACCCACGCCGGGTATCATTGGAAGACCCTGCAAATGAGGCCGGGCCAGCGCCCTCTGGGGAGCTTGGCGACCGCGTTCAAATCCTTGGAGCCGGAAGCAAGCGCCGACGGCGAAAATGGCCGTGACCTCGATGGCATGCTCGAGCATGAAGGCAGCGGACTATGGCTCGCCGCCAACTCGGTTGTGCCGCTTCACAGGGGCTCCCCGTCTCATACGGCGCCGGTCCGCCTCTTGCTCCTGATCGACCAGTTTGAGGAGATATTCGGGGAGCAGATTCAAGAACCGGCTGATGTCGATCGCTTCGTTCGGCTGCTCGTGCGCTTTGCCGAACGACCGCATCCGAATCTGTTCATCATCGTGACCCTGCGCTCCGATTATCTCGGGCAATGCGCCAATTTCGAGGGGTTGGCCGAGAGCATCAACCGCACGCAATTTCTGACACCCGTCCTCACCCAAGCTGAGCTGAGCCAAGCCATCGCACGTCCGGCAGAAGACTATAACGGCGAGGTCGACCCGCAACTGGTGGAGCAGATCATTCGCGATATGCGGACGGGAACCGCATATCACTCCGACAGCCTGCCGTTGATGCAGCATGCGTTGTTGTGGATGTGGACGAAGGCCTGGCAGGGCGCGGGGACCACCGCGCCGCCCCGCCCTCCGTTCGACGATGACGACAATTCCACAAAGCTGACATTGCAGGCGTACCAGGACACCGGAGGCATTGAAGGTATCCTCGACCGGCATGCCGAAGACATTCTGCACGAGGCGGTCGGCGAGTCGGAAGAGCGCCGAAAAATCGCGGAAAGTCTCTTTCGCAGGCTGTCGGAACGAGATGCCGAAGGAAGGTATCGCCGCTCGCCGACGTCGGCCGAGGAGCTCTGCAGCATCGTAGGCTGTGGGCTCGACGAGCTGCAGCAGGTCATCAGGCCGTTCGAGCATCCCGACGTGTGCTTCCTGGAGCAGCGCCAATCGGAAAGCACGAATGAGGTTCTTGTCGACGTAAGCCACGAAAGCCTGATCCGGCAATGGAGCACCGCCAAGGCCTGGGCGGACGCGGAAGCGGAAAAGGTGCGACGAATTCCGGGAGCTCGCGCATGCGAGCCTGACCTGGGAGAGCAGGAAGCGCGCCAACGATTTCCTCAAGCGGCGCGGCGAGCTCGAGGTCATCAACGCCTGGTGGAAGGAAGAAGCTCCGAACGAGAATTGGGCTCGCCGCTATGCGCTCGGTCCCGAGGGCGGTGAGCTCGCAGACGCATTTCATCGGGTGCAGGAATACCTGCGCGTGAGCTCGGACACGGATCGGGCCGAGCAGGAGGCTGCGGAGCGTGATCGGATCAAGCAAGCGTCGGAACGAGCGCGAAGGCAGAGGAACAGATATGTTGCGATCGCAGCGTTCCTGCTGCTTGTCAGCGCTGCCGTGGCGGGCCTGCTGGTCTGGCAGACGAAACACTACGATGCCTATCGCGTCCGAGTGGCCACTTTGCTGGCCGAGGAGGCCTTGAAGATTTTCGGGCCGGCGAGAGCGCTCCTCGCGGCGATGGAGGGTATTGACGATGTCCTGCCCCAGCTTCCGGAAATCCAACGGGTCAGCTATCGCGCCTTGGCGCAGCTGCGCGAGCGCCGCATCCTGGCCGACCCTTCTGAGGCTCAAGTTCAGAGCATCCAATTCGCCACCCATCAGCCCATTCTCATCACCACCAGCCAGAATGGATGGCTGCGGTTCTGGAAGCTCGAGACCGGAGAGCTGATCGACTCCTATCTTGTCGGCGGCAGGTTCTTGACCGCCCGCTGGAGCCCGGACGGAACGCAATTGTTCGTGTCAGCGCGAGGCATCGACGCGTTTTTCCTGGTGCCCTGCTCGCGCGAGAAGCTGCGTCCGTTCTTTTCGGAATGCGCCGCGACCACCGAGGACAAGAGACGTTCATTCAACCAGGAAGTGGGTACGGGATCGTTCAGCCCCGACGGCCGTTGGATTGTCACCGGTGGCTTCACCGTAACGAGCCAGCTTTGGGATGTGACCTCGATCGACAAGCCGAAGAAGGACTTCGGACGCACCGGGTCATTCATGGTGGGCGCGGCGTTCAGCCACGACTCGCAGCGGTTGGCGCTGGGAAGCCCGACCGGCGAGATCCGTATCTTTCGAATGGCGGATGCTTTGAACCAGGCTGATGTAGACCCGGAAGTGAGGCTCAAACCGCAAGCCGCTGGGGATCAGCCAAGCGGCATGGAAGCGAGCGGGTCGCGAGCGCTGGTAAATTCCCTGGCGTTTCATCCGACGAATCCCAACGTCCTGCTGGCCACGTACCAGGACGGGTCGGCACGACTTTGGGACATCGCGGGAAATATGGACAAACTATTGTTTGCGCGAATGACAGTGTTCCAGGGTGTATTCAATCATGACGGGGAGTGGGTGGCCACGGCTCACGATGACAGGGTCGTGCGACTTTGGCCGCTCAGAGCCGCGCAGCCGAGTCCGCAAGAATTGCGTGGTCATGTGGCGCCGATTTTTTCGGTCGCCTATAGTCCGGACGGAACGACCATCGCGTCCGGATCGAGCGACCGAACCGCGAGGATCTGGTCTCAGCAGTCTGCCCTCGGCTCGATCCGGGTCAGCGCCATGGGACCGTCCAGCGGATCGCCGGCAGGCAAGGTGTCCGTGCGAAAGCGTGCTGATCAGCTGCTCCTGAGCTACAACGGCTCGGAATTCGCCGTAATGGCTCCCCTGGGGTTTGGCGAGCCGGCAGCCGCCGCCATCTCGTCATCGGGCAAGGATGCAGTCATCGCGCCGAAGCACGGGCGGCCGTATCTCTTCAATCTCGCCTCCAAAGGGTACATCGTGGCACTGCCGGGGCGGCCGGCCGACTGGCGCCAGATCGGATTCTTTCAGGATCCGGAGCCGACGGCTGGCGGAACCGCCGAGCGCATCATTGGCATTACGGAAGCCGGCGAGGCGAACAGCTGGCCCTACTTCGGCGATCTTCGAGCGCTCAAGGAATTTGCAGCAAGTCACCTTCCGTTCATCGGCGATGCGCGGGTCCAACTGCGAGACGACGTGGCGTGCAGGATCAGGGTCAAGCCGGGAAAGGATTGCGAATCCGCGCAAGACGCTGCCGCGCAGGATTAGTCAGCGCCGGACGAGGGTTTCCGACCTTGCCGCGCAGGACTGAGCGTCACAGGTCGCCGAGTCCATATTCCAACCAGCGTGCTCGCACGCGCGCCTCGTCGTCGGGCGACGGTCGCACGGTGGGCGGAAAGCGCTCACCGCCCCACTCCGGACGGCGCGCGTTCTTCCATGAGCGCGTGGCGTCGATCAACATCCGGTTCCAGAGGCCGGTGCCGAGTTGCGCCACGTCGCGATCTTCCATGGGCGTGCTGGGATCGATGGGAGAGCCGAAAATCCCCGGGAAAATCACCAGGCCGCCTTCGCCGGCGTTGACGCGGTGAGCGAGCGCCCATTCCACCTGCTCGTCCTCCGCGGGGTCGATGTCCTCCTCCACCACGATCACGTGCTTGTAGCGGTACTGGGAGGCGCTGTTGCCCCAGAGCGCCGCCGCGATCTGCTTGGGCTGCCCCTGGTAGTGCTTCTTGATCTGGATGCGGATGTTGACGCCGTTGGTGATGGGCGGCGCATAGACGTCGAGGATGCCGGGGATGCCGGCGCTGTTCAGAATGTTCCAGGCGATGCCCGCCCGCTGCACCGAGGACATCACGCTGTTCTCGCTGTAGGAGCCCGGCAGGGTGCCTTCCAGTGAACCGCGGAAGATCGGGTCGCGGCGGTGCGTGATGCACGTGACCTTCATGGTCGGACGCGGCGTGGGAAGATCGGACACGTAGCCGGTGAATTCGCCGAACGGCCCCTCGCTCTCGTAGGTCGCCGGATCGTCGCTGATGGTGCCCTCGATGACGATCTCCGCGGTGGCCGGCACCTCGAGATCCACCGTCTCGCAGCGCACCAGCTGCGCCGGCTCGCCCCGGTAGGCGCCCATCACGTCCCACTCGCACACGCCGGCCGAGACCGGCGAGCCCGCCAGGAACGGCATGATCGGATCCCAGCCGATCACGCACGCGACCGGCATCGGCTGCTTGAGGGCGGCCCACTTCACGAAGTGCGCGCCCCAGTGCTGGCCGCCCTTGATCAGGAGGAACGGCGCAGTATCCTTCCGGCCGATCATCCCGCGGTAGATGCCCACGTTCATCACGCGCGTCTCCGGATCCCTCGTCACGATGCCGGAGAAGGTGTGGATGTAGCGCCCGCCTTCGAGATAGTGCCACTTGGGGACGGGAAACTCGGTCTGGTCGATGGCCTCGCCGCGGATGATGACGTCCTTCACCGGCCCGGTCCCGACCACGACCGGGGCGATCGTCTCGCGATTCTTCTTCATCACGTGCTGGACGAGCTCGCGATTGGCGGCGTTGGGAGGAAATCCGAGCGCAAGCGCCAGGCGTGATCGTGCGCCGAGGCCGCTCACGAAAAGCTTGGTGCAGCGACCGCTCCCGTAACCCTTGATGCTCTCGAAGAGGAGCGCGGGCCCCTTCTTCTCGAGCACGCGCCTGGCAATGGCTCCGATCTCGCGGTCCCAGTCCACCTCGGCGGCGATCCGCCGCAGCTCACCCTCCTTCTCGAGCAGAGCAATCCACTCTCGCATATCCATGAAGCTCATCGTGCACTCACTCCCAAGCGCTGTCAGCGTGGACCGGAACGTGTAAGGTAATGCATCCGTATCGGCCGTGTCGAAGCATTCAGCGAGGGACCACGATGAAACCTCATCGCCGGCAATTTCTGCATCTGGCGGCGGGCGCTGCCGCACTGGCGGGCGTGTCGCGGATCGCCTGGGCGCAAAGCTATCCGGCGCGGCCGGTGCGCTTGATCGTCGGCTTTGCGCCGGGCGGCTCGTCCGACATCGTCGCCCGGCTGATGGGCCAGTGGCTGACGGAGCGGCTCGGCCAGCCGTTCGTCATCGAGAACAGGCCGGGCGCGGGCACCAACATCGCCACCGAGGCGGTCGTGAAGTCGGCGCCGGACGGCTATACGCTGCTCCTGGTCACGGCCGCCAACGCGATCAACGCGACGCTCTACGGCAAGCTCAATTTCAACTTCCTCCGCGACATCGCGCCGGTCGCGGCTCTCGGTCGCGAGCCCAATGCCATGCTGGTGAACCCGTCGGTCCCGGCCAAGACGGTTCCCGAATTCATCGCCTATGCCAAGGCCAATCCGGGCAAGGTCGTCATGGCCTCCGGCGGCAACGGAGCTCCATCGCATGTGTCCGGAGAGATGTTCAAGATGATGACCGGCATCGAGATGGTTCACGTTCCCTATCGCGGCGCAGCGCCCGCGCTGTCGGATCTGCTCGGCGGCCAGGTGCATGTCTATTTCGGGCCGCTGCTGGCAGCCATCGAGTACATCAAGGTCGGCAGGCTGCGCGCATTGGCGGTGACGTCGCTGACGCGTTCCGAGATTTTGTCCGACACCCCGACGGTCCACGAGTTCGTGCCGGGCTACGAGGCGAGCCAATCGTACGGCGTCGGTGCGCCGAAGGACACGCCCGCGGAGCTCGTCGACAAGATCAACAAGGACGTCAACGCTGCTCTCGCTGATCCGAAGATGAAGGCCCGATTTTCCGAGCTGGGCGCCACCGTGCTGCCGGGCTCGCCCGCCGACTACGGCAGGCTCCTCGCGGAAGAAGCCGAGAAGTGGGCCAAGGTGATCCGCGCCGCCAACCTCAAGGCCGATTAGGCAACTCGGTTCGCCAGCCGGCGCACGACAGGCACTCGAGTTCTCTCGCCGAAAAATGCGTCTCGCGCGCTTGTCAGTGCCGCGCGGCCAAGCGTAGCATGTTCAGCCTCGACAACGAGCGGCCATCAGCGGCCGCCGCGGGAGGAACGTCATGACAAGGATGACACGCCGCCAATTCGCGGCCACGGCCGCAGCTGCCGTAGCCGGTGCCAAGCTTGGTCTGACAACGGCATTCGCCCAGGAGAATTACCCCACCCGGCCGATCCAGCTGATCTGCCCGTGGGGCGCGGGCGGCGGCACCGACGCCACCGCGCGCATCGTCGCGGCTTTGCTCGAGAGGGATTTCGGCAAACCGGTCAGTGTCGTCAACCGCATCGGCGGCTCGGGCGTCGTCGGTCACTCGGCGATCGCGACCGCCGCGCCCGACGGCTACACGCTCGGCATCATCACGGTCGAGATCGCGATGATGCATTGGCAGGGGCTGACCGAGCTCACGCCGAAGAGCTACACGCCGCTCGCCCTGATGAACGAGGATCCGCCCGGCATCCAGGTCAAGTCGGACTCGCCCTACAAGACCGTGAAGGAGCTTGCCGACGCCATCAAGGCGGCGCCGCCCGGCAAATTCAAGGCGTCGGGCACCGGCCAGGGCGGCATCTGGCATCTGGCATTGATCGGCTGGCTGACGGCGATGGGACTCAAGCCCGCCCAGGTGCCGTGGGTGCCGTCGAACGGCGCCGCGCCGGCCATGCAGGACCTGGCGGCGGGCGGCATCGACATCGTGACCTGCTCGGTCCCGGAGGCGCGCGCCATGATCGAGGCCGGCAAGGCCCGCAGCCTCGCGATCATGGCGCAGGCGCGCAATCCGCAATTCCCCGACGTGCCGACGCTGCGGGAGGCGATGGGCATCAACTACGACACCGGCGCCTGGCGCGGCTTCGCCGGCCCGAAGGGGCTGCCGCAGCCGATCGCCACCAAGCTCACGGCCGCGCTGAAGAAAGTCTACGACTCGAAGGAGTACAAGGACTTCATGTCGTCGCGCGGCTTCGGCGTGATCTGGGGCGACGCCGAGCGCTACGCGGCATTCATGGACGAGAGCGACAAGAAAATGGGCGAAGCGATGAAGGCTGCGGGTCTCGCCAAGACCTGATCGCGCCACCTTCCGGCGCGCTCGAGCAGGCCCGCCGGAACGACCCTCTCCGTTCCGCGAGTCATCCTTGCGCGCCAACGACGTTCTTTCCGGCCTCGCGCTCATCGTGTTCGCGCTCGCGATGATCGACGCTGACGCTGAGCTTTCCCGACTTCCCCGGCCAGAAATACGGCCCGTCGCTGTTTCCGCGCATTCTCGGCGCCGGCCTCATCCTGTGCGGCGCCGCGCTCGTGCGCAATGGACTTGCTGCGCGGCGCGCCGGCGCGCCATGGCTCGAGCTTGCGCCATGGACGCGCGATCCCTGGCGAGTGACGAGCCTCTTGCTGACGCTGGCTTTGCTGCTCGTCTATATCCTTGCTTCCGAGACGATCGGCTTCATTCCGATCGCGCTCGTGTTCCTGCTGGCATTGTTCGTCTGGCTGGGCGTTCGGCCGGTTCCGGCCGTTCTGACCGCCGTCGTGACGACGATCGCCATCCACTGGTTCTTCTCCACGATGCTGCGCGTGCCGCTGCCGCGCGGCTGGCTGAACGCGATCCTGTGAGGGCCGCATGGATGCCCTGATCGCGGCGGCCAATCTTGTCTTCGACCCGTTCGTCCTGTGGGTGATCCTGGCGTCGGCGGCCTTCGGCATTTTCGTCGGCGCGATGCCCGGCCTGACCGCCACCATGGCGACGGCGCTGCTCGTCCCGGTCACGTTTTTCATGCCGCCGGTCCCCGCGCTGGGCGCCATCGTCACCGCGACCGCCATGGCGATTTTCGCAGGCGACATTCCGGCCGCGATGCTGCGCATCCCCGGCACGCCGGCCTCCGCGGCCTATACGGACGAGAGCTACGCCATGTCGCGAAAGGGCGAGCTCGACCTCAACCTCGGGGTCAATCTCGTGTTCTCCGTGATCGGCGGGCTGGTCGGCGTCGCCATTCTCATTCTCTGCGCGCCCGCGCTGGCCGAGTTCGCCATTCACTTTTCGTCCTTTGAATATTTCTGGCTCGCTCTGCTCGGGCTCACCTGTGCGATCTTCATCGCAACCGACGCGCCGCTGAAGGGCATCGCATCGCTGCTGCTCGGGCTCGCCATCAACTGCATCGGGATCGATCCGGCCGCCGGCCATCCGCGCTTCACCTTCGGCAGTGTCGAGCTCCTGCAAGGCATCAGCTTCATTCCGGCGATGATCGGAATGTTCGCAGTCTCCGAGCTGATGCGAGGCGTCGTCGCAATCGACCAGCGCGGGGCGGTATTGACGCAGAAGATCGGCAATATCTTCATCGGCGTCTGGAAGGTCTGGAAGCGCTATTGGCTCAATTTCATTCGCGGCTCGGCGATCGGCGTGCTCATCGGCGCCCTGCCCGGCGCCGGTGCCGACATCGCGGCCTGGATTTCCTACGCGGTATCGAAGAAATTCTCGAAGGAGCCGGAGAAATTCGGCACCGGCCATATCGAGGGCATCGTCGACGCCACCTCGGCCAATAATTCGGCGCTCGGCGCCGCCTGGATTCCGGCGCTCGTGTTCGGGATCCCGGGCGATTCCATCACGGCGATCGTCATCGGCGTGCTCTACATGAAGGGCATGAATCCGGGGCCGACGGTGTTCCTGCAAAACCCGCAATTCATCTATGCGGTGTTCCTGATCTTCATTCTGGCCAACCTGTTGATGCTTCCGCTCGGATGGGCGGCGATCAAGTCGAGCAAGCAAATCCTGCGCGTGCCGCGCAACATCCTCATGCCGGTCATCCTGTTGTTCTGCATCGTCGGCTCCTACGCGATGACGAATTCCATCTATGGCGTCATCATCATGCTGGTCATGGGCGTGCTCGGCTGGATCATGGAGGAGAACGGCTTCCCGATCGCGCCGGCGATCCTCGGTCTCGTGCTCGGCGAGATGCTGGAGCAGAGTTTCATGACCTCGATGATCAAATCGGACGGCGCCTTCCTGGCGTTTTTCGAACGGCCGATCGCGGGCGTTCTCGGCGTCGCCACGTTGCTCGTTTGGGCGGCGATGCTCTGGCGCGGCATCAACCGTTCGACCGTCCCGATCGCGCCAACCGGGCTGACCGAAGGAGGCGTCGTGGTTCAGGCGGGTTCCAAGGATCACACTTGCGGAACAGCGGGATCGACAAGAGGTGCGAAGGTGGCTACCACGACTCCCAGGTGCAGGGAGCGCCATCCGCGCACCGGGCCCAAATGCCGAGCAGCCAAGGTTCGCAAAACATGCCCACACTCCTCGCCAAGAATGCGGAAGTTCTTGTCACCATGGACGGCACGCGCCGTGAATTGAAGAATGCCGGACTCTATGCGGAAGACGGCATCATCAAGAAAGTCGGACCCGACGAAGAGCTCCCCGCCACGGCCGATACGGTCATCGATCTGACCGGGCAGATCGTGCTGCCGGGCTTCGTCAATACCCACCACCATCTCAACCAGACCCTGACGCGCAACCTGCCCGCAGCACAGAACAACAACCTCTTTCCCTGGCTGAAAGCGCATTACCGCGTGTGGGCGCGCACGACCCCGGAAGCCTCGCGTGCCAGCACGCTGATCGGCCTGGCCGAGCTGGCGCTGTCCGGCTGCACCACCGTTTTCGACCACAGCTACGTGTTCAAGAACGGCAACAACGTCGACTGTCAAATCCAGGCCGCAAGCGATCTCGGCGTGCGTTTTCATGCCAGCCGCGGCTCGATGTCGCTCGGCGAATCCAAAGGGGGATTGCCTCCGGACGATTGCGTGGAGGACGAGGCCTTTATCCTCAAGGACAGTCAGCGCGTCATCGAGAAATACCACGATGCTTCCGTCGGCTCGATGACGCAGATCGCGCTGGCTCCCTGCTCGCCATTCTCGGTCACGACCTCGCTGCTGAAGGATTCGGCCGCCCTCGCCCGCCAGCACAAGATCAGGCTTCACACGCACCTTTGTGAAACCCTGGATGAGGAGCGCTACACGCTCGAGCACTTTCAACTGCGTCCGGTCGATTGGATGGAGACGCTCGGCTGGCTGGGAGACGATGTCTGGTTCGCGCATGCGATCCACGTCGATGACGACGAGATCAAGAAATTCGCCGCGACCGGCTCCGGTGCGGCCCATTGTCCGTGCTCCAATATGCGTCTTGGTTCCGGCATTGCGCCGATCAAGAAATACATGGCCGCCGGGGTGAAGGTCGGCCTCGGTGTGGATGGCTCGGCCAGCAACGACGCATCCAACATTCTGCTCGAGGCCCGCCAAGCCATGCTGTTGGCGCGGTTGCGGCTCGGGCTGCTTCCGCCGGAAGGGCCGCGCAAATACATGTTCCTGTCGCAGTCGCACCCGGTTCGCGCGGATGAGTGGATGACGGCCCGCGAGGTGCTCGAGCTCGCCACTCTCGGCGGCGCGCGCGTCCTTGGACGCTCCGATATCGGCTCGCTCGAAGCCGGCAAATGCGCCGACTTTTTCTCCCTCGATCTTCACACCATTGGTTATGCCGGTGCACTGCATGACCCGGTGGCGGCGGTTCTCTTCTGCGCGCCTCAACAGGCCAGAACCACCGTCATCAACGGCAAGGTCGTGGTGCGGGACGGCGAGATCGTCACCATGGACATGGGACCGGTCGTGGAGACGCACAATCGATGCGCCCTTCAGCTGGCAAATGAAGCGTGAAGACGCGCGAGCTGACCGAGAGCCGTCGCGGCGGCCCGTATTCGTTCGGAACGCGTCGCGCTCGCGTTGCCGGACGACTCACGCGGCGGTTTGGCTGATCCGGGATTTCGCCGACGCTTCGTCCGGGCTGCGGGCGGCCTGCACCGGATCGCGCAGCCCGAGAATGCGGCGTGCATTGTCGTAGAACAGCTTCTGCTGGTCCGCCTTCGAGAGCTTGAGCTCGTCGAGCAGCGCGAGCGCGGTCGCCGGATCCCAGCACGGATAGTCGGTGCCGTACATCACGTGGTCGATGCCGTAATAGTCGATCGCGAAACGCATTCCCGCCGCGTGCGGCGAGACCGTGTCGGTGTACATGCGCTTGAGGTAGTCGCTCGCCGGCCGCGGCAGCTTCGCCTTCTCGGAGTTCTTGTCCATGCGGCCGGACTGGTAGGGCAGCGCGCCGCCGGTGTGCGACATCACGATCTTCAGATTCGGATGGCGCTCCATCATGCCGGAGAGGACGAGCCGCATGGCCGCGACGCTCACCTCGACCACCCGGCCGAGGCTCAGGTGCAGCGCCCCGTCGTAGCCGTCGAGCATGTCGACGAACACCGCGTCGGTCGGATGCAGGAACATCGGCAGGCCGAGCTCGGCCACGCGGGCGTAGAACGGCTCGAGCCGCTCGGCGTCGATGCGCGCATCGCTGCCGATGCTGCCCGGCAGATTGACCCCCATCAGGCCGAGCCGGCTCGACCGCGTCGTCGAGCACCTCGATGGCGATCCTGGTGTCCACCAGCGGCACCGCCGCGCTCGCCCACAGCCGGCCGGGATATCGGCGCTGCGCGCCCGCCATCTCCTCGTTCCATTGGATGGCGAAATCGCGCCCCTCCTCCGGCGGCAGGTCGGAGAAGAACACCGAGAGCGGCCCGATCGAGCACACCACGTCGACCTGGTGGCCGAGCCCATCCATGTGCTCGAGCTGCTTGTCGAGGTCGAACCATTCGGCCCAGCTGCTCAGCACGTAGTCGCCGCCGTCCTGCCGCAGATGGGTGTAGCCGCCGCGGCGGTTGACCTCGCCGCGTGGATAGGTCGTGCGCTTGCAGAACCGGTCGCAAATCGAGCGCGGCCACCAATGGAAGTGCGAGTCGATGATGTGCATGTCGGATTCCGGCGTTGTGATCCGCGTTGTCCGACCTTCTAGCGCAGTTTCCGGTGGCAGAGAACCCATCCGCCGTCATTCCGGGACGGCCCGAAGGGCCGGGCCCGGAATCCATAAGCACAGGCTGTGATTATGGATCGTCGCGGACGTCACGGCGCCAAGCCGACCCGTTGCTCGGGCCCCGGAATGACGGCCGAGAGACTGGACCGCTCCGCCAGCTGGCGGTCGTAGTCGAGCACCGCCTGCAGCAGCACCTGCGCGCCCGCCGCGCATTGCTCCTTGGAGGAGAATTCCGCCTCGTTGTGGCTGATGCCGTCGCGGCACGGCACGAAGATCATGGCGGCGGGCGCGACGCGCGCCACATAGGCGGCGTCGTGGAATGCGCCCGAGACGATCTCGCGCGACGAATAGCCCGACGTCGCGGCGGCGCGCCGCACCGCCGCGATGCAGTCGGGATCGAATGCGGTCGGCGGCTGATCCCAGATCTTGGTCACCGTGCCGGCGAGACCGAGCGGATCGCACACGTCGCGCGCCGCCTGCATGATCGCCTGCTCCATGGCATCGAGCACGGCGCTCTCGGGATGCCGCAGGTCGATGGTGAAGAACACGTCGCCCGGCACCACGTTGCGCGAATTGGGCTTGACCTCGAGCAACCCGACGGTGCGCGACCGCGAGCGGCGGGTGTGCGCTGCGCGATCGCATCGATGCGATCGACCAGCCGGGCGGCGCCGAGCAGCGCATTCTTGCGCAGGCGCATGGGCGTCGCGCCGGTATGCGCCTCCTGGCCGACGATCGTGCCCTCGAACCAGCGGATGCCCTGGACGCCGGTGACGACGCCGATCTCCTTCGCCTTCGGCCTCGAGGATCGGGCCTTGCTCGATATGCAGCTCGAAAAAGGCCGAGAGCGGATGGTCGCCGCAGCGCTGCGCCCCGCGATAGCCGATCGCCGCGAGCGCGTCGCCGAAGCGCACGCCGGCGCGATCCTCGCGCGCCCACGCCCAGTCGTGCGCGAAGGCGCCGCCGAACACGCCCGAGCGCGAGCGTCGGCGGCGCGAAGCGCGAGCCTTCCTCGTTGGTCCAGTTGACCACCTCGATCGGCGCATAGGTCTCGTATCCGGCCTCGACCAGCGCGCGCAGCGCCTCGAGCGCAGCGAGCACGCCCAGCACGCCGTCGAACTTGCCGCCGGTCGGCTGGGTGTCGAGATGGCTCCCCATGGCGATCGGCGGCACGTCATGCTGGCCGTCGCGCCGCGCGAACATCGCCCCCATGTCGTCGACCGTCACCCGGCAGCCGAGCGCCTCCGCCCGCGCCGCGGAACCAGTCGCGCACCTGCCGGTCGAGGTCGGTCAGCGTGAGCCGGCAGATGCCGCCCTTCGGCGTGGCGCCGATGGCGGCGGTCTCCATCAGGCCGTCCCACAGGCGTTCGGCATCGATCTTCAGATTGCGCATGCGGCGGTCGATCTCCCCTCTCCTCTCTTCCTATCAGCGAGACATTGGCCGGAGCGAGCGTTCGCTCGCACCGACCGCGCGGCCCGGATATAGTGCCAACGTGCGTCTCAACATCGTCAATCCCAACACCTCGGCCGCGATGACCCGAACCATCGCGGCGGCGGCCGCCAAGGCGGCGCGGCCGGGGACGACCATCCGCGCGGTCGAGTCCGCGTTCGGGCCGGCGTCGATCGAGGGCTACTACGACGACGCCTTCGCGGTGCCGGGACTGCTCGCGCGCATCGCGGAAGGCGAGGCCGAAGGCGCCGACGCCCACGTGATCGCCTGCTTCGACGATACCGGTCTCGACGCGGCGCGGGCGCTGGCGCAGTGCGCCGGTGGTCGGTATCGGCGAAGCCGCGTTTCACCTGGCGAGCCTGGTCTGCCATCGCTTCGCGGTCGTCACCACGCTCGCCCGCTCGATCCCGGTGATCGAGAACAACCTGATCCGCTACGGTCTCGATCGCCGCTGCGCGCGGGTGCGCGCCTCCGACATCCCGGTGCTCGCGCTCGACGATCCGACATCCAACGCGCGCGCCCGCATCGGCGGCGAGATCGCGCGCGCGCTCGACGAGGACGGCGCCGACGCGATCGTGCTCGGTTGCGCCGGCATGGCCGACCTCGCCGCCTCGCTGTCCGCCGAATTCGGCGTGCCGGTGGTCGACGGGGTCGCGGCCGCCGTCGTGCTGGCCGAGGGACTGGCGACGCTGCGGCTCTCGACCTCGAGGCGCGGCGGCTATGCCCGCCCGCTGCCGAAGGATTATTCGGGCATTTTCGCGCCGTTCGCGCCCGGGCGGTGAATGCGACGCCGTCCGCCGCTCCGCCAACCGATTCTGCCTAATCCATGGGCATTCCCTGCCCACCGGCTCGCCGATCCGTAGTAGAATCAGCGCGGCTCGCCGGACCGGAGGGACCAAGCGGCTGGCACGCTCCTTGAAAACAAGAGTTTGGTCTCAACAGGGAGGCAGTGATGAAAATGCTTGATTTGCTGCGTATTGCCGGGGTCGCGGCGGTGGCCGGACTGCTGGCGGCATCGACCTCGCCGGCGCTCGCCCAATCGGTCGTGCGCATCGGCATGACGGCGGCCGACATTCCGCGCACGCTCGGCCAGCCCGACCAGGGCTTCGAGGGCAACCGCTTCACCGGCAACACCATGTACGAGGGCCTCACCACCTGGGACCTGTCGTCGGCCGACAAGGCGAGCGTGGTGATCCCGGGGCTCGCGACCGAATGGGCGGTCGATGCCCGACGACAAGACCAAGTGGATCTTCAAGCTTCGCCCCGGCGTGAAATTCCACGACGGCTCCGACTTCAACGCCGATGCGGTGGTGTGGAACGTCGAGAAGGTGCTCAAGCAGGACGCGCCGCATTTCGACCCGAGCCAGGTCGGCGTCACCGCCTCGCGCATGCCGAACCTGCGCAGCGCCCGCAAGATCGACGACATGACGGTCGAGCTGACGACGGCGGCGCCGGACGCGCTGCTGCCGATCAACCTCACCAACCTGTTCATGGCGAGCCCGGCGCACTGGAAGAAGCTCTACGACGCGGTGCCGGCGAGCGTCACCGATCCGAAGGAACGCGCCAAGCAGGCGTGGGATGCAGTTCGCCCGCAATGCTTCCGGCACCGGCCCGTGGAAGATGGACAGGTTCGTCCCGCGCGAGCGGCTCGAGCTGGTGAAGAACGCCGCCTACTGGGACGCCAAGCGCGTTCCGAAGGTCGATCGGCTGGTGCTGCTGCCGATGCCGGAGGCGAATGCGCGCACCGCGGCGCTGCTGTCCGGCCAGGTCGACTGGATCGAGAACCCGGCGCCCGACGCGCTGCCGCAGATCAAGCAGCGCGGCTTCGCGATCTACCAGAACGAGCAGCCGCATGTCTGGCCGTGGCAGTTCAGCCGCATCGAGGGCTCGCCCTGGAACGACATCCGCGTGCGCAAGGCGGCCAACCTGTGCGTCGACCGCAACGCCATGAAGGACGGCCTGCTCGGCGGCCTGATGGTGCCGGCGACCGGCACCTTCGAGCCCGGCCATCCGTGGCGCGGCAATCCGAAGTTCCAGATCAAGTTCGATCCGAACGAGGCCCGCAAGCTGATGGCGGAAGCGGGCTTCTCGAAGGACAAGAAGCTCAAGGTGAAGACGCAGACCTCGGCCTCCGGCTCCGGCCAGATGCTGCCGCTGCCGATGAACGAGTTCGTGCAGCAGAGCCTCGCCGAGTGCTTCTTCGACGTCGAGCTCGACGTGATCGAGTGGAACACGCTGTTCACCAACTGGCGCAAGGGCGCCAAGGACGAGTCCGCCCGCGGCGCGCACGCCACCAACGTGACCTACGCGGCGATGGACCCGTTCTTCGCCATGATCCGCTTCCTCGACTCGAAGATGGCGCCGCCGGTGTCGAACAACTGGGGCTTCATCAACGATCCGGAATTCGACAAGCTGGTCGCGGCCGTGCGCGTCGCGTTCGATCCGGCCGAGCGCGACAAGGCGCTCGCCGCCCTGCACGAGCGCTCGGTCGACGAGGCGGCGTTCCTGTGGGTCGCCCACGACGTCGGCCCGCGCGCCATGACGCCGAAGATCAAGGGCTTCGTGCAGCCGAAGAGCTGGTTCGTCGACTTCTCGACCATGACGATCAACTGATCGACCGAGCGGCGCCAGCGCATGCGCGGCGCGGCGCCCTCGCCTGTTCCGGGGCAGCTGCGATGCTCGTCTACATCGCCAAGCGGCTGGTGCTGGTGGTGCCGGTCGTGCTCGCGGTGGCGCTGGTCTGCTTCCTGCTGGTGCATATCGCGCCGGGCGATCCGCTCGTCTCGGTGCTGCCGCCCGACGCCTCGCGCGAGCTCGCCGAGCAGATGCGCAGGCCTACGGCTTCGACCGTCCGCTGCCGGTGCAATTCGGCATCTGGCTCTGGAAAGCGCTGCACGGCAATCTCGGCACCTCGATCGCGACCGGCCGCTCGGTCGCCGAGGAAGTCGTCGCGCGCCGTCGGCAACACGCGTGCATGCTGGCGGTGTTCGCCGCCATGATCGGCTTCATGCTTCGGCCTGCTGTTCGGATTCCTCGCCGGCTATTTCCGCGACACCTGGATCGACCGCCTGGTCACCACGATCGCGATCACCGGCGTGTCCATGCCGCACTACTGGCTCGGCATGGTGCTGGTGATCGTGTTCTCGGTGATCCTCGGCTGGCTGCCGGCGGTCGGCGCGGGCTCCGGCGGCTGGGCCTGGGACTGGGAGCATATCCAGCATCTCATCCTGCCGGCCGTCACCATGTCGGTGATCCCGATGGGCATCGTCACCCGCACGGTGCGCGCGCTGGTCGGCGATCTGCTCTCGCAGGAATTCGTCCTCGCGCTGCGCGCCAAGGGCCTGAGCGAAGCGCCGGGTGTTCCGTGCATGTCGCCAAGAACGCCGCGCCGACCGGCGATCGCCGTGATGGGCCTGCAGCTCGGCTACCTGCTCGGCGGCTCGATCCTGATCGAGACCGTGTTCTCCTGGCCGGGCACCGGCTTCCTGCTCAACTCCGCGATCTTCCAGCGCGACCTGCCGCTGCTGCAAGGCACGATCCTGGTGCTCGCGCTGTTCTTCGTGGTTCTCAATCTCCTGGTCGACGTGCTGCAGGCGGCGATCGATCCGCGCATCAAGCGAGCCTGACGCCATGAGCGTGGTCGCCGACGATATCGTCCGCATCGCCAAGGTCGAGAAGGCGCGCGGCTATTGGGGCGACGTCGGACGGCGGCTGTCTGCGCGATCCGGTCAGCGTCGGCTGCGCGCTGGTGATCCTGTCGATCGTGCTCGCCGCGATCTTCGCGCCCTATCTCGGCCTCGCCGATCCCTATCAGGGCAGCATGATCCGGCGCCTGCGGCCGATCGGCACGCCCGGCTATCCGCTCGGCACCGACGAGCTCGGCCGCGACATGCTCTCGCGGCTGATCTATGGCGGCCGGCTGTCGCTGTTCATCGGCCTCATGCCGGTCGTGCTCGCCTTCGTGATCGGCACCACGCTCGGCGTGATCGCCGGCTATGTCGGCGGCTTCGTCAACCAGGCGATCATGCGCACGATCGACGTGTTCTACGCCTTCCCGTCGGTGCTGCTGGCGATCGCGATCTCGGGCGCGCTCGGCGCCGGCATCCTCAACAGCCTGCGTCTCGCTCACCATCGTGTTCATTCCGCCGATCGTGCGCGTCTCCGAAAGCGTGACCACCAGCGTGCGCAACCTCGATTTCGTCGACGCGGCGCGCGCCTCCGGCGCCGGCCCGCTCACCATCATGCGCGTGCACGTGCTCGGCAACGTGCTCGGGCCGATCTTCGTCTATTCGACGAGCCTGATCAGCGTCTGCATGATCCTCGCCGCCGGCCTGTCGTTCCTCGGCCTCGGCACCAAGCCGCCGGAGCCGGAATGGGGGCTGATGCTCAACACGCTGCGCACCGCGATCTACGTCAATCCGTGGGTGGCGGCGCTGCCCGGCGTGATGATCTTCACGGTGTCGATCTGCTTCAACCTGCTCAGCGACGGCTTGCGGAGTGCGATGGATGTCCGAAGCTGAAACGCTCGCGCCGGCCGCCGACGTCGGCGGCCCGCAGCAGCCGCTGCTCGAGGTGCAGCGCCTTGAGCAAGCATTTCGGCTCGGCGGCGGGCTGTTCGGCGCGCGGCGGCGTGGTGCGCGCGGTCGACGACGTGAGCTTCACGGTCGACAAGGGCGAGGTGCTCGGCATCGTCGGCGAATCCGGCTGCGGCAAGTCGACGACCGCGCGGCTGATCATCGGCCTGATCGAGCCCGACAACGGCGAGATCATCCTCGACGGCGAGCCGGTCGGCACCGGCGCTGTCGCTGCGCGAACTGCGCCGCCGCGTGCAGATGGTGTTCCAGGACAGCTACGCCTCGCTCAATCCGCGGCTCACGATCGAGGACACGATCGCGTTCGGGCCGAAGGTGCATGGCGTCGCGGCCGACGAGGCGCGCGCGCGCGCGCACGACCTGCTGCGCAAGGTCGGCCTCGATCCGGCGGTGTTCGCCGACCGCTATCCGCACGAACTGTCGGGCGGCCAGCGCCAGCGCGTCAACATCGCGCGCGCGCTCGCGCTGGCGCCGCGGCTCGTGATCCTCGACGAGGCGGTGTCGGCGCTCGACAAATCGGTCGAGGCGCAGGTGCTCAACCTGCTGCTCGATCTCAAGGACGATCTCGGCCTCACCTACGTCTTCATCTCGCACGACCTCAACGTGGTGCGCTTCATCAGCGACCGCGTGATCGTGATGTATCTCGGCGAGGTGGTCGAAGCAGGCGCCGGTCGAGGCGCTGTGGGCAGGACGCGCGCCATCCCTATACGCGCGCGCTGCTCGCCGCGATGCCGTCGCTCGATCCCGACCACCGCACCAAGGAGGCGCCGATCGCCGGCGATCCGCCGAACCCGATCGATCCGCCGTCCGGCTGCCGCTTCCACACCCGCTGTCCGTTCGCCGAGCCGGTGTGCAGCGCCAGGAAGCCGGCGCTGGCGGCGACCGGCAACGACCGCCATGCCGCCGCCTGCCACATGGTCGATCCGGCGTCGGGCCACAGCCGGGCCGGCCGCTCAGTTGCCGAGGAGACGAAGCATGCCTGACGAAGTCACCGCCGAGCGCGTCGCGACCATGGCCGCGGCGGCGCGCGTGCCGCTCGCGCCGGGATCGGCGGCGCGCATCGCGCGCGCGGTCGCGCCGACCGTCGCGCGCTTCGCCGCCGAGAAGATCGACATTGCGTTGGAGACCGAGCCGTCGACCTTCGTGGCGGTGCAGCGGCAGGAGATCGGCCGGTGAAGCGATCCCGCCGAGCTCACGCTGACGGAGGTCGCGGCGGCGATCCGGAGCCGCAAGCTGTCGTCGGTCGAGCTGACGCAGGCGCTTGCTCGCGCGCATCGAGCGCTGGCAGCCGACGCTCAACGCCTTCGTGCGCGTCGAGGCCGACGAGGCGCTGGCGGCCGCCAAGGCGGCCGACGCGCGCTCGCGCGCCGCGGGCCGAAGGGTCCGCTGCATGGCGTGCCGCTCGCCCACAAGGACATGTACTACTTCGCCGGCAAGCCGGCCGGCTGCGGCTCGAAGGTGCGCGAAGGCTGGATCGCGCCGGCGACCTCGACCGCGATCGCGCGGCTCGAGGCCGCCGGCTCGTTCCGCTCGGCGCGCTGCACATGGCCGAGTTCGCCTACGGCCCGACCGGGCACAACGCCTATCTCGGTCCGGCGTGCAATCCGTGGGACCCGAGCCGCATCACCGGCGGCTCGTCGTCCGGCTCGGGCGCGGCGGTCGGCGGCGCGCCTCGACCTATGCGGCGCTCGGCTCCGACACCGGCGGCTCGATCCGCCTGCCGGCGCATTTCTGCGGCGTCACCGGCTTCAAGCCGACCAACGGCCGCGTGAGCCGCGCCAATGCGATGCCGCTCTCGTTCACGCTCGACACCGTCGGGCCGCTGGCGCGCACCGCCGAGGATTGCGCGCTGATCGCCGCCGCCATCGCCGGGCCCGACCCGCTCGATCCGACCACCGCCGGCGCGCCGGCCTGGGACGCGAAGGCGGCGCAGCGCTCGCCGAAGGGGCTCAAGATCGGCGTGCCGACGAGCTTCTATGTCGACGATCTCGAGCCCGACGTCGCGGCGGCGCTCGACGCCGACGATCACGACCTTGCGCAAGCTCGGCGCCAAGATCGTCAAGGTCGAGCTGCCCGACCAGACCGCGGTCGCGGCGGCCGCGCTGATCGTGCTCGCCGTCGAGGCGACCAGCTGCCACGCGCCGTGGCTGCGCACGCGCGCCGCAGGACTACGGCGCCGCAGGTGCGCAACCGGCTCGAGAACGGGCTCGCCTACAGCGCGGTCGAATATCTCGAAGCGCTGCGCTGGCGCGGACCGGCGCTCGCCGCGCATCTCGCGGCGATCGGCGACGTCGATGTCGTCATCGCGCCGGCCTCGCGCGCGGCGGCGCCGACGATCGAGGAGACCGATGTCGGCGGCGGCCCGAATGCCGAAGCCGTCATCCGGCGATCACGCGCTTCATGCGGCCGATGAACTATCTCGGCCTGCCGGTGCTGGTGGTCCCGGCCGGGCAATCGCCGCAGCGGCCTGCCGATCGGCCTGCAGCTGATCGGCCGGCCGTTCGGCGACGAAACGCTGATCGCGCTCGGCCGCGCGTTCCAGGCGGCGACCGATCATCACCGCCGGATGCCGACGCCGCCATGAGTCCGATCGTCGAGATCCGAGAACCTGCATGTGCGCTTCACGGCGAGCGCACCGTCTATGCGCTCAACGGCGTCGACATCACGCTCGACGCAGGGCGAGGTGCTCGGCCTGCTCGGCGAATCCGGCTCCGGCAAGAGCGTGACCCTGCGCGCGCTGCTGCGCATGCTGCCGCCGCGCCGCAGCCGGATCGACGGCGCGATCCGGCTCGCCGGCCAGGACGTGCTGGCGCTCGACGAGGCCGGCGCTCGAGCACCTGCGCGGCGGCGTCGTCTCGATGATCTTCCAGGAGCCGATGCTGGCGCTCGATCCGGTCTACACCATCGGCGACCAGATCGCCGAGACCGTGGTGCGGCACCGCGGCGCGAGCTGGGCGCGAGGGCCGCAAGCGCGCGCTCGAGATGCTGGAGAGCGTGCGCATTCCCTCGCCGCGCCGGCGGCTCGACGCCTATCCGCACGAAATGTCGGGCGGCATGCGGCAGCGGGCGATGATCGCGCTCGCGCTGTCGTGCAGTCCCAAGGTCCTGCTGGCGGACGAGCCGACCACGGCGCTCGACGCCACCGTGCAGATCCAGATTCTGCTGCTGCTGCGCGAGCTGCAGCGCGAGTTCGGCATGGCGGTGATCTTCGTCACCCACGACATCGGCGTGGCGGTGGAGATCTCCGACCGCATCGCCGTCATGTATGGCGGACGGATCGTCGAGACCGGAACGCTGCGCGAGGTGGTCGCGCAACCCGACGCATCCCTATACGCGCGGGCTGCTCTCATCGACCGTGCTCGGCGCGCGGCGCGGCAAGCGGCTCGAAGCCATCCCGGGCGCGCCGCCGCGGCTCGATCGGCCGCCGCAGGGCTGCGTCGTTCGCGCCGCGCTGCAGCATCGCGGAGCCCGCCTGCCGCGAAGGCGACATCCCGGCCGTGATGGTGGCGCCGGGCCATGGCGCGCGCTGCTTGAAGCTCACTGCCGCCGTTTCGTAGGGGCGCCCGGGCGCCGCAGCGTGCGCCACGGCTGGGCAAACGGCGCGCGCCGTGCCCACGCAACGGCGCCACGACAGGCGATTCTGCGCCACCTACAACGTGTCGGCGCTCTCGCGCAGCGCATCGGCCCGGCCCCGTCGATACTTTGCCTCGTCGACGCATTTGGCCGCGTGAACGTCGCGATTGATGACCTGCAGATTGGGAAATCCCCAGAACGCCAGCAGCGTCGGCCAGTCACTCTCGCGCTGCTCGCGCCAGACCCGGAACAGCGGCATGCGATGGTCGACCTCGGCGGTCTTCCACAGCCGCTTGCCGGTGGTGGCGCAGCGCCGCGACTGCAGCCGCTTGATCACCCGGTCGAAACCGCTCGGCGCATTCCACAATTGCCACGCCACCACGCAGGCGGTGTGCCAGCCGGCATTGGCGTTGGGTCCGCGCTCCCACAGGTCGACGTGCCAGCCGAAGCGGTAGACCGGCTGCCCGCACACGCAGCAGAAGCCCGGACCGCGGGTGAAGGCGGCCTCGCGGTACGGCGCCGGCGGACTGCGAAAGCTCGCCGGCAGCTCGTCCTTGCGACCATCGCCCAGGCGCCAGGTCCAGCCCGCCGGCGCGCCGCTGCGGGCGGCGAGCACGCGGGCGAGGCGATCGGCCCGAACCGGGTGCGCGCGCCAATACGAATCGATCGCGCGCCGCGGCGTCGGCGGCGTGAACGAGCGCGCCAGCGCGTGCGTCAGCACGGGAGCCGGAAAGAGCGCGGGCAGGCTGCGCCGCAGGCGCGCCAGCGCCTGCCGGTTCCGCTCCGCCCGCCATGCCGATACCTGCATCCCCCACCCCGATCCCGATTGGCGTTCGCCCACCATGGCAGCGAGACGTAAACCTTCTCTCAACCGGGCGGCGGCTCGGGCTCGATGGACTTGGGCCCACGGCGCCGTACAATCGGGCAGCCCGGAGGGACGCGATGCTCACACGACGTGGATTTGTTGCCGGCTCCACCGCCGCCCTGCTGGGCGGCACGTTGCCGATCAGGTGCGCAAGAGCCCCAAGGACCCCGAAACCGCGCGTGCGCGTCATCGACGTCCATGCGCACTGGTATCCGCCCGAATGGGTGGCGCTGCTGGAGCGCGAAGGCGACGCCAACGGCGCCAAGATGGGCCGCAATCAACGCGGCAACGTCACCATCACGATCCCCGGCCTGACGGTGTCGTTCCAGCCGCAATATATCGACATCGACTCGCGCCTGCAGGCGATGGACAAGGCCGGCGTCGCCATGCACGCGCTGTCGCTGACGCAGCCGATGGCGTTCTGGGCGCCGCCCGCGTTCGGGCTCCGGCTCTGCCAGACCTACAACGACGCCTGCGCGGCGATCCACCAGAAGCATCCGGAGCGCTTCGTCGGATTGGCGATGCTGCCGATGCAGGACCAGGCCCTGGCGGTGCAGGAATTCGACCGCGTCGCCAAGCTGCCGGCGCATCCGCGGCATCTACATGGCGACCCACATCAACGGCCGGAACCTCGACGACAAGGAGTTCTGGCCGATCTACGCGCGCTGCGAGGAGCGCGGCCTGCCGATCCTGCTCCACCCGGTCAATCCGGTCGGCGCCGAGCGCATGCGCGGCTACCATCTGCGCAACTTCATCGGCAATCCGACCGAGAGCGCGATCGCGGCCGCGTCGTTGATCTTCAGCGGCGCGCTCGACGCCTTCCCGAAGCTCGATGTCGTGCTGCCGCACGCGGGCGGCGTCGCTGCCGATCCTGATCGGCCGCTGGGACCACGGCGCGACCGTGCGCCCCGAGGTCAAGGACCTGAAGCATCCGCCGTCGCACTATCTGCGCCGCTTCCACTACGACACCATCGCCCACAGCGGTCCGATCCTGCTGAACCTCGCCCGTCAGGTCGGCGTCGACCGCGTCGTCGCCGGCACCGACTTCCCGGCCGACATGAGCCTCGTCGATCCGGTCGGGACGGTCGAAGCGCTCACCGAATTGTCGACCAGCGAGCGCGACCTGATCCTGCGCGGCAACGCGGCGCGGCTGTTGAAGCTCGACGCCTGAGCGGTTGTTGCCGCCTGCGGCCGGCAACGCAGCAAAGTTTCGACAAGTTTTAATCGGGCTCGTCGTTCGCCGGTCTTCGAAGACAAGCGGCGACGCAATGTCGACGCCGCATTGACCCGATCGGTCGAGTTCAATCCCCATAGTTATCACCTGATTCACGAACCTCACGGCTCCGCGCTTGTCAACCGCATTGCGCCAAGCGCACGCTCCGATGCGTTGATGGCCGGAGAGATGGTCCGTCATGGATTTGACAGTCGTGGCCTACACGACGCTTGGGCTGTCCTTGTTCGTGTCTGCGATCAAGGTGGGCGACTGGATCCTGCACGCCGATCCCCGGGCGATCATCAATTCGGGACGATGGGCCTTGATCGCGCTGGCGCTGCTCGCGCTGGCGGCTGCTGTCGTGGCTCATCGCGAGCGGCCGCTGGACCTACGCGATGATGCTTGCGGCCTTCATGCTGCCGGTGCTCGTGCAGGCCGCGCCGCGCTGGCGGGTGCTGTTCGGTCCGCTCAACGTGGGGCGCGGCTATCCTGACTTTGCTGCGAGTCGCGGCGGAGGCATCGTACCCGGCAACTTCGCAACGATGCGCCGGGACGGCAGATGCGGCGCCGGTTCAGCAATCCATTGCGGTATTGCGGACCTATCTGGAGCAGGCCGGGCAGCACATCGAGCATGGGCCGACCGACATGCGTCTCGTGGCCGGGCCAGTGAATGGATCCGGCAGCCGGAGCACGCGCATGTCGACCGAGGAGGCGCTCGACGTCCTGGGGCTCATGCCGACCGCGCGAGGAGATCAGGGAAGCGCACCGCCGTCTGGAGCAGAAAGTCGATCCGCAATTCGGCGGCACGCACTACCTCAGCACGAAGATCAATGAGGCCAGGGACGTTCTCCTCGGAGAATAGGCCCCTGGAGAGCGCGATGGCGCAACGCCGGCATGATCGTTGGCTGCTGATCCGGTTGGCCGCGCAGAACGTCGCTCGCCGCCAGCTGCGCGCGATCCTGCTCGGCGTGGCCGTGATGCTCGGCGTCGGCATCGGCTTCGCCAGCTTCGTCGCCGGCTGGGCGCTGCGCGAAGGCATGGCGACGAGCTTCGCGCGCATGGGCGCCGACCTCGTCGTCGTCCCGCGCGCGACCTTGGTGAACATCACCGCGAGCCTGCTCACCGTGCAGCCGACCGACGAGACCTTGGCGGCCGACCTGGCGGAGCGAATTGCCGCCATTCCGGGGATCGCCCGGGTCGCGCCGCAGCGCATCGTCCCGGCGCTGGTCGACGGGCGCAACGTCAATCTGATCGCGTTCGATCCGGCGCGCGACTTCTCGGTCCTGACCTGGCTCGAGGACCGCCAGCCGGGACCGGTCGAGGGCCTGATCGCCGGCGGCCGGCTTGGCGCGCGGATCGGCGCGACGCTGAGCGTCTGCGGCCGGCCGATGAGCGTCTACGGCCGGCTCGGCAAGACCGGCGTCGGTCCGTTCGACGAGTCCTATTTCCTCAGCTTCGACGCGCTCGCCGACATCGTCTCGTTCTGCCGCGCGTCGGACGCGCGAACGACCGGCAAGGCGTCGGCCACCGCTGAATACGGTCAGGCAACGCCGGTCGCCGCCATGACCCATGGCGAAGTCTGCTCGCCCGATCTGGTGCTCGACCGCGTCTCGGCCTTCCTGCTGCAGCTCTCGCCCGGAACAAGGCCGGAAGACATCAAGTTCGCGCTCGGCCAGCTCGCCGACGTCAAGATCGTCGAAGGCAACACCGTGCTCACCTCCTCGCGGCAGGCGCTGAGCACGCTCCTGATCGGCATTGCCGTGTTCACCGCGTTCCAGCTCATCGCGTTGCTGATCCTGGTCTCGCTGCTGTTCTCGGCGATCGTCCAGGAACGCTACCGCGAGGTCGGCCTGCTGCGGGCGATGGGGGCGCAGTCCGGTCAGGTGATGACGGTCATCCTCGCCGAGGCGGCCATCATCACCGGCCTCGGCGGCCTCGCCGGTCTCGGCTTCGGCACCGCCGTGCTGCTGCTGTTCGCCCGCTCGCTCGGCTTCTACTTCGGCCTCCTCGGCGTCCCGTTCTCCTGGCCGCCGCTCGCCGTCCTGCAGGTCGCCGTGCTCGCGGCGCTCGTGTTCTCGGCCGTGCTCGGTCTCGTCGGCGCGTTCCTGCCGGCGTGGCGGGTGCGCCGCATGGCGCCCTACGCCCTCATTCAGACGGAAGGGCGGTGACGTGACCCTGTCGGCGCAGTCACTGACCAAGCGATACGGTCCGGGGCTACGAGGCCGTGCGCGGCGCCAGCCTCGAGTTGCGGGCGCGGCGAGTTCGTGTCGATCGTCGGCCGCTCCGGCTCGGGCAAGTCGACCCTGATGGCCATGCTCGGCGCCCTGACCAGGCCGACCGACGGCAAGGTGCTGCTCGACGGCACCGATATCTGGGCGCTATCGGAAGCGGAGCTGGCGCGCTTCCGCTCCCGCCACATCGGCTTCATCTTCCAGTTCCCGAGCCTGCTGTCGAACCTCACCGCGGTCGACAACGTCGCGGTTCCGGCGCTGCTCGGCCGCACCATGGATGGCGGAGGAGGCCTACGCGCGGGCGCACGATCTCCTCGCCCGTGTCGGACTGGCGGACCGCGCCGACGCCTATCCGGGCAGCATGTCGGGCGGCGAGCAGCGCCGCGCCGTGGTCGCCCGCGCGCTGATCAATTCGCCGCGCGCTGCTGCTGGCCGACGAGCCGACCAGCGACCTCGACGAGGACACCGAAGCCGACATCATCGACCTGCTCGAGCAGTTGCAGCGGACCGAAGTCGTTCGGCTTGGCGCTCGTCACCCACAATCTCGAGCTCGCCAGGCGCGCGCAGCGGACCTACGAGATGCGCCAAGGCGCGCTCGCGCCGAAGACCGACGCGGCCGGAGATCAGCGGTCGAGGCGCAGCGCCAGCCGCGGCACTTCGGGCCCGCCAAGGTTCGCGTCCGTCCGCCGCCGACGGCGCCGGCCGCGGCACGCACGCCGATCCGTCTGGGCCGCAATCTGCTGCCCGGCGTGCAGACCGTTCTGGTGACGGCGGCCATCGTGTTCGGCGCCGTCCTGCTCGACGAACTTCGCGATCGGCAAGTATCAGGACAAGCAGGTGCGCGAGCGCGCCGCGCGGATCGCGACGCTGCAGCACATGGCGCTCAACAGTCTGCGCGGCGACGTCCAGTCGGTCACGCGACCTCGGCGACGGGCGCTACGAATTGACCACCTATCTGCAGAACGTCGGCGGCGACCGGCCGATCTACGTCATGTCGCCGGACCTGCGCGCCTACGTGCAGGTCGGCACGGTCTGGCAGGAAGTGTCGATGACGCCGACCGACGAAGGCGCGCGCGGCGTGCTGAAGATCGAGGATCGGCAGACCTATCGTTACCTGTTCGACGCGCGCGTGCGCGACTTCACGCAGCTGCTTCCCAACTACATGCACGTTCGCTTCTCGGGGACGATGCTGATCAGCCCGAGCAGCCTGCCGAAGGACGACGTGTTCGAGCGCAAGGACAACTACTACGTCTATCTGAAACCGTTCGACGTCGCCGACGACGTCGTCCTGAAGCGGATGCGGTTTGCCGGCAAGCCGCCGGTGTGGATCCCGATGCCGCCGCACTGACCTGCGAGCAGCGATCGCCGTACCACGATAGTGAGGAGGAGGCCATGTCTGACGAGCGCAGGACGAAACTGAGAGAAGCCCGTCCATGTGCCGAAGATGAAGATGGATGCTCGGAGCGACGCGAAAACGGTTCGGACGGCCGCTCAGTCCCGAGCAGAGCTTTCTCAAGCGCAAGGCGGAGGTGACGCAGCAGGACCACGCAGCAATTCTCGGAGTATCTGCAGGAAAAGAGCGCGCGCGACCAGCAGCAAGAGGCGCGACCAGCCGATGCACCCCCGGTGGCGCCGTCGAAGATCAATCGGCGCAGCATGCTGAAATGGGCCGCCGGCACCGCGGTGGCCGGCGAGACCGTCGCGCTCGGCTACACGATGGTCACCGGCCAGGACGTGCCGGCGCACGGCGTCATGCACAGCGGCGCCACCACGGCCGAAGCCCAGCGTCATCATATCGAGCGCGAACTGATCAATCCGCAGGCGGATATCCGCGGCCGACAGTTCGGCAACTGGGTGCTGCTGATGCCGACCAAGCTCGAGCGGCGGCACCTACGCGGTGAACCTCAACACCGGCCGGACGCTGGCCTGGATCTCATATTGGAACTACGGCGACTACAACCCGATCTCGCATCACCTCTGCGCATTCCCGAGCGCCGACCCGACCAAGGGCTTCGAATGGATCAACAGCACCCAGGGCGGCAAGAACTCGCTGATCTACGGCATCCCCACCAGCATCGAGACGCCGGCCGAAGGGTTCAACATCTACCGCGTCCGCTACGACGGCGCGCAGATGGAGGTGATGGAGAACGTCGCCGAGGCGACCGGCCTCGGTCTCGGCGTCCACGTCACCATCGATCCCAAGACTGCCGAGCGCTATTTCGTCACCGACGGCCAGAAGGACATCGCGGCGTGCTTCGACCGGCGCACCTCGCGGGTGATCGCGGCGCTCAAATACGACTGGGTGCCCAACGTCCGCAACCTGGCCGAGGGCTGGCAGAAGGGCGGCGTGCTCAAGATCTCCAGGATCTATCCGGACGCGAAGACCGGCAAGTACGACTACCTCGGCACCAAGGGTCAGAAGATCGAGTGGGAAATGGTGCCGATGGGCGAGCTGTTCGTCGAGGAAGGCACGCATCCCGGGCGACGACGTCCACGGTCTCTGCGGCGCCGACGGCACCATCTGGCATCCGACCGGCCGCTGGGCCTCGACCGTCGTCAGGCTGTGCGGCGGCCAGGTCATCCTCGATGCCGAGAAGAATTTCGAGCCGGTGGCGTTCCTCCAGTTCAACAAGGACGCGCCGAACCAGTATCCGGTCAAGAAGATCGACAACGATCACTGGGAGGTGAAGTTCGACAAGATCTTCTCGCCCGGCCACGAGGTCGGCTTCTCGCCCGACGGCCGGTTCCTCTGCATGATGAACAATCTGCGCGAGAACAACTGCTCGGTGTTCGATTCGAGCGATCCCGATCCGCGCAACTGGAAGAAGATCGCGCATGTCGAGGACCCGCTGTGGCGCGGCAAGTATCCGAACCCGTTCCACATGGTGTTCTCGATGGACAGCTCCAAGCTCTATCTGTCGATCCTGCACCCCTCGCCGGCCACCAGCGGCGTCATGGTGGTCGACACCAAGACCTGGAAGATCAAGAAGGAAATCCAGGGCATCGGGCCGGACATGCAGACGCTGGCGATCACCTACGACGGCAAATACGTGGTCGGCGTGTTCAGCGGCTTCCAGCGGCTCTCGAGCGGCATCGCCTTCATCGACGCCGAGACCGACGAGCTGGTCGGCATCTGGCCGAGCAACGGCGGCCACCACGACTGCGTGATCATTCCGACCAAGCTCGAGCACATGAAGCACACGCGGTCGTGCACGCTGTGACGGCGGCGCGTGTTCGTAGGTTGGGTCGAGCGTCATAAGGGCGTTTACGCCCGTCTTCGCGGGCTATGGCGAGACCCAACGCCTCGGCCGCGGTGGGATGTTGGGTCTCGCAAGCGCTCGACCCAACCTACGATCACTACGATCACGCTTCAGCGATCGACGATCGCGTGATGCAGAATTGCGCATCCAATGAGGCGAGATTGATCAGCCTGCCTGCAAATTGTTCACCGTAATGGCGCCAAGACGAGTGACGCCGGTGTCGGCGAGACCGATACTGCAGGTTCGTTGCAAACGATGGAAGGACCGTACCCATGAGCACTCCCCAAAGTCTCCAAGAGCAGATCGACCGTCGCGTGGCGCGCTTTGCCGAGCGGCGCGAGGACTGGAGCGTGTTCGGATACGAAACCGAGAAGGATACCAAGTTCGGTCGGGCGCAGCGCCGCTATATCGGGGCCAGCGGATCGGTCGATCCGAATGACAGACGCGGCGGACTCGAGCCCAGCGCCTTCACGATGTCGATCCAGTCCATGCCGGCTGGCAATCGCATCCCCGTTCACCGGCACGAGATCGAGGAAACGTTCTTCATCCTGGGCGGCTCGTGCCTGATCCGCTTGTTCGACGGCGACGAGGTTGCGGAAGTGCGGTTGGGTCGGTGGGACCTGATTGCCTGTCCGCCGTTCGTGTACCACGAGATCATCAATGACGGGGCGGAGACCTGCCACGTGCAGACGCTGCTCAGCAAAGTGCATCCCTTGCGCCCGGATTACCAGGATCCGGAGCTGCTGCAGCTTCAAGCCGCTGTCGCGTAGAGAGCTCGTATCCCGCAGGCTATCTCATGGCATGCATGTCCGCCCTGACAGCAAGCCTTCCGATGTACAACCTGCCCGAAATGGCCGCGGCAAATGCGGCCTTCTGGCGGGCCTTGTCAGACGAGCTCGCGACCGAAGGATTGGACGACCTGCCGCCCGAGCTTTCCTCTTCTCGCCCGCCGGTCCCGGCTGAGATCGGGGCCGCGACCCTGTTCTCCCAAACCTGCGGCTACCCGCTGCAGACCATCTACCGCGGACAGCATCAGCTCCTCGGCGTTCCGACCTACGACGCCCCGGGCTGCGGAGAGGCGACACACTGCGCCTTTATCCTGGTGCGGGAGGACTCGTCCTTCCAAAAGCCGGAGGACCTCCGCGGTACGACCTTCGCCCTGAACAGCCGCCACTCCAATTCGGGCATGAACCTGCCGCGGCTCCTGTTCGCCGGGCTCGCCGGCGGCAGACCATTCTTCGGCAATGTGATCGAGACCGGCAGCCACGCTACCAGCATGCAGCGCGTTCTTTCGGGCGAGGCGGACTGCGCCTCGATCGACTGCCTCACCTACGTGTTTCTGCAAGACTACCGGCCGCATTTCCTGCAGGGTCTCCGCATCCTGGCCGAAACAGCGCCAAGCCCCGCCATTCCCTTCATCACCGCGGCCGCGACGGACCCGCAACGGGTGGCGGCCCTGCGCCGGGCTCTCCTGCGCCTGACCGCCGCTCCGGACCGCCGGCCGGTGCTCGATCCGCTCCGGATCCGCACCATCTCGCCGGCCGCCCCGGAAACGTATCAGGTGCTCCTGGATTACGAGCGGCAGGCCGCAGAGCTGGGCTATCCGGAGGTGGCGTGAATGCCCTATCCGGTGTCCGGCCCGGGAACAGCTAAATCTTCCCCCTGCAGCGGCAAGCGCACGGAATGCCCGGACGCCACCGCGCGCTCGATCGCGATGGTGGTCTCGAGGTTGATGCGGGCCTGCTCGGGCGTGGTGTGGACGGTGGGCGCGGCGGTCGAGAGATGGTCGAGCCAGGCGCCGGTCTCGTTGCTGAGCGGGCCCCAGAAATCGCCGACCGCCCAATCGTCCGCGGTGTTGCTGCCGAGGAACGCCATGTTGACGGCGTGGTCCGGCACATAGGCGTGCGGAATGCCTTTTTCCGAAAACAGCAGGTGATCCATGTGGTCGTCGTCGATGATCATGGTGCCTTCGCTGCCGAGCAACTCCACGCGGTTGGATTGACCGAGCGTCGGGTAGCGCGCCGGCAGCGCATAGCTCACGCCGAGATTGATCACCGCGCCGTCCGTGAAGGTCACGATCGCCCAGGTCACGTCGTCGCAAGGTGAAGATGCGTACGGCCTCGGAATGCACCGCATTTGCTTCAAAGGCGCTAAATACATACGAGAAAATGCTTAGGGTCGATCAAACCATGTCTGTCCGCTCAGCCTCTACCACGAGCCGCCGGGCTGACGGCGCTGCAGCTGCGCCCGTATGTTCGGGTCCGGATCGGAGCCGACATACTGGCCACTGACATAGACGTCGTAGGCGGGATTGGCGGAGCGCTGACGCTGCTCGGGCGCGCGCTGGCGCTGCTCGGGCGCACGCTGCGCCAGCGCCGGCGAAGCGATGACGATCGCGATCGCCGCCGCGATGATACCCTTGATATTCATGACATCTTCTCCGCGCGAGTGCGTCATCAGTCCGGAAGCTGTGGTGGCGAGGGCGATTGTGCAATGCACAATGTCTTGAGTGCTCCGTGAGCAACGCTCCGCAGCTTGGTTCGGCCTCATGCTTCGAGACGCATCCATGCAAGTCGATGGACTGCATGGATGCTCCTCAGGGTGAGGGCGGAATAGAGCGCTGTGCATAGTCGCGAGCAGCCGCTCAATCCTCCGCCTGCAGCGGCAGGCGCACCGACTGGCCGGACGCCACCGCGCGCTCGATCGCGATGGTGGTTTCCAGGTTGATGCGGGCCTGCTCGGGCGTGGTGTGAACGGTCGGCGCGCCGGTCGCGAGATGATCGAGCCAGGCGCGCGTCTCGTTGCCGAGCGGGCCCCAGAAATCGCCGACCGCCCAGTCGCCCGCGGTGTTGCTGCCGAGGAACGCCATCTTGACCCCGTGGTCCGGCACATAGGCGTGCGGAATGCCCTTCTCCGAATACAGCAGGTGATCCATGTGATCGTCGTCGATGATCATGGTGCCTTCGGTGCCGAGCAGCTCGACGCGGTCGGACTGGCCGAGCGTCGGATAGCGCGCCGGCAGCGCGTAGCTCACGCCGAGATTGATCACCGCGCCGTCGGCGAAGGTCACGATCGCCCAGGTCACGTCGTGGGCGCCGTAGCCGGCCTCCTTGAAGATGCCGTGCTGGCCGCGCGCCACCACCTCGACCGGCCGGTTGCCTTCGAGGAACCAGCACATGAGATCGACGTAGTAGGTGAGCACGTCCAGCACCGGCGTGGCGTGCGGATCGCGCTTGAGGATGGCGAAGGCCTGGGCGCGCGAATTGTAGACGCGCGCGGTGCCGCCGACGACCTTGCCGAGCCGGCCGTGCAGCATCTGCTCCTTGGCGCGCAGGAAGCATTCCTTGTAGCGGCGGCTGTAGCCGACGCGCAGATCGCCCTTGGTCTCGCGCAGCGTCGTCGAGAATCGTGTCGGCGTCGCGCGAGCGAGAACCCGATCGGCTTCTCGACCAGCACCGGCTTGCCGAGCTGCAAGCGCCTGCAGGATCGGCTGCGGTGTGCTCCTGCTCCGGCGTCGACACGATCACGGCGGTGACGTCCGGATCGGCGATGACCTCGTCGTTGCTGCCGGTGTGGAGATCGGCGCCGGCCTGCTCGGCCAGCGCCCGGGCGCGCGCCGGATCGCGGTCGGAGATCGCCAGGAAGCGCACCGCCGGATGCTTGGCGGCGAGCCGCGCCCGCAGCGTCCCGATGCGTCCGGCGCCGACGACGGCGATGCCGATATTGGTGTGCTTCATCGCCGCCTTACGCCACCTGCTTCGGCGCCACGTCGCGCCGATAGCGGCGGACACGGTCCTCGTCCACGTCGATTCCGAGCCCCGGGCGATCCGACACCTCCACATGGCCGCGCTCGATGCGAATCGGCTGCGCCGTCACGTCGTCGGCGAGCCCTTCGTTGGTCGAGCGTCAGCCCCCAGGCGATCTGCGGCAGCGCGGCGGCGACATGCATGGCGGCCGCGCAAGCGATGCTCGACTCGCCGGTCTTGCAGGAGACGTTGACGGCCATGCCGAGCTGCTCGCACAGCAGGCCCGCCGCCATCACGCCGCGCATGCCGCCGAGCTTGATGGTCTTGAGGCTCACGCCGCGCGCGGCCTTGCGCTCGTGGTGGCGGCGGATGTCGTCGAGGCTGTGGATGCTCTCGTCGGCGCCGATCGCGCAATCGGCCGCCGCGGCGACCGCGGCCATGCCGGCGATGTCGTCGGCCAGCACCGGCTGCTCGAAGAAATCGAGCCCGCTGCCGGCGACCGCGCGGACATATTGCACGCGCCTCCTCGGTGCTCCAGCCCTGGTTGGCGTCGGACGCAGATCAGCAGGTCGCGGACCGAGCAGCTCGCAGATGCGGCGCGTGCGCTCGCCGTCGATCATCGGCTTGTCGATGCCGACCTTGATCTTGAAGGCCGCGAAAGCCTTCGGCCTTCTTCTGCTCGGCGTCGCGCAGGTCGGCGGCAAGCTCGCCGTTGCTGATGACGCCGAGGAGCGCGATGCGGCTCGCGCCGCTTGCCGCCGAGCAGCGCGTGGGCCGGCCGGCTGGTGGCGCGGCCGACGAGATCGTGCAGCGCCATCTCGATCGCGGCCTTGGCGGCGTTGTTGCCGTACATGCGGCCGGTCATCGCGGCCGCCGCGCCGGCGATGTCCTCGGCCAGCCGGCCCATCAGCGCCGGCGTCGAGATAGAGCACGGCCGCCATCATGCTCTCGACCGTCTCGCCGGTCATGGTGGGGGCGGACGCGGCTTCGCCCCAGCCGACCATGCCGTTGTCCGCCTCGATCCGGACCAGGACGTTGTCGGCCTGCCGGATCTCGACGCCCGCCATGAAGACGGGCTTCTTCATCGGCAAGCTCACCGCGATCGGCTCGATGCGCTTGATCTTCACGGCTGCGTCTCCTCAGGCCTGGCGATGTTCTTCGAGCTCGACCAGCGCGCCGAGAAAATCGCCCGGATGGATGAAGGCGATGCGCTCGCCCGCGACGTTGTGCTGCGGCTTGCCGTCGCCGAGCACGCGCACGCCGCTCTGCGCGCAAGCCGCGGGCGGTCTCGTCGACGTCGTCGACGCCGAGACGAGAAGTGATGGATGCCGCCCTTCGGATTGCGCTCGAGAAACTTGGCGACCGGCGAATCCGGCCGCGACGGCTCCATCAGCTCGATCCTGGCGCCGCCAAGCTCGACATAGGCCAGGCGCACGCCCTGCTGCGGCGTTGACCATCGCGATCGCCGACCTGCAGCCCGTATTTCTCGTGAAGCTCGCGCGCCGCCGCTTCGAGATCCGGCACGACGATCGACACGTGGTTGAAGCCGGTGCATCATGCCGTGCCTAGATCACCTTCTGGCGGCGCAACTCCGCGATCGCGTTCGCGTCGAGCCCGAGCTCGCTCGCGCAGAATTTCGTCGGTGTGCTGGCCGAGCGTCGGCGGCGCGCGCCGCACCGAGCCGGCGTGTCGGAGAACTTGAACGGAATGCCGAGCATCTTCAATGCGCCGACGACCGGATGCTCGACCGTCTCGACCATGCGGCGCGCCGCGGTGTGCGGATCGTCGAGCGCCTGCGCGACCGAATTGATCCTGCCGCACGGCACGCCGACCGCCATCAGCTTTGTCAGCCACGCGTCGGCGGTGTCGTCGCGCGAACGCCTCGTTGATCAGGCCGTCGATCAGGTCGCGGTTCTCGACGCGCGCGCGGTTGCTGTTGAAGCGCGCGTCCTGCGCCCATTCGGGATGGCCGAGCACCTCGGCGCAGCGGGCGAACTGGCGCGTCGTTGCCGACCGCGAGCGCGATCATCGCCGTCGGCGGCCTGATAGGTCGTGTAGGGCACGATGCTCGGATGGCCGTTGCCGAAGCGGCCGCCGTCGCTTGCCGGCGACGAGATAGTTCGACGCGACGTTGACCAGCATCGCGAGCGAGGTCTCGTAGAGCGACACCTCGACCTTCTGGCCCCTGCCGGTGCGGTGGCGCGCGTTGAGCGCCGCGAGGATCGCGTTGCAGGCCAGCATGCCGGTGCAGACGTCGACGATCGCCACGCCGTATTTGGTCGGCGCGCCGTCCGGCTCGCCGCAAATGCTCATCAGCCCGGACTCGGCCTGCAGGATGAAGTCGTAGCCGGGCAGCGCCGCCTTCGGTCCGCTCGATGCCGTAGCCGGTGATCGAGCAGCGCACCAGCCGCGGCGCGTGCTGCGTCGAACCAGGCGTCGGTGAAGCCCCATTTCTCGAGCGTGCCGAGCTTGAAATTGTCGATCAGCACGTCGGCTCTCTCGATCAGGCCGGCGAGGATCTTCTGGCCGGCCGGCACCGCCATGTTGAGCGTCAGCGAGCGCTTGTTGCGGTTGACGCTGAGGAAATAGGCGGCCTCGCTCGCCGACGAACGGCGGCCCCCAGCTGCGCGTGTCGTCGCCGCCTGTCGGGCGGCTCGACCTTGATCACGTCGGCGCCCATGTCGCCGAGCATCATGGTGCAGAGCGGGCCCGCCAGGATGCGGGTCAGATCGACCACGCGGATGTCCGGCGAGCGCGCCATTGGCTTGATCGGTCATGCGGTCAGCTACTTCCTGCGCATCGACGGCGGCGCGTTGAGATCCTTGTCGCAGCCGTCGAGATAGTCCTCGAGCTCGCGCTTGTTGCGCATGCGGAATTTCTGGAAGTCGGGCTTGCGCCCTCCAGGAAGGCGTTCATGCCCTCGAGGCTTTCCTCGGAGCCCCAGACGTGGGCGAGCAGCTCCATGCCGTGCTGCCAGGACGCATAGAGGAGATCGGACTCGAAGTTCAGGCTCTTCTTGGTCATGCGCAGCGTCTGCGGGCTGTGGCCCTTGATGGTCTCGCACCAGACCAGCGTCTCCTTCGAGCAGGTCCTTCTGCGGCACGCATTTGTTGATGAGACCGATCTCCACCGCCTCCTGCGCGGTGAAGCGCCGCGCGCAGAAGATCATCTCGCGCGCCAGCCGCTCGCCGATGATGCGCGGCAGATACTGGGTCGCGCCGACCGTCGGGCAGGCGCCGACCTTGGCGCCGGTCTGCCCGAGCACGGCGTTCTCCGACGCGATGACGAGGTCGCACCACAAGGCGAGCTCGTGGCCGCCGCCCATGCACCAGCCGTTGACCATGGCGATGACCGGGATCGGCAGGCCGCGGATCGTCATCGCCAGGCCCTGCATGCGGTCGTTCCACATCGCGCCGTTGACCCAGTTCAGGCGCTTCATGGCGTAGAAGTCGCCGCCGGCGGAGAACGCCTTGTCGCCGGCGCCGGTCACGACCGCGCAGGCGATCGACGGGTCGTCGCGGGTCGATTTCAACGCGTCGATCATCTCATCGAGCGTCTGCTCGCGGAACGCATTCAGGACGCGCGGGCGGTTGATGGTGACCCACGCGACCTGATCCTTCACCTCGTAGAGAATGTCGCCGTAGTGCCGCTCGTTGGTGTTGCGTGTTCTTGCTGCGGGCTTTTTCGCCATATCATCTCACCGATGTCATTATATCTTGGGGCGTGAACGAGCGCGCGGATTTCAGTGGCTTAGCTTGAGGTCGACGTCCTCGGCGAGCTTCTTGTGCAGGTCGAGCTGTTCCCGGATGAAAATCGCAAACTCCTGCGGTCCGCTGCTCGCCGCCTCGATCCCCTGCACGCGCAGTCCGGTGATGACCTCCGGGCTCTTCACCGCCTCGGCGACGGCGCCGCTCAGCTTGCTGACGATGGCGGCGGGCGTCTTGGCCGGCGCCAACAGCCCGAACCAGCCGACCGCCTTGTATTTCGGCTGCCCGGCCTCGCTCATGGTCGGGATATTGGGAAGGGAGGGCGATCGCGCGTCGCCGCTCACCGCCAGCGCCCTGACCGAGCCGGCTTCGATGAACGGCACCATCCCGGCCATCGGCCCGAAATAGAATTGGGTGTCGTTCGCCATGGTGGCGGTCATCGCCGGGGCGCCGCCCTTGAACGGGATATGGACGGTGTCATTCTGGATGCCGGCCAGCGCCACGAACATGGCGACGGCGAAATGGCTGGTCGAGCCCGGACCGCCGGACGCATAGTTGAGCTTGCCCGGCTGCGCTTTGGCGAGCGCAATGAGCTCCGCCACATTGGC
>CAVPTV010000034.1:0-64287 GCA_963708765.1 uncultured Alphaproteobacteria bacterium | reverse complement strand
TCGGTAGTGACACGGACCGGGTCCGCCACGCTGGAGGTGGCCGGGGGCTTCGGTGGGTTGGGGCACGGGCGAGTGGAGCGGCGGCTCGCGGCCATTCTGATGGCCGATGTCGCCGGCTACAGTCAACTCGTGGGAGCGGACGATGCGGGGCACTCTCGCCCAGTGGAAGGCCCACTGGAGCGCGCTCATCGATCCCAAGATCAAGGCGCACAAGGGTCGCATTGTCAGGATCACCGGCGACGGCCTGCTGGTGGAATTCGCCAGCGTCGTCGCGGCGGTGCGCTGCGCCATCGAGCTCCAGCGCGCGATGGTCGACCGCAACGCGGACGTGCCGAAGGCGAAGCGGATCGAATTCCGTGTCGGCATCAACGTCGGCGACATCATCATCGACGGGGCCGAGTTGTGGGGCGATGGCGTGAACGTGGCGGCCCGCCTGGAGGCGCTGGCCGAGCCCGGCGGGATTTGCGTCTCTGAGCGGGTGCAAGAAGACGTCCATGGCCGGCTCGACGTCGTGTTCGAGGACCAAGGCGACCAGCAGCTCAAGAACATCGCGCGGCCGGTGCGGGTCTATCGGGTGCGGATGGACGGAAGTGCAAAGGCTGGATCGCCGCTGCTCGGCAAGACGCCGTTGACCGCGATCGAGGGCGGGCTGCGCCGGCCTAAATCCCATCCTGCCGCCAGCATCCAGACTGGATCAGTCGGCGAACCGGCCGGCGCGCGGGGCTGGCCAGCGCGCGGCGCCGCACTGGCGGCGATCGGCCTCGGCGCCGCGGCGCTCTGGTGGGCGACGCCGGCCACCAAAAGCGTCGTCGCCCCGGCGCGCGAAGCGCTGGCGCCGTCGCTGGCAAGCACGGTGAGCCGACCTGCCATGTCCATCGTCGTCCTTCCGTTCGTCAATCTGGGCGGCGATACGCGGCAAGACTATTTCGCCGACGGGATCACCGACAGTCTGACGACCGATCTCTCGCGCGCGCTGCCCGGCAGTTTCGTCGTTTCGCGCGATACCGCGTTCACCTACAGGGGCAGGGTCGCGGACGTGCGGCACATCGGCCGCGAGCTGGACGTGCGCTACGTGCTTGCCGGCAGCGTCTTTCCCGACGGCGAACGGGTTCGCGTCAATGCCAAGCTCGACGACGCGCGGGCCGGCAGCCAGCTCTGGGCCGAACGGTTCGACATCGAGCGAACCGATATCCTGCAGGTTCAGGACGAGATCGTCGGTCGCCTGGCGCGAGCGATCGGCTTGAAGGTGATCGACGTCGAAGCCCGGCGCAGCGAGCGCGAGCGGCCGAAAAGCGCGGAGGCCATCGACCTCGTCATGCGCGGCAAGGCGGTCGCCAATCGACCCACGTCGGCGGCGACGATGATCGGCGCGCGCGACCTCTACGAGCAGGCGCTGAAGGTCGAGCCCGACAACATCGACGCTCTGGCCGGCGTCGCCACCACCCTCGTGTTCGAAGCTCTCAACGGCTACTACGCGACGGGGAACGAGCAACGTTTGGATCGGGCCGAGGCGCTGCTTGCGCGCACTTTGGCGGCCGAACCGCGCCATCTTATTTCCTTGAAGGCAAAGGCTGCGCTCCTGCGGGCGCAGGGCAAATTCGATGATGGCATTGCGGCCGCCGAGGCGGTGATCGTCGAGAACCCCGGCGAGCCGTGGGCCTACAAGGAGGTCGGCCTGTCGACGATGTATCTCGGCCGCCCGCAAGACGCCCTCGATTGGTTCGCCAAGGCGCATCGGTTCGGGCCGCGCGATCCGGGGCGCTGGACCTGGCTGGATGGCCGGGGACAGGCACTGATCCTGCTCGGGCGCGACGAAGAGGCGCTGCGATCCTTCCGCCTCGCGCTCGAAGCCAATCCCAACAGTACCGGCACGTACGCCCTGCTCGCGGCCGCCTGCGCGCTCACCGGCCGCGACGACGAAGCGCGGGCAGCGCTTGCCCGCTATGACAGCTTGCGCCCTGGGGCGACGGTCACGGATTTCCGGAGATTCACGCCGGTACCGCTGCGATTGACCAGCGCGGATTACCAACTGCAGCGTGAACGCCTCAAGGACGGATTGCGCAAAGCCGGCATGCCCGAATGAACGGATAGGCGGTCATCAGCGCAAGCGACAAACTCGGTGCGCTCCCTCCCCCTGAAAGGGTCGGGGTGGGGGTCACGCGACAATGCGCGGGGTTCGACTGCGGCGCGGCCGTTCGACCCCCACCCGACTGCTTCGCATAGCGAAGCAGTCGACCTCCCCCTTTCAGGGGGAGGGAGGTCGCGGCACCGCCTCGACCCAACACGGATTTCAGTAGACCGCCCGTCACGCTGGCGTCAGCTTCATCTGCTCCAACGCGGCGCGCCCGAGCAGCCCGTGCGGATTGGCGATCGTCTCGATGATCTCGAAGTGGTTGTAGCCGTCGGCGACCAGGACCTGCACCGGCTTGCCGGCGGCCTGCACCGCCGCCGCGAAGTCGCGGGTCTGGCGCTGGAATTCGGGCGTCTCCAAGGTGCCGTAGGCGAGGATGAGCGGGGTGTTGAGCTTGTCGAGATGGCGTTGCGCACTGAGCGCATGCTCCATCGCGTCGGTGAACTTGACGTAGCTCGAGCGCGCCGACAGCCGCGCCGGCTTGAGGTCGTACATGCCGGAGCACAGCACGGCGCCCTTCACCACGTCCTTCGGCAGGCCGAAGTCCTTCTCCCAGTCGGTCACCAGCACCACGCCGCCGAGGTGTCCGCCCGACGAATGGCCTGACACGTAGACGCGGTTGGGATCGCCGCCGAAGCTCGCCGCATTCTTGTAGATCCAGGCGACCGCGCGGCGGACCTGATCGGCCATCGGCATGAGATCGCCGCCGGTCTGGGTGACGTCTTGGAAATCGAGCGTCACGAAATGCGCGCCCGCGTGCACGAACGCCTCGGCCTGGAAAGCGTAGGTCCGCGCCGAGCCGGTGCGCCACGCCCCGCCATGGATGAAGACGTGCACCGGCGCGTTCGGTCGCTTGCTGGGATAGAGATCGGCGCCCTCGATCGGGGTCGTGCCGTAGGCGAGCCGCTTGGGCGCGCCGAGCCGCGCCCGCACCGCGTCGCTGTTGGTGGCGTAGCGCTTGACGATCTGCGCCAGGTTGGGCGCGTATTTGCTCTGATCGTAGGCGTCGTCGAGCTCCTGCTGGTCGAGGTCGAGCCACACCAGCGGCCCCTTCACGCGCGGCGCGCGGCGCCGGCTGCTGGGCGCCGCGGCGCCGATGCCGGCGACAGCGGCTCCGGTCGCGGCGCCCGCGACCAACGCGCGGCGGCTGAGCTCATTCGCTGGTCGTTGATCCGTGCCGGGCATGGCAATGTCCCTCCCATGTGTTCCTGATCAAACCGGGGTGAGCCGCATCTGCTCCAGCGCCGCGCGGCCGAGCAGGCCATACGGATTGCCGAGCGTCTCGGGCAACTCGAAATGATTGTAGCCGACGCCGACGAGAAGCTGCACCGGCTTGCCGGCGGCCTTGAGCGCGGCCGCAAAGTCGCGCGCCTGGCGCTGGAATTCCGGCGTCTCGAAGGTGCCGTGGGCCACGATGACCGGGCAGTTGATCCGCTCGAGATGCCGCTGGGTCGAGAGCGCGTGCTCCATCTCGTCGGTGAACTTGACGTAGCTCGAGCGCTTCGACAGCCGCACCGGCTTGAGATCGTACATCCCGGAGGAGAGCAGCGCGCCCTTGACCACGTCGTCCGGCACCCCGAGCGCCTTCCAGTCGGTGATCAGCACCACGCCGGCGAGATGCGCGCCCGACGAACGGCCGGACACGTGAATTCGGTTGGGATCGCCGCCGAAGCTCGCCGCGTTGTTGTGCACCCAGGCGACGGCGCGGCGCACCTGCTCGGCCATCGGCATCAGGCTGCCGCCCGCCTCGATGACGTTGATGAAATCCAGCACGACGAAATGCGCGCCGGCGTTCACGAACAGCTCGGCGGAATCGGCGAAGTCCTTGGCCAGCCCCGCGCGCCAGGCGCCGCCGTGAATGAAGATCATGATCGGCGCGTTCGGACGCTTGGTTTGATAGATGTCGAGCATCTCGATCGGAGTTGGGCCGTAGGCCACGCGCCGCGGCGGCCCGAGCCGCGCGCGCACGCCCTCGCTGTTGGCCTCGCGCCGCTTGTGCAGCTGCGCCGCATTGGGCGCGTAGACCGCCTGGTCGTAGGCGTCGTCGAGCTCCTTCTGGTCCATGTCGAGCCACACCAGCGGCCCCTTGGCGCGCGGCGCGGCGCTGCTGCGCAAACGCAGCGCCGGCGGCGGTGCACACGGCTCCGGCCGCAGCGCCCGCCATCAAGGTGCGGCGGCTGATCTCGGTCGTGCATAGGTGGTTCGCGCGTGTCATGACGACCTCCGTCAGTTCGTCTTACTCCGCGAAGAAGTCGCGCAACAGCCGATTGACCACGTCCGGCGCCTCGACCTCCGGCAGATGGCCGATGCCGTCGAGCACCTCGAGCTTGCCGTTCCGCAGGACCTTGAGCAGGAGCGCGGCGTTCTTGTCGATCGGATTGATCCGATCCTCGCTGCCCGAGATCATCAGCACCGGAAACGAAAGCGCGCCGGCGACCTCCTCGGGGCTGTAGCCGTCGGCGAGCCCGAGCTTGACGCCATGCATGAAGCCGCGCGGGCTGGTCGCGCGCACGACATTGCGCACCAGCTCGATCGTTTCCGGCGTGGCCTTGGCGCCGAGCAGCGCGCTGACGCGGGCGCCGAACGCATATCCGCCCTTGCCGATCTGCGCCTCGCGGGTCGCGATGACCTTCTTCTTGTCGTCCTCCGACAGGCCGCGCGGTCCGATGCCGGTGCCGGTCAACGCCAGCTTGATGATGCGGCCCGGATAGTGCACCGCGAAGCATTGCGCCACGCGGGTGCCGAACGAGTTGCCGACGATGTTGACGCGGTCGAGCTTGAGCGCGGCGAGGAAATCAGCGAGCGCGTCGGCGAAATCCCTGCAGCCGGGCGAGTCTCGGTCTTGAAGGCGTCGGACAACACGTAGCCCGGCGCATTCCAGGCCACGACGCGGAAGCGATCCGACAGGCCGGCGAGCTGGAACCGCCAGTGCATGGAATTGGCGCCGACACCGTGCAGCAACACCAGCGGCGGCGCTTCCGCTGGGCCCGCCTCCATGTAGCTCCAGCGGTCGCCCAGGAACTTGTCGCGCGCGGCGGCGGTGATCTCGGCGAACTTCAAGTCCGGCAAGGGCGGCAGCTCGGCTCTTGACTGTGCGACCGCGGGAGACGCGAGCGCCAGACCGACGGCGGGCGTGAGCACGCAAAGCCAGAGGCGCATCAAACTCCCCAGAGTGAGCATCTCGGTTGCCTCGGTCCAAGCCATGTCTCAACCCCATTCGATCAAGCGCGTGTGGCACGAAGTCTTGCACGGCGCGTCGGTCCCGTCACCCGGCGCGCGAGCAGGAGTGCATGCGCCGAACGGGCATCATGGCCGGCAATTCTCGATCCAGGTCGTCACGTTGCCAATTCAGGCACACCGGCAGGCGCGGGAGTTGATTGCGATCACAATCCATAGTTGAATAAAGTCTGCGCCGGAGCGGCTATCATGTGAACCGCTGCCGTTCGCAAGGGAGCAATGCCATGTCGATCGTTCCCGTCCGCATATTACGGGTTTGCGCCGCGAGTCTGATGCTGATGCTCGCCGTCGCCGATCGAGCATCGGTTGCGGAGACGCTTACTCCGGTTGCGACCGAATGGAAGGTGCAGCCGAAATTCGAGAAGAGTGACGAGGCCCGCACCAATCTCAGCGGCGCCGCTTGCGTGCCGACCGAACCCCAATTCGTCTCCTGCCTGATCGTCAACGACCAGAAGAAGTACGCGCAATTCTTCGCGATCGAGCGCGCGACCATCGTTCCTGGCGCCGTCATCCGTCTCATGGACGAGGAGGCCGACGGCGACCCCGACGCGGAAGGAGCCGCCTATGCCGATGGATTTTTCTACGTCGTGGGATCGCACGGTCGCAGCCGGCATGGAGACCAGGACGATGATTCCAGCTACGTCGTATTCCGCTTTCCGGTCGACAGGGAGACCGGCCGACCGCCGTTCGAGCCTTCGGATGACAAGGTGGTCGGAGTCGCTTCGTCGGAGCGGTTGCGCAAGGCCATCATGCAGGCTGCCGTCATCAAGGACTTCTACAATCAGCCGCTCGATGAAGGCGGCGTCAACATCGAGGGCATCGCGGTGAAGGACGGCCGCATGTATCTCGGGATGCGCGGTCCATCGGTTGACGGGCATGCCTTCATTCTCAGCGTCAACGTCGAGGCGACATTCACGGAGAATCAGGACCTCGCTGCCGCGGTCAAGCGCCTGGAGCTCGGCAACGATGCCGGAATTCGCGATCTGGCGCCGGTACGCGACGGACTGCTGGTGCTTTCCGGTCCGGTCAATGAGCAGCAGGTCGAGCCCGCGCTGTTTCATTGGAACGAGCAGACCGGCGCGCTCAAAAAGCTCGGCGAGCTGAAGCTGCCGAAATCCCCGAAGGGCAAGAAGGCCGAAATTCTGCTCGTGCTGCGCGACCAGGCCGACGCGCCCTGGCGCGTGCTGGTCATGTTCGACGGCCCGAAGGACGGATTGCCCATCGAGTATCTGGTGCCGAGATAGCGCATGTCCCGGAAAAGTGGGAACCGGTTTTCCGAAAACAGATTCCGGTTCAACCCATCGGGATGCGCTCTAGACTGAGCCACAGCGCTCGTCCCGAGCACTATCCCAGATTCAGCTCCTTGAAGAAATCATTGCCCTTGTCGTCGATCACGATGAAGGCCGGGAAATTCTCCACCTCGATCCGCCAGATCGCCTCCATGCCGAGCTCGGGATATTCCAAGGTCTCGACCTTCTTGATGTGATGCTCGGCGAGATTGGCGGCCGAGCCGCCGATCGAGGCGAGATAGAAGCCGCCATGTTTCTGGCAGGCCTCGCGCACCGCCGGCGAGCGGTTGCCCTTGGCCAGCATCACCATCGAGCCGCCGGCGGCCTGGAAGTCGCCGACGAACGAATCCATGCGCCCTGCCGTGGTCGGTCCGAACGCGCCCGACGCATAGCCGGCGGGCGTCTTTGCCGGCCCGGCGTAATAGACCGGATGGTTCTTGAAATAGTCGGGCAGCCCCTGCCCTTGCTCGAGCCGCTCGCGCAGCTTCGAATGCGCGAGATCGCGCGCCACCACCATCGGGCCGGTGAGCGACAGCCGCGTCTTGATCGGATGCCTCGAAAGCTGAGCGAGGATGTCCTGCATCGGCTTGCGCAGATCGATGTGCACGACCTCGCCGCCGAGCTTTCCGGCATCGATCTCCGGCAGATATTTCGCCGGATTGTGCTCGAGCTCCTCGAGATAGACGCCGTCGCGCGTGATCTTGCCGAGCGCCTGCCGGTCGGCCGAGCACGACACGCCGAGCCCGATCGGCAGCGAGGCGCCGTGGCGCGGCAGCCGGATCACCCGCACGTCGTGGCAGAAATACTTGCCGCCGAACTGCGCGCCGACCCCGAGCGACTGCGTGAGCTTGAGCACCTCCTGCTCCATGGCGAGATCGCGGAAGGCGTGGCCGTCCTCGGAGCCTTGCGTCGGCAGCTCGTCGAGATATTTGGTCGAGGCGAGCTTCACGGTCTTCATCGTGAGCTCGGCCGAGGTGCCGCCGATCACGATGGCGAGATGGTAGGGCGGACAGGCGGCGGTGCCGAGCGTCAGCACCTTCTCCTTGAGGAACGCGATCATGCGGTCGTGGGTGAGGATCGACGGCGTCGCCTGGAACAGGAACGCCTTGTTGGCCGAGCCGCCGCCCTTGGCGATGAACAGGAGCTTGTAGGCGTCCTCGCCCTCGGCGTAGATCTCGACCTGCGCCGGCATGTTCGACTTGGTGTTCCTCTCCTCGAACATGGAGATGGGCGCGAGCTGCGAGTAGCGCAGATTGCGCTTGAGATAGGCGTCGCGCGCGCCCTCGGCGAGCGCCGCCTCGTCGTCGCCGTCGGTGAACACGAGCCGGCCCTTCTTGCCCATGATGATGGCGGTGCCGGTGTCCTGGCACATCGGCAGCACGCCGCCGGCCGCGATGTTGGCGTTCTTGAGGAAGTCGTAGGCGACGAACTTGTCGTTGTCGGAGGCTTCCGGATCTTCGACGATCGACTTGAGGCTCGCGAGATGCCCCGGCCGCAGCAGGTGGTTGATGTCGGTGAACGCCGCCTCGGCGAGCGTCCGCAGCGCCTCGCGCTCGACGATGAGCATGTCCTTGCCCATGATCTTCTCGACCCGCACGCCGTCGGCGCTGAGCTTGCGGTAGGCGGTGGTGTCCTTGCCGAGCGGGAACAGCGGCGTGTGGCGGTACGGCGGGGTGATGGAGGTGGGGGCGTTCATGGAAATCCTCGGCTGCGACGTGGCGCGCATTCCGAGGGTTTTACTGACATTCGCCAAGCAACGGTAGCCTCGGATGAGCTCGGCCCAATTCGGCTATCGCTGCTGCGTTCGCTTCGCTTCGAAACGGATCCGTTACGGCTGCCCCGCGGTTCACGATAGCATCGGCGTGCGTCGTCCCGAAAGCCGATCGCGCTTCAACTCCTCGAAGCTGCGCGATCGTCGGTTTGCGCAGTCGTCATCGGTGCGCATCAGCTGGCGAGATGCCCGGCAAGCGCCTTGGCGCTGCGTCGGCGACCGCGAATTCCTCCTCGAATGCATCGTATTCCCTACGGTAATCGCGGTCCGTGGCCACTTCGGTGAAGGTCCTTACGTCGTCAGCTCATCCCTCGTCCTTGGCGACCGAGCTTGCGATCGTGCATCGCCATTTTCGCCTCTTCTTGATGAAGACGCGCCGTTCCCATCAATCGCTCCTTGTCGATAGATCGATCTTACCGCGTGGGAGATGCCATCACGCCCGCGGACGCGGCTCCGTAAGCCTTTTCCGCGATGCTTGACGCTATCTCTGGGTAAGCCTCGAAGCCGATGGTGGCTCAACCAGATCGGTCAGCCGCACAAGCGCCGCGCATATCCGCCGGTAGGGCAGCGATTTCCCGAATGATACCAGGTGTTGAGGGTCCTTGACCGTCCACGGCATGACGATCATTATCTCAAAAAAGAGATTACGTCCAGCGCGATACTTGATCTGCGGCCGAAAAGCCCTGACCCGTTGCCGGCAGCAGGACGATTGAGCAAGACCCGTGAACAAGACTGCCCGATCAGCATTCCGGCCGCATTGCAATTCGTCTCCCCATTCAGCAAATGATCCCCGCCACATCCTACGCTCACAAGGAGACCCATCCCATGTCCCTCACCGTCCGTCGCGTCGTCACCGGCCATGACAACAGCGGCCGCGCAAAAGTCACCATCGACGAGGTCGCCAAGAACGTCGTGCAAGGGCGGCCGGGCGCGCATGCCGCCGTGATCTGGACCACCGAGGGCTTTCCGGTCGAGCAACGACGGCGACGCCGATGCCTCGGGGCGCAAGGTCGGCACCACGCTCGATGGCGGCACCGTGTTCCGGGTGGTGAGCTTCGGGCCCGGCGTCACGCCGCGCAACCACCGCACCAATTCGATCGACTATGCGGTGGTGATCGCGGGCGAGATCGACATGGAGCTCGACGACGGCCAGAGCGTGCATCTCAAGGCCGGCGACGTGCTGGTGCAGCGCGGCACCATCCACAACTGGGTGAACAAGGGCACGGCGCCCTGCGTCATCGCCTTCGTGCTGGTGGCCGCCAAGCCGGTCACCGCCGGCGGCAAGGTGCTCAACGCCGCCGGGTAGCGCATGTCCCGGAAAAGTGGGAACCGGTTTTCCGAAAAGGACATGCGCAAACAAAGGACGTTAGAGCGCATCCTACTCATCGGGATGCGCTCTAACAGGCCGCCGCCGACCGCAATCCACAGCGCGTGGCAAACGCGCTTTCGGAATGCGGGCGAATCCGCCTATACCCGGCGCATGTCCCGCAAGCGACCCTTCCGCGTCGGCCGCGCCCGCACCGGGCTCGGCCTGTTCGCCACCGCACCGATCAAGAAGCGCGCCCGCATCGCCGAGTACAAGGGCCGCCGGCTTGCCAACCCCGAGGCCGAGAGGCTCGAGGCGCGCGGCAACCGCTACCTCTACGAGCTCAACAGCCGCTGGACCATCGACGGCACCACCCGCCGGAACGTCGCGCGCTACGCCAACCATTCGTGCCGGCCGAACGCCGAGTCCTACCAGGTCGGCCACCGGGTCTTCCTGCGCGCCATCAAGAACATCAAGCCGGGCGACGAGATCACCTACGATTACGGCACCGACTACTACCGCAACGTCATCACGCCGTCGGGCTGCAAATGCGTCAAATGCCGGGAGAAGCGCAACGCCGCCGCCCGCGCCCGCCGGCTCGCCAAGGTGCGCGCCGCCAAGCGGCTGGCCAGAGCGCGCGCCGCCAAGCGGTTGGAACGCGCGCGCGCCGCCAAACGGCTGGAACGGGCGCGAGCCGCCAAACGGCTGGAACGGGCGCGAGCCGCCAAGCAAGCGATAAAGGCGCAAGCCGTGAGGCGGCAGGAACTCGAGGGACGGCAGGCCCCTGCCCGAAGAGATGCAAATGCGTCGCGCCGCCTAGGTCGTCCGCCGCCCTACCCGTCCAGTTCCCGGAAATACCGGTAGATGCCCCACTGGCTGAACGGAATGCGCCGCTTCGAGGCCAGATAGGCGGCGATGCGCGGGCGCTTGGCCACGCGGTCGTGCAGCGCCACGACGCGCGGGATGCTCTTTTCCATCCGCTTCATGCGCTTGGGGAAGGCGTAGCGCAGGCCCTCGACGATCTGGAACAGGCTCAGGTCCACGTAGCTGAGCCGGCGGCCGAGCAGGTAGGGACCGCCGCTCTTGGCCAGCACGCGCTCGAAATAGCGCAGGAACTTCGGCGCGCGGTAGCGCCAGAAATATTTCGTGCGCAGCTTGGCGGCCGCGCGCTGCTGCTCGTAATAGAGATAGCCGGTGATCGGGTGATGGGTGTCGTGGATGAGCACCACGAGATCGGTGATCGTGAGCTGCAACTGGTGCACCCACAGATTTTCCGGCCTCGTCGCGCGGCGCAAGCCCCAGGCGCTCGCCGAGGTAGAACAGGATGTTGGCGGTCTGGGCGATGATGAGCTTGCCGGCCTTGAGGAAGGGCGGCGCGAACGGCGGACGCTCGATGCGGCGTGCCGTCGAGAAGCTTCATCATCGCCGGCACGCCGCGCTTGCCTCTCCGGCGCGCCACGTCGACATAGTCGGCGCCGGCCTCTTCCAGCGCCAGCCGGACGAACTCGCCGCGGCCCTGGATCGTCGGCCAGTAATAGAGCTCGTAGCGCATCGCGATCGACCTCGGGCTAGTGCGGCGGATTTGACGTTCCTATCAGTATTGCCGCGAGCCCGTCATCGCGGATCGGCGTCGTCCTACGCGCTGTCGCGCAGACGGCTGCGGCTGCTCCATCTGCTCGGCGATCTGCAGGGCGAGGAAATCGAGCAGCGCCACGTCGTAACCGGTCTCGGTCTGCGGCTGCCGCCAATGCGTCGACAGCACGCCCCAGAAGCGGTCGGGCTGGCTGATCAGCGGCGTCGAATGCACGGCCCGGGCCTCGGCTGCGAGCATCACCTCGAGCGCCGGCGTGCCGACGAAGAGCGGGCTCGCAGCGACGTTCTCGACGATCACCCGCTGGCGCGTGGTCAGCGCCGTGCCGCAAGCGGAATTGCTGTGGAAGGTGACGGATTCGAAAAATTTCAGAAACGGCGCCGCAAAGCCTCAACTCGCCGCGATCTTCAGGCTGCCGGTCCGATGATCGAGCAGCTGGATATTTCCCATGTCGGCATCTGTGAAATCGATCGCGGCATCGACCACCTGCTGCAGGAAGGCGCCGAAATCCTGCGACAGCCGGAAGCTCAGGCAAATTTCATAGACCCGCCGGTAGTTGGCGCGGTCGCTCGGGACATGCGCACGCTTGCCGTTGGCCATGCTCGCCTCGATTCGCGAAACGCCGGATCATTGCACGACTTCGCCGGCAGGGCGCAATGGCGCCGCGCATTGCGCCAAAATGCCCGCAGGCGAGGCTGGTTCCCGCCCACGACGAAAATAGCTGCCGATGCTTACCGAAGCGTATTCTCCGCGGACCAGGACGCGATCAGACCGCCCGAAATCGGCGAGACGATCGCAATCCGGCCGGTGTAGACTGCCGCCCCGACAAGAACGGAGGAACCCCATGCCGGTCGCCAATGTGCGCGGAGCCAACATCAACTACCAAGTCCTCGGGACGCACGGCCCCTGGGTCGCGCTCTCGCCCGGCGGGCGGCGTGCGCTCGACAACGTGAAGCCGCTGGCGCAGCACGTGGCCGACCGGGGTTATCGCGTGCTCATCCACGACCGCCGCAATTGCGGCGTCTCCGACATCGTGATCGGCGGCGACAAGTCGGAATACGAGGTCTGGGCCGACGACCTCCACGCGCTGCTGTCGCAGCTGAACGCACTGCCGGTCATCGTCGGCGGCGGCTCGTCGGGCTGCCGGCTCTCGGTCCTGTTCGCGCTGACCTATCCGCAGGCCGTGCGCGCGCTGCTGCTCTGGCGCGTCACCGGCGGCGCGTTCGCGGCGGAGCGCCTGACCGAGAACTATTACGGCAAGTACATCCGCGCGGCGCAGGAGGGCGGCATGGCCGCGGTGTGCGACCTCGAGCACTTCAAGGAGCGCATCGAGGCGCGGCCGGCGAACCGCGCCACGCTGATGGCGATGGACCCGAAACAATTCATCGCCGCCATGGAACGCTGGCGCGAGCAGTTCGCCAAGGGCGCCGAGCATCCGGTGATCGGCGCGAGCGAGAAGGACTTGAATTCCATCAAAATCCCGACCTGCATCATCCCCGGCAACGACAAGACCCACAACCACGCGGTGGCCGAGGCCGCGCATCGCATGATCGCGGGCAGCGAGCTGTACGACCTCTTCCCCGGCGACCTCGACGTCGACCTGGTGCCGCCCGAGGACTGGGCCCCCAAGGAGGCAGAGATGGCCGCAACCTTCGCCGACTTCCTCAAGCGCGCGCAGGCCAAGGCCGCATAGAGCATTTTCCGGAAAAGGCCTGCCCCGGACTTGATCCGGGGTGGACACCGGTTTTCGCAGAAAGTGCGACCACTAAAGATGCTGGAGAATCGGCGCGTTTCGCTCGCGAAGATGACCGGGCAGGTGCCCCTGCCCGGTCTCCGGCGTTCAGGCGTGTTGTGCCACGACCTTCGTCTGCAGGGCCTGCGGTATCGCCGCATAATGGCTGAGCTGCATGGTGAAGGTGGCGCGCCCTTGGGACAACGATCGCATCGCATTCACATAGTTGAACATGTTTGCAAGCGGCACGTGGGCTGACACCTCGTGCACGTTCGCTCGCATGCTCGACCCCGTGACTGTGCCGCGCCGGCTTTGCAGATCGCCGATGATCGCGCCGAGATAGTCGCCCGGCGTCGTCACCAGCACCTGCATCACCGGCTCGAGCAGTTGCGGCCGGCCTGCAGCAAACGCCGCCTTGAACGCGTCGCGCGTGGCCAATTCGAACGCCATCGGCGTCGAATTCTTCGCGTGCGTCGCGCCATCGAGCAGCGTCGCCTTGAGCCCGGTCACCGGATACCCGGCGAGCGTTCCCTCGGACATGCACCGCGCCAACGCCTTTTCGACGGCGGCAACGAACATCGCCGGCACCGCGCCGCCGACTGTCCGGTTCTCGAACACGAGACCCGATGAACCGTCGCCGAGCGGCTCCAATGCCAGCCGCACACGGGCGTATTGTCCGGCTGCCGCCGGTCTGCTTGCGGTGCGTATGATCGATTTCCGCGCGCGCCGTCAGGGCCTCGCGGTACGCGACCCGCGGCGCTCCGATTGTTGCTTCGACATCGTAGTCCTCCTTCAGTGTCTCGACGACGATCATCAGGTGCAGCTCGCCCATGCCGGCGACCAGCATCGCGCCGGTCTCCGGATCGACGCCGATACGGAGCGACGGATCTTCGCGCGCCATCGTGGCGAGCGCCTGCCCGAGCCGCTCATGGTCGGACGCGGCACGCGGTTCGATCACGGCCTCGATCACTGGATCGGGGCAGTGCAAACCGGAAAGCACCAGGGGATGAGCGGGATCGCTCAGCGTCTCGCCCGTTCCTGTGGCCTTCAGACCGAGCACGGCAACGACGTCACCGGCCGCCGCCGCGTCGATCTCCGTTTCTCTGATCCGCATGCATGCGCAGCAAGCGCCCGATCCGCTCCGTCGCGCCGGTCGCCGCATTCACCAGCGTGTCGCCGCGCGCGATGCGGCCGGCATAGAGCCGCACGAACGACAGCGCGCCGTAGCGGCTCATCTGCACCTTCGAGACGAGCGCGACGGTTGGCGCATCGGCTGAGGCCGAGCGCGTTTCCATCGCACCCGTGCGCGGGTTCGTGCCCTCGATCGCCGGCCGATCGTCCGGCGCCGGAGCATACGCGACGATCGCATCGAGCAGCGGTTGCACGCCGATATTGCGATATGCCGAGCCGCACAGCACCGGCTGTCCGGCACCGACGACGACAGCGAGACGAACGAGCCGCTGCAACTCCGCAGCGTCGAACCTGTCGCCGCTTTCGAGATACCGCCTGAGAGCGTCATCATCGAGCTCGACGACCTGCTCGACGAGCGCGATCCGCGCCGCCTTCGCCTCGGCCACCAGCGTTGCCGGAATCGGTTCGACCCGTGGCGTCACCGCCCCGTCCGTCCAAACCAGCGCATGCATCGACACGAGATCGATCACGCCGCGGAACGCCTGCTCGGCACCGAGCGGTCGTTGCACGACGAGCGGACGCGCACCAAGCCTGTCCGACAGCATGCCGACGACCCGATCGAAGTCCGCGCCCACCTGATCCATCTTGTTGATGAAACAGATGCGTGGGACGCCGAAACGCTCCGCCTGCCGCCACACCGTTTCCGACTGCGGCTCCACGCCCGACACCGCCGAGAACACGGCGATGGCGCCGTCGATCACCCGCAGCGACCGTTCCACCTCGATGGTGAAGTCGACGTGACCGGGGGTGTCGATGATCGTGATCGACGCGCCGTTCCAGTCGCAGGAGGTTGCCGCGGCCGAGATCGTGATGCCATGCCGCTGCTCGAGCGCCCGGAAGTCCATGGCGGTGTTGCCGCTATGGACGTTGCCGACCTTGTGGATGCGGCCGGTGTTGAACAGAATGCGCTCGGTGAGCGTCGTTTTGCCGGCATCGACGTGGGCCATGATGCCGATGTTTCGAAGTCTGAGGGTCATGTCGTCTCGCAATAGAATATCGTCACCGCCGGTGCCTCGGGCACAAGCGGACAACAGAAACCAGCCGGACCGATCGTGAGCGAGCGCACGGCCGCACGGCCCGGAAGCCGTCACGACAGAACGCGGCGCGACGTTGGATCGGTCGCCGGTCGGATCAGGGTGGAGAAAGGTTGCAAGGGATGGCGTGCAAAACAGCCGAACCGTTGCGGGGGAGGCGCGAAATACGCTTCATGACGGACGTCACGACGGTCTAGCGGGCCTCCCGCTCCTGGCTATCATCCGTCATGACGACCTCCGCTATGCCGGGCGATGCGCCCACGGCGCGCATGTATCATCGATACGCCCAAAAATGTCAACGGATGACCATGCCGGTGCATCTCCGGAAGTGGCTAGGGCATGTCCCGCTGGAATAGACGCACAATGGCGCAACTCGCCGCGGTCTGTTCCCCTCCCCCTTTGGTTCAGGGTAATCGCATATGGCCACGGACGACGAGTTGCTCGATCATGTCGAAGCATCCTCGATTGTCATTCCGGCCGAAGCGACCCGGGCTGGCCCGGGTCGCGAGAGCCGGAATCCAGTACACACCGCAGTAGATCGTTGGCCAAAGCAGTCCGGCGAGCGCGCACCAACAGACGAGACCGGTGTGTACGGGTCCCGGCTCGGCGCTCGCCCGGCTTAGCCGGGCTTGCTTGGCCGGGACGACAGCCCAAATGCGATTGCCCTCCCCTTTCACGGCCCCACAAGGGGGAGGGAGCGCACCTTTCGTGTGGCATCGTTGGGCACTAACTTCACCGGGACATGCGCTAACTCGCATGCACGAGCCGCAGCGGTGTCTGCACGGAAGCGACGCGCTCGCCGATGACGCAATTGCGTCCGGTCGCGCCGACGAGGTGATCGAGTAAGACGCTCTTCCGCCTGCCGGCGGTTCTCCTGCGCCGGCAGATTGACGGATTCCGTCTGTGGAAAGGAGCCGTATTTTTTGTCGCGTGCGGGCGCTTTTCAGAATGATTTAGCGCCGTGCCAAAGACATGGTATTCGGACGCTGACAATCATGCGGGGGATGATTTGCTGAAAGGCGGCGCGTCCTCCGGCCCGCGAATTCTTTATGCTGCAACCGACTGCCGAGTGGATCCTATGAGACGCCGCGAGTTCATCGCGCTGCTCGGCGGCGCGGCCGCCGCGTGGCCGCTCGCCGCCCGCGCGCAGCAGCCGCGCAAGCTGCCGACCATCGGGTTCCTGGGCGCGGCCTCGGCTGCGGCCTGGAGCCCATGGACCGCCGCTTTCGTGCAGCGGCTGCGCGAGCTCGGCTGGATCGAGGGCCGCACCGTCGCGATCGAATGTCGCTGGGCGGAGGGGCGCAGCGAACGCTTTGCCGAGATCGCGGCCGAGTTCGTCCGCCTCAAGGTCGATGTCATCGTCACCGCGGGCGCCGGAGTCGCCGGCGGCCAAGCAGGCGACGTCGGTCATCCCGATCGTCTTTGCGCTCGCGGCGAGACCCGGTCGGCACCGGCCTGGTCGCGAGCCTGGCGCGGCCGGGCGGCAACGTCACCGGCCTGTCGCTCCAGTCGACCGACCTCGCCGGCAAGCGCCTCGAACTCTTGCGCGAGGTCTCCCCGGTCTCCGCCGGTTGGCGATCATGGCCAATGTCGGCAATCCCTGCCTCGATGCCGGAGATGGGCGAGGTTCAGGCGACGGCCCGCACGCTCGGCCTCGAGGTCGCCAGATTGGAAATCCGGCGCGCCGAGGACATCGCGCCCGCCTTCGAGACGCTCAAGGGGCGCGCCGATGCGCTCTATGTCTGCATCGACGCGCTCCTGTCAACGCAACCGGATTCGCATCAACACCCTGGCGCTCGCCGCGCGACTGCCGACGATGTTCGCGCATCCGGGAGTACGTCGAAGCAGGCGGTCTGATGTCCTATGGGCCGAACTTCCCGGACCTGTTCCGGCGCGCCGCCGAGTATGTCGACAAGATTCTGCGCGGGGCGAAGCCGGCCGACCTGCCGGTCGAGCAGCCGACCAAGTTCGAGCTGGTCGTCAACCTCAAGACCGCCAAGGCGCTCGGCCTCGAGATGCCGCCGACGCTGCTCGCTCGCGCCGACGAGGTGATCGAATGAGACGGCGCCAATTCATCACGCTCCTCGGCGGCGCGGCGCCGCGTGGCCGCTCGCCGCGCGCGCGCAGCAGCCGGGCAAGCTGCCGACCATCGGATTTTTCGGCACCACCGCGCCTGCCACCTGGACCCCATGGACCGCCGCTTTCGTGCAGCGGCTGCGCGAGCTCGGCTGGATCGAGGGCCGCACCGTCGCGATCGAGTGGCGCTGGGCGGAGGGGCGCAGCGAACGCTTTGCCGAGATCGCGGCCGAGCTCGTCCGGCTCAAGGTCGATGTCATCGTCACCTCGGGCGGCGGGGTGCCGGCGGCCAAGCAGGCGACGTCGGTCATCCCGATCGTCTTTGCGCTGGCGGCGGACCCGCTCGGCGGCGGCCTGGTCGCGAGCCTGTCGCGTCCGGGCGGCAACGTCACCGGGCTGTCGCAACAGGCCGCCGACGTCGCCGGCAAGCGGCTGGAGATTTTGCGCGAGATTCTCCCCGGGCTTCGCCGTCTGGCGATCCTGGCCGATGTCGGCATCGCTCAATCCGTGATCGAAACCGACGAGGTTCAGGCCGCGGCCCGCACCGCTCGGCGTCGACCTCGCCAGGCTCGAAATTCGGCGCGCCGAGGATATCGCGCCTGTCTTCGGGACGCTCAAGGGCGGCGCGGATGCGCTTTATGTCTGCACCGGCCCGCTCGTGAACAGCAACCGGACGCTCATCAACACCTTGGCGAACGGCGCGCGACTGCCGACCATTCACGGATCGCGGCCGTACGTCGAAGCGGGCGGTCTGCTGTCCTACGGACCGGACGTCGCTGACATGTTCCGGCGCGCCGCCGAGTATGTCGACAAGATCCTGCGCGGCGCAAAGCCGGGCGACCTGCCGGTCGAGCAGCCGACCAAGTTCGAGCTGGTGATCAATCTCAAGACCGCCAAGGCGCTCGGCCTCGAGCTGCCGGACAACCCTGCTCGCGCTTGCCGACGAGGTGATCGAATGAGCAAGGGCAGCACGATGAACCGCCGCGATTTGGTAACGTTGCTTGGCGGGGCGGTGCTCGCCAGCCCGTTCGCCGCGCATGCTCAAATCCCGGGCATCCCGACGATCGGCATCTCAATTCTTTCCAATCCGGAGCCGTATTGGGCCTACCTCGAAGAAGGTTTCCGCAGCGCAGGTTATGTTTCCGGGAAGAACGTCCAATTGGAATTTCGTTCGGCCGACGGAAATCTGGACACGCTGGCGCGACAATCGGAAGAATTCGTGCGCGCAAAGGTGCACACGATCCTGGCGATCCAGACGCCGGCGGTACAGGCGGCGATACGAGCAACCAGAACAATTCCGATCGTGATCGCGGCGGGCGCTCCGGTCGAAACCGGTCTGGTCGAGAGCCTGCATCGGCCCGGCGGAAACGTCACAGGCATGTCCACCACGGGACCGGAGCTCGCCGCCAAGACGCTGGAGATCATGCGCGACGCGCTGCCCGCGGTGCGGCGCATGGCGGTTTTCATCAATGCCAACGATCTTGCGTTCGGCCGGCCGATGCTGGCTCAGGTTGAAGCGGCGGCAGCCGCGCTCGGCATCGCCGTGCGATCCGAGACCCTGAGCACGTCCGAGGACTACCGCCGCGCCTTCGCGACCATCGACGAACGTCCGGTGCAGGCGTTGATCGTGCAACCAAGCCTGTCACGGGCCGAAATCCTGCCACTGGCGCTCGAGCATCGTGTGCCGGTCATCACGTCGAACATGGCGTGGACGAGGGCCGGCGCGTTCATGTCGTACGCTCCCGACCTTCGCGATATTTGCCGGAAGGCTGTTGGCTACGTGGATCGGATTCTCAAAGGTCAGAAGCCGTCGGAGCTGCCGGTGGAGCAGCCGACGAAATTTGAGCTCGTGATCAACCTCAACACGGCCCAGGCAATCGGCGTCGACCTGCCGCCGATCTTTTTGGCCCGCGCTGACGAGGTGATCGAATGAGATGGCTAACTTCCGTTGTTGAGCCTTCTCGGACCTCGCGCTGTCTGCTTCTGAGCCGCTGTTGGGTGCTAAGCGGACATCGCGGATTTATGAGTACACGGCCTGGCAAGTTCGACCTGATGCTCAATCTCAAGACGGCCAAAGCGATCGGCCTTGAGCTGCCGCCGACGCTGCTAGCGCTCGCCGCCGAGGTCATCGAATGAGACGGCAAATCAAACGCCGGGAATTCATCACGCTCATCGGCGGTTCGGCGGCGGCTCTCGCAACTCCGGCCCTTCCATGCGAACGCACAACGCACGACGAAGCCGACTATCGGTTTCATTGGCTCGGCGACGTCCGCAGCCTGGGCGCCTTGGACGGCCGCATTCGTGCAGAGGCTGCGTGAGCTTGGCTGGGTCGAGGGGCGTTCCATCGCAATTGAGTACCGCTGGGCGGACGGACGCGAGGAGCGTTATGCCGAACTTGCGGCCGAACTCATTGGACTCAAGGTCGATGTCATTGTCACGTCCGGGCGCGATTGCCGCGCCGCCAAACAGGCCACTTCGGTCATTCCGATCGTGTTTGCGATTGCCGGAGACCCGATCGGCATCGGCCTTGTCGCCAGTCTGGCGCGACCGGGAGGTAACGTGACCGGCCTCTCGATGCAGAACATCGAAACGGCCGGAAAACACCGTCGAGCTCCTGCGCGAGGTCGTTCCGGAACTGCGCCGTTTGGCGATCATGGCGAATCCCGGCGCTCCTGCCGCCGTGCTGGAAATGGGCGAAGTTCAAACGGGCGCGCGCACGCTCGGCATCGACGTCGCCGTGTTGGAAGTCCGGAAGGCCGAGGACATTGAGCCTGCCGTGAAGTCACATCGCGGCGGTCGAAACCGCCCTCTATCTCTGCACCGACCCGGTGGTGAACACAAACCGGCACCGCATCATCGCGGCGGCGCTCGCCGCACGGCTGCCGACGATGTCGGGTTTTCGGGACCACGTCACCGCCGGCGCACTGATGTCCTACGGAGCCGAACTACCCGCACTTGTTTGCGCGCGCCGCCGAATATGTCGACAAGATTCTGCGTGGAACAAAGCCGGCCGAGATCCCGGTCGAGCAGCCGACGCGGTTCGAGCTGGTGTTCAACCTCAAGACCGCCAAGGCGCTCGGAATGGCTATCCCGGCGTCGTTCCTCCTCCGCGCCGACGAGGTGATCGAATGAGCCAAATCAATCGCCGTGAATTCATGACACTGCTCGGTGGCGCTGCCGCCCTCGCCTCCCCGCTCGCAGCGCGCGCACAGCTACGCGCGGATCGGCGGACTTATCGCCTATAGCGACAGCTACGATCGGCGCGAATTGTCGAAGCGGCGGTCTGTTCAGCTACAGAACCAACTATGCGGACGCGCATCGTCTCGTCGGCGTCTATGTCGGCCGCATTCTCAAGGGCGAGAAACCCGCCGACCTGCCGGTCGTACAACCAATCAGGTTCGAGCTGGTCATCAACGTAAAGACCGCCAAGGCGCTCGGCCTCGACATTCCGCCGACGCTGCTCGCGCTCGCCGACGAGGTGATCGAATAGCAATGCCTGTTTGCTGCGCTGCGTGAGTCCGGAAGTGGCCTTCTCGAACCTCCCGCCGTGTCTGCTTCTGCGCCGCCCGGCACAGAATCCGTATTGCCTGGCGCGATTTGCAAGAGGCATATATGTCCAGTCACAGCGCGCGCGCGAGGTCCTGCAGGTCAATCCGGCGTTGAACCGCTTTCACGTTAGCGGGAGGCTCTTCATGTCCCTGAAGCCTGATGAGATGCTTTCGTCAATCATGACGCCGTGGATGATGGCCGCTGTGATATGCGCGGCCCTGCCATTCCTACATGCGGCGCCCGGCTTGCAGACCACGGAATGGTTCGGCGGTTTTCTGCCGTTGTTCATTGCGCTCATCATCGGTATTGCGGCCGGCGTTTCGCTGACCGCTGCAGCGCACCGGCTCTGCGGTTTTACCGGCTCATGGCGGTTTTCGTGGGAATCGCTGACAGCAGGCTCCGCGGCGCTCTCCGGCATCATCGTCTGGGGCTTGCCGGTCGGCCTCATGTTAGCGGTCGATGAGTTCCTGCGGTCGAGGAGCTGGGCCGCTCTGATTTCGGCTGCGGTCATCTGGCCGTTAGCGGGCGCTGCGTTCGGGCTTGTGATGCGATGGCTTGCCCCCAAGAGTGAGCGCTCGTGAACGCACTCAAAACACCTCGCAGCCCGGCAACCCGCAGGAGACTGCGAATGTCTCAGATGGGTCAAGAGCTACATAGCTCAGCGCGAGCACATGTCGTCCGCAATCCCCTCGATAGCGGATATGCGCAAAAAACGTAAAATATCAGGGGAGGGGAAGCCTCGGTAGCGACGAGTGGAGCGCGGACGGCTTCACTCGGGTCACTTGGCGCCGTGGAAGGGTCAGGAGCTGGCGGAGGGCAGTGGACATCCTTGCTGCCTTTCCTGAATATGCCTTTTGGCGGATCGAGCCGGTCGTCGGGCTGCAGTCGCCGGTACGCGGTGGCTGAACGCCGATTTGATGAGATTTGGCAGATTGCCGTTGCCCGCAGGTCGAAAGCAACCCGCTCACGGGGATGAAAGGAGCAGCGTCATGTTGTTCACCATTCCATCTCTCCAGATGCCGAATATCGATCTTGAGGGCGTCATGCGGCAGCTCACAGAGACAGGCAAGCGGACGCGGCAGCTGTGGCTGACGGCCAACTCCATGGCATTCATCGCGCGCGGCCGCGAATATCGCAGCGAATTCCACGTCAACCCGAGCTACGAGATTCAGTATTCGCTTCGTGGCGATCTCAACCTCCATTATCGAACGGAGGAGGGTGTCGAGAAGGTCGCTTTCGTCCCCGAGGGATCGTGCCTGTTCCAGCCCCCGCTTGTTCCGCATTCTCCCCGGTTTGCACCGGATGCCTTTCAACTGGTCATCGAGCGCGCGCGCGTCCCTGGAGACATCGACCGATTTTATTGGTTTTGTCTGAGCTGCGATAGCTTTCTGCATGAGGAGACCTACGTCGTCGACGACTATCGCGCAGATCCGGTGACGCAGGCTTATCGCAATTTTTACGATTCGGAAGAATTCCGGACTTGCAAGAAATGCGGCACGATCATGCCGGCACCCGCCTCGCTGTGAGGCAGATATCCACTCTCGCGACCCCGCCGATCATCTTCCCACCGGAGCCGCTGCGTACTCCGCGAAATGCAAGTCCGCCCTAGTGTCCCGATTCCGAAGTTCGTGTCATCTTGCGGCACCCTCATTTACGAACTTCGGAATCGAAGGACACTAGCAACTCTTTGAATCCAGTGTGGCTTTGGTTCAGAAGTCCGCAATTCGAACTCGCCGTGAGCATGATGCGGACTTCTGAACCGCCACACTGGCGGAACGTACCATGGCCTACAGGCTTGCGGCCCCGCGTTTGTCGGCAGGCAGCACCTCGGGCCGGTAGCGCGCTATGGCGGAAAAGATCTCGGGCACGCTCTTGTCGATCTCCTTGGTCTTGACACTGAGGTGCGCGCTCCCGGTGCCGATGACCAACAAGTCATCGTCGACCACCCGCACCGTCATGATGTCCTTCCAGGCGAGACGGCTTTTGCCCTCCGCGCTCGACCTCTCGATGCCGTTCGCGTCGACGATGAGCTGTGGATCGCGCCAGAGCGTGGAGTACAATGCTCCAAGAACCGCAAGGAGCAGAGACACCGCTCCCAATGCAATGATGATGCTCCCGCGGGCGGGCGCCGAGACATATTGGCTCAGCCAGGCGAGTGCCTCCCTGGCGATCCTGAGGAATCCGGGCCCCTTGGCATTGTCCACTATCCACGCCGGATCAAGTGCTTGGATACCGAGCCAGATCAGGAAGCCGCCGACCACAAGGAATGCGAGGGGGGCTTCGACCTCTACGGCATCCTTGGCGATGAAACCTGCCGATGGCTCCGCGTTCATCAGCGCCTCCGATCCGACACCGCTACGCCCGGCCTTCCGTCGGTGGATAGCTGGCGCGTGTAGCTCTCATGTTGACCTCCCGATCTTGTGACGAGTGTTCCATCGGGGGCGTCTGCTGCACCCGTCGTCCGCAGCCTGCCACCCCGGCCGGGGAAGCTCTGTGATGGCCATCACATTTGAGACGGATTCGGCCGTCGGCCCCTCGCCGGTTGGACGGCCTGCGCGCGTTCTGCAAACAACGGACACAGCCGCCGCAGTTCCTGCGTCCTGGCTTCGCTCGATCTGGCGGCATGTGACGCACGTACGGTCACCAACGATTCAGCACATCGACTGCAACAAACTTGCGAGCGATCTGGGGCCGAGGTGTTGGTCTGGTTTTTTGTTCGATCGCACTGGCGAAGGACTTCGCGGGAACGAGGCCCAGACCGCCAACCGAGCGATGGCAAGATGAAAGGCACGAAGTGCGGGGAAATGGCTAACTCGCGTGCACGAGCCGCACCGGCGTCTGCACGGAGGCGACGCGCTCGCCGATGACGCAATTGCGCCCGGCCGCCTTCGCCTGATAGAGGCGCCGGTCGGCGAGCGCGAACATCCCGTCATAGTCGGCGGCGTCCGGCCCGCTGCTGGCGATCCCGACGCTGACGGTGACCTGCGAGGCGCCGTCCTCGCTGTCCGCCACCTCACGCCGGATGCGCTCGCCCAGCGCGAGCGCCGGATCGGCGGCCATGCCGTCGCAGATCACCACGAACTCCTCGCCGCCGAAGCGGAACACCAGATCGTTGCTGCGCACCGTGGTCATGATGCTCGATGCGATTCGCCTGAGCACGTGGTCGCCGGCGGCGTGGCCGAAGCGGTCGTTGAAGCTCTTGAAATGGTCGATGTCGATGAGCAGGAGGCTCGCCGGGCGGCCCGCCGCGGCGCCGTCCTCGATCGTGCGGCGGCCCTGCGCCTCCAGCCGGCCGCGGTCGAGCGCGCCGGTGAGCGCATCGCGCCCGGTGCGCGCGAGCAGGTCCTCGTAGCGCTCGCGGTAGGTCAGCGTATCGAAAATGTCCGAGATGCGCGGCGTGCGAAAGCGCCGCCGCAACGGGCGCTCGAGCCAGCGCAGATAGACCCAGCCGAGCACGCTGTAGAGCAGGACCGCGCCCATCTTGGCGGCCCAGCCGCCGACCAGCACCGCCACGCCCGCCCCGGTGAGCGCATGCAGCCCGAAGAAGAACATCACCTGGTCGAAGCTGAGCACGGCCGCGCCGGCGAGCGCGAGCCGGACGAACAGGCGGTCGCCGAGCCAGGCCCGCAGGCGCTCGTAGAGCAGGATGATGAAGACGCAGTCGAGGAACAGGATCGCCGTGCCCCAGACCATCAGCCCGCCCATCTGGTCGAGGAAGCCGAAATCGGCGCCGCGCCCCGGCGCGAGCGCGACCAGGGTGTGGTGGCGCATCAGGAAGCCGAGCGCGAGCAGGAGCACGTTGCCGATGAGCAGGCCGTAGATCGCCTGCCGCACCACCACCGCGTCCTCGCGGATGTAGACCAGCAGCAGCAGCATCAGCTTGCCGGTGAACAGCACGCTCGAGCCGGGCGAGGTGACGATGCCGAACGGCAGCGCGACATAGAAGATGCTGGCGAGGTAGGTCTCGAGGAAATGCATCACCCCGAGCGCGCAGAAAAAGGCGCCGATGCCGAGACGCGCCCGCGCGCGAAACAGCGCCGAGAGCACGGCGAAATAGAGGATCGCATCGCCTGCAAGCAGCAGCGCGTTGTTGAGCTCGGACATCACGTCCCCTGCCCCGAGGCTGCGCCCCCGCGCGCCCACGGCAATCCCCATCCATAACTGCGGAACCGTTAAAAAACGGCTGCCCAACTCCTGGAGATTTGGCGGCCGGCGCAAAAAGGGCGCGACGACTTGTGATATCGGCTCCAATCGGGCACTCAAGGCGCGGCAAAGGCCGAGGGAACCGGGGAACGCCATGAAGCGCAGCACGGATCGGATTCTCACCACCCACACCGGCAGCCTGCCGCGACCTCCGCGCGTGGTGGAACTGCTGCTGGAGGAGCAGAAACATCCCGGCGCCAAGGCCGCCGAGCTCGAGCAGGCGGTCCGCAGCGCGGTCGCCGACGTGGTGCAGAAGCAGGTCGGCTGCGGGCTCGACGTGATCAACGACGGCGAGCAAGGCCGCACCGACTACACCACCCACGTCAAGGATCGCCTGACCGGCTTCGACGGCCCGAGCTCGCCGCCGCTCGGCACCGGCGAGCCCGACTTCCCGGAGCTCTCGGCGATGCTCGCCTACTTCGCCTCGCCGTTCCAGCACCGGCCGGCGTGCTCGGGCCCGGTCGCCTGGAAGGATTTTCCGGCGGTCGAGGCCGACCTCGCGCGGGCGAACGCGGCGATGGCCGGCGCCAAGGCGGAAGAGCGCTTCGTGACCTCGCCGTCGCCCGGACAGATCGCGCGTTACCTGAAGAACCAGCACTATCCGAGCGACGAGGCTTATCTTTACGCGCTCGCCGACGTGATGGCGCGCGAGTATCGCGCCATCGTCGACGCCGGCTTCGTGCTGCAGCTCGACTGCCCGGACCTGGCGCTGAGCCGCCACATGGTGTTCGCGCATCTGAGCCTCGCAGAGTTCCGCAAGGTGATCACCACCCACGTCGAGGCGCTCAACCACGCGGTCAAGGACATCCCGCCCGATCGCATGCGCATGCACATCTGCTGGGCCTCGACCCAGGGACCGCACCACAAGGACGTGCCGCTCGAGGACATCGTCGACATCGTGCTCAAGGGGCGGCCGCAGGCGGTGTCGTTTCCGGGCGCCAACCCGCGCCACGGCCACGAGTGGAAGGTGTGGAAGGACGTGAAGCTGCCGGACGGCAAGATCATCATCCCGGGCGTGATCGATTCCACCTCGAACTTCGTCGAGCATCCGGAGCTGGTCGCCGACCGCATCCTGCAATACGCCGGCACGGTCGGGCGGGAGAACGTCATCGCCGGGGTCGATTGCGGCTTCGGCACCTTCGCGGGCCGGCTGCAGGTCGACTCCAAGATCGTGTGGATGAAGCTCGCCTCGCTCGCCGAAGGCGCGAGGCTGGCGTCGAAGCAGCTGTGGTGAGTGGGACGACGTTGCAAGGAGACGCCGCATGGCCAAGGTCTGCGATTGCTTCCCCGAGCTCAAGACGCATCACCGACGCGCGCGAGCGGCGCTACCGCGCGCATCCGGACAAAGCCGCGCCCGAAGGGCCGCAGAGCTACGTCGAGGTCAAGGTGACCTCGATCGGCCAGCTCAACGAGCTGGTCGAAGCCAAGCGGAGCGGCCACAAGTTCATCATCAGCGAGCCGGTGCATGTCGGCGGGCAGAACGTGGCGCCCTCGCCGCTCGAGTTCCTGCTCTCCGGCGCGGTCGGCTGCTACGCCGCGGTGTTCGCCTTCTACGCGGCGAAGCTCGGCGTCACCTACGACAGCTTCGAGGCGGTCGCGCGCACGGGCTTCGACGTGCGCGGCCACATGATCGAGCACGCGCCCAGCTCGGCGTTCCAGAAGGTGACGATCGCCATCAGCGTCGTGAGCGACGCGCCCGAGGAGAAACTCCGGGAGGTCGAGCGCCTGTCGTTCGAGGGCTGCCCCGGGATCAACACCTTGCGCGCGCCGGTTCCGGTCGAGACCGCGCTCGAGGTGACGCGGCCGGCGGCCGAGAAGGCCGCGTGAAAGGCCTCGTTGGGGCATGCCGCGCACGTTTCGCGTACTGGTAGAGACACTGGCCGCGGACTAGGATGACGGCGCCGGGCTATTCACCGTCACCGCCAACCGGGGGACCACGACCATGCTCAATCCAGGCGTCATCTTCCTGCTGCTGCTCGTCATCGGCATCGCCGCCGGACTGCTGTTCGACCGCTTTGCCGGACCCGGCTGGCTCTCGCGCCAGATCGCCGGCCCCAACCGCATGATGCTGACGAGCTCGCTCGTCGGCGTCGCCGGATCGTTCGTCGGCTATCACCTGGCGGTGCTGATCGGGCTCATCGGCGCTGTCGCGCTGATCGGCGCGATCGCCGGCGCGCTCGTGGTGCTGTGGGTCTGGCGAACGGTGCGGTAGACGCGACTCACCGCGCCGGCGTGTCGATCGGCGCGCAATTGCGCCGGCCCGTCGCCAGGCAGTCGTCGAGCTTGCGGTGGTCGACCATGGCGTTGACGAGCCAGATGCCGATACCCACCACGACCACGAAGAAGACCAGCGAGGAAGATATTGGTGATGCGGCGGTCGCTCTCGCTCTCCGCGTCGTCCGGCGCCGGCCGCTCGCGTTCCTGCTCCATTGCGCGAGCGTAGCCGACAGTCGGCCTGCGCGAAACCACATCGCCAACGGGCCTGCTTCGGGCAGGAGACGCCGCGGCCGGCCTTATTTCACTTTCACGAATTGGTAATTGGCGCGCCGTAATCTCGGGATCCCATCCATTTGGCAGCGAGCCGCCCTCTCCGATGCGTGCCGAGAAGCGCAAGACGCCCCGCAAACCCATGCGGTACTCCGCCTGGCTGCATGTCGGCGGGGCCAAGCCGGTCGGTTGCACGGTCGCCGACATTTCCGACACCGGCGCCCGCCTCGACGTCAAGGCGCCCGACGACATCCCGGAGCGCTGCATCCTGCTGCTGTCGAAGAACGGCCGTCCGCAGCGGCGCTGCCGCACCGTGTGGCGCACGTCGAGCCAGATCGGCGTCCAGTTCGAGAAGCCGGACGTCAGGTAGGTTCGCTAGCGCGTCCCCTCCTGCATGCTCGACGCCTTGGCGAGCGGGCCCCAGCGGTCGATCTCGCGCTGGAAGAACGCGGTGAACTCTTCCGGCGTGAACGGCTCGGTATAGATCGCCTCGCGTCGCAGCCGCTCCTGCACATCGGGCTGTCGCAGCGCCTTGATCACCTCGGCGTTGAGCTTGCGGACGATGGCGGGCGGCATGTTCGCCGGCCCCGACAGCCCGAACCAGGTATGGGCGACGATGTCGGGGAAGCCCTGCTCGGCATAGGTCGGGATGTCGGGATAGTCGGCCACGCGCCTGGGCGAGGAGACCGCGAGCGCGCGCACGCGCTTGGCGTCGAGCTGCGCCGCCGCCGTGGTCAGCGTCATCGAGGCCGCCGGCAGGTGGCCGCCCAGCATGTCGGTCAGCGCCTGGCTCGCGCCCTTGTAGGGAATATGCGTGAGCTTGATCCCGGCATTGCGCTGCAGGAGCTCGGTCACCATGGCCGAATGGGACGCGACCGACGGCGATCCGTAATTGATCGCGCCCGGGCTTTTCTTCGCCATCTCGATCAGGTCCTTCAGCGACTTCGCCGGCATGTCGGGCGTCACCACGAAGACCGACGGCGGCCCGCCGAGGATCGCGATGTGGGTGAAGTCCTTGATCGGATCGACCGGGGCATTCGGGGTGACCGCGATGGTGATGATGAAGCCGCCGATGCCGGAAACGATCAGGTTGTAGCCGTCGGGCGGCGCCTTCGCGGTCACCTCGGCGGCGATCAGGCCGGCGCCGCCCGTCCTGTTCTCGACCACGAAGTTCTGGCCGAGCGAGTTGGAGAGCTTCTGCGCCATCAGCCGGCCGAGAATGTCGGCGGTGCCGCCGGGCGAGAACGGCGCCAGCACCCGCACCGGCCGCGTGGGCCAGTCCTGGGCGCTCGCCGGCACCGCGAGCAATGTCGACCGCGACGATTGCGGTCACTGCACCGGCCGTCAATCTCGCTGATCATCACTGCCTCTCACGCGGACCCTGACCGACGACTAAGCTTCGCCATCGTGTCCTTCACTTTGGCGACCAGCTGCTTGAGGGTAAAAGGCTTCGGCAGGAACTCGTACTGCCGCGCATCCGGCAGGCTCTTCTCGAAGGCATCCTCGGCATAGCCCGACACGAAGATGATCTTGACCTCGGGCATGCGCTTGCGCAGCTCCGTCAGCAGCGTCGGCCCGTCCATTTCCGGCATCACCACGTCGGAGACCACGAGATCGACCTTGCCGCCCTGCTTTTCGAGCTCTTCCAGGGCCTCGACGCCGTTGCCGGCCTCGATCACCGTGTAGCCGCGCGAGGCGAGCCCGCGGGCGTTGAGCGCGCGCAGCCCCTCCTCGTCCTCGACCAGCAGGATGGTGCCCTCGCCGGTGAGATCGGTGGCGGCGGTGCGCATCACCTCGTCGGCGGCGGCGATGGCGCCGGCGATCGCGGGCGAGGCGGTCTCGGGCAATTGCGGCGGCTGCACGTCGTCGGCGCCCGCGATGTAGCGCGGCAGGAAGATGCGGAAGGTCGAGCCCTTGCCGACCTCCGACGCCACATAGATGAAGCCGCCGGTCTGCTTGACGAAGCCGTAGACCGTCGAGAGCCCGAGCCCGGTGCCCTTGCCGACGTCCTTGGTGGTGAAATACGGCTGGAAGATGCGGTCGACGATCTCCGGCGCGATGCCGCTGCCGGTGTCCTCCACCTCGACCAGCACGTATTCGCCGATCGGCATGCCTTTGTACTGGAAGCGGGTGCTTTCCTCCGCTCCCACGTTCGACGTGCGCAGGGTGAACTTGCCGCCGTCCGCCATGGCGTCGCGGGCGTTGGCGGCCAGATTGATGACCGAGCGCTCGAACTGCGCGATGTCGATCTTGACCGGATAGAGGTCGCGCCCGTGCACGACGTTGAGCGATACCTTCTCGCCGAGGAAGCGCCGCAGCAGCAGGCCGAGGTCCGACAGCGACTCGTTGAGGTCGACGACCTGCGGCCGCAGCGTCTGCTTGCGCGAGAACGCCAGCAGCTGCCGCACCAGAGCGGCGGCGCGGTTGGCGTTCTGCTTGATCTGCATGATGTCCTGGAACGAGGGATCGGTCGGCTTGTGGGCGTTCAGCAGGAAGTCCGTCGCCATGATGATCGCGCCGAGAACATTGTTGAAATCGTGGGCGACGCCGCCGGCGAGCTTGCCGACCAGCTCCATGGTCTGCGCGGTGTCGACCTGGCCCTGCAGCTTGCGCTGCTCGGTGGTCTCCAGCGCATAGACGATCGCCGCCTCCTGGTCGCGGTCCTCCTCCTCGATCGCGGTGACGTAGAAGCGGGCGAAGCGCTCGCCCGGCGCCGTCGAGCGCGGCGTCGACCGGCGCGATCTCGCCCTGCCCGTCCGCCGCCTTGAGGATCGCGGCTTCGAGCGCGAGGCGGTCGCGCTCGGCCGCCACCGCCAGGATCGAGCGGCCGCCGACGCCCTCGACCTTGAGCACCGGCTGGAACAGGCGGGCGAACAAGGCGTTCGACAGCCCGATCCTGCCCCTGCTTGTCGACGGTGGCGATCGCCATCGGCGTGTTGTTGAAGAACTGCGCGAACCGCACCTCGGCGGCGCGCTGCGGGTCGGTGCCGTCGTCGCGGGCGCGGTTGAGCACGAGCGTGCGCGAGGCGCCGGGCGCCCCGTCGGCGCCGAACGCGACCTTGTGGTAGAGCCGCGCCGGCACGGTGTGGCCGCTGCGGGTCTTGAGATCGATGTCGAGCACCGCGGTCTTCACGTCGCCGGGCGACGGCGGGGAACGTGGTGAGGAGGGCGGCGCCCTCGCCGGCCACGATGTCGCCGAGCTTGAGGCCGCCGGAGCCGACCTGCGCCAGGTCGTGGTCGAGCCAGTTCGCCAAGGTGGCGTTGAGGTAGACGATATTGCCGTTGCCTTCGGCCGAGAAGAAGCCGGCCGGCGCATGGTCGAGGTAGTCGATCGCGTGCTGAAGCTCCTGGAAGACGTTCTCGTGCCGCTCGAGCTCGCGGGTGACGTCGGCGAGCGACCACACCGTGAGGCGCTGCTCGCGCTTGCCGGCGCCGAGCGGGCGCACCCGCATGCGCAGCCACCGCCCCGGCTCGCCCGCCTTGTGGCCGCCGACCCGCACCTCCTCCTGCAGCCGGCGGCCTTCGCGCGCCGCCTTGAGCAGCCGATAGACCGCCTCCGAGACGCCCGGATCGCCGATGAACACGCGCTCGACCGGGCGCACGTCGTTGGCATCGGCGGCGTCGACCAGATCGAGATAGGCGGCATTGGCGTAGACCACGCGGCCGCGCGCGTCGGTCACCAGGATACCTTCGGTGGCGCCGTCGACCACGGCCTTGATCAGCGGGCTCGCGGTCTCGCGGCCCGAGATGCGCACGATGCCGGCGGCGAGCGCGAACAGGAGAAACACGCCGACCGTGGCCAGCACCGACAAGCAGCGCCAGGATATAGGGGTCGGCGCCGCTGCGGCCGATCATCAACAGGGCGGTGGCCGCGCCGACCAGCACGACCGCGATCAGGAGGACCAGGCCGATGCTGCCGCCGTTGCTGCTGGCCCGGGTGCGGTCCACCGCCGCGCGGACGTGGGTCTCGGTCGATTGCTGCACGGCCATGGCGGGCCTGCGACCTCGCTGCGATTCGGGCGGCTGCGATTCGGGCGCCGATTCTCAGTGCCTCACGCCGTGAATCGGCGCAAGGGGTACGCTTCGCCTACCCCGTCCCGGCCACCGCCCGGTTGAGCCGCATGACGTAGCCGATGACCTCGGCGACCGCCTGGTAGTGCTCGGGCGGGATTTCCTGGTCGATCTCGACCGTGCCGTGCAGCGCGCGCGCGAGCGGCGGGTTCTCGACCACCGGGATGGCGTGCTCGGCAGCCACCTCGCGCATCTTGCGCGCGATCGCGTCGACGCCCTTGGCGACGCAGACCGGCGCGTTCATGCCGCGGTCGTATTTGAGCGCGACCGCGTAATGGGTCGGGTTGGTGATCACCACCGAGGCCGACGGCACCGCCGCCATCATGCGCTTGCGCGCCCGGTTCTGGCGGATCTGGCGGATCTTGCCCTTGATGGCCGGATCGCCCTCGGTCTGCTTGAACTCCTCCTTGAGCTCGCGCAGCGACATTTTCTGCCGCTCGAACCATTGCCGGTATTGGAACAGGTAGTCGGCGGCCGCGATCACCGCGAGCACCGCCACGATGGTGCCGAGCATCTCAAGGGAGAGTGTCTGCGCCAAGGGCAGGATGGCGGCCGGATCGGTCGCCACCAGGCCGTCGAGCCGGTAGCGCTGCTGCCACAGGATGAACGTGATGATGGCGCCGATGAGCGCGAGCTTGACCAGGCCCTTGGCGAAGTTGACCAGCGCCTGCTTGGAAAACAGCCGCTTGAGCCCGGCCGCCGGCGAAATCTTCGAGAGCTTCGGCTTGAGCGCCTCCGCCGACCACACCAGGCGGTGCTGGATCAGGTTGCCGACGACCGCCGCCAGCGCCAGCAGCAGCAGCGGGATGGCGGTGGCGGCGATCACCTCCAGCCCGAGCTTGCTCACCGCCTCGAGGAAGCCGCGGCCGTCGACGCGGATCTGGTAGGAGTTGGCGATCAGCCCGCGCAGCGTGGTGGTGATCCCGAAGCTCATCGGGGCCGAGAACGCCATCAGGATCAAGGTCGCGGCCGCGATCACGAACCAGGTATTGACCTCCTGGCTCTTGGCGACGTCGCCGCGCTCGAGCGCCTCGTCGAGCTTCTTCTGGGTCGGGTCTTCCGAGCGTTCGCTGTCGTCGCGTTCGTCAGCCATGCGGCGGTCTCACGAGCGCGGCGCCAGCAGCACCAGCACGGCTTCGAGCGAGCCGAGGAACGTCGTCATCATGGCGCCGATCACGAGCAGCAGGATGAGGAAGCCGAGCAGGATCGAGAGCGGGATGCCGACGAAGAACACCTGCATCTGCGGCATCAGCCGCGACAGAATCCCGAGCCCGAGATTGAACAGCAGGCCGAACACCAGGAACGGCGCCGAGAGCTGGATGCCGATGCGGAACGCGGCGGCGACCGTGCGGGTGGTGAGCGCCGCCACGTCGCCGAGCAGCGGGATGTCGCCCGGCTGGAACAGCGTGTAGCTCTCGTTGAGCGCGGCGATCACCAGGTGATGCAGATCGGTGGCGAAGATCAGCGTCACCCCGAGCACGGTGAGGAAATTGCCGACGATGACGTTCTGCTGGCCTTGCGTCGGATCGACCGCGGTGACGAAGCCGAGCCCCAATTGCTGGGCGATCACCGAGCCGGCGATCTGCAGCGCCGCGATGGTCAGGCGCGCGGTCAGGCCGAGCACCGCGCCGATCATGATCTCCTGCGCCAGCATGATGACCACCGGGCCGAACGATTTGAGATCGAGCACGTAGGCGCTGCGGTGGAGCGGCAGCAGCACCGCCGTGAGCACCAGCGCGATCGTGAGCCGCACCCGCATCGGCACGCTGAGCTCGCCCAATCCCGGCAGCAGCATCACCATCGTGCCGATGCGCGCGAACACCAGCATGAAGGTCGCGGCGAATACCGGGAGGAAGGAGACGTCGATTTTCATGTGCCGAGCGAATAGCGAGTAGCGAATAGCGAATAGATTCCGTGACCTGCTTCCTATTCGCTACTCGCCATTCGCTATTCCTCACCCCCCGATGATCCGCGCGGCGAGCCGCGTCATCTGGCCCTGCAGCACGTCGGCCATGAACGGCAGCGCGATCAGCATGGCGACGAAGATCGCGAGGATCTTCGGCACGAACACCAGCGTCATCTCCTGGATCTGGGTGAGCGCCTGGAACAGCGAGATGGCGACGCCGACCACCAGCCCGATCAGCATCAAGCGGGCTCGCCACCAGCACCAGCGTGACGATCGCGTCGCGCGCCACGTCGAGGACCTCGGGACCGGTCATGGTTAGCTCCGGTGTCATTCCGGCGCGCCTGAGCCGAGGTGGCCCGCGAGCCCGAATCGCGCCTCACGGATGTACGGCGTGCGCTCGATGTCATCGCTGCGCGCATCAGACATCATCAGATCGGCATCCGCATGATCTCTTCGTAGGCCTGGATCATCTTGTCGCGCACCGAGACCAGCGCCTCGACCGCGACCTCGGTCTCCGACACCGCCGTGACCACGTCGACGATGTTGGCCTTGCCGGCGGCCACGGCTTGCGTCTGGGTCTCGGCCTTGCGCCCGGCATCGACGACCGAGCCGAGCGCGCCTTTGAGCATCGAGCCGAACGAGGGCCCGGCGCCTTCGATGCCCGCGGCCTTGCCGAGCGCAGCGGACGGATCGGCGAGACGGGCGAGCGCCGAATAGGCGCCGGCGGCGGCGGACGGCGTGGTCATGATGTGGGCTTTCCCGATCAGGCTTTGAGGATGTCGAGGGTGCGCTGGATCATCCGGCGCGTGGCCCCGATCACGTTGATGTTGGCCTCGTAGGAGCGCTGGGCCTCGCGCATGTCGGTCATCTCGACCAGCGGATTGACGTTGGGATACTTGACGTGGCCGTTGGCGTCGGCGGACGGATGGCCGGGCTCGTATTTCAGGCGGAACTCGGACGGATCGGTGCGCAGCGGACCGAGCGCCGACCATGCGCGCGTCGAGCGCGCGATCGACCTCGGAGCGGAAGGTCGGAATCCGGCGGCGGAACGGATCGGAGCCGGGCTGCGAGGCGGTCGAGTCCGCGTTGGCGATGTTCTCGGAGATCACCCGCATGCGGCCGGCCTGGGCGCGCAGGCCCGAGGCCGCGATCGCGATCGATTTCAGGAAGTCCATGGTCCCCAAGTCCCCCGACTTTATGACCGCTTGCCGAGCGCGGTCTTGAACAAGCCGAGCCCGCGCGAATAGAGCGCGGTCGCGGCCTGGTGATCCATCTGGTTCGAGGCCACCTTGAGCATCTCGTCCTCGAGGTTGACGGCGTTGCCGCCGGGCCGCACCTCGAAGCCGCCGCGGCGATTGAGCGCAAACTGCGCGTCGGCGCCCCCGCTCGGTCCGGCGAGATGGGCGGCACTGGTCCGGACGAGCCCGAGCACCGTGGCCGGCCGCATCCGGTCGAGGGCCGGCGGCGCGAGGTCGCGCGGCTGGAACTTGGGCGTATCGGCGTTGGCGACGTTCTCGGCCAGGAGCCGCTGGCGTTCCTGGTGCCAGTGCATCTTGGTCCGCAGCATGGAGAACAGCGGGATGTTCGAGATCGGCATGCCCTGATCCTGGATTGTGGCCGGCGTCTTGCGGTTGTGCACGGGCCACGCGCAGCCCTCGCACCCGGCAGACTTTGCCGACCTTATGGTTAATGGCGGGTTAAGGCCGGTTAACGGGCCAATTCCGCCATTAAACCGCCGTTTACCAAGGGAATGCTTTGGAACATGGATGGAAGAGTCTCGGGGACAATCTTTGTTAATTCTTTGTTAGTATTCAGGGCGGCAAATATTGCCGCCGGCGTTAACCATTCGGGCGTTTCCTGATCTTGACGCCGGTACCACTCGCCGGTCCGCACGTGACACGCCTGCCCCTGGGGCGCAGGGAGGGAGCATGTTCGAAGGTCTTGACGTATCCACACCCGTGCGCGTGCTCGGCGCCATCATCATCCTGGTGGCGCTCCTGGGCGCGTTCTTCTGGGTGGTGCGCTGGTTCGGCGGCGAGCGGCTCGGCACCACGGCCGCGCGCGGCCGTCAGCCGCGGCTGGCGGTGATCGACGCCGCCACCGTCGACGGCCGCCGCCGGCTCGTGCTGATCCGTCGCGACAATGTCGAGCACCTGTTGATGATCGGCGGCCCGAGCGACCTCGTGGTCGAGCCCAACATCGTGCGCGCGGCCGGTGCGCCGCGCGAGGCGACGACGGGGCGACCGCCGACCGCGCCCGATACGCTGCCGCGCGCGGTGCCGCTCGGCGAAGGCACGATGTGGCCGCTGCAGCCCGAGCCGGCGCCGGTGGCGCGCGAGCCGGTGCGCGAGCCGCCACCACCACGCGAGCCGGTCATGCGTGAAGCGCCGCCACCCCGCGAACAAGCGCCGCGTGAGCAAGCGCCGCGTGAACAAGTCATGCGCGAGCCGCCGCCGCCACGCGAGCCGATGATCCGCGAGCCGATGATCCGCGAGCCGGTGATGCGGGAGCCGCCGCAGCGCCCGCAACGCGTGGCCGCGCCGCCGCCACCGCCTCCGGAAGAATCCATGGAGTGGTCCGAGGAGCCCGAACCGGCTCCCCCTCCTCCGCCGCCGCAGCGCGACCGCAGGCCGCGCGCTCCCGACCCGCTCGCCGGCCTGGCCGAAGAGCTGTCGCGCGCGCCGGCACCGCAACCCGAGGCCGCCGGCGATCCGCGCGAAGCGCGCCAGCCGCGGCGCGAGCAGCGCCCGGCCAGGCCGCAACCTGCGCCACAGCCGGCGCCGGCGCCCGCCCCCACCGCCGACCAGTTCAACTCGGCCGCCGACCAGAACCTCGCCGAGATGGCGCAACGCCTGGAAGCGGCACTGCGGCGCCCGGGAAAGACCGAAGATCCGCGCTACGCGGAGGCCTCGCGCGCGGCGCCGGAGCCTGCCGCCGCGGACACCGACGACTACCCGCCGCCGCCGCCCTCGCGTGCCCCCGCGGCCGCGGAGGCAAGGCCCGGGCGCGGCGAGCCGCGACCGGGGCGCGCCGACGGCAAGGCGCCGGCCGGCAAATCGCTCTACGACAGCCTCGAACAGGAGATGGCGAGCTTGTTGGGCCGTCCCGAAAAGAAACCTTGAGGATACGCGGGATCGCCCACCGCGTTCGTCTCGTGACGGTGGTGGGTGGTGTAGCGGTTCTCGGTGGAGCGGTTCTCCTGGCAACGACGGCGGTGGCCGTCGCGCAGGACATCAGCATCAATTTCGGTCAGGGCGGCAGCCTGACGGAACGCGTGATCCAGCTGATCGCGTTCCTCACGGTGCTGTCGCTCGCGCCCTCGATCCTGATCATGATGACGTCGTTCACCCGCATCGTCGTCGTGCTCTCGTTGCTGCGCACCGCGCTCGGCACCGCCACGGCGCCGCCCAACGCGGTGATCGTCGCGCTCGCGCTCTTCCTCACCGCCTTCGTGATGGGGCCGGCGCTGCAGCGCTCCTACGACCTCGGCATCCGCCCGCTGATGAACAACGAGATCAGCGTCGAGCAGGCGTTCGAGCGCTCGTCCGAGCCGCTCAAGCTGTTCATGCAGAAGAACGTGCGCGAGAAGGATCTGGCGCTGTTCAGCGATCTCTCGCGCGAGCCGCGCCCGGCCACGGTCGAGGAAATGTCGCTGCGCATCCTGGTGCCGGCCTTCATGATCTCGGAGCTCAAGCGCGCCTTCGAGATCGGCTTTCTGTTGTTCCTGCCGTTCCTGATCATCGACCTGGTGGTGGCCTCGGTGCTGATGTCGATGGGCATGATGATGCTGCCGCCGGTGGTGGTGTCGCTGCCGTTCAAGCTCATCTTCTTCGTGCTGGTCGACGGCTGGAGCCTGGTGGCCGGGAGCCTGATCCAGAGCTACGGGACGTAGGTCGGTTGCGCAGCCGTGGCATGCCGTGCAGTCATTGCGGCGGTGCGCTGGCCGCCGGCTGTGCCTTGCTCTCGCCCTCGGCGATCGTCGCCACGAGCTTGTCGACCCAGCCGATGTGACGATCGATGGCGGCCGGATTGCGTGCTGCCGCGCGATGCGTCACGAACAACCGGCGCGCCTCCGCGCTTTCCGCCCGAGCATCAGCAAGTGCTTACCCTGCTCGAGGGCGCGCGCCAGCCGCCCGTGCTGCCGTGCGAGATCGAGCTTCACCTCGACGTCGTCCGGGCGCAGCGCCGCGAGCTCGGTTGCGGCCGCGAGCGCGGCCCGATGGCGCGCGATCGCCTCGCCGGTACGTTCGAGCGAATAGGCAGCATCGCCCGCCTGGTGGAGCGCGCGGCTGCGCGCCTCCAGCACAAGGTGGCGGCCCTGCTGTGGCACCCGCTGTGCCAGGGTGGCCATCAGGGAGGCGGCGGCGTTGAAGTGTCCCAGCGCCTTTGCGGGCTCGTCCTTCCGCCAGAACTCGCCGAGGTTGACCATGGCGTCGGCAAGCTTGATCTCCAGCGTGTAGTCGATGCGGTCGATGCGCGCGGCCTTACGCAAGGTCGCGACCGCGGATTCCGCCTGGCTGCGCGCGCCGTCCTTGTCACCTTCCTCGTCGAGGACGTCGGCGAGTTGTCCCTGCACGAAAGCCAGACCGGCGAGATCGTCGCCGCTCGGCGCCGGGATCGACACGGCGTCCTGGTGGTAGCGGATCGCCTCGCGCAGGAGCGGCACCGCGCTCTTCGCATCGCCGGCGATGACGCGCATGCCGGCGCGCAGGCGCGCGACCCGTGCGCGCAGCGAGCGCCAGTCTGACATCAGCCCGCCCTGCACCGGCACCGCGTCGTCGACCCGCTTCGCCAGCGCGGCCATCGCCCGCTCGCTCTCGTCGTGCTCGCCGCCGAAATAGCGCGCCTCTGCGCACAGGAATTCGCTATCGAGCACGGTCAGCCGGACCCGCGGCCGCTCGTGCAAATTCGGCGCCAGCGCCGCGATCTTCGGCGACACGGCGCAATAGGCCGCGCGCGCGCGATCGCCCTGGCGGCCGACTACGGCGATGCGGCCGACCAGCGTGAGCTGCTGGGCGAAGTCGTCGAGCAACCGGTCGGACCGCGTGTGCGGGACGATCTCGGTCTCGTACTGCCGGACCGCTTCCTCGGCGGTGGCCATGGCCGCGCTGGCGTCGCCGCGATCGAGCTCGACCGTGGCCTTCTGCAGCATGAGCTTTGCCATGGAGATGCGGTGCGCGACGGTCGCCGCCGCGCTCAGGCCTGGCGGCGGCGTATAGAGCTCGAGCGCCGCCGTGACCGTCGCCAGCGAGCGATCTAGTCGCGCCGCGAAGCCCCATTGCCTGGCGATGTCGACCACCGCGCCGACCGCGCGCTGCAGGTCCGCGGGCGCGACCGGGCGGCCGAGCACGCCGAGCAGGTGCTCGGCCCGCTCGAGGTCCGCGGTCGAGCAGCATAAGGGCGACGCCCGTCTTCGCGGGCCTATGCGAGACCCAACGCTTTCGAGCGAGCGGCACGATGTTGGGTCTCGCCAAGAGGCTCGACCCAACCTACGGGCTGATGGCCGGGAGCCTGATCCAGAGCTACGGGACGTAGGTTGGGTCTTGGCTTTGCTCTTGCGCGCCTTTCGCTTCGGCCCGCGGCGCAGCTTGAATTGCGCCCGCAGTGCAAGCTCCAGCACCCGGCTCAATCTGTCGGCAGTATTCGACGCGATCCTGCGGGCCTCAGCGGCCGTGACGGGGCCCCGGCGCGACGCCTCCAGATAGGCGATCGCCATCAGCAGGCGGCGCGGATCGTCGTCGAACTGGCCGAGGCCGGGATTGCACTTGGTGCACAGGAGACCGCGTATCCTCTTGCATGCATGGCAATGATCGACCCCGAGCCGACGACGTCCGGGCTTCTTCCCGCAGATCGCACAGACGCCGCCCTGGCGCGCCAACAGTGCGTCATAGTCGTCGCGGGAGAGCCCGTACATGCGACGGGTACGGCGGCCATGTTCCCTTTCCCGGTGTTCGGGATCGGTCCGGCGTCTGTGCCGCTCACGCGCATTGAGCTCGTCCTTGCGGGTGTCCCGATACGCGCGGTTTCGTTCGGAGGCTTTCTGTCGACTTTCAGGATCGTTCCGCCGCTTCTCACGCTGACGCGCGTTGATCTCGTCCCGGTGTGCTTTCCGGTACGCGCGGGTTCCTTCTATGATTTTCTTGCGATACGCCGGATCTTCCGCATATCGCTTCTTCTGCCAAATGGCCTGGAGGGAAGCCATCGCTGCGTCCCTCCTCGAGCCCAATCGGTGAAAATCGTCGCGCGATTGACCGCTCTGCCGCAGGTACAGTCATTCCCAGGCGTGCCGCTGCTCCGCGGCGCGCCGCTTCCGGCCAAGGAGCCGGCGGCATGTCGGATGACGGTGGGTGTTGCTGTCGCGGCGGAAGGCCTCGAAGGCGCAAGAGCGCCAGCGGCGCGGCCCGAAATCAAAGGCCCGCACGGCGTTGCCGGCGGGCGCCCGCGCACGCGTCAGATGAGGTCAGTGATCGATGCCGCTGCTGAGTCCGCGGGCGAACGAACGAGGCCCTGCCGAATCAAAAACCCGCGCGGCGGTGCCGGCGGGCGCAAAACGACCAATCGCATTTCGCCATGTACAGGAGCTGGCGATTCGTGTCAAGCCCTACTGTATACAGTCGACGCGTAGGCTGGCGAGAACGCGCGCCGTTCGGCCGATCGGCGCACTCACCCCGGACGGACTTGATTTGCGCGCGCATTGATCCTATTTTGAGCGTGTTCACATCATTTTGCGCTCAGGAAATCCCATGCCGGCCGAGCCTCTCGAGATTGCTGCATCGCGCTTTCGACAAGCGGATACGCCCTATCTCTCGGCCCGACGCGTCGCGGGCCTGCTCGGCGTGACCTTGACGGAGCTCGCCGCCCTCGCCGGGATTGCGCGCAACACGCTCACCGCCAAAACCGGCGCGCGCAAGGTCGACATTGCGCTCAGCCCTATCGTGCGGATCTTGGCGATGGCATCGGAGATGGCCGGCGACGACCAGCGCGCGGCCATCTGGTTCAAGCATCAACCAATTCCGGGCTGGGCCGGCAGGACCGCTTACGATCTCGTGCGCGAGCGCAAGGCCGACAAGGTCCTCGCCTATCTGGAGGCGGTCCGCTCGGGCGTTTATGCCTGACTGGCCGTCGTCGTCGGAGAGCATCCGGCTGTGGCGCGCCTACGTGCCACGCTGGGCTCACGATCCGCTTTCGGGAGAGGGGGCGGCGCGATTTGGCGGCCGCTGGAATCCGCTTGGACAGGCGACGATCTATGCGGCGCGCGAGTTGTCGACGGCATGGGCCGAGTACAATCAGGGATTCGTCCAGCATCCCGCGACCATCGCCCAACTGCTGTTGACGAGGGCCACCCTTGCGGATTTGACCCGACCCGCGACGCTCGCGGCGCTGGAGGTCGGTGCGGACATCCATCGGTGCGAATGGCGTTCGCTGCTCGATCGAGGACAAACGTCCGCCGACCCATGAACTGCGTCGACGCCTGCTGAAAGAGGGTGTTCACGGCATCATCTATCCGTCGTTCATGTCGCCGGGCGGGACATGCGTCGCGCTCTGGCGATGGAACGGCACGGACGAGCCGCGTCTCGAAGTCGTCGATCCCGACGGTCGCCTGCCCTGGACGCCGGCGTCTTGGCTCTGAAGGTGGCGCCTTGGATAGCACTAAGGCCAGTGATTACTGGATCCCGGCTCGGCGCAATCCTGGCGTAGCCGGGATTGCTTGGCCGGGATGACAGCCAAACGCGATCGCCCTGCCTGCCGCCGCCCTCCCCTGAACTCGCATTCCCCGCGGCCCGTATCTTGCGCCGGAGCACGTCCCGTTCGAATGGCGCCAATCTCTCCACCGTCATTCCGGGGCGCGCCATAAGGCGCGAGCCCGGAATCCATAACCACCGCCTGTGAATATGGATTCCGGGCTCCCTCGCTACGCTCGGGCCCCGGAATGACGGCGGATCGTTCAACGTCAGCGGAGCACGCTCCAGCTGGAAAAGTCGACGCTCATGCTCATGACCGGAAAAGAATATCTGCAGAGCATCCGCGACGGCCGCGTCATCTATGTCGGCAAGGAGCGCGTCGAGGACCAGGTCACGCACCCGGCCTTTGCGGCAGGCGCACGCACCTATGCGGCGCTGTTCGACATGAAGTCCGACCCGGCGCTGCGCGACGTGATGACGTTCGAGGAGGACGGCGAGCGCTACAGCATGTACTACCTGCAGCCGCGCTCGCAGGAGGACCTGCGCCGCCGCAACCGCGCGCACCGCAAGATCGCGGATTTCTGCTTCGGCCTGATGGGCCGCACGCCCGACGCCTTCGCCGGCAACCTCACCGGCCTCTCGATGAAGCCGGAGGTATTCGACAGCGAGCCCGGCGGCAACCGCGAGAATCTGCTCGCGATCTACCGGCATGTGCGGCGCCACGACCTGTTCGCCACCTATGCGATCGTGCCGCCGCAGGCGGCGCGCAACAAGGACTACTACCTGGCCAAGGGGCTGCCGCAGCCGGCGCTGCGGGTGACGGCGGAGGACGACAAGGGCGTCACGCTCAACGGCATGAAGATGCTGGCGAGCGGCGCCGCCTACGCGCACGAGGTGCTGGTCGGCAACGTGATGCCGCTGGCGCCCGACCAGCTCAAGGAATCGATCACCTGCGTGATCCCGCTCAACCTGCCCGGCCTGACGCTGTGGTCGCGCGAGCCGTTCAACCGGCCGGGGATGAATCCGTTCGACCGTCCGCTCACCACGCGCTTCGACGAGTCCGACTGCATGCTGGTGTTCAAGGACGCCAAGGTGCCGTGGGAAAAGGTCATCGTGCACGACAACCCGGGCCTCTCGCGCGAGATCTACATCAAGACCGCGGCGCACGTGATCTCGAACCACCAGTCGAACGTGCGGTTCGGCTCGAAGCTGCGCTTCATGCTCGGCGTCACCAGCCTGATCACGCGCTTCACCGGCGCGCGCGACATCCCGGCGGTGCGCGACACGCTCGGCCGGCTCGCCGCCATGGAGGCGGGCTACAACGCCATGATCGACGGGCAGATCGAGGCCTGCCAGCCGTTCGACAACGGCTTCGTGGTGTTCAACCGGCGCTACCTCTACGCCGCCATCCACTGGGCGATGGAGAACCACTCGCAGCTGATCGACATCATGCGCGAGCTGATGGGCGGCGGCCAGTTCCAGTTCCCGGCCAGCATCGACGTGCTGGAAGATCCCGAGCTGCGCGAGATGTTCGAGACCTATTGGACCGCCGGCGAATTTGCCGCCGCCGACCGCATGAAGCTGTTCAAGCTGGCCTGGGACCTGGTCGGCTCCGACCACGCCAGCCGCGCAACGTCGTACGAGAAATTCTTCGTCGGTCCGGCCTTTGCGGTGCGCAACTACAATTTCATCAACGCGCCCTGGGACGACCTGCACGCCGCGGTCGAAGGATTTATGGGCTCCTATGGCACCGGCGTCGCCAACGCGGACCAGCCCGCGCGTCGGCAAGGCGCGGGTTGAGGGTGCAGGAGAACATGTCCGTGAGGTAAATCAAACTCGCCACAAACTCGGTCTGTTCCCCTCCCCCTTGTGGGGAGGGGTTAGGGGTGGGGGTCGAGCGATGTCGCACTTCCGCGGCAACGCCGAACCACCCCCCTCCCCAACCCTCCCCCACAAGGGGGGAGGGAGCCGACCGAGTTTGCCGCGCGAGCTGATCTCACTTCACTGGCGCCAACCTCACCATCAACGGGAGGACAATCATGACTGACTACACCAAAGGCATCGCGATCGCGCTCGGGCCGGAGGACGGCGACTCGTTCTGGCAGCCGCTGCCGTCGACCGGCTACGTGATCAACAAGATCAATCCCTACAACTCGCCCTACGACGCGTTCTCGACCGGCATCCAGGTGCTCGAGCCCGGCGCCCATATCCGGCGTCACGCCCATGAGCGCCAGCACGAGCTGCTGTTCTGCTACCGCGGCAGCGGGCAAGCCGACATCGAAGGCCAGCTGCACGACGTCGGCCCGGAGAGCATGATCCTGATCGGGCGCGGCCTGCAGCACAAGGTGACCAACACCGGCGCGGAGCAGATGCGCCTGCTCTGGCTGATCGCGCCGGCCGGCCTGGAGGATTGGTTCCGCGCCATCGGGCGGCCGCGCCGCGCCGGCGAGCCGCCTCCGGCGCCGTTCGATCGCCCGGCCGGTGTCGAATTGATCCAGGCGCAGCAGCGCTTCATCCGGCCGGACAAGGAGTGAGAGCCCGGCCGTGCGGGCGCGGCATGGCCATGACGATGATGGTTTCGATCGGCTGCGTGAGCGGGACGTGAGCCGCTTCGCAAGAGTTGGGATCAAACATCGATTTCGGTCAGATCGTTGCCGATGACGATGCGTCCGGAGAAGTCACGCGCAACCTCCTTGGCCAGCTCGTCGAGCATGCGCTCGTCCTTGCGCGGACGGTGGTGGGTCAGCACGAGGGTCTTGGCATTCGCGCGCGCGGCGATCTTGCCGACGGTATCGCCTGCCGCCAGCGTATGCTGCGCCACGCGCCGAAAATGCTCGTTCTCGATCTCGGCGCTGGCCATGTAGCAGCAGTGCACGAGCACGTCGGCATTGCGCGCAAGACGATCGATCCCTTCGCAGGCAATGGTATCGCCGCTGATGACGATGACTTTGCCCTCCGCTTCGAAACGGTAGCCGTAGCACGTCCACCTTCTGAGAAATGCCGGCGCAAATCCAAGTCCATCGCCGTGAACGACCACGTCGGCGGTGACCTTCCATCGACCGGTGTCGAGCACGAGACCCGGCGCGACATCCTCCACGACGATCGGCTTCCATCCGCCGAAGGACGGTTCCCCCGCCGAGCGCCATTGCCAGTCCTTGTCATAGACCTGGGTCAGCAGCGCATCGACGATCCGTTGCGTTTCCGGAGGACCGTAGATGCGAAGCGCATCCTTGCGGCCGTACATCCAGGTCGCGAGCATGACGTCGTAGAGATCGCCGATGTGATCGAAATGATGATGGGTGATGAAAACCGGATTGACCGCATTCAGCGGCACGCCGGCACGCACGAGCTGGAGGACGACGCCGCGTCCGGCGTCGAACAGAATGTTCTCCTCGCGCAGGCGGATCAGCGTGGTCGTCGCATTGCGCTGCGGATCAGGCCGTGGGCCACCGGTTCCGAGCAGAACGACTTTCATCACACTTCGGCACACACACAGCTAGTTTCGCTGAGCGCAAACCCGGTCGAGCGGATGACCTGACCCCACCGCTCGTAATCGGCTTTGACGATCTTGGCAAATGCCTCGGGTGTGTCGGTTACCACCTCGATGTCGAGATTGCGTAACTTGTCCCGCAGCATCGGGTCGGTCAGCGCTTCGACAAGAACGGCATTGAGCTTCTGGACGATGGCCGGCGGCGTCTTGCCGGGCGCAAGAAAGCCGTACCACAATTCCGCGGTTTCGATGTCACCCAGGCTCATCTTCAACTCGCCGAACGTCGGCACGTCGGGCAGCGCCGGCGCGCGCGTGGAGCCGGTGACCGCCAGCATTTTGATCTGCCTGTCCCGATGCAATGGCAGCAGCGCCACGGTGGTGTTGATGGTGGACAAGACCTCCCCGCTGAGCAGGGCGGCGGCCGCCGGACCGGAGCCCCGATACGGCACGTGCATCAGGTCGGTGCCGGTCGCGCGATTGAACATGGCACCCAGGAAATGAGCGGGCGTGCCGGCACCGGGCGTCGCGTAGCCGATCGCGCCGGGATTGGCCTTGGCGTGGGCGACGAACTGCTTCAGCGTGCCGGCAGGAAAACCGTTGCTCACCGCGAGCGCGAATTTGAAGTTCCCGAGCCGGGTGACCGGCGCCAGGTCATTGAGCGGATCGAAACGCAGGTTCTTGAAGATGAACGGTGTAAACGCCGTCGTCACGATCGGAGCGGACAGGATGGTGCCGCCGTCCGGCTCAGCCTGGGCGACTGCCTCCGCGGCCAGCCGTCCACCGGCGCCGGCACGATTTTCGATGATGACGATCGTGCCTGTGGCAGCCTGCACGCGCGCGGCGACCACGCGCGTGATGATGTCGAGGCCGCTGCCTGCGGCAAAGCCGACGACAACCTTCAACTGCGCAGCAGCCGTGACCGAGTGGGCGGAGGAAACAAGCAGCAAAGCAGCAAGAAGGCCGGACAAGACCAGCCGTTGCGTTGCGCTCGCCCGGTGAGCGCAACGCCCTTGGCGCATCATTTGCGTTGGCGATTGAATGGGCGATCGAATTCGCGATTGCATTCGCGATGCTCCGTTTGTGCTGCTGATTGTGCCTGCTGACTGTCGCGGCTGCAAATTCCGGGCCATCTCACCGAGCGATGATCCTCTTGTTGCCGATTAGCCACAGGCCAGATCAAAATTTCACAGGTGGCGGGTCACCACCCGTTGCGCGGCGCATCGGGTAAGCTGGCGGTACGTGGTCGGGGGGGCCTGATACCCGGCCAACAGTCCCAGGGCGACGAGCTTGGCTCAGCGCCCTGGGGCGCCAAAGTGTGCCCCCGAACGGCGAAAACCGGGCGGCCGTCATGCCGCCGCTCGCGCCACCAGCGCCAGAACGCGCAATGGGCTGCCCGACCCCTGCTTGATCTTCAGCGGCGCCGCGATGATGACCGCGCCTTTGGGCGGCAGCAAATCCAAATTCATCAGGCACTGCAGCCCAAAGCGGCCCTTGCCGTGCATGTAGAAATGGGCGGGATAAGGCGGATTGAAATGCTGCCCCTGGCCGAAATCGGTGCCGATCGTCTCGGTGCCGAAGCCGTGCACGTCGCGTTGCTCGACCAGCCACTTCACCACCGCCGGCTCCGGCCCCGGCGTATGCGCGCCATCGTCACGCAAGCCGGCATAGTCCGTATAGCTCCGCTTCGACCAGTCCGTGCGCAGCAAGACCCAGCTGCCCGGCTCGATCGCACCGTGGCGCGTCTCCCACTGCTCGACGAACGGAATTGTCAACGCGAAATCCGGGTTGGCGGCGCACTCCCGCGAGCAGTCAAGCACGCAGGCGGGCGCGATGAATTTGGCGACGTCGATGGTATCGACCGCGTTGTTGGGCAAATCCTTGCCTGATATCCAATGGATCGGCGCGTCGAAGTGCGTCCCGGTATGCTCGCCGAGACTGATGTTGTTCCAGTACCAGGCCGGCCCGCGCGCGTCGTAGCGCGACACCTCCTCGATCCGGAACGGCGCGCCGCGCGGCGCTCGAAACCGCCGATTATGGCTACGTTCTGGAAACCGGCTGCGTCGCTTACAGCGGGCCGGCGGGGAGCCTCGTGCACGACCCGCGGGTCATCGCCAGCTATCTCGGCGGCAAGGTGGAGTAGGGCGTGAACTTGTGAACACGCCCCCGCGGATGACTTGCGAGAAGTCCGATCTGCCTCCGATAGCCGACGTATCATTGCATGGCAGCAGCGAAACGACACTATGGGCCAGGAGCGGTCATTCCAGCCACCCCGACATTTGCAGAGCGAAGGTCGTATGGTCACCTACTGAACGACCGCGGCATCGATTGCGGCTGTATTGGCAAGAGGTGCGGCTAACCTTTGTCCTTCTCCCTGTCACTCAGCTTTTCCAGCGCAAGCTGAATCCGGAGCAGGATCCGGAGGAAAGTCTGACCCCAGAGGAAAATGACAATCCACACGGCGATCATCAAGATGAAGGGCAGCCATGCGATTAGCAGGGCCACGAACCACGGCACGTTGTCGGTGGGCGGTCGGGCGGTGATCGACACCCCTTTGCCGTGCAGACGCTGGACCAGCATCGGATCGCTGGGAGCATAGGTTTGAAACCTGCGGCCGTCGGTAAAGGTCCCGTAGATTTCCGGCCCCTGAATCAAAACGTCGCGCACGCGTCCCGCATCGACTTCGCTGAGCAGCTGGGAGAACGAGATTTCCTGCGATTGGGCGCGGTCGCCCGGATTCTGGAACAGGGTGAACAGCGCCAGCAGCAAGAGAACGACGACGATGGCTCCAAACCAATAAAAGGCGGTCTTCATCCTGCATCCTCCCTGGCTATGCAGCTACCCCGCAGAGCAGGACCAATCCAAATGCAGGCCCAGCGCAATGGAACACTAAAGCCCGGTTCGACAGAGAGTGCAATCAGGCAATGGCAAATGTCGTCGTTCGAGGTCGAGCAGGTTTTGCTCAGCCACGCGGCGGTCGCGAATGCGGCGGCCGTTCCGGTCCGCTCGTCCCTCGCGGAAGACGAAGTCATGGCGGCCGTCATCCTCCATCCCGGCCGGCAGCTAACGGAAGCCGAGCTGATCGCGTTTTTGCGAACCCCGCCTGCCCTATTTCGCGGTCCCGCGGTATCTCGAATTCATGAACGAGCTGCCGAGCACCGAGAACGGCACGGCGCAAAAGTACAAGGTGCGCGAGCGTGGTGTGACCGAGAGGACGTGGGATCGCGAAGCTTCCGGAGGCCAGCGCGCTCGCCACACAGACGCAACAAAGCGGTTGCCACCATAATCCCAAAGGTGTGCGCAATGGATTCGTCCCACTGAAGCGGCATGGCTATCCGGATAGACCTGCGGCTATCACATCGGGTAAGGGATGCCTTCCTCGATGCTCCCGACGGGCGCCGCTTTTGTCGGCCAGTAAAAGCAACCGCACATGGGATGCGATCCAGCATTGTAACCGGAGAGCGGCATCGCGAGGAAAGAACAATGCTCAACAGGCGCCGCTTCTTTGCCTCGGCCTCCGTCGCGCTGCTGCCGGCCCTTTACGGCCGTCAGGCATCGGCTGAATCCACGGGGGCTGCGGATTTTTACCGAGGCAAGACCGTCCGGATGCTGGTCGGCTCGCCGCCAGGCGGCGGCTACGATCTATATGCGCGGCTGATAGCGCCGCATCTCGCCGCCAAGCTTCAGGCGACGGTGCTGGTCGAGAACAAGGCCGGCAGCGGTGGGCTCGCCGCCGTCAGCGCCATGCTGGTCCGGCCGGAAGACGGGCTCACGATCATGCATGCCAGCGCCGAGGCCGCGATCATCAGCCAAATGCTGGCGCGACCGGGCGTGACCTGGGACGTCACCAAGCTCCACTGGCTTGCCAGGACCTCCATGGCGCCCAAGCTGTGGTACGTCGGTTCCAACGCCCGCTACCCCACGGTCGAGGACGTCTCCAGGGCGGCCCCGCTGACGTGGTCTGCGACCGGGCCCGCGGACAATATCAGCGATGTCGCCGCGATCGTCTCGTACGTGCTCGGGCTCAAGTCCAAAATCGTGATCGGCTACCGCGGCGCCGGCGACATGTCGCTTGCGGTCATGCGCAACGAGGTCGACGCCGGCATCCTGTCCGCGGATTCGGCGTTGCCGCTCGTCATGAACAATTCAATAAAGCCGGTCGCGCTGTTCGGTGCGCGGCGATGGCATCATCTGCCGGACGTCGCGACCTTGCGCGAGTCCGTCGCTGTGCCCGCGGCCCGGACCTGGATCCTGGAGTTGCGCCAGCAGATCGGCGAGGCGCAGCGAGCGATGGTCGCTGCCCCGGGGGTTCCAGTCGATCGCGTCGAATTTCTGCGGCGCGCTTTTGCCGAGATACTCACCGATCCCGCCGTGATCGAGGAGGGCGCGAGAACCAAGCGCGAGCTCGACTACATGGCGGGCGCAGAGCTGCAGCGCCTCGTCGGCGAGCTGATGACGGCTGCGGGGGCGCGCCTGCCGTATTTTCGCAGGATCGTGCTGGAATCTTATTTTTGAGCGGCATCCCGACCCGGCCTTGCCGCTGCGCAAGCTCGGGATCCCGGAATGACGTCAACTGAATCAGCCGTCGGAAGGGCAACGCTATTTGCGCGGCGTGGCGGCGCCGGTGGTGGCCGGCTCCGGCTTCAGACCGTGCCGCGGCGGCGGCGGGCCTTGCGTGCGCTGCTGTCCCGCCGGCATCGCGCCGGTCGCCGGATAGCGCGCGCGCAAATCGCGCAGGAAGGCGTCGAGCGTGTCGATCGACGCGATGGCGCGGGCGATGTCGCGGAATTCGGCGCCGCCCTTGGCGACCGGCGCGGTGACCACATCGAACGCGCGCCGGTCGGGCCCCTCGCCCATCTTGCCCACGTATCGCTCGCGGAAGCGCACGAGCCCGAGCGCATCCTCGCCGAGCGCAAAGCCGATCGCCGCCCGCAAAATGTCGGGACGCTCGGTGTCGGAGAGCGGCTCGAACTCGCGCCAGCGCTCGCCGTAGAGGAGCTCGATCTGCTCGGCCGCCTCGCGCCAGCGCTTGCCCGCCCACAAGATGTCGGCGCGCAGCCGCATCGCTTCGCGCCCCTCGATGTTGGCGATGATCTCGAGCGCGACATCGTGCCGGGTCATCTCGGAGAGCGCGCGCGCCTCCAGCATCAGGCGCTGATTGCGCAGCTCGTTCGACAGGTCGGCCGAGCGGGTCGCCCGCAGGACCCCGAGCGTCCGGTCGGGCTTCCTGTTCATCAGGTAGACGACCGCGAGCCGGGTGGCGACCTGCGCACGCGCGGCGCCCTGCAGCCGATGATCGACCTGATGCTGCAGCAGTTCGGCCGCCTGATCGAGCAGGTCGACCGCGACCAGCCGGTCGGCGAGCCGGCGGATCATCTCGTCGCCGCGGCGGCCGATCGGGGTGAGCTCGCGGAAATCGTAGAACAGGCTGAGCGCGTCGATCGCCGGCAGCGCGTCGCCGCGGCCGGCGAGAAACAGGCCGTCGAAGCTCTCGGCCGCCTCGTCGTGGATGCGCCGCGTCATCTCGGAGTTCGGATGCGCGGCGAGCGCGGTGCGCATGACATGGAAGGCGTCGCGGTAGCGCTGCTCCTCGGTATAGAGGCGGGCGAGCAGCGCCAGCGCCTCGACCTCGGTCTCGTCGCCGCGCCAGATGGTGGTGAGGGTCTCGAGCTCCGCCAGCGCGTCGGTGCGGGTGAGATTGCCGAGCGTGCGCCGCAACAGCAGCTCGCGCAGCCGCCCCTGGGCGGCGACCGGGCGATCCCAGGAATCGGCGGCCGCCCGGTAGGCGCGTAGCGCATCCTCGACGCGGCCGAGCGCCTCGGCCAGCCGTCCGGCGAGCACCGAGAGCGTCGGCTCGAGCTCGCGCGGCACGCCGACGGTCTCGAACTCGTTCATCTCCTTGACGGCGCCGGTGATGTCGCCGACCTCGATCGAGGCGCGGATCATGTCGCGCATGATCGCCCGCTGCAGCTCGATCGGCAGCGTGCCCATCGCCATCCCGACATTGCGGAAGCCTTCGCGGGCGTCGCTCCATTTGCCCTGCCGCGCCTGGGCAAGGGCGCGCCAGAGCGGGGCATCGTGCTGGTTGCCGACGAACGGATTGGCGAGATCCTTGAGCGCCTGCTCGGGGCGCTGCAGCAGGATATTGGCGATGGCGCGCAGCACCAGCGCGGTCGAGTTGTCGGCGGTCGCGGGACTGTCGGCGAGCGCGACGTCGAGCACCGCCTTGGCCTCGGCCGCCATGTCGCGGGCCAGATAGAAGCGGGCGAGATCGGCGCGCGCGAGAGGGCGCTTGGCTTCCGCCGCTTCGGCGGCGGTGCGGATGAGCTGCGATTTGCGCTCGCCGAAATCGGCCTGGCGGTCGAAGCCCCAGGTCTGCGGGTCGAGCACGTGCGGCTGATGCGCGGCGGTCCCCGAGCGCGGCCCGGCATCGGCGGTGCTCGACAAGGTGAGGCCCGCGGGCCGCGTGAGCACGAGCTTGTCGGCGGCGAGCTCGACGCTGAGGTCGTCGGCGATCGGCAGCACCACCACGCCGTGGGTCGTGGCGAGCGCGCGGAACTCGACGAAATCCTGGTTCTTGACGAAGCCGCGCGCCGGCGCGAGCGCGGTCACCAGCAGCAGCGTGTCGCCGGCCTCCGAATCCTCGAGGCGGTGCAGCCGGCGGGGATCGTCGAACGCCACGGTGATGCTCGAGCGTCCCGGACCGACGATGTTGCGGTTGATGGCGAGCGGCCGTGTCGGCTCGACCACCTCGTTGCCGAGCGTGATGGTCCAGCCGGAAGCGTCGGCGGCCGCGCTGACGAGGCGCGGCCGTTCGAGCTTGATGCGCACCACCGCGACGTCGCCCTGGCGGGTCGAGGTCGCGCTCTTGACGCTGCCGGTCGGCTCGCCTTCGACGGCGGCAAGCCCGATCGCCGCATCGGTGTCGAACACCAGCCAGAGCGTGTCGGCGCGGCGGAACACCGCCGCCGGAGTCGGCGTCGCGAATGGAAACGAGAGGCTGAGATTTTCGCCCTGCCGCTTGAGCGCAGCCTCGATGGTCCGGCTGACGGCGCGCGCCGGGCCCGGCGCGTTTGCGCGCGCGGGCGCGGCGGCGGCGGGAGGCGGCGCAGGTGCGGGTGCGGGGACGGGCGCAGGTGTGGCGGCGGCGGGCGCGGGTGTCGGAGGTGGCACGGGCGTGACGTTAGGCACAGCGGCAGGCGCGGCGTCGCCCTTCGGCGCCCGCTCTGCAACAGCCGGCGGCTCGATGGTGATGACCCGCGATTGATCCTTGCTGACCCGACGCACCTCGGTGGCGTTCTCGCGTGGTGCCGGCGCCAGCGCGTTCTCGCGTCGCGCTTCGACGGGAGGCGCCGCAGGGGCGGCTTGTGCCGGCGCCGGCGCAGCGAGGGGAGCGACGGGAGCAGGAGGTCGCGCCGACGCGGCCGGCGGCGGCGCGGGCGCGGCGGCATTGCGCGCCGGCACGGTCTGCGGCGCCGCGACGTCCGCCGGTGGCGCATTCTTGCTCGCCGCCAGATGCGCCGCAAAGGCGGCGAGCTCGTCCGAGCGCACGCTGCCTTCCGAGCGGGTGCTCTTGGCCTCCATCGGCGTGACGTCGACCACGTAGGTCAGGTCTTCGCGGAAGGTGCGCACGTCGACCTTGCCGGCAAACACGAAGCGCACCATCACGGCGTCCTGCTCGACCTCGCTGTCGATCGAGGCGACCACCGGCGGCAGCGCCGCCTTGGCGTCCGCCAGGTCGAATTTGAGCAACGCGTCGAACGTGAGCGTGAGCCGGTCCTTGCCGTTGTTGGCGGCGACGCCGATCAGCTCGGGCAGGTCGAAGACGTAGCGCGTGAAGGTCGGCTGGCTGGCGACCCGCACCCGGATCGGCGTCTGCTTGGTCTGGCGCGCGAGCACGCGCTGTGCCCGCACCTTCTTTTCCGCCTCGCGCGCGCGCCGCGCCAATTCGTCGATGACCTCGCGCGGCAGTCCCGGCGGCAGGCCGGTCCAGGTATCGGGCAGCAGATCGACGTAGAGCCGCTCGGCCGCGGCCATCGAGTTGACCGTGACCTTGCGGGCGAGCGCGATGCGCAGGCCCTTGCCGTCGGGATCGCGGCGGGCGGCGCTGACATAGCCCGGCACGCTGGCATTGAGCTTGTCGACGTTGACGTCGACCGGGCGCTGGAACTCGATGACGATGATGCCGTTGGCGACCCGCACCTGCGAGCCGACGTCCTCGGCGAGGGTGAAGACGAGCCGGGCGAAGCCGTTGTCCACCACCGCGCTGATCTCGCCCTTGACCGGCTGGGCGCAGCCCGGGCGTGCAAAACCGAGCGTGAGCAAGACGAGCGCGGCGAGCAGCAGCGCGCGCGCACCAAGGCCCCCGCGGGGACGCGGCGCCTGACCCAACTGACGCGATACGCAAACTTCTTTCACGTCTCGACCACCGGCCAATACGCCGCCGTTCCGCCGCTGTGCACGCCGGTGGCGCCAGACTAAGCCCTGGCCGTTTAATGTCGCGTTACCGGATTTCTCAGTATCTTTCAATCGCTTACGTTGTCTAACCTAATTTTGAAAGACCCATTGTTTTCCTTTGAGTATTTTCCAAAATGTCTAACCCCTCCCAGTCTTAAGGGGGTGTTAACCACGAGGTGCGCTAAGCAAAGCGCCGCGGACGCCGGCTGTAACCAGCGCCCTTGCCACAACGCACCGGACAAATCGGCGCGCCACGACCGGCGCGCGCGAGCAGCATCGGCGGGAGTTCGAGCCCGAGGGCTTTCGCGGTCTTCAGATTGATCACGAATTCGAAACTTGGTCGACTTGCATCACCGGCGGATCGGCAAGCTTCTCGCCCTTGGGAGTTCCCGTATTTCTCGCAGCGTGGCCTCGGCGGTCGGAAAACATGCCCCCAAAAGGCAAACGAAGAAAGCCCCGGGGGAGGCCCCCGGGGCTTGTCGGATTTTTCTGGCTGGATGGCGCGATCAGTACCTGGCGGTGACCGTTCCCGCGCCCGCGTTAAACAGAAAATTGAGGCCGACCTTGACGACGCTCTTGGTTTCCTTGACGTCGAATAGCACCGAATTGGGGCCTCCAACGAAGCAGGCAACCGCTCCGCACACGGCGTTATGCGACCGGCTGCCAAAGTCGTAATAGTTGTACTCGACGAAGCCGGTGAGCCAGTTGCTGAAGGCATATTCGCCGCCGATGCCGAGCGTCCAACCGTTGCGAGTATCGCTGAACGTAACGATCGCAGCCGGGAACGTGAAGGTGAGTTCATCCCGTTCCCACGCGACGCCGCCCTTGGCGTAGAGAAGGAAACGGTCCCAGCCGTAACCGATACGACCGGTCAGTGACGCAACCGACTTGGCCGTAAGGCTCGTCGTCGTGTTGGCAAAGAAGACGCTGTTTCTTTCGACACCGGCGTTGGTCCAATCATAGTCGCCCTGGATACCGATCACAAAACCGCCGGCGAATTGATAATTGCAGCCGCCTTGCACGCCTGCTGCCCAGCTGTTGGCATCCCCGCTGACGGACCCACCCAACGGGCCGGTGATCTCCTTGTTGACCCAAAGGCCACCGATGTTGCCGCCGACATAGCACCCGGTCCAGCTGAAGACCGGAACCGGAGGCGGAGGCCGATACTTGACCGGCATGTCCGCCGCCACGGCGGGAACTGCGAGACCGGCGATAGCAACGATCGCGAGCAGAGTTCTCTTCATGGCCACCCCCATAGTTGGAACATCGGATGCAGCCTAACGTGCGCGGCCTCAGCCGGATGGTGGGCGGCCACCGTGGGCCAAATTGAAAGTCAGTGCGGCTAATCTGCCACAGTCCATAGCCCGCCACCGCCAATTCGCGTCTTGCCACGGACAAGTGATAATTCTGCAACCAATCAGCGAGGCCGAGGTCCACTGTGATTCTGGCAGATTTGGCGTGGCGGGTTGCTGCTTGACTGAACCCGATGACGAAGGCGCCGAGGCCGATCAGGAGGAGGCGGCGCGGATCGACGACGCCCGTTAGGAGATCAGCAACCGGTCGCTAATAGTGTGGGGATTCCCGCACGGTGGCACTGTGCCGGGCGTAACATTGAGCCCCGGTCGTCGGACCAACTTCGACCGGGGCTCTTTGTGTTTTTTGCCCGAACCTCCCCAAATGCAGGGTGCCACCTTTATCGCCTTGACGGCTCGCGTAAACCTCAGGTGCCGACGACGATGCTATTTCGCAGCCTGATCGGGCCCGCGATGGTCTGTAGCGCCTCGATGCCTTCGCCGGTACCGAGGATCGTCACGGTGCCAAAGTCGAACATGCGCCCGAACACCGATTGCTCGACCTGGACGCTCTCGACCTTGTCAATGCTCATTTCATTGGTCTGCCGCCGGATCAAACCTCTCTTGTAGATGACGCGCCGGTTGGTGACTGCGATCTCAGTGATCCACCACTGGTACCATTCCCGGACCAGAAAAATGACCGCAACGAGCGCGAGCCCGTATGCTGTATATCGCCAGACTGTCGGCAGCCACCGCGTGTCGCCAAGACAGTAAGCAGCCACCGCTAGGAGCGCAACCGCAACGCCGGGCCAGTACACTATCCAATGAATCGACGAGATGTGCCGGACCTGCTCACCAGGTTGCAGGACGCTCTGAACGTAGCTCATGTTGTCGCTCCCTTCAGTCGCGGGCGGAGCGGAATCGAATCACCGGCCAATCGGCGGCATCGATCGGGCGCTCCAGACTGCGGCCATCCCAATAAGCGAAGGCTGTGCCAAGCACGTCGCCGTACCACACTAACAGCTCCGCAGCCTCCGCCGCGGGTCGCGGCCATGCCTGCCAGGCGTCCCAAGAAACCTGGAGCGCCGCGTTCGCCTCCTCGAGGCTGGCGGCATTGCCGTGGCTGGTGACCCCTGCGCGCGAATCGAGAAGCTCCGTGATTGACCAGGACCAGGCCAGCTCCGGGCGATCGGGCGCGTGCGTCTCGCTGATGCAGCCGATGACTTTGCCGTCCTGGAGCACCGACCAATCTGCTGCCAGCAGCTGACGAAGAGCGGGTGAATGCAGACGAGTCGGGCGAACGGTAAGAGGCACGGGCAGCATGAGCGGTTACTCCGAACGCAACAAACACCCCGCGAAGTATAGGGTGGCCGTCTCGGGTGTTCGAGCACTCAGGGCCCTTCGGTAACCATACTTGACGTACCACACTCTACCATCTCGTCCAAGAAAGAGCCCGGTTCGGACCCACCGACCGGGCTCTTTGCTTTGCCGGTGCGAGCGGTCATGCCGGCGCTTTCTTCCTGCCGCAACCAGTGCTCCTGGAACTGCACATTAACTGAGTACACGCCCTTAGAGAGAAAACGGCCCCGGCCCGTTTTGGACCGGGGCCGTTCATGCCAGAATGGCTCGTCAACATCGGGGGGACGGGGCGCGCCATCTGGCAACGCGCGCGGGTGGAGTGGGCACACCCATATTGCGCGCGAGTTCTGATTTTTTACTATCGCAGCCTCTTTTCCTTAGGTACGCGAAAATTCTGCTTCTGTCCGGAGTCGGCCGTGCGGCGTGTATTTATCAGGCGGTGCGACGTGCGAGCATCCCCCACACCACCAGGACTATGATCGCGCCAACGCTTGCACCAATGAAACCGGCGCCTTCGCCAGCCCGATACCACCCGATAGCTTGGCCAAGGAAAGTGGCGACCAAGGCTCCCACAATTCCAAGCACCGTCGTCAGAATAAACCCTGAAGGCTCATTCGGTCCAGAATGAAGCAATTTCGCGATCGTGCCTGCCACGAAACCGATTATGATGGTCCAAAGAATGCTCATTGTGTCCTCCGGATCGTCGGAATGGGTGGATGATTGCTGGAGATGTCGCTTCCGAAAATTTCATCCGCGCGGATTGGCGCGATGATGAAGAATCCGCGCATCATCCATCATCATGATTCCTTCGATGTGAGGTTTGCCTTGGTCGCCATTGCAACCTCTATCCCTAGGTACGCGAAAATTCCGCTTCCGTCGGGAGTCGGCCATGCGGCGTGTATTTATCGACTGCCTCGGGAAGCTCGCGCGACAGCCTCGCGAGCAACTCGTCCCGCGACAATCCTGTTTGTTTTGACAAAGTGTCCAGCACCTCGGGGCCAACGGCCCGCTCGAGCTCGGCCGGCGTGACCTGTTTGTTGGGTCCCGTTCCTACCCATGACGCCGCAGTTTCGCCTTGGCCGCTCTTCTTGAAGCGGTCCACGATTTCAGCCAGCCCACCGCTAACGACCCCGCCTGCTCCAGCCCCGCCAAGACTGCTTTTCAGCTGGCCGAGCAAGCCGCCGAGCCCACTTTCCCCGGCAGCTCCGGTCGTGCTCTTTCCGAGTCCACCGAGCATTTCAGCGATCTTGTCCTTGTTCTGGTAGCCCGCGATCGCGAGCAGTCCCAGGAGTGCAGTCATGGATGGTCGGCTCATCAGGCGCTCCTCATATGATCAGGAACATCAGTCGGTTCCAGTATAAGTTCCGCGCAAGCGACAACAGGCAAACAGTTGGCGTGCGACACACCCCGCGAACCAGCGATAGCAAAGCTGCGTACGAGTAAACGATGATGGGCGGATCGCTGTGAATAGTCCGTGTGGAAGGCGCGCCTATCGATTCGGATAGGGCCACTGTCCTTTGGTTTAGCGCGCGATAAGATCAGGTGGTATCGTCATGCCCGCGCGGGACAAGACCGGCCATGACTTGCTCCTCCTCGCCCTCATGAACGCCGCACTCGGCGAGCAAGAACATCACCAGGTGGGCCGCGCAAAATCGTGGCCATAGCCCCGCCCGCGCCCGTAATCCGCACGCGGACTCCACGCATAGGCGTCGTACCAGCCGCGGTCGCGCCGGCTCTGACTGCGAGCCGCTCTGTTCTTCGGCTTCTTGGCAGCAGCGACCGGCGGCGAAGGTGACTCCGTGGCCGCCGACATTACCGGCTCTGCGGATATGACCGGCTCTGGCGCCGTCAACGAACCGGCTCTGGCGCCGCCGACGGAGCCGGTTCCGGCGCCGCTACGGTCCTTGCGGCGACCCCTGCGGCTTGCGCCGGAGTGGACGGCGACACCTTCGCGCTCACTGCGGGAGAAGCCGGCGCGGCGAGACTGGTGGGGTGCGTGGCACCGGGGTCGAGAGGAGCCGCAGCAATCGCCGAGCTGCCGTTGCTGTCGGCCTCGTGGCCGGCCATTTGCAGGACGACGCCGCTGGCCGCGGCGACCGATCCGAATCCGATGAAGGCGAGAACGAGCCCGAGCTTGTGATTCAGCTTGGGTGACAGACAAGAGTAACGAGACTCGGGATGCAGATTATACGCCGAGGACATGGCAGACTCCTACAAGTCCCCCGATCCCCAGCGTCAGACAACCGTGAGTACGTCACCGGTTGAACCCTTGGCCATCAAGCGCCAGCTCGCTCGCTTGCCTGCGTCCGTAGTGTTCCGGCAGATATCGGCACGCGCCCGCTAGTGAAGGTTCGCTCCGGCGGCCCTGGCGCGCGCATGGCGTGCCTGCCGCCTGCAGGCAGACCCGTCCGCTGCCGGGAGAGCCCGATGCAGGCCGAAGCGGCCGAGAAGCTGTGCGATCCGGTTGCGGGCGTAGAACATGCGGGTCTTCACGGTGTTCGGTGGAACGTGAATGATCGCCGCGACCTCGTCGATCGACCGTCCATGGTAGTAGACGAGATCGATGACCTCACGATGCTCGGCTGACAGCCTGGTCAGGCATTGCGCAAGAATTGCACTCTGCTGTTGCTTCTGGATCGCGATCTCGGGATCGTCCGCATGATCCGGGATTACCGCGGCCTCGTCCCAGTCCAATCTTTCCATCTGTCGCCGTCGCAGCATCGAGAGCGCGCGATTGCGGGTGATCGCCAGCAGCCAGGTCGAGACCCGGCAGCGGCCCTCGAACCTGCCGGCATGTCGCCACACCTCGAGGAACACCTCGCTCACCAGGTCCTCGGCGGCGTCCTTGTCGTCGATTATGCGTAGCGCGAAGCGATAGACGCGCAGTCGATGCTGCGCGAACAGGGCCTGCATTGCGTGCTTGTCGCCTTGCGCAATCGCCCGTATCAGGTCGGTCTGCGACGGTTGCGGCCTCGAGCGTCGAGGCAATGCCCACGCGACGGTACCTGCGAGATCGGTCTGCATTGTCCGCCTCCCCTGCACATTGGCTGCGCTGGCGGATACAAGTTAACGACGATGGGCGGATCGCTGTGAATTGTCCGTGGGGACAGAGCCACTATATTTTGGTTTAGGGCGCGATGAGATCAGGTGGTATCGTGATGCCGCGCTTCTCCCGCGCAGTGAGTTGCTCTTACAGCGGGATCGAAGACGTGGATGGGGGACAAGACCGGCCATGATCGCTCCTCCTGCGATGAGCCGGAAGACCTCGGCCGACGGGCTGCGCTCTTCCGTGCCAGGCGTTAGGACATCTCCCAACGATTCAGGGCAATCTCGAGCGAGCTGATCAAGGCGCTCTCCTCGAACGGCTTGGTCAGGAAGGCCACCGCGCCGGCCTTCAGCGCCCGTGACCTGGCCGCCTCTTTCGGGTAGGCGGTAATGAAGATGATGGGCGTGCGGTGGCCATCCGCCAGCAGAAGGCTTTGCAAGTCGAGCCCATCCAGACCCGGCATGTGCAGATCGGTGACGATGCAGGCGGTGTCCTTGAGACGGCCGGAGGCCAGGAACTGCTCGCCGGAGCCGAAGATGAGCGCCTCGTGCCCCAGCGATGAGACGAGATCCGCGGTCGACTCCCTCACCAACAGGTCGTCGTCAATAATCGAGATCATAGCCACTTTCGACACGTGCCGTTTGTCTGTGATCGTGCCTCCGAAGCCAGTTCGGCTCGACTCCTCCGTCGTCACGTGGATAGGGCGGACAAGCCCGTCCATGACGAAGCCACACGATCCAACATCCTCTAGCCGAACGAAGGCGGGAGCGAAATTATACCTGCGGGAGTTTCGGCACGCAAAAAAGGATCGTCAAATATACATTGGTTTAGGCGCCATAATTGCCACGGGGAATTCGCAGGGCATCGGCCATTCTCACAAGGTCCGCGAACGACCGCGCCTCGAGCTTCTTCATAAGATTGTGGCGATGGACCTTCACGGTCACCTCGCTCAGGCCAATTTCCGCCGCCACCTGTTTGTTCATCAGCCCGGCGCACACCAGGCTCATGACCTGCCGCTCGCGATCGCTGAGCGACTCGTATCGCGACCGTAGAGCCTGCGTTTGCACCTGGAGCTCGCGGCTTGCACGATCGCGCTCCAGCGCGACGCGGACTGCATCGAGGAGATCCTGCTCGCGAAACGGCTTGGTCAGAAACTCGACCGCGCCCGCTTTCATGGCCTTCACGGTCATCGGGATGTCGCCGTGCCCGGTAATGAAGATGATCGGAATGTCGTTTTGCGCCTCCGGCCAGCTCGGTTTGAAAATCGAGCCCGCTCAAGCCCGGCAATCTGACGTCCAGGACCAGACAGCTCGGCACCTCCGAGGGCTTGTGGGCCAGAAACTCCACGGTGGAGCTCAGCGCCACAACCTTCAAGCCCACGGATTGGAGAAGCGCACGCAAGCCCTCGCGCACATCGGCGTCGTCGTCCACGACATAGACGATCTGTTCGACCTTGGAATGCATGATCACGTTCCGGGCCCGTCGGTCGGCAAGACGAGGTGGAATGTGGAGCCGCGTTCGTGGTCGGCCGAAACCCAAATTCGACCGTTGTGGCTCTCGACGATCGAACGGCAGATGGAAAGACCCATCCCCATCCCATGCTCTTTGGTCGTAAAAAGCGGCTTGAAAATCTGATCCAAGTTGGATGGATCAATGCCGATGCCCGTATCCTCGATCGAGACATGCACACCGTCGCGCCCGTCCGATGTGGTTTTTACAGACAACACGCGCGTCTGCACCGAACGCATGGCGTCGATGGCATTCATGACCAAATTCAGAATCACCTGCTGCAGCTGGACCTCGATTGCCGAGTACCGGCAGGAAGTTGATCGTCGAGCTCCGTTTGAAGCTCGATCTGATGCTTCCGGAGATCGATGTAGACCAACCCCATCACTGTCCAGATCAGCTTGTTGATATCGATCTCGGATCTGTCCTGCGTCTCCCTTTTGAACATCGATTTGACGTTCGTGATGATGTCGCTCGCGCGATGACCGGCGGTCTCGATTTGATCCAACGCGGCGCGCACCTTGTCCAAGTCTGGCTTTTCGGCTGCGAGCCAACGTCGGGCTGCGCTCGCCCTTGCCACAATTCCCGTCAGGGGCTGATTGACCTCATGGGCGATCGAGGCGGACAATTCCCCTGCTGTCGCCACGCGATTCATGTGGGTGAGCTCGGCCATGGAATTGCGAGCGAGGACCTCGGCACGATTGCGACGCCGATGCTCGTAAATCAGCCAATAAATCAACGCGGCCTGCCCAGAAGAGCGCGGCAAAGATCGCCAGAATCTGCACACGATATTTTTCCCATGCGGTTGGCTCGCGAAAGCAGATTTCGCTTCCCGGCGGCAGGCGGCTCTCGCTGATACCCCAGCGCTGCATTTCCCTCCAATCGAACTTCGGCGTTGCAAATTGGATGGGCGGGGTCTTGATGTCGCCCGCTTTCTCGCCGCCGAGAATGCGAGTGGCAACAGCCGCAGTCTGTCGGCCTCCCTCGAGCACCGAGAGAAGCGGACCTCCAACAAGCTCACGACCGAAAAACGAATCGTCATAAGAAAAAATGGGCGCGTTCGCCACAGCATGAAGCCTTGGCAAGCCCGCATCACCTTCGTGCACGACTCCCGCCGCATCGACAATCATCAGTTCCCAGAAAATGGCGGATTGTGGTGGAAGAGCAGCAGCATGTTTCAATATGCCCTCGAACGACAGATCGTCGTACCATCTAATTGCGATCCGGTTTGCGAAGGGGGCCACCTCGTTGGCAATTTCTTGCTTCCAATACTTTTCAATGGGAGAAGTACCGACCACCACTGCCACGGTCTTGGTATCCGGAAGTACCTGAAGGATATTCTCGAACGCACGAAAATAGTTGATGTTGACCGCAACTACGGCGTCATTCGCGGTCAGAACCGAAAACTGAACTCTGCGCTGGTCCACCGCGGTAAATACCATAGGCGTCGTAGGAAAGAGCTGCTGCCGATGCCGTTGGACAAAGGCGGCCGCCGGCGCGCCGATGCTCACAATCAAATCAAGTGGTCGCTTGGCAAAGAGCGCGCGCAGATATTCGACGAATGCGGCTTCCGGATTTTCATCGCTGGAACGAGCCGTTACAAGCGAATGGTCAGTAATGTCCAGCGGCCATGGTGATTGCCGCACGAGTTCCGCCCTGATGGCTCTGGCATAGTCGCTCCAAGGCTTAAAATCTCGGCCGAACGAATGAAGCAACATCACCCGCTTGGGCTCGGCCGCCAGCGCAGCTGAACAAGCAAACGATGCCGCGAGGAAAAGAATGATTCCTGCAGCTGCGCAGGTTCGGCGGACGACATCAATCCAACTGGCCATGTTCTTAGGACTGCGCTTTGTTGGAAGAACGTGTTACCAGCAAGATCACAATTGCAGCACAATTGTCCGGCGATTTGAACAGGGTACGACGCTTGCGTTTGTCGATTCCAACAAGCGGGGCTCAATCTCGGACGCAAAGGGAACTTGCTGCCCCGCCGCCGCGGAGCGTGCTGAACTCGCGGCTTTTGCATTCAAGCACCCCATCGGCAACGGCCGGATTCTTCCGCTAATGGGATGGTCCGGCCGTGCTCCAGTCCCGCCAGCAAGCGAAGCTGGCCGGGGCACCCAAGTCAAGGAGCATGCCATGTCACACCAACCCAACAACGCAATCGCCGTGGTCGGCATCAATATCGGCAAGAACTCGTTTCACGTCGTAGGGCAGGACAAGCGTGGTGCGATCGTGCTGCGGCAGAAGTGGTCGCGCGGCCAGGTCGAGGCGCGGCTCGCCAACCTGTCGCCCTGCCTGATCGGCATGGAGGCCTGCGTCGGCGCGCATCACTCAGTCGCAAGCTAATGGCGCTTGGCCACGACCGGCGCAACCGAGGGAACGGGCGCGGGAGCTTGCACCGGAGCGGCCGGTGGCGGTGCGGGCGGTGCGGGCGCGGGTGCATTACGCGCCGGCACGGTCTGCGGTCTTCCACGCCGGCGGCGGCGTATTCTTGCTCGCCGCCAGGTGCGCCGCAACGCAGCGAGCTCGTCCGAGCGCACGCTGCCTTCCGGGCGCGTGCTCTTGGCCTCCATCGGCGTGACGTCGACCACGTAGCGCTGGCATTGAGCTTGTCGACGTTGACGTCGACCGGGCGCTGGAAGGCGATGACGATGATGCCGTTGGCGACCCGCACCTGCGAGTTGACGTCCTCGGCGAGAGTGAAGACGAGCCGCGCGAAGCCGTTGTCCACGACCGCGCTGATCTCGCCCTTGACCGCCTGGGCGCAGCCTGGACGTGCAAAACCGACCGCCAGGAGGACGAGCGCGGCGAGCAGCAACGCGCGCGCACCAAGGCCGCCGCGGGACGCGGCGCCTGACCCAACTGACGCGATACGCAAACTTCTTTCACGTCTCGACCACCGGCCAATACGCCGCTGTGTACGCCGGTGGTGCCAGACTAAGCCCTGGCCGTTTAGTGTCGCGTTAAGACTGAGATTAGGAAAATCACGTGTTTTCAATGAGTTGCCGCTGCGGGCGGAAGCCGGCAGGCGTGGAACGGCATCCTAGCCCTTGCCGAGCAACCGGTGCCCCAGTGGAGCGCTCGAAGATGGGCTCAACGCCCTTGATGTCCCACCCTACGCTCGCCGCTTTTGCAGTAGGCTAGGCCAGCAACGCGGTCGCTTGGGAGGCGTCGATGCGGCTCGGGCTCTCTTCACCGGTGTGGATGCTCGCCCTGCTCGCGGGCCTGACCGGCCCGAGCACGGTTGCGGCGGCCACCACAGTCGAGGTCGCAGGCGGAAACATCTTCGTGCTGGATGGAGCGCAGCGGCGGCAGGTGACCCGCTCCGGCCGCGACGCCGAGCCGGTGCTGGCGCCCGACGGCAAGACCATCGTCTTCACGCGCGTGGGCAATCCGAAGTCCTCGGCATGCAGGGCGACTGCAAATCGGGCGCGCAGGCCGACGAGCTGCGGCGCGTGCGCGTCGAGGGAACCGGCGACGAGCTGCTGGTGCGCGGCCAGGAGGGCAAGGACCCCAAGGACAGCATCTGCGAGTTCCGCCGCAAGCAGTTCAGCTCGGATGGGCGCTACCTCTTCAGCCTGTCGCCGGCCTGGGCGACCTCGGGCGCGCTGCACGTCTACGACACCCGCGACAAGAAGCTCAGCTTCGTCATGCCGGCCAACGACGTGATCGTGCTCAGCGCGTGCAAGAGCGCGGACTACCGCGACAACCTCGTGGTGCAGCAGCATCGCTACTTCGTGGTGGCGGAAGCTACGACTGGTACTGGCTCTACGATCGCACCGGCAAGAAGGAGAAGGGGCCGGTCGGCGAATATGACGGCGAGCAGGCCGTGCGCGAGGCGATCGATGCGGCAGGCTTGTGCGAGCGGTGAGCGCTAATTCGGG
>CAVPTV010000033.1:0-177247 GCA_963708765.1 uncultured Alphaproteobacteria bacterium | reverse complement strand
CCAAGCGCCGCCCCACCCGACACTTGCTGCCCTCCGGGATGGCATGCGGATTGCTGAGACTGCGCAGACGATGCCGGTCGAACCGGCCTCACAGGGAGCGTCAACCATGCAACAGACCAGGCTTCTCGGGTTGCTCGCGGGAGCGGCAGTGGCTCTTTCCGCCATCGCCCCGGCGTCCGCCCAGACCGACGTGAAGTTCGCCCTCGACTGGAAGTTCGAGGGCCCGTCGGCGCCCTATTTCGTCGCCCTCGACAAGGGCTACTACAAGGCCGAAGGCCTCAACGTCACCATCGACACCGGCCCCGGCTCGGTCGCCGGCATCGCGCGGGTGGCGGCCGGCACCTATCCGATCGGCTTCTTCGACATCAACTCGCTGGTCAAGTTCCAGGACCAGAACCCGGACAAGAAGGTCGTGGCCGTGCTGATGGTGTACGACAAGCCGCCGTTCGCCATCGCCACCACCACCAAGACCGGCATCACCAAGCCGAAGGACCTGGAAGGCAAGATCCTGGGCGCGCCCGCCGCCGACGGCGCCTTCGCGCAATGGAAGGCGTTCGTGAAGGAGAACGGCATCGACGAGAGCAAGGTCAAGATCGAGAACATCGGCTTCCCGGTGCGCGAGCCGATGCTCGCCGACGGCAAGGTGCACGCCATCACCGGCTTCTCGTTCTCGATGCACTACAACCTGCTGCAGAAGGGCCTCACGCCGGCCGACATCAAGACCTTGCTGATGGCCGACCATGGCCTGGTGCTCTACGGCAACGCCATCATGGTCAACCCGGACTACGCCAAGGCCAATCCCAAGGTGGTCGCCGGCTTCGTGCGCGCCACCATCAAGGGCGTGCTCGACACCGTCAAGGATCCGGAGGCGGCGATCAAATCGGTGATGAAGCGCAACGACACCGGCGACGAGAAGATCGAGCTCGACCGGCTCAAGATGTCGCTGCGCGACAATTTCGTGACGCCGTGGGTGAAGGCCAACGGCTTCGGCGGCGTCGACATGGCGCGGCTCGCCAAGTCGATCGACCAGATCGCGCTCACCTACGACTTCAAGAACCGGCCGAAGGCGGAGGACATTTTCACCAGCCAGTATCTGCCGCCGGCGGCCGAGCGGAAGCTGTGATCGGCTGATCGACCTTCTGTCCCATCGCGGGACGAGGCCGATGAGCATGGCGCTTCCGTCGACATCGGCGACGTCTCGCTCACCTATCGGGGCGGCTCCGGCGGCGTGCTCGCCCTGCAGGGCACCACGCTCAACGTCCGCCGCGGCGAGTTCGCCGCGGTGGTCGGGCCGTCGGGTTGCGGCAAGTCGTCGCTGATGAAGCTCGTCACCGGGCTGGTGCGGCCGGATTCCGGCGACATCGTCATCTTCGGCGACAAGGTGCGCGGGCCGGTCAAGATCGCCGGCATGGCGTTCCAGAACGCCAACCTGCTGCCCTGGCGCAAGGTGATCGACAACGTGCTGCTGCCGCTCGAGATCGTCGAGCCGCACCGCCAGCGCTTCCGCCAGCACAAGCAGGAATACCGCGAGCAGGCCACCGCGCTGCTCAAGACGGTCGGGCTCGACGGCTTCGGCGAGCGCTTTCCGTGGGAACTGTCCGGCGGCATGCAGCAGCGCGTCTCGCTCTGCCGCTCGCTGATCCATGAGCCGGCGCTGCTGATGCTGGACGAGCCGTTCGCCGCGCTCGACGCCTTCACGCGCGAGGAATTGTGGTGCGTGCTGCGCGATCTCTGGCACAAGCTCGGCTTCACGGTGATCCTGGTCACCCACGACCTGCGCGAAGCCGCGTTCCTGGCCGACAAGATCCACGTGATGAGCGCGCGGCCCGGCCGCATCGTCATGACCAAGATCGTCGATCTGCCGCGCCCGCGCGACCTCGACATCTGCTACGAGGCGCGCTTCACCGACATCGTGCACGAACTGCGCGGCAAGATCGCCGAGGTGCGCAAGGCATGAGCAACACGCTGGAGAGGCTGTCGCCCTGGCTGTTCACCATCGCCATCTTCCTGCTGTGGGAAGCGGCGTGCCGGATCTTCAAGATCGACAAGTTCATCCTGCCGGCGCCGTCGGAGGCGTTCCTGGCGATGGTGCAGTACTGGCGGCCGCTGCTGCGCCACTCGTTCGTGACGCTGTGGACCACGATGGCCGGCTTCGCGCTCGCGGTCGCGTTCGGCATCGTGCTCGGGCTGATCGTCGGCTGGTCGCGCGCGATCTACCGCGGGCTCTACCCGGTGATGATCGGCTTCAACTGCATCCCGAAGGTGGCGGTGGTGCCGATCCTGATCATGTGGTTCGGCATCGGCGAGGTGCCGGCGATCCTGACCGCGTTCCTGATCTCGTTCTTCCCGATCGTCGTGAACGTCGCCACCGGGCTCGCCACCATGGAGCCGGAGCTCGAGGACGTGCTGCGCGCGCTCGGCGCCAGCAAGCTCGACATCATGCTCAAGGTCGGCATCCCGCGCACGCAGCCCTACCTGTTCGGCTCGCTCAAGGTCGCGATCACGCTCGCCTTCGTCGGCACCGTGGTGTCGGAGACGGTCGGCGCCAATGCCGGCCTCGGCTACCAGATCGCGCTCGCCGGATCGAACTTCCAGATGCCGCTGGTGTTCGCGGCGCTGCTGCTGCTCGCGGTCGAGGGCATCGCCATGTACGCGGCGTTCGCCGAGATCGAGGTCTATTTCACCCGCTGGGCGTTCCGCTCGTCGATGAGCGCGGCGGCGTGAGCACGGCTTGCCAGACATCGCGCCGGGCGGCAAACTAGCCCCGTTGACGCGAAGACTGGATGCCGACCGATGTTCGCGAAGCTCAAGGCGGCGTGGAGCCGGCTGGCCGGCGGCGGAGCAGCCGGCGACGTCGAGGGGCCTGCGGTTCCGCCCGTCGAGTACAAGGGCTTCCGCATCCGGCCGACGCCGTTCCGGAGCAACGGCCACTACCAGACCGCCGGCACCATCGAGAAGGACGCTCCCGATGGCGTGCAGCAGCACCGGTTCATTCGCGCCGACACCCATCCGACCCGCGACGACGCGATTGCGTTCGCGATCTCCAAGGCCAAGCAGATCATCGACCTGCAGGGCGACCGCATCTTCGTCAATGCGGATTGATCATCGATACTGTCGGATCCGGCATGCGCACGGAGATCAATGCGCGCGCACGCCGATCCAATCCAGGCGCGTTTCATTCTCCAGGTCTTGCAGGCGATCGAACATGCGCGCCATGTCGTCGCGATCGCAATGTTGCGTCAGCAGCAGAAATTTCTCCCGCAGCTCCGCGCGGTCGAGCGGCCGCTCCGGCGTGCCCTTGAAGCCGGTGACCTGGCGCGTGAGCACGCGGCCGTCCTTCAAGGTGACCGTGACGATCGCCGCCAGCGGGGTCGGGCGTTGCTCGGCGATCGTGATGGTGACGCGCTCGCTCAGCGCGCGGATCTGCGGATCGTGCAGCGCCTGCTCGTCGAAGGAGCGGGGATCGCGCGGGTCGCGGAAATGGGCGAGCGCGACGCAGAACGGGATGCTGTATTGCGCCATCATGATGTCGGCGGGCGCGGTGAAGCTGTTGATCTTCGCCATGCGATCGTTGCCGGCAATCGCGATCGCGGCGACGTCGGCGCCGGCGAACCCGTGCTCGTCGCGCAGCTCCTGGATCGCTTGCACCGAGGTGTGCGCGGTGATGTGGCACGGAAAGCGCTTGAGCATGATGGAGCGGGTCGCGTAGTCGGCGCCGAGGCCGCGCGTGAGCTCGCCGACGTCGAACTCGTCGCAGAACACGCGCAGGAACCCGGCCTCGCCCTCGAGCACGCTGGCCGGACCGGTGTAGCCGTCGCCGGCGAGGCTCGCGGCGAGGACGCCGCTCTCGGCCGCGCGCCCGAGATGCAGCCGCTTCACCATCGCGCCGGTGCCGGAGCGGGCGAACTCGAGCAGCCCGCAGGCGAGCGACCCGGCGATGCCGAGCGCGTTGCGCATGCGCTCGCGCGTCGAAGCCCATGAGGCGCCCGCACGTGATCGCCGCGCCGAACGGACCGGTGGTGCCGGGGGCGTGGAAGCCGCGGATTTCGTTGCTGTGCTTGGTGGCGCGCCCGATCCGGATCATGACCTCGGCGCCGGCGACGAAGGCGGCGAGCAGCTCGCGGCCGCCGATCCCGCGCTCCTGCGCGACCGCGAGCCCCGCCGACAGCAGCGTGGCGCCCGGGTGCACGCCGGTGCTCGGCCAGGTGAGATTGTCCATCTCGAAGGCATGCGCGAGCGCGCCGTTGGCCAGCGCCGCCGCCGGCGCGTGCACCAGCGCGCCGGCAGAACCGAGAATGCGGCTGCTGCCGCCGGCGCCGTTGCGCTCGGCATAGGCGACGACGATCCGGCTCCAGGGCAGCTGGTAGCCGAAGACGATGCTGGCGATGGTGTCGGCGATGCAATGCTTGGCGCGCTCGACGACGTCGGCCGGGATATCGTCATAGCGCAGCGCCGCCGCGTATTCGGCCACCCGCGTCGTCTCGTTCGGCATCGTGCCCCCACGCTCGCCTCGTAGCCCGTCAGCGCGTAGCGAGCTGCCAGGAACCTGTCTTCGCCTGCGCGAGAGCATCCCGGATCGCTCGGGCATCCGCTAGCAACGCCCTCACTTGGCCGGCACCGCATCGGTCGGCGTCCAGCGCTTGCCGAAGGCCGGCTCCTTGTAGGGCGTGGGCGGCAATTCCCAGGTGCCGGTCGCGGGCGGCCGCACCTCGGCGTCGACGTGGACGTCGAGCAGAAACGGCTTGTTCGACTTGACCGCGTGCTCGAGCGCGCCCTTGAAATCCTCCGACCTGGTGACGGTCGCGCGCCTCGACGCCGCTGGCGCGCGCCCAGGCGGCGAAGTCCGGATTGTACGGCGTCTTGTTGGCGCCCTGATAGAACGCGGTGCCGAGCTCGCGGCCGCCGAACATGCCGATCTGGATGTCGCGGATCGACGCCCAGGCGAAATTGTTCCAGATCACCCAGACCACCGGGATGTCGTACTCGGCCGCGGTGCAAAGCACGTGCGGCACCATGGTGAAGCAGCCGTCGCCGGTGACCGCGACGCAGGGCCGATCGGGCGCCGCGAGCTTGGCGCCGAGAATGCCGGCGGCGCCGAAGCCCATGCCGGAGAAGCCCCAGGAATTGAGCATGGTCTGCGGCCGCCGCGCCTTCCAGAACTGCATGTACCAGTTGTGGCTCACGCCGACGTCGCAGGCGAGGATCGCGTCGGCGGGCAGCACCGCCTGGCAATCGGCAACCACGCGCTCCGGCCGGATCGGCGAGGCATGGATGTCGAAATTGGGCCGCGTGAACGCCTCCCAATCGGCTTTCCATTTGCGGATGTCGGCGTGCCAGGAATCGAGCGCGCCCGCGCGCGGTGAGCGGCGATCGAGCTCGGCCAGGAGCTGGCGCAGGAACGTGCGCGCATCGGCGAGGATGCCGAGGTCGGGCGGATAGTTGCGCCCCAATTCGGCGGGATCGACGTCGACGTGGATGAGCTTGCTGTGCGGGAAATTCCACGAATAGCCCGGGATCCACGAGGACGCCGAGCGGTCGTCGAAGCGGGCGCCGATGGCGAGCACGACGTCGGCATGGCGGCCGGCCTCGTTCGCCGGATAGGCGCCGTTGCGGCCGATGAAGCCGAGCGACAGCGCATCCTCCATGTCGAGGCAGCCCATGCCGTTGGGCGACGAGATGACCGGGATCTGCAGCCGATGCGCAAAGGCCGTGAGCTCGCGCGAGGCCTCCGACAGCGTCACGCCGTGGCCGACGAAGATCACCGGACGCGCGGCGTTGAGCACCATCTCGATCGCGCGCGGCGACTTCCTCGGGCGAGGCGCCGCTCCGTTGCGCGTTCAGGATCGGCGCCGCCGGCGGCACCTCGACGTCGTCCTCCTCCTGGAACACGTTGAACGGGATATCGACGTTGACCGGGCCCGGCCGCCCCGACAGCATCGTGGTCATGGCCTGCCGCAAGGCGAGCGGCAGCATGTCGACGCGGGTCGGCTGGAAGCTGCGCTTCACCACCGGCCGGATGATGTTGGGGAAGTCGGCCTGGTAGTGGCGGTTGATCTCCTGGAACGGGCTGCGGTTGAACTGCGAGGTCGGCACATTGGCGGTGATCGCGAATATCGCCGACGAATCGCTCAGCGCCAGCGCAAGCGGCATCACGATATTGCAGGAGCCGGGACCGCAGGAGGTGAGCGTCGCGGCCGGCTCATGGCGGACGCGGAAATAGGCGTCCGCCATATGCGCGGCGACCTGCTCGTGGCGCGGCGAAATGAGCTTGATCCGGTCGCGCACGCCGTAGAGGGAATCGAGCAACCCGACATTGCCGTGACCGCAGATGCCGAACACGTAGGGGATCTTGTTGTCGATCAGGTACTCGGTGATCAGATCGGCGCCCTTCATCCGCGGCATTGTCTTCCCTCGTACGATTGTCGAAAAGCGACCAATTGAAGCGCCAAAGCCGAGACGCCGGAGCCCGGGCACCCTTACGACGGAAGCGAGCACGCTTCAATCGGAAGGACGGCGGTCGGCGGCCGAAGATGCCGCATTCAAGGCCGTAGTCGATTGCGCTATCAACGATTTATTCCGCGAAGACTAGCTGCGTCTATATTGGGGCGATCCATGCACGCGACAGCAAAGGCCGAGGAAATGCAAAGTAGAGTCCTCGATCTCGAGGCCGCGCTCGCGCTGCCCGAGCCGCCCGACGACGTTGCCAGACGGCTCAAGCGCCGCCTCCTGCTGCGGCGGTTTTGGCAGAGCGCCGCCGGCTACTGGGGCAAGGACGGCGCCAGGCTTTCGTGGATTCTGCCCGGGCTGATCCTGCTGACCGTGCTGCTCAATCTTGCCGCCGCCTATGGCATGAACGTCTGGAACCGGGCGATCTTCGACGCGCTGGAGAAACGCGATGGCGCCACGGTTCTGTTCCTGACGCTGGTCTACGCGCCGCTGCTGGTGGGAAGCGTGCTGCTGATCGTCACGCAGGTCTACGCGCGCATGACCACGCAACGGCGCTGGCGTGCCTGGCTGAACAATCACCTGCTCGACCGCTGGCTGCGCCACGGCCGCTACTATCAGCTCAATCTCATCAGCGGGGATCACAAGAATCCGGAATACCGCATCGCCGACGACGTGCGCGGCGCCACCGATGCTCCGGTCGATTTCGCCACCGGCGTGCTCAACGCCGTGCTGCTGGCGGCGACCTTCATCGGCGTGCTGTGGGCGGTCGGCGGCTCGCTGTCGGTCGAGCTCGCCGGCGTCGCGGTCACGATTCCAGGCTTCCTGGTGCTCGCGGCGGTGCTCTATACGCTGGTGGCGAGCGTCCTGATGATTTTCATCGGCCGCAAGCTCGTCAACGTCGCCGAACGGAAGAACCAGGCCGAGGCCGAATACCGCTACGTGCTCACGCGATTGCGCGAGAACGGCGAGAGCATCGCGGTGCTCGGCGGCGAGGCGGAGGAGCGGCGCGCGATCGACCGCTCGATGACCGGCGTGCTGCGGCGCTGGCGCGATCTCTGCATTCAGACCATGCGCACGACGGTGGTCTCGCAGACCAGCAGCTACGTGGTGCCGGTGCTGCCGATCATCCTGTGCGCGCCCAAGTTTCTCGACGGCTCGATGTCGCTCGGCGAGGTCATGCAGGCGGTTTCCGCCTTCACGATCGTGCAGTCGGCATTCAATTGGCTGGTCGACAACTACCCGCGGCTGGCCGATTGGGCGGCGGCGGCGTCCCGCGTCGCCTCGCTGATGAACTCGCTCGATGCGCTGGAGACCGCGGAAGGCGCAGGCGGCGGCCGGATCGAGCGCAGCAAGACCGACGACGCGGCGCTGCGGCTGCGCGATCTGTCGGTGACGCTCGACGACGGCACCGCGGTCATCAAGGCCCCCGAGGTGGCGATCGCGCCAGGCGAGCGAGTGCTGGTGGTGGGCGAGACCGGCTCCGGCAAGAGCACGCTGGTGCGCGCCATTTCCGGCCTGTGGCCGTGGGGCGACGGCAATGTGCAGATCCAGGACGGCGCCAAGATCCTGCTGATGCCGCAGCGCGCCTATGTGCCGACCGGCACGCTTGCGGCGGGCAGCGACCTATCCGGCGCCGCCCGACGAGACCAGCACCGCGAAGCTGACCAGGGCGTTCGAGCTGGTCGGGCTTGCGCACCTCGTCGGTCGCCTCGAGGAGGACGCACCCTGGGACCAGATCCTCTCCGGCGGCGAGAAGCAGCGATTGGCCTTCGCGCGCATTCTCCTGCACGAGCCCGACATCATCGTGCTCGACGAGGCGACCTCGGCGCTCGATCCGCCGAGCCAGGACCAATTGATGGCGCTGCTGACGGAAGAGCTGCACGCCACCACCTTCGTCAGCGTCGGCCACCGCCCCGAGCTCGAGGCGTTCCACGACCGCAAGATCACGCTCGAGCGCCGGCACGACGGCGCGCAGCTGGTCACCGACGTCGAGCTGATCACGAGGCCGGGCCGCGCGCCGCTGCTGCGGCGCCTGCTGCGGCGGGAGGGCGAACCGTAGGTGGGCAAAGTCGCCCAATGTCGGGGCGCCGCGCCCGCTGGTAGGGGCGACCCTTGTGGTCGCCCTGTTCGTGGCGCCGTTGCGGGCGCCCACGAGGGGCGCCCCTACGGCTACGGGCGTAGCAGGCGATCCCCGCCTTCGCGGGGACAGGTTTTGCCCACCCTACGTCGCCCTGGCTCCATCGCGGTCGCGGGCGAGCCCTCGCGGGCGCGCCCTACGGCTACGGCGCAGCAGGCGATCCCCGCCTTCGCGGGGACAGGTTTTGCCCACCGCTACGCACGCTCGCCCAGCGGCGCGTCGAGCGAGAGCACCTCGAGGATCTTCTCGTGCAGGCGCTGGCGCTGCCCTTCGCGCGCCGCCTCGTTCATGCGCGCCTCGAAGGCGATGCGGGCCGGGCGATGGCACACCAGCACGCGGTCGCCGATCTCCATCGCCTCGCCGATCTGATGGGTGATGAAGACCGCGGTCTTGCCGTTCTGGCGCACGAGGCGGACGAACTCCGCCCGCAGATCGCGCGCCGTCATCTCGTCGAGCGAGGAGAACGGCTCGTCGCACAGCAGGATATCCGGCTCGACCGCGAACGCGCGCGCGATCGAGACGCGCTGGCGCATGCCGCCGGACAGCGCATGCGGATAGTCGTTCTCGTGGCCCCGCAGGCCGAGCCGCTCGAGCCAGCCCCGCGCCACCGCCTCCGCCTCACTCGCCTCGGCATCGAGGATTTCGAGACCGAGCAGCACGTTGGCGAGCGCGGTGCGCCACGGCATCAGGCGGTCGCCCTGGAATACGATGCCGATCTTGCCGCGGAAGAATTCGAAGTCGCGGAACGGGTCGTGCCCGCTGACCGAGACGGTGCCGGTGGTCGGCTCGATCAATCCGGCGATCAGGTTGAACATGGTCGACTTGCCGCAACCGGTCTTGCCGAGGATGGCGACGATCTCGCCCTGCGCCACGTCGAGCGAAAGCCGCTCGACCGCCATGAGGTCGCCGCGGCCATTGGCGCGGTGGAACACCTTGCTGACGTCCTGGAATCGGATGACCGGGTTCGCCATTGGCGGGCCGCTCACATGGCGCGCTCGGAGACCGCGCGGTAGCGCAGCGCATGGTTCTCGATCGCCACGATGGTCTGCTGCACGATGAGCACGAACAGCACCAGCTGCAAGGTCCAGGCGATGGCGCCGGCCATGTCGAACAATTGCTGCTGGCGAAGCAGCTGGTAGCCGACCCCGCCGGTGGCGCCGACCAGCTCCGCCACCACCACCACGCGCGCCGCGTTGCCGAGATTGACCTTCCAGGCGGTCAGGATGCCGGGCACGATGGTCGGCACGATCAGCACCTTGAACAAGGTCCAGCGCCGCGGCCGGAACGACATCGTCATCTCGAACAGGTCCTTCGACATCGAGCGGAAGGCGTCGAGGATCTGGAACGTGAACGCCGGCAAGGTCGTCATCACCATGATGAAGAAGATGCGGAACTCGATGCCGTGGAACCAGATGATCGCGATCACCACCCAGGACAGCGCCGGGATGCCCTGCAGGAACACCAGCACCGGCGTGACGTAGCTCTCGATGCGCGGCGAGCGGCCGATCAGCAAGGCCATGCACGCAGCCGAGCACGAAGGCGCCGGCGAGGCCGGCGAAGATGCGCGCCGCGGTGACCAGCACGTCGGCGAGCAGCGGGCCGGTGATGAGGATGTCCACCACCCGCTTGACGATGTCGGGCACCGGCGGAAACAGGTAATGCGGGAAGAACCCCGACGCCACCTGCCAGGCCACCACGATCACCAAGGTGCTGGCGGTCGCCCGCAGGACGCGGACGACCTTCGGATTGCCGATCATGGAATCGGCTTGGCGTAGACCGAGTTCGGCGGACGGCATGGCCGGGAAGTAGCCGACGTCGATGCCGGCCTTGTAGACCGCCTCGATCTCCTTGCGCACCTCGTTGGCGCCGACGAGGCTGATGGCGAGGCGCTGGTTGCTGCGGATCAGCGACGCCATCGCCTTCACGTCGTCGGCCGTTGCGCCCGGCGCGACCAGCGGCGCCGCTTCGTCCGGATTCTTCGATGATCCATTCGGCGGCCGCCTTGTAGGTGGCGTAGAGCTTGCCCACCAGCGCCGGATTCTTGTCGGCCCAGTCGGCATGGGCGCCGACGCCGAGATAGGGAATGCGGCTGCCGCCGGCGAAGGCCTTCCAGGTCTTCTCGATGTCGATGTCGAGGGTGCGGATGTCGGGCTTCTTCGACATCAGCAAGGTGTAGGCGGGCTCCCAGAGCTGGACGGCGTCGGCGCGATTGGCGAGCGCATAGCCGACCAGGCCGGGCGTGGCGGTGTTCACCACCTGGATTTTCGACACGTCGACGCCGAGCTTCTTGGCGAAGAACTCGAACATCACGTAATTGGTGGTGGCGCGCGCGCCGGCGAGCTGCTTGCCTTCGAGGTCTTTCAGCGTCTTGATCTCGGGCCGCGAGGTGACGACGGTGCCCCAGAAATCGAACAGGTTGAACAGATACTTCACCTTGGCGCCGCGGATGTCGCCGAGCGCGATGGTCATGAGCGAGGCGCTGCCGCCGATCTTGAACTCGCCGGAATTGAACTGCGCCGTGTAGGCGTCGGGCGTGCGCTCCTGGAAGCTGATGTCGAGGCCGTTGGCCTGATCGAGCTTCCTGGCCTTGATCACCGGCGGCATGAAGGCGCCGAGCGAGGGCGGGCTGAAGACCACGATGGAGAGCTTTTCGAGGGGCTGGGCTTGGCACGGTGCTGCAGCCAGTGCGGCCGCGAGCACCGCTACGGCACACGACACGTAATTGAGCCGAATTGAGATCATCGTTTTTCTCCAGTCATCCGATCCGAAACAGCTTTTGGGCCAATCCGCCGTTGATCGAGGCGACCTGATCGGGCGTCAAACCGGCCGCGGTCACGATACGGGTGGGCTCCTCCTCGCCGATCGGAAACGGCATGTCGGAGCCCATCATCACACGATCGGCGCCGATCATCTCGACGACAAATCGCAGCACCCGCGGGTCATGCACGATGCTGTCGGTATAGAGCAAGCCGAGCCCTGCGGTCGGATCGGCGATCCCGGGCGTGATCTTGAAGTTGCGCGCGAGGCGGCCGATCACGAACGGAAGCCCGGCGGCGCCGATCGGGACGAAGATCTTCGCGTTGCGGTAGCGCGTGACATGGCCGCTGCACAGAAGCCGCGCCACCGCCACGATGGCGTCGGTCACGCGGCCGACGCCGTTGGCGAGGCCGAAGTCGTTCACGCGCGAATCGCCGGCATCGTAGCTCGGATGGATGTGGATGACCGCGCCGGTCTCGTCCGCCGCCGCCCAGAACGGGTCGAGGTCGGCGGCGTCGAGCACGCTGCCGATGCCGCGCGGCAAGGTGGAGATCATCAGTCCGGGAAAGCCGGCCGCAATGGCGGACTTGAGCACGGCGGCGGCACGGGCGCCGTCCTGCAGCGGCGCGACCGCGAGCGGCACGAAGCGCGGCTCGGCCTTGGCGATGGCGAGCTGCGCCTCGTTGATCAGCCGGCACCAGGCCTCGCCTTCGGCCGCCGGCAGCTCGTAGCCGAACCAGTCGGGCCAGCTGCCGACCACCTGGCGGTCGATGCCCTGCTTGTCCATCCAGGCGAGGCGGCCGGCGACGTCGCTCAGTCCCTTCATGATCGGCCGGCTCGGCTTGCCGCCCGCGAAAGCGAGCGCCAGGCTGCCGCCGTCCTCGATCAGGCGCAGCGAGGGAAAGCGCGCGCGCTCCTTGCGGATGGCGGCGAGCAGGTCCGGCGGCACCAGATGGCCATGGGTGTCGATGATCATTAGTTCTCCTCAGACGGTTTTTGCTTTTTCACGCGCCGCGGCGATCAGGTCGCCGAGCCGCGCGATCTTGATCGGCAGGCTGTTCACCGCGATGCCGAGCGGCCGCAGCGCGTCGTTGACGGCGCTGGCGATCGCCGCCGGCGCGCCGAGATAGCCGGATTCGCCCGAGCCCTTCTGGCCGAACACGGTGTGCGGCGACGGCGTCACGTGATGGACGATCTCGACCGCCGGCACCTCGTGCGACGACGGCAGCAGATAGTCCATGAAATTCTGCGCGATCAGCTGGCCCTCTTCGTTGTAGGCGAACTCCTCGTAGAGCGCGGCGCCGATGCCGTGCGCGATGCCGCCCATGGTCATGCCGCGCACGATCTTCGGGTTGATCACGGTGCCGCAGTCGTGGCCGACGACGTAGCGCTTGATCTCCGGCTTGCCGAGATCGGGATCGATGGCGATCAGGATCAGATGGAACTCGAACGCGAAGCACGGATACATCTGCACGCGGCCGTCGGCGGTCGGCAAGGTTCCGCCGGTCGGCACCTGCAGCACGTGCGCGAACGCGAGCCCCGGCTCGGTGTCGGGCGGCAGCCGGTGGAAATGGCGGTGGGCGATCTGCACCAGCTCGAGCCACGTGCGCCGCGCCTGCGGCGCGCCGCGGTCGAACACGTCGCCGGCGCGCATAGGTCGCGCGCTCGGCCGGAATGCCGAGGTCGTGCGCCGCGATCGCGACGAGCCTCGCTTTGAGCTTCTGCGCGGCGTGGAAGGCGGCGCCGCCCAGCATGATCGCCATGCGGCTGCCGACCGGGCTCTGGCTCGGCAGCGACGAGAGCGAGTCGGGCCGCACCACGCGGATGCGGTCGGGATCGATCTCCAGCACCTCGCCGATCACGGTGCCGACCAGGGTCTCGTGCCCCTGCCCGGCCGACAGCGTATGGATGTTGGCGGTGACGGCGCCGCTCACGTCGACGCTGATGCGGCAGGAATCCGTGTAGGTGGTGTTGGTGTTCTTCGGATTGAGCAGCGGCTCGAAGGTCGAGTTGGCGCCGCTCGGCTCGAGGCAGGCGGCGATGCCGATGCCGGCGAGCAGCCCCTGCCCGCGCAGGCGGTCGCGCTCGGCGATCAGGCCTGGCATAGTCGGCGCGGGCCAGCACCTTGTCGATCACCGCGTGGTAGTCGCCGCTGTCGTAGGTGGTGCCGCTCGGGATCAGGTAGGGGAATTGCTCGGCGCGGATCAGGTTGCGCCGGCGCACCTCCAGGCGGTCGAGGCCGAGCCGATTGGCGACCTCCTCGATCATGCGCTCGATCGCGAAATTGGTCGGCGACTGGCCGAAGGCGCGCACCGCCTCCTGCACGGTCTTGTTGGAGGTCACCGCGATGGCGCGGTACTGCACGCTGTTGATGCGGTAGGGTCCGACGATGGCGCTGATCGGCTTGCCGAGCTGGAACGGCGAGCGGCCCGCATAGGCGCCGACATTGTCGAGCGCGCGCATCTTCATCGAGCGGACGACGCCGGTATCGTCGAAAGCGACCTCGATGTCGAAGTTGCGCTCGGGCCCATGGGCGTCGCCGCCGCGCATGTTCTCCAGCCGATCCTCGATCAGCCGCACCGGGAAACCGAGCCGGCGCGAGAGGTAGCCGACCAGCACGGTGTGCTTGATGCCGCGCTTGACGCCGTAGCTGCCGCCGACGTCGACGTCGTTGTAGACCCGCACCGCCGAGCCCGGCAGCTTGAGCGCCGCCGCGATCTGGTCCGGGTAGCGCGGCATCTGCACCGAGGCCCAGACGTCGAGGATCTCGCGCCAGGGGTCCCAGCTGGCGAGCACGCCGAAGGTCTCGATCGGCACCGTCGAGCTGCGGCCCCATTTCACCTTGAACGACAGGCGATGCGGGCTGTCGGCGAAATCCTTCTCGACCTCGCCCCAGACGAAGGTGCGGTCGAGCAGCACGTTGGAGCCGTGATCCGCGTGCACCAGCGGACTGCCGGGCGCGTAGGCTTCCTCGCCGTCGAGCACGAACGGCAATGGCTCGTACTCGACCGCGACCGCCTCGGCGGCGTCCTCGGCGAGCGCGCGGGTATCGGCGACGACCGCCGCCACCCACTCGCCGGCATAGCGCGCCACGTCGACCGCCAGCGGACGCCGCGGCACGTGCGGCGTATCGAGGCCGGCCGCGAGCGGCAGCGTCGCGGCGGCCAGCTCGCGGCCGTCGAGCACGTAGTGCACGCCCGGCAGGCTCAGCGCCTCGGCCTTGTCGATCGCGACGATGCGCGCGGCCGGATAGGGACAGGTCACCAGCGCCACGTGCCGCGTGCCCGGCAAGGCGACATCGGCCGCGAACCGGCCCTTGCCGACCACGAAGCGGCGATCCTCGCGCACCCGGCGATCGGACGAGACGTAACGGAACGGCGCGGCGGGCACACTCATAGCTGCGCGCTCATGGCTGCGCCGCCGGCCGGTTGAGGCCGCGCATGCGCTCGGCCGCGAGCGCGATCGCCTCGACGATCTGCGCATAGCCGGTGCAACGGCAGATGTTGCCGGAGATGGCGTCGACGATCTCGGCGCGCGTGGGCGCCGGGTTGTCGGCCAACAGCGCATGGGCGGTGAGGATCATCGCCGGCGTGCAGTACCCGCACTGCATGCCGTGGGTCTCGCAGAACGCGTCCTGGATGGGCGCGAGCTCGCCCGGCCCGGGCGCCACCCCCTCGATGGTGGTGATCTTCACGCCGTCGGCCTGCACGGCGAACATCAGGCACGAGCGCACGGCCACGCCGTCGATCAGCACCGTGCAGGCGCCGCACACGCCGTGCTCGCAGCCGGCATGGGCGCCGGTGAGCCCGAGCCGGTCGCGCAGGCAATCGAGCAGGCTGGTGCGCGGCTCGACCTCGACCGCGTGCAGGCTCCCGTTGACGGCAAGCTCAACCCGCATGCGCGCCCCGCGCCTGTGCTGATGTGTGGGCATCCATGATCGCGCGCACGGCGAGCGACAAGGCGACGCGCCGGCGATAGCCGGCGGAGGCGTGAAGGTCGGACAACGGCTCGATGTTTGCAAGCGCCGCGGCGACGGCGGCGCGTACCGCCGCTTCCGTGATGCGCGTGCCGGCGAGCGCCTCGCCCACGCTGTCGAGCCGCATCGGCAATGGGGTGGCGGCGCCGATGCCGGCGGCGAGACGCCGGCACCTGCCGTCACTGTCCAACGCGATCTGCGCGGCCGCGGCCACGAAGGCGAAATCGCTCTGCCGCGCGCTGACCTCGTGGAAGCCGACGCCGATGCGCTCGTCCCGCCAGACCGGAAAGCGCACGGCGGTGAGACAAGCCGGCCGGCGGCAGCGTCGTCATCATCGGCCCGATGAAGAAATCGGACGCGGCGATATCGCTGGTGCCGGCGCTCTCCCGATACGATCAGCGTGGCGCCGAGCGTGACCGCGACCAGCACGATCTCGGCCGCCGAATCCCCATTGGCGAGCGAGCCGCCGACGGTGCCGCGCGCGCGGGTCGGCGCATGGCCGACGAACGGCATGACCTTGGCGAGCAACGGCAGCTTGGCGCGCACGATCGGATCTCGCTCGACCACGCATTGTCGCGTGGTGGCACCGATGGTGACCGTGTCGCCGTCGGCGCGCACGAAGGCGAGATCGGGAATGCGGGCGATGTCGACGAGGAGCTTCGGGCGGGCGAGCCGCATCGCCATCAGCGGCACCAGCGTCTGCCCGCCGGCGATGATGCGCGCGTCCTCCTCGGCGGCGAGCAGCGCGCAGGCTTCGTCGAGGGGCGCGGCTCGCGCGTAGTCAAAGGCAGCGGGTTTCATCGAATGCAGCGCTTTTGGTTTTCGTCATGGGCTGGGCGCGGGCCTGATGGATCGGCCCACTGCGGGACGGACGGCCATCATAGATGAAAGCAAGGTCCTTCCGAGGCCGCCTGACATGCCGTCCTGAGTCGGGTCCCGCGCCCGCCATCGTGCCGCAAATCACTGGTTTTATGCACTATGTATCTCGAGCGAACATTGTCGACTAACGGTCGGAGCTAGCGACACTGCTCCTTGCGTCAGCCCGAGCGCGCGTCGGATCAGCTTGGCACGCGGCGTATGCTTCATGCGCGCGAGTTGGGTTGCCGAGAACGGCTTGGCGTCCGGATCGGAACGGGCAGCCGCTTCGATTTCCGCAGCGGTCATCGGCCGCATGGGGCGCAAGTCAGGCTTCGCCTTGGCTGTTTTGCGTGAAGTAGTGGTCTTGCTCATCTTTCGTCGCGCGCCGCGCTGAGGATCAGGCGGAAGCGTCCCTGCCTGTGGAGCATAGACGATGCTGAGCAGGTCGGAGCTGAGATCAGTGCCGTACCGACGTCGAGCCTGAAGCGCGCTGCCTGATACTTAACTTAGGCACGAGTCAGCGAGCGAATTGTATGCAAGCTAGATCTGCCACGCGGCCTGCAGAATCCGCCGTCCACAGACAATTTCGATATTGCACCTCAATAACTTGCCTGCCGCGCAACATGCCGCACCCGAGTCTGGCATGACCCTTGCGGTTTCCTCCGCGAGCCATCTTTCGCACCGGAGGGTCCACCACATGAAGCGTCGCGACTTCCTGAAATCGATGACCGCGCTGGCCGGCGGCCGGCATGCTGCCGGCGCCCGCGATCTGGTCGCCCGCCAAGGCGCAAGCGCGCCAGGAGACACTGCTGATCGTCTCCGAGAGCGGCCCCAACAATATCGACATCCACGGCGTCGGCACCAACGTGCCCGGCTACGAGGTGTCGTGGAATTGCTACGACCGCCTCATCAGCCACGAGATGAAGACGGTGAACGGCACGCCCTATTACGACCGCGACAAGTTCAAGATGGAGCTCGCCGAGGACATGAACGTCGGCGACATGTCGGTGACCTTCAAGCTCAAGAAGAACGCGACCTTCCACGACGGCACGCCGGTCACGGCCAAGGACGTGAAATGGTCGCTCGACCGCGCCGTCACCGTCGGCGGCTTCCCGACCTTCCAGATGGGCGCCGGCTCGCTGACCAAGCCCGAGCAGTTCGTGGTGGTCGACGACAACACCGTCCGCGTCGATTTCCTGCGCAAGGACCGGCTCACCATGCCCGATCTCGCGGTGATCGTGCCGGCGATCTACAACTCCGAGCTGGTCAAGAAGAACGCCACCGAAAAGGACCCCTGGGGCCTCGAATACACCAAGCAGAACACCGCCGGCAGCGGCGCCTACCGGGTGGTGAGCTGGACCGCCGGCACCGAGGTCGATCCTCGAGCGCAACGACAACTGGAAGGGCGGGCCGCTGCCGAAGGTGCGGCGCATCGTCTGGCGCATGGTGCCGTCCGCCGGCAACCGGCGCGCGCTGCTCGAGCGCGGCGACGCCGACATCTCCTACGACCTGCCGAACAAGGATTTCGTCGAGCTCAAGGACGCCGGCAAGCTCAACATCGTCTCGACGCCGTACTCGAACGGCATCCAGTATCATCGGCATGAACGTCACGAAGCCGCCGTTCGACAATCTCAAGGTGCGCCAGGCGGTCGCCTACGCGATCCCCTATCAGAAGATCATGGACGCGGTGCTGTTCGGCCTGTCGAAGCCGATGTTCGGCGCGCCGGCCGACGCGCCGACCGAGGTCGCCTGGCCGCAGCCGCACAAGTACAACACCGACATCGCCAAGGCGAAGCAGCTGCTGGCCGAAGCCGGCTATCCGAACGGCTTCGAGACCACGCTGTCGTTCGATCTCGGCTTTGCCGGCGTCAACGAGCCGCTCTGCGTGCTGATGCAGGAGAGCCTCGCGCAGATCGGCATCAAGTGCACGATCAACAAGATCCCGGGCGCGACCTGGCGCACCGAGCTCAACAAGAAGGTGCTGCCGCTCTACACCAACGTGTTCTCGGGCTGGCTCGACTATCCGGAGTACTTCTTCATCTGGTGCTATCACGGCAAGAATTCGATCTTCAACACCATGAGCTACCAGTCGAAGGAGCTCGACGGCTTCATCGACGGCGCCGTCACCGCGGCGGCCGAAGGCAACAAGGCGGCCTACGACAAGGACGTGAAGGGCTTCGTCGATCTCGCCTTCACCGACATTCCGCGCATCCCGCTGTTCCAGCCCTACGTCAACGTCGCGATGCAGAAGAACGTCTCCGGCTACCAGTACTGGTTCCACCGCCGGCTCGACTATCGCGCGCTGGCGAAGGGGTGAGGTCACTCGAGCTCGTCATGCCCGGCCGTAGGCCGGGCATCCACGTCGTCTCACGCAGCGCAGCAAGACGTGCGATGCCGCCGACTGCCGCGGCACGACGGCCGGCCATGACGACCCGAGCGAGGAGCGATGCTGCCATGCTGACCGATGATCCTCAAGCGGCTGCTGATCGCGATCCCGAGCCTGATCGGCGTGGTGATCGTCACCTTCCTGCTGACGCGGGCGCTGCCGGGCGATCCGGCCGCCTATTTCGCCGGCCCCGCCGCCACCAAGGAGGCGATCGAGCAGATCCGCGTGAAGCTCGGCCTCGACAAGCCGCTCTACGTGCAGTTCGTGCGCTATGTCGGCGATCTCGCGCGCGGCGATCTCGGCAACTCGCTGACCACCGGCCAGCCGGTCGCGCACCGAGATCAGGACGCGGCTGCCGGCCTCGGCCGAGCTGACGCTGCTCGGCCTGATCGTCTCGATGGCTGATCGCGGTGCCGCTCGGCATCGTGGCGGCGACGCGGCCGGGCTCGCTCATCGATCATGCCTGCCGGGTGCGTGGCGACGGCCGGCGTGTCGCTGCCGGTGTTCTTCACCGGGCTGATCCTGGTCTACGTGTTCTATTACCTGCTCGGCTGGGCGCCGGCGCCGCTCGGCCGGCTCGACGTGTTCTTCAGCCCGCCGCCGCACGTCACCGGCTTCTACCTGATCGACAGCCTGATCGCCGGCGACGGCGAGACTGTTCGTGGCCAGCCTCAAGCAGCTGATCCTGCCGGCGCTCACGCTCGCCATCTTCTCGCTGGCGCCGATCGCCCGCATGACGCGCGCCTCGATGCTGGCGGTGCTCTCCTCCGACTTCGTGCGCACCGCGCGCGCGAGCGGGCTCACGCCGTTCACGGTCGTCGTCACCTACGCGTTCCGCAACGCCATGCTGCCGGTGATCACCACGCTCGGCATGGTGTTCTCGTTCCTGCTCGGCGCCAACGTGCTGGTCGAGAAGGTGTTCGCCTGGCCCGGCATCGGCTCGTTCGCGGTCGAGGCGCTGATCGCCTCCGACTTCGCGCCGCTGCAGGGCTTCGTGCTGACCATGGCGGTGATGTACGTCGCGCTCAATCTCATCATCGACATCCTCTACGGCGTGATCGATCCGCGCGTGAGGATCGAAGCATGAGCGACATCGCGCTGCCGAAGGACGCCGCCCCGGTCGCGGCGCCGGCCCACACCAGCGGGCTCGGCGCCGTGCTGCGCCACGCGCGCTACGTGCTCGGCGAGAACGCGGTCACCGGCTTTGCCTTCGGGCTGTTCCTGCTGATCGTGCTCGCGGCCCTGCTCGGCCCCTACATCGTTCCCTACGATCCGCTCGCCAGCAACACCGCGGTCGCGCTCAAGCCGCCGTCGGCCGCGCACTGGTTCGGCACCGACCAGCTCGGCCGCGACGTGTTCAGCCGCGTGATCGTCGCGACCCGGCTCGATTTCATCATCGCGGTCACCTCGGTCGCGCTGGTCTTCCTCATGGGCGGGCTCGCCGGCGTCGCCGCCGGCTTCTTCGGCGGCTGGACCGACCGCATCGTCGGCCGCATCGCCGACACCATCATGGCGTTTCCGCTGTTCGTGCTGGCCATGGGCATCGTGGCGGCGCTCGGCAACACGGTGCAGAACATCGTGATCGCGACCGCGATCGTGAATTTCCCGCTCTATGCGCGCGTCGCCCGCGCCGAGGCCAATGTGCGCCGCGAGGCCGGCTTCGTGCAGGCGGCGCGGCTCTCCGGCAACGGCGAGATGCGCATCCTGCTCGGCCAGATGCTGCCGAACATCATGCCGATCATGATGGTGCAGATGTCGCTGACCATGGGCTACGCCATCCTCAACGCCGCCGGCCTCTCCTTCATCGGGCTCGGCGTGCGGCCGCCGACCGCCGAATGGGGCATCATGGTCGCCGAAGGCGCGGCCTTCATCGTGTCGGGCGAATGGTGGATCGCGTTCTTTCCCGGCGCTCGCGCTGATGATCGCGGTGTTCTGCTTCAACCTGCTCGGCGACGGCCTGCGCGACATCGTCGATCCGCAGCGGCGGACCTGAGGGACCGACATGGCCGACGTTCCGCTGCTCGACGTCCGCGACCTCACGGTCGAATTCGCGACCCGCCGCGGCATCGTGCGCGCGGTCCAGCACGTCAATATCAGCGTCGCCAAGGGCGAGACCGTCGGCATCGTCGGCGAATCCGGCTCCGGCAAGTCGGTGACCTCCTATGCGGTGATGCGCATCCTCGACCGCGCCGGCCGCATCGCCGAAGGCGCGGTCACCTTCACCGGCATCGATGTGCGCGACGCCAGCGAAGAGCGAGATGCGCGATCTGCGCGGCCGCGAAATCTCGATGATCTTCCAGAACCCGCGCGCGGCGCTCAACCCGATCCGCAAGGTCGGGCGTCAGATCGAGGACGTGCTGCGAGCAGCACTCGCAGGTCGATCCCGTCGATGCTGACCGACAAGGCGATCGAGATCCTCGACCAGGTGCGGATCGCGCGGCCGCGCGAGCGCTACCACGCCTATCCGTTCGAGCTCTCGGGCGGCATGTGCCAGCGCGTCGTGATCGCGCTGGCGCTCGCCTGCCGGCCGCAGCTGCTGATCGCCGACGAGCCGACCACCGGCCTCGACGTCACCACGCAGAAGACCGTGATGGAGCTGATCGTCGAGCTCACCCGCGCGCGCGGCATGTCGACCATCCTGATCACCCACGATCTCGGCCTCGCCGCCACCTATTGCGACCGCGTCGTGGTGATGGAGAAGGGCCACGTGGTCGAGACCGCGACCGTCGCGCGGCGATCTTCACCGCGCCGGCGCATCCCTATACCCGCAAGCTGATGCGGGCGACGCCGCGTCCCGGCGTGTCGCTGCGCGATCTGCTGCCGGAGGGCGACGCGGCATCCGCGCCCGACAGCCGCCGTCCAGCGCACCACGGCGAACGGCAAGGCCGCAGCAGCCGCTGCTGGTGGTCGAGAAGCTCGTCAAGGAATATCCGCGCAAGGGCGTCGGCCGACGCTTCGGCAAGCTGTTCCGGCGCGGGCCCGGCGCCCGAGCCCGAAATCTTCCGCGCGGTCGACGGCATCAGCTTCGCCGTCGAGCGCGGCGAGAGCGTCGGCCTGGTCGGCGAATCCGGCTGCGGCAAGTCGACCACCTCGACCATGGTGATGCGCCTGATCGACAAGACCGACGGCACCATCATGTTCGACGGCGAGGATATCGGCGACATTCCCGGCCAAGCAGTTCGCCAGGCTGCCGCTGCGCAAGCGCATCCAGATGGTGTTCCAGGACCCGACCGACAGCCTCAATCCGCGCTTCACCGCGGCGCGCGCGATCGCCGATCCGATCCTGCGGCTCGGCGACGTCAAGGGCAGCGGCGCGGTGCGCGCGCGCTGCGAGGAGCTCGCCCGCCAGGTCGGCCTGCCGCTCGACCTGCTCGACCGCTTTCCGCACCAGCTCTCCGGCGGGCAGAAGGCGCGCGTCGGCATCGCGCGCGCGATCGCGCTCAACCCCGATCTCGTCATCCTCGACGAGCCGACCGCCGCGCTCGACGTCTCGGTGCAGGCGGTGGTGCTCAACCTGCTGCAGGAGCTCAAGGAGTCGCTCGGCATGAGCTACCTGTTCGTGTCGCACGACCTCAACGTGGTGCGGCTCCTGTGCGATCGCGTCATCGTCATGCGCGCCGGCAAGATCGTCGAGCAAGGGCCGACCGAGCGGGTGCTCTTCGCGCCCGAAGCGGACTATACCCGCGAGCTCCTGGCGGCGATTCCGCATCCGACCTTCGAGCAGCACGCGTGAGCAAGCCTCGCAAGAAGACGACCGCGACCGGCAAGCGGGCCGGATCGCGCGCGACAGCCAAGGCCGCAAAGTCGGCGCAAGTCGCGTGCCAAGGCGAAGCCGAAGGCACGCGCGGCCAAGGCCGCAACCAGGGCATCAGCACCGGCCGCAAGCCGCAAGGCGTCGCCAGCCCGATCCGCTCGACCAATTCATCGACGCGGCGGCGGTGGCGCTCGATCTGCCGGTCGAGCCGGCGTGGAAGCCCGCGATCAAGGCCAATCTCGAGGTCACGCTGCGGCTGGCGCGGCTGTTCGCCGACTTTCCGCTGCCGGACGACGCCGAGCCGGCGCCGGTGTTCGTGGCCTAGGCGCGCGCGATGGATACCGCTTGGGCGCAAGCGAGCGAGATCGCCGATGCCGTCGCCGACGGCAGCGTCAGCGCCGTCGAGGTGACCGAGGCGGCGCTGGCGCGCATCGCCGAACGCGATCGCGAGCTCAATGCGTTCACCGCCGTGCTCGAAGCGCGCGCGCTCGCCAGGGCCGAGGCGATCGACGACGCGCGCGCCGAGGGCCGTCCGCTCGGACCGCTCGCCGGCGTGCCGTTCGCGGTCAAGAACCTGTTCGACGTCGCCGGCCTGCCGACGCTCGCCGGCTCGAAGATCAACCGCGACCGCGCGCCGGCCGCGCCGCGACGCCACCCTGATCGAGCGGCTGGAAGCGGCCGGCGCGGTGCTGGTCGGCGCGCTCAACATGGGCGAATACGCCTACGACTTCACCGGCGAGAACGTCCACGACGGCGCCTCGCGCAATCCGCACGACCTGAGCCGCATGACCGGCGGCTCCTCCGGCGGCTCGGGCGGCGCGGTCGCCGGCGGCCTGGTGCCGCTCGCGCTCGGCTCCGACACCAACGGCTCGATCCGGGTGCCGGCCTCGCTCTGCGGCATGTTCGGCCTCAAGCCGACCTACGGCCGGCTGTCGCGCGCGCGCACCTTTCCGTTCGTGGCGAGCCTCGATCATCTCGGCCCGCTGGCGCGCTCGGCGAAGGATCTCGCGCTCGCCTATGACGCCATGCAGGGCCACGACGCGGACGATCCGGTCTGCGCCGATCGCCCGGCCGAGCCGGTGACGCCGCTGCTCGACCGCGGCGCCGAGGGCCTGCGCATCGCGGTCGCCGGCGGCTATTTCCGCAAGGGCGCGTTTCCGGAGGCGCGCGCCGCGGTCGAGCGGGTCGCGGCCGCGCTCGGCGTCAAGCGCGAGATCGAGCTTCCCGAAGCGGAGCGCGCCCGCGCCGCCGCCTATGTGATCACCACCACCGAAGGCGCGGCGCTGCATCTCGATCGCCTGCGCACGCGCGCGCGCGATTTCGATCCGGCGGTGCGCGACCGGCTGATCGCCGGCGCCATGGTGCCGGCCGCGCTGGTGGTCAAGGCGCAGAAATTCCGCCGCTGGTATCGCGAGCAGGTGCTCGAGCTGTTCAAGCGAGGTCGACGTGATCCTGGCGCCGGCGACGCCGTGCACCGCGCCGAAGATCGGCCAGCAGACCTTCGTGCTCGACGGCGTCGAGCTGCCGGTGCGCGCCAATCTCGGCATCTACACCCAGCCGATCTCGTTCATCGGCCTGCCGGTGGTGGCGGTGCCGGTGCCGCTGTCGCCGCTGCCGATCGGCGTGCAGATCATCGCGGCGCCGTGGCGGGAGGACGTGGCGCTGCGCGTCGCCCATGCGCTCGAAGACGAACAAGGTCGTGGCGGCGCCCAGGCCCGAGAACTAGGAGGATGCGATGGAGATCGACCTGCCGGAGGTCGTCGCCGAGGTGACGGCGGCGTTCGAGCGCTACGAGACGGCGCTGGTGTCGAACGACGTCGAGACGCTCGATGCCCTCTTCCGCGACGACCCGCGCACCATCCGCTATGGCGGCGCCGAGAATCCTCTACGGCTACGACGAGATCAAGGCGTTCCGCGCCGGCCGCTCGCCGGTCGGCCTCATGCGCACGACGTCGCGAACCGTGATCACCACCTACGGCCGCGACTTCGCGGTCGCCTCGACGCTGTTCCACCGCGACAGCGCGCCCGGCAAGGTCGGCCGCCAGATGCAGACCTGGGTGCGCTTCGACGAAGGCTGGCGGGTGGTGGCCGCGCATGTCAGCCTGATCGATCAGCCGGCCGGGACGCCGACATGACCGCGCGTGGCGACGCTCGACCGCCGCGCCGGCCCGGCCGACAACGGCCGCCGGACGCTGGCCGAGGAGCTGCGCCTGCAGCTCGCCGACGAGATCGTGCGCGGCGTTCTGGCGCCGGGCGCGGCGCTCGACGAGACCGAGCTGGCGCGCCGCTTCCAGGTGTCGCGCACGCCGGTGCGCGAGGCGATCCGCCAGCTGGCGGCGAGCGGCCTGGTCGAGGCGCGCGCGCATCGCGGCGCGGTGGTGGCGCGCCCGGACGCGGAGCGCCTGATCGGCATGTTCGAGGCGATGGCGGAGCTCGAGGCGCTGTGCGCCGGGCTCGCCGCCGAGCGCATGAACGGCGGCGAGCGCCGCCTGCTCGAAGCGACGCACGAGGAGCTGCGCGCGCTGATCCAGAGCGGCGATCCGCAGCGCTATCACGAGATCAACGAGGCGTTCCACGCCGCCATCTATGCGGGCGCGCACAACGCCTACCTGGCCGAGATGACGCTGGCGACGCGGGCGCGGGTGCAGCCGTTCCGCCGCGCCCAGTTCCGCAATCTCGGCCGGCTCGCCAAGTCGCATGCCGAGCACGACCGCGTGGTGGTCGCGATCCTGCGCGGCGATCGCGAGGGCGCGGCGAGCGCCATGCGCGCCCACATCATGACGGTGCGCGAGGAATACGAGGCGTATGCGGAGTATTTGTGAGCGGCATCACGCCGGCACGCCGGCCTGCGCCAGGAACGCGCGCCAGCCGCCGAATTCCGAGATGTCGCGCGCGCCGGTGACCGCCTCGGCCTCGACCAGAAAGCCCTTCACCATCCGGCCGTCGGCCAGCGCCAAGGTGCCGATCGACAGCGGCGCCGGCACCGCGGCGACGAAGCGGCCGAAGCCCTCGGGCGGCAGCGTCCAGATCTCGACCTCGATCGCCGCGCCCTTGCCGGCCGCGACCCGCAGGAGCCCGGGCTTCGGCGGACGCGTCGAGCCGAGCGCAAACAGCCGGTAGTCGGGCCGCGTCCTGGTCGTCTCCAGGAACGTCGCGCCGAGCGCGGTCAATTCGCCATTGAGCGCCATGCCGGAGAGATGCGCGCCGACCACCGCCAGCGGGATGGCGTCGGCCGCGGCCGCAAACGCGAGCTTGGCGAGCGGCGGCTGCGCCTGCCCGGTGGCGCCGAGCGGCAGCGCGGTATCGGCGTGAAACACGCGCCCGATCGACGCCAGCAGCGCGTCGCGGCCGGCCGAGCGCGAGCAGCGTGACGCCGAACGGCACGCCGTCGTCGCGGATCGAGGACGGCACCGCGGCGGCGCAGAGCTCGAGCAGGTTGACGAAATTGGTGTAGGTGCCGAGCCGGCTGTTGAGCCCGATCGGATCGGCGAGCACCTGCTCCACCGTATAGGCGGTGGGCATGGTCGGCAGGACCAGCGCATCGATCGCGCGGAACGCGTGATCGCGCACGCGACGCAGCTCCTCCAGCTTGTAGAGCGCCGCGAAGGTGTCGACCGCGCTCGGCCGCGCCCCGCCGAGAATGATCTGGCGGGTGACCGGATGCATGGACTCAGGTGCCGACGCGATCAGCGAGCGCGCGGTGATGTAGCGCTCCGCCACCCACGGCCCTTCGTAAAGCAGGCGCGCGGTTTCGTAGAACGGCTCGATGTCGATCTCGATGATCTTCGCCCCGAGCCGCGCAAGACGCGCGAGCGCCGCCTCGTAGGCCGCCGCCGACGCCTTGTCGCCGAAGAACAGGCGGTCGCCCGGCGTCGGCACCCCGAGCCTGATGCCCTCGGGCATCGGGCCGAGCGCGCCGAGCGGCCGCGCGCGCGAATAGGGATCGGCATGATCCGCTCCCGCCATCGCGGCCAACGCCGCGAAGCCGTCGTCGACCGTCAGCGCGAACACCGAGACGCAGTCGAGCGTGCGGCAGGCGGGCACCAGGCCGAAGGTCGACACCAGTCCGAGGCTCGGCTTCAGTCCGACGATGTTGTTGAGCGCGGCGGGAATGCGGCCCGAGCCGGCGGTGTCGGTGCCGAGCGCAAGCGGCACCAGGCCGGCGGCGACCGCGACCGCCGAGCCGGAGCTCGATCCGCCCGGGATCAGGCCCGCTTTCAAGGTATTGCGCGGGATGCCGTAGGGCGTGCGGGTGCCGATGAGGCCGGTCGCGAACTGATCGAGGTTGGTCTTGCCGATGACGATCGCGCCGGCGCGCCGCAGGCGGGCGACGCAGGTCGCGTCTTGCGACGGCTCATAGGCGAAGGCCGGACAGGCGGCGGTGGTCGGCAATCCCTTGACGTCGATATTGTCCTTGACGGCGAACGGCACGCCGTAGAGCGGCACGCGCCCATCCGTTGCGGCAATCGCCTTCGCCTCGGCGATGGCGTCCGCCTCGTCGCGCAAGGTGATGAACACCGCCGGATCGCCGTGCGCGCGGATACGCGCATAGCTCGCCGCCACGGTCTCGGCCGGGGTCGCGGCGCCGGTGCGGTGGGCGTCGAGGATCGCCGCGACGGTGACGTTCGGATTGGACGTCACCGCCCTGCCCTGCGCCAAGCTGTCGTCACTATTGGTCCTCCCGCCCGGCTTCGAATGACCTCTCGGAGCAAGCGATGTGCCAACCTTTGGCCGTGGGGCCTCCAGTCTGTCGATTATTGCATACAACCCCGGCCTGGTGCCTACTTATCGGGCTGCGAACCCGGCTCTCCGAGAGAATGCCATGACCGCACTTGCTCGCCTTGCCCTGGGGATTGCCTGCGTCGTGCTCGGGGGCGCGACGGCCGATGCCGCCGACTATCCGACCCGGCCGGTGCGCCTGCTGGTCGGCTTTCCGGCCGGCGGACCGACCGACATTCTGGCGCGGCTGGTCGGAGCGCATCTCGCCGAGCGGCTCGGTCAGCAATTCGTGGTCGAGAACAAGCCGGGCGCCGGCAGCAACATCGCGACCGAAGCGGCGATCAATTCGGCACCCGACGGCTACACCATCCTGGTCTGCGCATCGGCCAACACCATCAACGCCACGCTCTACAAGAAGCTCGCCTTCGATTTCGTGCGCGACACCACGCCGGTCGCCGGTTTGGCGCGGGTGCCCAATGCGCTGCTCGTGCATCCATCGGTGCCGGCGCGCACCGTCCCGGAGTTCATCGCCTACGCCAAGGCCAATCCGGGCAAGATCAACATGGCCTCGTCCGGCAACGGCACGACCGTCCACCTGGCCGGCGAGATGTTCAAGACGATGGCCGCCGTCGACCTCGTCCACATCCCCTATCGGGGCTCGCAGCCGGCGGTGACGTCGCTCATCGCCGGCCAGACCCAGGTGATGTTCGGCGACATCCCGGTGTCGATCGCGCACATCCAGGCGGGCACGATCCGCGCGGTCGCGGTGACGACCGCGACCCGGCTCGAATTGCTGCCGGCGCTCCCGACCATCGGCGAGACGCTGCCGGGCTACCAGGCGAATGCCTGGTTCGGCTTCGTCGCGCCCAAGGGCACGCCGCCCGACGTCGTCGCGACGCTCAACCGCGAGATCAACGCGGCGCTGGCGGAGCCGAAGATCAAGGCGCGTCTCGCCGAGCTCGGCACCACGCCGATCGTCATGACGCCCGCCGAATTCGGCGCCTTCATCGGCGCCGAGATCGAGCGCTGGGCCAAGGCGGTGAAGTCGTCGGGCGCATCGGTCGATTGATCGCAGAGCAAAACGGGCCACGGGAGGAGTCATGATCCGCACGCCTGTCTGCGAGCTGCTCGGCATCGAGCACCCGATCGCGCTCGGGGGCATGGGATCGATCTATGCGCCCGACCTGGTGGCCGCGGTGTCGAACGCGGGCGGCCTCGGCGCCATGGGCTGTCACTACATGAGCCCGGATCAGATTCGCACCGGGACGGCCGCCATCCGCGAGCGCACCAACAAGCCGTTTGCGCTGAACTTCCTGATCTTCGACATCGACGAGGACGGCTTCGCGGCGGCGCTCGCATTGCGGCCGGCGCTGATCGCGTTTGCCTGGCCGCGACCCGATCAGGATGTGAAAACCTATATTGCGCGCGCCCATGCGGCGGGCTGCAAGGTCACCTTCATGGCCGGCGGCGTGCCCGAAGCTGTTCGCGCGGCCGAGAGCGGTGCCGACGTGATCATCGCGCAGGGCACCGAGGGCGGCGGGCATGTCGGCTGGCAGGCGAGCTTGCCGTTGATCCCGATGGTGGTCGACGCCGTCGCCCCAGTTCCGGTCCTGGCCGCCGGCGGGATCGCCGATGGGCGCGGGCTGGCGGCGGCGCTGTCGCTCGGCGCCGACGGCGTGCTGCTCGGCACCCGCTTCCTCGCCAGCGTCGGAATCTCCGCTGCATCCCAATTTCAAGCAGGCGATCCTGGACAGCGACGGCCACGATACGCTGCTCTCGGAGATTCCCGATATCGCGGCGGGCAAGGTCTGGCCGGGCGCGATGACGCGATCGCGGCGCAACCGCTTCATCGAGCGGTGGGCCGGGCGGGAATGGGCGTTGCGCCAGAGGCGCGCCGAAGCGCTCGCCGAGGTGCTCGCCGCCCGCAAGCGCGGCGACGCCGACGAAGCCCCGCTGTCGATGGGGCAGGATGCCGGCCTGATCCGCGACATCCTGCCCGCCGGCGAGATCGTCAGGCGCATCGCCGAAGAGGCGGAGCGCATCTTGACGGAACGGCTGCCGAAGCTGGTCAGGTAGACACGTCCCCTACTGGCGCTCCGGCAACGGTCTTCGTATCTTTCGTACCGATCAAGGGAGGGATCGATGATCCTGCTGTCGAACGGCGGAACCAACAGTCACCGTGCGGATGCCCTCTCCGATACGATGGTCGTGGGGACGGTCGACGGCGTCGCGCTGCTGGAGCGTTCCGCGCCGGGTTGGACCGTCAAGCACCGGGCGCTGCAAGGCTGCGCCGTGAGCGCAGTGACCGCGCTCGACGACGGAACCCTGTTTGCCGCCACCCATGGCGTCGGGGTCGCGCGCAGCGACGACGGCGGCTTGACCTGGACCTGGAGCAACGACGGGCTTGCCCACTTCGACCTCTGGTCGGCGCGCGCCGGCCGGCTCATGGGTCGCAACGCGGTGCTCGTCGGCGCCCTGCCGGCGCATCTCTACGTGAGCGAGGACGCAGGCAAGAGCTGGCGCGAGCTGCCGGCGCTGCGACGCGTGCCGAGCGTGTCGCAATGGTGCTTCCCGCCGCCGCCGCGGATCGGCCACGTCAAGGACATCGTCATCGACGGCGACCGCTTGCTGGTCGGCATCGAGATCGGCGCCCTGCTGGTCTCGAGCGATTTCGGCGAAAGCTTCACCGAGCTTCCGCGTCGAGCCCAATGCGCGCGAATGCGACATCCATCGCATCCTGGTTCACCAGGCTCGGCCCGAGCGGATCATCATCGCCAACGGCCTCATGGGCGTGATGACGAGTGAGGACCGCGGCGCCACCTGGCGGAAAAATCCGATGCCGCGGGAGGCCAACTATCCCGATGCCATCGTGGTTCATCCGGACGACCCCGATCTCATCTTCCTGACCGTCGGGGTCGGCTGGCCGCAGCACTGGTATCAGCTTGGACGCGCGCGCGGAAAGATCGTGCGCAGCCGCGACGCAGGACATGAGCTGGGAGCGCCTGCTCGGCGGTCTTCCCAACGGTCAACGCGCGGTGTTCAGCGCGTTGACGATCGAGGCGCGGCCGGATGGTTTCGCCCTCTATGCGGCGGATACCGACGGGCAGGTGTTCGAGAGCCTCGATGGCGGCGACAGCTGGTCGGTCATCGCCGACGTGCCGCCCGTCTCCAAGGGCGAGTTCCACCGCGCGCTCGTGCGGGAGCGCGGCAAGCTCGCCAATGTGGACGACATCGTCGTCACCGAGAGCGCCGCCAAGCGGCTGGCCTCGGTCATGGGATAGTTTACGGCCGCTCCGGCGGCTTGTAGTCCTCGCGCGGAGTGCTGGCGAGCTTGATCAGACGCTCGGCGCGCTGGCGATCCTGCTGCACGAAGGCGGCGAACTCCTCCGGCGTGGTCGGCGCCGGGATCACCAGCTGCTTGTCCAGGAACGCGGTGAACTTCGGCTCGCCGAACAGCTTGACGAACTCGGCGTTGAGCTTGTCGATGATCGCGCGCGGCGTGCCCGCCGGCGCCGCGAGGCCCCACCAGCCGCGGCCCTGATAGTCGCCGAGCCCGGCTTCCACGAAGGTCGCCACGTCCGGCACCGACGGCAGGCGTTTCGGCGCGCCGACGGCAACCAGCTTGATCTTGCCGCTCTCGAGCAGCGGCATGAAGTTGCCGAGGCCCATATTGCCCATCTGCAGCTCGCCGGCCACCAGCGCCTGGGCAATGGGACCGCCGCCGCGGTACGGAATCCCGACGATGCTGGTGCCCCACTGGTTGTTGAGCCATTTCAGGAACAGGTCGGGATAGGAGCCCGGCCCGAGCGTCCCGTAGTTGAGCGCGTTCGGCTTCGCCGTCGCCAGCGCCTTGAGCTCGGCGACCGATTTCACGTCGAGACCGACGGTCGTGACCGCGATGCCTTCGATCAAGAAGAACAGCCGCGCGATCAGGGCGAAATCCTTGTCCGGATCATAGGGCAGCTTGTTGAACAGCAGCGGATTGAACGCGAGCGTGCTGTGATAGATCACGCAGACCGTGTAGCCGTCGGGAGCGGCCTGCGCGCATTGCTGGGCGGCGGGAATGCCGCTGGCGCCGCCGCGGTTCTCGATCACCAATTGCTGGCCGAGCCGCGGGCCGAGCTCGGCCGCCGCCGCCCGCATGATCACGTCGGTGACGCTGCCGGCGGCGATCGACACGATCATCCGGATCGGCCGGTCGGGATAGGTCTGCGCACCCGCCGCCGAAGGCAACGCGGCGAACAGGCAGCAGGCGACAATGCGCGCAAAAACTCTCATGGCGTTTCCGTTTCCCTGGTCAGGCTACAGGCGATGATTGCTGCAAGTCGATCTGGTATCGCCCCTTGGGCTGAGCAACTATGGCATGGAATGCCTCCTTGGCGCAGCGCCGGTCCATGACCGGTCACAGGTCGCGCACATGCGGCAGGACTTCGCCGGCGAAGATTTCCAGTGAGCGCATGATCTCCGCCTGCGGCAATGAGCCGAAATCGACCAGCAAGCCGATCTGGGTGATGCCCACGTCGCGGAGCACGCGAATGCGCTCGATCGCCTGCTTCGGCCCGCCCATGAGAACGCGTCCCGGGAAGTAGGACTCGAATTCGAACTTGCGCTGACCGGCGTCGCGCTGCTCGTAGCCCTTGTAGGCGGTCGGATCGGGCGGCCGGCGCGACGCTTCGAGGCCGGCGGCCGCGTACTCGCTCATCGGCTGGTGCACGACCCGCTGCAGCCTCTCGTCGTCGTCGCCATCGAGGAAATGCGCGTGGTAGACGCAGCAAATCTCGTGATCCTCCACGCGGCGGCCATGCCTGCGCAGCGCGTCGCGGTACCAGCCGATGCGCTCGACCGCGACCGGATGATCGACATGGTAGGCGACGTAAAGCAGGTTGTAGCCCTCTTGCGCCGTCCACTCGAAGCTCTCGGGTGACAGCAGGCACGCCACCCAGATCGGCGGATGCGGCTTCTGGTAGATCGGCGGCAACAGCGGCAGGCCCGACATGGCCGGACGGAACCTGCTCTTGAACTCGAGCGTCGGGTTGGCCCAGGCCTGCTTGACGAGCGTCGACGCCCTCCTCGACCCGCTCGCGGCTCTCCTTCATGTCGACCCCGAAGGCATCGAACTCGTCACGGATGAAACCGCGCCCGACGCCGAAATCGAACCGGCCTTGTGACAATTGGTCCAGGGTGGCGGCCTGCTCCGCCACCCGCACCGCATCGTTGAGCGGCAGCACGGTGGCGCCGGTGCCGAGCCGGATGCGCTTGGTGCGCGCCGCGAGGTAGCACAGGAACGCGTAATTGGCCGCGAACAGGCCGCCGTGGCGCACGAAATGGTGCTCGACCAGCCAGGCATAGTCGATGCCGATCCGATCCGCGAACTCGACCTGCTCGATGATGCCGCGGTAATGCGTCTGCGCGTCGCGCACCGCCGGCAGGTAGGTCGGCAGGTAGAACAATCCGAACTTCATCGGCGGAGTTCCCTTCCGTGCTGTGTTCCGATTCCTCGTTGCGACCAGGGCGGCAAGAGCCTACGGCTCGCGATACGAACCGTTACCATCCCTGCAACATGTGCCCGGAGGAGCAAGTGCCATGGCCGAGGTCATGCTAGCCGACCGCGATCGAACGCGCGCGGAGGGCAAGATCGACTTTTACGGCGTCCACCATCTGGCGCTCAACACCGACGACATGAAGATGACCGTCGACTTCTACGCCGGCGTGCTCGGCATGCGGCTGGTGCACGCGATGAAGGTGCCGCCCGGGATAGGCACCGGTCCGGGCAACCGCGGCAACCCGCCGTTCGAGGAGATCCGCCACTATTTCTTCGACATGGGGCGCGACGGGCTGCTGGCATTCTTCGAGATGCCCAAGGGCGCCAAGCAGAAGGGCGACCGCAACGCGCTCGGCGCCATGCAGCATGTCTCGTTTGCGGTGTCGCCGGAGAGCCAGGCCCGCATCCGCGCGCGGCTCGAGGCGCACAAGGTTCCCTACGACGGTCCGCTCGAAATCCTGCCGGGCATTTTCTCGATCTACGTCTTCGATCCGAACGACATCCGCCTGGAGTTCAGTTGCCAGCCGAGCAACGGCGAAGGCGAGCCGCGCATCGTCCCGCAGGTCACGCAGACCAAGGCGGAAGCCCTGCACGAGCTGCGCTCGCTGACCGGCGACGACCAATGGCTCGCCTGGGCAACCGGGGGATTGCGGGAGTAGCGGGGCAGTCCCCGACCGCGCCTATTGCCGATACTTCACCGCGGCCGCGAGCAAGGCCTCGTAGTCCTCCTTGATCCTTGGATTGGCGGACAGCAGCGACGTGGCGACCGGCGTGACCAGGTCGATGTAGCGCTTGGCCTCGGCCGGCGGCAAGCGTGACGATCTCGCCGCCGTTCTTGCGCCAGACGTCCTCGGCGCGCTTGATGTCCGCGATGTTCCAGTCCGAGAACAGGACTTCCGCCTTGCGCGATTCCTCGCGCACGATCGCTTCGAGCTCCGGTCCCAGTGATTTCATGAAGCGGCGGTTCGCCAGGATCGGCGCGGCAAAGATCGTGGCCGGAAGATAGGTCATCGGCTTGGCGATATCGTAGTACTTGAAGGCGACGAACGGGGCGGCGGCGGCCACCATTCCGTCGATGGTGCGGTTCTGCATGGCCGGCAGCGCCTCGCCGAGCGGCAGCGACACCGGCAGGACGCCGACCTTCTTGAGCGGCTCGACCTGGATCGGCGCGCCGCCCTGGGTGCGGATCTTCTGTCCCTGGAAGTCGGCGACCGAGCGGACCCCCTTGTGCGTGAGCAGCATCAGCGGGCTGTAGATGCCGGGCGTGAGGACCTCCACGCCCTTGTCGGCGCCGAACGTCGCCAGCCGGGTGCGGATGGCGGGGTCGGTGAGCATCCGGTAGCCGTGCAGCACGTCGTCGAACAGGCCGGGCGCATCGAGGATCCCGAAGCGCGGCTCCAGGCTGACCCAGAAGCCGTTGGCGGCGCTGCCGGCTTCGATCGTGCCGAGCGCGACGCCCTCCACCACGGCGGGAAGCTGGCCGAGCTGGTTCGCCGGGTAGATCTCGAGCTTGATGCGTCCGCCCGCGCGCGCTTCGACCCCCGCCTTGAGCGTCTTGTAATATTCATGGACGACGTCGTTGATCGTCGGCAGCGACAGCTTCATGGTGAATTGCTGCGCGCTCGCCGCCGTCGTCGCGAGCACGCTTGCGGTCGCGATGGCGACGACGGAAGCGCCGAGCCGGCCGATCATTGCGTGCATGTGATGTCCTCCCTGGCTCCCGCGGAATTCGGGAGCTCTAACCTCTGGCAAGCAGGTACCGAACTCCGATCAACGAGATGTCCGGTATGTAGGTGATCAACGCCAAGGCGATGAGATAGATTACCACGAACGGAATGATGCCGCGATAGATCGTCTCGAGCTTGAGGCCGAGCACCGACTGCGCCACGAAGATGTTGATGCCGAACGGCGGGTGAAACAGGCCGATCGCGAGGTTCACCGTCACCACGATGCCGAAATGGACCGGGTCGATGCCGGCCGCCTTCACGATCGGCACCAGCAGCGGGCTCAGCAGCAGGATCGCCGACAAGCGGATCGAGGAAGCAGCCGACCAGCAGCAGCAGGATGTTGATGGCGAGCAGCAGCATCCAAGCCGACACGTTGAGCGACTGTAAGCCATGCGGTCATCGTGGCCGGGACCTGATTCACGGTCAACAGCCAGGCGAACACGCCGGCACAGGCCACGATGATGAGGACCTGACCGGTGAACAGAACGGTCGAGGCGGCGGCTTCGAGAATGTCGCGCCATCCGAGCTCGCGGAACACGAAGGCGGTCACCAGCGCGGCGTAGACGCAGGCGACGGCGGCGGCCTCGGTCGGCGAGAATACGCCGCCATAGATGCCGCCGAGGATGATGAACGGGGCGCCCAGCGCCCACAGGCTGCGGCCGGTCGCGCGCAGGAACCGCCGGAGATCGAACGGCTCGCCCGCCCCGAAATTCCCGCGCCGCGCGCGCCAGACCACATAGACCGCGAGCATCGCCGCAATCATCAGGCCCGGCAACACGCCGGCGGCATAGAGGCGGGCCACCGATTCCTCGGCGGCGGCGCCGTACACGATCATCGGGATGCTCGGCGGGATGATGACGTCGATCGCGCCGACCGAGGTGATCAACCCGGCGGTGAACGTCTCCGGATAGCCGGCGCGCCGCATCGCCGGCACCATCACCTTGCCGATGGTCGCCACCGTCGCGGCGCTGGCGCCGGAAATCGCGCCGAAGATCGCCGAGGTGCCGACCGCGGTGACGCCGAGACTGCCGCGCACCGACCCGACGCCGCCCTGCACGAAATCGACGAGACGCTGCGCGACGCTGCCGCGGCCCATCAGCTCGCCGGCATAGATGAAGAACGGAATGGCGAGCAGCGCGGAGGCATTGACCGACCCGAACAGGTTCTGGTGCAGGACCACCAGCGGCACGTTCATGAAGAACACGAGCGCGACCGTCACCCCGGTCAGCAGAACCATGAAGATCGGGAATCCGAGCAGCAGCAGCGCGATCGGCACCACGGCGAGCGCGAAGGTCATGGCGTCGCCTCGCGGCCGGCCGGTCGGCTCCGGCATTTTCCGCGCCATGCGCACGAGCCGCCAGATGGCGACGATGAGGATCAGCCCGAACCCCAGCGCCACCGTCGCGTGCGGGATCCACATCGGAACGCCGGCCATGTCGCTGGTGCGTCCGATCCGCCACATCTGCCAGGCGTAGAAATAGGACTGGGTGAGGACGAAGCCGGCGAGCGTGATCAGCAAGACCTGCTCGATGATCCGCAGCAGCACCAGGACGGGCGCCGGCAGGAACCGGAGCAGCACATCCATCCGCAGATGCGCGTTGCGCCGGGTGACCACGGCGGCGCCGATGAACGTCATGCCGACCATGATGAACACCTGCACCTCGTCGGAGCCGAGCAGCGAGACGCCGAGCAGGTAGCGGCCGACCACGTTGGCGAAATTGAGCAGGACCGCGAGGATAAAGGCGAGCGCCAGCGCCAACTCGATGACGCGCGCGATGCGGTCGAAAGCCTTGTCGATCACCGGCCGCCCTCGCTGCCGGCGGCGATCGACACGATCATCCGGATCGGCCGGTCGGGACAGGTCTGCGCCTCGCCGACGATCAGGGTGGCGGGCAGGTTACAGGCGACGAATCCGCGGAAAAAGTTTCATGGCGTTTGCGTCCCCCGACCAGGCTGCACGCGCTGATTGCCTCGGCACGCGGCAAGCCATTGAACGGCTTTTGCGATGCCGCGGCAAGGCGAACCGGCACTTGTGCTGCGGGGCGCCGCAAGACAACAATGCGCCTCCCTCACCGGTCCCTCCTGCGTCCCGGAGAACGCGATGAAACTCGGCTACTTCACCATGCCGGTCCACCCCCCGGCGAGAAGCTATGTGGAAACGCTCAAGGAGGATCGCGAAGCCTTCATCCTGGCCGACAAGCTGGGCTATAGCGAGGGCTATTGCGGCGAGCACCTGACCGACCACGCCGAGAACATCCCCAACAGCATGATGTTCATCGCCACGCTCCTCGGCGCGGTCTCGCAGATGAAGGTCGGGACCGCCGTGGTCAATCTGCCGCACAGCCATCCGGTGGTGGTGGCGTCGAACGCCGCGATGCTCGACAATCTGTTCGAAGGCCGGTTCATATTGGGCATCGGCGCCGGCGTGCTGCGCTCCGACGCGGAAGCGCTCGGGCTGCTCGATGCCGATCGCAACGCCATGTTCGCCGAGGCGATCGATCATATCCTCGCGCTGTGGGCGGGAACGGCGCCGATCGACCTCAAGGGCAAGTACTGGACGATCTCGACGCAAAAGACGATCTGGCCCGAGGTCGGCATCGGCGACATCGTCAAGCCCTATCAAAAGCCGCACCCGCCGATCGCCGGCACCGCGACCGACCCGGACTCCAAGGGGCTCATTGCGCTCGGCCGGCGCGGCTGGTGGCCGATCTCGTCGCACTTCCTGCATCCCAACTGTCTCAAGAGCCAATGGGCGCAACTACGCCAAGGGCTGCGCCGAAGGCGGCCACAAGGCCGACCGCGCCAACTGGCGGATCGCGCGCTCGATCTTCGTCGCCGAGGACGACAAGGTCGCGGCCGCCTACGGCGGCGACGATCCCGACGAGCCCGTACCGCTTCTACATGAGCCAGCTGACCGCGAAGCTGCGCCGGCACAAGCGCATGATCGCCTTCAAGCCCAACCCGGAGATGCCCGACGAGGACGTCACCTTCGACTACATCTTCGACAACATCGTCATCCGCGGCAGCGTCGAACCGGGTGGTCGACCGCATCCTCGAGCTGCACGAGACGGTCGGCGATTTCGGCACGCTGCTCTATTGCGGCAAGGACTGGGCCGACCCGCGGCTCGGCCGCAAGTCCATGGAGCTGATGGCCGAGAAGGTCATGCCGGCGGTCAACGCGGCGCTGCGAAAATCCGTCGCCGCGGAATAGCGACCGTGCAAACATCCACCAGCGCCGAAGAGGCAGCCGCGTTCCGCTTCAAGCTCACCGACGAGCAGAAGCGCATCGTCGGCACCGTCCGCGAGGTGACGCAGGGCGAGTTCAAGCCGCGCGGCTTGAAATACATGGACGGCACGTTTCCGTGGGACAACATCCGCCGGCTCGCCGAGATCGGCGTCCTCGGCATGGCGGTGCCCGAGGCCTATGGCGGCTCGCAGCTCGGCGTCTTCGACACCGCGCTGGTGCTCGAGGAGATCGCCAAGGGCTGCTACGTCACCGCCATGGCGGTGCTGGGCGAGGTCGGCGTGCAGACCCGCATCATCGCCACCTACGCGCCGGAGCCGATCAAGCAGAGATTGCTGCCGCCGGTCTGCACCGGCGACGGCATCCTCGCCATCTGCATGACCGAGCCGCATGCCGGCACCGACGTCGCCAACTACGCCACCAATGTGACCGTGCGCGGCGCGAGCTTGCGGCTCAAGGGCGTCAAGACCCTGTGCAGCCGCGCCGAGGAGGCGATCGCCTTCGTGGTGTTCACGCGCGTCAACGGCCGTCCGGGCCGCGACGGCATCGGCTGCGTGCTGGTCGAGAAGGGCACGCCCGGTCTCGTCATTTCCGGCAAGTTCCACACCATGGGCGGCGAATACCTGTCCGAGGTGCGGTTCGAGGATTGCGAGCTGCCGGCCGAGAACCTCCTGCTCGGCGAAGGCGGCTTCAAGAAGCTGCTTTCGGCCTTCAACACCCAGCGCTGCCTCAACCCCTCGATCTCGCTCGGGCTGGCCGAAGGCGCCTTCGACGAGGCGCTGCGCTACACCCGCGAGCGCGAAGCCTTCGGCCGCCCGATCGGCGACTTCCAGGGCATGCGCTGGAAGATCGCCGACATGTACCGCGACATCGAAGCCGGACGCGGGCTCCTCTATCGCGCCTGCGCCTCTGCCGATCCGTTTCCCGATCCGCTCCTGGCCGCCATGGCGAAGGTCTACTGCAACGAGATGTCGATGCGCGTCACCAGCGAGGCGATCCAGGTGTTCGGCGGCTACGGCTTCACCGACGAGTACCTGGTGTCGCGGCTCTATCGCGGCGCCCGCTACGGCAGCCTCGGCGGCGGCACCTCGGAGACGCTGCGCGACCTGATCGGCAAGCGGCTGATGGACGCCGACATCACCGACGGCATATTCGGGCTGTCGGACTTTTGAACCCAATGGCGCAAACCCGCTACATCGGCAGCTCGATCAAGCGGATCGAGGACCGCCCGCTGCTCACCGGCGCCGGCCGCTTCGTCGACGATCTGCGCTTTCCCGACACGCTGGAAGCCGCCTTCGTGCGCAGCCCGCACGCGCACGCCGCGATCCGCGGCATCGACGTCAGCGCGGCGCGGGCGCTGCCCGGCGTGCACGCGGTGTTCACGCTCGCCGACCTGATGCCGCTCCTCTCGCAGGAGCGGCTGCCGCTGCAGTTTCGCACCGCGCAGCTGCCGCCCGACATCACGCCGTTCGTGCTCGCCAAGGACGAGGTCGCCTTCGTGGGCGAGGCGGTGGCGGTGGTGATCGCCGACTCGCGCTACCTCGCCGAGGATGCGGCGGCGCTGGTGCAGGTCGACTACGAGCCGCTGCCGGCGGTGTCGGACTGCCGGGCGGCGCTCGCGCCAGGCGCGCCGCTCGCCCATCGCGGCCGCACCAGCAATCGTGCTGATCGAGTTCCGCCAGGCCTATGGCGACGTCGCCGACGCGTTCGCGCGCGCGCCGCATCGGGCGAGCGTCAACCTCAAGCAGCATCGCGGCGGCGCCCACTCGATCGAGGGCCGCGGCGCGCTCGCCGCCTACGACGTGCAACGAGGACCGGCTGACGCTGTGGTCGTCGACCCAGCTCGCGCACGAGGTGCGCGCCTTCCTGATGAAGCTGCTGCGGCTCGACGAGAACCAGATCCGCGTGGTGGCGCCCGACGTCGGCGGCGGCTTCGGCGCCAAGTTCGTCATGTATCCGGAGGAGGTGACGCTGGCGGCCGCGTGCCTCATCCTGCGGCGCCCGATCAAATGGATCGAGGACCGGCGCGAGCATTTCCTCGCCGCCGTGCAGGAGCGCGAGCAGTATTGGGACCTCGAGGTCGCGTTCGACGATGACGGCCGCCTGCTCGGCGTGCGCGGCCGGATGATCCACGACGAAGGCGCCTATACGCCGCAGGGCATCAACCTGCCTTACAACGCCTCGACCGGCCTGCCCGGCCCCTACATCCTGCCGGCCTACGAGCTCGACGTGCTCGTGGTCGAGACCAACAAGGTCGCCACCATGCCGGTGCGCGGCGCCGGCTATCCGGAAGCCGCCTTCGGGATGGAGCGGCTGCTCGACCGCGATCGCCCAGGAGCTCGACCTCGACCGCGCCGAGGTGCGGCGGCGCAATCTGGTGCCGCCCGAGCAGATGCCCTACGTGACGCCGCTCAAGACCCGCGCCGGCTCGGCGATCACGCTCGACAGCGGCGACTTCCCCGCCTGCCAGCGCATGGCGATGGAGGCGATCGACTATGCGGGCTTCCCCGAGCGCCAGCGCCGCGCCCGCGCGCGAAGGCCGCTATCTCGGCATCGGCATCGGCAACGGCGTCAAAGGCACCGGCCGCGGCCCGTTCGAGTCCGGGATCGTGCGCATCGGCCGCTCGGGCCGCATCTCGGTCTACACCGGCGCGATGCCGATGGGGCAGGGCATCCGGACCGCGCTCGCGCAAATCTGCGCCGAGCAGTTCGCGGTGCCGCCCGACAGCGTCACCGTCATGGCCGGCGACACCGCGATCATTCCGTACGGCCAGGGCGGCTTCGCCAGCCGGCAGACGATCACCGCCGGCTCCGCCGTGCATCTCGCCGCGGTCGCGGTGCGCGAGAAGGCGCTCAAGGTCGCCGCCCATCTGCTGGAGGCGGCGCCGGACGACCTCGAGCTGCGCGACGGCCGCGTCGAGATCGCCGGCGTGCCGGGCAGCGGGCTCGCGCTGCGCGAGGTCGCCGAAGCGGTGTCGGGCGTGCCCGGCTATGCGATGCCGGGCCAGTTCGAGCCCGGGCCTCGAAAGCATGCAGAACTTCCTGCCGAGCGCGCTCACCTACGGCGGCGGCTCGCACGTGGTCGAGGTCGAGGTCGACGTCGAGACCGGCGGCGTGCGCATCCTGCGCTACGTCATCGTCAACGACAGCGGCCGCATCATCAACCCGATGATCGCCGAGGGCCAGATCGTCGGCGGCGCCGCGCACGCGCTCGGCAACGCGCTGCTCGAATGGATGGGCTACGACGACGGCGCGCAGCCGGTCACCACCACGTTCGCCGACTATCTCCTGCCGAGCGCGACCGAGGTGCCGCGGATCGAGGTGAAGTTCGCCGAGTTCCCCTCCCCGCTCAATCCGCTCGGCGTCAAGGGCGTCGGCGAGTCCGGCTGCGTGCCGGCCGCCGCCGCGATCGTCTCCGCGGTCGAGCACGCGCTGGCGCCGTTCGGCGTGCGGATTGCGGAATATCCGATGACGCCGGCGCGGCTGTTTGCGCTGCTGCAATCGTCGAAGAGTGGCAAGCTGGCTCTGACGCGTGTTGGTTGCAACGTCGCCGGTGAATTCCAGGCCACGAGCACGCTCGCATGCGGCAGTATGCGGCCCAACACGCGTGCATCGGTTGATCCTGACGGCGCCCGCTTGGTTCGACCGGTCAGCCGCCCCGATCTTGATCTCGATCGAAGTGCGTCCAGATGCCGGTCGAAGTCGGCGTCAGCCAGTATCAGCGCAACCTCGGAGCACTTGACCTCCCGGACTTTCGAGAAGCGTTCTCGGCTGCCGTGGTTCCGACTTCGACGCCGCGGCAACGCGCTGGGTAATGCCCGAGCTCCCGATCGCCCGCATCGAGTCCGCAGGACGTAGCTCGGCCTGACGACTGCATTTCGCGCTTCGGCATCGGGCATCCGCATGGCGTGCGCCAGACATGCCGCGCCGGGTCATCTGCCGCCGCCGTCCGCGTCATGACGTTCCCGCGTGTCATCGATCAGATCCGGACTGGCGTCGAGCCCGCATCGACGGAATGCTCGCGGTGGCATAGCTGATCTTTCACCGGGTCGCCGTCGAAACGTCGTTCGGTCCGTACTCGCCGAGATCCGATAGAATTGCCCGGTTGTCGTGCAAGACCGCGAATCCTCGTCTGTTCATGCTGTCCGCGCGCGTCGAGCCCGCATGCGCCGATGCAAGCCTATCAGCACGATCGTTGAGCGGCGTGATCGGTGACGGCCAAAGCTCACGCGGCGATGGCACGATGAGCCCGCTGTAGGTCGAAGGCCGCGATGACGCGTGACGATCGCGGAGGACGCCAAGGTGTCTACATTCGAGCACGTTGCTCGGAGCTCAGCCAATAGCGCACGTCGACGGCCTCAGACCGCCCTGGTCGGCGCATCGCAAGCACGGTCGCGCGATGCGGTGCGCTTGACGGTCGCCTTGACACCCGGATAGGCGGGCGCGACGGACCACGTCATCCAAGGCTTCCGCGCCGCACTTGTCGTTCGGCCGAGCTTGAGACGTGGGCATCTTGCCGATCGTCGACGGCACGGGATCGATGGTGACGGCGATCGACCGGTGTCGCGGATTGATGACGCGCTTGCGGTCGCGATGGTCCACGATCCTGCGATTGCCGAAGCGGATCGATAACCGTATCGACTCCGCGACCGAGGACACAGCTGTCAGCGCGACCAGTGCTCGACGCTCACGCTCGACGCCAATCTGACGCGAGTTCAAGCCGCGTGCCAGCGGAGGCACGCGAGCCCGTCATCGACCTGCCGACCACGACGAGTTGCGGCGCGCGAGGCCACCCTAGCCGAGCGCAGCATCGGTTGGCAGATCTACCGTGAGCCGAGGCGATCTCTTCGAGCCGAGGCGCCGCTCGTCTTGCATGCGAGCCGCTGAAGCTCGTCGACCTGCAGACGGATGCCCGCATTGCGAGGCGAGTCGACGGCAAGAGCTCGCTCCGCCGAGACTTGCAGAGCTGGGCGATCGATGTCGACCGCGCCGAGCGATCGACATTTCGGGTTCAATGGCCGGATGCGATTCGAGTATGAGGTCAGCTCACGGGTCCATGCCCATTCGCCTTCGGCCTGGCATGCGTATCTGCAAGACTCGATTTCTGAAGCAAGACTCTGCCGGAACGCCCGAGCGCGAGTTACGGAGCGACGATGCTTCGGCCAGTCCGGCCCCTCAGCGCCGCGAGCTCTCACGGATTTCTTGCCCAGCTACGGCTGGCGACGCGACCTCATCAAAACCGCTCCCGCTCGAGCTGCCGCCAGCGCGACAGCCGCCGCTCCAGCCACATCACCAGCTCGGTGAGCACCACGCCGACGATCGCGATCACGATGATCGGCACGAACAGCTTGGCGGTGGCGAACACGTTGGCATATTCGACGATCATGCCGCCGAGCCCGCTGATGGCGGTGAAGAACTCGGCGACGATGATGCCGATGATGGCGAGCCCGACCGCCAGCCGCACGCCCGCCATGATGAACGGGATCGCCGCCGGCATGATGATCTTGGAGAAGATCTGCCATTCGGTCGCGCCATAGGCGCGGCCGATCTCCAGCATCGAGCCGCGCACGTCGCGGATGCCCGCATAGGTGTTGACGGTGATCGGAAAGATCGCGACCGACACCAGGATCGAGACCTTGCCGACGAATTCGAGGCCGGCCCACAGGATGATGAGCGGCACCAGCGCGATGCGCGGGATCGCATAGAGCGCGTTGATGAACGGGTCGAGGATGTACTCCATCGTGCGCCACTGCGCGATCACGATGCCGAGCAGGATGCCGACGATCACCGTCAGCGCCATGCCGACCGAGAACGGCCACAGGGTCTGCGACCAGCGCCTTGCGCAGCGCGCCGCTCTGCGTGAGCTCGACGGCGGCGCTGGAAGATCGCGCTCGGCGGCGCCATGAAGATCGGGTCCATGCGGCGGCCGTAATATTCCCAGATCACGAAGAACACCGCGACCGAGAGCGTGCGGATGGCGTTGGGGCTGAGCACGACCTCGCGCAGCGCGCTGCGCCAGGGTGACCGCGGGCGCCGGAATGGACTTGCGCGGCGCATCAAGTCTCGATCGGGCTCATGTCTCGCTCCTCAGCATCTCACGCAGCTCGCCCCGGTATTTGGCGAACTCGGGGTGCGTGCGCACGTCGGCATTCAGGCGCTCGGCGGCCATCGGCGACTCGACGATGGTGCGGATGCGCCCGGGCGCGGTGTTGAACACGAAGATGCGGTCGGACAGCAGCAGCGCCTCGTCGATGCTGTGGGTGACGAACACCACGGTGGCGCCGGTCTGCGACCAGATCTTCAGGAAATCCTCCTGCAGCTGCTCGCGGGTCTGGGCGTCGAGCGCGCCGAACGGCTCGTCCATGAAAATGAGGATCGGCTTGCGCATCAGCGCGCGCGCGATGCCGACCCGCTGCTGCATGCCGCCGGAGAGCTCGTGCGGATAATGCTCGGCGAAGGCGCCAAGCCCGACGAGGTCGATGAAATGCGCGGCGAGCTCGCGGCGCTCGGCGGCGCCGACGCCGTCGATCTCGAGCGGAAACTCGACATTGCCGAACACGGTGCGCCACGGCAGCAGGCCGAAATTCTGGAACACCATGCAGGCGTCCTTGCGCGGGCCGGTGACCGGCGCGCCTTCGATGGTGATGCGGCCCTCGTCGGCGGCGATCAGCCCGGCGGTCAGCCGCAGCAAGGTGGTCTTGCCGCAGCCGCTGGGGCCGAGCAGCGTGACCAGCTCGCCCTTGCGCACGGTGGCGTTGACGCGATCGAGCGCCACCATCAGCTCGGGGCGATCCTTCTGTCCCGGCCGCAGCCGCACGGGAAAGAACTTGCTGACGTCCTCGTAGACGACCATGCCGGCGGACGCCGCCGGCGGCTGGCCCTCGTGCTCGCCATCGCGGCTATTTCTTCTGGTAGGTGCCGAGCTTCTTGAGCGCGGCCTCGACGAAGCGCGCATCGAGCACGTCCTTGGCGGGCGCCGCCACCGGCAGGTTGCCGAGCTTCATGTTGAGCTCGGCGGTGAACTCCTGCGACCGCCGGATCGAGCCCGCCGTCGACGCCCCACAGGTTCTCGCCGTTGAGGTCGCGCACCACCGCCTTGAGGAAAGTGAGATCGAGGTCGGGCAGCCGCTCGTGCAGGATCGCGGCCGCCTCGTCGGGGTTCTCGGTGACGAAGCGCGAGCCGCGGATGCCGGCCTCCGTCAGCGTCTGGAATGCGGCGGCGAGCTCCGGCTTGGTGAGCGCGTCGGCGCGGACCACGTTCCACACATAGCCGAGCCCGGGAAACTCCATGGACAGCTTGGTGAGGACGGTCACCTTGCCGTCCTGCACGCCCTTGAGCGCGGTGACGGTGTTGACCAGGTGGCATCGGCGCGGCCGCCGATCACCGACTGCAGCCGGGCAGCGTGGCCGCCGACCTGGACGAAGCGCGCGGTCGTCTCGTCGATGCCGTGCTTGCGCATGACCAGGCGCGGCAGCTGGTCCGGCAGGCCGCCGGGGCCCGAGGAGGCGAAGATCTTGCCGGCGAGGTCGGCGAGCTTGTCGCCCTTGCCCTTGGCGAGCACGAGACTGTAGTCGCCGATCGGCTGCCAGGAATGGATGGCGCGGATGCCGGCGCCGGCATGGATCGAGGCGAGCACGTTGAGCGTGCCGATCAACCCGATGTCGGCATTGCCGGAGAGCAGCACGCGCATGGCATTGGCGTCGCCGGTGACATGCACGTCCTCGACCTCGAGATCGCCCAACCAGCCCTTCTTCTGCGCCACCAGATAGGGCAGCGAGAACGTCGTCACCGGGCCCGGGAACACCATCTTGACCTTGCCGGCGAAGGCCGCGCGCGCATCGAGCAGGGCGACGGCCGCGAGAACGCAAAGGCCGATCGACGACAAACGCGCGACGAACCGAAAGCAAAGGTGGGACGACATGGCTTCTCCCCAGGGCCGTCGGAGCGCATCTCCCGGCTCGCAAAAATGAGCCGTCCGGGCCGCTTGTGCAAACGGTTTCGTGGGAACTTCGTCCTGATAGCGGCGGGCGGGTCCAGCTCGTTCGAGGCTCGACCGCCGCGGGCCGAGCCGCGCGATCGCGCGTTTACGTTATCGGGAGAGATCGGTTGCGTCCGGCCGGCAGTTCGCTACTGCTGTCACCGTTGCGGGCGTAGCTCAATGGCAGAGTGCGGCCTTCCCGGCTGAGACGGGGGTTCGATCCCTTCCGCCCGCTCGCCGGCCCGGTGGCGGAACGTATACGCAAGGGCGGGGCACCGTCCTTCATCCTGGTTCAATTCCAGGCCGGGCCTCCAATCGCCTCCGCTGAAGCTTCGGCGGGTGCCCGCCGTAGCCTTGGCGAAGGCGGGCCGGGCCTCCAATCGCAGGGCGCAATGACGATCAAGATTGCACGCGCAACGGCATGGCTCCTGGTCTTCGCCGCCGTCTTCCTCACCCTGGCGCCCAGGTCATTTCGGCCGATCACCGGTGTCGAGCATCACCTTGAGCATTTTCTGGCCTTCACTCTCCTGGGACTGGTGTTTGGAACCGGGTATCCCGCCCGTCGCCTGGTGCTGGCGCTCCTCGGTATCGCCATGGCTGCCTTGCTCGAGACGTTTCAGTCATGGGCGCCGGGGCGGCATGCCAATGTCAGCGACTTTGCGATGAACGCGATCGGCATGTGCGTCGGGGTGGCATTCGTTGCTGCCGTCGACCGGATCAGGCGCGCGATCCGGGACACGAAAGCCCCGCGACGCGCTCCAGCGGCATGGCTCATCACTGAGAGCGCGGATTCGGCCGCAGCCGCGGCGCGCCCGCTCCACCCTCCAAGAGCGCAGCGATAATCATCTCGTCGGGGATCTCGACACTTCCGACCCGGCGCACGAAACCGAAGCCATCGGCGTAGTCCCAATGCGCCCAGCCGATGCAGTGCGCCTCGGCCGCGCGACGAACCGCTGCGATCCATCGCGCGCGATCCGAAGGCGCAGCCTTCCAGCCGAGCACGCCGAACTCGTTGACGATGACCGGGCGCCGGTGACGTTCGGCCCAATTGGCGGCGCGCGCCACAATGCCGGCGATACGATCCTCGGTCCAAGGCAGCCGCAACTGCGATTTCAAGAGGCCGGCAGCCTCGTCCCGACCGCGGAGGACCAGACCATCGATCAGTCCCGCGATCCCCGGATCCGTCAAGGATGCCGGGAATGGAACGCCGTGCAAAAAGCGCAGCGGGTCGTTGCTCCAGTCGAGCCCCTGATGGGTGAAGACCATCGGTTCATAGAAATGCACCGCGTAGACGACATTCGGATCGTCGAGCGGCGGCAGATCGAGCAGCGCGGCGATCTGCTGATAGTTCGCCGGGCCATAGATGATCGTGTGGTTCGGCGCCTGGCGCCGGATCGTCTCCACCAGGCGCGGCCCTTGGCTGTTCCAGAGAGCGGGCGCGATCGTGGGCTCATTGAGCACTTCGAAGAACAGGCGCTCGGGGGAACGGCCGGCATGGCGCTGCGCCAGGACACGCCACAACCCATTGATCAGCTCGAAGCCCCGATCCGGATCCGCCACATGGAGGCGGCCAAGTCGATCGCCGGGATGCAGATCGATGCTCACGCCGAAGCCGAGACCCGTGAGGGTATCGACGGCGCTGTCGAGCTCGGCAAGCTTTAGCGCCACGTCGTCCCGGCTGCTGAAGGCGGCGAGCAGCCGTTCCGCCGTGACCGGCAGACGGATATGCGTGAAGCCGCGCGCCCGCAGGCCGGCGAGAACCCGCTCATCCGGGCGCCGCGGCGTTTCGCCATCCATCCAGCCGGTCAGGTTGAAGCCGCGGGACAGCGTGGCGATGCGCTCGCTCTTGACGCCCGTGGACGGGTACGGCTCGCAACCGCGCCGGTCGGCTGCGCGGGTGTGTCCGGCGGTGGGGGAAAAACTCAGGACCGCGACCAGCGCGCCCGCCAAAGCCAGGAACGAGAAGAAGAAGCAGACAGGCGTGGCTCTTGCCGACATGACGGCCCTCTCCGCTCAGCTGCGATCCGTCCGCCATCGCGCCGGCAGGTATTCGGGCGGCTGCGTGCTGCCGGTGAGCAGAAGAAACAGCGCATGCGGGTTGGTGGTCAGATAGCGATAGGCCAATCGTCGCGGCTCGAGCGCGAGGCGATAGAGCCACTCCAATCCGGCAGATTGCATCCACATCGGAGCACGCCGATTCCTGCCGGACAGAAAATCGAACAAGCCGCCCGACGTCTTGATGAGGCCGACATTGGTCAACCGACTGCGCAGATGCAGGGCCAGAGCGAGCTCCGCGGGCGCCCCCATTCCGATCCAAAGCACATCGGGGGCGCAAGCATCGATCTCGCCGATGATCTCGGTCGTCTCCTGCGGATCGAAATAGCCATGCCGGTATCCGGCGATCGTCAATTGCGGGTATTCCTCCCGCACCTTGCAAACGGCCTGCTCGATCACCTGCGGCGCGGCACCCAGCAGGTAGAAGGTCGCTCCGAACGACGGCGCCGCACGGGCGACATCATGAAACAAGTCCGATGTCGCCACTCGCTCCGGCAAGGGCGTGCGACACTTCAACCGAGAGGCGAATACCAGGGGCATCCCGTCGGCATGAATCAGATCGGCGGCCAAGAACAGCGCGCGCACATCGGGATCTCGCGCGCACATCGATATCACCTGGCCATTCGCCGAGGTGATGAGCAGCGGCGGCCGCCCGCTTCCGCGCCTTGCCAGGGCGCTCTCGATCATCAGCCGCGCAGACTGCTCGCGACCGATTGCGGCGATCGGCAGCCCTCCGATCGCCACCCATGGCACATCCAGATCGATCGCCGGCAGGACATCTGATGTCGACATTGCAATGGTGCTCGCTGGGCGGCGAAGCCTTGCGCACCAACGAGCCGCCACATGGGCGAAGACATTGCAGCTCGCACATGGGCATGCAATTTCGACCGGGTGTTATCCTTAATGCTGCAATCCGTCTTTGCAGTCAGGCAGCTTCTCCTTACTTCTAACGCTTGGTTCTCTCAAAGGGTCGGATGCCGCCACCTCGCATGCGCGCCACACGTGACGAGTCCTGAAGAGGCCGATTGTGTTCCTGGTCCAAGCGCAAGAGTCGTTCGATTTTCTTTCCGATGAGTATGCGGAGCTGTTTCTGCGCTCCCAAGCGACCGCCTTCCAGCATCCGCTTTGGCTCGATCGGCTGTATGCAAGATTGGCCCCCCATGTCGGGGCGCAGCCGCTGATCATCACCGTTCGGTCTCGAGCGGATGGGCGATTGGCGATGGTTCTCCCCCTGCTCCGACAGCGCCGGGGCGCGATGCGAGTGGTCGAGTTCGCCGATTTGCGGGTTTCGGACTACGCGTCGCCGGTCTGCGACGAATTCACGTTCGCGCGCATCTTGCACGATAGGAGCGCCTGCGAGGCGATTGGGCAGGAGCTCATGCCGTACGACCTGGTCAGAATTCAGAAGATGACCGACGGCAGCATGGCGCTCGAGCGACTCCTCGATCTCAAGCCGCGCGTCGCGATGAAAATGAACGCCTATGCGGTTCCGCTCGGTGCTCCATTTTCGCAATGGCGCACGGACAACATCGAGAGCTCGTACCGCAAGGAGCTCGATAAGAAGGGTCGCCAACTGCAGCGCAAAGGCCAGGTCAGGTTCGAATGCTCGACCGACCCGGACGCGATCAAGACGACCTTTCACGCCATCCGCGAATACCGGCGATCGAGGTTCCAGGACGAAGACTTGCTGCAAAGCCTCCCCTATTTCGAATTCTATGTCGAGATGGCGATCCGCGGAGCCGACGCCGGCCTGTCCCGCACCTACGCGCTGTTTCTCGATGGTCGACCCATTGCGGGTGTTTTCGGCCTGATCCACAAAGGCGAGTTCTTGGTGATCCTCGGAGGCTTCGATCTTGCCGGCTACAAGAAGCAATCGATCGGCTCGTTGGTATTCGAGGAAATTGCGCGCGATTGCATCGAGCGGGGCGATGTCAGCCTGGATTTCACGATCGGCGACGAGCCCTACAAGCAGCTGTTCGGGGCACGGCCGACCAGCATGTGGATGGTGACGCAGTCGGGCAGTCCGCTCGGATCGATTGCCAATTTCCTCGTCGACCAGCTTCCATGGGCGAAGCGCATCGCGAAACGAGTTTTCGTCGACCGAGGTCTTCGCGCCAGCGCCTGACGACGAGGGCGCCGACCTTGAGCTGAGTCGAAGTTGCCGCGCAGGCGCTCTCATCCGCCCCGGACCAGCGCCCGCACCGCGGGCGTGTAAGCGGCCCGAACCAGCTTGAGCTCTTTGACCCACCCCACCACGCGCCGGCGCAGATAGGCGCGGCCGCGGTGGGCTTTCCAGCGCAGGCTGTCGTCTATGGTGAGCGAGCGCCGGTAGTGTGCGAGCCGGATCGAGCGGCCGTCCGCCCGCCGCTTCACCGGGTCGGCGTAGAACTGTGCGATCTTGCGACTGCCCACTCCGTCACTCGCGAGCCATCGCGGAAGATGCACGTTGCACAGCTGATGAACATCGGTCAGCAGCCGAGTGACCCCCGTTCCGGCGGCCGGGCACGAGGTCTGGAACGCATCGCCAATGAGCACGACACCATCGCGCAGATAATTTTCGAGAACGCAGAGATCCATGGTCCAATTCTGAACTTTTCCGACCACCTCGAAATCTCCGAGAAACCGTCGCAGACCGGGCATGGTCTCGATCAGCGTGGCGACCGGCTCGCGCCGAAGATCGCGCACCCACGGATCGCGATGGTCGCGAAACGTGAACAGGTTGGCGCGCATCACGTCCCCGATCGGAAACAGGCTGAGATAGTCGATACAATCGGAGACTTGCTCGCCGTAATAGGTCAAAGCGGGAAAATCGAACGCGGCACCCGAAGCGGGCGCGATGTTGAAGCCGAACGAGATCGAATGCTTTTCGGCGATATTCTTGCGAACGAAGCCGAGCTTGTGGCGGAGCGTGGCGGCCATGCCGGTCGCGAGCACGACCAGTCGCGCATCGACGGCTGTATCGTCGGCGAAGACGACCTGTGGGCGTTCCGCATCCGCTTTGACGTCGACCGCCTGCCCGACGACGAACTTCACCGAGCTCGGAAGCTGGGCGCGAACGACGTTGACAAAGTCCTGGTAGAAGATCCCGTAATGCAGCGTGCTCGTTCGGTCGATGATCTGGCCGTGACGGGCGTTGATCACCTGGTCGAACGGCGTGGATGCCGCCGCGACGCAATCGAGGAGCCCCAGCCGGCGCAGCAACTCGACCTGATCGCCGCCGATCTTCTCGACCCGGAACTCGGGCGGATAGGCGCGGTAGCGATCGATCAGGGCCACGCGATGCCCGGCCCGGCCGAGAACCGCCGCGGCAAGCGAGCCGCTCAATCCCGCCCCTATGATCGCGATATCGGCTTCGTGTGTGCGGCGTGGCGAGGGGCGGACCGTCGATGGCGCCGTCGGTCTGCTCTGGACGTGGCCTGTCATGACGCCACCGCTTTTTTGGGCGGATTGGCAAGACCTTTGGCATAGGCGGCGTAGTAGCCGCGGTAGGTGCCGTTGTCGAAGATCCGGTACCAGTCCATCGGTACCTTGTTCAGGACCACCCCCGACACCTTTCTCGCATGCGCAGCCAGCGTGCTCAGCGCTTCCAGCACCGCTTGCCGTTCGGTCCGCGCCCATTCGACGACCATGATGGCGCGGTCTGCGCACTCGACCAACGGCATGCTGCCGGGGCTCGACAAGATCGCCGGGCTGTCGATCACCACGAGGTCGAAATGCTTGCTGCAGTCGCTCAAGAGATTGGCGACGACCGCTTCATGGATGTCATCTGTTTCGGACGGGACGGTCGAGGGGTCGCGAGCGTTCATGATCGTCAATGTGCTCTCGGCCTCCTGCGTGATCGCGTTCCAGAACGATGCTTTCCCGCGCAACACCTCCCAGAGTCCCGGCCCCGTGAGCTGGAACGCTCGACTGGCGGACGCATTGTAGATATCGCCATCGATGAGCAGCGTCCGTGTGCCGGCGGACGCCGCCGTAAACGCAAAATTGCAGGCGAACGTCGACTTGCCCTCGCCGGGGAGCGCCGAGACGACGACCAGGATCTCGCTGCGCCGGGTCGGCGTCGAGCGGCGCAGCCGGGTGCGCAGCACGCGCAGACTTCCGGCATAGGCCGATAACGGGGCAGTGATGGCAAAGAGGGCGGTCGTCAGCCGGCTGCGCGGCATTGCCGCGCGGCGAACCCCAGCCGAACAGCCGCCGGCTAGGCGCCGTGCTCCGTGCCCAAAGGCAGCGTGGCGAGGCACGGCAGCGAGAACAGCTGCTCGACTTCCGCCCCGGTCCGCACGCCGCGGCCCATATGCTCCATGACCAGCACCAACCCCAGTCCCAGAATGCCCCCGCCGACCACCGACGCGATCAGCAACACGGGCGTCGGCGGGCGGTCCTGCTTGAGCGGAGTGAGCGCCGGCGAGACGATCCGCGCGTCGGCAATCTGCAGGCTCTGCTGCTCGCTGGTTTCCTTGGCTCGGCTGAGAAACTGCTCGAACAGCGCCCTGGTCGCCTGCGCTTCCCGCTCGAGCTCATGCAGCCGCACATTGGCCTGGCCTGCCACGGCAAATTTGTCTTTCAGGTTCGTGAGCTCGCGCTCGAGCGATTTCTCCCGATCGCCGGCAACCTTGTAGTCATTGCGGACGCCGGCCACGATGCGCGCAAGCTCGTTGTCGATCTGGCGCCGGATGCCTTCGAGCTGCGCCCGAACGCCGATGCGCGTGGGATGCCTGTCGCCGTACAGGGCATTGTTTTCCGCATCAGCCCGCGCCGTCTCCGCGAGCTGCGCACGCAAATTTGCGATCACCGGGGACTGCAATGCTTCCGCCAGCGCGGCCGGGTCCGTCGTATACTTGGTGACGTGCTCGACCCGCTCGAGCCGGGCCCAGGCGTCGGCGGTGCGCGATCGGGCCAACGCCAGCTGTTGGGTCAGATCCTCGATCTGGCGGCTGATCAGCTTGTTGCCCTGGGTGACATCGACCATGCTGTTGGCCGACTTGTAGTCGGCGACCGCGCGCTCGGCGTCGCGTACCTGGCCGCGCATCGCCTCGATGCGCTCGCCCAGCCAGCCCGACGCGCGCTGCGTGATGTCGGCCTTGGCGGCGCGCTGATCGTCGAGATAGGCGTCCGCGACGGCGCCGGAAATCAAGGCCGCCTTGGCGGGATTGCTGGCCGCGTAACTGATCTCGAGCACGTAGGTAAGGCCGCGCCGGCGCACCGTGAGGCCGCTCTGAAACTTGTAGATGAGACGGTTCAGCTGCTTCTCGTCGCTATTCGCGGGAATCCGTCCCAACAGCGCGAGCAGCCCTTCGCCGATCCGCTCCACCATCGAGGTCGTGGTGAAATCGGGATCCTCGGCGAGCTTCAATCGAGCGATGACCTTCTTGGCCAGCGCCGACGATTCGATCAGCTCGACCTGGCTCTCGACCGCCGCCGCATCCGCTCCGATACCGGAAAGCACGACTTCCGTGGTGGTGACGCGAGGCTGTCGCGGATCCACCAGCACGACGGTCGTCGCCTTGTAGCGCGGCGGCATGACAACGAGCACGCCACCGACAAGAATCACGGTCGCCACCGTCACCGCCGCGATCAGCCAAGCGCGCCAACGGACGATGAGCCAGAAGCTTCGCAAGCTGCTCGCGCCGCCGCTCGTAACTCCGACGTCCCGCGACGTCCGCTCGGCGGAATTGCCGGCGGGATCGTCATCGAGTGTCGAATAGCTCTCCGTCGTTACGAACCAGCATCTGTGGGGCCTCTTTGGCGGACGCGCGCTCCCTCCACGACAATCCACATTTGGGCGCTCCAATCCAATTTTATGTGACTTCAACGTTAATCGTCGGACGCGCGCAGACGCCTTGTTCACGACGTACTTTTGGTCCTGCGCGGCGAAGGGTTAACGCCCGTCCCGAACGAGAAGCGATTGGCACATTTCTCGCGAGGGTGACGGCAGCCACGCGCTGTCTTGTCCCGTTTCGGCGCAAGCGGGCTCGAAACGATCGGCACGTTAACCCTGGTTGTGCGGAAAGCGTATGAGCACCGTCCCGAATTACACACTGACGTCCCGACCCGAAACAAACCGGGTTGTGCGGGCATGGACGGCGATCATCAGGAACATGCTGCCCACGCTCATATTGCTCGGCGATGTTGCCGTCATCGTCTCGTTGTCGTGCATCACCGGCATCGGCTACCACGTGGCGGTCTACAGCGAAATCGGCGACATCCTGGCGTTCCTCAACGTCGGCGCGTTTGCGGCGACGATTTTCGTCGTTCCCAACATGCTGCTGCAGGAGTACCGCCTCTCGAATTTTCTATCGCTGAAGCCACACTTCGCTCGCGCATGGCGCCTTTGGAACATTACGTGCCTGTGCCTGCTGGTCCTGGCCTTCCTTGCCAAGACCACGGTCGTCTACTCGCGTGGCTGGTTCGTCCTGTATTACGTCACGACCCTCGCGATCTTGTTTCTCCTGCGCTATCTGCTGGTCCAGACCGCCCTCAATGCGAGCAGATCCGGACTTATCGCAGCTCAGCGGACGTTTCTGGTCGGCACCGGTCAGCAGATCGGCGCCTTCGTCCAGCGTTACGAAGCCTGGCGAATCGGCGTCAGCATCGTGGGATGCCGCTTCCTGACGCCGCTGCCGCCTGACACACCAGCTGCGACGCGCCGTCAGACGCTTGATCGCGATCTCACCGAGGCGGTCGAGGGTGCGCGCTATCTCGAGCCGGACGCCATCCTTCTGCTGCTGCCCTGGTCCGATACGCCGCTGATCAACCGCTGTGCGGAAATGTTCCTCGCTCTCCCGGTCGAGATCCATCTCGGACCGGAGCAGATCCTGCACAGGTTCGAGAGCGCTCAGCTGTCGCGGCGGGGGCCCATGTCGAGCCTCCAGCTGACCAGGCTGCCGCTGTCGCGGTTCGAGCTGCTGCAGAAGCGTGTCTTCGACCTGCTGTTCGCGGGATTGGGACTTGCGGTGCTCACTCCGGCTCTCCTCGCCGTCATGCTGTTGATCAGGCTCGACAGCCCCGGTCCGATCTTCTTCCTGCAACGGCGGTATGGATTCAATCAGCGGGAATTTCGCATCGTCAAGTTTCGCACCATGAATACGCTCGACGACGGCGGCGAGATCCGCCAAGCCGCGCGCGGCGATCCCAGAATTACGCGGGTCGGGCGCTGGTTGCGCCGCTGGAACATCGATGAGATTCCCCAGCTGTTCAACGTGCTCATGGGCGACATGTCGCTGGTCGGGCCGCGCCCGCACGCGTTGGCCCACAACCACGACTACGAGCGCAGGATTTCACTTTACGCCCGCCGCCACAACGTGAAACCGGGCATCACCGGCTGGGCGCAGATTCACGGCTTTCGTGGCCAGACCGACACCGACGACAAGATGCGACAGCGCGTGGAGCACGACCTCTACTACATCGACAACTGGTCGATCTGGCTCGATCTGCGCATCCTGGTGCAAACCGTGCTGACGCCGGCGGCCTATCGAAATGCCCACTAGGCCGGACGCACAGCGAGGTCGATCACGGCAATGTGAAGCCACGCCTCGGCACGCCGGCGCCGATGGCGGACAATCCGGGCTGGGCTCCCGGGCCGATCGCGACGATTGCGCTGGCGGCGGCGGTCACCGGAATTCCGGTCGCGTTGCACCTGGCGGGGGCTCCGGTGGGCATCGCCGCCTGCGTCGTGCTCGCGCTGCTGGTGGCGAATTTTGCCGCCCCGGCCGTGCCGATCGCGCTGATCTCTGCGTACTTGTTTCAGAACCTCTTCGTTTCGCTGGTGTCGCCCACGATCAGCGACATGGACCAGTTCAACTCGATTCGCGCCTACAACTTCATCTTGACGGCCGTGATCTGGATCGTCGTAGCATGGACGTTCTGGACCGCGCGTGCGAGCTTCGACCGTCGTTTTCGCGCTCTCATGGACGTTACGACCGTCGCGCTCATCAGCATCGGGGTCTATTTCGTCCTCGGGCTCGCCGCGAACCCCTCCGGGGCGATCATCTATCTACGCAATATCGTCGCACCGTTCCTGTTGCTTCAGATCTTCGCGGTCGTCGCTTACCGCTATCGCGTATCGATGTCGAACGCGCTTGTTGCGATTGCGAGCTTCACTCTTCTGTACGGTTATTTCGAGTTCCTTGCCCACGACAGCCTGATGTACCTGGTGAACGGCGATACCTACCTCTTTTGGAGAACGCGGGATGAAGCGAGCAAGTGGCTGACAGAGCTTCACGAGACCGGCCGGGTCATGCGCAGCTATCTCGATGGCGCTGGAGATCGATTTTCTCAATACGCCGCTCTTTCGCGATCTTGGATTGAGCACCTATCGGATTCTCGGCCCGAATTTCCATTTCATCAGCTTTGCCTATGTGCTGGCATTTTTCAGCGTCGTCCTGGCCGCGCTCGGCAGGTGGTGGTACGTGCTCCTGGCGCTGCCGCTGCTGCTCGTGGTCGGGTCGAAGGGAGCCCTGATCTTCACGGTGCTGGTGACGTCGGCACTCGTGGCCCTGCCCTATCTGCGCGGGAACGCACCTCTGTGGTCCTACATGGCGGTGCTCGCCAGCTATGCCGCCGTCGGGATCATCACCGGCATCCGAATGCAGGACTACCATGTGATCGGCTTTGTCGGCGGCGTGCTGGGTCTCATGAGCAATCCGATCGGCCGCGGCATCGGCGTCGGCGGCAACCTTGCGGTCGATCCCGCGACCATCGACTGGGCCCGCTCGCAGCAGCTCGGACACGTCGATCCGGTGGTCGAAAGCGCCGTCGGAGTCCTGTTCTACCAGATGGGCGTTTTCGCAGTCGTCCCTCTGGCCATATTGGTTTGGCTGGCCGTGAAATTGTGGGGGCTGTACCTGCGGTCCCACGATCGGCTCTTTGCGGCCGGCGCATTCGCGGTCCTGACCGTGACGGTGAACGGCATCTTTCAGGAAGAAGCGCTGTTCTCCCCGCTGGCCATCGGCATCGTCGTGGCATTGGCCGGACTGCTGCTCGGGCGCGCTCACCGCACCATGCCGGCCACGCGCGCCGCCGCGCGGCAACTCGCCACAGCGGTCCGGTTGCAGGCGCGTTGAACGACCCATGGTCGCCGCTGCGTGCGCATATACCAAGATTGCAATTGGCCCTTCCCCACGGCGCAGAACCTGCAAATAGTCGCCTCTCGGTCGCTTGCCGCCCGATGCAATGTCGGCTGCGCCCGCCTCGATAACCATCAGCGAAGGCGACATGGTTAAGAAGATCGCGAGGTATTTTCTGGAAAGCCCGGTGTTGAAGGGAAGCGCCGCGGCCTTCACCCTCAAGTTCACGGCATCCGTGCTGGGCTTTACCATGTTTGCGCTGGCCTCGCGATCCATGGATCCGGCCAGCTTCGGTTCGCTTGCCATCATTTTCAACGCGATGTCGTTTTTCTCCGTCGTCGCGCTCTGCGGCCAGGAAACCCTCATCGTCCGCTCCTGGAACGAGTATTGCGGCACCGCCCGTCCGGCATTGGCGCGCGGCGTGCTGAGGTTCGGCGCGCAAGTGGCATTCGCCGTCCCCCTGCTTATGGCCTTGGCGGTGGCCGGCGCCTGGTTCATCTGGGATCATGCCGCTTCGCTCGGCTTGGTGCTTGCCGCATGCACGTTTCTTTTCATGCACTCGCTCATGCAATTCAGCGGTCAATTCGCGCGCGTTGCCGCCGGCGTCGTCATTGGCGAGACTCCGCGCGAGTTCCTGTGGCGTCTCTTCGTGGTGGCATCCCTCCTCGTCTATCACTGGATGGACATCGACTTCGGCGCAGCCGGATTCCTGGCGACATTGGCGGCGGCGATCTTTGTCTCGATCACTCTTCAGCTCGTGTGGGTCGCTCCATCGATTCCCGAAGCGGTGAAGCGCGCGCAGCCCGCCTATGACATCGCCACGTGGATTCCCCGCTCGTTCAAGATGTGGATATCCGCGCTGCTCGATACCACCGGACAATATCTCGAGGTCGTCATCATCGGCCTCATCCTGGGGCCGGCGGCGGCGGGCGTCTACTTTGTCGCGACCCGCATCACCAACGTGTTTGCGATGATCACGGGCGGCATCGCCGTCTATGCGACGTCGCAGATCAGCGCATTGTTCTATTCGAGCGCGAAGGTCGAGCTTCAGAGCATGCTGCGCGCGCTGGCGATCATCGGCGCGATCCTCAATGGCGCAGCCCTGCTGGTGATCATATTGGCCGGCAAGCTGCTGCTGTGGGCGTTCGGGGGTATCTACGTCTCGGCTTATCCCGCGCTCATCGTGTTGGCGATCGGAGCTTCCATCGGAGCGCTGGTCGGCCCGGCCGCTCACGTTCTGCTCTTGACCGGCCATGAGGGCACGTATCCGCGCATCATGGCAGCGGTGCTGTTTGTTCGGATCGTGCTGATCGCGGTCTTGGGGCCGAGCTTCGGCCTGATGGGTGCGGTGGTCGCCTGGAGCATCTCGGCGGTGATCATGACGCTTGCGCTGATCATCGCATGTCGCCGGCTGGTCGGCCTCGATCCATCCCTCGGCTTCACGCTCTGGCGCACAGAGCCGCGGGCGGTCAGCCTCAAGGAGCGCGCACCCTGATGCATGAGCAAGCCCGCGACAGTCATCCGCACAGCAACGAGAGGACGGCGCTCGGCACTCGCTCCGGTGCTGCAAAGGCCCGAGTCGTCCTGTTGCAAACGCAGGCCGAGACCGGCGGAGCCCAGGAAATCTCGCGCATCCTCGGAGCCGGGCTGGCCGCCCAGGGATACGAAGTTCATTACGGCTTCTTCTTTCGCCGCACCGCCGCATACGATGCCCAACTCAATACCTTCTTCTGTGCTCGGGAACGCCCCACGTCGCCATGGAACGTGGTGCGGATGTTCATGGCCCTGGTCCGTCACCTCAAGCAGCTGCAACCGGATGCCGTCGTGTGCTTCCAGCATTACGGCAACGTGGTGGGAACGCTCGCGGCTCGCCTGGCCGGCGCGCGCATGGTCATCACCAATCGCAATTCGCCGAGATCGTTCATTCCCGGGTGGCTTCACGCGCTCGATCTGACGCTCGGCGTCGCCGGCTGGTTCCAGGCCGTCGTGGTCAACTCCAGCTCGATCGAAAAGGAATATGTCGGCTATCCGCGCCGCTATCGCAGGCGAGTTGTGCGGATCGACCATGGCTTCGAGAGCAAGACGACCGGGCTCAACCGTGACGAAGCACGCAAGCTCTTCGGGCTTCCTGCCGACGTCGTGCTCCTGGGCAGCGCAGCGCGATTTCACCCATCCAAGAATCTCGAAGCCGCCATACGGCTGCTGACCGACCGCGACTGGCATTTGGCGCTCGCCGGACAAGGCGCCGCACGCGAGCAGCTCATCGACACCGCCCGCTCCCTCGGCGTTCTCGATCGACTGCATCTTGTCGGAGAGCTGCCGGCCGAATCGGGTCGGCGACTTCCTGGGCGCGCTCGACGTTTTCGTATTCCCCTCGCTGATCGAAACGTTCGGGCTTGCGGTGGTCGAGGCCGCCCAAGCCGGCATTCCGGTCGTGACCAACGATCTCGACGTGTTGCGCGAGGTGCTCTCGGTCGAAGGGGAGCCATGCGCGCTGTTCGTGGATGCGAACGACACGCGAGCATTCGCCGAGGGAGTTCGCCGCATTCTCCACGATCGCCACCTCCGCGCACAGCTGACGTCGCGCGCGACGAAGCTCTCGAGCCGATATTCGCTCGACGCGATGGTCCGTCGCTACGCGGCTTTGATCGAGCCCGCACACGCGCGCTCCGCGTCCCCTGCACAACCAGCCCTGGCAAGGCCTCATGTCAATTGACGCCGCACGCCGAGCCCCGCACTTTCGACCGACCGACGAGGAGAGCCGGCGCTTCCCGTGGAAGCACGGCAATCGCTCGCGCGGAAACCCCAATCCGGCACGTCGCGCTCCTGGTCGACCCATCGCGCCTGCGTTTTGCCCATGCGGAATTGGCGAGACGGCTGTCCGAGGGCGGGGTTCGCGCCACCGTGATGCGCGGCCGATCGCGCCACCCTCTCCCGTGGTCTGCCGAGCTGCTGCTCGAATTGGAACGAATGACCCGGCGCGTCGCGGGCCCGCGGCTGACCGATGGGATCGACGTCGGGCAGCTCATGCTCGCGGATGTCTGCCCGGCGGACCCGCCGGACCTCGTCATCGATCTTTGCGAGGACCAGGCAACTCGTCCGAGCGCTCGAACCGTTCGCATCCTCTATGACGGCACGCCCGGCGAGACCGCTCTCATGGGCGCGCTGCTCGCCGGCAGAATGCCCACGATCGACATCGAAGAGGTGGAGACCGGCGCGATATTGGCAACCGGCACGCCATGCGCCGACAATGCCGGCACGATCCTGGAAGCCTTCGAGTGCGTGTTGGCGCGGGTGACTACGCTGTTGTTGACGGTGATGCGCAATCCGGCGCCGCTCGTCCCGGCCGCGCGATCGGCGCATTCCATACGGACGCGATCTTTGGTGGCATTCGAAGCCAAGACCGTTGCCCGGTCGATCGTCCGGCGCCTCTATGCGTTGTGCTGCCATACCCCGCATTGGCGCACCTGTTGGCGCTTCGTGGACGGGCCGGACCTCTGGCAGACAGGAACCCTTGCCGGCACCGCGTGGAATGTCATTCCCGATCCCGGCTTTTGCTTCTATGCCGATCCATTTCCGTTCGTGCATCAAGGGCGCAGCTACGTCTTTGTCGAGGATTGGGACCACCGTCGCAACAAGGCCGTGATCTCGGTGGTGCCGTTCGATGCGAGCGGCCCGAGCGGACCGGCCCGACCGGTGCTGGAGGAATCCTGGCACCTGTCCTATCCATTCCTTATCGCGCATGACGGCGAAATCTGGATGATCCCGGAGAGCTCCGCGAGCCGGAGCCTCACGCTCTACCGCGCCGACCCGTTTCCCTCCCGTTGGGTGCCCGAAGCAGTGCTGCTGAGCGATATCGAGGCGAGTGATGCCACGGTGATTCACCACAACGGCACCTTCTGGATGTTCGCTGCGACCCGCGATGGACGAGGTTCCTGGTCGGATACGCTCTCGATTTTCCACGCGCGCGACCTGCGCGGGCCGTGGGAAGCCTCACCAAGGCAACCCCATTCTGGTCGACCAGGCGGCCGCGCGGCCGGCCGGCGCCGTCGTCGAGCGTGACGGAAAGCTGTGGCGGCCGGTGCAGGACTGCACCGACGGTTATGGCACCGGAATTGGGCTGGCGGAGATCGTTCGGCTCGACCACGCGGGATTCGAGCAGAAGATCCATTCCGTGCTGCGCCCGAGTCCGAATTGGCCGGGGCGGCGGCTGCACACCTTGAACCGGGCCGGGCGGCTCGAATGCATCGACGGAGCGGCCTATTCGCCGCGCAGCCGCGTGCTGGCTCGTCGACTGCAGAGCTGGTCCGGGCGGCGCGAGCTGCCCGACGATTGGGATCAACGGATCGGACGGCCGAACGAATCCGGTTTTAGTGGACGAAATAAGCGATCGCGGTGACCGCACCCGCGATCATCAGCGCGGTGGACAGCCACAAGGTGACGATGAGCGCCCAAACGAATTGCGGTTTTCGCGATGTCGTCTTCTCGGTTTGTTGCTTGACCCAGGTTTCGAGGCCCGGCTCCGCCTGCCGCAAGGCGGCGGACGCCTGCTCGATCTCGGCAACGGCCCGCGCAAACTCTTCACGATCCACGGCACCGTCTGCCTGATCCGAAATTCCTGCGCTGCCGCCGGACATGCTGCTCCATTCCGCCGGCTTGGCGATTGCGCCGTCCGCGATAATGTCGCGACGCGCAGAAGCGAGCCGATGAACCAGCTGCAAAGCCTGGTCCCAATCCGGCGTCGTGAGAGGAGGCGAGCCAATTTGCTTATTGGTCATGCTTCGGTTCCTTTAACGATTGATTAATTATGCGACCGACGAAGGCATTGCGATGTTAATCAACGAGTAACGTTAATGGCTCCGACAACTCGGCGTTGCGAAGTCTCCGGGCGGATCCACGTTCCCGCTCGCCTGTCCTGTCGTTTGACGTCGCGCGTCAGTCGGTGCCGCAGCTCTCGCGCAGTCCTCGACGTCGACCTTCTCGCCCGGCACGCGAACAAGGGCATCGACGCACTTGCCTCGCCGGCGATTTGGACAACAATGAAGCTGCTTCGATCGCCACCCGAAGCAGCGTAAGGACCACGGGAGCGCGCCGCCCATGCTCGATCTCGGCACCAGCTTTCTCGCCAGCGTCGCGCGCGACCCGGAGGCGCTGGCGATCGTCGATGGCGACGTTCGCCTCAACTATCGCGAGTGGTATCGGCGCATTTCGGCGCTGGTCGCCGGCTTCGACGACATCGGGCTTGGCGCGGGCGACCACGTCGTCACCGTGCTGCAGAACCGCTGGCAGGCCGCGACCCTCCACTGGGCCTGCCAATTCGCCGGCATCATCATCACGCCGATCAATTGGCGATCGAGCGCCGAGGAGCTCGACTTCTGCCTCGAGAATGCGCAGGCCATGGCGCTCGTGTACGAGGAGGCCTCGGCGCAATCCGTGCGCGCGTCGAAACGGGCGCAAGAGCTTGCGCGCATCGCCGTCGGGCTGCCGAAGGCGCTCGACGTCGGCTTCGAACCCTTGGTCGAGCGGCCGGCCGAGAACGCCCTGCCACGGGCCGACGCCGAGGCCTGGTCGATCATGCTCTATACGTCGGGCACCACCGCGCGGCCGAAGGGCGTGCCGCGCCGCCAGCGCGCCGAGCGCGCCGCCGCGCTCGCCCACGTGGCGCAAAACCTCTACCGCCACGGCGAGCGCACGCTCGGCGTCATGCCGCTCTATCACACGATGGGCGTGCGCTCGCTGATCGCCATGTCGCTGATCGGCGGCACCTTCGTCTGCCTGCCGCGCTTCGAGGCGGCGCGCGCGCTCGAGCTGATCGCGGCCGAGAGGATCAGCAACCTTTACCTCGTGCCGACGCTCTATCACGACCTCGTCCACCATGAGCTGTTCGCGGCGGCCGACGTGTCGTCGGTGCGCAAGCTCGGCTTCGCCGGCGCGCCGATGACCGACGGCCTGCTCAAGCAATTGCAGGCCGCGTTCCAGCCGGATCTGTTCGTCAATCATTACGGCTCGTCCGAGATCTACACCTTCACGATCGACCAGAACGCGCCGGCCAAGCCCGGCTCGGCCGGCCGCGCCGGCATCAACCAGATGGTGCGCGTGCTCCGCCTCGGCGCGGCGTCGCCCGACGAGGTCGCGAAGGTCGGCGAGGAAGGCGAGATCGTCGCGCTGCTCGCGGGCGACGAATTGTTCGAGAGCTATTGGCGCCGGCCGGATGCGGACGCCAAGGCGCTGCGGCAAGGATGGTATTTCACCGGCGACACCGGCTACGTCGACGCCGACGGCGACCTGTTCGTGACCGGCCGCGTCGACGACATGATCATCACCGGCGGCGAGAACGTCTCGCCGGTCGAGATCGAGAGCTGCCTGTCGCTGCACGCCGCGGTCTCGGAAGTGGCCGTGGTCGGCCTGCCGGACGAGCGCTGGGGAAAAGTCGTCGTCGCCTTCGTCAAGCGGCGCGCGCTGGTCGAGCCCGATGAGCTCGACCAGTTCTGCCTCGCCTCGGGGCTCGCGGCGTTCAAGCGCCCGCGCCGCTACGTCTTCGTCGCCGCAATCCCGAAATCGCCGGTCGGCAAGCTCCTGCGCCGCATGCTGGTGGCGGGCGAATACGAGCCGGAGCGCGACGGCGTCATCTCGCCGCAACACGGGACGGCGGCGTGAATCCGCGCCGCCATGCTAAGCTCAGAAAGATGTAGCACGGAATTTGCATCGTGCCGGCGGCAGGACCTCCAACCGAAGGATAGCCAATGAAGTCGAACTCGAAGCGGTTCATGCTGGGCGCGGCTGCGCTTCTCGCGACCGTCATGAGCGGCCAGGCGGCGAACGCACAGACCTATCCGACGCGACCGATCCAAGTCATCGTCGGATTCGCCGGCGGCAGCGCGAGCGACGTGGTGTTGCGGATCATGCTGGAGCGGATGGGCAAGTCGATCGGCCAGCCGTTCGTGGTCGACAACCGTCCCGGCGCCGGCGGCAACATCGGCACGGCCGCGGCCGCCAAGGCCGCTCCGGACGGCTACACGCTGGTGATGAGCTCGCTCGGACCGCTGTCCGCCAACCGCACGCTCTACCGCGAGCTCGGCTATGATCCCGACAAGGATTTCGAGCCGATCTCGCTGTTCGCACACTTTCCCAATCTGATCGTCATCAACTCGAAGCTGCCGATCAACTCGCTGACCGAGCTGGTCGCCTATGCCAAGGCGCGGCCGAAGCAGCTCAATTACGGCTCGGTCGGGGTCGGCAGCTCGCAGCACCTGTCGGGCCTGTATTTCGAGCAGGTCACAGGCGTCGAGCTCACGCACGTGCCCTACCGCAACATCGCGCAATACATTCCCGATCTGATCTCGGGCGCGGTGCCGCTCGGATTTCAATGGCTCCCGAACGTCACGGCCGCGCTCAAGACCGGAGATGCCAAGCCGCTCGCGGTCACCATCAGCAAGCGCATGACGGCGATGCCGGACGTTCCGACCACGGCCGAAGCCGGCGATCAAGAACTACGAGACCTCCGGTTGGCTCGGGCTGCTGGCGCCGCGCGGCACGCCGAAACCGATCGTCACCAAGCTCAACCAGGAGATTGCCGCGGCGCTCGCGGACAAGGCGGTGCGCGATCGCTTCGTCGAGCAAGGCGGCGAAGCCATCGGCGGCACGCCGGAGGAGTTCGCCAAGTTCATCAGCTCCGAAACGGTGAAGTGGCGCGACATCATCACCAAGGCCGGCATCCCGCCGATCCAGTAACAGCTCAAGTTCATGCGATTGTCGTCTGCGCTTTCGCGAGGACGACCCCGAAACATGCATGCCCATTGAAGAACGCGTCTTGATCGCCGGCGCCGGGCCGGTCGGCCTCACGGCCGCCGCCAATCTGGTGCGCAGCGGCATCCCGGTGACCGTGCTCGAGGCCGGCCCGCAGCTCAGCGAGGAGTCGCGCGCCTCCACGTTTCATCCGCCGACCCTCGACATGCTCGATCGGCTCGGCGCCGCCAAGCCGCTGATCGCGCAGGGGCTGATTGCCCCGCAGTTCCAGTATCGAACCAAGCAGCAGGGACTGTTGGCGCAATTCGACTTCGGCGCCATCGCCGACGTCACCGGCCATCCCTACCGCGTGCAGAGCGAGCAGTCGAAGCTCACCCGCATCCTCTACGACCAGCTGCGCGACCATCCGGCCTTCGAGCTGCAATTCGACAGTCCGGTCGCAGGCCGTCACCCAGCATGCGCTCCGGCGTGGAGATCGCGATCGAACGGGACGGACGCATCGAGGCGCGCTCCGGCCGCTGGCTGATCGGCGCCGACGGCGCGCGCAGCGACGTGCGGCGATCGCTTGGGCGTCGAGTTCGACGGGTTCACCTGGCCGGAACGTTTTCTGGTGGTCAGCACGCCGTTCGATTTCCACGCCGTCATCCCCAACCTCGCGGCGGTGAGCTACGTCGCCGATCCGCAGCGCTGGCATTTCCTGCTGCAAATTCCCGGCCTGTGCCGGGTGATGTTTCCGATCGCCGCCGACGAGAGCGACGACTTGGCCTTGAGCCCCGAATTCGCGCAGTCGCTGATGGCGACGGTGGTGCCCGGGATTTCCAAGTATGAAATCGCCCACACCACGCTCTACCGGGTGCACCAGCGGGTGGCGAAGACCTTCCGCCGCGGACGCGTGTTCCTCGCCGGCGATGCCGCGCACATCAACAATCCGCTCGGCGGCATGGGCATGAACGGCGGCATTCACGATGCGATCAACCTGACCGGGCGCCTCATCGAGGTCTGGCACGGGCGCAACGGCGAGGCCGAGCTCGATCGCTACGACAAGCAGCGCCGGCTGGTGACGCTCGAATACATCGAGAAGCAGTCGATCCAGAACAAGCGCAACCTCGAATCCGACGGCATCGAGTTCAGGCAGAGCCTGCAGGAGATTGCCGCCGACACCGGGCGAACCTACCAATACCTGCTCAGAGTCTCGATGATCGCGAGCTTGCGGCGGGCCGAGGAGCTAGGATGAGGCAAATACGTGCTCGCTGCGACAATCGGACGGCTATCGAGAGCGCGTGGAAGTTTTCCATGCTCATCGGGCCGGCGGCGTTCAAGAGAGCTTGAAAGGAATTGCCATGAGACATGCGAGGACCAGGCTGTTGGTGCGGAGTGCGATCGTGGCGCTGACGGCGACGCTCGCCGGCCACGCGGCCGAGGCACAGACCTATCCGACACGGCCCATCACGGTGATCATCCCGTTCGCCGGCGGCAGTGCGAGCGACGTGGTGACCCGGATCATGCTCGAGCGAATGAGCAGGTCGATGGGACAGCCGATCATCGTCGACAACCGCCCCGGCGCCGGCGGCAATACCGGGACCGCCGCGGCCGCAAAGGCGGCTCCGGACGGCTATACGTTGGTCGGATCGGGCTCGGGACCCATTGCCGCCAACAGGACGCTCTATCGCGATCTCGGCTACGACCCCGAAAAGGATTTCGAGGCGATCTCGCCGTTCGCGCTCTTCACCATCATCGTGGTGGCGAGCGCGCAGTTGCCGGTGAAGACGCTGCCCGAGTTGGTCGCCTACGCCAAGGAGCGTCCCAACCAGCTCAACTACGGCTCGGTCGGCATCGGCGCCTCACAGCACCTTGCGGCGCATATTTCGAGCAAATCGCCGGCGTCAAGCTCACCCACGTGCCGTATCGCAACATCGCCCAATACGGACCGGACTTGATTGCGGGGAGGTTCCGCTCGGATTCCAGTGGCTGCCGAACGTCTCGGCGCCGCTCGCCAGCGGCGGCGCCAGAGCGCTCGCGGTTGCCGGCAAGAAGCGGCTGGCCGCGTTGCCCGACGTCCCGACGACGCGCGGAAGCCGGGCTCCCGCAGTACGAAATATCCGGCTGGTTCATGATGCTGGCGCCGCGCGGAACGCCGAAGCCGATCGTCGCCAAGATCAATCAGGAGCTCGCTGCGGCGATCGCGGATCCCGCGGTGCGCGAGCGGTTCCACCAGCAGGGCGCGGAGCCGGTCGCGGTCTCGCCGGAGGAGGCCGTCAAATTCATTGCCGCCGAGACGCTCCGCTACCGCGACATCATCACGAAGGCGGGCATCCCGCAGATCCAGTAGCGGCGTCGCAGGCGCGCGGCACGACGCAATCGACCTGCCCTCGCGTCGCAACGAGTCCGATACGGGCGCAGGCCCGAGACCGAGCTCGATCGCTACGACAAGCAGTGCCGGCTGCGACGCTCAGATATATCCGGAAGATGGCCGCGGTGATCAGCGCGGCTCAGCCGCGCCGCGATCAACGTGCTTTAGAGTGGGTTGAGAGTCCACTCTTCGCCGGCGTCGGATTTTCTCGCACCTATGCTGAGGAGCAATCGTTCGGTGGTCGAGCGGTCTGCGCCGATGCCCTTCTCGAGCGCTCCGGTGGACCTGAAGCCCCTCGCAGAGCGCGGGTCCTTCAGCATCCCGCGCAGCTTTCGCTTCTGATTCCACTCCGAAATAGCATTCCAGACCATTCACATCCTCCCATAGATGGAAGGGACCACTTTACACCAACCAAGCCCGCAAGGCGAACGCGGCAATTGGCCTCGGGATTAAGTTTTCGCAATATTCCGCCGAAAGCCCATTATTTGGGCATCATACCCAGTGGTAGCCGTAGCTGCGGATCGCGCCGAGCAGCCGGTTGGCGGCCGACGGCGTCGCATCCTCGGCGACCGCGGCGCCGACCAGCCAGGTGCGGCCGTGCACCTCGAGGCCGCGAACATCGGCGCGGGTCGCAAACACCGTGCGGTTCGCCCAAAGGCCGCCGAAGCACTCGCTGTCCTGCAAGCTCGCGGCGCCGGCGAACCGGGTGCGATCGAGCGAGAGGTTGCCGTAGCACGTCAAGCGGTCGAGAAACGCCGCATCGCGAATTCGGCCTCGTCGAAGCAGGCGACGCCGCGGAACTCGGCGCCCGAGAAGGTCGCGACGCGGCGGAAGCGCGCGCGGTCGAAGCGGCCGTCGTTGAGAAAGACCGCGCCCGAGAGGTCCACCGGAGCATTGAAGCTGCAGCCGGTGAACCAGGCGAGCCCCTGGAAGACCGCCTCGCGCAGCATGAGCGGCGCGTTGAACGTGGCGCCGGAGAAATCGAGATTGGGAAGCTCGGCGCCCTGCAGCTCGATCGGCTCGTCGATCGCGATGCCTGCGCAAGTCTTCGACCTCTCCGCGGCGGAGCGGCTGCCGAAGCCTGCTCAGAATCGAGGTCATGGGCGCGCCGTTCACGCGCTGCCCGCGGCGCCGGCCGGCGGGCCGGCAAACGACTCGGCGAACGGGCCGATCGCCACCATGTCGACTTCGACCAGCTGCGGACCGCTCGCCGACAAGGCGCGGTCGAGCGCCGCCTCGAACTCTTCGATGCGCGACACCCGCTGATGCGGAAGCGCGAGCGCCGCCGCCAGCAGCGAGAAATCCGGCGTGTGGAGATCGGCGTAATGGCGGCGGCCGCCGAACTGCGCATCCTGGATGTTGCGGATGACGCCGTAGCCGCGGTCGTTCATCAGCACGAAGACGATCTCGGCCTTGGTATCGACCGCGGTCGCGAGCTCGCCCAGATTGACCATGGCGCCGCCGTCGCCGATGAGCGCGATGGTCTTCGCCGGCACGCCGGCGAGCGCCGCGCCGACCGCCATCGCGATGCCCTGCCCGATCCCGCCGCCGAGCGCGTGGACGCCGAGATGGGGCGCCGCGAGGTGCACATAGCGATTGCCGAAGGTGCTGTTCGAGAGCGTGACGTCGCGCACGAACGGATGCGCGCCGCGCGCGACGCGAGCCTGCAGCGCGTCGGCGACGATCCGATAGGGGCCGAGCGCGGCGGCGAGCTTGCGTTCGGAGTTGCTTGCGCGCGCGGTGCGATGTCGCCGAGAAACTTGGCGTCGACCTCGAGCCGCGCCGGCAGGCGCTCGCGCAGTCCATCGAGCGCGGCCGCCGCATCGGCGTTGATGAAGAGATCGACCGCGTAGTTGCGCGCGGCCTGGCCGGCATCGGCGTCGATCTGGATCAGCGGATGCGGCAGGCGTGCCGCGTTGTTGCGGGTCTCGTTGCCGCGCAGCCGCGAGCCGACGACGATCATGAGATCGGCGCGATCGTAGATCGCCTGCGCCTCCGCAGTCATATTGTAGGCGCCGAGCGTGTGCGGATGCGTCTCCGGCACCACCGCGCGGCCGTTGGTGCTGGTCACCACCGCAAAGCCGCGCTCGGCGAGATCGCGCGCGGCAGTCATCGCCTCGCGGGCGCCGCCGCCGAGCCACAGCATCGGGCGCCGCGCGCGCCGCACCAGCTCGGCCAGCTCATCGAGCAGCTTCGGATCGGCGGCCTGCGGGGCGATCGGGCCGACGCCGACATGGCGCGGACGCGCCGCTTTCTCGCGCTGCACGTCGATCGGGATCTCGAGCGAGACCGGACCGCGCGGCGCGGTCAGCGCGGCGCGCGCCGCCGCCTCCACCATGGCGACCGCGGTGCGCCCTTCCCAGACGCGGAAATAGGCCTTGGAGACCGCCCGCAGCATGTCGGCCTGCCGCGGCACGTCGTGGATGGCGGCGCGATCGCGGTCCATCCAGGGACGGTCGATCTGCGAGGTGATGTGCAGCACCGGCGAGCCGGCGGTCAGCGCCTCGACCTGCGAGCCGGCGGCGTTGCCGGCCGCCGTCCCGGTGCTGGTGATGACGACGCCGAGCGAGCGGCGAGACGCGCGCATAGGCGTCCGCCATGTTCATGGCGCCGGCCTCGCCGCGCGCGGGAACGAAGCGGATGCGGCCCTGCCGCGCGATCGCGTCGAGGATCGGCATGTTGTGGATCGAGATCACGCCGAACACCGTGGTCACGCCGATCTCGGCGAGCGCATGGGCGATCAGGTCGCCCACCGGCTCGGCGAGCGCTGCGATCTCAGCCTGACGTGCCGGCACGGCGACGGTCATCGATGTCATCCTTCAGATATGCCGCGAGGCGCCGCCCGAGATTTCGAGCGACGCGCCGGTGATGAAGCCCGCGGCCGGCGAGCACAGGAACGCGATGGCGCGCGCGACCTCGTCGGACTCGCCGAGCCGCTCCATCGGGATATGCCGCGAGCGCGCGATCTCGGCGATCCAGGCCTCGCGCGTCTGCGTCTTGTCCTTGCTGACGTCGAACCGGCGCTGCCACTGGCCGGAATCGATCAAGCCGAGCATCACCGCGTTCACGCGGATGCGCGGCGCGAATTCGCGCGCCAGCGATTTCACCAGGCTCTGCGCCCCGGCGCGCGCGGCCGCGGTCGCCACCATGTAGGGCTCGGGCTGGTAGGCGAGCAGCGAGTTCACCGCCATGATCGCGGCCGCGTCGCTCTTGTCCAGCAGCGGCTTGAAGGCGCGGATCGGATAGATCTGGCTGAAGAATTTCAGCTCGAGCTCCTCGCGCCAGGCCTCGTCGGTGGTGTCGGCGAAGGTCGACATGCGCGCCTGGCCGGCATTGTTGATCAGGATGTCGCAGCGTCCGCTCCATTGCTCGACCGCGGCGGCGAAGCGGCCGACCGCGTCCTTGTCGAGCACGTCGCATTGCAGCGCCAGCAGCGCTTTCTCGGCGGCGTTGCCGAGCAGCGTGGATTTGGCGGCCGCGAGCCGCGCCTGCGTCACGGCCGCAGATCGCGACCGCGGCGCCTTCCGCCAGCAAGCAGGCGCGCGGTGGCGAGCCCGATGCCCGAGGTCCCGCCGGTCACGACCGCGACTTTTCCCTGCAGTCCTAGATCCATGGGCGTCGCCCTACCTCGCGCGATTCATCATCGTGCGGCCTCGACCAGCGGCTTGGCCGCGGCTTCGCGCGCGGCATCGGCGCCGATCCATCCCAGACGGCGGGAAATCTCGAGGCCGGCGGCGCGCAGCTCCGCGCCGATGACGGTGCGACGCTCCTTGCCGGCGAAGGCGTTGACCGGTCCCGACACGTTGATGGCGCCGAGCGGCGTGCCGGCGAAGTCGAACACCGGCACCGCGGCCGAGCTGATGCCGCGTTTCGAAATGGCCGTCGCTCCAGGCCATGCCGGCGCTGCGGTCCTGCGCGAGCTTGGCGTGCAGCGCCGCGAGCGTGGTCGCGGTGTGCTCGCTGAAGCGCTCGAGCGCCTTGCCGGCATAGAGCTTGTCGATCTCCATCTCGGGCATGAAGGCGAGGATCATGCGGCCCATGGTGGTGGCATGCGCCGGCAGCCGGCTGCCGACCCGGATATTGCTGGCGAGCGACGTATTCGGCGTGCGGCGCACGAGATAGAGCACGTCGGTGCCGTCGAGCACGCCGAGATGGGCCGAAAGCTGCAGCGTCTCGGCCAGCCTGGTCAGGACCGGGACGGCGACCTGCACGAGGTCCTGCGAGAACAGCGCGCGCGCACCCAGTTCCAGGAACGACAAGCCGACCTGGAAGCCGGCGCCGCTCGGGCGCCGCTCGACGAAGCCTTCGACCTCGAGCGTGTGCAGGAGGCGCAGCAGCGTGGTCCGGTTGATCTTCAGCGCCTTCGCGGTCTCGCTCATGTTGAGCACCGGATTGCCTTCGGCGACGTGGCGGATCAGCCGCACCGCGCGCTGCACCGGCGGCGCGATATAGGCCCCGTTGGCCGAGGCACGCTTGTGCTTGCTCTTGTCAGGCATGGGTTGTCGCCTTGTCGTCGACGATCGTGCCGATCGCGCGTGCGACCTCGGCCGGTCTGCTCCTGACAGAGCGCATGACCGGCGCCCGGGAATTCGCTGATACGCGTGCCGTGCCGATGCGGCGCAGCGCGTCGAACACGCGGCGGGCGTTGGCCGGCGGCGTGATGGTGTCCTTCGATCCGACCAGGACGGCGGTCGGAACGTCGATCTTCGCCGCATCCTCGAGCAGGCGGCCGCTCGCGAGCATGCGCGCGGCCTGGTCGTAGCCGGGCCGGCGGACCGCCGCCATGGCGCTCGCCACCGCCTGCAGCACATCGGGCTGTCCCGCCGGATCGCCGAGCAGGAGCGGCGCTCGCGCGGCGGCGAATTGCTCGGCGCCCAGCCGGTCGAGATCCTCGATCCGCCGCGCCACCGCCGGCGGCAATGCGGCGCCTCTTTCGACCGCATGGCCGAGCGCCGGCGAAACCAGAAACAGCGTCGTCACGCGCTTGGGCGACACCAGCGCAAAGCGCGCCGCGATCAGCGCGCCGAGCGAATGTCCGAGCAGAATGCAGCGCGAGATGTCGAGACGAGCGAGCAGCCGGTTGAGCGCCGCCGCGTAGTCGGAGGCATCCGGCCACTCGGCCGCGAGCGGCTGCGAGGTCGCCGTAGCCCGGCGCATCCCAGGCGAGCATCGGACGGCCTTCGAACGCCTGCATGAGCGGCACGAACGATTGCGCGTTGCTGCCGATCCCGTGCAGCAGCACGATCGGCGTCCCCGCGCCGCTTTCGCGCGTCAGATAGGAGAGACCCTCGGCGCTGCCTTGCGTGATCGCGCTCATGTGAAGACGAAGCCCGCATTCGACGGGGAGCACCTGCCCGGTGAGCGCGAGCGCGCCGGGCGTGAGCAGGAACACGACCGTATCGACGATGTCCTCGGGCGCCTGCGGTCCCGGCACCGCGCGTCCGCGTCTCGTAGAGCTGATGACGCTCGGCCGGCACGTATTCGGTCGCCTCGCAGCGCAGGATGCCGGGCGCGACCACGGTGACGCCGATCCCGCGCGGCCCGAGCTCGCGCGCGAGCGAGCGCGTCATCGAGATCACCGCGCCCTTGCTCGCCACGTAGGCGAGCAGCCGCGGCGCGCCCCAGAGCGCGGTGTCGGAGGCGACGTTGACGATGCGGCCGTTGCCGCCCGCGGCGAACAGCGGCGCCAGCGCGCGGGTGACGAGCCAGGTGCCGCGGACGTTCACCCGCATCACGCGGTCCCAGAGATCGAGATCGATCTCGTCGAACGGCTTGCCGCCCACATTGGTGGCGATCGCCGCATTGTTGACGAGGCCGTGAATCTCGCCCTCGTGCTGCGCGACGTCGCGCGCGAACGCCTCGATCGATCGCGGATCGTTGAGATCGATCGGCACGAAGCGTGCCTCGGTCATCGCGGCCAGCTCGCCGGGCAACGTCGCGGCCGGCATCCACCAGGACGTCGCCGAGCACCAGGCGGCGCCGGCCTTGGCGCAAGCTTGCGCGATCGCGCGCCCGACGCCGCGCGCGGCACCCGTGACGACGATGGTGCGCCCGGCGAGCATCGACCTCCTTCGCTCAGACCGCGGTCCGCACCGAGGACATGTCCTCGGCGGCGAGCTGGTTCTTGACCTGTTGCGTGAGCATGCGGCGCATGCGCGCGACGCCGACGTCGTGCTGGTAGAGCATCTCGCGCTTGTGGGCGTCGCCCGGAATGTTGGTGAGCATCTCGCGATCCTGCTCGAGCACGTGCCAGTGCCGCGCCTCGAGCGTCGCGCGATAGAGGAAGCGCCAGGACTCGCGCGCGATCCCGCTCACCTGCCGGAAGCGCCAGAAGAACACCATGCAGGAACCCTCATCGACCGGCGTCGTGTAGCCGATGATGCGGAACGGCCCGCCGGGACCGGCGGCGGCCGGATACGGAATGTCGAGCCGGCAATAGACCTGGGTGCCGTCGATGCACCACGTGGGTCCAGTCGAGATTGACGTCCTTCTGCTCGACGCGGGCGATGTAGAAGCCGTCGTCGCGCTTCTCGACCTGCATCACGTCCTGCTTGGCGCCGAACGCGAGCGTGAACGAGTCGGCGTGCAGGTAGCAGGCATGCATCGGATCGGCGAAATTGTCGTAGACGAAGCGATAGCTGCACTGCCCAGCGGCCCATGCAGAGGATGCTGCTCCAGGCCGGATCGGAGAATTCCGCCGGCAGATTGAGCGCGGGCGGCTGCGGGGCGTTCCTTGCTCGGGAAGTAGACGAAGATGCCGTCGTTCGCCTCGATCACCGAATAGCTGTCGACCGCCTTGCGGCCTTCGAGCGCGCAGCCCGGCATGGCCGGCACCCGCACGATGGTGCCGCTGCCGTCGAGGGTGACGCCGTGATAGCGGCAGGAGATGTTGTCCTGGTTGACCTCGCCGCGCGAGAGCCGCGCGCCGCGATGCGGGCAGTAGTCCTCCAGGCAATGCAAGCTGGCCGCCGGTGTCGCGCCAGAGCACGAGATTGCGCCCGAGCGCCTTGACGGCGTGCGGCTTGTCGCGCTTCACCTGCGCGGACTTCGCCACCACGTACCATTGGCCGAGGATGCCGGTGGTCAGGCGCTCCTCGAGCCTGGTCCTTGTCGACGCCGGTCATGGTGCCGATGCTCCGATGATGTGTAGCCCGCATGAGCGAAGCGACATGCGGGCGCAGTCTCGCTCGGCAAGAGGCCCCGGATTTCGCTGACGCTCATCCGGGCTACGAAGCCCGGCAGCGGCCGGTCTTCGGGCGCTTGATCTTGGCGACCGGATGGTCGGGCGGATAGGTCGGCGTCACCGGCTTGGCGTTGCCGATGATGACGCACATCAGCGCCTCCTCGATGCCCTCGTTGACCAGGCCGCGATAGACGCCGGGCGGCACCGAGAACAGGTCGCGCTCCTTGAGGACGGTCTCGAACCGCTCGCCCTGGTGCTCGATGATGAAGCGCAGCTTGTTGCCGCGCAGCACGAAGAACACCTCCTCGGCGTCGGTGTGGAGATGCAGCGGCCCTTCGCAGCCGGCCGGCAGCACCATGGTCGAGAACGTGAAGTGCTCGGCCGGCACCGCGTTGTCGTCGGTGTCGACGCCGGTGCCGCCGGTGCCGATGTAGCGCATCTGGGCGCGGCGATATTTCGGGTCGTAGTCGGCCTGGAACTTGAGCGCGTCCCAGTCGAGCTGCGCGCGTCTCGTGGCGGGCGATGCGCGAATTCGAGCCAGGACGCCAGCGTCTTGCCCTTCGGGATGACGACGCCCTCGGGCCTGATCTCGGGATAGATGGGCTTGTGTTCCATGGGACTTCCTCCTTCAAGAGCTTCAATCAGCGCATGGCGCGCGGAATGTAGTGGAGCACCCGCGCCTCCAGCATGGCGACGGCGCCGTAGAGCACGATGCCGATGAGGGTGAGCAGCACGATGGCGTTGAACACCATCGCGGTGTTGGCCTGGCCTTCGCCGAACGTGATGAGATAGCCGAGCCCGGTATTGCCGCCGACCAGCTCGCCGACGGTGACGCCGATCACCGCCAAGCGTCGCGCCGATGCGCAGACCCGCCATCAGCGCCGGCATCGAGGTCGGCACCTCGATCTTCCAGAAGATCTGCATCCGGCTCATGCTGTAGGCGCGCGCCAGATTGATCAGGTCGCGGTCGACCGTCTTCATCGACTGCAGCACGTTCACCAGGATCGGGAAGAACACCACCAGGATGGTGACGAGCAGCTTCGGCCAGGCGTTGTAGCCGAGCCACATGATGAACAGCGGCGCGAACGCCACCTTGGGGGCGATCTGCAGGCCGAGGAGATAGGGCGACAGCACCTTCTCGATGAACACCGACATGCCGAGCACGTAGCCCATGGCGGCGCCGAGCAGGCTGCCGATCACGAAGCCGATGGTGGCGATGGTCGCGGTCGAGAGCATGTGCGACCAGGAGATTCTCGCGCGCGGCCATGCGGCCGAACTCGCGCACGAGATCGGTGACGGTCGGGATGATGAAGGACGGCACGCCGAGCGCCGGCGGCAGGAACTGCCAGGCGAGCAGGAACACGATTCCGAAGGCGAGGCTTGCCGATCAGGATCGAGGTCGGCGATGCCAGCGCCGGCGGACGGCGCGACGTCCGCATGCTGCGATGCGACCGGCTCGCGCCGATCGCCGCGACCGGCTCGGCCGCCGAACGCGCTGCGGTACCGGCCGCGGTGGTGACGTCGGAGCTGGTCATGCGGCCTTCTCCTCGAGATGAAGGCTCGCCAGCAGATGATCGACATATTCGCGCGCCCGCGGCGCCGAGATGCGGCGCCATCGGATTGTCGCGGTCCGGCAGGTCGACCGGGATCTCCTCGACGATGCGGCCGGGCCGCTCGCTCATCACCAGGATGCGGTCCGACATGATCACCGCTTCCATCAGATCGTGGGTGATCAGCAAGGTGGTGATCGCCGACGACGCGATGGTCTGGGCGAAGCTCTTCTGCAGGATCAGCTTGGTCTGCGCATCGAGCGAGGAGAACGGCTCGTCGAGCAGCACGATCGCCGGCTCGATCGCCAGCGTGCGCGCGAGCGCGGCGCGCTGGCGCATGCCGCCGGACAATTGATAGGGATAGCTGTCGGCGAAATCGTGCAGCCGGCAGCGCTGCAATTCCCGCAGCGCCCGCTCGCGGCGCTCGGCGCGGCTGATCGAGCGCGCCTCGAGCCCGAACTCCACATTGTGCACGATGGTCCGCCACGGCAGCAGCAGGTCCTTCTGCAGCATGAAGCCGACGCTCGGGTTCGGGCCCTCGACCGGCACCTGGTTGAGCAGGATGCGCCCCTCGCTCGGACGGTCGAGCCCGGCGACCAGGTTGAGGATCGTGCTCTTGCCGCAGCCGGACGGGCCGACGATGGCGACGAACTCGCCGGCGCGCACGTCGAGGCTCACGCGCTCGATCGCGGTCAGCCAGGACGCCCCGCCGGGCGCGGGGAAGCGCTTGGTCACGCCGATGAGATCAAGCACCGATGCCGTGTTCGGCATAGGCGGCATCCAATGAAGCGTTGATCTTGGCGAGCTCCTGCTCCAGCACCGCGACCGTCCACGGACCTTTTTCGCCCGAAGGACGCTTGACGCCGTCGCGCTCGAGCGCGCGCGCCACCTCCTCGAAGTCGTGCTGCCCGGTGAGAAAGACTTTTTCCAGCGCGTCGGCGAGCGCGCGTTCCGCGTCGGTCAGCGGCCGGCCGAGGGATTGATGCTTCAGCCTGGAATGGAGGTCGCTCATCCCGGTCGGTCCGCTTGCGCCATTTTGAACCTTGCGTTCGTATACGAACAGGGTAACATGGCCTGGATTGGAGTCAACCGGCCAATGATCCGTCGGAGATGATGGCGTGAGCAGCGACCCGGCCGAGACGATCCTCCTCACCATCTTTCTCAAGCACGACCAGTCGAAGAATCTGGAGGGAATCCAGGGACATCTGGCCGCGACCGGCTGGTGGGAGCGGTTTCCGCCGAAAGGCGTCGAGATCGTCAGCTGGAACGTGGTGATGGGGATCGGACAGATCGTCACCTTGCGGCTGCCGCCGCATCTGCTCAATGTCGTGAACGTCGAGATCGAACGCTGCGCCTGGGGCGCGTTCTCGACCGAGTTCTTTCCGACCTACGATTTCGTCCCGGTGCGGGAGCGGCTGGCGCGCGAATGGCGCGAGGCGCAAGGCAAGGAAGCAAGCGGACAGCAATCAGGCTCGTCGCAGGCGAAAGCGTGAGCCGTCGGCACACGGACAAAGCGATGAAGGAGATTGGTCATGTCGTTCGCATAAGGCGGGTCAGCTGCGCAGAACCCTCGCGAGCTCGGCGTTCGCGGCGGTTCTCGGCTGCCGGGCTGTGGGCGAGTCCCGGCAGCTGGCGGCCGAGAAGATCACCTATCTGCTCCCGGCCCCGCCGAGCCTGCCGGCGTTCGCGCCCTGGGTGCTCGCCAAGCATCTCGGCTACTACAACGAGGCCGGCTACGACGTCGACTTCGTGGTCGCGCGCGGCGGCGTCGACGTGGCCAAGCAGATCGGCGTCGGCAACGCGGCGATCGGCGGCGCCATCGGCGACACCCCGATCATCGTGCGCGGCAACGGCGTGCCGGTGAAGGCGGTCGGCGCTGATGGGCGGCGGCGCGCTCACCGTGGTGGTCGGCCGCAAGGACCGCGGCATCGAGAAGCTCGAGGACCTGCGCGGCAAGAAGATCTCCGTGCTCGCCTTCCAGGACACGACCTATTACGCGCTGCTCGGCGCGCTCGCCTCCAAGGGCATCACCAAGAACGACGTCAACGCGCAGGCGGTCGGGCCGGCCGGCGGTGGCGAGCCTGGTGGTCGCCGGCACCGTCGACGCCTGCGCCTGCACGCCGGACTGGGAGATCAACGTCAAGGACGGCGTCGCCGACACGGTGTCGCTGCCGACCAAGGACTACTTCCAGTCGATGTCGCAGGCGATCCTGGCGTCCGACAAGATGATCGCCGAGCGGCCCGACATGGTGCGCGCCATCGTCAAGGCGACCTTGCGCGGCATGAAGTTCGTCATGGACGATCCCAGCAAGGCCGCGCTCGCCTATGTCGAGGCGTCGCCGGCCTTCAAGGGCAAGGAAGAGCTGATGAAGAAGATCCTCGCCAACTACACCGAGCGCACCTACCAGGGGCAGAGCGTGCTCGGCGCCATGGACCCGCAGCGGCTCGCCAACCTGCAGAAATTCTACAAGAGCAAGGCTTCATCGAGGCCGAGCTGCCGGTCGAGCAGCTCTACAGCAACGACTTCATCAAGTAGGCGGAGCACGCGATGGCGGACCAGGCCAGAGAACGGATCGACGACGCTGGTCAATCGCGGCCTGCTCGATCAGTGGTACGCGGTGGCGAAGTCGGTGCAGGTCAAGCCGGGCAAGCCGCATGCCGTGAAGGCGCTCGGACGCAATCTCGTGCTCTGGCGCGATGCCGCCGGCGCGCTCAAGTGCCTGGAGGACTACTGCCCGCATCGCGGCGCGCGGCTCTCGCGCGGCGAGGTCATCGGCGACAACATCGCCTGCCGCTATCACGGCGTGACGCTCGACGGCACCGGCACCATCGTGCGGGTGCCGGCGATGCCCGACTGCGCGCTCGAAGGGCGCCGCCCGGTCGAGAGCTTCCCGGTGGCCGAAGCGAAGCGACGCGATCTTCGTCTATTTCGGCAGCGGCCGCGACAGCCGAGCCGCCGCCGCTGGAGCTGCCCGAGGAATTCACCAGCCCGGAATGGTCGGCGATCCTGTGCGTGTCGCCGTGGTCGTGCAATTACCGCTACGCGCTCGACAATCTCGCCGACCCGATGCACGGCTGCTACCTGCACGCCAACTCCTTCACGCTGGCGTTCGGGGCGAAGCAGGACCTGATGCGGATCGAGAAGACCGAGCACGGGCTTCATCGTCGCGCGGGTCGAGCAGCAGGACGAGAACTTCGACTGGACCGAGATGGTGACCGAGACGGCGGCGCCCTATTGCCGGCTCGACATCCCCTACCCGCCCGCCGCCGGGCCCGGCGGCGTGTTCCGCATCATCGGCTTCACCACGCCGGTCGACGAGGGCAATTGCCTGGTGTTCTTCTGGCGCCTGCGCAAGGCGTCGGGGCTCGCGCGCGAGGTCTGGCGCTTTCTCTATCGGGCGACGCTCGAGGCGCGGCACTGGCACGTGCTGGAGCAGGACCGCGAGATGCTCACCAACATGCCGGCGGACGCGCGCAAGCGCGAGATGCTCTATCAGCACGACGTCGGCGTCGCCCGCATCCGCCAGGCGCTGATCCGCAAGGCCAAGACGCAGCTCGACGCGCAGGACGCCGCCGCCGCCCGCTCGGCGGGGTAGCCCGATGTGCCACCGGGTCGGCGCGAAGCGCCGCCCGATGACAGGCTCCGCGATATCCGGGCATCTCACCGCGCGGAGAGATCGCCCGCACGTACAGTCATTTTGGCAGAACAAACCCAAGTTACATTTTGGCCACACAAACCCTGACGTATCGGCGGCCGTGCCACAGCGGCATTCCGCTGTCAGCTCCGCGCCGCCATTTTGGCGGAACGAACCCAGCTTTCGCCAATGAATCCAACGGGCGAAGCCCGCTGCTCATGATTCACTTGTCAAACAGCCCAATAGACAACGCTACGCCGCCCGGTCCCTTGGATTTTCGGGCGCCGGGCGTCGCCCTTTCCCCTTTTTCCTTCTCCCTTGCACGCAAGGGAAATGGAGCGCCGGGAGGCGCCGGGTGCGTTGCGAGCGCACCCTGGCGAACCTTGCGAGGGTCCGCCGCGCGCCTTGCGAGGGCGCGCGCACCCCAATGACGTAGGGGTGCGGCGCCTCCCGGCGCTCCACCTGCGACGCTTCGAGGCGGGGCCACGTTCTCCCCGCGCCCGGCAGCGTCGCCGCCAATTCGCCCGCAGACCTGAACAACGATCCTAGGCGAATCGACCTATTGTTCATGGTACGTTCTTCGCGAGCGTGTCAACCTCGCCCCATACTTGGTCGCATTTCCCGCGGAAAACCGGTACCCCCGGATCAAGTCCGGGGCAGGCTTTTCCGGAAATGCTTCAGCGAAGGGGTTGTCGAGCGATGAACCAGCTTCAGGATCGTGTCGCCATCGTCACCGGGGCCAGCAAAGGCATCGGCAAGGCCATCGCGCGGGCGTTTGCCGCCGAAGGAGCGAAGGTCGTGCTCGCGGCGCGCAATCGTTCCGACCTCGAGGCGGTGGCGAGCGAAATCGCGAGCGCCGGCGGAGCGGCGAGCGCCATTCCCACCGACGTCACGGTCGAGGCCGATATCGTCAATCTGTTCGCCACCACGCAGGACCGGCACGGCCGCCTCGACATTCTCGTCAACAACGCCGGCGTAACGATCGCCATGCCGACCGATCAGATCCCGCTGCGCGACTGGCAAAGGGTGGTCGACACCAATCTGACCGGCGCCTTCCTGTGCAGCCGCGAGGCGCTGAAGATCATGAAGCCGCAACGACGCGGGCGGATCATCACGATCGGCAGCATCTCGTCGATCACGCCGCGCCCGAACGGCGCAGCCTATGCGGCGACCAAGCTGGCGCTGGAAGGTCTCACGCGCTCGATCGCGCTCGATTACCGTGAGTACAACATCGGAGCCTCCATCATCCATCTCGGCGCCACCGCCACGTCGTGGATGAAGGTGCGGCCGGAGCAGGCGACCGGCCCCGAATATCACCTGCAGCTCGACGACGTCGGGCGGCTTGCCGTCTTCATGGCCTCGCTGCCCACCGAGGCCAACATGTTCGAGACCACGATCCTGCCGATCCAGCAACGTTCGTTCATCGGTCGGGGATGAGCCCGCGCCAGCGTGTACGGCGGTAAATCATTGTAGCACCAGCGAAACGAAGGCCATGATGAAGATTCACAATTTTGCCCGTGGCGCGCGCGGCCAACGCGTGATGTGGCTGTGTGAGGAGATGGGACTTCCCTACACCGTACAAAATCACTCGTTCCCCGTTGCAGCCGATTATCGCGCGCTGAATCCGTTGGGTACTGTTCCTTTCCTCGAAGATGATGGCGGCGTTGCAATCAACGAATCGGTCGCCATCATGCTCTATATCGTGCAGCAGCATGGACCAACGCCGCTGCTACCAACAGACAACGCTGCGCTGACGGCGAAGTGCCTGCAACTGACATTGTTCGGCGAGACTGAAGTCGGAATGAACCTCAATCCACTTCTCGCTGCGCATTTCATGGCTGGCGAAGCCGACAAGCGCAACTGGTCGGTCATTGGACTCGAACAGCGGGTCAAGCGCGCCATCCAGTACGCCGAAACGCTCATTCACGGCAGATCATATCTTGTCGGAGATGACCTGACGCTGGCCGATATCTCAGTGAGCTGCGGCCTCGGTATTTGGCAAGGCGCACTCGGAGGGCAACTTCCAGAGGCGCTCATGGCCTATCGAGACAGATTGCGCGCTCGACCCGCATATGAGCGCGCGAGGTCACGTTGCGCGGATGGAATGAACTGACGATTGCGGTCACAATGCACACTTGATCCATGCCTTCGACCGCGCATCGAATTGAGTCACCGTAACGTACCCGTCACTCAGGTCTGGTCGGCCGCCGGGATCCGCTGCTCGTGGAAACCGCGCTGATGCATCGCATAGGCCTCGCGCACGAGGATGTGGGTTGCGACCTCGTTCTCGGTGCGGCCGAGCTTCCCGAGCGTGGCGAGCAGAACCAGATAATTGAAGGTCTCCTCCGGCAAGGTCAGGCTCAGCGACCGGGCTTCCGAGCGGTTTTCAGGGCGAGCCATTCCGACACCTCAAACGTTATAACTGGATTATAATGGCATTTTAACTCTTGCTCCGCGAATCGATTCGTGACAGATTTTAGTTCGGCCGCACCACCACCGGGCTCGGAGGCAGCCTTGGCGGTGGCGCGGAGGGACGCGGCGCAAGCCCACATCCACCTGGCCTGTCTGATGGTGCGCGGCGCTCGCCGGCCTGCCGCCAACCGACGCGCTGTGTCGGCTGGCGCGCTCGCCTGCCCGGCAGGTCGCGACCAGTTCCTGTTGAGTGTCAGCCGCAGGCGATCGGCATCATCGCCGGCCTCAGGAGTCCTCACACCGCAAGGCCATCAACATGTCTGCGCCTCGTTCGAACTGGAGCTCGGAGCGCATCGAGCTGCTGACGCGCGGCTTTCACGCCGGGCTTTCATGCAGCCAGATCGCCCGTGAGATCGGAGTGACCCGCAACGCCGTCATCGGCAAGATGAATCGGCTGGGCCTGTCGCGGCCCAGGGACGTGGTCGACCGGCAGCTGGAGCAAAGGCGCGACGCAAGGCTGGCGCATCCGAAGATCAACGGCCTCGCGCCCAAGGCGATCACGCCCGAACATCTTCGCCCAGCATGAGCTGCTGAGGGAGGCGTTCCCCGAACCGAAGCCGCCGGCCGAAGACATCCCCATCCACAACGGGCGCGGATGCACGCTGCTCGAGCTGGGCCGGGAGAAATGCCGCTGGCCGATCAGCACCCCCGGCGCCGCGGACTTCTGTTTCTGCGGCAACGAGCCGGTCGAAGGGCTGCCCTATTGCCCGGGGCACGCGCGCCTCGCGTACCGGGGGACGGGCCGGCACCGCCGCAGCGCCTAGGCGTGAGCCATCGTTCATAATATGTTCCATTCGGGTCTGGTCAGCCGGGTTGGTGCCTCGGCTTGAAGCTCCTTGACGGCGCCGCCCTCGCGGTTTCAGCTGGCCACCGGGTCGAGGTTCCCTGCCATTTTGTCGACGACCCCGGGAACAGTCCGCATTCGTGGACTTTGTCTATTTGAGCGAGGACAGAATGGCGAATTACCCCACGGTCAATCGTCCGATCTCCACGTCCGACGAGTATCGGCAGCGCGCCGAAGAATGCTTGAAGCTCGCCAGCGCGGCGAAGGAACCGTACGTCAGAGCGGCCCTGCTCGAATTGGTGGCGGAGTTCAGCAGGATGGCTGAAACCTTGAAACGACAAGCGGCCACCGGCAAGCGCTAGGCGACAATCCTCCTCCGGCTAGTACCTCGACACAGTGATGTTGACTGGTCGAGACGAGGGACCACTCTCGTTCAACTGACGACAGCGCCGCGAACTCGGTGCCCACCCTCCCCTGGAAGGGGAGGGTCGGCGCGCAGGCGATAAATCGTCCGCGAACTCAGTGCTGGCGTGCGCGCCGGGGTGGGGCGAATCGCAGAACGTGCGCGTGCGGCTCGATCCGCAACGCCGGATGCTCGCTCGTAATCGTCAGTGCGCCACATCGCGCAATCAACGTCATCGCTGGGGTCGCCGTGACGGCATCGGCTTGTGTGCGTCCGACACGACCGTCAATGGCAAGCTCTCAAGAGCTTTCGACTGAAGGCCCGTGCAGGGAAAAAAACCGCCGTCCTAAAGTGAGCTCGCTTGCGCAAGCTGGCTGCCGTCGACCACCGGGTTCGTATCCAACCAGGTTCGCTCGGGCAACAAATTCGCGTCCAATCCCGTTCGAGTGGGGGCAGGATTGGCCTTCAACTTGACGCTGGTGACGCCCCATTTCCGGCAGTCCAGCGTCGAGTACTTGATCCATTGCCGAAGTACCCGTTTGTGGCGAAGGACCCGCCGGATCGCCAGCCCGAAGACACCGGTCTTGGTGTTGACGAAACCGGGGGTCTTGCCGCGCGCGCGGCCGTGACCGTGGACGAGCCGAAGCTCGGTCTCGCCCATCTCCCAGCACTGTTGCACGATCTTGAGGAGCAGCCCGTTCCACACGATCTCGGATGGGCGATAACCGTGGAGGTCGATGCGCACTTGCGTTGCCTTCGCGATGAAGGTTCCCGGCTAGCACGGATCGCGGTCGATTGCCAGGCGGTGAATTTGAAGTTCCTATCAGTTCGCAGCAAATTCGTTTAGGAACTTCAAATTCAAAACCGCACTAGATAGAGTTGCTAGTCTCCTTTGATTCCGAAGTTCGCAATCGAACTCGCCGCGATATGATGCGAACTTCGGAATTGGAGCACCAGCCTCGCTGTCGTCACGCCGGACGGCATCGGCCCGACCCGCACTCGTCTTTTGAAGCACCCAAGTCTACATTCAGTTCTGAATGGAGCAGCGAGGAGCCGCGATGGCGATATCGATCAGAAACCTGGACGCCGCCCTGGGCGCAGAAATCGGCGGCATCGACGTCTCGAAGCCGGTGGCTGCGGACGACGTCGAGACGATCGAAGATGCATGGCGCGAACGACTGGTCGTCGTGTTCCATGGGCAGAAGCTCTCGGACCCGCAACTCATCGCCTTCAGCAAGTATTTCGGAGAGCTCGATCCGCCGGGGCCGAACCCGTACGGGGAGCCGTTCAACAAGGAGCATCCGGAGCTCAACGTCATCTCCAACGTCGTCGAAAACGGCAAGCCGATCGGAAATCTCGGCGACGGCGAGGCCGTCTGGCACGCCGACATGACCTATGTCGAGGTGCCGCCGAAAGCCGCGATGCTGCATTCCCTCGAGGTGCCGCCCACCGGCGGCAACACCTATTTCGCCAACATGTTCGCGGCCTATGAGAGCTTGCCGGCGGACCTGAAGAAGGCCGCTCAAGGCAAGATCGCGGTGCACGATGCGTCAACCAACAGCGCCGGCATGCTCCGGAAAGGCTACAAGCAAGTCGCCGATGTTCGCGACGTCGTGGGTGCGCATCATCCGCTGGTCCGCACCGATCCGAAAACCGGACGCAAGGCGCTGTTTCTCGGACGCCGGCCGAACAGCTATGTGCTCGGCCTCGAGGTGACCGACAGCGAGGCACTGCTCGACGCGCTCTGGGCGCATGCGACGCAACCGCGGTTCGCCATGTGCCACGAGTGGAAGGTCGGCGACCTGCTGATGTGGAACAACCTTTCGGTCCTGCATCGGCGTGATCCGTTCGACCCCAAATCGCGACGCGTCATGCATCGCAGCCAGATCAAGGGCCACGAGCGGATCGCGTGAGCTGCGTTGGAGCATTCTCCGGAAAATGCCCGCCCTGCCCATCATCGCGGGGGCGCCAGAAGGCGCGTTGAATCAGGGTCGTCCGCTCGGGGGTGGATCGCCGTCATCGGCCGCGGAGCGCAGCCGCGGCTCGAACCGTCAGTAGCCTCGCCGCCGCTCTTTTTTTGCAGCTTTGCGTGCCGCGTATCGAGCGTCCCGGACAGCTTTTTGCTCGGCCTCCAGCGCCGCCTCGCGTTCGGCCTTTTCGGCCGCCGCGAGAGCCGCGGCTTTCTCCGCTTCGCGTTGAGCCTGCGCAGCGAGCTCGGCAGCGCGAGCGGCCTGCTCAGCCAGCTCGGCCTCACGCACCTTCCTGGCGGCTTCGCGCTCGGCCATGCGGACCAGGCGCTGCTCGTTTGTTGCCGCTCTGGCAGCATGGCGCTTCGCGACCGCGGGGTCTTCGGACGCCGCGCGAAACTTCTCCAACATCGTCTTCTTCGCCTCGGCGGCGTTGCTCTGACGCTGTTGAAGATCAGGGCCTTTGTAACTGCTCATTCAATCTCCCGTGCAGTGCGGTCAGGGATGGGAAGGGAACGGTGCCGATCCTCAGGATCGATCCGCGATGGAGTCTCGGCTTTTGTGCTTCGCATGGACTCCTGGGTCGTTTCCCGGTCCGCGGACATCGATCGGTAATAATGCTCGGCGTGCTGGTAGTAGTTCTCCGCCCCGACTATGTCGCCGGACTGGGCTTGAGCTTGGGCCAGCGCGAGATACCGCTCATAGTTTCTTTGGGCGTTTTGGGAGCCCCTCGATGCGTTTTGAGAGCCCCTCGACTCGGGGCGGGCGCCATTCGATGTCCACTGCTTTGCGCGCACCGGAAATGACCCCGATTGGGGCCGGCGCGTACCGGTCTTTGGGCCATTCTGCATGGCTCACTCCTTGGGTAATGGCAGGTGAAAATATGCTCCGTGCGGCAGACGAAGGACGCGAATCAGCGCGAGGGGCACCTACGCCACCCTTGCTCGCAGCCGACCCACCCGCCAACGAACTATTCGCAGTGAAGAACATGTCCCCCGAGAAAATGCTCGCGATTTCTGGAGCCGATCGGTTCAGTCGTCGTGGCGGTACCTGCCGACTACACGCGATATTCATGAACCAATCGTGACCTATGTGGGGATAGCGGGGGGAATTGTCAAGCATGGCAGCGCTTCGCGTCGAGGAAAGCTCAGCCGGCCGCGAGGCACGCCGTCGCCAGGCCATTGGCGATTTCAGCAGGCGGAAGGCCCGCCTGACGCACCGGCCTTTCCGGCGCAGACCGCGGTGATCCTCTTCTCGACTGTCCTTCGGCTGGAGAGGGCAGTATCTCTGGCCGGATCGACAGGATTTTGCAAAGATGCCGATGGCCAATTCACGGCTGCGTGCGTGAGGGAATGCGTCAAAGCGGTCGCCCCATCCGAGGAGGACTACCATGCGATGGATCCACCTGACTGTGATCGTACTATTCTTCGCCGTCGTCATCGTTTTCTCGGTCCAGAACTTTCAGATCGTCACCATGACCTTCCTCGGTTTCAGCGCACGCGCACCGCTGGCGTTCATGGTCGGCCTCATCTACCTGCTCGGCATGGCGACGGGCGGCAGCCTTTTGACGCTGCTCCGTCGGTCCTTTGAAGGGTCGAAGAAGGGCCCGGCGAGCTAGCGGTGAGGCCTCACCAGCCGGCCGCCGCCAGCCAGCCGCGGTCGCGCGTGTCCCGTCGGTCATTGCGGCGTGATGCCGAGTTGCTTGATGATCCTGCCCCACTTGTCCGCATCGGCACGGGTCAAGGTCGCGAGCTCCTCGGGACTCGATCCGGCGGTCTCGACCGCGATGTCCGCCATCCGCTTCTTCACCTCGGGCAAGAGCAGAATACGGCCGATCTCGGCATTGAGCCGCGCGACGATCTCCTTCGGCATGCCACTCTTCACTCCAGCTTGACGCCGGTCTGCTGCGCGACCGCCTCCCACTCGCGCCGCTGCTCGACCAGCACGGCGCCGAATTCCTGCGGCGCGAGCACGCGTGGGTCGAGGCCGAGCTTTGCGAACGCGGTCAGCGTTTCGGGGGATTTGAGCCGCAGATTGACCGCCGCATTGAGCTTGCCGACGACCTGCGCCGGCGTCCCCGCCGGCGCCAGCAGGCCGTACCAGATCGCCGTCGGGAAGCCGTCGAAGCCGGCCTCGCGCAGGGTCGGCACCGCCGGAAGCTCGGGCCAGCGCTCGGCGCTCGTCACCGCGAGCGCGCGCAGCCGGCCGGCTCAGGATCAGCGGCAGCAGCGTCGACTTCGCGGTCGTGTGGAGCTGGATCTGGCCGGCCAGCGTGTCGGTGGTGGCCGGGGCGGCGCCCTTGTAGGGAACGAATACGATCTTGGTCCCGCTGCGCACGCGAATGAACTCGAGCAGGAAGTGCGGCGCAATTCCCACTCCGCCGCCCGATGAGAGCTTGCCGGGATTGTCCTTGGCGTAGCGCACCAGCTCGGCGAGGGTCGTTGCCGGCACCGAGGGATGCACCACCAAAACGAGCGAGTCGCTCGCCAGCGCCGCCACCGGCGCAAAATCCTTCACCGGATCGAAGTCGAGGTCCTTGTAGAGGGCCGGCGTGATCGCGTTGTTGTTGGTGCCGCCGACCAGCAGGGTGTATCCGTCGGGCACGGCGCGCGCGACCGCCTTCATGGCGACCCTGCCTCCGGCACCGGCCTGGTTCTCTATGATCACGCTCTGGCCGAGATCGACGGCAAGGCCCTGCGTCACCGTGCGCGCCACGGTGTCGGTCGGCCCGCCCGCCGGATACGGCACGACCACCTTGATGGAGCGATCGGGATAGGTCTGCGCCGACGCGCCGGCGATGCTTGCGGCCAGGACGGCGAATGCAATCGCAAGAGGCTTGTGCATCGGGATCCCTCCAAAGGTTCTCATTGCGGCGTGATGCCGAGCTGCTTGATGATCCTACCCCACTTGTCCGCATCGGCACGGGTCAAGGTCGCGAGCTCCTCGGGACTCGATCTGGCGGTCTCGACCGCGATGTCCGCCATCCGCTTCTTCACCTCGGGCAAGAGCAGAATACGGCCGATCTCGGCATTGAGCCGCGCGACGATCTCCTTCGGCATGCCGGCGGGACCGTAGGCGCCGTACCAGACCGCCATCTCGAAGCCGGGAAGGGTTTCCGCCACGGTCGCAATGTCCGGCAGGAGCGACGACCGCTTGGCTTCGGTGACGGCCAGGAGGCGCAACTTGCCGGCTTTCACATGCTCGAGGCTCTGCGTTCCGGCGGTGAACATGAGCTGCGTCTGACCTGCCACGGTGTCGGCGACCGCGGGCGCACCGCCGCGGTAAGGCACGTGCACCATCGAGACCTGCGCCATCTTCTCGAACAGGGCACCGCACAGATGGTTGGTCGAGCCCGCGCCCCCCGACGCATAGGCAATCTTCCCGGGGTTCGCCTTGGCGTATGCGATGAATTCCCGAACGCTGGTCGCGGGAATCGACGGGTGCACCACCATGGTATTGGTCACATAAGCCAGCAGCGTGATCGGCGAGAAGTCGCCGACGCCGTCGAAGGGCATCGCGGCGAACAGCGCATGATTCATGGTGTGCACGCTCATCGTATTGAACAGGAACGTGTAGCCGTCCGGCGCCGATCGGGCCACCGCGGCCGTGCCGATGTTGCCCGACGCGCCCGATCGATTCTCGATGATGACGGACTGCCGCAGCGATCGCTGCAAATGCTCGGACACGATGCGCGCCAGGATGTCGGTCGATCCGCCCGGAGGGAACGGCACGACCAGCGTGATCGTGCGCTCGGGATAGGGTGCGGCGCGCGCGCCCCGCAACGGCGCGGCCGCGGCGAGACCGGCGATGCCGGCGAGAACGGAACGTCGGCTTGGCGTGTTCATGGTCGTCGCTCCAACAATACTAGACGATTGCCAACGATGGAAATCCTGGGGCAAAGTCCCGCATCACGCTCCACGCCATGCAGACTCGACGCTTTCGCCCACGGAGGACGACATGAAGGCCCATCGCCCGACCATCATGGGGACGCGCCACATGGTCGCCGCCTGCCAGTACCTGGCGGCCGAGGCCGGCTTTCGGATCCTGGAGGCGGGCGGCAACGCGATCGACGCGGGCGTCGCGGCGGGCATCGCGCTGGGCGTCGTGCAGCCCGAATATGTGAACTTCGCGGGCGTGGCGCCGATCATCATCTATTCCGCCGCCGACGATCGCGTCTTCACGATCCCCGGTCTCGGCCCCTGGCCGAAGGCGATCGAGCGCGACTTCTTCAAGACGCACCATGGCGGCAAGATCCCGCAAGGCGTGCTGCGCACCGTGGTGCCGGCGGCGCCCGATGCCTGGATCACGGCGCTCGAGCGCTTCGGCACCATGAGCTTCGGCGAGGTGGCGGCAGTCGGCGATCGGCTTCGCCCGCGACGGGTTTCCGGTCTACCCGCTGATGTCGGAGATCATCACCGAGCATGAGGCCGAGTACCGGATGTTTCCGTCGAACGTCGCGATCTATCTGCCGCAGGGCCGTCCGCCGCGGCCCGGCGAAATCTTCGTGCAGAAGGAGCTCGCGGCCACCATCCAATACATGGCGGACCAGGAGACCGCCGCGCGTCAGCGCGGACGCGAGGCCGGCCTCGCCGCGGCGCGCGATGCGTTCTATCGCGGCGACATCGCTGCCGCCATCGTCAAGTTCCAGAAGGACAACGGCGGCTTGCTGTCGGCCGACGATCTTGCGAGCTATCGCTCCGGCATCGAGGAGCCGGTCGAGACCTCGTTCGGCGATATCCGACGTCTATGCCTGCGGCCCGTGGTGCCAGGGGCCGTCGCTGCTGCAGGCGCTCAACCTCCTGGATGGCGGCCGAGCTGCACAAGCTCGGCCACAACTCCACCGGCTACCTGCACCGCATCACCGAGGCGGTGAAGCTCGCCTTCGCCGACCGCGAGGCCTATTTCGGCGATCCGCGCATCGTCGACGTGCCGATCGAGGCGCTGCTGTCGCGCGACTATGCGCGGCAACGGCGCGAGATGATCCGCCCGGATCGGGCCTGGCCCGAAATGCCGCCGGCCGGCGATCCGCGCAAGCTCGCGGCGCGAACGGGCGCCGCGCGGCGGCGCGACGCTGATCCCGGAAAACGCCTTCCTGGCGCCGCAGCTCGACACATCTCACGTCTGCGTCATCGACCGGACGGCAACGTGTTCGCGGCGACGCCGAGCGACGGATCCTACAACGCACCGGTGGTGCCGGGGCTCGGCATCATTCCCTCGCCGCGCGGCAGCCAGAACTGGGGCGACCCGGATCATCCGTCCGGCGTGGCGCCCGGCAAGCGGCCGCGGCTCACGCCCAGTCCGGCGATCGCGATGCAGCCGGGCAAGATGAAAATGCCGTTCGGCACGCCCGGCGGCGACGTGCAGACCCAGGCGATGCTGCAGGTCTTCCTCAACATCCACCTGTTCGGGATGGAGGTGCAGGAGGCGGTCGAAGCGCCGCGCGTCGCGTCCTACAGCTTCCCCTCCTCGTTCGAGCCGCACGCCTATCATCCCGGCCTGCTCAACCTGGAGAGCCGGATCGAGCGGTCGACCGGCGAGGCGCTCGGCCGCCTCGGCCACAAGATCGAATGGTGGCCCGACTGGACCTGGCTCGCCGGCGCGGTCTGCACCATCGTCGCCGACCAGGAGACCGGCGTGCTCAAGGGCGGCGCCGACCCGCGCCGGCCGTCCTATGCGGTCGGCTGGTGAGAGCGCGCAGCTCTCCGAGGTCGCCCGCTGGGGCAAGATCGTGCAGCAAGCCGGCATTGCCGGGACGCTGTAGCGCTCACACTCGACCTTCACCGGCTAGAACGCCGTAGTCTACCGCGCAAGAAACGCCGAGATCCTGTCGGCGGCCTGGGTGATCGCGAGCACGCCGTTGAGATGGCCGTTCGGCCCGGTGATGGTGCCGGTCTCCGCGCCGGACATCTTCTTGGCCGCCTCCTCCACCAAAGGCGCAGGGAACACGAGGTCGGTCGGCGAATAGAGCACGAGCGCCGGCGCCTTGATCTTGCCGGGATCGGCGGACGCCAGCTGGTTCGCCTTCACCAGATACAGAAAATGATTGGCGTCGGCGATCTTGGCGCGCGCCGCGGCGGCGTTCTCGAGCGTCGCCTCGATCTTGAACTTGTTGCTGAACGCCTTGCCCGGGTCCCTGCCCTGCTCGGCCGGTCCGCCTTGGGTCTTCACCGCCCATTCCCAGTGGTTGGCGTGCAGCGTGACGATCTTGAGCGCGGCGGTGAGGCCGGCGAGCGGCGGCTCCTTGTCGTAGTAGTCGCCGTTGTTCCATTTGGGATCGAGCCGGATCGGCTCCGCCCAGAGATCGAGCCAGCCGATCAGGTAGGGATCCGCGCCGGGCGTGCCGATCACCGCGATGATGCGCTCCACCATGTCGGGATGGCTCGCCGCCCATTCGTAGGCCTGCAGCGCCCCCATCGAGGCGCCGACGACCGCCTTGAGCTTCCTGATGCCGAGGCTCTCGATCAAAGCCTTTTGCACCTCGACGAAGTCCTTGATGCTCACGACCGGGAAGCGCATGCCGTAAGGCTTGCCGGTGTCGGGATCGATGCTGGCCGGTCCGGTGGTGACGACGTTGGGCGCCTTGGCGTTGAGATTGACCAGCGTGTCCGAGGAGAGGACGTAGTACTTGTTGGTGTCGATCGCCTTGCCCGGCCCGATGATCGCATCCCAATAGCCGGGCGCGGCATCGCCGGCGGCGTATTTGCCGAAGGCGTGGCCGGTGCCGGAGAAGAAATGCGTGATCAGGATGGCATTCGACTTGTCCGCATTGAGCGTGCCCGCCGCCTCCCAGCCGATCTTGACGTTCCTGATCGCCTGCCCGCCCACCGTCGTGTAGCGCGGCAGCTCGAACGTCTTTTTCGCAACGATGAGATCAGCGGTTTGCGCCGTCGCGGCATGCGGCAGCGCGAGAACGAGCAAGGCCGCGGCGGCGGCCGCACGGTAGCGAGCGCGCATGGCTTCCCTCGTGGCGGTCGCGGGGCGGGTCGTCACGCCAGCAGACGAGATCAGGAGACGAGATCAGCTCCGCGACATGCGCTAGAGCGCATTCCGGTTAAGTTGAACCAGATTGAAGACCGGAATGCGCTCTAGCGTCCTTTAGTGGTCGCATTTTCTTACGGAAAACCGGTGTCCACTTTTCCGGAAAATGCTCTACCGGCTCGCGGCGCGGCGCTTCACCGTCACCTGGATGATCCGGTTGGTGCTGCTCTGGTGGATCAGCAGGTTGCCTTCCCGGGTCGCGCGCATGTGCCGGATGATGCCGGCATGGATGCCGCCCGACGGGATCGCCCAGCTCTGGAACGTCTCGGTCTTGGGATCAAAACGGACCAGTGCATCCGGCCGTTGGCCCGACTCGTTGTACCAGACGATGCCGTCGACGACCACGATGGCGTAGGGATGCGACTTCGGCCCGCTGGGCGACGGCCATTCCTTGATCTCTCCGGTTTTCGGATTGAACCGGCCGAGCCTGCCCAGTCCTGAATTCACGTACCAGATCATGCCGTCCTCGGCGATGTCGAGGCGCCGGACCGTCGTCCCCGCGAGCGGCAGACTGACTTCGGTGAGCTCCATGGTCGCCGGATCGATCTTGACCAGGCAGGGGCGGCCGTTGCACGCGAACCAAGGCACGCCGTCGGCGTCGATCTTGATGCCGTACGGCCTGGAGTTCGGCGTCTTCAGCGTCACCAGCTTGATGTCGCCGGTCGCCGGATCGAGACGGCCCACCATGTTGCTGTTCTGCAGGGTGAACCACATGATCCCCTGCTTGTCGAAGATCGCCGTATGCGGGTCCTTCGCGGCCGGGTCCGGCATCTTGTAGACGGTGATCTGGCCGGTCGCGGGATCGACCTTGCCGATCGAGCCGTTCTTGTTGCCGGTGTACCAGGGCGTGCCCTTGGCATCGAGCTCCACCGTGTGCGGCATTGCGTTCGGCGGCAACGGGTATTCCTTCATCTCGCCGGTCGCCGGATTGATCCGCCCGATCAGATTGCCGAACTGGCCGGCCCACCAGATGGAGCCGTCGGCCGCCTGCATCGGATCGCGCGAGCGTTGGCCGAGCGTCGGCGTCTGCCATTCGGTGAACGTGATCTCGGCGTTGCCGGGGATGAGCTTGGGCGCTCGCCTGGTGTTGGGCGGGAAGTGGGTCGCGAGGTACTGCGTGATCGTGGCCTGCTCCTCGGGCGTGCGTGACAGGTCCATCATCGTGCCGATCAGCTCTTTCCAGCCGTCGCGCGTGTAGCCCGAGCTGGCGGTGATCATGTTGGTCTGGTGGCAGGCGACGCAGGCGCCCGCGACCAGCTCCATGCCGGCGCCTGGCGGCAACGCCGCAGCCTTGCCCTGCTCCTGGGCCTGGGCAGTGATCGGGACGAGCGCGAAAACCGTGGCAGCGATCAAAGAAGCAGTCGAGGATCTGGCCATTTCCCACCTTCCAAACAGGCTCGAGTGTGAATCCCAGTCTACCAAATGCGTCCCCCCGGCGATACGGGGCGGCAGCAATCGGCTCGGGCTTCTTTCAGCCGCCTTCAGCCGCCACGGCCGAATTCGAACGCAAGGACCGGAGTGCGGGACTGGGCCGCGGCCGCCAGATTGCGGGAAACAACCCGCGAGCAGCGTGCCATGCCCAACAAAACCCAAGTCGGAACCGATGTCGGCCTGCCGGCGAAGTTCAAGCGCCTGGCCTGGTCGAATCTCGCCGCCCAATCGGCGGAGCAGATCGGACTTGCAGCAACGCCGATCGTCGCCGTGCTGGCGCTCGGGGCGCAGGAAGGCGCCACCGGCGCGCTGCAGACCGCACAGACGCTGCCGTTCCTGCTGGCGTCGATTCCGGCCGGCGTCCTGGTCGACCGCATGTCGCGGGCGCGCCTGATGGCGAGCGCCGAAACCCTGCGGGTCGTGTCCCTGCTCGCGGTCCTGGCGCTGATGATGCTCGGCGCGCTGACGTTGCCGCTGCTGGCGGCGCTGGGCTTCATCGGGGCCTGCGGAACCGTGGTCTACGGCGTGGCGGCACCCGCACTGGTGCCGTCGCTGGTCGAGCGTGACGCGCTGCCGGCGGCCAATGGACGAATCGAGCTGGCCCGGACCACGGCCTACGCCGGCGGCCCGGCGCTCGGCGGCGCCCTGGTGGGATGGATCGGCGGCGCGCCGGCGTTCGCGGTTGCCGCGGTGCTCTCGGCCGTCGCCGTGGTCCTGCTCGCCGGTCTCGCCGAGCCGGCGCGCCCGCGCACGTCGCCGGCGCATCCGTGGAGCGATGTGCGCGAGGGCGTCGCATTCGTGCTGCAGCATCGGCTGCTGCGGCCGATCCTGATCACGCAGTTCATCTTCAACGCGGCGCTGTTCGTGATCCAGGCGGTCTACGTGCCCTATGCGATCCATCGGCTGCAGCTCTCCGCGACCGGTGTCGGCTTGACGCTCGCGGCGTTCGGGATCGGCATGGTCGTGGGCGCGCTCTCGGCCGCGCGGATCATGGGCCGGCTCCCGCTCGGCGCCGTGATCGCCATCGGACCCGTCTCGGGCTTCATCGCCGCGCTGGTGATGGTGCTGACGATCTTCGTGCCGTCGGCGCTGGCTCGCCGGCGCGAGCTTCTTTCTCATGGGCGCCGGCCCGATCGTATGGGTGGTGAGCACCACCACGTTGCGCCAGACCGTCACGCCGGATCATCTGCTCGGACGCGTCTCGGCCACCAACAGTCTGGCCTACGGCGCCCGGCCGATCGGCGCCGGATTGGGCGCCTTGATCGGCGGACTATTCGGGGCCGAGGCCTGCCTGATCGTCGCGGCCGTGGGCTTTCTGGCGCAGATCGTGGTGATCGTGCTCTCGCCGGTCATCCGGCTCGAGGCGGAGCCCACATCCCCCACGATCTCCGACGGGCGATAGGCGCGGAGGTCGATCCGCACTCCGTCAAGCGCTGGCCGTGCGCCGCGACGGCGAAACGGCGAGCGGAGTGAGCGCGGCCCAATCGGGAGCCGCGCCGGCAGCGAAGCCCGCACCCGCGAGCGAGCCGATCGCGAGGCGGCCGTCGCGGATCTTCAGGCGCACCGCGCCGTGGCTGTGCTCGTAGAGGTCGGGGTGCGCGGCGAGAAAGCCGTCCTGCTCGTGTTGCGGCAGCCCGGCCATGCCGTTGACGTAGTGATGGCCGTTGCGCTCGACATGCGTCAGCCCGAGCAGGTTGACCAGGGCCAGATCCTGCTGCACCGCGAGCCCGGCCTGGGTGGTGAGATCCTCGCCCGACATGAAGTAGCGCTCGCCGCCGGCCGCGGCGTTCCACATTTTGCAGCGGGCGGCGTTGAGGATGGATTTGTAGAGCCCCTTGCAGCATTTGCTCGACACGCCGGCGTAGCCGAGCGCGCGGGCGGACGGGAAGGCGCCGAGCTCGGCGTCGGACTCGTCGATGATCACCGGCTTGACCCGCGACAGCGCCGACACGTCCATGTCGAGCGCATGCTTGCGGTTGATCGGCTGCTCGATGAACAGGACGCTGGCGACCAGGCGCTGCAGCCGCGGCGAGGCCTGCATGCGCCGCCACAGATCGAGCAGGGCAGCGAGATCGTCGTACTGCTCGTTGCCGTCGAGCGAGACGTGGTAGGGCCCGGCGATGCCGTCCAGCACCGCCGCGATCTCGATGAGGCGCTGCAGGTCGGCGTCGGCCACGCCGCCGACCTTGAGCTTGAAGAACGTGTGGCCATAGGCCGCGACGACCTCCTCCAGCGACTCCGGCAAGCCGTCGTCGACCTCGCGGGGATGGCCGGCGATGGTGTCGACCAGGCCGACCGTGTGGCGGGCGGCGATGCTGGCCGCCGGCGTCAACGCCGCGAGGAATCGCGGCAGGTCGAAGCCGGCCAGATCCGGGAGCTGCGCCGGCAGCAGGGCGGGGTCGATGCCCGGCAGATTGACCCGCATCGCCTCGTAGAACGAGCAGCCCGCGCTGCGGCACAAGGCGTCGAGCACCGCGCGGTCGATCTGGGCCGGACCGAAGCTCGCGACCAGCGGGTTGAGGCCGCACGCGGCGCCGGCGGCGATCTGCGCGGTCGTAATGGGCGGCGAAATGGCCGAACGCGGTGCGCGGTCCGGCCCCCGGGTCCGTGTAGGCGTCGATGGCGAGCGCGAGCGCGCGACGCAGCTGCTCGAAATTGTCCTCGTTGGAGAGCGCGAGATTCTTGTCGAACCACTTGGGCGCGAGCAGCTCCGCCGCCGCTCCCCAATGCGAGCCGCCGTCGGGAAGCTCGATGCGCGCGCGCACGAACACCTGCGGCGCCTGCGTGAGCGTGACCACGCCGAACCGAAACGGCATGCGCAAGCGCACCTCTCTTTCGTAGAGGCACACTTCGCGAACGGTGAATACGGGCGCCGTCACGTCAGTCATTTCCGCTCGTGACCCTTTGACCGGATGAGGATGATAAAGGAAAATCGACGTTGCGTCATGCCGGGATCGAGGGACGACAACTGCAATGACCGGGATCGCTCGCGTTGAAGTCGGCAGGTTCGACTACGACCTGGTCGGCGAGTTCAAGTTCTTCAAGACGCCGGTGCGCCCGTCGATCGTGGTGCGATTGACCGACGAGAACGGCGTCCAGGGTTGGGGGCAGTCGGTCCCGATCGAAACCTGGACCTACGAGACCGTGGAGAGCGTCGAGACCACGCTGCGACACTATCTCGCGCCCGCCATCCTGGGCGCCGACCCGTCGGATCTCGCGGCCATCCACGCACGGATGGATCGCGCGATCAGGCCGTCGTTTTCGGTCGGGCAGCCGTTGTGCAAGGCGGCGGTGGACCTGGCCTGCTACGACCTGTGGGGCAAGCAGACCGATCGCAGCGTGTCCGAGCTTCTCGGCGGCGCAAGACGAACGGCAGGTGAAGCTCAGCTGGACCGTCAACCGCCGACGCTGGCCGAGGCGGAGACCCAGCTCGCGCTCGCCACGACGCGCGGCTATGACAGCTTCAATATCAAGATCGGCTATCCGCAGACGCCGCAATACGATCTCGAGCTCGTCCGCACGGTGTGCAATTTCGCGCCCGATGGATTTCACTGGACGGACGCCAACACCAGCTACGACGTGGACACCGCGCTGGCGATGGCGCCCAAGCTCGCGGACGCCGGCCTCAAAGGCCTGGAGTCGCCGCTCCCACCGAACCTGATCCGCGGCTATCAGGCGCTCAAGCGGCAGGGCGCGCTGCCGATCCTGATGGACGAAGGCATCGTCTCGCCGGTCGAGGTCGCCGAATTCATCGCGCTGGAGATGCTCGACGGGATCGCCATGAAGGTGGCGCGTTGCGGGGGACTTTGGAACGCATCGCGGATCGTGACCTTGCTGCGGGACAACGACCTGCTCGTGTTCGCGTCGGGACTGACCGACCCCGATCTGTCGATGGCGGCATCCGCCCATCTTTTTGCGTGGGCCGGACTGAGCTTCCCGGCCGCGCTCAACGGGCCGCAATACATCGCGGGACGCGGCACGACCGATCCGGCCTTCCGCGCCAATGGCGACATGATCCGCGTCCCGACCGCGCCGGGGCTCGGCATCACGCTCGATGCGCGCGCGGAAAAATCGCTGACGCATTGCGGCGGAAGCGTAGAAGAATTGTCGCCGCGCCGCACACTCTGATACGTTGCCCGACCGCTCGAGCGCACCCAGGCAGGACCATGGCTCCGCAAAAACCCCAGACGGACAGGACCGCATGGGTCATCGTCAAGCTGATGAAATGGCTGACGCCGGTTGCCGGCGTTCTGGTCTTTCTTGCGATCTGGCAGGCCGGCGTGATGATCTCCAAGGTGCCGGCCTATCTGTTGCCCGCGCCGACGGAGATCGCCCGCACGTTCGTCGCCGAATTTCCCAAACTGTTGTGGCACGGATGGGTCACGACCTATGAGATGCTGCTGGGATACCTTCTGGCCGTCGCGATCGCCATTCCGCTGGCAATCGCGATCACGTCGTCGCAACGCTTCGACCAATTCGTCATGCCGACGATGCTGTTCTTTCAGGTCGTGCCCAAGGTCGCGGTTGCGCCATTGTTCCTGGTCTGGTTCGGCGTCGGCGTCTTGCCGAAGATCCTGGTCGCTTTCCTGATCTCGTTTTTTCCAATCGTCATCGATGCCGCGGTGGGCTTGCGCTCGATGTCGTCGGAGATGAACGACCTGGCACGCTCCATGGGCGCGAGCCGCATCCAGATCTTCACGCAATTCCGATTGCCGACCAGCCTGCCCTACCTGTTCAGCGGGCTCAAAGTGGCGGCGACGCTGGCCATCGCGGGCGCGGTCGTGGGCGAATTCGTGGGCGCCGACAAGGGCTTGGGCTATCTGCTGCTGGTGACGAACTCGAACATGGAGACGGCGTTGATGTTCGCCACCCTGGTCGGATTGACGTTCATCGGCCTGGTCTTCTTCTACTCGGTTGAATTTCTCGAATCGCTCCTGATTCCGTGGCATGTTACCCACCGGGTGCGCGAGGAAAGCGGCACGATGTAATGCCGCCTGCCGCGCGAAGAAGGAGCCGCGCTGCATACACCTGAAATACGCAACTGCCCGGTCCATCGACGACCGGCACACAAGAAAACAGAGTGGAGGAAACCGTGAAGAGCACAACGAAACTGTTCAGCCTGCTTGCCGCGATCGCGGCGATTGCGGCGCTCGACGCTCCGGCCGGCGCGCAGACGCTGGAGAAATTCCAGTTCCGTCTGAATTGGACGCTCTACGGCGAGCACGCGGGATTCTTCGTCGCCCGCGACAAGGGCTTCTACAAGGAGGAAGGGCTAGAGGTCGAGATCCTGGAGGGCAGCGGCTCCACCACCGTCGCCCAACTGGTCGCCAACATGACCAACCCGGTCGCCTATGTGGACGCCGCCACGATGATGCGCGGCGTCGGCGCCGGCATGCCGATCAAGGCGGTCGGCGTCACGCTCCAGCAAAGCCCGATGGCGTTCATCTACCGGGCGGATGCGCCGCGCCCCACCAAGATCGAGGAGATCAAAGGCAGCCGCATCGCGATCACCGCCGGCGACGCGAGCCTGGCGATCTTCACCGCCTTCATGGGCAAGCTCGGCATGCAGCTGGAAGACGTCAAGCTGATCACCGTCGCCAATCCGCAGTCCAAGGAGCAGGCCGTCCTCAACAAGCAGGCCGACGCCCTGCTCGGCTACTTCATGGATCAAGGTCCGCGCATGCAGCTGCAGACCGGCGTGAAGATGGGCTGGACGCGGCTCTACGACATGGCGGGCATCTCGACGCTCAGCAGCGCGATCATCGCCAACAACGACTGGCTCAAGGATGCGAAAAATCAGGCCCAGCTGCGGCGGTTTCTGCGCGCCTCGCAGCGCGGCTGGCAATACACCTTCGACAACCGCGACGAGGCCGCCGAGATCTTCATGAAGCATGCGCCGGCCTTCAACAAGGAGATTTCGCTCCTGGAGATCGACGGCACCATGACGATCCTGCGCACGGAGAAAACCAAGGGCAAGCCGATCGGCTGGTCGGCGACCGAGGACTGGAAGGAATCGCAGGACCTCCTGGAGAAGTACGCCAAGCTGAAGGCGCAGCCGGACGTCACCGTCTACTATACGAACGAATACCTGTCCGAGCCCCCCTATCTGGCAAAGAAGTAGCTTTCGGCGAAAGGCCTTCCCACGCGCTTCGCGAGCGTGGGAAGGCGGTGTCGCAGCGTCCCTCCCGGCAAGACCAGATGAATCGACCGCACATCCGGCTGCAGAACGTCAGCAAGACCTATCAGACCAAGAACGGCGTCATCGAAGCGTGCGCGGACGTCAACATCGACATCAAGCAATCCGAGTTCGTCGCAATCGTCGGCCCCAGCGGCTGCGGCAAGACCACCATCCTCAAGATGGTCGCCGGCCTGATCCCGTACAGCTCCGGAACGATCACGATCGGCGACAAGCTCGTCGACCGCCCGCAGACCGACGTCGGGATCGTGTTCCAGGACGCCATCATGCTCGACTGGCGCAACGTGCTGTCGAACGTGATGATCCAGATCGATATCCGCCACATGGACCGCGTCAAGTACGAATCGGTCGCGATGGATCTGCTCAAGGCCACGGGCCTGGGGGGCTTCGAGACAAAGCGACCCTACGAGTTGTCCGGCGGCATGCGGCAGCGCGTCTCCATTTGTCGTGCGCTCGTGCACGATCCGCACCTGCTGTTGATGGACGAGCCGTTCGGCGCGCTCGACGCGCTCACGCGCGAGCAGATTGCGATGGACATCCAGCGGCTCTGGATGGACCGCCGCAAGACCGCGCTGCACATCACGCACAGCATCCCGGAGGCCGTCCTGCTGGCGGACCGCGTCGTCGTGATGGGACCGCGGCCGGGACGCATCGTCGAGATCATCGATATCGACCTGCCGCGCCCGCGCCGTTTGGACAAGCTGCCTGCCGCGTTCAATGATTATGCGGGTCGCATCCGCGAGATCTTCAAATCCAAGGGCGTGCTGGCGATGGATTGAACGCGTGCAGACCAGCGTCGTTGAGCCGCCGGCAGCGCATCCTCGGCGATTGGGCAAGCGCCTGCCCCCGCCTACCTGCCGAATTGAACCGAGACCGTCCCCAGATCGCGGAAGTCCGCGACAAAGCTGCTGCCGGGCTCGGCCGCGACCATCTTGGCGAACGCGCCGCTCATGACGACGTCGCCGGCGCGCAATCCCCCGCCGAAGCGCGTCAGCATCTCGCCGAGCCAGGCGACCGCGAGCGCCGGATTGCCGAGACACGCCTCCCCTCGCCCTTCTGCCGCGACGTGGCCGCCATGCCGAAGCGACATGGCGACCCGCGCCAAGTCGTCCAGCACCGGTCGAACCCGCGTCTTGCCCAGCACGATCAGCCCGGCGGAGGCATTGTCGCTGATGGTGTCGGCGATGCGAATGTCCCAGGCGGCGATGCGGCTGCCGCAGATCTCGATCGCCGGACAGACGTAGTCGGTCGCCCTGATGACGTCCTCCGCCGACAAGCGCTCTCCCTGCAGGTCGCTGTTGAGGACGAAGGCGAGCTCGCCCTCGATGCGCGGCTGCAGAACCTTGCCGTTAGCGACGTCGGCGCCGTCGTCGAGGATCATGTCGGCGAAAAGAACCCCGAAGTCCGGCTCATCGACGCCGAGCTGCGCCTGCACCGCCTTGGAGGTGAGCCCGATCTTGCGGCCGGCGATCGTCCTGCCGCGCGCGAGCCAGACTTCGACGCTCGCCTGCTGCACGGCATAGGCGGCGCTGACGTCGCCAATCCGATCGCGCACCGGCGCAATCGGCTTTCCGGTCTCGTAGGCTTCGAGAATGCGTTCTGAGGTTTCGGTCACGACCGACATATGTGCTCTCCTCTCATGTTCCAGACTACCGGGCGAGCTGGCGCGGCAGCCACAAGCTGATGTCCGGGAAGGCGACGAGCAGCGCCATGATGAAAATCTCCGCGCCGAGGAACCAGACCAGGCCGCGGAAGATGGTTCCCAACGGCACCTCGTCCCCGACCACGCTCTTCACCACGAAGGCCTGCAGCCCGATCGGCGGATGCAGCAGTCCGATCATGATCAGCTTGACCACGAGCACGCCCACCCAGATGAGATCGATGTCGAGCTGCCGGCAGATCGGCACGATGATCGGGAGGATGATCAGCATGATGCCGATGCCCTCCAGGAACATCCCGAGCAGAATGATGATCAAGCTCATCATCAGGATGAACGTGAGCGGCGCGATCGCCGATTGCTGCATCAGCGTGCCCAGATAGCCGGGCACCCCGGCAATCGCCATGAAGCGCGCGAAGAAAGCGGCGCCGATGACGATGAAGAACAGGGAGGCGGTGGTGGCGCAGCATTCGATCAGGCTCCGGCGCATGACCGGCCACGTCATCTCGCGGCGGATCAGCGTGATGGCGAGCGCGAGCGCGGCGCTCACCGCGCCGGCCTCGGTCGCGGTGGTGGCGCCGCTATAGAGGCTCACGAAGATGCCGAGGAACAGCACCGGGAGCGGCCAGGAATCCACGGTCGCGGCGCGGCGCTCGGCAGCGGTGAAGTCGCGCTCGCCGCGCGGCGCCAGCTTCGGATTGAGCAGGCAGCGCGTCACGATCAGCGCGGTGTAGACGACGCCAGTGAGGATGCCGGGCATGACGCCGGCCAGGAACAGATCGGTGATCGACGTCTCGGACTGGATGCCGTAGATGATGAAGATGATGCTCGGCGGGATCAGGGCGTCGATGGTGCCGGAGGCGGCCACCACGCTGGTCGCGAGCGACTTGTCGTAGCGGTATTTGAGCATCTCCGGGATGGCGATGCGCGCCATCACCGCGGTGACGGCGATGCTCGAGCCGGAAATCGCGCCGAAGGCTGCGCTCGCCCAATTGGTGGCGACGGCCAATCCGCCGGGGAGCCACCAGAACCACATGCGGAACACCTTGTAGACCGATATCGTCATCCCGGAATTGAACGCGAACGCGCCCATGAGCAGGAACATCGGCACCGCCGAGAGCGTCCAGCTCGCCGCCAGATCGAACGACAGGGTGCCGATCGACGCGAACGCGGCATTGACGCCGCGGATCGCCCACACCCCGGCGACCGAGACGATCAACAGCGCCACCGCGATCGGCACCCTCACCGCCAGCAGCATGAACAGCGCGGCGATGCCCAACAGGCCGATCTGAAAATTGCTCACGGGTCCGCTGGCCGCAGCTCAAACGGGCTGCGGTGGTCGCCGGCTCGCGCCGAGCAAGCGGGCCACGATGGTGAGCGCCATGGCGCCGCTGCCGATCGGCACCAGCCAGCGGCTGAGCCAGATCGGCAGGAAGGTCTCGCCCGACCGCCACAGCTCGCCTTCGATGGTCCGGTTCACCGCCTCGACCAGGCTGCAATAGCAGAGCACGCTCATGGCGATCAGCACGACGACGTCGACCAGCCGGCGCAGCACGAATTGGGTGCGCGGCGACAGCAGCTGCACCACCACGTCGGCGGCGATGTGACCGTCGTTGCGCTCGACATAGGCCAGCGGCAGGAACACCAGGGCCACCATGTAGTAGGCTGAGACGATCTCGATGGTGGCCTCGATCTGCCGACCCAGGACGAACCGGATGAAGACATCGACGCAGACCTGGGTCATCATCAGGAAGGCGGCCAGACCCGCCACCGCCATCAACGCCTGATCCAGACGGTCTACGCTCTTCGCCAGATGCTGCACGGCGCTCCCCTCCCGCTCCAGCGCTTGCGCTGGTTTCTTACTGGTTCTGCCAGCCAATTTGATAGTAGTATATACATATGGCACATTATTGCCAAGCGAGCTTTGCTTCTGCTAACTGGCGAGCGATCCTTGCCGCTTCGGCGCAGATGACAAAACATATGACAAGCGATCGCGCGTCGTCGGCAACCGCAGGCGAGATCGCGAGGATGGACCGGGCATGACACGGATGATCGAGCAACTGCGCCGCAACGGCTTGCGCAGGTCAGCGGGCGGACCTCTGACGTCGAGCCAGCTGCCGACGCCGATCTACGTGCAGCTCATCACGCTGTTTCGCCGGCGGATCGAGATCGGCGAATGGCAGATCGGCCACCAGATCCCCTCGCTCGACGAGCTCGCCGCGGAATTGGGTGTGGCGCGGGCGACGGTTCGGCAGGCGATCGGATTTCTGGAAAGCGAAGGCCTGATCGGACGCTACCGCGGCCGCGGCACGTTCGTGCTGAGCACCCCCAAGTCCGAGATCTGGCACGATATTCCGACCGACTGGTCGGCCTCCGTCGACCAGACCTCGGATATCAAGATGGAGTGGCTGGAATGCCGGGCGGCGCGCCAGCTGCCGACGCCGTCGCATCCGGGCGGCAAGCTCGCCCCCGCCTATCAGTTCATGCGCCGGCTGCATCGGCGCAACGGCATCCCGTATCTGGTCGGAACCACCTACGTGGAACGCAGCCTGTTCGATCGGGTCGGCAAGAAGGGCTTCAACGACGCGCCGTTCCGCGTGCTGCAACGCGTGCTCGGCGATGAGATCGGCCGCGCCGAGCAGACCATCGTGGTCGGAACCGCCGATCTGGAGACCGCGAACCATCTCGAGGTGCCGATCAACGCGCCGATCGTGATCCTGACGCGCTCGGTGTTCGACCGCAACGGCGTGCTGATCTACGAATTGGCCGGACATCATCGCGGCGATCTGGTGCGGGTCCGCATGCGATTGCGCTGAGCGGGCGGGTTACGTCGCCGAGCCCCATAGGTTCAATAGTACACACATCTATAATTTTGTTTGATTAGCCGCCGGACCGCTGATATAGACCGCCGACAAGAAAAATCGGCCGAGAAAACGGCCGGGAAAAAACGGTCAAAATCGGGAGGAGACCATGCGCCTGACGATCCGCACGCTTGTCATGTCCGGCGCCCTGCTGGCGAGCATCGCCGGCGCGCAAGCCAAAGAGCTGATCTTCGGCTCCTGGGCAATTCCCAATCACGGCGTCAACGTCTACGGCCTCGCACCGCTGTTCAAGGAGCTCGACCAGAAGACCGGCGGCGCGTTGAACTGGAAGCTCGTTTCGGGCGGACAACTCGCCAATCCGCGCACCACGCTGCCGTCGATCCGCGACAGCGTCATCGATGCCGGCATGGTGCTGACCTCGGTCTACGTCAAGGAGCTCGCGGCCAGCAACGTCGTCTACAACCTGCTCGGGTTCGGCAGCGACCCGCTGGCGATCGCCGGGGCGACGATCGAGACGCTGATGCTCAATTGCCCGCAATGCCTCGACGAATACAAGAAGATGAACGCGGTGTTCCTGGCCGGCTACGGCGTCACCCCGTATCGGCTGCTGTGCGCCAAGCAGATCAGCGGACCCGACGACATCAAAGGCGAGAAGGTGAAGATCGCCGGCGGCGCCGAAGCGCGCCTCATCAAGGCGATCGGCGGCACGCCGGTCAATCTGTCGCCGTCGGACAGCATCCCGGCATTGCAGCGCGGCGCGCTCGCCTGCGTGCACGGCCCCTACCCGTGGCTGCGGGTCTACGGCCTCGACGTGATCCGCTCGGCCATCGACGCTCCGCTCGGCACGCCGCGCGGCTTCGGCATGATGGTCGCGAACCGCAACACCTGGACGTCCCTGACGGCGGCCGAGCGCAAGACGCTGTGGGGGGCGCTGCCGCGGGCGACCGCGCTCGCCACCGTACAAGGGCCACGTGGCCGACGACCAGGTGGCGCTCGATCAAGGCAAGCAGCACGGCCTGAAGGTCGTCGCGGCCGGCAATAAATACGACCCCGTCCTGGCCGCCTTCAACGCCAGCGACCAGGCGGTCGTGGTCGAGGAATCCAAGAAGCTCGGCGTGCGCGATCCCGAGACCATCATCAAGACGCACCTCGAGCTCTTGAAGAAATGGGACGGCCTGGTCGCCGGCATCGGCGGAGACGTCGAGAAATTCGCCGCGCTGCTGCAGGCGGAAGTCTATTCGAAGATCAACCCCGAGACCTGGTGACGGCCGCGTGGCGGGCCTCCCGGCGCGCACACAAGACCATCGTGAGACTGCGGTATGAGCTACTTCATCGGCACCGACATCGGCGGCACCTTCACGGACCTCGTGATGCTGTCGGACGCCGGTGACGTGATGATCGTGAAGGCGCCGACGACGCCCGAGAACCGCACCCAGGGCGTGCTCGACGCGCTCGCGCTGGCGGCCGAGACGGTCGGGCTCGACACCGAGGCGCTGGTCGCCCAGCTCGCCTATTTCGCGCACGGCACGACCGCGGCGACCAACGCCTTCATCGAGCGCAAGGGCGCGCGCACCGGCCTGCTGACCACCCGGGGATTTCGCCGACATCCTGCGCATCCAGCGCTCGATGTCGAGCTGGGCCGGCATGGCGCATCACGAGATCTCGCATTTTTCCGCGCGCTCGACGCCGATCCCCATCATCCCGCGCGATCTGGTCGAGGAGGTCTCCGAACGCGTCGACTTTCGCGGCACTGTCATCGCGCCGCTCGACGAGGCCGACGCGCGCCGGCGCGTGCGGGCGCTCGCCGACAAGGGCGTCGAGGCGATCGCGATCTGCCTGCTGTGGTCGTTCCGCAACTCCGCGCACGAGCGGCGCCTGGCCGAGATCGTCGCCGAGGAGGCGCCGGGCGTGTTCGTCACGGTGTCCTCCGCGCTGGTGCCGATCCTCGGCGAATACGAGCGCACCTCGACGACCGCGATCAACGCCTATCTCGGTCCGGTGATCCACCGCTACATCAACGGGCTCGACGCCTCGATCAGGCGGCTCGGCTATGGCGGGCCGATCTCGATCATGGAGTCGGGCGGCGGCGTGCTGCCGGCGGCGGAGGCGGCGCTGCAGGCCGCCAACCTGCTGACCTCGGGGCCCGCCGGCGGCGTGCTGGCGTCGCAGAAGCTCGGCGAGCTGCTCGGCTTCAAGAACGTGCTGACCACCGACATGGGCGGCACCAGCTTCGACGTCGGTCTCATCGTCAACGGCCAGCCGCTCTTGGAGGCGCACCGCGAGGAGGGGCGCTTCCACGTGGCGCTGCCCTCCATCAAGGTCACCGCCATCGGTTCCGGCGGCGGATCGATCGCGCGGGTGCGTGACGGCCACCTCACGGTCGGACCCGAGAGCGCCGGCTCGATGCCGGGGCCGGCCTGCTACGGCCGCGGCGGCGTCGAGCCGACGATCGCGGACGCCGACGCCGTGCTCGGCATCATCGATCCGGACTATTTCCTGGGCGGCCGGATGAAGCTCGACGGCGCGCGCGCGGCGGAAGCCGTTCGCAAATACGTCGCCGAGCCGCTCGGCATGGATCTGCACCAGGCGGCGTCGGGCATTCGCGAGATCGCCAACAACCAGATGGCCGACCTGCTGCGCCGGGTCACGCTGCGCGCCGGCTACGACCCGCGCCAGTTCGTGCTGTTCGCCTATGGCGGCGCCGGGCCCACCCATGCGCATCAATTCGCGGCGATCGCCGGCATATCGAAGGTCGTGGTGCCGAATACCGCCTCGGGCCACTCGGCCTATGGATCGGTGACCGCCGACCGGCAGCGCAAGTTCACGCATGCGCTCGGGCTGCATGCCCCTGCCCGCTTCAAGCGCGCGTCCGATCACGTCAAGGCGGAGGCGCTCAACGACGGGCTCGCGCGCGCCGAAGCACGCTGCCGCGAAGCGCTCGGCGACAGGTCGAGATCCGTCGCTTCGTCGGCATGCGGTTCCGGCAGCAGGTGCACGAGATCGGCGTCGCAGTGCCCGTGAAGGCGCTGACGGCGCACGGACGTGGACCAGCTGGTCGACCGGTTCGAGCAGCAGTACGAGCAGATCTTCGGCAAGAACACCGCGTTGCGGATCTCCGGCGTCGAGTTCACCGCCGTGCGGGTCGAGGGCTCGACCCCGGTGCATCGGCCGCAAGCGGCGCTGCTCCCACGCAAGGTCGACAAGGCGAAGCCGATCGGCCGCCGCCGGGTCTATTTCTATCGCACCGGATTTCTCGAGACGCAGATCTACCGCTCCGAAGGCCTCGGACCGGGCGACCTCGTCATCGGCCCCGCCATCATCGAGCGACCCGACACCACGATCGTGGTCGGGCCGGGTCAACGGGCGGAAGTCGAGCCCTACGGCAACATCATCATCGAGCTCGCCGCCGACAAGGTGAATGCATGAGCCTCGCATTGGCGGAAAAGCAGCCGCAAGCCCACGGCTACCAGCGCCAGGACGTCGATCCGATCACGTTCGAGGTGATCCGGCATCGCCTGCTCGCCATCACCGACGAGCAGGCGGCGGCGCTCGCGGCCGTCTCCGGCTCTCCGCTCGTCAACGAGGCCACCGACTTCAACACCGGCCTTTATCGTGCGCATGGCGAGGTCGTCACCATGGGCCGCACCGTGATGTTCCACGCCGCCTCCTGCTCGGAGATGGTGAAGTACATCATCCAGGACTGCGAGGACGATCCGGGCATCGGGCCCGACGACATGTTCATCCTCAATCATCCGTACAAGGGCGCGCTGCACGCCCCGGATTTCGGGATTCTGGCGCCGATCTTCGTCGACGGCGAGCGCATCGGCTGGACCGGCGTGGCGGCGCATCAGCTCGACGTCGGCGGCATGGTGTTCGGCGGCTTCGCCTCGCACGCCGACGATGCGCGCCAGGAGGGCATGCTGGTTCCGCCCGTGAAGATCGTGGACGGCGGCAAGCTGCGCACCGACGTGTGGGCGATGATCACCGGCATGTCGCGGCTGCCCACCAATCTCAGCCTCGATCTCAAGGGGATGCTGGCGGCCAATCACGTGGGCGTGCGCCGGCTCAAGGAGACGATCGAGCAATACGGCCGCGACACGGTCTTGTCGGTGATGGACAGCGTGATCGAGCTGTCCGAGCAGAAACTACGCAATCGCCTGCGCGAGCTGCCCGACGGCAAGTTCCGCGCGCAGCGCTTCCTCGATCACGACGGCAAGCAGAACAAGCTCTACCGCATCCACGTCACGCTGACGAAGCAGGGCGACAACCTCAGCTTCGACTTTTCGGAATCATCGCCGCAGGCGCCCGGATTCGTGAACACCACGCGCACCGGCCTGCTCGCCGGCGTCTATTCGGCGCTGCTGCCGATCGTCGGCTACGACATTCCCTGGAACGACGGGTTGTTCCGGCCGGTCGAGGTGATCGGGCGGTCGGGCTCGATCGTCTCGGCGGAGTTTCCCGCGCCGGTCAGCCAGGGGCCGCTCGGCACGATGTGGCTGGTCGAGGTGACGGCGACCGAGGCGCTGTCCAAGCTGATGGCCTCGACCCGCGCCTTCATGCGCGAGGGCCAGGCCTCGCCGGCCTCCGGTCCCGACCTCTTCAACGTGCATGGCCGCAATCAATACGGCGAGCCGGCGACCGGCGTGTTCCTCGACCAGACCATGAGCGGCGGCGGCGCCTATTGCCATCGCGACGGCATCACCGCGCAGGGACAGCGCAACATCACGGCGGGCAAGACCCCGAACGTGGAGTCGCTCGAGCTGTTGATGCCGGTGCTCTACCTCTATCGCAAGGTGGTGCGGGATTCCGGCGGGCCCGGGCGCAACCGCGGCGGGCTCTCCGCCGGCGCCGGCTACGTGATCCACGGCACCGATCATCTGCGCGTGCTGGTCGCGTGCCACGGCTATGAATCGCCGACCTCGCGCGGCCTGTTCGGCGGCTATCCGAGCGGCTGCAACCGGCGCCGGCTCATCCAGCAGACGCAAGTGCGCAAGGTCTTGGCGAGCGGAACGATGCCGTCGGGGCTGGACGGACTCGAGGGCGTCGAGATCGCGCTCAGCGCCAAGCCGCCGCTGTTCGATTTCGGCCAGGACGACGCCTACGAGTGGGGCCCGCAGGCCGGCGGCGGCTGGGGCGACCCGATCGAACGGGAGCCGGAGCGCGTCGTCGAGGACGTCAAATTCGATGCCGTGTCCAAGGGAGCGGCGCACGACATCTACGGTGTCGTCATCAATGCGGACGGCACGCTCGATCGCGCCGGCACGCAGGCGCGCCGCGACCGCATCCGCAAGGAGCGCCTGGGCTGGCCGCGGCCGAAACGCATGACCGAGGCGGTCGACGCGGGCGATGCCGAGGTTGTCGTCACCTATGGCGACCAGGCCGATTTCGTACGCATCAAGGGCAAGCTCTATTTCCGCTGCGGCTGCCAGCAGGTGATCGCGCCGGCGATCGAGAACTGGAAGCAGTTCGCGTGCCAGGGCGTGGCGCGGCGCCGAAGAGCTCGGCCCGCGGGTGGCGTTGCACGAGGGCCTGGTCGCAACGCGCTACGCCTGTCCGAGCTGCGCGCGGCTGCTCGACGTCGACGTGCGGCTGACGACCGACGAACCGCTGTTCGACGTCGAGATTGCATGAGAGGTGTCCGATGGGTGAGCAAACGCAAGACGTCGAGCACAAAGTCGAGGCCGGCTGGGTCACGTTCAAGTCGGGTGTCGACGAGATCCGCGGCTACCTGGCGGTGCCCAAGGGCGTCACCAAGGCGCCCGCGATCGTGGTGGCGCACGAGAATCTCGGCGTCATCCCGCACCGGCAGGAGGCCACGCGGCGCTATGCGGCGCAGGGCTTCGTGGTCATGACGGTCGATCTCTACAGCCGCATCGGCGGCAAGCCGCCGTTCGGCTTCGAGCATCCCGATCCGGAGGAGCGCCGCAGCGGGGCATTCCTCGCGTCGCGCGACGAGCAATCGGTGCCGGATCTCGAGGCGGCGCGGCGCTATCTCTGCACCCGGCCCGAGGTCGACGCCGGACGCATCGGCACGCTCGGCTACTGCCTCGGCGGCGGCCCCTCGCTGGTGTGGGCGACGCAATCGCCGGACCTGAAGGCCTGCGTCATTCTCTATGCGTTGCCGATCCTGCCGCCGCACTACACCCCGGACCAAAAACCGCGGTCGCGCATCGATATCGCCGACCAGGTGCGCTGCCCCGTGCAGTGTCATTTCGGCGACAAGGACGAGGTCATCCCGCTCGACCAGGTGCGCAGCCTCGACGAAGCGTTGCGCAAGAGCGGGCTGCCGATCGAGCTCCACGTCTACGCGGGCGCCGGACACGCCTTCGAGGATGCCGGCCATCCCAACCACCATGCGGCGGCAGCCAAAGCAGGTGTTCGAGCGCAGCGTCGAATTTTTCCGCCGACGCCTTTGATCATCGGCTGAGCGCAAAGATGAGCATTTGGACAGCTTACCTGGGTGCCGAGGCGCGCTTCGCCGATGTGGCTGGCGTGTCGACCCGCTATGTGGCGCTCGGCGATGGGCCGGTCGTGCTGTTCCTGCATGGCCGCGGCGGGCATCTTGAAACGTTCGTGCGAAATGCTCCCGTGCTCGCCGGGCAGTTCCGGACGATCTCGGTCGACTTGCTTGGACACGGCATGACCGCGCAATCGGCGGCGGCCGATTACAGCATCGGCGCCCTGACGGAGCACGTGGCGCGCTTCCTCGACGCCATCGAGGTGCGGCAGGCGCATGTGGTGGGGCAAAGTCTGGGCGGCTGGGTCGCGGCGTGGCTCGCGCTGACCAGGCCGCAACGGGTCGGCAGGCTCTTCCTGATCGAGCCGCAGGGGCTGCAATCGGAGGAAGAACGTCTGGCCGCCCCCGGCGCCGAGGCGCGCTATCGCGCCGGTGGCGAGGCTTATGACAATCCGACGCGCGAGGCGGTACGCAAACGGCTCAGCGGGCTGGTCGCCGATCCCGACCTGATCGACGACGACATGGTCGAGACGCGGTGGCGCCTCTACCAGCCGGAAGCATCGCGCGCTGTGCATCAATACGTCCGGCGCGCCGACAATGCGAAATTCCTGCTGACCCCGGACCGGCTCGAGGCCTTGCGACAGCCCGCGCTGTTCGTGCGCGGCGAGCACGGCCATACGCCGCTGCCGATCATCGAGGCGAGCGCGCAGGCCTGCGCCGACGCGCGGGTCGCGACCGTGCCAGGCACCAAGCAATGGCCGCAATACGAGCGGCCGGACCTGGTCAATCCGATGATGACCGATTTTTTCTTGCACAGGAGATGATCATGTCGTTCTGGAGCGATGCGCTCGGCGCCGAAGTCAAATATCACGATGCGGGCGGATGGCGGACACGGGTCATCGAAGCCGGCCAAGGCGAGCCCGTGATCATGATGCATGGGCTCAGCGGGCATGCGGAATCGTTCATCCGCAACGTCGTGCCGTTGGCGCAGGCGGGCTTCCGCGCCATCGCGATGGACGCGATCGGACACGGCTACTCGTCGAAGCCGCTCGACGAGACCTACCACTCCCCGCTGTTCGTCGAGCATCTCAAGCGTTTCATGGATGCGATCGGTGCGCGCAAGGCGCATTTCGTCGGCCAGTCGCTCGGCGGCTGGACCGCGATGAACTTCGCCCAGAAATATCCCGACCGGGTCCGCTCGATCATCTCGGTGACCGGCGCCGGCATCCTCTTGGAAGACGAGGCCAGCAAGAAGAAGAGCGAGGAGATCCACAAGCAGGTGCAGACCGTCACCCAGAACGCGCTGCAGACCCCGACGCGGGAAGGCGTGCGCAAGCGGCTGGAATGGCTGATGCTGGATCCCAAGTCGGTGCCGGACGAGCTGGTCGAGACGCGCTACCAGATCTTCATGCTGCCGGACAGCCGGCAGGCGATGCCGAAAATGGTCGCGGAGCAACCGGGCGAAGGCAACCGGGCGCACCTGATGCGCGAGAAGGACCTGGCGGCGCTGTCGGTGCCGACCTACGTGGTCTGGACCGACCACAACCCGACGATGCCGGCGAGCATCGCCGAGCGCGCCGCCAAGATCATTCCGGGCGCCAAATACTCGCTGGTGGAAGGCGCCGGGCATTGGCCGCAGTTCGAAAAGCCGGACGTGACCAACAAGCTGCTGATCGACTACCTGAAGGAGGTGTGATCATGGGCGAGATCGTCTGGAGCGCCTGCACGGCGCACACGGCGGCGATGCTGCGCGTGCCGGAAGGGACCGACCTCGGTCAGGCGCGCCGCGTGTTCGACGCCTTCGAGCACCTCAACAAGAAGCTCAAGGAGAGCAAGGCCGAGGTGCTGGTCATCATCGGCACCGACCACATGATGACGTTTTCGTATGAGGGCGTGCCGGTATTCGCCATCGGCACCGGCGACGCGTTCAAGTCCTGGGGCGAGGCCGGCTCGCCCAAGACGACCTACCAGGGGCTCGGCGACCTCGGCGACCAGGTGGTCGAGGGCATGATCGAAGGCAACTTCGACGTCTTCTCGGTTGCGGAAATGCGCGTCGATCACGCCTTTGCGTGCCCGCTGAGCTTCCTGCTGCGCGACCTCGCGCTGCCGATCCTGCCGATCTACATCAACTGCACGGTGCCGCCGTTGCCGAGCCATGCGCGTTGCCGCGCGTTCGGCAACCGGCTGGGAGAGGTGCTGCGGCGGCAGACCATCGCCAAGCGGATCGCGATCGTCGGCACCGGCGGGCTGAGCCACTGGGTCGGCATGCCGCAGACCGGCCGGATCAACGACAGCTTCGACCGCGATTTCTTGAAGTCGTTCGAATCCGGCGATCTCGACGCCATCGAACGGCTCGATTCCGATGCGGTGATCGAGCAGGCCGGCAACGGCGCCGCCGAGATTCGCAACTGGCTGGTGGCCTCGGCCGCCAGCGCGGGCCGCAACGCAACGCGGCTGGCCTATGAGCCCGTGGCGGCCTGGAAGACCGGGATCGGCGTGGTGGAGCTCGCGACATGACCAGACGGCGCGGCGTCGAGAAATTCCTGCACCGCTACGACAAGGATCCCGACCTGCAACAGCGCTTCGACGCGGACGCGAAGGCGGTCCAGGCCGAGTTCGGCCTGTCGGACGAGGAGCGTGACGTGCTTGCGCGGCGCGACGTCGTGCAACTGCATCGCTGGGGCCTGCACGCCCTGCTGATCCGCAACTTCGCGGGCTTTCTGAAGATCGACTACGTCGCTGAGTTTCAGAAGGCCGGCTTGACGGCTTGAACCATCAATACGTCGCGCGGCCGCCGGAAATATCGAACACCGCGCCGGTGGTGAAGGAGCACTCCGCCGACGCGCAAAACGCCACCACCGATGCGATCTCGTCGACCTCGACGAAGCGGCCGCGCGGGATCTTCGCCAGCATGTAGTTGATGTGCTGCTCGGTCATCTGGTCGAAGATCGCGGTGCGCGCGGCCGCCGGCGTCACGCAGTTCACCGCGATGTCGTGGCCGGCGAGCTCCTTGCCCAGCGTCTTGGTGAGCGCGATGACGCCGGCCTTCGACGCCGAATAGGCGGGCGCATTGGGATTGCCCTCCTTGCCGGCGATCGACGCCACATTGACGATGCGTCCGTAGTTCTGGCGGACCATGTGCGGCACCACCGCCCGGCAGCAATGGAACGCGCCGGTGAGATTGATCGACAGCACGTTCCGACCAGGCCTCGAGCGGGTAGTCCGCGGTCGGCAGGTTGGGCCCGGAAATCCCGGCATTGTTGACCAGGATGTCGATACGGCCGAGTTGCTCGACGACCGTACGCGTCGCGGCTTCGACTTGCTGGTAATCGGTCACGTCGACGTGTACCGAGCTGACCTTGCCCTGCGACTTGAGCTCCGCGGCGGCGCGCTCGGCCAAAGCCTGGTCGCGATCCCAAAGGCAAACCACGGCACCCGATTGCAGGAAACGCTCGGCGATCGCGCGGCCGATGCCCTGCGCGCCGCCGGTCACGACGGCGGTTCGGTCGTTGAGGTCGATCTTGTTGGTCATTCAGGGATGCTCCGAGTCTATCGCACGATCCTGACCGCGTTCGCGAACAGCGTGTCACCCCATTCGTACAGCGGCCGCATGAAATCCGATCGGGTATGGATGGCCTGACCTTTGCGCTCGCTCCATTTTCGTCCGTAGGTATCGTACGGAAAATGCCGAATGTAGTAATCGCAGGTCTCCTCCCAATGCTCGACCGACAGTGACTTGCCGTAGTGCTGGCAGTAGAGATCGGTCCGCACCCGTTCCAGCCCGCCCGGCTCGCGCGCGTGCTGCTCCGCGAAGACGACCTCCGGGCGGTTGCGCCAGAGCATCAGAATGTCCCGTTGCTCCGGGCCGAAGAACCGACGAAAGTCCAACAGCTCGCGGTCGGGTCGATAGGGCGCCTGATCGTCAGGGGTCATATACGCATCGAAAAGCCGAATCGCGCACGCCGTCGCAATCCTCGCCGCGCAGCCCGCCGACGAAGCCGCGCAGGTCCCCGCTCACGCGCTCGTCCGCATCAAAGCAGAACATCCAGTCGAACTGCAGCCGGGCGCGCGCCATCTGCAACAGAAGTCCGCGATGCCGCCCTTCGGCGATCCGGCGCGCCTTGATGTCCTGCTCCCACGCACCATTTGCCACGATCAGCGCGACCTTCGGATGGCTGCGAAGGATTTCCAGCGTCCGATCCGTGCTTGCGTCATCATATGCAACGATCGCATCCACATGCTTGCCGACGTAGTCCAGGGTGTCGCGCAGGATGAGCGACTCGTTGCGCAGCCGCGTGATCCCGACCAAGAGGTGCGCTCGGCCCAACAGTGCTTCATTGCCGATGATGATCCGCTCGGAGTCGCGGAGTTGCCAGCTGCCTGTCCCCGGTGTTGTCACGGCCGTCGCTCGGATTGAACAATGCGGCGCCGATGATGGTCGACCGGCGCAATGACGGCAAGGCCTCAACGCTACGATCGGCCCGGCCGCGGATGGGAATTGTGGAATCGATCGGGGAGCGCGCGGTCAGCGCAGGAATTCCGGCGAGATCAGCCGCGGCAGCAACAGCGGGATTTCCGGCCAGACGATGATCGCCGCCAGCACCAGCAGCATCGGCACCAGCATGATCATGGTATCCTTCAGCGCGTAGCGCAGCCGCACCTTGGCGATGGCGCACGAGATCATCAGGCAGAGCCCATAGGGCGGCGTCACCAGCCCGAAAGCGAGCGAAACGATGCCGATGATGGCGAACTGCACCGGGTGCATGTCCACCGACCGCGCCAATGGCTCGAGGGTGGTGCCGACGATGATGATCGCCGGGATCGCATCGAGGAAGCAGCCCACCACCAGGAATACAAAGGCGATGAAGAAGCCGACTTCCGTGATGCCCATCCCCCAGGAGGTGACGTTGGCCAACAGCGCCCGCGGGATCTGATAGTAGGCGAGCATCCAGCCGAACGCCGAGGCGGTGCCGACGCAGAACAGCGCGACGGCCGACAGCCGGCCGGTCTCGGCCAGCGCGTGGTAAAGCTGTTTCAGGTCCATCTCGCGATAGACGAAGATCGACAACAGCGCCGCATAGATCACCGCCACGCAGGCCGATTCGGTCGCGGTGAACCAGCCGAGCAGGATGCCGCCGACGATGATGAACGGCGTCATCAGCGCCGGCACCGACTGCGCCGCCGAGCATATGAATTCCCGCAACGTCGCGCGCGGATAGACCGGGTAGTCGTAGATCTTGGCGTAGACGTGTACGGTCGCCATCTGCGCAGCCGCGATCAGCAGGCCCGGAAGGATGCCGGCGAGATAGAGCGCGCCGATCGAGACCGACAGCACGCCGCCCCAGACGATCATCAGGATCGAGGGCGGGATGATCACGGCCAGCACCGCCGACACCGCGGTGATCGCGATCGAGAACGACAGGTCGTAGCCTTCCCTGGTCTGCGCCTCGATGAAAATCTTGCTCTGGCTCGCGGCGTCGGCGGTCGAGGAGCCCGAGATGCCGGCGAAGAACACCGACAACAGCACGTTGATCTGCGCGAGCGATCCCGGCCAATTGCCCACCATCGTGCGCGACAGGTGCACGAGACGATTGGTGATGCCGCCGACATTCATCAGGTTGGCGGTCAGCAGGAAGAACGGCACCGCCAGCAGGATGAACGAGTTGTAGGCCTTGAAGGTCTCGTTGAAGAGCACCATCGGCGACAGCCGCTCCTCGAACAGCAGGGGCGGCAGGCATGCGAGCCCGAGCGCAAAGGCGACCGGCACCCGCAGTGCGATCAGAATGAAGAACGCGCCGAACAGCACCAGTGCGGCCATGCCCGGTGACATTGCAGCCTGGGTCATGCGGCGCGCTTTTCGGCAAGGATGCGGAGATTGTCGAAAATGCCTTCACCCAGGAAGATCAGCCAGGTCACGCCGGCGAGCGGCCAGGCGACGAAAATGAACGGCATCGGCAGCTCGGCAAGCTCGGATTCCTGATACCAGCCGAATTCGACGAACTTGATTCCCCAATAGACGAACACCAGCGCGAAGATCAGCACGAACAGGTTCGAGACGATCTTCAGCATCGCGTTGGCGCGGCGTCCGAGCTCCGGCCAGACGTCGACCTCGAAATGCGTGCCCTCCTTGATGCCGATCATCGCACCGAGCATGATCATCCAGATGAAGAGGAAGCGCGACAGCTCCTCGGTCCAGATGTAGCTCGGGATCAATGCCGTATAGCGGGCAATGATCTGCAGCGAGACGGGAACGACCAGGATCGCCACGGTCGCGACCATCAGCCAGGTCAGCAGTCGGCAATAGGCATCGATCAGCTTTTTCATGCGCCGGCAATTCGAGGCTGATGACGGGCACGGCCCGCGCGGGTGCCGCGCCCGGAAGCGTGGAGCTACTTGATGGCGTTGATCTGCGCGAAGATCGTGTCGGCCCCGATCTCCTTGGCGTAGGCCGCCATCACCGGATCGACCAGCTTCTTCATGTCCGCGCGATCCGTGAACACGATGCGCTTGAGCTTGCCGGCTTTCTCGAGCGCGTCGAGCTTGGCGGTGTCCTCCGACGACTCGATCCGGCGGCCATGCGTGCCTGCCTCCTTGCCGGCTTTGATGATCGCCGCCTGCAAGTCGGCCGGCAGTTTCTTGAAGCTCTTGCCCGAGAAGCAGATCGGCCGGATCGTGATCGCGTGCTCGGTCATCGAGAGATTGGGAGCGACCTCGAAGAACTTCATCTGCTCGACGCCGGCAGCCTCGTTCTCGCCGGCCGCGATGACACCATTTTGAATGGCGTTGTAGACCTCGCTGTAGGCGATGACGGTCGGCGACATGCCGATCGCCGAGAAGGTGCGGCTCCAGATCGGCGCACCCTGCACGCGGACTTTCAGTCCCTTCATCTCGACGAGATTGCGGACCGGCTTGTTGACGAAGATGTTGCGCACGCCGCCGCCCGCATAGCCGATCAGCATCACGTCCGCTTTCTGGGCGATCTCACCGGCGATCGGCTTGAGCAAGTCGGCGTCGAGCACGCTGTTCCACTGGGCAAGGTCGCGGAAGAGGAAGGGCGCATCGATGAAGGGCGCAGCCTTGGAGAAGGTCGACATGTGCGCAGGCGACACGATGCCGTAGTCGACCGAGATGCCCTGATTCATATAGGCGAAGTAGTCCTTCTCCAGCCCCAGCTCGCTGTTGCGGTGGAGCACGAAGTTGATCGGCTTGCCGTAGTAGGTCTTGACCAGCTCCTCGAACTTGAGCAGCGCCTTGTTGAAGGCGTGATCGTCGTTGAACTGGACCGCGCCGTGCAGGGTCACCGCCTGCTGGGCGTGAGCCGATGACACGATGGCGAAGGCGACGGCCGACGTAGCGACGAAGACGAGCCGTCCTTGCGGAGCTGAACATCGAAACCTCCCAGATCGCATTTTTCTCGTTGGGCCCGATAGTACGCCAGCACTGGTCCTTGTCCATGGGCTCGAGCGAGCCGATCGAGCGCGCCAGCCTCTGGAATACTGATCCCCGCTGACGCGGGACGACAATCACATGAGCCGGGCAATCGGATGCGGTATCACTCGCTGGCGAGAATGACGTTCTTGACCAGCGGATAGATCTGGTTGTTCCAGCGGTTGCCGCTGAACACGCCGTAATGCCCGACGCCGGCCTGCATGTGGTGGCGCTTGAGATAGGGCCGCAGCCCGGTGCACAGATCATGCGCCGCGGCGGTCTGGCCGACCGCGCAGATGTCGTCGCGCTCGCCCTCGACGGTGAGCAGCATGGTGCGCTTGATGGCGCGCGGCTCGACCCGCTCGCCTTGCCATTCGAGCGCGCCGAGCGGCAAGGCATGCTCCTGAAACACCAGGCGGACGGTCTCGAGATAGAACTCGGCGCTGAGGTCGAGCACCGCGAAATATTCGTCGTAGAAGGTCTTGGTGACTTGCGCCTTCTCGAGCTCGCCCTTGGCCAGATTGTCGTAGAGCTCGCGGTGCGCCTTCACGTGCCGCTCGATATTCATGCTCATGAAGGCGGCGAGCTGGACGAAGCCCGGATAGACGCGACGGAAGGCGCCGGGATAGCGCAGCGGCACGGTGGCGATGAGATTCTTCTCGAACCACTCGATCGGCTTCGAATTGGCCAGATCGTTGACCTTGGTCGGATTGACGCGGGTGTCGATCGGACCCGCCATCAGGGTCATGCTGCGCGGCTGAGCGAAATTGCTGGTCTGCGCCATCACCGCGGCGGCGGCGAGCACCGCCACGCAGGGCTGGCACACCGCCAGCACGTGGGCGCCCGCGCCCATCGCCTCCAGGAACTGGATCAGGTGCTCGATATAATCGTCGAAGCCGAACCGGCCGTGGGTCAGCGGCACGTCGCGCACGTTGTGCCAGTCGGTGATGTAGACGTCGTGCTCGGGCAGCATGGTGCGCACGGTCCCGCGCAGCAAGGTCGCGAAATGACCCGACAGCGGCGCCACCAGCAGCACGCGCGGTTGCGCGGTGTCGATGTCCTTCTTGAAGTGCAGCAGGGTGCCGAACGGCGTGACGCGCGCCGGTTCCTCGCGCACCGCCACCTCGCGGTTGCCGACGGTCACCCGGTCGATGCCGTAGGCCGGACGCTGGTGGGTGAGGCCCGCCCGCGCGATCAGCTCGTAGGCCGCCGTCAGATTGCGCAGAACGGCGTTATCGGTGAAACCGGACAGCGGCTGGCCGATGGCACCGAGCGCCGAGGTCGCCCAATTGCGAACCGGCACCATGATGTCGGAGTGAGCCTGGTAGGCCTGATAGAGCATTCCAAAGAAGTCCCCCGCGGTCGTCCCGCCGCTCCGGCCGGCGGACGCCGCTTCCCTCAACCTGCAAAATGGTAGTGCATTTTTTGCTGCACTGCGAGATAATTGTGTCGGGGGCCGCGACGGCCCTGGAACGGGGGAATTCCATGGCCAAGGCCGCTCTTTCGATCGCCAGCAAGAATTACGGCTCCTGGTCGCTGCGCGGTTGGCTGCTCTGCAAAATGGCCGGGCTCGATTTCGAGGAGCAGCAGGCGGCGAGCGACGACCCCTCCACCCGGGCCGAGCTGCTCCTGCTGTCGCCCTCGTTCCTGGTCCCCTGCCTCACCCACGACGGCATCAAGGTCTGGGACACGCTGGCGATCGCCGAATACCTCAATGAGCTCAGCCCCGAGTCCAAGCTGATGCCGGCGAACCGGGCGGCACGCGCCCGCTGCCGCGCGATCTCCGGCGAGATGCATTCGGGCTTCAGCAACTTGCGCTCGGCGCTGCCGATGAACCTCAAGGCCCACTATCCCGGCTTCAAGGTATGGGCGGGCGCGCAGGCCGACATCGATCGGGTGACGACGATCTGGCGCGAATCGCTGGCGGCCTCGGGCGGCCCGTATCTGTTCGGCAAGGAGCCCTGCATGGCCGACGCCATGTACGCGCCGGTGGTGACGCGCTTCATCACCTATGACGTCAAGCTCGATCCGCAATGTGCCGCATATTGCAAGGCCATCATGGCGCTGCCACATATGCAGGAATGGCTCGAGGGCGCCAAGACCGAGCCGGATGAATTGGAAGAGCTCGACGTGGAATTCTGAGTGCACGTGCGTTGCGGCAGATCATTGGTTGGTTGAACGCACGCGCTGGCAGCCATCGTACGGTGGTGCGGCGGTTTCGCCGTCGCCCATCCGACCGGATTGAACCACATGACCGTTGCCCGTTTCCCGACGCTGGCCCACTGGGGCGCCTACACGGCGCTGGTGGAGGATGGACGGGTGGTCGGATGCGAGCCGTTTGCGCGCGACCCGGCGCCGTCCGACATGCTGAGCGCCATCCCCGAGATGGTGCATTCGCCGCTGCGCATCGCGCGGCCGGCGATCCGCGAGGGCTGGCGGGAGGGAAAGCCGCGCACCGGCGCCGACCGCTTCCACGAAGTCTCCTGGGATGAAGCGCTCGACGCGGTCGCCGGCGAGCTTGCGCGCGTGCGCGAGAAATTCGGCAACACCGCGATCTTCGGCGGCTCCTACGGATGGTCGTCGGCCGGGCGGCTGCACCATGCGCGCAGCCTGGTGCGGCGATTCCTGTTCCTCGGCGGCGGCTGCGTCGACCAGGTCGCCAATTACAGCTTCGGCGCGGCGATGTACGTGCTGCCGCGCGTGATCGGCACCTTCCAGCCGGTGACGGGCCAGGTGACCGACTGGTCGTCGATCGTCAAGCACACGCGGCTGATCATCGCGTTCGGCGGGCTCGCGACCAAGAACGGCCAGGTCACGTCGGGCGGCGCCGGCGTGCACTCGCTGGAGACGTGGCTCGCCCGCGCCAAGGAGGCCGGCATCGAGTTCGTGTCGGTGAGCCCGCTCGAGTCCGATGCGCCCCGATCCATCGGCGCCCAATGGGTGCCGATCCGGCCGAACACCGACACGGCGCTGATGCTGGCGATGGCGCACACGCTGTTGAGCGAGGAACGATACGACGCGCAATTCATGACGCGCCACTGCGCCGGCTTCGAGCCGTTCCGCCGCTATCTCCTGGGTCTCGACGACGGCGTGCCGAAGGACGCCGACTGGGCGGCCGCGATCACCGCCGTGCGCCGCCGACACGATCCGCGACCTTGCGCGCCGCGCCGCCGCGACCCGCAGCATGATCACCTGCGCGTGGTCGCTGCAGCGCGCGCATCATGGCGAGCAGCCCTATTGGGCGGCGATCGTGCTGGCGGCGATGCTGGGCGGCATCGGGCTCCCCGGCGGCGGCTTCGCGTTCGGCCACGGCTCCACCAACGGCATCGGCGTGCCGCGCATCGACGTGCCGGGGCCCGAGCTGCCACTGCCGCTCAATCCGGCGCGCACCGTCATTCCGGTCGCCCGCATCGCCGACATGCTGCTCAATCCGGGCGCGAGCTACGCGTTCAACGGCCGGCAATACACCTATCCCGACGTAAGGCTGATCTATTGGGCGGGCGGCAATCCGTTCCATCACCACCAGGACCTCAACCGCCTGGCGCGCGCGTGGCAGAAGCCGGAGACGATCGTCGTCCATGACAGCTGGTGGACGCCGACCGCGCGCCACGCCGACATCGTGCTGCCTGCCACCACCACGCTCGAGCGCAACGACGTCGGCGGCTCGTCGCGCGACCCGTTCATTCTCGCCATGCATCGCGCCATCGACCCGGTCGGCGAGGCGAGGAACGACTTCGACATTTTCCGCGCGCTCGCGCGGCGCCTCGGCTACGAGGCCGCCTTCACCGAAGGGCGCGACGAGATGGCCTGGTGCCAATGGATCTACGATCAGGCGCGCGCGAGCGCGGCCGCCAAGGGCGTTCCCCTCCCCGGCTTCCAGCAGTTCTGGGCGGAAGGCTTCGCCGAGCTGCCGCCGCCGGAGCGCGACTTCGTGCTGTTCGAGGATTTTCGCCGCGATCCGGAACGCCATCCGCTGAAGACGCCGTCCGGGACGCATCGAGATCGTCTCCGAGGCGGTCGCCGGCTTCGACTACGCGGACTGCCCGCCGCACCCGGCCTGGATGCCGCCGGCCGAGTGGCTCGGCAGCGCGGTGGCCGAGCGCTGGCCGATCCACCTGGTGACGCATCAGCCGGCCAGCCGCTTGCACAGCCAGCAGGACCCGGGACCGGTGTCGCGGCGAAGCAAGATCGCCGGGCGCGAGCCGATCCGCATCAATCCGGCGGACGCGGCGCGGCGCGGCATCGCCGACGGCGACGTGGTGCGGGTGTTCAACAGCCGCGGCGCCTGTCTCGCCGGCGCGCTGCTCGATCCCGGCGTGATGGCGGGCGTCGTGGTGATGGCGACCGGCGCCTGGTTCGATCCGTCAGGCACACCGGGCGAGCCCGAGCGGCATGGCAATCCCAACGTGCTCACCCTCGACATCGGCACGTCGCCGCTCGCCCAGGGCACCAGCGCGCTCACCGCCCTGGTCGAGATCGAGCGCTGGAGCCGCGGCGGTGCCGGTGCGCGCCTTCACGCCGCCGGTGTTCGCCGCCGCTGGTAGCCGCGCATGAGCATCGCTGATGCTGGATCGCCGCGGCCGTCCCGACGCGTGGATCCATTCGAGCTGCACGCGTGCAATGGTCGTGCGTGAAGCGGAATGGAGACAACAATGTCGCAGAAATTGCTGACAGGCTCGTTCGTCGCGCTGATCACGCCGTTCAACAAGGACGGCTCGGTCGATTTCGCCGCGTTTCGCACGCTGCTCAAATTCCAGGAAGAGCGCGGCACGTCGGCGGTGCTGATCATGGGCTCGACCGGCGAGACCTCGATGCTGTCGCCCGAAGAAAAGCAGAAGATCATCGTCGAGACCGCCAAGATGAAGACGCCGCGCATGCCGATCTTCTTCGGCTGCACCGGCAACAACACCGAGTCGACGATCGCCAATGTCCGCTTCGCCAAGGACAACGGCGCCGACGGCGCCATCCTGGCGGCGCCCGCCTATATCTGCGCGCCGGAAGCCGACATCGAGCGCTTCTTCCTCGACGTCGCCGACGCCACCGATCTGCCGCTCGGCATCTACAACAATCCGCCGCGCGTGAAGAGCGACCTTCATTGGGAGCATCTGCTGCGCATCTTCAAGCATCCGAACTACGTGGTGCACAAGGAATCGACCGCGCGGGTCGGACAGGTCGCGCAGGTGCTCGCCGGCAAGCCCAAGGTCGTCGGTGATGTGCTGCGACAGCCCCAATCTCGGCCTGGTGGTGCCGACCATGAGTCTCGGCGGCCACGGCACCGCCAACATGACCGGCAATATCGCGCCGGCCGAGCTGGCGACGATCTCGACGCCGTGGACGAGCTACGCGCAAGCCGAGAACTTCAAGAAGACCTACCTGAAGCTGCTGCCGCTCCTGCATTTCACCTATTCGGCGATCAATCCGGTGGCGGTGAAATCGCTGATGAAGGCGCTCGGGCTGCCGGCGGGCGACCTGCGCAAGCCGTTGACCGGGCTCGACGGCGAGGCGCTCGCCAAGGGTGTCCGCATCGTTGCGGAGCTCGGGCTCGACAAGCAATACGGCTACAAGGTCGGCCCGCTCTCGGCCGTTGCGGCCTGAGCGCCGAGCACGCAATCGGGACGATCGCGCGACAGTGGACCTCGGCATCCGCGGCAAGAAGGCGCTGCTCAGCGGCGCCAGCAGAGGCCTCGGGAAAGCCTGCGCGTTCGCTCTCGCCCGCGAGGGCGTCGACGTCACGATCGTCGCGCGCACGCGCGACGTGCTCGAGCGGACCGCGGCCGAGATCAGGGAAGCAACCGGCGTCAAGGTGACGCCGGTCGCCGGCGACATCACCACCAAGGAGGGACGCTCTGCCGCACTTGCCGCCTGTCCGCAGCCCGATATCCTCCTCAACAATGCGGACGGTCCGCTGCCGGGCGATTTCCGCGACTGGTCGCGCGATGACTGGATTGCCGCGCTCGACGCCATGATGTTGTCACCGATCGAAATGATGCGGCTCACCGTCGACGGCATGATGGCGCGCGGCTTCGGCCGCGTGCTCAACATCGTTTCGCGCAGCGTGAAGATTCCGCAGGCCGAGCTCGGGCTGTCGAACGGCGCGCGCTCCGGCCTGGTCGGCTTCGTCGCCGGGCTCGCCCGCCAGACGGTCTCCCGCAACGTCACCATCAACAACCTCCTGCCCGGCATCTTCGACAGCGACGCGCAGCGCCAGCACGTGCGCGCGCTGGTCGAGCCGTCCGGCAAGAGCTTCGAGGAGCTTTGGCGCGCGCGCGGCGAGGCCAATCCGGCCAAACGCTACGGCAAGCCGGCCGAGCTCGGCGCCTATTGCGCTTTTCTGTGCTCCGAGCATGCCGGTTTCATCACCGGCCAAAACCTGCTGATCGACGGAGGGAGCTACCCGGGGACGTACTGATGTAAGGTACCGAACCCAAGCGCTCGAAAGGATCCACTCATGAGACTTGCAACCGCTTCCGCCCTGGCCGTGGCCCTGCTTGGGCTCGCGGCAGCCGCCCGCGATGGCGCAGAGCTACCCTTCGCGCACGGTCAGCGTGGTGGTGCCGTTCCCGGCCGGCGGCTCGGTCGACGGCGTCGCGCGCATCCTGGTGAGCAAGCTCAACGAGACGGTGGGACAGCATTTCATCGTCGAGAATCGCGCCGGCGGCGCCTCCGGCACGGTCGGCGCCAATGCGGTCGCCAAGGCCGCGCCGGACGGGTACACGCTGCTGCTGACGGCCTCGGTCCACGTCATCAATCCGTTCCTCTACAAGAGCGTCCCCTATGACGTGGTGAACGACTTCACGCCGGTGTCGCTGCTGGCGGACGGGCCGCTGCTGGTGAGCACGACGCCGAGCGTGCCGGCGAACAACCTCAAGGACTTCTTCGATCTGGTCCGCAAGGACCCGCAGAAATACACCTTCGGCACCACCAGCGTCGGCTCCGCCAGCCATCTGGCGATCGAGCTGATCAAGCGCGACGCCAAGCTCGACACGCTGGTCGTGCCCTACAAGGGCACCGCGCCGGCGCTGACCGACCTGGTGAGCGGGCAGATTCACCTGCTGGCCGATCCGATGCTCTCGTCGCTGCCGCTGGCACAAGGCGGCAAGATCAAGGCGCTCGGCCTGACCAGCCTCAAGCGCTCGCCGGCGGCGCCCAACATTCCGACGGTCGAAGAATCCGGCGGGATCAAGGGCTTCGAGTTCGTGTCCTGGTACGGATTCTGGGGGCCGAAGAACCTGCCGGCCGACATCTCCAACAAGCTGCAGGCTGACATCGCCAAGGTGCTGGCACGGCCCGAGGTGAAGGAGCGGCTGATCGGCATGGGCTTCGGGCCGATCGGCTCGACCTCCGCCGAGTTCTCGAAATACATCACCGACGAGATGGCGAAATACGGAAAGATCATTGCCGACGCCAAGATCAAGATGGAATGAGCGAATAGCTCGTAGGGTGGGCGAATCGCGAGTACGCGAATGGGCAAGCAGCGCACGCGGCCCACTGGCCAGCTTGCGCGCATTCGCCTACCCTCGGCTATTCGCCTGCTCGATCAATTGCGCGCGCAACACCTTGCCGTAATGCGAGCGCGGCAGGCTCGCCACGAACCTGATCGAGCGCGGCTTCTTGTAGCTGGCGAGCCGCGCGCGGCAATGCTCCACCAGGTCGTGCTCGCTGACCGACATGCCGGGCCGCGCCACCACGAAGGCGGTCACCGCCTCGCCCCATTCGGCGTCCGGCAGGCCGATCACCGCGACCTCGGCGACCGCCGGATGCAGCACGATCACGTCCTCGACTTCCTTCGGAATGATGGTGCTGCTGCCGGAGCGGATGACGTCCTTGAGCCGGCTCGACGATCGAGAGATTGCCGGCGTCGTCGAGCTCGCCGACGTCGCCGGTGTGCAGCCAGCCGTCGCGCAGCGCCGCGCGTGTTGCCTCCTCGTCCTGCCAATAGCCGGCCATGACGTTGCCGCCGCGGATCAGCACTTCGCCGGCCGATCCGGCTGCCGAGCGCTCGTCCGAGCCGGCGATGCGCACGCTCGTATTCGGGCAGCGCGCGGCCGACGGATTGGATGAGCCGGCTGCGACGCTCCGCATCGGTATCGAGCTGGCGCGGCGGCAGATAGCAGGTCACCGGCGCTTCGGTCAGGCCGTAAAGCACGCCGATCCTCGGTCCGAGCATCTCCAACGCGCGCTCGAACACGGCTGGCGGAATGCGCGAGCCGCCGACATGGATGGCTTGCAGCCGATCGAGCCTTGGATCGCGCGCCTGCAGGTGCTCGAGGCAGCGCACCAATTGCGTCGGCACCAGCGAGGTGCGGGTCGCGCCGGTCTCTTGCACCAGCGCCGCGAAGCGCTCGGGATCGAACCGGCGCAACACCACCGTCGCGCCGGCGAACAGGTACGACATCAGGATCACCTGCGCGATCGGCCAGAGCGGACGAATACTGAGGAAGACGGACGTGCTGTCGATCTCGAAGCCGCGGATCGTGTTGCGTGCCACGGTCGCGAGGTTGCGGTGCCGCAGCATGATGGCTTTCGGCGCGCCGGTGGTGCCGCCGCTGAAATTGAGCGTCGCGAGATCGTCGCCGTGCCCGTCCGGAAGCGGCTGCTCGGAGGCGCGTGCCAGCAGCGTCTCGTAGTCGAGCCCGCACCTGCCCGCCGATCGCGACGACGTGCTCGAGCGTTTCGACCTCGCCGATCAGGCCCTCGACCTGCTCGGCGAACGACGGGTGCGTGACCAGCACGCGCGCGCCCGCATGCCGCAGCAAGGCGATCAGATCGTTTCGGGTGAGGCGAGGATCGAGCGGCACCCGCACCAAGCCGGCCGCCATGGTGCCGTAGTCGGCCTCGAGATATTCGCGGATATCGGGGATGAGCAGCGCGACCCGGTCGCCCCGGCTCAGTCCAAGCCCGCGCAAGGCGTTGCCGAACCGCGTGATCCGGGCCTCGAACTGCCGGTACGACCACGCCCCGGCATCGTCGACGATGGCGGAGCGATCGGCGTGGCGGCGCGCCAGCTCGCGCCAGATGGCGCCGATATGCAGCTCACCAGCCATCCTTGTCACCACCCTTGCAGGACGACGCGCCCGGTGACGCCGCGCCGCTCCATCAGGGCATGACCTTCCGACGCCTGCGGAAACGGCAGCACGCGGCCGATGAACGGCTTGACCGCCTTGGTGGCCAGGAGATGCAGCGCCATATGCACGTCCGCGAAGGTCGCGTTGCCGGAGCCGGCGATGCGGATGCGCCGCATGATCACCAGCCCCGGATCGATCTCGACCGGCTGCGCGCCGATATTGCCGAGCACCACGACCGTGGCGCTCTGCGCCGCCGAGCGCAGGCTTTCGCCGAACGTGCCGGTCACGACGTTCTCCAGCACCGCGTCGGCGCCCTGCCTGCCGGTCAGGCGCCACACCTCGCGGCTGAACTTCAGATCGGGGCTGACGACGACCTCATCGGCGCCGGCCTGCCGCACGAGCGCGGCCTTGTCGGTCGAGCTGGTGACGGCGATCACCCGCGCCTGCACGCTCTTGGCGACCTGGATCTGATGCAGCCCCAGTCCGCCGCCGGCGCCGGTGATCAGCACGATGTTGCCCGGCGCGATCGCCGCCACGCCGAGCGCCGCGCGCACGCTGGTGCCGATCGGGCAGACCGCCAGCGCCGCCGCCGTCATCTCGACGCCGTCCGGGATGGCAATCGCGTTGCGCGCGGGCACGGCGGTGAATTCGGCGTAACCGCCCCCGCCCTGCTCGCCCAGGACGCGGCTGTTGCGGCAAAGATCGTGGCGGCCGCGCAGGCAATTGCGGCAGGTGCCGCAGAACAGCCGCTGATAGAGCACGACGCGCTCGCCGATCCGCTCCGTCGGCACGTTCGCGCCGGCCGCCGCGATCTCGCCGGCGATCTCGTGGCCGAGGATGCGGCCCGGCTGGCCGGGAATCCTGCCGCCGCGCGAGAGCACATCGTGGTAGCAGATGCCGGCGGCATGGATGCGAACCAGCACGTCGTCCGGACCGGGCTCGGGCCGTTCGACCTCGGTCGCCTGCAGCACGTCCGGAGCGCCGAAGTCGCGGAAGGTGATCGCCCTCATCGACGCCATGGCGGCGGTCAGCGGCGGCCGGCGAACACCGCCGCGCCTTCCTTGTAGTCGTCGTGCGACTCGACCATGGCCCGCGCCGCTTCGATCTCGGCCTGCTCGGCCGCGGACAGACGCTGCGAGAACGTCGCCAGGCGCTTGGTGGCCTGCACGGCCGCCGGCGAATAGCCGGCGATGGTCGCGGCCCAGGCCTCGGCCTCGGCCCGCACGTCGTCGACCACCGCGTTCAGGAGCCCGAAGCGCAAGGCTTCGTCGGCCGAGATGTTGCGCGCGAGCAGCAGCATCTCGAGCGCGCGCGCCGCCGGGATGACGTGCGGCAACCGCAGCGCGCTCACCGCCGAGATCATGCCGTGCTTCACCTCCGGATAGCCGAGCACCGTATCCTTGGCGGCCAGCCGCAAGTCGCAATGCAGCGCCAAGGTCATGCCCATGCCGATGCAATAGCCGTTGAGCGCCGCGATCACCGGCTTGGCCAGCGGGACGCCGACACCGGGGATCGCCCGCAACAGCGTCTCGGTCGTGACCATGCGGCCGGTGCGATTGATCTCCTTGATGTCGGAGCCGGCGCAGAACGCCTTGTCGCCCGCGCCGGTGAGCACGGCGACGCGGACCCGCGGGTCGTCGGAGATGTCCTGCCAGATCGCGCCGAGCCGCTCCTTGGCCGGGATATCGAGCGCGTTGAGCACCTGCGGCCGGTTGAGCGTGACCACCGCCACGCCGTTGGCGCGCTTCTCGAGCAGAACCGACGTTGCTTCGCCCTTGGTCATGGTTGCTGCTTCTACCAGGATGCCGCGTGCCGCGACAGCAGGGCATGTCGCATATTGCCGTGAACGCCCGCAAGTGCGACGCTGCGCACTCTGCTTGCGGTGCGCTCAAGTGTGCATCGCGGCGAAGACGACAGGAGCAATCGGATGTCCAGGCTCGCAGGGATTTGTAGCCGCCTCGGCCGGATCGCGCCGCTTGCTCATCGCCGCCGTGATCCTCGCCGCCGCTCCCGCGCGCGCCGCCGATCCGATCAAGATCGGCTTCAGCATGGCGCTGACCGGTGCGCTGGCATCGGGCGGCAAGGTGATGCTGATCACCCTGAAAATGTGGGAGGAGGACGTCAACGCCAGGGGCGGGCTGCTCGGCCGCCCGGTTCAGCTCGTCTATTACGACGACCAGTCGAACGGGTCGCTGGTGCCCGGCATCTACACCAAGCTGCTCGACGTCGACAAGGTCGACCTGGTGGTCTCGAGCTACGCCACCAACGTCGCGGCGCCGGCCATGCCGGTCGTGATGCAGAAGAACAAGGTGTTCCTGTCGATGTTCTGCATCGGCCTCAACACCGAGTTCAAGTATCCGCGCTACTTCTCGATGCACCCGGCCGGACCCAATCCGAAGCCCGCCTACAGCGAGGGTTTCTTCAGGCTCGCGATGGCGCAGAACCCCAAGCCGCAGACCATCGCCATCGTCACCGCCGACGGCGAGGCGACCCGGCTGGTCACCGACGGGGTCCACGACAACGTCAAGCGCGCCGGATTGAAGATCGTGCATGATCGCCGTTACCCGCTCAACACCACCGACTTCTCGCCGATCGTGCGCGCGGCGCGGGCGGCCGAGCCCGACATCTTCTTCATCAGCTCCTATCCGCTCGACTCGGTCGGGATGCTGCGCTCGGTCAACGAGGTCGCATTCACGCCGAAGATCGTCGGCGGCGTCCTCAACGGACTGCCGGCGCCCGTGCTCAAGGCGCAGCTCGGCCCGCTGCTCAACGGCGTCATCAACTACGAGTTCTGGGTGCCGACCCCGTCCATGCTCGGGCCGGGCGTGCTGGACATGATCAAGCGCTACCAGGAGCGGGCGCGTGCCGAGGGCGGCGTCGATCCCATCGGCATCTATGTGCCGCCATGGGCCTATTCGTTCGCGCAGGTGCTCGAGCAGTCGATCGTGGGCGCCAACAGCATCGACGACGGCAAGCTCGCCGATTACATGCGCAAGGCCACGTTCAAGACCATGGTCGGCGACGTGAAATTCGGGCCCGACGGCGAGTGGGAGAAGGGCCGCATGCTGATGGTGCAGCACCACGGCATCAAAGGCAACGACATCATGCAGTTCAAGGACATGTCGACCATGACGGTGCTCGATCCGCCGGAATATTCCAGCGGCAAGGTCATCTACCCGTACGAGAACGCCAAGAAGCAGTGACCGAACGTTGGTCGCGAAGCATGCGAGCGCGCTTTGACGCCGACGGCGACGTGATCGTCGTCACCGGCGGTGCGAACGGCATCGGACGTGCGCTGGCGCGGGCCGCCGCGGGCGCCGGCGCGCGCGTGGTCATCTGCGACGTCGACGATGAGCGCAATGGTTGCGGCAGAGCGGAGAGCGCGCTGATCTCCGCCGTGCACCTCGATGTGGCCGATCGCGCGGCGGTGTTTGCCGCCTTCGGGAAAATCGAGCAGGAACTCGGCCAGATCGACGGCCTCGTCTGCGCCGCCGCCATCCAGCCGCGCATGCCGGCGCACGAGATGCCGCCGGAGGAATGGCAGCGCGTCATCGGCGTCAATCTCGACGGCGTCGTGTGGTGCTATCAGGCCGCCGTCAGAGGCATGATCGCGCGCCGGCGCGGCAGCATCGTCGCGTTCACGTCCGGCCTGGCACAGCAAGGCTGGCCGCAGGCGTCGAGCTATGCCGCCAGCAAGGCCGCATTGATCGCATTCGTCAAAAGCGCCGCCAAGGAAGTGGCGCAGCACCGCGTCCGCTTCAACCTGATCGCTCCCGGCGTGATCGATACGCCGCAATACCGGGCCGCCAATGCGGGCCCCGACGATGCGCGTTGGCGGGCCTCGGTCGGGGTCGGCACCGCCGAGGACGTGGTCGGGCCGCTGCTGTTCCTGCTGTCGGATGCCGCCTCGATGACGGCCTCGATCATCAGCCGCGACTTTGCGTATTCCGCGCAAGATGACTGATCGGCCAAAGCGATCCGAGAACATGAAGCCGGTCATCGTGGTCGGCGCCGGCCCGGTCGGGCTGACGACAGCGTTGGGGCTTCACTTCTACGGCCTGCCGTTCCAGCTGTTCGAGGAGGACGCCGGCCTCTCCAGCGACACCAAGGCCGGCACGATCCTGACGCGCACGCTGGAAGCGTTCCGCCGCTACGGCGTCGCCGATCGGGTGCTGGCCAGGGCGCTGCGCGTCGACGAGATCGGCGACATCGAACGCGCGACCAACACGGCGAGACCTTCCGTCCGCACCGATCTGCTGACCGAAGACACGCGCTATCCGTTCGTCATCAACATGCCGCAACATCATCTCGAGCCGATCCTCCACCGTGCGATCGAGGAGCGGCAGCCCGGCGCGGTGCACCTCAGGCACCGGCTGACCGGCTTCCGGGCGATCGACGGCGGCGTGAGTCGCGACCTTTGAAACGCCCGACGGCGTGCGCGAGCTCGAGGGCTCCTATCTGCTCGCCTGCGACGGCGGCCGCAGCACGGTGCGCTCCCTGCTCGGCATCGAGGTCGAGGGCGAATCGCTCGACGCCCGCATGCTGCTGGTCGATGTCGACGTCGATCTCGATGTCCGAAATCCGCGCGACTATCCGTACCTGGCGTATTTCGCCGACCCGCAGGAATGGATGATCCTGGTGCGGCAGCCGCATTGCTGGCGATTTCTCTATCCGCTGGCGCCCGATGCGCCCGAGCCCAGCAGGGAAGAATTCAAGGAAAAGGTCCTGCGCTTCATCGGACCGGTCGACGGCCTCGAAATTCTCAACACCGTCAACTACCGCATTCACCACCGCGTGGCGAGCGAGTGGCGCCGTGATCGCATTTTTCTCATGGGTGACGCGGCGCACCTGATCACGCCGATGTGGGCGCTCGGGCTCAACACCGGCATTCTCGACGCGATCAGCCTGCCCTGGCGGCTCGCTTGGGTGGCGCGCGGATGGGCGGATGACGCGCTGCTCGACGGTTACGCGCGCGAGCAGCATCCCGTGGCCGCAAAAGGCTCCGGCGAAATGGCGGAAGCCGCGCGCAAATACATGGCCGGGCAGAACGACGTGGTGCGGGCCATGTCCGGCAGCGCCTGGGCCAACGCGCTCACCCGCACCATGCTGGGCGTGCGGCTCGACGTCGACCAGACCGGCGACTGGTCGATGGTGAAGACCGAGCGCGAACCGTTGCGCGCCGGCGATCGCATTCCGGACGTGGAGTTGCATGGACCGGACGGAAACCCGGTTCGGCTGCACCAGCTGATCGACGACAGCTTCGTGGCGCTCTATTTCACCGACGTCCGCCGCCGGCCCGCGATCCCGGACGATACGCCCGGACTGAAGCACCTGATCGTGTCGCGCCGCGATGCCCCGCTCGATGGCGGCTTGCGCGACCGCTGCTATCTCGACGTCGGCGACCGGTTTCGAATTCGGGCCGGATGCGAGACCGACACGATCATGCTGGTTCGTCCCGACGACCATATCGCGGCGATCGCGCCCATGCGGGACGGAATTGCGGCGGAGCTCTATCGAAAGGCCGTGCGTTCGGCCTGAAGGCCCCTACCCCACCGGCGTCACGCTGACGGCGACCTTGAGCCGCTGTCCGCCCGCCGCGTAGATGACGCCGTCGATCGGCGCGACGTCGGCGTAATCGCGGCCGACCGCGAGCACCACGTGGTCGTTGCCGGCCGCAATCGCGTTGGTCGGATCGAGCCCGCGCCAGCCGGCCTCCTCGCCGCACCACACCAGCACCCAGGCGTGCATGGCGTCGGCGCCCTCGAGCCGCGCCTCGCTCGGCGCTCGCACGGTCCGCAGATAGCCGCTGACATAGGCGGCCGGCAGGCCGAGGCCGCGCATGCCGGAGATCATGATATGGGCGAAGTCCTGGCACACGCCGCGCCGCAGCGCGAACGACATCGGCGGCGTGGTCGAGGCCGTGGTGGCGCCGATCTCGTAGACGAAATCGGCCTTGATCCGCCGCATCAGATCGACCGCGGCGTCGAGCACCGGCCGTCCCGGCGAAAAGCTCTCGGCCGCATAGGCGCGGATTTCCGGATCGAGCGAGACCTGCCGGCTCGCGAACAAGAAGTGCGCGGGCGAATGGCGCGAGAGATCGACCGAGGCGAAGGCCGTGTCGCGGATCTCCTCCCACGGCGGGGTCGTGTCCGCCGCCGGCGCGCCGTTCTGCTCGACCGTGACCCGCGCCGCGACCCGCACGCTCAGCATGTCGTGCGGCTGATCGAGCTCGATCCAGGTCATCCGGTTGCCGAAGAAATCCTGGCCTTCGCGGCGCGCGATCGGCGCCGGCTCGACCTCGAGCGCGGTCGCGTGCACGCGCTGGCCCGAACGGTCGATCGGCGTGAGCCGCAGCACGTGGCGCGCGTAGGCCACCGGGGACGCGTACAGATAGGTCGTGGTCTGGCGGACGTCGTAGATCATCCGAGCGCCTCCCAGCGAACCTCGGCGCGCTCGTGGGTGGTGAAGTAGGTCGCGGCGATGACGTCGGCGAGCTTCATCAGCGACTGTTCCAGGCCGAGGAATGTCGCATCGTCGAGCGCGGCGGCATCGGCGGTGCGGATTTGCGTCGCCAGCGCGGTCGCGATCTGCTCGGGCGGCGACAGGCGGCTGTCGTCGTTGCGCTTGGGCAGGGTGGCGAGATGCACCACGATGCGGTCCAACTGGTAGGCGACCGAGCGCGGGTTGTTGGGGTCGAGCACGACCAGGTCGATGACCGGCACCGGCGCCGCCACCATGACGTAGCGCAGCCGGTAGGTGATCTGGCTGTCGGCGAGCTCCAGCAACACGTCGAGCGCGCTGTCGAGCTCGGTCGCGAACGCGAACTGACGCACGAAGCGGCAGGTGGCGATCGCCCGCTCGATACGGCGGCCGAGCTCGAGGAAGCGCCAGCCGGCGAGCTGGCTCATGTTTTCCTGCGCCAAGCCCGGAGAACGACGCGATGATGCGCAGCGCGCCGTTGATCCGATCCAAGATGGCGGTTTCGGGCAGCGCCTGGTCGATCGGCGGCTTGATCAGCTCGGACAGATCGGTCAGCGCCCGCCAGGCGTCCGGAGAGAACCGGTCGCGGATCACCGAGGCGGACGACTGTGCGGCAGCGACCAGATTGGGCAGCGCGCCGTCGAGGTCGCGCCGCTGCAACGCCGCCGAGGCGACCAGCACCGGCTTGGCGTTCGGCAGCTCGGTCGGCACCGCCTCCCAGTCGCCGAGCAGCGAGCAGATGCGGGAGACCACCCGCGTGGTGGCCTCGTCGCTGTCGGTGACGCGGTTGACCAGCGCCCGCACCAGCCGCAGCGTCGCCTCGGCACGCTCCACGTAGCGTGCCACCCAGAGCAGGTTGGCGGCGGTGCGGCTCGGCAACGCTCCGGTCGCGCGCGTGATCGCGATCCGATCGGGCGCCGGCAGCAATGTGGTCTCGGCCACCGGCTTGTCCGACAACACCCAGGCGTCGCCGGTGCGCCCGCCCCGCTGCAAGCTCACCGCGCGCGCGTCGGCGTCCTCCGCGACGCGCACGAAGCCGCCGGGCATCACACGCCACCCGTCGCTGACGCGCGCCAGGAACAGCCGCAAGGTGAACGGCCGCGGCTCGAGCCTGCCGTCTCGCCAGACCGGCATGGTCGACAGCGTCACCGCCTCCTTGGCGACGAAATCGATGCCGCGGTGGGCGATCGCCTCGAGGATTTGCGTGCGCTCCTCGGCCTCGAGGCTCGCGCCGAGAACCTCGCGTCGTTCGGCGTGCCCCGGCAATTCGCCGAGGAATGCCGGATGCGATCACCATGTCGTCGAGCCGGCCGACGACCTCCTCGCGCGCGCGCGCCTGGCCGAGCCACCAGGTCGCGACATTCGGCAGCGCGAGATCGCGCTCGAGCACGGCCGGCGCCAGCGCCGGCAGAAAGCTCAACAGCGCGCGCGCCTCGACCACGCCCGAGCCGAGCGAATTGGCGATCACGACGGTGCCGTTGCGCACCGCCTGCACCAGGCCGGGCACGCCGAGGCGCGAGCGGGCATTGAGCTCGAGCGGATCGGCGAAGTCGGCGTCGAGCCTGCGCACCAGCACGTCGGCGCGCTTCAATCCCGACACCGTGCGGATGAAGACGCCGTCGTCGCGCACCGTGAGATCCTCGCCTTCGACCAGCAGGAAGCCGAGATAGCGCGCGAGATAGGCGTGCTCGAAATAGGTCTCGTTCAGCGGCCCCGGCGTGAGCACGCAGACGCGCGAATCCTCGCGGCGGTTGAGCGCCGAGAGATCGGCCTGGAACGCCTGGAAGAACGGCGCCAGCCGCTCGACCTTGAGCGAGCGATAGACGTCGGGCATCGCGCGCGAGATGCGCGAGCCGGTTTTCGAGCGCGTAGCCGGCACCCGATGGCGCCTGGGTGCGGTCGTTGAGCACCCACCAATGGCCGTCGGGCGAGCGCCCGACGTCGACCGCATAGAAGCGCAGATGCGCGCCGCCCGGCGGCGCCACTCCGACCAGCGGCCGCAGGAATTCCGGATTGCCGGCCACCACGGCGGCGGGCAGCCTGCCCTCGCGGACGAGCCGCGCGGGCCCGTAGACATCGGCCAGCACCGCTTCGAGCAGCTCGGCGCGCTGCACGAGGCCGGCCTTGAGCGTCTCCCATTCGGACGCTTCGATCAGCAGCGGCACGTGGCTGAGCGGCCAAGGCCGGTCGGCGCCGGCGGGATCTTCGTAGACCCGGTAGAAAACGCCGGAATCGCGCAAATGGCGATCGGCGGCGGCGAACCGCCGGTCGATCTCTTTCGGGCCGAGCGCCGGCGAACATGGCCAGCAGCGGGTGCCAGTGCGGGCGCACCCGTCCATCCCGGTCCATCATCTCGTCGAAAGTGCCGGGCAGCGGCTTATAGCCCGCCAGCAGCTGCTCGACCTTGTCGGTCTCCTGTTGCGCGGCGCTGTCGAGCGGGGCGGCCATGCTGCGATCAGACCTGAGTCGGGCGCCTGAGGTCGAGTGTCATCGGGTATTCGAGCGAGCGTTCTTCACGGGGAATATCGAACGACCCCGGCGTGTGGCCGTGATCCTGGAAGCGTGCCAGGCGCCGCGCCTCCGCCTCGTAGGAATTGACCGGGAAGGTCTCGTAGTTGCGTCCGCCCGGATGGGCGACATGGTAGACGCAGCCGCCGAGCGAACGCCCGTTCCAGCGATCGTAGATGTCGAAGGTGAGCGGGGCGTGGACGTCGATGGTCGGCTGCAGCGCCGACGGCAACTTCCAGGCCTTGAAGCGCACGCCGGCGACGAATTCGCCGGGACGATCGGTCGACGTCATCGGAAGCCGGCGTCCGTTGCAGGCGACGACATGGCGCTCCGCATTGAACCCCTCGACCTTCACCTGCAAGCGCTCGACCGATGAATCGACGAAGCGCACCGTGCTGGCGGCGGCGTTGTCCTCGCCCAGCACGTGCCAGGGCTCGAGCGCATGCCGCAACTCCAGGCTCACGCCGCCATGCTGGACCGCGCCGTAGAACGGGAAGCGGAACTCGCGCTGCGCATGAAACCACTCCGGATCGAAATGATAGCCGGCGCCGCGCAGATCATCCAACACGCCGAGGAAATCCTCCCACACGAAGTGGCAGAGCATGAAGCGATCATGCAGCGCCGTGCCCCAGCGCACCAGCCGACCGCGCTGCGGCGCGCGCCAGAACCACGCGACCAATGCGCGCAGCAACAGCTGCTGCGCCAGGCTCATGCGCGCGTCCGGCGGCATCTCGAACGAGCGGAATTCGACCAGCCCGAGCCGTCCGGTCGCGCTGTCAGGCGAGAACAGCTTGTCGATGCAGATCTCGGCGCGATGGGTGTTGCCGGTGACGTCGACCAGGAGATTGCGAAACAGCCGATCGACCAGCCACGGCCGCGGCGGCTCGCCCTCGCCCGGCGCCGGCACCAGTCCGAGCGCGATCTCCAACTCGTAGAGCTGGTCCTGTCTCGCTTCATCGACACGCGGCGCCTGGCTGGTCGGGCCGATGAACAGGCCGGAGAACAGGTAGGACAGCGAGGGATGCCGCTGCCAATAGAGGATGATGCTCTTGAGCAGGTCGGGCCGGCGCAGGAACGGGCTGTCGGCGGCGTTGAGCCCGCCGAGCACCACGTGATTGCCGCCGCCGGTTCCGGTGTGGCGGCCGTCGATCATGAACTTGTCGGTGCCCAGGCGCGAGAGACGGGTGTCGTCGTAGAGCGTGCGCGTGATGTCGACCGCCTCGCGCCAGCTCGCGGCCGGATGGACATTGACCTCGATGACGCCGGGATCGGGCGTCACCTTGATGACGTTCAGGCGCGGGTCGGCGCGGCGGCTCGTAGCCCTCCACATTCACCGGCATGCCCAGCTCCGCCGCGGTCGCTTCGACGACCGCGAGCAGCTCGAGATAGTCTTCCAGCCGTTCGACCGGCGGCATGAACACGCACAGCCGCCCGTCGCGCGGCTCGACCGTCATGGCGGTACGCACCGGAATGCCGGTGGTGCGCGCCGGCGCGGCCACCGCGGCGGACGCACCCTGCGCCGTGCGAGCACCCGGCACGATCGGCGGCGCGGCGGCATCCGGGGCCCGATAGGCAAGCGACCGGGGCCGTCGCCGCGGCATCCACCAACTCGCCGCGCTCGTCGAACGGATCGGCCGGCACCAGGTGCGGGTAATCGGCCGGCACGAAATAGGGCAGCGATTTGAGCGGCAGCCGGAAGCCGATCGGGGAATCGCCCGGCAACACGAATAGACGGCCACGGCGCAGCCGCCATATTTCGCTGATCCAGCCGGGCGTCGCTTGCGCGGTCCAGCGCTGCACCGGCAGCACATAGCCGGCGGGCGTGCCGAGACGGCGCTCGAACGCGCGCATGATGCGCGCGCGCTCATGCGGGTCGTCGATGTTGGGATTGCTCGGGTCGATGTTCGCCGCCAGCTCGCCTTCCTTGAGCATCCGCTCCGCCGGATCCTCGAAGGCGGGCTGCACATAGTCGCCGGCGATCCCGAGACGAGCGGCCACACGCGCGGTGAAGCGCTGCGCATCATCGGCCGATGCCGCGCTGGCGAGCGAAGCGAGCGGCCAGCGCGGCGACTCTTCTGCCGAACGTGCGCGCGCCGCGATGACACTCGCCCTGAACCGGGCTCGTCGGCGCGCGGAGGCGTGCGGCCGCCGGTCTCGGTCGCGAGCAGCGCGGCGTCGCGCCAGATCGGCTTGCCGTCGCGCCGCCAATAGAGCGCGAACGCCCAGCGCGGCAGCGGCTCGCCCGGATACCATTTGCCCTGGCCGTAGTGCAGGAGCCCGCCGGGCGCAAAGCGGTCGCGCAGCTTGCGGATCAGGTCGTCGGCGCGGACGCGCTTGGTCGGGCCGAGCGCATCGGTGTTCCACTCCGCCGATTGATAATCGTCGACCGAGACGAATGTCGGCTCGCCGCCCATGGTCAGGCGGACGTCGTGCGTCGCCAGATCGGCGTCGACCTTGTCGCCGAGCGCGTCGAGCGCCGCCCAGGCCGCGTCGGAGAACGGATAGGTCACGCGCGGCTTCTCGGCCAGGCGCGTGACGCTCATGTCGAACGAGAACGTCACCTCCGCCGGCTCGACGCCGCCGCTGATCGGCGCGGCCGCGCGGAAATGCGGCGTCGCCGCGAGCGGGAGATGGCCCTCCCCGCACAGCAATCCCGACGTGGCGTCGAGCCCGATCCAGCCGGCGCCCGGAATATACACTTCCGCCCAGGCATGCAGATCGGTGAAATCCTGCGTCGCGCCGACCGGACCGTCGAGCGCGGTCACGTCGGGCCGCAGCTGGATGAGATAGCCCGACACGAAACGCGCGGCGAGACCGAGATGCCGCAGGATTTGCACCAGCAGCCACGCGCTGTCGCGGCAGGAGCCGGCGCCCGCCGCGAGCGTCTCCTCGGGCGTGAGCACGCCGACTTCCATGCGGATCAGATAGCGGATGTCGTGCTGCAGGCGTTGATTGAGCTCGACCAGGAAGTCGACGGTGTTCTGGCGGTCGCGCGGAATCGAGGCGAGATACGCCGTGAGCCGCGGCCCCGCCGGCTCGGCATCGAGGAACGGCGCCAGCTCCTCGCTGAATTCCGTCGGATAGGCGAAGGGGAAGTTGTCGGCGAACGGCTCGACGAAGAAATCGAACGGATTGACCACCGCCATATCGGCGAGAAGATCGACCGTGATGCTGAATTCGTCGGTCTTCTCCGGGAAGACGAAGCGCGCCTGCCAGTTGCCGTTCGGATCCTGCAGCCAGTTCACGAAATGCTGGGCGGGCGTCACCTTGAGCGAGTAGCTCACCACCCGGGTGCGGCAGTGCGGCGCCGGCCGCAGCCGGACGACTTGCGGGCCGAGCACGATCGGCCGGTCGTAGCGGTAACGCGTGACGTGATGCAGATTGGCAAGAATGGACATGGTACCTCAGCCGCCCCCTGATGCTAACGGACTGCCTATTCATTGCCTATTCATTATGCAAATTTCGGGCCGGCTTCGGCGAGCGGGATCGGGTTGCCTCGACGTCATGGGCTGCCTTCCGGAGACCGAATTCGGTCATCCGGCATGACTTCCGTCACTCCGCCAGCGGCACCATCGACAGCTTGGCGTCCATGGCGGGGATATGGGCTTCGGCCAAGCCGAGCTCCCGGCGCACGATGTTCGCCCCGCGCACCAGCGCGACCATCTTGTAGAACGCGTGCATCCGGCTCATCGCCTGGCGGCCGAAGCCGCAGTCGCTGGTCAGGATCAGCCGTTCGGGCTCGATATGCTCGAGCGCGCGGCGGACCAGGTCGGCGACCTCCTCGGGGCGCTCGATCTGCAGCGTGCGGTGGCTGATGACACCGAGCGCGACCTTCTTGTCCTTCGAGATCATCGCGCCGAAATGCTCGAGGTCCATGCCGCCGTTGAACGCCGCCTCGACCGTGAGGACATCGACATCGAGCTGGTCGAGGTAGGGCAACGCCGCCTTGTATGACTGGTCGCGGCTGGCCACCCGCTGCGCGGCCGGGCTGCCCCAGCAGGTGTGGCACCACACCTCGCATTTGTCGCGCAGGCCGCGCACCTCGCGGTTGAAGGCCTCGACCCATTGCTCGGGCTTGATCGATGCATTGGGGTCATTGATCACCTGATGGATCGCCGGCTCCTCGACCTGGACGATCGGCGCGCCGGCGTCGGCGAGTGCATGGTATTCGCGGTTGAGCGCGACCGACATGTCCATCAGCAGCCGGAGCCGGTCGTTGTAGTGCTGGTCGGTCAGCATCAGGGCGAGGATTTGCGCCGAGATCGAGCCGATCTTGACCGGCCGGTCGGTCATCGGCGCGATCGCCTTGTAGGCGCGGTCGAGCTGCAGCGAGGTCTCGCCGATGGCGCCGACGACGGGCGGCGTCATGCGGGTCTCGATCACCTCCCACATCAAGTCGCCGGGCCCCTTGTCGGCCATGAAGCCGGCGGGCGGCACCTCCACGCGCGGCTCGCCGATGCCCGCCATGCGCTCGGTCACATAGCTCACCCAGCTCCGCCCGGCGACGTCGTCGTCGAGCCGCGTGTCGCCGTCGACCATGATGTCGATCCCGGCGCGGTGCTGGGCGGCGACGTGGCAGGCGAGACAGTCGAAATGCTGCTCGCGGTAGGCGCGCTGCGAGAACCCCCGCGACAGCGGCATCCCGCGCAGGTTCTCCGTGTACCAACTCGGCCGCGGCAGCGCACCGGTCGTCGTCGTGAGCAGAGCCTTGTCCTTGGTCGCGGTGAGCATCCGACGTCCTGTTATCCGCGCTCGCGGTGACCAAGCTACGCCGACTGGGGCGCGCCGACCGTGCGCTTGAGACCGGCGATGATGGCGCGCAACGCATTGCGGGCCGCGTCGCGCGGCTGGGGGCCGCCGACCGCGTGGATGCGCTCGTGCACGAAGGTGAGCTTCCAGATCACCGCCGGGGCGACGACGAACGGATAGAGATCCGGAAGGCCCATGCTGCGGTTGATCGAGTTGACCGCAAAGGTGAGCGGCAGCCAGGCGTCGATGATGCGGTCGATCTCGGCGACATGCGGATCGAAATCGATCACCGTCGACAGCTCGGCGCTCTTGGCCACCTTCGGGCGCAACCTGAGCCCGAACGCGCCCGCGGTTTCGAGCGTATCGACCATGTGAAAATAGTGCGCCCAGGTTTCGGCAAAATCCTCCCACGGATGCGAGCTGGCATAGGCGCTGACGAATTTCTCCGGCCAGTCGGGCGCCGGCCCGTTGGCGTAGTAGGCCTGCAGCGAGGTGGCGTAATCCTGCCGCTCGTCGCCGAACATTTGCCGGAACTCCTCGATGCTCGGCGTGTTCGCCACCAGCCGGTCCCAATAGTAATGGGCGATCTCGTGGCGGAAGTGACCGAGCAGCGTGCGATAGAGCTCGCCCATGTCGTGGCGCGCGCGTTCGCGCTCGGAATCGTCGGCCTCCGCCAGATTGAGCGTGATGAGGCCGCTCTCGTGCCCGGTCATCACCGGGGGCGCCGGCGAGGGGCCCTTGGGCACCGCCAGGAAATCGAAGGCGAGGCCGTTCGGATCCTCCGGCCTGGTGGTCAGCGGCAGACGAAGCTTGCAGCAGCGTGTAGAACAGCCGCCGCTTGGCGGATTCGATCTTGCGCCAGCGTGCGAGATTCTGCGGCTGGGAGAGATCCGGAATGGTGCGGTTATGGCGGCAGGCCGCACAGAACGTCTCGGCATGCTCGGCGGCGACGAGCCAGTTGCAGACGTCGTACGCGGCATTGGCGCACAATCGATAGAGGCCGCTTGGGCACAGCCAGCGCCCGCCATGCCCCATCGGCCTCCTCCAAGGCGGTGACGGTTTCCTGTTCGGGCAGATAGCCGAGCCGCAGCCCGCAGCTTTCGCAGCGGGTATTCTCGAAATAGAGCGGCTGGCCGCAGTTCTGGCACTCGAAAAGCTTCATCGTCCGGCCCTCGGCGCGGCACCGATTCGCGGCGCGCCTGGGCGACAACAGCAAGTCGAGGCAAAAGTTTCAATCAGCTTGCGGAGGATTCAGTGAATGGGCCGTCAACGCTGCGAACGAGAGTGAGCTTGCCACGATGCCTCACCACGACGCCTTGGCGACATTGGCCTTGGCGGCCGCGGTCTTGGTCGCGGTCACCGCATCGTCTCGGCGGTTCCGACCCGATTTTGTCGCAACGCCAGCGCGATCCTGTTCCAGGCGCCTTGCGCCTGGACGTGCGCCGGATCGCCGCCGGGCATCGGCCGGTGCAGCCCGTACTTGGCGCCATTGCGGTCGAGCCATTTCCAGACCGGGGCCGGATCGCCGTCCTCGCTGGTGACGTCGACCGCGCGACCGTGACCGTACCCGCCGGTCCGGGCAGTGCCGCCATGCAGCGAGTTGGAGGCGCCGGCCTTGAGGCCCGAGGCGATGCTTTGGCGGTAGTCGTCGCGGAACGCGCTCAAGATCGCCCAGCGGATGCCGGCCGCGTCCATCGCCTTGCCGGCATGGTAGAGCTGCTCGCGGAAGTCCGCGTCCATGCCAGTGATCACGTAGGCGGGCATCGAGAGGCCGAAACGTTTTGCGGCGGCCGGATCCTTCCAGGTGAAGTCGCCGCTCGAATCCCGCTTGATGGGAGCGCGCTGATAAACCTCCCACAGATAGTCGTCGACCTCGGCCATGATCGGCCTGGGCGGTCTGCGCGGCGGCGGCGCGGTCTCGACGATGCTTCCGGTCGACTCGGGATCCGCGGGCACGAGTGACGGCGCGCCGTGCGCCGGCAGCGCGACGAAATCCCACAGCGTCGGCCTTGCTTCCGCTTCGACGGCGGCTGGCTCCGCGATCACCACCGGCACCGACATCAGCGACGCGAGCTGAAGCGATGATTTGGGAATGCTCCAATCGCCTGGTTTCGGCGAGGGGAACGGGCTCGACAGCGCGAGCGGCACCGCCACGAAGAACACCAGGGCTCCGCACAAGGAGCCGGCCACCAGAATGGCGGAACGAGAAATTTGGTCAGCCGAGATCGTGGCGAGAGACGCTCGCATTCCTACCCCTGCGCTATTGTCAGATGACCCCTCATCCCCGGCGCCGCGGGGTCAGGCCGCAGCGATGCGGCCCGGTCCCACGAACGCGACGATGGTCGTGCAGTTAGATTATTTTCGAGTTAACCGCAGCCCGCGGCCGGGTCGGCCGGCTCACTTGCCGTGCCGCTCGAACCATTTGGGGCCACGCCCCCGCATGTAGTGCAGTTCCGGCCGATAGCGGCGCGGCTTCCACAGGCCCGCGATGACGCGGAAAATCGCCAAGAGATACATCCCCGAACTCCCACCTAGTTCCACCCGTACCCCATTAGTGACGGGAACTTTCGACCACCGAAGGGAGGTTGTGAGGCGGTATTGTGGAATGACCTGGGCGGGTCTGGGATGGTTAACCCCCGCCGCGGCGGTCGCCCGCGCGGTAGGCGCCGGGGCTCGCCCCCATCTGGCGCCGAAAGCGCCGATTGAAGGTCGACAGGTCGTTGAAGCCGGCGTCGAAGGCGATCGCCGAGATGGTCTCGTCCGACCGGCGCAGGCGCACGGCCGCGCGATGCAGCCGCGTGCGCAGCACGTATTGGTGCGGCGTCATGCCGACCAGTTGGCGGAAGATGCGCAGGAAATGGTACGGGCTGGTCGCCGCCTCGCGCGCGAGATCGGCGAGCGCGAGCCGGGCGTGCGGCTGATCGTGCGCGTTCGCCTCGATCCGGCGCAGCGCCGCGGTGACGCGCCGCTCGTCGCGCCGGCTCGGCCGCTGCACGATCGCGGTGCTGCCGACGAGCGCCGCCGCGACCCCGCCGGCAAGGCGCAGCGAAAGCTCCTCGAGCGCGGCGCCGTCGCCATCGTCGCGCGCCGCTTCGGCGTCGGCAATCAGCCGCATGAGCGCCGGTGATGGCGGCAGATGCGGGAGCGTGAACGCGGTCCGGCGGACCCCCGGCGCCGCGGCCATCACGGTTTCCAGATGCTCGGGCGTGAAGTGGAAGGCGAGGCAGCGGTCGCCGGTGCCGTGCTCATGGCCGCACTCGAAGCAGGTCCCGGCGTTGCCGAGCAACAGGGCGCCCGGGGCGAGCACGGCGCTACCTTGCCGGGAGCGGTACTGGAACGTGCCTTGTGTCACCGCGGCGATGCAGATGTCCTCGTGCTGCTCCTCGAACGGCCGGTCATGCGGGCCGGCGCCGCAGACGATGTCGCACACGCTCCAGCCCGGGCCTGACGCCAAAAGGTGCGAGGTGGTTCCCATGGGCGAAGTTTAGCAATTTTTCCCAAGCGGCGGCGGCGCGCAGGAGCCTAGGGAACGGCATCGCTGCCATACCCGAAAGGCTTGGAACATGACCGCCTCTAGATCACCAACCTTCATCGACGCGCTTCACACCGACCGCCCGGCGTCCGACCGCGCCGACAAGATGGGTCTTTACGGCTGGCTGATCGGACGCTGGGAGATGGACGCCGTCACCTATGCTGACGACGGCAGCAAGCACACCGGCCGCGGCGAGATCCATTTCGGCTGGGTGCTCGAGGGCCGCGCCATCCAGGATGTCTGGATCCTGCCGGGCATATTCCACGGCACCACGTTGCGGGTCTACGATCCCGGCATCGACGCCTGGCACATCCTGTGGAGCGATCCGGTGCGGCAGTACTACGCGCGGCAGATCGGGCGCGCGCGCGGCAACGACATCGTGCAGGAGGGCAAGAACGACGCCGGCGCAACGCTGCGCTGGAGCTTCACCGACATCACCCCGAATTCGTTCCGCTGGCTCGGCGAACGCTCGCCCGACGGCGGCGCGACCTGGCAGTTGCAGGCGGAGTTTCTGCGCGCGGCGGGTGAATGATCCGTAGGGTGGGTAGCCCGCGCCTTGCCGAGCCTTGAGGATGAACGGCCCCCGCGGCAGCTTAACGCCCGTCTTCGCGACGGCTATGGCGCGCGCGATTGCCCGCGCAAGCGCCGCGCGCGCGCCTTGCGCATCCTTCGGCCTTAGCAGCTCGGGCGGCTGCCACGCCATCGTGCGTCGCCCGCGCTTGAACGCCGCGAGCGGTTGCGCGATCTCGGCGATCGCCTGCTCGGGCGATTGCGCGTTGATGACGACGACGTCGGCCGGATGACCGACCGCGAAGCCGTAGTCCGTGAGATTGAGCAAGCGCGCCGAGCGCTCGGTCAGCATGTCGAAGCATTCGCGCAGCTTCTGCGGACGGTCGACCTGCAGCACATTGGCATAGAGGTTGGCCATGCGGATCAGCGAGCAATCGCCGTAGGGGGTCGCCGGATTGAGGATGTTGTTGGAGGAAAGCGAGCAATTCACGCCGTGCTCGACCAGGAGATTGGCGTCCGCCACCCCGCGCGGCACGGTGTGGTCGCGGTCGCGTCCCATGAGAAACAGATCGGTCGTCGGCAGCACCGTGACCGCGACGCCGCTGTCCGCCAAACGTCGCGCCAGCGCCGCCACCTGATCGGGCGGCAACAGCGACAGCTTGGCCATGTGGCCGACCACGACCCGCCCGCCGCGCTGATATTTGTCGGTGAGCTCGCGCACCAGGTGGATGTTCATGGCGTCGGGCGTCGGGCCGACGTCGAGATGCATGTCGATGTCGACGTCATATTCGCGGGCGAGCTCGAAGATGCGGTGGATCTGGCCGGCCTCGTCCGTGTCGTATCGAGGCGCGCCGCCGATCACCTTGGCGCCGCGCCTAAGCCCTTCGACCACCAGCTCTTCGGTTCCCGGATAGTTGGTCAGGCCTTCCTGCGGAAACACGCAGATCTCGATGTCGATCGCCCATTTGTAATCGGCGATCAGCGACTGCACGCCTTCGAAGCCGCGCATGCCGATGCCGGGATCGACCTCGACCTGCGTGCGCATGCGGGTGGTGCCGTGCATGATGCACTGCTCGAGGGTGCGCTCGGCGCGCCGGCGCACGTCCTCGACCGACATGTCTTTCTTGAGCGGCGTGACGCCCTTGACCGGACTGAGCGTGCGGCGCTCCTGCGGCGCGCAGCGGTCGATGATGCGCGACTTGTCGAGATGGATGTGGGTCTCGATCAAGCCCGGACAGGCGAGGCATCCGCCGGCGTCGTAGATTTCAGCCTCGGCGGCAAGCCCGCGCTCGATCGCGACGATGCGGCCATGCTCGATGCCGATATCGAGCGGCCCATCGGCCGAGCGATCGGCCAGCCGCGCGTTGCGGATGACGAGATCCACGCGCGCCTACTCGGCCTTGATGCCGGCGGCCTTGATCAGCGGCCACCACTTCTCGATCTCGGCCTTTTGATGGACGGCGAGCGCCTCCGCGGTCTGCTGCTCACGCGGCGGGATCTCCTGCCCGACGCCGGCGAGCCGCTGGCGCACGGCCGGATCGGCGAGCGCATCCATGGCGGCGGTGGTGAGCTTGCGGATGGCGTCCGGCGGCGTGCCCTTGGGCACCCACATGCCGTACCAGGTCGAGATGTAGACGCCGGGCGCGCCGGCCTCGTCCACCGTCGGGATATCGGGCGCCGCCGCGAGACGCGTGTTGGAGGTGACCGCGTAGGCCTTGACCGCGCCGTTGCGCACATGCGGCAGCGCCGTGATGGCCTGGTCGAATGTCAGGTCGATGTGGCCGGCGACGAGGTCGCGCATGATGTCGGAGGATCCCGCGCGATACGGCACGAACTGGAAGCGCGTGCCGGTGACGTTCTGGAAGTAGACGCCGCTGACGTGCTGTCCGGAGCCGGGCCCGGCGGTGCCCTGCGTCGCCTTGTCCGGATTGGCCTTGAGCCAGGCGATCAGCTCCTTGAGGTCCTTCGCAGGCAGGTCCTTGCGGGCGACGATGACGTATGGGTTGCTCGAGAGCCGCGCGACCGGCTCGAAATCCTTCTGCACGTCGTACGGCAGCGAATAGATGGCGCCGTTGACGATGTGCGAGGGCCAGTTGCCGATGCTCACGGTGTAGCCGTCGGGCGCGGCACGCGCGGCGCGGCCGACGCCGATCGTGCCCGAGGCGCCGGTGACGTTCTCGATCAGCACCGGCTGGCCGAGCGACGCCCGCATCGCCTCGCTCAGCGTGCGCGCCAGCGTATCGACCGGGCCGCCGGCGCCGAACGGCACGATCAGGGTCACCGGACGCGACGGGAACGGTTGCGCCGCCGCGGCGCCCAAACCTGCCAATGTGCATGCCAGGCTGGCACACAGCACGACGAAAGATGCTCTCTTCATGTTGCTCTTTCAGGGTTGCGAACGGCCGACATCGGATTGTCCCAGCGCATCCATGATGTGCCGTTTCGATACCGGGGGGCAATAGCTGCTGAGAATCCGAACGACCCCGGCAATAAAACATTAGCCATGCCGGCAAGCCTTGGGCTGCCCTTAACCCAAAAAAGCGCAGCCACCGCTTTAAGTAGTAAGGGGCCCATCACGGACGGTTCGTTCGATATGTTCCGCGTGCTTTCCTGCCTGACGGTCGAGCATGACTGGCGCCTGGTGATCCTCGCCGGGATCGTGTGTTTTCTCGCCAGCCTGGCCGCGGTCAGCCTGTTCCGTCGCGCCGCGGCAACGCAGGGGTGGGTGCGCGCCGCCTGGCTGACGCTGGCTGGCTCCGCCACCGGATGCGGAATCTGGGCGACGCACTTCATCGCCATGCTGGCCTACGAGCCGGGCGTACCGATCGCCTACGGGATCGGGCTGACGGCGCTGTCGCTGCTGCTCGCGGCGGTCATCACCTGCGCCGGCCTCGCGGTCGCCGTGTATGCGCCGACGCGCTGGGGCCCGGCGTTCGGCGGCGCCATCGTCGGAGGCGGTGTCGCCAGCATGCACTACACCGGCATGTGGGCGGTCGAGCTTCCCGGCCGCATCACCTGGATGCCAGGGCTGGTGTTCTGGTCGATCCTGCTCGGCGTGCTGTTCGCCAGCGCGGCGCTGACGACGGTGGTCCATCGCCACAGCCAGCGCGCAACCCTGGTAGCGGCCGTCCTCCTCACGCTCGCGATCGTGTCCCATCACTTCACCGCCATGGGAGCGGTCGAGATCATTCCCGATCCCACCCGTCACATCCAGGCGCTTTCGATGTCGCCGGCTGTGCTCGCCCTGGCGGTCGCCAGCGCGGCCGTCGCCATCCTCGGGATGAGCTTCGCCGGCGCGTTCGCGGACCGCCGGCTGCGCGAGCGCGACCTTCAGCTCATCACCGCGGTCAACAACATGTCGCAGGGCCTGGTCATGTTCGACGCGGCCGAGCGGCTGGTGGTCTGCAACGACCGCTACATCGAGATGTACCGGCTCTCGCGCGACCTCGTGAAACCCGGCACCAGCCTGCGCGACCTCGTCCGCCATCGCATCGAAGCGGGCACGCTGGCGCGGCGACGCGGAGGAATACCGCACCGCCCTGCTGGCGGCGATCGCCGAAGGCAAGGCGACCAGCTGGGTGGTCGAGAGCCCGGACGGCCGGGCGATCTCGGTCACCAACCAGCCGATGCCGGGCGGCACCTGGGTCGCCACCCACGAGGACATCACGGAGCGGCGGCGCGCCGAGGAGCGCATCAGGTACCTCGCGCATCACGATACCCTGACCGGCCTGCCCAATCGCGCCACCTTCAACGAGCATCTCGCCGCGACCCTCGTACGCGCCGCCGCCGACAACAAGAGCTTTGCGTTGATCAGCATCGACGTCGACCGTTTCAAGGAGGTCAACGACGTCTTCGGCCATTCGACCGGGGACCAGTTGCTGTGCGAGGTGGCGCGGCGCTTGCAGTCTGTTGCCGATGCAAGAGTCGCTGATGCAAGAGACGTTGATGGAAGAGGCGCCGATGGAAGAGGCGCCGACGGCAGATTTCTGGCGCGGCTGGGCGGCGACGAATTCACGCTGATCGCCACCGACGATCCGCAGCCGTCGAGCGCGGCCGCGCTGGGCGACCTTCTGCTTGCCGCCGTCGACGGGGATATCGAGATCGAAGGCCACCAGCTGCGCATCGGGCTCAGCATCGGGGTGGCGATCTTTCCGGACGACGGCACCAACGCGACGACGCTCCTGGGCAACGCGGACGCCGCCCTTTATCGCGCCAAGGCCGACGGCCGCGGCACGATCCGCTTCTTCGAGCCGGACATGGACAAGCGGCTGCGCGAGCACCGTGCGCTGCAGCACGATCTGCGCTCGGCACTCGAACGCCACGAGCTCGTCCTGCACTACCAGCCGCAGGCGAGCATCGGTGGCGAGATCGTCGGTTTCGAGGCATTGATCCGCTGGCAGCATTCGACGCGCGGGCTGGTCCCGCCGAACGCTTTCATCCCGCTGGCCGAGGAGAACGGCCTCATCATGCCGATCGGCGAATGGGTGTTGCGGGAGGCGTGCCAGGAAGCGGCCTCGTGGCAGAACCCGCTGCTGATCAGCGTCAATCTATCTCCGATCCAGTTCCGGCACGGCGACCTGCCCACGGTCGTGCATTCGATCCTGCTGGAGACCGGCCTTCCGGCGGCGCGGCTCGAGCTCGAAATCACCGAGGGCGTATTGATCAGCGACTTCCCGCGCGCGGTGTCGATCCTGCGGCGGCTGAAAGCGCTCGGCGTTCGCATCGCCATGGACGACTTCGGAACCGGATATTCGTCCTTGTCCTATCTGCAGGCGTTTCCGTTCGACAAGATCAAGATCGACCGGGCGTTCATCTCCAACGTCGACCGCAATGCGCAGTCGGCCACCATCGTGCGCGCCGTCATCGGGCTGGCGCGCGGGCTCGAGGTCCCGGTCGTCGCCGAAGGCGTCGAGACCAAGGAGCAGCTGGCGTTCCTGGCCAACGAGTTGTGCGACGAGGTGCAGGGCTACCTGATCGGCCGGCCGAAACCGATGCGCGACTATGCCGAAACGGCCGGGCGCCCGGCGCAAGCCGAGCCGGTTGCCGCGCCGGCGCCAGCACACTTGAGCGCCGCCAACGCGGCCTGATCAGCATTCAGCTCCCAGGTTCACGGGCCGCGCCGGGTGCGCTGGCGGCGCACTCATAAATCGAGCTTGCTGAGTGCGGCTCGCGGGCGTTCGATATCACGCCACATGCATCTTTTGCCTACACGATGAGTGCTATAGATTGCGCTGATTAACTGCAGGGCGCCGCACAACGCCTGCTGCGCCCGTACCGCTGGCCCGGAGGAAAGCATGACGAGCTTCGTGCGTCGTCAATTCATGCAAATTGCGGGCGCCGCCGCGGCCAGCCCGATCCTTGCGAAGCTCGCCTGGGCGCAGACCTATCCGTCGCGCCCCGTGCGCGTGATCGTGCCGTACGCACCTGGCGGGGTCACCGACGTCGTCGCCCGTCTCATCGCCCAGAAATTGAGCGAGCATCTCGGCAAACAGTTCTTTGTCGAAAACGTGCCCGGTGCCACCGGCAATATCGGCACGAGCCAAGCCGCCAAGGCGGCGCCCGATGGCTATACTGTTCTCGTCGCTTTCAGCTCCTTTGTCGTGAATCCAACTCTTTTCGACAAGATTCCTTATGATCCCTACAAAGACTTCGAGCCGGTAACACTTGCAACCACCTCGACGACCGTGCTCGTCGTCAACCCGTCGGTGCCGGCACAGACGGTCAAGGACCTGGTCGCGCTCGTTCGCGCCAATCCCGGCAAATATAGTTTCGCGTCGGCGGGCGCCGGGACGCAGTCGCATCTCGCGGGGGAACAGTTTCGTCTCTCGCTCGGGATCGACCTCGTGCACGTCCCGTTCAACGGCGGCGGCCCGGCGATCGCCTCGGTGGTCGCAGGTCATACCCCGGTCGGCTTCAATTCGCCGACCGCCTCCGTCCAGCAGATCAGGGACGGCAAGGTACGCGCGCTCGGGGTCACCGGCCAAAGGCGCTCGCAAAGCATGCCTGATGTGCCCACGATGGCGGAAGGCGGCTATCCGGATATCAAGGGAGACAGCTGGGTGGGCGTCCTCGTCCCGGCCGGAACATCGAAGGACATCGTCGCTCTGCTCAATCGCGAGATCGCCAGGATTCTCGCGCTGCCGGACATGAAGGAGCGTTTGGTGACGCTTGGCTGCGACGCGGTTGCGAGCACGCCGGAGGAATTCGCGCAGCGCATCAGGACTGAGATAGAGACGTGGGGTAAGGTGATCCGCGACGCGAACATCAAGGTTCAATAACGGCAGGCCTCAGAACCCCTTCACTCGGACCAAGACCGCAAGCACGCAATCTGCAAAATCATCCGCCATCGAGGATCGTCATGAACGTCACAGCCGCGACCCGGCTCGATGTAGTGTCTCTCTCCGAACATATCGGCGCCGAGATTTCGCGGCATCGATTTGCGGGCAAAGCTCGGTGCCGACGTCATCGACGAGATTCACCAGGCATGGCTCGACCATGCCGTCGTGCTGTTTCGCGATCAGAGCCTCTCGCAGGAGGACCTGCTGCGCGTGACGGAATATTTCGGCGAGCTCGCGGCCCTGACACGGCCGGCAAAATTCTTTCCCAAGGGGTATTCGCGGCTCCTGCCGAATATCATGATGATTTCGAACATCCGTGAGAACGGCGAAACCATCGGCGCATTGCCGGATGGCGAGATGCACTTCCATCACGATCAGATTCACTCCGAGGTGCCGCACAACGGCACCCTGCTCTATTCGCTGGAGATCCCGACCTATGGCGGCGATACCTTGTTCGCCAGCGGCTATGCGGCCTACGATACTCTCGATCCGGCGATCAGGACGAAGCTGGAGGGTCGCCGCGCTCTCAATTACTACAATTACGGTTCCACCATACGCGGCGATTTAAGGGGTGTCGGGGCATCCAACCAGTCGGTTCATCCGATATTCCGGACCCATGACGAGACCGGGCGCAAGGCGATCTATGTCGATCGGCTCATGACGGTATCGATCGAGGACATGCCGAAGGGGGAGAGCGACGCCCTCCTCGAGGCCGTGTTCGACCATTCCGAGAGGCCGGAATTCATCTACCGCCATGTCTGGCGCGTCGGCGATCTGATCGTTTGGGACAATCGCTGCTCGATGCACGCACGCGACGATTTCCCCTCGGATCAGCGCCGCCTCATGCTGCGCACGACCGTCAAGGGAACGCAACGGCCGTACTGATCATCCGGAACACGTCTCCGCCGGACCGGCGCCGTCCCGCCGGCTTCATCGCCCCGTGCCTGCCCTCCAATGCCTCGCGCCCGCCGGCGACCGACCCATGGCTGCAGGAAGCCAGGCAGCACGGTTCCGGCTCATGGCTCGGGGGCTGTTCGCAGCCGAGCTCGGGCTCCGATTTTGCACCAAGGTAGTAGGGGCTTACCCACCATCCGGGTAAGGGCCACCACGGTCCTCTGCCGCGACCTCGCCAATTGAACCAGTCTGCCAGCGAGCGCGACTAATGAATCAGCCCCCGTTGGGGCGGTTTATTGGGGGCATTCACGTGCGTTTGGGCATCTTGCGATACCAGGATTTCGGCCTAGCGGCAGCAGCACTCACAATCTGTCTGGGCGTGTACGGGGGCTTTGCCGCCGGTTTCTATTCGTTGATGCAGCCAACGGTCGTCGAAAATCGGGGAGTTCGCGGCCTATAAGCCGCCACCTGCCACGGTCGTGGTCTACTCTGCTTCACCGTTTGTGCCACCCGCCCCATCACCACCGGCTGCGCTCGTTGCACTGACGGAACCGGCGCCGGAAGTCTTGGAGAGCACCGACGTGGCGCCAAAGAAAGAAACGAAAAAGCACCCTGCCCGGCCGGCTCCCCGGCGCGAACGACCGGTGAGAGAGCGGCGTGACTCGATGTGGGATTTTGCTTCCCGTCCGTCCCACGGCTATCGCCCTTGGTTCTAGCCTCATGCGAGGTTGGGACAGCGGCCCGATCCGGAGCTGCAAGCTAAACTAGCCCAAGGTCGCCAGCAGGCGTTCGGCAGCCTTCAGGTCTGCCGTATCCGAGCCCTCATCGAACTGCTCGAACACCGGCTGCAGAAGCGCCCGGGCGCGCTCGGGTCGTCCCTGATCGGCCAACAGCGTTGCCAGATCGATCGCGGTGCGCAACTCCCATGCTCGCGCGCCCTGGCGACGGCTCAATTCGAGCGACTGCATGAAGCACGTTTCTGCGTCGTCAACGCCGGGCTGCGGCATCGAGAGAAGAAGGCTGCCCTTCACCCGCAGCAACTCCGGCATGTAAGAGAGGTCTCCGTTTGTCTCGACCAGCCGGATCGTCTCGTCGATCAGCGTGATGCCTTCGGCGAACCGACCGATCGCCGCAAGTCCTCGAACGAGTGAGATGTTGAACGCCGTGGTCAGCAGCTCGTAGCGCGCCGCGTGGAGCTCCTCCAGACAGCCCTGCAGGCTCTCAACCCCGCCTTCTGCGTCGCCCCGGCGGATGGCCAGCTCCCCTTTGAGGCCGCGTCCGACCGCAAGATAGGGCGCCAGGGAATGGGATTCGGCATGGGAGATGAACCAATCGATGTGCTCTTCGGCGCTCCGGAGATCGCCGGTCCAAAGGAACACCGAAACAGCCCAGTGCAAAGCGATGGCTAGCGTTACCGGATGGTCCATGCGCTCGGCATCCTTGACGGTCTGGCGTGCGCGTTCCACGGCCTGAGCCGGATGGCCTTGCAGCCACAGGGTCCTTGCCAAGCGCGATGCCGGCCAAATTGTGGTGATCGAAGCCGAGATAGATCGTGCTGGTCCGCTGCGAGCGCCGGCCCATGCTCGTAGCGCTGCCTCGAGCTCCACGCGGGCGCCGCTAAGGTCGCCGCATGAGGTGGAGTGACACCCCCAAAAGGGAATGGGCTAACGCGATAGCGGCCGGATCCGCAATGGTCCCGGCAACGGCGGAGCTGCGCTTTGCGTAATGCAGGGCGGTTTTGAAATCTCCGGCGCGCAAGTGGAACATGTGCAGCGGGCCTAGCAGCCGCAGTTGGTTGAGGGCGTCGCCACGTTCCTCGGCAATCGCGAGGCTTCTGTTCAAGGCCACACGCGCCGCATCGCTTTCTCCGCGCGTGAACATCAACGACATTCCCAGGCCCGCCTGAAGATGCATCTCCTCGCATCCGCCGCGAGCGGCATCGTCGAGAGCGAGAAGCGCCCGCTCCGACCAGCGATGACATTCAGGTAGCAGTGACATCGCCAAGAAAACCGGCGCGGCAGCGGCGGCAAGTCCGACGCCGATCTCGGCATTGCCGTTGGCGCCAAAGCACCATTCCAAGGCTGCGCGGACATTGTTGAGACCGGCAAAGTGGGGCGCCCGCTCCGTCCCGGTCGACAAGGTCGACCATTCGGTCCCGTTCTGCTCCAGCCATCGCCGGTAGTAGGTCGCGTGGCGCACGGCCAAGTCGGCGAGCTCGGTGTCGTCAATGCTGATTTCGAGGGCGTAAGCGCGCGTCGTGTCCAGGAGCCGGTAGCGCATCATCGCCCCGATGGGGCGGGTCGCGACCATCGACTTGGCGACGAGGCTGTCGATAGCGCCAAAAACGCGCGCTTGATCGACGTGTCGCGCTGGTCACGACTGCCAGCGCCGCATCGAGCGTAAAGTGTCCGACGAACACAGCGAGCCGGCGCAGCACCACGCGCTCCACGTCGGACAGGAGCCCGTAGCTCCAATCGAGCGTGGCCTGCAGGGTCTTCTGACGTGGCGGCGCAGTGCGCGGTCCCACCCACAGCAAGGTCAGGCGCTGATCGAGAAGCGCGGCGGTCTGCTGCAACCCGTAGGACTCGACGCGCCGCGCCGCCAGCTCGATCGCGAGCGCCACACCGTCGAGCTTTCGGCAGATGCCGACGACGATGGCCGCGTCCGCGTCGCTCAAGTCCAGGCGAGCACCGCTCGCGACCGCGCGTTCCACGAACAGCTGGGTCGCGGGAAATTGCTGCAGGGCCGTCGCGCGGTCAGGCTCGGGTCGTCCGGCGGACAGGCAAGCGCATCCAATCTGTAGACGTGTTCACCTTCGACCTGCAGCGCCTCGCGACTTGTCGCCAGAATGTGGACGTGCGGGCGCGGCGGCGATGATGCTCGTCGCCAGCGCTGCCACGGCGTCGATCAGATGCTCGCAGGTATCGAGGATCAGGAGAATCCGCTTGTCCCGCAGATAGGCGATCAGGCTCGGGCGTTGCGTCGTCGGACTGCACCGACAGCCCCAGCATGGAGGCGACGGCCGTGGCCACCAGGTCGGGATCGCTCAGCATGCCGAGATCGACGAACAGCACGGCGCCCGTGAAGGCCTCGGTCAGATGATGTCCAACCGCCACCGCAACGGTGGTCTTGCCGACGCCGCCGGCGCCGACGATCGTGACGAAGCGCGTCGCGGTCAGCTGACCCGAGATGCGGAGAACGTCATCGTCGCGCCCGACCATCCGAAGCAGGCGGCTGGGCAGGTTGGCATGCGGAAACGGCACGGCGACGATCGCTTCCACTTGGACGTGATCGCTCGACCGCGAGATCGGCGCGACGAAGCAGTAGCCGCGCCCGGCCAGGGTCGTGATGTAGCGCGCGCCGTCCTTGCCATCGCCCAGCGCCTTGCGCAGGCTGGCGATGTGAAACCGCAGGCTGCCTTCTTCGACGATGACGTCGGGCCAGACCTGCGCCAGCAGATCCTTCTTGCTGATGACCTCGTTGGGCGTGGACAGCAGCGCAATCAGAATGTCGAGGCCGCGCGCGCCCAATTCGACGGGCGCACCGTCCTTGGTGAGGAGTCTCTCGCTGGCGACCAGACTGAAGGGGCCAAACGATACAACCTCTCTGGTCCGAGCCGGCGTCATCATGGCGTTTTCTTCGTCGTCGCCTGACCATCGCGGCGGATCATAGGCCACGGATTGCGCCCGTGCCATATGCGGCTATCGAAACGCGCGCCAATCTTGCATACGCGCATTGTTTTACGATTTTTTTACGAGCTTTCCCACGCCGCGGCTGCGCATCCTGCCGCAAAAAGCGGCAACGGCCCCTTCGAGCAGGGGCTTGCTTTCGAGCACGCCGAAGGCGCCGACGAAGCCGGCCTCAACAACTGCTAACAACGCCTCACAACGCATAACGGGCGGTTCCCCCCGCCGCGGGGTAGGCGTTTGCCTGCCGGATCTCTTCGCGTCCGAGGTTCGTGCCGCATTCAGGCGGCTCCGCAGTGCCACCTAGCAAAAAGGAACGGCGCGCGTGAGGAGCGCGCGCCGCCTTCCCAAAGTCCATTCAACCTCGCTTTGCAAAGCGCAGAGCATCGGGAGGAAGTCATGTCGGAAAAGTCGTCACCGCCTCGCCGCAGCGTGCTTGCCGCCTTGCAGCGATGCACTCGGTATCGCCGTCCTTGCCGGACAGGCGACATCTTCTTCGGCGGCTGGCGACACCGCGAATTCGTCCGTTCCAAGTTCACGTTCCCGAAGCTGCACTTGTCGATCTCCGCAGGCGCATTGCCGAAACGCGGTGGCCCGACAAGGAGACCGTCACGGATCGCTCGCAGGGCAATCAACTCGCGAAACTCCAGGAAATCGTCCGCTACTGGGGGACCGACTACGACTGGCGCAAGGTGGAGGCTCGGCTCAACGCGCTGCCAATGTTCATGACCGAGATCGACGGGGTCGACATTCATTTCATTCACGTGAAATCCCGTCACGCGAATGCCTTGCCTCTCATCATCACGCACGGCTGGCCCGGCTCGGTGATCGAGCAGCTGAAGGTCATTGAGCCGCTGACCAATCCGACGGCCCACGGGGGCCAGGCGGAGGAAGCATTCGACGTCGTGATCCCGTCGATGCCCGGTTACGGCTTCTCCGGCAAGCCGACCGGCACGGGCTGGAATCCCGAGCGCATCGCTCGAGCCTGGGCGGAACTGATGAAGCGCCTCGGCTACACCCGCTACGTCGCCCAGGGCGGCGACTGGGGCTCCCCCGTCTCCAGCGCGATGGCGCGCCAGGCGCCGGCGGGATTGCTCGGCATCCACATCAACTTGCCGGCGACGATACCGCCCGAGGTGGCTGCGGTGCTCGCCGCCGGAGGGCCCGCGCCGGCGGGACTTTCCGAGAAGGAACGCGCGGCGTTCGACTCGCTCGACACGTTCTTCAAGAAGTACAGGGCCTACGGCGCAATGATGGGCACGCGGCCGCAGACGATCGGCTACGCCTTGGCGGACTCTCCAGTGGGGCTTGCGGCCTGGATCTTTGACTACAACAACGGCGAGCCCGAGCGCGTACTCGACAGAGACGACGTGCTGGACAACATCACGCTGTACTGGCTGACGAACACAGCGACCTCGGCAGCGCGGCTGTACTGGGAGACCGCTGGCCAAAGCGTCATTCTCGCCGCCGCGCAGATGACCACCGACATCTCGCTTCCGGTCGCCATCACGGTATTTCCGGGGGAGGTCTATCGAGCCCCGGAGACATGGGCCCGGCGCGCCTATCGCAACCTGATCTACTTCAACGAGGTCGACAAGGGCGGGCACTTCGCGGCGTGGGAGCAGCCGGAGCTCTTCAGTGCCGAACTCCGCGCCGCCTTCAGATCACTTCGGGCGGCTCACTGATCACCAGCACCGCCGCCGCAGGCGCGCTTGCCTTCGGCCTTTCGTCTTCTCCTTCCCTAACTGAGGACCAAGCCATGACCATTTCCGATACCGAAAGCTCCGTCGTCGCCCAGGCATCCCCCACGAAGCGCGCGGCGGCTGCAGACCGCTCCATCCAGCCCTTCACCGTGAAAGTGCCGCAAGCCGCGGTCGATGACCTCCGCCGGCGCATCGCGGCGACACGCTGGCCTACCAAGGAACTCGTCGCAGATCGCTCCCAGGGCGTGCGGCTGGCGACGATGCAGGCGCTCGCCCGCTACTGGACGAGCGAGTACGACTGGCGCAAATGCGAGGCGAGACTGAACGCGCTGCCGCAGTTCACGACCGAGATCGACGGGGTCAAGATCCACTTCATCCACGTCAGGTCGCGGCATGAGAACGCGTTGCCGCTGATCATGACGCATGGCTGGCCCGGCTCGGTCATCGAGCTGCTGGAGACCGTCGGCCCGCTGACCGACCCGACCGCTCACGGCGGCACCCCCGAGGACGCATTCCACCTGGTGCTGCCGTCCTTGCCTGGCTACGGCTTCTCGGGCGAGCCGACCGAGCTCGGTTGGGACGCCGGCCGCACCGCACGCGCGTGGGCGGAGCTGATGCACCGCCTCGGCTACACCCGCTACGTCGCCCAGGGCGGCGACGTGGGTGCCCTCGTCACGGACCTGATGGGCCGCCAGGCGGTCGAGGGTTTGGTCGGCTACCACCTGAACCTGCTCACGGCGGTGCTCGCAATCGGCGATCAACTGCCCAAGGAATCCGAACAGGAACGCGCAGCGGCCGAGGCGTTCGCGAAGTTCAGGGAGGACGGCTTCGGCTACTTCCTCGAGATGGCAACGCGGCCACAGACGATCAGCTACGCCATGCTGGATTCACCCGTCGCGCTGGCGGCCTGGTTGCTCGATCACGACACGGACAGCTACTACAAGATCTCCCGCGCGTTCGTCGACGGCAAGCCCGTGGGCAATCTCACCCGGGATACCATCGTCGACAACATCACGCTGTACTGGCTGACCGGCACCGCAGCGTCGGCGGCCCGGTCGTACTGGGAGGACGGACGAGCGCTGGCCGCAGCGCTTGCGAGCGGCCAGGCTCCTCCGGCGGTCACCGTGCCGGTCGGCTTCACGACGTTCCCCGGCGAGATCTGGGCCTCCCCGCGTAGCTGGGTTGAGGCGGTCTATCCCGGCCTCGCCTATTTCAACGAGGTCGACAGGGGCGGCCACTTCGCCGCCTGGGAGGAGCCGCAGCTCTTCACCGCCGAGATGCGTGCCGCCTTCAGGCCGCTGCGCAAATCCATCTGAACTCTGCAGCGCGCTCTCACCGGCGCGCTCTCCCTCCATACGTCACACGCAAGGAGAACGTCATGAACGGAACAGCGCCAACCCGACGAGACGTTCTTGCCACCTCCGTAGCCGCGGCCGCCGTCAGTCTGTTGCCTGACGCCTTGCTGCGGCGAGCCGCAGACCGCTCCATCCAGCCCTTCACCGTGAAAGTGCCGCAAGCCGCGGTCGATGACCTCCGTCGGCGCATCGCGGCGACGCGCTGGCCTACCAAGCAACTCGTCGCAGACCGCTCCCAGGGCGTGCGGCTCGCGACGGTGCAGGCGCTCGCCCGCTACTGGACGAGCGAGTACGACTGGCGCAAATGCGAGGCGAGACTGAACGCGCTGCCGCAGTTCACGACCGAGATCGACGGGGTCAAGATCCACTTCATCCACGTCAGGTCGCGGCACGAGAACGCGTTGCCGCTGATCATGACGCACGGCTGGCCCGGCTCGGTCATCGAGCTGCTGGAGACCGTCGGCCCGCTGACCGACCCGACCGCTCACGGCGGCACCCCCGAGGACGCATTCCACCTGGTGCTGCCATCCTTGCCTGGCTACGGCTTCTCGGGCGAGCCGACCGAGCTCGGCTGGGACACCAACCGCATCGCACGCGCGTGGGCGGAGCTGATGAACCGCCTCGGCTACACGCGTTACGTCGCCCAGGGGGGCGACGTGGGCGCCGCCGTCACGGACGCGATGGGCCGCCAAGCACCCGCGGGGCTGCTCGGCATCCACGTCAACTTGCTCGCCGGTGCGATCGGTCTCAAGGACCGACTGCCGGCGAAGTCCGAGCAGGAACGCGCCGCGCACGACGCGGTCGACACGTTCAGGACGGACGGCTTCGGCTACTACCTGGAGCAGTCCACCCGGCCGCAGACGATCGGCTACTCCCTGCTGGATTCACCCGCCGGGCTGGCGGCCTGGATGCTCGACCACGACACCGACAGCTACCTCAAGATCTCCCGCGCATTCGTCGACGGCAAGCCCGTGGGCCGTCTCACCCGGGAAAGCATCGTCGACAACATCACGCTGTACTGGCTGACGGGCACCGGCGCCTCGGCCGCCCGGTGGTACTGGGAGAACGGACGGGCCCAAGCCGCAGCCCGTGCGGCCGGCCGGAAGCCTCCGGCAGTCTCGGTTCCAGTCGGCTTCACGACGTTCCCCGGCGAGATCTTCGCTGCCCCGCGCAGCTGGGCCGAGACGGTCTACCCCGGCCTCGCCTATTTCAACGAGGTCGACAGGGGCGGCCACTTCGCCGCCTGGGAGGAGCCGCAGCTCTTCACCACCGAGATGCGCGCCGCCTTCAGATCACTTCGGCAGGCACGTTGAACGGAAGGACACGTATCATGTCGCAGCGGATGGACTACAACGCGGCCTCGCCTGCCGGGATGAAGGGGCTCGGCGCCGTGTACGGCTATGTTCGCCAGTCGGGACTTCCCTCGCGGCTGATCGATCTCGTGTTCCTGCGCGTCTCCCAGATCAACGGATGCGCCTATTGCATCGACTCGCATTCGCGAGACCTCCTGAAGGCCGGACTGCCTGTCGAGCACCTCGTCCTTGTCTCCGTATGGCCCGAAGCGGGCAGCATCTTCGACGAGCAGGAAAGGGCAGCGCTTGCGTGGGCCGAAGTCGTAACCCGCCTCGGCGACCAAGGTGTGCCCGACAGCGCGTTCGAGGCGGCGGCCGCTCCGTCTTTAGCGAGAAGCAGCTCGCCGACCTGACGATCACGATCGGTCTGATGAATGCCTACAACCGGATGGCGATCAGCTTCCGTGCAACGCCTTTGGCGGCTGCTGCCTGACAGTGCCCCCTGCACACGAGATTCCAACCCAAAGACAAAGGAGAGCCTCATGAACGCGCATCTTCTCAGAACTGCAGCAGCAGCGCTGCTCGTCGCTGTCACCCTGGTCCCGCCTGTGGTGCACGCTGATGAAGTAAGTCTAGGCGATATCAAGCGAACCGATCTTCTGCGTAGTGATCTCAGCGCCCCCGGACGCGAGGTTATCCAGGTGCTCGTAGAGTTTGGCCCAGGTGTGGCGGCCGTCAAGCACTCGCATCCGGGCGAGGAACTCGTCTACGTGACCAAAGGAATACTGGAATATCAGCTCGACGGCAGGCCGCCGGTGACGCTCAAGGCCGGCGACGTGCTGTTCATTCCACACGGAACGCCACACGCGGTGAAGAACGTCGGCCCCGGCGACGCGACCGAACTCGCCACATACATCATCGAGAAAGGTAAGCCGCTTTCCGCGCTCAAGGAGTAGAGCGGACCGCGCTGAGGGCAAGGCACATCGCATTTATCCATCGCGCTCTAGCGCATTCGCAGGAGACTGATTTCATGTCTACATCGCCCAAAGGCATCGCCGTTGTGACGGGTGCGTCCGCAGGGATTGGCGCGATCTACGCCGACCGGCTGGCACGCCGAGGCTACGATCTCATCCTCGTGGCGCGCAACCGGGCGCGGCTCGACGAAGTGGCAAACCGTATCGCCGGTGCAACCGGGCGCGCCGCCAAAGCAGTCGCTGCTGACCTCAACAACACGGCAGACCTGAAGACAGTCGCGACAATGTTGGGCGCCGAGCCCGGCATCACCATGCTCATCAACAATGCGGGGGTGGGCGCGCTGGAGCCGCTCCTGCAGTCCGACGTCAACGTCATGGAAGAGATGATCAAGCTCAACGTGACGGCACTGACGCGCCTCACCTACGCCGTGGTTCCAGCCCTTGTCAGTCGCGGCGGCGGCACAATCATCAACATTAGCTCCGCGGTCGCTATCGCTCCGGAATTACTCAACGGTGTTTATGGCGGAACGAAAGCCTTCGTGCTGGCCTTCAGCCAGTCGCTCCACAAAGAATTGGCCGACAAGAACATCCGTGTTCAGGTGGTTTTGCCTGGAGCGATCGCGACCAATTTTTGGGACGTGGCCGGCGGCTCCAGCGAGAAGCTGCCGCCGCAGATCGTAATGCAATCGGACGATCTGGTCGATGCCGCGCTTGTCGGTTTCGATCGGGGCGAGTTCGTCACCATCCCGTCGCTGCCGAACGCGTTCGATTGGGACGCCTACGAATTTGCTCGCCAGAAGCTCATACCGAACTTGTCTCTCAACCGTGTCCCTGGGCGCTACATCATCGATGCGGCAGCCTAGCGCCGCGACAGCCGGCTTGGCGGCAAGTGCTGCGGCACCCGGGAAGCGCTGACATTCAAGACAAAGGTTACTGACATGAGCACGCAACTGAGACGGAAACTCGCCTTCTCCCTTTCGATGGGCATCGTGACGACGGGGATTATCTCGTTCGTCCTCCTTGCCCTCAACTTGGGGTTCTCGCGTGAATTCGCGCTGGCGTGGCTGCGCTCCTGGGCCGTTGGGTACCTGATTGTCATTCCCGCGATCCTGCTGATCGGTCCGCGACTGCAAGCGCAAGTCGATCGTCTGGTGAAGTGAGCCCGTCACACAGGGAGGGCGAATGACATGTCGAGGCTGGCATTCCGCTCCGTGTTCGCTGCGATCACAGTGCTCTGCTCTTTCATCGTCACAGCATACGCAGACCCGTCTGCGCGCAATCGGAAAGCCGACATCGGCTTCGTCGAGATCGATAAGGAGATCACGCTCAGAAGGATGGTCGTGCACGCCCAGAGACCGAAAGGGACTGTGCTCTTCCTGCATGGGTTTCCGGAGACACTATACGCCTGGAAGGAAATCGCCCTAGCCCTCGCCGATGACTATGAGGTGCATGCTTTCGATTGGCCAGGCTATGGCCTCTCATCGAGGCCGGCGGCCGACCGGTTCTCTTATTCTCCACAAGACTACGCACGCGTCTTGAATGGGTACATTCGGCGAGCTGAGATCGATACGTCCAAGCTCACCATCTACGCAACGGATATCGGAGCGCTTCCGGCGCTTCTCCTGGCCCTGGAACAGCCAGGCATCGCGAGGACCATCATCGTCGGTGACTTCGCCCCTCTCAACAGACCTCACTACATGTACGAGAGCCTGCAAAGCCTGAAGGACGGGCCCCTCAGGGAGGAGGCACGCGCCGCCCTGAACAAGAACCGCGACGACATTCTCGAAAATGCCTTCAGAAGAGGTCTGCCGAAGGAAGCTCAGTTCGAAGTTTCCCGCGAATTCAAAGACGACATGCGCGGCGGCTGGAACCAGGGCGCACTGACCACGGCAGACGCTTTCTCCCACTACTACTCGCACTTTACGCGTGACCAAGACTACTTCGAATTGCAGCTGGGCCGACTCAAAACTCCGGTGAAGGTGGTTTGGGGAAACAAGGACATCTTCATCAAAAAGGAAATGGGAATCGAGCTCGCCCAAAGGATCGGCGCTGACCTCACGCTTCTTCCCGACGTCGGACACTACCCTCACCTGCAAGACCCGAAGCAGGCGATCGACGAAGTTCGTGCCACATTCCGATGAGAGCGCCATCGCTCATGAGAGTTGATCAGGAATCCAAACGCATAAGACCCGAAGGAATTCTCCAATGACCATGAACAAGCTTTTGGTGGGAGCGGTCCTCGCATTGGCAATCGGTTCACCGATTGCGGCGTTCGTCACCGGAAGGGAGGCTCAGCCAATGACATCCACTGGAGTACGCGTCCCGTTCCTTCACGCATTTCCATTTGGTCCGTCTGCCAGCCAGGCGGAACTGGCTTCCCTCGAGCGGGCGAATGATTGGCTGAACTCGAAACCTCTGACGTCGGCCGCTCTGCGGGGCAAGGTCGTTCTGGTCAACTTCTGGACCTACACGTGCATCAACTGGCGGCGCCAGCTTCCCTATGTCCGTGCCTGGGCCGAGAGGTACAAGGACCAGGGACTAGTGGTGATAGGCGTCCATGCGCCGGAGTTCGAGTTCGAGAAGAACATCGCCAACATTCGCTGGTCACTGGCGGACATGAAGATCGACTATCCGGTTGCGGTCGACAACAATCACGTCATTTGGCGCGCATTCAGGAACCAAGCTTGGCCGGCACTCTTCTTCATCGATGCGGAGGGACGCGTTCGCCACTATCATTTCGGCGAGGGCGCCTACGAGCAATCCGAAATGGTCATTCAAGAGCTGCTGCGTGAGGCAGGAGCGACCGGCGTCAGCCGCGAGTTGGTCAAAGTAGATGCCCGCGGTCACGACGCTGCCGCGGATTGGGCCAACCTCAGGTCTCCGGAAAACTACGTCGGGTCAGAGCGCGCCGAGAACTTTGCCTCGCCAGGCGGGGCCGTCAGAAATAGGCCTCACACCTACTCGCGGCCCGCGCGGCTCAGCCTGAATCATTGGGCGCTGTCGGGCGATTGGATAGTAAGAAAAGATGCGGCTGTTGTGAACAAGGCGAACGGAGGCATCACGTACCGCTTTCATGCCCGCGACCTCCACCTCGTCATGGGACCGGCGACACCAGGAAAGGTTGTCGCGTTCCGGGTTCTGATCGACGGCCAGCCGCCCGGGGCCGCACACGGAGTTGACGTTGACGAGCAGGGTATCGGCGCGGTGACCGAGCAGAGGATGTACCAGTTGATCCGGCAGCCGGGGCCCATCGCCGACCGCCAGTTCGAAATTGAGTTTTTTGAGCCAGGCGTAGAGGCGTTCGCGTTCACCTTCGGCTGACCCACAGGATCCGTCCGCGCCGCGCCCATGTGTGAGTTCAAGGGAGTAGCACAATGTCAACGTATCGCAAGGATCCCGATGCCATCGCGAACCTCTCCCCGGAGCAATATCGGGTGACCCAGCAAAGCGGCACCGAGCGCCCCGGCACCGGCGAGTACCTCGACAACAAAGAGCCCGGCATCTACGTCGACATCGTGTCCGGTGAGCCCTTGTTTGCCTCCTCCGACAAGTATGAATTGGGCTGCGGTTGGCCGAGCTTCACTAAGCCAATCGAGCCCGCCAACATCAACGAGCTGCGGGACACTTCGCACGGCATGGCCCGAATCGAGGTGCGCTCCGTTTACGGCGACAGCCATTTGGGACATGTCTTTCCCGATGGGCCGGCGGATCGCGGTGGGCAGCGCTACTGCATCAACTCTGCCTCGCTGCGCTTCATTCACCGCGACGACATGGAGGCCGAGGGCTATGGGGCTTATCTCGACCAAGTGGAGGATGTGCGATGAGTGAGGAACGCGCGGTTCTGGCCGGCGGCTGCTTCTGGGGTATGCAGGATCTCATTCGGCGCCAGGAGGGCGTCATCTCGACACGGGCCGGGTACACCGGCGGCGATGTACCGAACGCAACCTATCGCCATCACGGCAACCATGCCGAGGCACTCGAGATCATCTTCGACCCTGCGAAGACCAGCTATCGGCAGCTGCTTGAATTCTTCTTTCAGATTCACGATCCGACGACGCTCAACCGCCAGGGAAACGACGTCGGGACGAGCTATCGATCCGCCATCTTCTACACGAGCGACCAACAAAAGCGGGTTGCGGAGGACACCATCGCCGACGTGGAGGCGTCCGGCCTTTGGCCGGGCAAGGTCGTGACCGAAGTCGTCCCGGCCAGCGCTTTCTGGGAGGCTGAGCCGGAGCACCAAGATTATCTCGAGCGCTATCCCGACGGCTACACCTGCCACTTCATTCGGCCGGGCTGGCGACTCCCCGTCCGGGCAAATGCCGGTCGGGGCAATTGAGGCAGCCACTCGTTCTTACAGTGCTGGAGAGCTGCTGCTGCGGATGCTCGATCTCCAGGTCCTTCTGGAAACCGGCGACAGCAAGGAAGCTTTCATGACCGACCAGAATCAGCCCGTGCTCCAGGGAGCCGAGAGCGGTCTGCCGCTGTCCAATGGGGTGGATGCGGTCATGTTTTTGCTCGGTCACCAGACGACGCTGTTCCAGACGGTGGCGGGACCGCTTGCGGGGTTGCCCGGCTGGTTGCAAGCAGCTGGGTGGGGAGCCGCGTCTGCATCCGGCCTGATAATCGGGGCCTTAGGTGGCTACTACGTGCCGCTTCAACACACCACCGTCGCCCGCGCGATGACGTTCGCAGCCGGTGTCCTACTGGCCGTGGTCGCGGTGGACTTGCTGATCAACGCGCGTGGCGCGGCAAACCTGCACTGGACGGTCATGGGCATGCTGTGTGGCGCAGCGGTATTCAGTTCCGTAAACTGGTTACTCTCCCGCCGTGGTGCGCAGCATCGAAAACGCTGCGGCGAATGCGTGGCGCAGCCGGAAGAAGAGCAGCAGCCTGGTAGCGGACTGGCCATCGCGGCCGGCACGTTCCTCGACGGCGTTCCCGAGGGAGTGGTGTTGGGGTTGGGCGTGCTGCACAACGGCGCGCCTGGCTTGGGAACGGTCGCGGCATTCTTCCTGGCGAACATCCCGGAAGCCCTGTCGAGCACCGCCGGAATGCGACGAGCTGGACGGTCCGCGCGTTACGTGTTCGGCGTGTGGATTGGGATCACGTTGATGATCGGCCTCGCTGCGGCAGTTGCCGCGTTATTGCTCGGAGGTTCCGGGCCTGCGATCCGGGGAACGATCGAGGCGTTCGCAGCCGGCGCAATCCTTGCACTGGTCTCGGAAACGATGATCCCAGAAGCGTTCCACGGTTCACCGCAATTCAACGGCCTGCTGCTCGTCGTTGGTTTTGTGGCCTTGCTGAGCCTGCTGGTGCTCAGCCACTGAAGTGGCGGCGACACGGGCAATCCCGTTGGTAATTGATCTCGTGGTCAGTTTTGGAAGCGTCCAGCAGACTTTGACGCTCCGAGGCGCAGGGGTGGCACGTCGCCAAAGTTGCGACAGCTATGGTGCAGCACCACCGGTAGTCGGTTACACAGTCCGCTTAAGGATCGGCCCGCGCAGACAGGCGAATCCGTCTGCCTCTGGCTCACGCACGTTCAGCGTCGACGAACCTAGATCGCCGCTCATTCTCCAAGGTAGTCTTTGAGTTTGGCGAGGCTTCGTCGCAGGGACGTCTTCACCGTGGAGACGGGCTGGCCGACCCAGTCAGCAATCTCCTGGCGCGTCATACCATTATAATACGCCATCAAGACGATCTCCTTCTTCTCTGGCCCCAAGAGATCAAGGCAGGTCAGCAGGCGCCGCCGATCCTCATCCTGCTCGCAGTCCGCAAGCGGGTCGTCGCTGTTGGGAAGATCGAACACCTCCGGGAAGTCGTCGAACGATCGCATCGCGGTGCGTTTGACTTCGTCCAGCGCGCGGTTTCGCGCAATCGTTGCCAGCCAAGTGATTGGCGAGGCCAAGGCTGGGTCGAACTCGGCTGCGCGCTGCCAAACACAAGTATAGACCTCTTGCAGGACATCATCCGCAACGTCTTTCCGGCCGACGATCCGCATGATGATGCCGTACAGCTTCGCCGACGTTGCCGCATAAACCAGCTCGAATGCGGCTTGGTCTCCCGAGGACACCCGCCCCATTGCCTCGGCAATTTCCTGCCTCGAATGACGAGAAGGTCGCCCTAAGAGGGGGGCGATTGTTCTTCTGCTACCGGGCGAGAACATTGTTTGGCGTCCTGCACCATGCGCTTGATGCCATATATCCGATGCCGGCAGGCTCTGATAAAAAACCGCGTCGGCTCAGCGATTTCGCGGACGCCGTGCTTGTCCATGGGTAGCGCTCGTTCCATCACCAATGATGACCTTGTGCGGCGCGCGCAACAATCGTACATGCGGTTGCCCCACCTAAACGTTCGTATGGTGTACAGTCACCACGCAGTGGGCTCTCGGCGTCTGTTTAGTCCTTTCATTTCCCATATGAAGCCCGCAACTGGCGCTCCGATTGCCATCGCGAGGACGGCGCCCACCAGCGCTCTTTTTCGTTTGCATCGGTAACTCCTTTTCGAGCTCGGATCGGTGTCGACTTACATCACGGAATTGGCGCCACTGACAGCGCTGCCTCTTCCCAGGTCATGTATTCGGCAAAACTGCCGACGCGTCCCTGCGCGGGAAGGATCATTTCTCAACCACGAGAAGCGGCTTTCCCTTCTCCGCGAAGTACGTTGCCAGCTCAACTGCGTTGCCGCTGCCGACGTTCTTCACGGCGTGGATTGCCCCGTAGGGGATGAACAAGACCTCGCCGCCCTTGAGCGTCACTGGTGGCCTCCCGTCGAGCCGATATTCCAGCAATCCTTCGACGACATAGACGAGTTCTTCGCCTGGATGCCAGTGCCTGGGGGCCGCCGCTCCCGGGGGGATCCCCACGAGCGCTTGAACGACCTCGCGTCCGGGTACGCTGAGATCGTACTGCATGAGATCAGTGCGCGTGATCCCCGGCAGCTGCGCTGCGAGCAATTGCGAGGGAAAGCAGATTGGCCGTACCAGCGACAGCGATCCCCATCGTGCCAATTGCTGCTGCGCTCAAGAACGTGCGGCGATTCTGGTCGATATTCTCAGTCTTTCTGATGGTGTCCATGGTTGTCTCCGAGTTTGAAAGGTCCTTGCTTCTTCGGCTTCGGCGCGCGCATGGCGCACCGCTCCTCCTGGTTTCACGAGGCTTGGCGCAGTGACCGGAACGCGGTGCGCAGCTCAGCGCTGAAGAGTTCGGGTTGCTCCCACGCGGCGAAGCGAGCTGCCCCATCGAGGGCGAGAGCGCCTGCAGCTGCGGCGGATGCGAGGACGCCTCGCCGGATCGGTGACGACGAAATTGTGGTCATGGCCGGTCTCCTTGCTTAAGTGCCGCAGGAATTGCAGTGAATGGCGATCCGCCAGCTAGTTTCCGGCCCGAAGATGATCGGAGACGTCTTGGAGGTTAATCGTACGTGCGATTGCCTGGCTCACACCTTGGTATGAACCGGCACGGCAGCCTGAGAGCCCCAGCGTTTGATGACAGGTTGTTCGCCGCAATAGGGTCCACCGTGCTCCTCGATGACCGAGCGGCGGATGCACAACCCGAGGCTCGCAGCAGCACACGTCACGAGCAAAGTGCGGCGCGTCGGTTCTGAATCTTGTCGGTCATGATGGTGTTCTCTTGTGCGTGGTCATCGCGTTCAGTTTGCCCGCGAACGCAATCGGCCAGACGGCCGCTGTTCACTGACTGCAGGTTCGCGCCCCCGCTACCTCAGATCGTCGAGGGGAAACGCCAGCAGGCATGCACCCTAGACCCTCAAGCGTGCTGCGCACGGCCACATCAATCGGGGTGTGCGGCTCGGTACCCAGGAATGCCACGAGCTTGGCATTGTCGAGCCTGACCTGGCGTTGCCATAGATAGCGGAGCTCCAGCATCTCCCGGAAGACGGTGACGAACGGACTGAGGGCGTAGGCTAGGGTCCAGGGGAACCGGCGGATTCGAGGCCTGGGGCTCGCCAACGACGCGCTGGATGGCATGGGCCATTTCATTGCCGGCCTCGAACCAGTGGCCACTAAAGTGAAACACGTCGAAGTCGGCAAGCTTCCGCCTCGCGGTTGAGCAGCTGGCGATGGTTGCCGCGACGTCCGGCAGGTAGGCCCAGGCGTGACCGGCATCACACTCGGGCTCCATGCGCACCGCCGCTACCTCGACGCCCATGGCATTCCGCGCACGCCCGAGGACCTGCGTGACCATGGGCTGATCGGTTACGACCAAGAAACGCCAGCCGTTCGGACACTGCAGGCGAGCGGCATGCGCTTCACGCGCGCAATGTTCGCGCTGCGCACGGACAGTAATCTCGCCCAACTCGCCGCCATCCGTGCCGGTGTAACTGGCCGAATCCGGGGGAAGATGGTTCCGCCGCAGGTCCAGACGAACCGACGGCGGTGATTGCCCTCCATCACGCTTGCGCGGCCTTCTTGATGATCGCCGCAACCTCCTCCGGACGCGACACGTAGATGGCGTGGCTGCCCGCGCTCTCGGTCACCTTGGCGCCGGCGCGCTCAGACATGAAGCGCTGAGCCGCAGGCGGGATCATCCGGTCGTCGGTCGCTACCAGATACCAGCTCGGCTTCTTCTTCCACGCCGGCTCGCTGATCGCGCCATCGAGCGCGGCCACGCCCCAGGGAACCTGGGAGTCGGCCATGAACTGCGCTTTGCCGGGCTCGACGTCGGCGGCGAATGACGCGGCGAACTTCGCCTTGTCGAGGAACAGGAAGCCATCCTGCGGCGGCAGGATCGGGGGCACGGGTGCGCCCGGTGCCGGGTCCTTGATCAGGGAGGCAACGGACTCGCCTTTGTCCGGCGCAAATGCCGCGATGTAGACGAGCTTGGAAACCTTCGGATCGTTGCCGGCCTCGGTGATCACGACACCGCCGTAGGAATGGCCCACCAGCACCACGGGGTTTTTGGCCTGCGCGATGATCTGCCGGGTCGCGGCCACGTCGCCTGCCAGGCTCAGGGTAGGGTTCTGCACGATGCTGACGTCGTAGCCGTCCTTCTTGAGGAGGCCGTACACACCCTCCCATCCGGCGCCGTCGACAAAGCCGCCGTGAACGAGAACGACGCTTACCGCTGAAGTTGAGGTCCAGGCATAACATTCTCCTTTTGGTTTGCTGCTTGGAGCAGCGTGTTCATTCGAGTTCGCGCCTCTTACTTGCCATACATGGGCATAGCTGATTAGTTCTGTTTTATGGACATACCCCTAGCTATTCAGATAGGTCAGAGATGAAATGGACGGATCGGGTCGGTCGTCGCGTCAAGCTGCGCGACCTCCATATTGCGCTCGCGGTCGCGGACGCGGGCAGCATGACCCGGGCGGCGGAAGAGTTGGCCGTGTCCTATCCCGTCGTGTCCAAGACGATTTCGGAATTGGAGCACACGCTTGGTGTCAAGCTCTTTGACCGCAGCATCTCAGGAGTTGAGCCGACCCACTACGGTCGCGCGTTGCTCACGTCGGGAGTCGCGGTATTCGACGAAATGCGCAAGGGCTTGCAGCAGATCGAATCCATCAAACAGCCGGACGTAGGCGAACTGCGGATTGGCTCGTCAATCGTGACGGATGCCGGTTTGCTTCCCACGATCATTGAACAATTTTCGCAAGAGTTCCCGCGCGCGGTGGTTCAGCGTTCTGCCTGAGAACATCGCTATTCAGCAGTACGAGAATTTGCGCAATCGAAAAGCCGAGGTTGTATTCGGTCGGCTTCCGACAACGATGAGCGAACCTGACTTGGTCGCGGAGACGCTATTTGATGAGCCGAATTTGGTCGTCGCCGGATCCGAGAGTCGCTGGGCCAAGCGGCGAAACCTGACACTCGCGGACCTGATCGAAGAGCCATGGGTGTTAGCGCAACCAGGCAGCTTGGCGCGCTCCCTGCACGACGAAGTGTTCCGAAATAGCGGCCTTGAACCTCCGTCTGCAACGGCAGTGACGGTGTCGCTCCATCTCTACATGCGTCTGATCGAAACGGGACGTTGGCTTGGCCTCGTCCCCGCCTCCGTCATGCGTTTTGGTGGCAACAGAATGCAGCTCAAGGTTCTACCGGTCAAAACCTTGTCGCCTCCTGCGCCGGTCGGGTTCATCACTGTCAAGGATCGGACGCTGACACCGCTGGCGGAGCGGTTCATTGATTGCGCCCGCAAAGTCGCAAAATCGGATGTCGGTCGCGCGTCGACGCGGCGCCCGTAATGTCAGCTTCTGGCACTGCACAAGTTCGGCATTTTCAAAGGCAGAGCCGACACGCCGAACGCATCACAGCACAAGGCAAGTTCTGACCCCTTCCTGACCTTCGGTCCTATGAAGCAGGCAATTCCAGAAGCCCTTGAGCGGGCTTGTCGGCACTTTATGTTCATGATATGTTCTCATGCCTTGTGGCCGTCTTTCAGTGTGTCGTGGGCGCGTGAAGCAATCGATGTGAGCGAGCGGAAGGCAGGGGCGTGTACCAACGGCGCGCCGAAGCAGCTGTCGCTGGACTTTGGGCATGCCGTCGCAAAGACCAAGGCGCACGCCAGTGCCACCGTGGCGGGATATCCTGTTCTTTGCCGTCTTGCCGACACCCGCCGCCGCGGCGCGTATTGCGCAACGAGCCGAAGGGGCTGCGAAATCAACACGGGTTGCGCGGCCGGCGACGGCCGACGAAACTGTTGCACGTTACGCTGAATCCCGTCGGCGCCTACTTGGGCCTGCCAAACGACGTCCTGTCTGCGGCCATTGAGGTCGGCTCGAGCGTCGAGGCCGCACCCTTCGAGGTGACGTTCGACCGGGTGTCGAGTTTCAGGGGCACGGATCGTCATCCGCTCGTCCTGCGCTGCAGCCACGGCATCGCTGAACTGATGACGCTGCAGAAGATCCTCGGCGCGGCCATGCGAAGCACCGGGCTGGGGCCAGGCAACCGCTCGGGCTTCACGCCGCACGTGACCCTGCTGTACGACCGAGCAATCGGTACCGGAGTTAGGCATAGGCGAGCCGATCACCTGGTTGGTGCGCGAATTCGTCCTCGTGCACAGCCTCTACGGACTGAGCGAGCACGTGCATTGTGCGCGCTGGCTGCTGCGCGGCTGACGTGCATCTTCGGATCGAGCGCGAATTTGCCGGATGGGAGAGGGAGTGATATGGCGAAGGCCAAGGCCGTCACGATCTACGGCATCAAGAATTGCGACACGATGAAGAAGGCGCGCGCGTGGCTCGACGGCGCGTGGCGTCGTGTATGCTTTCCACGACTACAAGGCGGCGGGCATCGAGCGCGGCATGCTCGAAGGCTGGGTGCGTGAGGTAGGCTGGGAAATCCTGCTCAACCGCGCCGGCACCACGTTCCGCAAGCTGCCGGAGGCGGACAAGGAAGGGCTCGACCGAGCGCAAGGCGATCGCGCTGATGCTGGACCAGCCTTCGATGATCAAGCGGCCGGTGCTCGATGTCGGGCGGCAAGTTGTTCGTCGGGTTCAAGCCGGAGCTGTACGAACGGGCGCTCGGCTCGCGGTAGCCGGCCATATCGGCGCGCTTACGCGACGGTTCGTCTGCGCATCGGATGCGCCGCGGCGCAGATCGAGCCCGCGTTGGGCGAGCCTATGCGCGCTGCCTCTGCACGATACGGGCTGCCTCGCCGCATGATCGCCCGGACGATTCGGGAGGTGAAGTCACGGGCCGGCTCACGGTCGGGAGCGCGATTGTGTTTGGATGTTCTGGGCTTAGACGTGACAGCTCAATAAGCCGCGTCGCTTCTCGCATCTGCTAGACAACCCCCTTAATCAGGGCATCACCGGCCGCGAGGCGGTCAACCTCACCCGGGAGTGCCTCGACTACGGCGCCGGCGCCCGGATCGTGGGCGGCGTCACGCCCGGCCGGCTCGGCCGCGATGTGCACGGCGTGCCCGTGTTCGACACGGTGGCCCAGGCGGTGGAGCACCACGGCGGTCCCATCGACGGCTCGGTGGTCACGGTGCCGCCGGCTTTCACCAAGGACGCGGTGCTCGAGGCGATCGAGAACGGCGTGAAGCTGATCGTGATCGTGACCGAGCGCATCCCCCGCGGGGACGTGGCCCAGATGATCGAGCTCGCGGGCGAGCACGGGGCCCGCATCATCGGACCGAACTGCCTGGGGATCATCGTTCCCGACGTCATCAAGATGGGCGGGATCGGCGGACCGGCCCGCGACGCGGCCAAGTCCTACTCCAGCGGACCCGTGGGGGTGATCTCGCGCTCCGGCGGGATGACCACGGAGATGTCGTCCACGCTCACGGCGGCCGGGCTGGGGCAGTCGACGGCCGTCTCGATCGGCGGCGACGCCATCATCGGCTCCAGCTACGCCGAGCTCATGCCGCTGTTCGAGCGCGACGACCAGACCCGGGCGATCGTGATCTACACCGAGCCCGGCGGGCGCATGGAGGCCGAGCTGGCCCGCCACGTGGCCGAGACGAGCGAGCGAAAGCTGCCGATCGTGGCCTTCATGGCCGGCCGCTTCATGGACGAGATGCCCGGCATGAGTTTCGGCCACGCCGGCACGATCGTGGAGGGCAAGGAGGACACCGCCGGCGAGAAGATCGCCCGGCTCGAGGCCGCCGGGATCACGGTGGCCGAGGAGATCTCCGAGATACCCGCGCTCGTGACCGAGCGCCTCGAGGCGGCCGCCTGATGGACGGGGTCTTCATCCGGGTCGACCTGACCGACACCGCCCGGGCCGACGCCGAGCTCGCCCGCCGGCTCCAGGAGGCCTGCCCGGTCGAACATCTTCGCCGCCGGCGAGGCGGGGGTCGAGATCGTCGAGAGCAACCTCGACGAGTGCGTGCTCTGCGAGCTCTGCCTGGACGCCGCCCCACCCGGAGCGGTGCGCGTGGTCAAGCTCTACGACGGCGGCGCCGCGCTGGAGCGCTCCTGACCAACCCGGAGGTCACGCCCGCCGTCTTCGACCGGGAGATCGCCGGGAGCTTTCCCGGCGCGCTCGGGATCGAGCTGCTGCGGATCGAGGACGCCGAGGTCGAGGGCCGGCTGCTGGTGGACGAGCGCCACCTGCACCCGGGCGGCTACGTGCACGGAGGAGTCTGGGTGGCCTTCGCCGACACCGTGGCCGCCTGGGGCACCATCCGCAACCTGTCCTCCGGCCGCGGCTTCACGACCGCCGAGCTGAAGGCCAACGTCTTCACGGCCGCCGGCCCCGGCGATGAGCTGAGGGCGGTCGGCCACCCGCTGCACATCGGCCGCCGCACCCAGGTGTGGGAGGTGCGCATCAGCAAGGGCGAGCGCAACGCCGCCTTCTTCACCTGCACGCAGATGGTGCTGAGCCCGTAGAGCTCAGAGGTAGCGGCGCTCGAGCTCGCGGTCGATGCCGCGCCGGCGGGCGACGCGGGCCAGGAGGCCGAGGACACGTTCGAGCACGGCGTAGGCCCCGGGCAGGCGCAGCTCGCCCATCTCCAGCATCAGCGCCGTGTGGAGGGGGTTGCGGGGCACCCCGTTCTTGAGCACCCGGCCGTCGGCGGCCAGCCCGTAGGTGATGCGCAGCGCCTTCTCGAAGCCCGGGCTGCCGGGCCGCAGCTCGACCTGGGCGACGCTGCGGTTCTCGCCCGGGTTGCTCCAGGCGTGCAGGCTGCCGGGGGCGGCCACGGCCTCCTCGCCCGGTCCGAGCTGGTGGGGGACGCCGTCGATCTCGACGGTCAGGCTCCCCTCCTGCACCGTGAAGCGCTCGCTGTAGGTGAGGTGGTAGTGCGGGGTGACCTTCCCGCCGGGCGCTACCTCGAGCTCGGCCAGCGTCCGCTCGCCGCCGGTTTCCTCGCTGGTCTCCAGGAAGGTGGCCGCGTCGCCCTGGACGGGGTTGTAGATCCTCCGCATTCGTGGTTCCTCCACCCCAAGGACTCTTACAGAGGCGAGTTACGCTTCAAGTCTCGATGCGCGCCGGCGACGGACTGCTGATCGTCAATGCGGACGACTGGGGCGGTCAGAGCTCCAGCACCGACCCCATCCTGACCTGCTTCGAGGCGGGCGCCGTGACGAGCACGACGGCAATGGTGCACATGGCCGACTCCGAGCGTGCTGCTGAGATCGCGCTGGCGCATCGGCTCCCGGTGGGCCTGCACCTCAACCTCACCCTGGCCTTCGACAGCCCGGATTCGCCGGCCCCCGTGCGCGACCGCCAGGCGCGCGTGGTCGAGCTGCTGGGCGGCGGCCGCGCCCACAGAGCCTGGCGTCCCTCTGCGGGCGGGCTCGTTCGCCGGGCGATCGCGGACCAGCTGGTCGAGTTCGAACGGCTCTACGGGCGACCTCCGACCCATATCGACGGACACCAGCACGTCCACCAGAGCCCCGCCGTGCTCCTCTCCGGCCGCCTGCCCCGTGACCTGCCGAAGCGGCGAGCCGTGAACTGGCCGCCGGGTGGCGGTCTCCGAAGCCGCCTGACGCACGGCGTGCGCAACCTGTTCATGGTGGGGCTCGACACCACCGACTGGTTCGTCTCGATCTCCGTGATCCACCCGGCGCTCGGCGGGGCCGGGCTCGACGAGCTGCTCGACCGCTCAGCCACGGACTCCGTCGAGATCATGGTCCACCCGCAGTGGACGGCCGAGTTCGAGCTGCTGACCTCGCCCGAGTGGCTCACGGCACTCCGTGGCCGCCCGCTCGGCTCCTTTGCCGACCTGCCGAGGTGAGCGGGCGCAGGCCGCCGGTCCCATCTACGATCAGGGGCGATGCTCCCGCTGAGCACCGCCGTCTCCCAGGTCCGCGAGGCGGCGGCGCAGGTCCACGATGTGTCCGGGGCGCAGGAGCTGGCGACGCTGACCGACGTCGGTGCGGCGCAGCAGATCGTCCGCTTCCACTCCGACCTCGTCTCGCTCACCCCCGTCGAGATCGAGGGTGCGGCGGTGCTCGACGCCGGGTGCGGGCACGGCGAGTCGTCCGTGGTGCTGGCCGCGCTGGGCGCGCCGCTCGTCCATGCGGTCGACATCGGCAGCGAAGAGATCGCGATCCTGCGGCGCTGCGCGGAGGCGATCGGAGGAAAGATCGGCTCCGCGCTCCGACCGGCGGAGGCGAGCGTGTTCGAGCTGCCCCTCGAAGCCGAGAGCGTGGATCTCGTCGTCTCCAACGAGGCCATCGGCGTCTACCGGGATCTCGGAGGGTTCCTCGACGAATGCGCCCGTGTCCTGCGCCCCGGCGGCGCGGTGGTCATGGCCGAGATCAACGATGTGCTCAACCCACGTCTGAGAGAGCGCGCGCGGCGTCTCTGGCGCGCGTACGAGCTCGGGCCCGCCGGCCTCCATGAGGGGCACGAGATCGACATGCCGTACGTGGAACGGCGCGCCGAGGTCGTCCGCAGGACGCTGCCCGACGCCGACCCCGACGTCGTCGAGCAGATCGCGCAGAGGACCTTTGGATACGACCGTCACGACCTGAGCGAGGCCTGCGAGCGGTGGGCGTCGACGGGAGAGCTGCCGGCCTCCCCCTTCGATCCGGAGCGCGCGCCCGTCGACCTGAACGGGATGCTCGTGGAGGCGCCCGTCGATCCCAGCCTGGATGAGGGCGGCGCTGGTCGAGCGAGCGCTCGTGCCCCGAGTGACGGGCTACTGGGGAGGCGCCGACGGCCGTGCGCCGGTACGCGCTGCCGATCGGATGCTGCGCGCGGCCGGGCGCGTGGCGCTGCCGACGGCCCGGGCGATCCGTTACACGGGGGTAAAGCCGGCGCGCTGATGGGCACGGGCGACTGGGACGAGCGGTACGCGAGCCACGGCGACGGGATGTGGAGCGGACGGGCGAACGGCGCGCTGGTGGCCGAGCTGGCGGGAGCATCCCCGGGCCGGGCGCTCGACGTAGGGTGCGGTGAGGGAGCGGATGCGATCTGGCTGGCCCGGGCGGGCTGGCGGGTGACCGGAGTCGACCTGTCGGAGGTGGCGCTCGAGCGGGCCGCGGCCGCCTCGCGTGAGGCAGGTGTGACCGTGGAGTGGGTCCGCGCCGACATCTCGGCCGGGCCGCCGGCACCCGGCGGCTACGACCTGGTGTCCGTGCAGTACCCGGCCCTCAAGCACTCGCCCGGCGACGAGGCCATCCACGCGCTGCTCGAAGCCGTCGCTCCCGGCGGGACCCTGCTCGTCGTCGGGCACGCCCCGGTCGACCACGACCACGCCACGCGCACGGCCTCGAGGCCTCCGACTACGTCCAGCCCGGCGACGTCAGGGCACGTCTCCACCAGGGATGGGAGGTCGAGGTCGACGAGACCCGGCCGCGCGTCGACCCGCCGCCCGCAGGCTCGTCGCACCCGAACGACGTGGTCCTGCGCGCGAAGCAACGCCGCTGAGCGCAGGCGTTCAGCGCCGGGCCAGCTGGCGCTCCACCACGTTGCCGAGGAGCTTGGTCACGGCCGGGTCGCCGGTCACGCGCAGGTGGCCGTGCTTGTAGGCCTCGGCCCAGTCGG
>CAVPTV010000032.1:0-38179 GCA_963708765.1 uncultured Alphaproteobacteria bacterium | reverse complement strand
GCGCGCAACATCGTGCTCAACTCGCGGACACGTCAGGCGCCTTTGCCCACCCTACAAACTCCGCCACGCGATCTTCGGCCAAGCTCGCATCCTCGGCGAACGCCGCCATGACCGCGCCGTAACTCCTCGCCCAGGTCGCGACCGGAAGCGGGCCGCACATCAGCATGAAATAGTCGTAAGGCGCGCGGCGATCGTTCGCCATGATGAACTGGTAGTGCATGCGGAAGAAGTTGAGGCGCAGCCGCTTGTAGAATTCGGGCGACAGCATCTCGCGGAAGCGCAGCTTCCAGACCAGCGGATTGCAGCGCGCCGGACCGGCCACAACGCCGATCCCCGCGACCGGGTCGAAGTCCCAGAAATTCATCACGTCCTTGCGCGACTGGCAGTCGATCCACGAGATCGACGGCTCGACCGCCAGCCGAGCCACCACCGTGTGCAGCTGCACCGCCTTGGGATGCAGCGCCGCTCCCGGCATGATCGAGCCGAGCGTCAGCAGCACGATCGGCGGACCGCGCCGGCCGAGATCGGGATCGCGCTCGAGCGCGCGCGCGAGCACGACCGGCGCGAGTGCGCCGCCGCCGCTGTGGCCGACCACCACGATCTCGTCGACCGCGTTGGCGCGCGCGGCGGCGATGAGACGTTCGACGCAGGCGTCGATCGGCCGATCGAAGCACGACGGCTCGCCGCGCGCGAACTCGCACAGGTAGGGCCAGTGGCTGTTGATCTGGATCGCGAACCAGCGGTTCGCGAGCAGCCGCAGCAGCGCGAAGATCGCGAATGCGCCGGCGATGCCGACGACGAGCCCCGCGAGCACCGGCAAGCCGAGGTACTGCGCCGCCAGGTAAGCCGATGAGCCAACCGCCGCCGACCGAAAGGAGAAGCCACCAGGTGATCATCGCCTGGAAGCTCATCAGCACGATGCCGAACTCCCACGATGCGCGGAACACGCGCACGAGCGCGCCGCTGACGAGATAATCGAGCGCCCAGCCGAGCGCGCGCGGAATCTGCCGCGTCATCGGCTCGGCCATGTTGGCGCGGATGATGTGCTCCTGCCGGAGAAACTCGTAGCGGGTGGCGACCTGCCAGTTCGGCCCCGCCGCTTCGATGTTCCAGTGCGCGAACTCTTCCGAACTCGATCTCCAGCGGCCCGAGCTTGCTCGCGAGCGGCCAGATCGTGAGAAAGCGTTTCCACGAGCGCTCGAACAGCTTGTAATAGCCCTCGGCGCCCTGCGGGTCGTAGCCCTCGACGTAGAAGACGTGCCGCCGCCGGATCAAAGCCCGCTCCGCCTGTCGCCGATCACGACGCGGCGCCGACCGCTTCGATGATATCCATCGCGGGATGCTTGGTGGGGATGATGCGCGCGAGCTTGAGGCCGACCTGCTCGAACAGGTGCTCGTATTCCTCGACGGTGCGCTCGCGGCCGCCGGTCAGCAGCATCACGTGCAGATCGAGCCAGCGGCCCGGGGTCGGCCGGTCGTCGGTCGGGATCGGCTTCTCCAGCACCAGCACGCGCGCCGTCGGCAGCATGGCGCGCCGCACGCTCGCGAGGATGCGCAGGCACTCGGCGTCGTCGTAGTCGTGCATGAGATGGCGCAGGAGATAGAGGTCGCCGCCGTCCGGCACCGCCTTGAAGGCGTCGCCGGCAATGAGCGCCACGTCCGGCAGCGGACCGCCCTCGCCGCGCTCGGCGGCCGCGATCCCCTCGGGCAGGTCGAACAAGGTGGCGCGCCGGCCCGGAAAGGCGGCCAGGATCGCCGAGAGCTGCGAGCCGTTGCCGCCGCCGACGTCGACGATGTGGCGGCACGCGCCGAAATCATAGGCCTCGATGATCGGCGTGGTCTCCGGCCCGTGCACCTCGACCATCATGCGGTGGAACTGCTTGGCTTGATCCGGATATCGCTTGAGCCAGCTGAAGAACGGCTGGCCCTTGAGCTTGTCGAATGCGGTGCCGCCGTCGACCAGCGCCTCGTCGAGGTGCGCCCACATGTCGGCGAAGTAATCGTTGAGCAGCACCGCGGCGGTGCCCATGCTCTGCGGCGCGCGCGCGCCGAGCAGGCATCCGAGCGGCGTGAGCGCAAAGCGGCCGGGCGCGGTCTCGGCGACGATGCCGGAGGTCGAGAGCGCGCGCAGCAGGCGATAGACACGGTCGGCGATCAGGCCGCGCTCGGCGGCGATCTTGTGGTAGTCGTCGACGCCATTCTCGATCGCGTCGGCGATGCCGAGCCGCACGAAGGTTCCGATCGCCCGCGTCACCCAGAGATTGCTGAGGAGCTGCATCATCTTCTTGTGCAGCGCCGCCGGGTCGGCCGGCTTGGCGGGCGGCTTCACGCTCTGGTCAACGCTCTTGATGTCCACGATCCCGTTCCGCCTCACTGCACTCGACACACACGCCCCCGCAGGGTCGATCACGCGGCCACCGCATAGACCAATTCGGCGAGCGAAGCTAGGGACGGGCGCTGCCTGCCGGGCGCCGCGGCCCGCCGCGTCCGGTTCCGGGCGCGCCGAATTGCAACATCACTGACCGCGCGGATGCCGCCGAGATTGTGCCGCTGGACGCCGCGAACGTCACTTTACAGCTTCGCTCACTTGGGGCTCAATGGCGGCAAGAGCTGGTCAACGGCCCGATGTCATCGCCAGACAGCATGGAGGAGACGATGCAGCCGCGTCGCGCCACACGTCATTTTGCAGCATTCATTGCCACGGCGGCAGGCCTCGCGCTGCTGCTCGGAGCGCCCGCCGCGCGCGCGCAGGACAAGACCGTCGATCTCAAGCTCTCGCACTGGGTGCCGCCGACGCATCCGCTGCAGAAGGCGATGGAGGAATGGGGCGCGTCGATCGAAAAGGCGTCGAACGGCACCATCAAGTCCAAGATCTTCCCCTCGCAGCAGCTCGGCAAGGCGTTCGACCATTACGACATGGCGCGCGACGGCATCGCCGACCTCACCTACGTCAATCCGGGCTATCAGCCCGGGCGCTTCCCGATCATCTCGGCCGGTGAATTGCCGTTCCTGGTCGGCGACGCCAAGGGCGGCATCCGGGCGATCGACGCCTGGTACCGCAAATACGCGGCGACCGAGATGAAGGACGTGAAGTACTGCTTTTCCTTCATTCTCGATCCGCTGACCTGGCATTCGAGCAAGAAGAAAATCGTCGTGCCGGGCGACATCAAGGGCATCAAGGTGCGGCCGTCGCAAGCGACGGTGGCGGCCTGGGTGACGCTGCTCGGCGGCACCAACGTGCAGGCGAGCGCGACCGAGGTGCGCGACGTGATGGAGAAGGGCGTGGCCGAGGCGGTCACCTTCCCGTGGGGCTCGGTGCCGCTGCTCGGCGTCGACAAGGTCACCAAGTACCACATGGACGCGCCGCTCCACACCGTCACGTTCCAATGGCTGATGAGCCCGAAGACCTACGCGGCCATGTCGGCGGCGCAGAAAAAGGTGATCGACGATCACTGCACCACCGAATGGGCCGGCAAGTTCGCCGATCCCTGGGCGGAATTCGAGCGCGCCGGCCTGGCCAAGGTGAAGGCCATGCCCGGGCACGAGGTCTTCACGATCACCGACGCGCAGCTCAACGAGTGGAAGAAGTCGGCCGAACCGCTGGAGAAGCTGTGGGCCGACAACGTCCGCAAGGCCGGCGGCGATCCGGACGCCATCATGAAGGAGCTCAAGCAGACGCTGGCCCAATACAAGGCGGCGTACTGACCGGCGTCCCGGTTCGGACAATAAGCTTCGCTGCAAACAGTCGATCGTGATCGAGCCGACGGCGGCGGGACTTCCGCCGCCGTTACCGTGAGGGCGCTGCGACCGGTTTCAGGCACGTGGGGGCATGGGCGTGTTCACCAAATTCGCGGATCGCTTCATCGATTCCATCGAGTTCCTCGCCGCGCTCTTCGTCGGCGTGGTCGCCGCCGACGTGTTCATCTCGGTGCTGCTGCGCTATTTCTTCAGCGTCTCGATCCCCGACAGCTACGACTTCGGCCGCCTGCTGCTCGGCGTCCTCATCTTCTGGGGCATCGGCGCGACCTCCTATCGCGGCACCCACATCACGGTCGATCTGCTGTGGGCCAATGTCGGCCCGAAATACCAGCGGGCGATGGACATCTTCGCCACGCTCGTCCTGCTGTTCGTGGTCGCGGTGCAGACCTGGACGCTCTACGACAAGGTCGAGAGCACCCGCGCCGACAACGTGCTCACCTTCGATCTGCGGCTGCCGACCTGGCCGTTCTTCGCGCTGGCCTGGATCGGCGACGTGTCGGCCGTGATCCTGATCGCGCTGCGCACCTATCGGCTGATCTTTCATCCCGAATTGTTGGGCCGGCAGGATCAGATCAAACCGGTCGAATGAGATCACTGCGATGAGCTCCGACGCCATTGCCATCCTGGGTTTCGTCGCCCTGTTCGTGCTGATGCTGCTGCGCGTGCCGGTCGGCATGGCGATGGGCCTGGTCGGCGTGAGCGGCTTCGCCTACATCGTCGGCGGCCCGGCGGCGCTGAAGAATGTCGGCCACACCACCATGCGCACGGTGACCGACTACAACTTCGCGGTCGTTCCGCTGTTCCTGCTGATGGGAGCGTTCGCCACCACCTCGGGCATGAGCCGCGAGCTGTTCCGCGCCGCCAACGCCTTCGTCGGCCACCTGCGGGGCGGGCTCGGCATCGCGACCATCGCGGCCTGCGGCGGCTTCGCGGCGATCTGCGGCTCGTCGGTCGCCACCGCCGCCACGTTCGCGAAGGTCGCCTATCCGGAGATGCGCAGCTACGGCTATCCGCAGTCGTTCGCGACCGGGGTGATCGCCGCCGGCGGAACGCTCGGCATCATGATCCCGCCCTCGACGGTGCTGGCGGTGTACGGCCTGATCACCGAGCAGGACGTCGGCAAGCTGTTCATCGCCGGGATCCTGCCCGGCATCCTGGCGGTCGCCATGTACATGATCACCATCACGGCGATCGCGATGGCGCGGCCGGGCTTCCTGCCGGCCGGACCGCGGCACACCTGGAAGGAGCGGCTCGCCGGGCTGCGCGACGTGTGGGCGACGCTGCTGCTGTTCGCCTTCGTGATCGGCGGCCTCTATGGCGGGCTGTTCACCGCCACCGAAGCGGCCGGCGCCGGCGCCGGCGGTGCCTTCGTGATCGGCGTGCTGCGCGGACGGCTGTCGTGGGGCGACATCTACCGCTCGCTGCTCGAGACCACGCGCACCACCGCCGCGGTCTTCACCATCCTGATCGGCGCGATCCTGTTCGGCTATTTCCTCACCGTCACGCAGACGCCGCAGAAGGTCACCGAGTTCCTCACCGGCCTCGGGCTCGGCCGCTACGGCGTGCTCACGCTGATCATGATCATGTATCTGGTGCTCGGATGCCTCATGGACGCGCTCGCCATGATCATCCTCACCGTCCCGATCATCTTTCCCATCATCAAGGAGCTCGGCTTCGATCCGATCTGGTTCGGCGTCATCATCGTCATGACGGTCGAGCTCGGGCTCATTCATCCGCCGGTCGGCATGAACATCTTCGTGATAAAAAGCGTGATCGAGGACGTGAAGATCTCCACCATCTTCTACGGCGTGCTGCCGTTCATCCTGACCGATATCCTGCGCCTGATCATCCTGATCGCCTTCCCGATCATTGCGCTATACTTGCCGTCGAAAATGTGAGGTGCGCTTCAACGCAGGAATCCGCAACGAAGGAGTCCGCCATGTCCCGACACCTGCTCATTGCATTCGCGGCCGCCGCTCGCCGTGCTGGCCGCGCGTCCGGCGCTCGCGGCCGACGCCAAGCAGATGGAAGAGAACAAGAAGATCGTCGCCGCCTTCTACGATGCCGCCCTCAACAAGAAGGATTTCGAGGAGGCTTCGAAATATCTCGGCTCGAAATACATCCAGCACAACCCGGTCGCCGCCGACGGACCGGAGGGGCTCAAGGCGTTCCTCGCCTTCCTGAAGGACAAGTTCCCCAACAACCGCAGCGAGATCAAGCGCATCTTCGCCGACGGCGATTACGTGATCGTGCATGTGCACGCGGTGCGCGAGCCCGGCACGCGCGGCAATGCCATCATCGACATCTTCCGGCTCGAGAACGGCAAGGTGGTCGAGCATTGGGACGTGATCCAGCCGATCCCCGAGAAGGCCGCCAACAACAACGGGATGTTTTAGCCCGCCACGACCCCGACCAAAATGCGGGGATGCCTGGCACAACAGCGGGCATGCGGGGTCGGCCGTAGCATTCGTTTTGGAGCCGTTATAGAGTGTAGCCGGGCTCACGCGAACGGACCAGGCGGATGGAACGCTCCTTCAAGAAAGAGGTGCAGGCGCTCAAGCTCGGCGACGGCGAGACCTTTCGCGGCGAGGGCATCCTGGCGGTGACCAAGGCCTTGCTGCAGTCGGGCGTGAGCTATGTCGGCGGCTATCAGGGCTCGCCGGTCTCGCACCTGATCGACGTCCTGGTCGACGCCGAGGACATCATCGGCGACCTCGGCGTGCATCTGGAGACCTGCACCAACGAAGCCGCGGCGGCCGCGATGCTGGGCGCCTCGATCAACTATCCGCTGCGCGGCGCGGTGACCTGGAAATCGATCGTCGGCACCAACGTGGCGGCCGACGCGCTGTCGAACCTCGCCTCCCCGGGCGTGATCGGCGGCGTGATGATCATCCTGGGCGAGGACTACGGCGAAGGCGCGAGCGTCATCCAGGAGCGCTCCTATGCCTATGCGATGAAATCCTCGATGTGGCTCCTCGACCCGCGCCCGGATCTGCCGACCATCGTGCGCATGGTCGAGCAGGGCTTCGAGCTCTCGGAGGCGAGCCACGCGCCGGTGATGATGGAGCTGCGCGTGCGCGCCTGTCACGTCACCGGCGAGTTCACCGCCAAGGCGAACCGGCGCGCCGCCTATTCGGGCAAGAACCGCATCGCCGGTCCGCCCGCCTTCGACTATGGCAAGCTCGCGCATCCGCCGGTCATCTTCTCGCAGGAGCGGCGCAAGGTCGAAGAGCGGCTGCCGGCGGCGCAGCAATTCATCCGCGACAACAAGCTCAACGAGCTGATCGCCGGCGACCTCGCCGAGGTCGGCCTCGTCGTGGTCGGCGGCCTCACCACCGGCGTGCTGCGCGCGCTCGAGCGGCTCGGTCTCGCCGACCTCTATGGCGCCAGCCGCATTCCGATCTACGTGCTCAACGTCGTCTATCCGCTGGTGCCGGAGGAGTTGCGCGCGTTCTGCGCCGGCAAGCGCGCGGTGCTGGTGGTCGAGGAAGGCTCGCCCGACTACATCGAGCAGGCGATCAACGCCGAGCTGCGCCGCGCCGACATCCAGACCCGCGTGCTCGGCAAGGACTGCCTGCCGAGGACGGGCGAATACACCTCGGAGCCGCTGCTCAACGGGCTCGCCGCTTTCCTGGCCGCGACCCGGCCGTCCGGCATCGACGCCGACGCGGTCGCCGCCCGGGTCAAGCAGATGCTGGCGCACAAGGCCGCCGCCGTGGCGGCGGTCGGCGACATCCCGGCGCGGCCGCCGAATTTCTGCACCGGCTGTCCCGAGCGTCCGGTGTTCAGCGCCATCAAGCTGATGCAGCGCGAGCTCGGGCCGACCCACATCAGCGCCGACATCGGCTGCCATTCGTTCGCGACCTTCGCGCCGTTCAGCCTCGGCAATTCCATCCTCGGCTACGGCATGTCGCTCGCGAGCTCGGCCGCGGTCGGTCCCAATCTCGACCGCCGCCCGATCGCGATCATGGGCGACGGCGGATTCTGGCACAACGGACTGATCACCGGCGTCGCCTCGAACCTGTTCAACAAGGGCGACGGCGTGCTGATCATCATGCAGAACGGCTACGCGTCCGCGACCGGCCAGCAATACCTGCCGTCGAGCACGGCGAACCGCAGCGGCGTCGCGACCGGCATCACCATCGAGCAGACCCTGCGCTCGCTCGGCGTCAAATGGCTGCGCACGGTGCGCAGCTACAGCGTCGCCAAGATGGCCAAGACGCTGAAAGAGGCGATGCGCACCGCCGAGCGCGGCCTCAAGGTGATCATCGCCGACGGCGAATGCCAGCTGGTGCGCCAGCGTCGGCTGCGGGTCGAGGAGGCCGGCAAGCTCGAGCGCGGCGAGCGCGTGGTGCGGCCCCGCTTCGGCGTCGACGACGAGATCTGCACCGGCGATCATTCCTGCATCCGGCTGTCGGGCTGTCCGTCGCTCACCGTCAAGCCCAACCCCGATCCGCTGCGCAGCGATCCGGTCGCCACCGTGATCGAGAGCTGCGTCGGCTGCGGGCTGTGCGGCGAGGTCGCGCACGCGGCGGTGCTGTGCCCGTCGTTCTATCGCGCCGAGATCATCCGCAATCCGAGCTGGTGGGACCGCGCGCTGCATCGGGTTCGCCGCATGGTCATCGGCTGGTTCGCGCATGAACCCGCGCGCGCGGAGACGCCCGCATGAGCGGTCCGGAGGCTCCGGCCGATCACCATCCTGATTGCCGCGCTCGGTGGCGAAGGCGGCGGCGTGCTCACCGATTGGATCGTCGCCGCGGCGGCGCGCGCGGGCTTTCCGGTGCAGTCGACCTCGATCCCCGGGGTCGCGCAGCGCACCGGCGCCACCACCTATTACGTCGAGATGCTGCCCGTTCCCGCGCCAGGCCCGGCCAAAGGCCGGCCGGTGCTCGCGCTCACGCCCGGCGTGGGCGACGTCGACATCGTGATCTCGAGCGAGCTCATGGAGGCCGGGCGCGCCATCGCGGCGGGCTTCGTCACGCCCGATCGCACGCTGATGATCGCCTCGACCAGCCGCGCCTACCTGGTGGCCGAGAAGATGGCGATGGGCGACGGCCGCTACGACAGCACCCGCCTGATCAAGGCGATCGAGGAGCATTCGCACGCGCACCTCCTGGTCGACATGGAGGCGCTCGCCAAGCAAAGCGGCGCCATGATCAACGCGGTGATGCTAGGCATCATCGCCGGCAGCGGACGCTTGCCGATCCCGCCCGACGGGTTCGAGGCGGCGATCCGCGCCGACGGCAAGGCGGTCGAATCGAATCTCAGAGGCTTTCGGGCCGGCCTCGAGGCCGCGCAGCGCGGCGGATGCCGCAGCGTGCTCCGGGCGGCATGGATCAGCGCGATCATGCCGCGCCGGCTTCGCTCTCCGAGCTCGAGCGCGCCATCGTGGCGACGATGCCGGCGCCTGCCCGCGACGTGATCCTCCAAGGCGTCGCGCCGCCTCGTCGCCTATCAGGACACCGACTATGCGCAGCTCTACCTCGAGCGGCTGGCGCCGATCCGCCAGGCCGACGACCGCGCGCAGGCCGGCGGACGCCTGCTGCGCGAGATGCGCGCGGCACCTGGCGGTGCGCATGTCGTACGAGGACGTGATCCGCGTCGCCCAGGCCAAGATCGCGCCGGCGCGGTTCGCGCGCATCGCCGCCGAGATGGGCGTGAAGCCGGGCGAGCCGTTCACGGTGACCGAGTTCCTCAAGCCCGGCATCGAGGAAATGTGCTCGATCCTGCCGCCCGGGCTGGCGAAGCGCATCCTCGCCGTGGCCGAGCGCCGCCGCCTGACTCGATCGCGTGCATTGGGGCATGGAGGTCAACAGCGCGTCGATCTCGGGCTTCCTGCGGTTCTGGCTGCTGGCCAAGCTCCGCCGCTGGCGCCCGAAGACCTACCGGTTCGAGCAGGAGCAGCGCGCGATCGAGACCTGGCTGGCGCTGATCGTGGAGGCTGCGCACCTGTCGGGCGAGCTGGCGCTCGAAGTCGCCGAATGCGCGCGCCTGATCAAGGGCTACGGCGACACCCACAAGCGCGGCAGCGCCAATTACCGCCTGATCGAGACGCGCGTCATCCGGCCGGTGCTGGCAGGGGCGCATCCCGCTGCGGCGCGGCATCGACGCGGTCGCCAGCGCGCGCACGGCGGCGCTCACCGACCCCGACGGCGATGCGCTCGGGCGCTGCCTGGCCGAGCTCGACCGGCAGAATCCGCTGCGCATCGCGGCCGAATGAGCACCTGCGGCGCGCCAGCCGCCCCTGATGGACTCTCGCCCGTCGAGCAGGTAACAAACGTCCCCTTGACCCCACCACCGCGCGCGCAGCGCTCAATCGTCACGTCAAGAAAAGCTGGAGGGCCCGCAGATGCGGATCGACGCGTATACGCACTTTTTCCCGAAAAAATTCTTCGACAAGCTCAACGAGGTCGCCGGCGACTACAAGGACATGGGCAAGCGCGTGCGCTCGCTGCCGGCGCTGTACGACGTCGACGTCCGCAAGAAGATCGTCGACGGCCACAAGGATTATCAGCAGATCCTGTCCTATCCGCAGCCTCCGATCGAGAAATTTGCCAAGACGCCGGCGGACATCGACGAGTTCTGCCGGATCATCAACGACGGCTTCGCCGAGCTGTGCGCGAAGGAGAAGGATCACTTCCCGGGCTGGGTGGCGCATCTCTCGCTCGCGGCGCCCGACGCCGGCGTCGCCGAGGCGGAACGCGCGATCAAGAACGGCGCGCTCGGCGTGCAGATCTACACCAATGTCGCGGGCAAGCCGCTCGATCGGCCGGAGTATCGGCCGTTCTGGAAGAAAATGAACGAGCTCGGCATGCCGATCTGGCTGCATCCGGCGCGCGGCGCCGAGATGCCCGACTACATCGACGAGAAGAAATCGCTCTACGAAATCTGGTGGACCATCGGATGGTCGTACGAGACTGCCTGCGCGATGCTGCGTCTGGTCTACTCCAAGATCATGGACACCCATCCCAACCTGAAGATCATCACCCACCATTTCGCCGGCATCGTGCCGATGCTGGAAGGCCGGCTGGGACCGGGCAATGACGTGATGGGCTCCCGCACCACCGAGGAGGACTATGTCTCGCTGCGCAAGAGCCTCAAGAAGCGGCCGCTCGACTACTTCAAGAACGACTTCTACGCCGACACCGCGGCGTTCACGGCCGAACCGGCCACCAAGGCGGGGATGGAATTCTTCCCGCTCGACAAGATCATCTTCGCCTCCGATTGCCCGTTCGACCCGGAGGGCGGGACGATGTATCCGCGCGAGACGCTGCGGATCCTGGAGAAGCTCAATCTCTCCAAAGCCGACCAGGACACGATCTACTTCAAGAACCTGGAGCGGATAACCGGCAAGAAGCTGGTGAAGTAGCGCGGAAGCTTCGACGTTTCAACGACACGTATGTTTGATCCGTCATCCTGAGGTGCGAGCCGTCAGCGTTCGGCGAGCCTCGAAGGATGACCGGCCCCACGCCTGATGCAACGCTCTGCTCCTCTCAGCGGCGCCAGCCGTGACAGCTGTCGCGCGCCTCGAGCGTCAGCGCAGCCCGAGTCATCATTCGCTCTGCACGGCTCAGTTTCGACGATCTTCCGACTGAGCACCGCGCTGCTCGCGCAGGCTCTTGCGTGCCGCCTTCGATCCGCCGCAGAAAGCGCGGATCGTTCTCGAGCCGGTAGTCCAGCCAATCATCCTCGCTTTCGAAGCCGATCAACACGCCGGCCGGTTTGCCGTGGCGCGTGATGACGATCTCCTGCTTCCCGGCCTCGCGCAGATAACGCGAGAGATCGTCCTTGATCTCGGACAACGGAACCTGCCTCACGCGCGACTTCCGAATTTGCCAGCCATGACTCCCTCGTGGAGACGATATCGCCGGGGCGCGATCCTGTTAAGATGACGTGTTGACGAAAGCATGCTTTCGGCAAGTGCCCAGGAGGTCCCCATGACGCACCGGCACTGGTTCAAAATCGCATTGTCGTGGCTGCTGGCCCTGGCGGCAACCGCCGCCCTGCCCGCGCGCGCCCAAGATTATCCCACGCGGCCGGTGAAGATCATCACGGACTCCGGGCCCGGCAGCGCGGTCGACGTGATCCTGCGGGTCGTCGCCGACCGGCTGACCCAGGTCTGGGGCCAGCAGGTCTTGGCGGTCAATCAGCCGGGCGGCGGCGGCGCCATCGCGACCCGCATCGCCGCCGGCTGCCGCCCCCGACGGCTACACGCTGTTCATTCCCGCGCTCTCGACGTTCGTGGCGCCGCCCGGGGCGGCCGCCAATCTCCCGATCGAGGTGCCGCGCGACTTCGCGCCTGTCGGCTTCCTCGGCGGCGGGCCGATGTTCATCTCGGCCGCACCCTCGCTGGGCGTGACGACGCTGGCGCAATTGATCGCGCTGGCCAAGCAGCGGCCCGGCGAGATCGCGTACGGCACCAACGGGCGCGGCCGGCTGACCCACCTGACCGGCGAATTGCTGCAAAGCCGGACCGGAATCGAGCTGCTCATGATCCCCTATTCCGGCGGCACCGCCCAGGTCCTCAACGACGTGATGGGCGGCCGCATTCCGCTCGTCATCGAAGCCTACTCGGGCATTGCGGGCGCAATTCAAAACGGCACCATCAAGCCGCTCGCTGTCGCGTCGCCCGAGCGCCTGCCCCGCTTCCCCGACCTGCCGACGGTGGCGGAGACCGTCCCCGGTTTCGCGGCGTCCGGCTGGCAGGTGATGGTCGCGCCCGTCGGCACGCCCGAGCGCATCGTGCGCAAGGTGAGCGACGACTTGCGCACGGCGCTGAGCGATCCCGAGGTCAGGAACAGGCTCGCGACACTCGGCCGCTATGAGCGGTTGATGTCGCCCAGCGAGACCACCGCTTTCATCCACGCCGAGCAGCAGATGTGGAAGCCGGTGCTGGAACGGATCGCCCGCAATCCGTAGCAATACAGACTCGGCTGGCTCAGCTGTGGGCTATCTCCCCTCACCCCATGCACCCCGCCGCGCCATCTGCTAGCGTCGCGGCGCCATGGATGCCGTCCGTCCGCTCGTTCCGTCCGGGTTCGAATCCGGCCCGCCCGCCGAGGGCGCGGGCGGTCGCGCTGCGCCCGGCGCGGCCGACGACGTCGGGCGCATCACCCCGGTGATGGAGCAATTCGTCGAGATCAAGAAGGCCAATCCGGATTGCCTGCTGTTCTACCGGATGGGCGATTTCTACGAACTGTTCTTCGAGGACGCCGAGGTGGCGGCGCGCGCGCTCGGCATCGTGCTCACCAAGCGCGGCAAGCATCTCGGGCGCGACATCCCGATGTGCGGCGTGCCGATCCATCGCGCCGACGAATATCTGCATCGCCTGATCGCGCTCGGCCACCGCGTCGCCGTCTGCGAGCAGCTCGAGGACCCGGCCGAGGCGCGCAAGCGCGGCGGCAAGAGCGTGGTGCGGCGCGACGTGGTGCGCCTGGTCACGCCCGGCACGCTCACCGAGGACACGCTGCTCGACGCCCGCCGCAACAACTATCTGCTGGCGATCGCGCGCACCCGCGCGTCGGGCGGACGAGTTCGCGCTCGCCTGGATCGACATCTCCACCGGCGAGTTCCGCATCGCCGAGCGCGACCGCGCCGGCATCGCGGCCGAGATCGCGCGGCTCGAGCCCGGCGAGATCATCGTGTCGGACGCGCTCTACGGCGACGCCGAGCTGGCGCCCTACCTGCGCTCGCTGCCGGCGGTGACGCCGCTTGCGCGCGACGTGTTCGACGGCGCCACCGCCGAGCGGCGGCTGGCGAACTATTTTTCGGTCGCCACCAGCCACGCCTTCGGCGCCCTGTCGCGGCTCGAGCTCACCGCCGCGGCCGCCTGCGTCACCTATGTGGAGCGCACGCAGCTCGGCAAGCGCCCGCCGCTCTCGCCGCCGCTGCGCGAGGCGCAAGGCGCGACCTTGCTGATCGACCAGGCGACCCGCAGCAATCTCGAGCTGGTGCGCACGCTCGCGGGCGAGCGCGCGGGCTCGCTGCTCGCCGCCATCGACCGCACCGTGACGGCGGCGGGCTCGCGGCTGCTTGCGCAACGGCTGGCCGCTCCGCTCACCGATCCGCCGGCGATCGCAGCGCGGCACGACGCGGTCGCGCATTTCGTCGCCGATGCGGCGGCGCGCGGCGACGTGCGCACGCGGCTCAAGGCGGCGCCCGATCTCGCCCGCGCGCTGGCGCGGCTGGTGGTCGACCGCGGCGGCCCGCGCGATCTCGCCGCCATCCGCGACGGCATTCTCGCGGCCGCCGAGCTCGCCGGCGCGCTGGAGCAGGTCGAGGAGATCGCGGCCGAGCTCGCGCAAGCGGCGGCGGCGCTGCGCCGGCCCGATCCGGCAGTCGCCGACGCGCTCGCGGCGGCGCTCGCCGACGAGCTGCCGCTGTTCAAGCGCGACGGCGGCTTCGTGCGCTCGGGCTACGACGCCGCGCTCGACGAGGCGCGCGCGCTGCGCGACGAATCGCGCCGGGTGATCGCCGCGCTGCAGGCGCGCTACGCCGATGCGACCGGCGTCAAGGCGCTGAAGATCCGGCACAACAACGTGCTCGGCTATTTCGTCGAGGTGACCGCGCAGCACGGCGACAAGCTGTTCGCTCCGCCGCACAACGCGTCCTTCATCCATCGCCAGACGCTCGCCGGCCAGGTGCGCTTCACCACCACCGAGCTGGGCGAGCTCGAAGCCAAGATCGCCAACGCCGCCAACCGCGCGCTCGCGATCGAGCTCGAGACCTTCGAGACGCTCGCCGCCACGGTGACGGCGGCGGCCGACGCCATCAAGGAGGCGGCCGAGGCGCTCGCCATCCTCGACGTCGCCTGCGCGCTGGCGCAGCTCGCGGTCGAGCGCGACTACGTGCGGCCGGAGGTCGACGCCTCGCTCGATTTCGTGATCGAGGGCGGCCGGCATCCGGTGGTCGAGCAGGCGCTCGCGGGCGACGGCGGGCCGTTCGTCGCCAACGACTGCGATCTGTCGCCGCCCCCGTCGGCCGCCGCCGGCCGCATCTGGCTGCTCACCGGCCCCAACATGGCCGGCAAATCGACGTTCCTGCGCCAGAACGCGCTGATCGCGATCCTCGCCCAGATGGGCAGCTTCGTGCCGGCGCGCGCGCGCCCGCATCGGCGCCGTCGACCGGCTGTTCTCGCGGGTCGGCGCGGCCGACGATCTGGCGCGCGGGCGCTCGACCTTCATGGTCGAGATGGTGGAGACCGCCGCGATCCTCAATCAGGCGGGCGAGCGCTCGCTCGTGATCCTCGACGAGATCGGCCGCGGCACCGCGACCTTCGACGGGCTGTCGATCGCCTGGGCGACGATCGAGCACCTGCACGAGAGCAATCGCTGCCGCGCGCTGTTCGCCACCCATTTCCACGAGCTGACCGCGCTCGCCGCCAAGCTGCCGCGGCTCCACAACGCCACGGTGCGGGTGAAGGAATGGCAGGGCGAGGTCGTGTTCCTGCACGAGGTGGTGGCCGGGCGCCGCCGATCGCAGCTACGGCATCCAGGTGGCGCAGCTCGCCGGCCTGCCGGCGAGCGTGATCGAGCGCGCCAAGGTCGTGCTCGCCAAGCTCGAAGCCGAGGATCGCGCCGCGCCGCGCGGCTTCGAGGACCTGCCGCTGTTCGCCGCAGCGCCGCCGCCGAGCGCGGCGCCGAAGCAGGACGACGCCTTGGCGGCGGTCATCGCCGCGCTCACGGCGCTGCATCCCGACGAGATGTCGCCGCGCGAGGCGCTCGAAGCGCTCTATGCGCTCAAGGCCAAGGCGGCGAAGAGCTCCTTAGCGCGCCGCGATGTGGTAGGCTCGGGACAATACGCGACAGCGCCTCGACGCGCCGTCTCCGCGAGCGAACCGGCCGCGTCTAAAGGGAGGACACAAATGACGAAGCGCCTCGCCGCATTGCTCTCGCTGGTTTGCCTGGCCGCCCCGACGACGGCCCCGGCGCAATCGTATCCGTCGAGAACGGTCACGATGGTCGTCACCGCGGCGGCCGGCGGCGTCACCGACGTGGTCGCGCGCGCGATCGGACAGCGTCTTTCGGAGAAATGGGGCCAGCAGGTCGTCATCGAGAACCGCGGCGGTGGCGGGCATATCCTGGGCGCCCAGACGGTCGCCAAGGCTGCGCCCGACGGTCACACGCTGATGGTGGCCGAGGCCGGCACCTACGTGATCAACCCGAACGTCTATCCCAAGGACAAGTTGAACTACGATCTGGAGAAGGACCTGATCCAGATCACCGGACTGGTGCGCATCCACCACGCGCTGGTGGTCACGCCCTCGCTGCCGGTGAGCTCGCTCGGCGAGATGCTCGCGCTGGCGAAGGAGAAGCCCGGTACGCTGACCTACGGCACCGCCGGGCTGGGCTCGGGGCCGCACCTCAACATGGTGCGGCTCGAGCACGCGACCGGCGCGAAGTTCCTCACCGTCCATTACCGCGGTGCCACTCCGTCGCTGACCGACGTGATCGGTGGGCACACCAACATGATGATGATCAGCGTCGGCTCGGCGCTCGGATCATTCGAGTCCGGCAAGGTGAAGATGCTCGCGATCGGGAGCCCGAAGCGCCTGGCCCGGCTGCCCGACGTGCCGACCGCCGCCGAGACCGTCCCGGGCTACACCGCCGGCACCTGGTTCGGACTGTCGACCACCGCCGGGACGCCGCGCGACATCGTGATGAAGATCAACGCGGAGGTTCGCCAGATCATCGAAGAGCCGGCGATCCAGGAGCTGTTCGTGAAGAAGCAGCTCTACGAGCCGATGACCAGCTCGCCGGAGGAGTTCGCCCAGTACATCAGGACCGAGACCGAACGCTGGGGCAAGGTGATCCGAGAGCAGAACCTGCAGATCGCCCATTGAGGACGGCATGTCGAAAACGTTCGCCGCATTGCTCGCACTCGGCTGCCTGTGGGCTCCAGCCGCCTGGGCGCAAGCCTATCCGACCAGGCCGATCACCATCCTGGTGCCGGCGGCGCCCGGCGGCGTGAGCGACAGCCTCGCGCGCGCGATCGCGCAGCGACTGGGCGAGGCGTGGGGCCAGCAGATCGTCGTCGAGAACCGCGGCGGCGCCAATCACCAGATCGGCGCCGCATCGGTCGCCAAGGCGCCGCCCGACGGGCACATGCTGATGCTGGGCGCCGAGACCATCTTCGTGATCAATCCCACGCTCTACGGCGGCAAGCTCGGCTACGACCCCAAGGACTTCGCGCCGATCACCGGCCTCGTGCGCGCCAACCAGGCGCTGCTCGCGCATCCCGCGTTCGCGCCCAAGAGCGTGGGCGAGCTGATCGCATTGGCGAAGCAGAAGCCGGGCGAGATCAGCTACGCCACCTCCGGGATCGGCTCGGCCCCGCACGTCAACGTCGCGCTCCTGGAGAGCATGGCGGGCGTGAAGCTCCTGCCGGTGCATTACCGCGGCGCGGCGCCGGCGCTCAACGACGTGATCGCCGGGCACGTGCAGCTGCTCTCGGTGGCGATCAGCTCGGCGCTGCAGCCGTGGCGCGGCGGGCTGGTGAAGATGCTGGCGATCGGGAGCGAGCGGCGTCTCCCGCAATTGCCCGACGTGCCGACCGTGGCCGAGAGCGGACTGCCGGGCTACCAAGCCGTCACCTGGTTCGGGCTGTTCACCACCGCCGGCACGCCGCCGGAGACCATCGGCAAGATCAATGCGGAGGTGCAGCGGCTGTTCGCCGACGCGGCGTTCCGCGAGCGCTTCATCGTCCCCTACATGTACGAGACGATGACCACCTCGCCGGAAGCGTTCGCCGATTTCGTCCGGGCCGAGACCCAGCGCTGGGGCAAGGTGCTGCGCGACGCCAATATGAAGATCGACTAGGCTTTGGCGGTCTTGACGATCCACAGCATCGCGTTCCAGGCGACACAGACCGCAAGCCCGACCAGGAGCGCCCACCACGAGCCGAGCGGCTGCGCCAGGTAGTGCACGCGCCAGGAAGCCCAAGCCGAGGCCGACGAGCGGCACTTGCGCGTGGGCAAACATGCTGGCAGCAGCCGGGCCGCCGATGCGCGGATGCATGATCACCGCGAAGCTCCCCATCACGATCGGGAACACCGAGAACATGCCGGAGACGAACGACCCGATCTCGTGGCTGGCGGTGGTCACGACGGCGACCACCACCGCGGCGGTCAGCGCCCGCAGCGGGATGTCGTAGGCGGTGCGTTTCAGTTTTTCGCGCGGCACCGTTCCGCCGCGGTAGCGCGCCGAGAGCGGGATGGTGACCGCATAGACGACCGCAACGAGCGCGACTGCGCTCGCCGGCGTCCAATCGACCAATCGCAAGCCGGCGGCGGCGGCGAGCCAGACGAGCGTCGCGACCGAAATGCTCAGCACGACCCCGTGACGCTGCGCCAGCACGGTGTAGCTGAGCGCGAAGATCGCCACCGCCGCACCGGCGGCGAGGCTGCCGATCGCGGTAGCGCCGATGAAGGCGGGCGGATGCTCGATGGCGAGCAGGATATAGGCGGCGCCGGCCGCGGTCGGCAGCGCAGCGATCAGCGCCCCGATGAACGGGCCGCTGCGCTCGACCGCGACCGAGGCGATGACCACGATGGTCGCGGTCATCACCATCTTGAGCGCGAGCCCGTACCAGAAGAGCAACTCGGGGGACATGAGCGCACTCGCTGTTGTTGCCGGCTTGACCGCGGTCTGCTCCCTCCCCGTTGCGAGAAGGGCGGTGAGGATTAAGGCCTATCGAGGGCCTCGATCGCCATCACCCCGCTCAAGCGGGGAGAGGGAGCTCACCGGATGTGCGGCTCGGTCCGAAACGATCACGCCCGATCGAGCTTCACCTCGATCGGCGGGCCGCTCTTGATGGTCTGGTAGACCACGCAGTAGCGCTCGGTGAGCTTGAGCAACTGGTCGAGCTTCTCCTGCGGCGCGTCGGTGTCGACGTCGAAGCGCAGCCGGATCTGCGCGAAGCCGACCGGCGCGTCCTTGGCGACGCCGAGCGTGCCGCGGAAGTCGAGGTCGCCCTCGGCCGACACCGCGCCCGGACTTGAGCGGAATGTCGAGCGCGGTCGCGACCGCCTTCAGCGTGACGCCGGCGCAGGCGACCAGCGCCTCGAGCAGCATGTCGCCGGAGCAGAGCTCGAGCCCCGAGCCGCCGGTCGCCGGATGCAGGCCGGCGACCGCGAGCGCGCGTCCGGTCTCGACCTTGCAGGCGATGTGGGCGTCGTCGAGCGTGCCCTTGGCCTTGAGCGTGATGAAGGCGGCCTTGGGGTCGCCCTTGTAGCGCTCCTTGATCGGCGCCTGCATGGCGCGCAACGCGGTGGCATCCATCTGGGTCTTCCTGCTGATTACTGATTGCCGATTAGTGGCTATGCAGCCGCGCCGTCCTTTTAGTCAGTTTGGATGAACGAAGCGAGGCCTCGCAGGAGGATCAGGCCCGCTACCACCACATGCCGCCGCCGTGCGCGGCCTTGGTCTCGCCGTCGTCCGTGATGGCGGCGCGGTCGAGCGAGCGGTCGAGCGCGGCGAGCACGCGGCGCTTGACGAAATCGAAGGCCGCCGATTGCCGGTCGCGCGGGCGCGGCAGGTCGCAGTCGATCTCGTCGTAGACCCGGCCCGGGTGCGGCCGCATCACCATGATCCGGTCGGCGAGCACGATCGCCTCCTCGACGTCGTGGGTGACCATGACCAGCGTCGGCTCGAGGTCCGCCCACAGCGCCAGCAGGTGGTCCTGCAGATCGGCGCGGGTGAAGGCGTCGAGCGCCGAGAACGGCTCGTCGAGCAGCAGCACCTGCGGCCGCGGCACCAGTGCGCGCGCGATGGCGACGCGCTGGGCCTGGCCGCCGGAGAGCTCGCGCGGCCACACCTGCGCCTTGTCGGTCAAGCCGACGCGCGCGAGCGCGGTCGCGACCCGCTCCTGCCGCTCCGCCTTCGGCCGGTCCTCCAGGCCGAAGCCGACATTGTCGGCGACCCGCAGCCACGGCAGCAGGCGCGGCTCCTGGAAGATGATGCCGATCTTCTCGTGCGGCGCCGTGATGGTCGTGCCGTCGAGCACCACCCTGCCCTGGGTCGGCGTATCGAGCCCGGAAATCGCCCGCAGCATGGTCGACTTGCCGCAGCCGGAGCCGCCGATGACGACGAGGATCTCGCCGGGCGCGACCTCGAGCGAGATGCCGTCGAGCGCCCGCACGCCGTTGGGATAGGTCTTGCCGACGCGGTCGAGGACGAGCATTGCGGATCTCCTCAATTGCGCGCGAAGCGGTCTTCCCAGCGCAGGAACGGCGTGGCGATCGCGCGCGATCAGCCAGTCGGTGGTCTTGCCGAGGATCGCGAACGCCACGATCGCGGCGACGATCTGCGCCGGCTTGCCGAGCTGCTGGCCGTCGATCAGCAGGAAGCCGAGCCCGGTCGAGGCGCCCAGGAACTCGGCCGCCACCACGAACATCCAGCCGAGCCCGAGCCCGGCGCGCAGCGAGATCACGTAGGCCGGCATCACCGCCGGCAGCAGGATGCGCCGGACCATGGCGGGGCCCGACAGCCGGAAGGCGCGCCCGACCTCGACGATCTTGCGGTCGACCGACATGACCGCGCCCATGACGCCGAGATAGACCGGGAAGAACACGCCGACCGCGATCAGGATGATCTTCGAGGCCTCGAAGATGCCGAACCAGAGGATGAACAGCGGCACCCAGGCGATCGAGGGGATCGAGCGCAGCGCCTGCAGGGTCGGGTCGACGATGCGATGGGTCAGCGCCGAATAGCCGGTGATGGCGCCGAAGATCGTGCCGGCGGTGACGCCGCAGACGAAGCCGGCGGCGACCCGCGTGAGCGTGGCGAGCGCGTGGGTCTGCAGCTCGCCGGTGTGGGCGAGCTCGACGAAGGTGTTGAAGATCACCGACGGCGGCGGCACCAGGCGGCCGTTGGAGAGCCCGATGCGGACGGCGATTTCCCAGCAGCAGCGCGAGCGCGACCGGCAGCAGCAAGCCGAGCGCGGGCCGCACGAAGCGCGCGAGCCCCCCTTCGGCGCTGCCCGCTCCGCCGCGGCTGGTTCGGCCGTCGCCGTCATGGAGACAAGAGACATAACCGGCTCGTCAAAGGCAATGCCACAGTTGACCGCAGCAGCTGCACCAATCTCAGCCGTCATTGCCGGGCTGACGATGTCCTCGAGCGCAGCGGACGTCGCATCGCATCCCCCGTCAGTTGGTCACCGTCACGTGGCGGTCGTCGATGAGATCGTCGAGCGTCTTCTTGACGTCGACGTCGGCCTTGATCACGCCCGCCTTCTGCAGCGCCAGGCCGGCCTCGAGGATCGAATCCCGCTGCGCCGGGCCGATCTTGTTGTGGGTGAGCTCGGTGCGCTCCTTGAGCTGCTTGTCGACCACCGGCTCGGCGCAGCTTGGTCACGCCGATGAAGATCTTCTTGAGCTCGTCGTAGTTGGCGAGCGAATGCTTGCGCGCCTCCTCGTAGGCGCGAGATCACGCGCTTCACCAGCTCGGGATGATCCTTCACGAACTCCTCGCGCGCGTTGAGGATGCCCCAGGTATTGGCCTCCGGCTTGCGATAGAACAGCCGCGCGCCGTCGAGCACCTCGTGCTGCGCCATCATCGGGTCGAGGCCGGCCCAGGCATCGATGTCGCCGCGGATCAGCAGGTTGCCGCCGTCCGCATGCTGCTGCACCAGCACCGGCGTGATGTCCTTGTCGGTGAGGCCGACCGACGAGCAGCGTGCGCACCAGGAAGATGTGCGGATCGGTGCCGCGCACCATCGCGACCTTCTTGCCCTTGAGGTCCTCGGGCTTGCTGATCTTGCTGTCCTTGGTGGTCACCAGCGCGGTCCATTCCGGACGCGAATAGACGTAGACCGACTTGATCGGGTTGCCGTTGATCTTGGCGACCAGCGCGGCCGAGCCGGCGGTCGAGCCGAAATCGATCGAGCCGGCATTGAGGAACTGCAACGCATTGCTGGAGGAGACCGTCTTCACCCAACGGATGGCGATGCCGTCCTTGGCGAATTCCTTCTCGAGGAAGCCCTTGTCCTTCAGCAGCATCGAGACCGGATTGTAGGTCGCCCAGTCGACGCGGATCTCCTTGGGCTTGTCGGCCGCGAGCAGGGCCGTGCTCGGCAGCAGGCCGACGAGCAATGCGGAGGCGAAAAGTGAACGTCGAGAAAACACCGTCATGACGAGCTCCACGCTGGGGCCCTGCTGGCATTCGGTTGCGCGATCGGGCCGACTTAGGCGGCAAGTATATTTTTCTATACGACGCGTCAACAAGGGCTGGCGATGAAAATTATCTGCTATATTATAGGCCATCAGAAAGAAGATTCTCCGTTCATTGCTGCGCTCGACGCCGGCGCAATTTTCCGTGCCGCGCGGCGCGGCCGGTGACACATCGCCCGCGCTCCGCTATCCCCATGACGCCATGCTGACTCTCCTCGACCAGGCTCCGCGCGCGACCACCGAGCTGTTCGACGCCCGCGCGATCGCCGCCGAGCTCGCGGCGCTCGCCGACAGCCATACCGGCGACGAACGCGAGCTGCGGCTGGCGGTGACCCGGCGCTTGCGAGCCGCGCTGGTCGAGGGCCGCCGCGTCGCCGAGCAACTGCTGCTCAAGGACCGGCACGGCCGGCGCTGCGCCGAGCGGCTGTGCCTGATGCTCGACGAGATCATCCAGGTGCTGTTCGATTTCGCCCTCCACCACCTCTATCCCTCGCAGAACCCGTCGGAGGCCGAACGCATGGCGATCGTCGCCACCGGCGGCTATGGCCGCGGCGTGCTGGCGCCGGGCTCCGACATCGATCTGTTGTTCCTGCTGCCCTACAAGCAGACGGCGTGGGGCGAATCGGTCGCCGAGGCGATCCTCTATTGCCTCTGGGACATGGGGCTCAAGGTCGGCCACGCCACGCGCACGGTCAACGAGTGCATCCGCCAGGCCAAGGCGGACATGACCATCCGCACCGCGCTGCTGGAAGCGCGCTTTCTGCTCGGCGAGCGCAAGCTCTTCGACGAGCTGGTGACGCGCTTCGACAAGGAGATCGTGCAAGGCACCGGCGCCGACTTCGTCGCCGCCAAGCTCGCCGAGCGCGAGGAGCGCCACCGCCGCGCCGGACAGTCGCGCTACCTGGTCGAGCCCAACGTGAAGGACGGCAAGGGGGGCTTGCGCGACCTGCACACGCTCTACTGGATCGCCAAATACGTCTACCGCGTGCACGAGCGCGAAGAGCTGATCGAGCTCGGCGTCTACGACCCGCGCGAATACCGGCGGTTTCGCCGCTGCGGCGACTTCCTGTGGGCGGTGCGCTGCCACATGCACTTCCTCGCCGGCCGCGCCGAGGAGCGGCTGTCGTTCGACATCCAGCGCGAGATCGCGGTCCGGCTCGGCTACACCGAGCATCCCGGGACTGCGCGACGTCGAGCGCTTCATGAAGCACTACTTCCTGATCGCCAAGGACGTCGGCGACCTCACCGCCATCCTGTGCGCCAAGCTCGAGGACAGCCAGGCCAAGGCGATGCCGGTGCTCAGCCGCGTGATGGCCAAGTTCCGGCCGCGGGCGCGGCGCTCGCTCAGCGAGAGCGAAGATTTCGTCGTCGACTACAACCGCATCAACGTGGTCGACGACGAGGCGTTCAAGCGCGATCCGGTCAACCTGATCCGCATCTTCCACCTGGCGCAGAAATACAATCTGGCGCTTCACCCCGACGCCATGCACGTCGCCACCCGCTCGCTCAAGCTGATCGACGGCAAGCTGCGCGAGAACGAGGAGGCGAACCGCCTGTTCCTCGAGATCCTCACCTCGAAGAACGACGCCGAGACCGTGCTGCGCAGGATGAACGAGGTCGGACGTGCTCGGCCAGTTCGTGCCCGCCTTCGGCCGCATCGTCGCGATGATGCAGTTCAACATGTACCACCACTACACGGTCGACGAGCATCTGCTGCGCTGCATCGGCATCCTGTCCGACATCGAGGCCGGCCGCAGCGCCGACACGCCGTTCGCCACCGACCTGATGCGCACGATCCAGCCGCAGCACCGCGTGCTGCTCTACGTCGCGCTGTTCCTGCACGACATCGCCAAGGGCCGCATCGAGGACCACTCGATCGCCGGCGCGCGCGTCGCCCGCAGCTTCTGCCCGCGGCTCGGCTTCTCGCCGGCCGAGACCGAGACCGTCGCCTGGCTGATCGAGATCCACCTGGTGATGTCGACCGTCGCCCAGTCGCGCGATCTCTCCGACCGGATGACGATCGAGAATTTCGCCGCGGTGGTGCAGTCGGTCGAGCGCATGAAGCTGCTCACCATCCTGACCACCGCCGATATCAAGGCGGTCGGGCCGGGCGTGTGGAACGGCTGGAAGGCGCAGCTCATCCGCACGCTCTACTACGAGACCGAGCCGGTGCTCACCGGCGGCTTCTCCGAGGTCAATCGCGCCCAGCGCGTGGCGGTGTCGCAGGCCGAGTTTCGGGCCGAGCTCGCGGATTGGACGCCGGCGGAGATCGACGCCTATATCGGCCTGCATTATCCGGCCTATTGGCTCAAGGTCGATCTGCCGCAGAAGGTCGCGCATGCCCGCTTCGTGCGCGCCGCCCAGGAGGCCGGCAAGACGCTCGCCACCACGGTCTCGTTTCCGGCCGCGCGCGGCGTGACCGAGCTCACCGTGCTGGCGCCCGACCATCCATGGCTGCTCTCGATCCTGGCGGGCGCCTGCGCGGTCGCCGGCTCCAACATCGTCGATGCGCAGATCTTCACCACCACCGACGGGCGCGCGCTCGACACCATCGCGGTGTCGCGCGAGTTCGAGCGCGACGAGGACGAGGCGCGGCGCGCGGCGCGGATCGCCGATTCGATCGAAAAGGCGCTGCGCGGCGATCTGAAGCTGCCGGAAGTGGTCGCCAAGCGCGCCGCCGCAAAGGGGCGGATCAAGGCGTTCGCGATCGAGCCGGAGGTGACCATCAACAATCAATGGTCGAACCGCTACACCATGGTCGAGGTGATCGGGCTCGACCGGCCGGGTCTGCTGTTCGAGCTGACCGCGACGCTCTCCAAGCTCAATCTCAACATCGGCTCGGCGCATGTCGCGACCTTCGGCGAGCGCGCGGTCGACGTGTTCTACGTCACCGACCTGTTCGGCGCCAAGATCACCTCGGCCACCCGGCAGGCGACCATCAAGCGCGCCCTGCTGGCGCTGCTCGCGCCCACCGGCGATGCGGCGGCGAAGCCGACGCGGAGCGCGGTGACGGCTTAGATCTTGACGTTTCACGTTTGATTGAAGGAGTAGCCGCATGACCGGAACCCAGGCGTTTGCCTTCATCATCCTGCCGATCGTCGTAGCTGTGATCGGCGTCGCGTATGGTGAATGGTTTCGGCGCGTTACCCAACAGCGACAACAGCAGGATGCGAGGACAGGGCAGCCCGCGAAACAGGGTCGCGCGAAGCCAGTTATGTAAGAGCATGGCGCGGCAGCTGCGCTCGTGCATTTTGCCGAGCTCCTGGTAGAGCGCTCCCGGATTGGGCACCGAAGGAAGACATCGGGGCGAGGCTTCCCAACCGCACCTAATCCCGATGAGGAAGGGGACGGTCCCAGCCCCGGTAACCACCCCTTAAACCGCGCTCTCTACCGTGCCCGCGGGGCTGATCCACGGGGCGGACGCATGGGGTCGGGACGGCGAAAGGCGAGCGCGCGGCGCGAGCCTCAATTCGACGCGGACGAGGCGTCGGACGCCGACCTGCGGCCCACCGACGACGACCGTCCTGCCGCCCCCTCCGAGCCAAATCGCCGAGCACCGCGCGCGCAAGCCGAGCACAGCGCCGCCAACGACGACAGCCCGTCGGCGCCGCGGCCGCGCGCCAAGCCCCGCGCGTCCTCCGGCCGCAAGCGCAAGCGCGGTGGGCGCGGCGGCGGGCGCGGCCGCTCGCTGCCGTCGCGACTGCTCTATTGGATCGTCGTGCTCGGGATCTGGGGCGTGATCGTCACGGTCGGCGCGTTCGCGTGGGTCGCCACCACCTTGCCGCCGATCCAATCGCTGCAGGTTCCCAAGCGACCGCCGAAGATCGAGATCGTCGGGATCGACGGCAGGCTCCTGGCGACGCGCGGCGAAATGGCCGGCACCGACGTGTCGATCAAGGAGCTGCCGCCCTACCTGCCGAAGGCGTTCATCGCGATCGAGGACCGCCGCTTTCACAGCCACTACGGCATCGATCCGATCGGGCTCGCGCGCGCGACGGTCGCCAACGTGCTGCACCGCGGCGTCTCGCAAGGCGGTTCGACGATCTCGCAGCAGCTCGCCAAGAACCTGTTCCTGACCCAGGAGCGCACGTTCTGGCGCAAGATGCAGGAGGTGGTGCTGGCGGTGTGGCTCGAGCGCAAGTTCAGCAAGAGCCAGATCCTCGAGCTCTACCTCAACCGCGTCTATTTCGGCTCCGGCGCCTATGGGGTCGAAGCCGCCGCCCAGCGCTATTTCGGCAAGTCCGCCCGCCAGGTGAAGATCGCCGAGGCGGCGATGCTCGCGGGCCTGGTCAAATCGCCCTCGCGGCTGGCGCCGAGCCGCAATCCGAACGGCGCCGAGCGGCGCGCCCAGGCGGTGCTGACCGCCATGGCGGACCTCGGCTTCGTCACCGAGACGATGGCGACGAGCGCGCTGGCGCAACCCGCCCGCGCCATCAAGCCGGCCGGCGCCGGCTCGGTGAACTACGTGGCCGACTGGATCATGGACGTGCTCGACGACCTGGTCGGCCGGGTCGAGCAGGACCTGGTGATCGAGACCTCGATCGATCCGGTGCTGCAGGCGGCGGCCGAGAAGGCACTGGTCGACGAGATCGCGCAGAAGGGCGCGAAGTTCGACGTGCAGCAGGGCGCGATCGTGGTGATGACGCCGACCGGCGCGGTGCGGGCGCTGGTCGGCGGCAAGAGCTATGCCGAAAGCCAGTACAACCGCGCGGTCGCCGCCAAGCGCCAGCCGGGCTCGGCGTTCAAGCCGTTCGTCTATCTCACGGCGCTCGAGCGCGGGCTCACACCCGAGAGCGTGCGCGACGACAAGCCGATCGCGCTCAAGGGCTGGCGGCCCGAGAACTACAGCCGCGAATACTACGGGCCGGTCACGCTGACCCAGGCGCTGGCATTGTCGCTCAACACCGTGTCGGTGCGGCTGACCCAGGAGGTCGGGCCGGTCGCGGTCGCCAAGACCGCCTATCGGCTCGGCATCGCCTCGAAGCTCGAGGCCAATCCCTCGCTGGCGCTCGGCACCTCCGAGGTGTCGCTGATCGAGCTCGTCTCCGCCTATGCGCCGTTCGCCAATGGCGGCGACGCCATCACGCCGCACGTGGTCGAGCGCGTGCGCACCGGCACGGGCAAGACGCTGTACGTGCGCTCCTCCGCAAGCCTGGGGCGGATCGTCGAGCCGCGCTACGTCGGCATGATGAACGCGATGATGCGCGAGACGCTGACGATCGGCACCGCCCAGAAGGCGCAACTCGGCGGCTGGCCGGCCGCCGGCAAGACCGGCACATCCCAGGATTTCCGCGACGCCTGGTTCATCGGCTACACCGCGCACCTGGTCACCGGGGTCTGGCTCGGCAACGACGATTCCTCGCCCACCAGGAAGGCGACCGGCGGCGGCCTGCCGGTCGAAATCTGGAGCCGGCTGATGAAGAGCGCGCACCAGGGCGTGCCGGTCGCGGCGCTGCCGGGCCTATCCGGCGGCCCGTCGCTCGCGTCCGCATTCCCGCCGCCGTTCATCCCGACACCGCCGGCGCCGACCGACGCCGCCAGCGCCGGCGCCGGTCGGCGGCCCGTCGGTGCGGCCGCAGCCGATCGACCGCGGGCTCGACGGCTGGTTCATCGACAAGATTTTCGGACGGCGCTAAGCAGCAAAGAGCGAAGAGCGAGTAGCGAACGGCGAATAGAGGGGTACTTATTCGCTACTCGCTCTCTTCCTGCACAACGCCAGCGCAAGCGCAAGACAGCCCATGGCGGCAATCACCAGGGCGAGCGGCAGCGCGCTTTGGCCGAGCGTTTGACCGACCAGGATTCCGAGCGCGGCCGCGAAGGTCTGCTGCAAAAACCCGAGCAGCGATGAGGCGGCACCGGCGCGATCCGCAAACGGCATCAACGCGCCCGCCATCGCCTGCGGCAAGGCGAAGCCGAGGCCGCAGAGATAGACCGCGATCGGCACGGCCAGTGCCAGCGGCGAGCTGAGCTCCAGCATGACCGCGGCCACCATGGCGATCCCGCCGGACGCCAAGATGAACCCTCCCAACGTGATGATGCGGTCGATCCCGAGACGAACGACGAATCGCGCAGCCAGCAGCGAGCCGACCAGGTATCCGGCGGCCGATAGCCCGAAGGTGAGGCCGAACGTGAAGGGCGAAAGCCCATACAGGCTCTGCAGGGTGAACGACGAGCCGGAAATCCACGCGAACAACCCGGCGTAGGACGCGGTCAGGATCGCCGCATGGATCAAGAACGTGCGGTTGCGCACGAATACCCGGTAGCTCCGCAGGATCGACGAGAACGAGATCGGCTCGGTCGGCGGTTTGTTCATCGTCTCGGGCAGCAGCCGCATCACCACCACGATGGCGGCCAGCGCGACCGCCACCATCACGGCGAAGACCGCGCGCCAGCCGCTCGTGCTCTGCACGATGCCGCCGAACAGCGGCGCAACGATCGGCGCCAACGCCATGATCGAGCCCATGCGCGAGAGCTCGCGGCCGATGCGCGCGCCCTGGTAGAGATCGCGGACGATGGCGCGCGCGAGCACCGGGACGCCGGCGACGCCGAGCGCCTGCAATGCCGCGCAGCACGATCAGCGTCTCGATCGACTGCGCGAGCGCGCAGCCGATGCACGCCGCCGCATAGACGCCGAGCGCGGTGAGCAGGACCGGCTTGCGGCCGACGTGATCGGAAATCGGTCCGTAGATGATCTGCCCGAAGGCGAAGCAGACGAGGAAGCCCGACAGCGTCAGCTGCACCTCGGCGGCCGATGCGTCGAGCGTACGGGCGATCTCCGGCAGCGACGGCAGGTAGAGATCGACCGAGAGCGGCCCGACCGCAGTGAGCAGCGCCAGCAGCGCGGTCAGCGCCAGGGTTTCCGGACGAAGCATGGATCGCCTGTTTACGGCAAGGCGCGGCGATCCCCTATCGACGGCGCGAATGACTGACCCGCCTCGCGCGGGCTTGACCTGCCGTGCGCCTTAGCCGCGGGCGTGAAGCTTCTCGTGCATGTCACCGGCGGCCACGAAGCCGCGATCGGCGGCGGGCGCGGTTTCGCCGCCGAGGATCGCCGACAACGCGCTCGGCAGCGTCTCGTGCCGGAACTTGAACCCGCTGGCCTGCGCCTTGTCGGGGAGCACGCGCCGCCCGCCGAGCAGCAGCTCGTCGGCGAGATCGCCCGCCAGCGCACGCAGCAGGAATGCGGGCATTCGCAGCAGCGCCGGGCGATGCAGCGCGCGCGCGAGCTCCTGCGCGAAGGTCGCATTGCGCACCGGCGCCGGCGCGGTGGCGTTGACGGCGCCGGTCAGCTGCGGGCTGGCGATGATGTGCGCAATCAGCCGGACCAGATCGTCGCGCTCGATCCACGACATCCATTGCCGGCCGCTGCCGATCGGACCGCCGAGGCCGAACTCGAACGGCGCCAACAGGTTGCTCAGCATCCCGTCCTCGCTGCCGAGCACCAGCCCGATGCGCAGGCGGACGACGCGGGTGCCCAGTCGCTCCGCCTTCCTGGCCGCGCACTCCCAGGCCTCGCAGACGCGGTGGCCGAAGCAGCGCTTGCCGCCGTCGAACTCGGTGAGCTCCTCGTCCTGCCAGTTGCCGTACCAGCCGATGGCGGAGGCGCTGATCAACACCGCCGGGCGCCGTTCGAGCCTGCCGATCAGGCGGACGACCGCGCGCGTCATGCGCAGCCGCGAGGCGAGAATCCGGCGCCGCTTGGCGCGGGTCCAAAGGCCGTTGGCGATCGGCTCGCCGGCGAAATTGATCACCGTATCGATCGTCGTGTCGCCGGCAATTTGATCGAGGCTGGTGACCAGCCGGAACGGCGGCCGCAATTTCGCGGCCTTGGCGGGGTCGCGCGCCAGCACGGTGACCTCATGGCCGGCGCTCGCCAGCGCCTCGACCAGCCGGCGGCCGACGAAGCCGGTCGCGCCGGTGATGAGCACGTGCTGCCGGCCCGGCAGCGCCCTGACCAGCTCGGCCGCAGGGCCGAGGATCGAGCCGCTGCGCGCGCCGCGCGGCGAAAAAGTCGCGCAGGCCGAACACGATCACTCCCACAGCCGCGAGCGGCGCCAGCACGCTGCCGATGCCGTACCAGACCCGCACGATCGCGGTCGGCTCGGCGGCCCAGCCGACGAGGACCGGAATGAGAAAGGCGAGGATGGCGCCGTAATTGATCGCCAGGAGCGTGTGGGTGACGCGCTCGCTCGCCGGCAACTTGCGGCTCACGTCCTCCTCGACGAAGTCGATGAGCGTGATGACGACCTCCGCCGCCAGCACGGCGATCACCAGCCATCGCCCAGAAGCCGTGCGGCTCGGTGAGGCCGAGCGTGAGGAAAAGCACCGCATAGAGCGAGGTTGCGGGCGCCGTGCAATTTCAGCTCATGCAGCTGCGACGGGCCGCCACGCCAGCCGCTCGGTCATTTCGTGGTGATAGACGATGTCGAACAGGCCGAGCGCGAGCTGAACGCAGATCAAGCTCCACAGCACTGGGGACGTCATGGCTCGATCTCCCGGAACATGGCCATCTGCCGCATCAGCAGGCCGAAGCGCGGATGGAAGATTTGCAGCGTGAAGCTGAACTTGCCGTCGGGCACCTCGGCGTGCGTGACGTAGAGCGTGCCGGGAGTGAGCGACGCCGGCAGCAACCAGCGCCGGCCGAACAGCTGCAGGAAGTAGCTCTTGCTGCGGAACACCAGCGCGCCGTCGCGGGCGTACGCGGTCAGCGTCATGCCGATGCCGCGACCGACATATTCCTCGAGCCCGGTCGGACCGGCGAAGCGCTTGGACGAATGGATGACCTGCGGGAAACCCTTGCGGCGGGCATAAAGCCGCGTCCAGATCTGGCCGCCGGTGGCGATGTCCTCGGTGACGGTCACCACGCTCGGGACATGGGCGTCGCGGGTCACCGGCAGCGGGCCGCCGATAAGCCGCGCGGCCTGCGCGAGCCACCAACCCAAGCGGCTCATCCACGATTCGAGGATTTCACCGGCGTAGACGATCGTCTGCCCGCCGGCGAGGCGCTTGCTGAAGCGGCGGCGGATCGCGGGCGGCAGGGAGGCCCATTCCGCCTCGCGCATCAGCGCGCGGAAGCGAAGATCGCCCAGCTCCGATCTGCGGCTGCGGCTCCGGGCTTTTCGGGAGATCGAATGCGATTGCAGGCGCAAGCATCGGGCGCTCCTCGCATGGCTACTTCTGCTTGCCGAGCGGCAGCAGGCTGACGATCCGGGTGCCGAGGCGGATGAGGGTCGCGAGCTTCGACTTCGGCACGGTGAGCATCTGCGCGTACCAGCGGTCCATGGCTTCGACGAAGGCCAGCATGTCGTTGAGCCGCTTGGCGGCGACCGGATGCAGCTTGGGATCGCGCTCGGCGTCGGCCACGCAGGCCCGCAGCGCCTCGACCGCCGGATCGATCTCGCGCTCCTTGCGGACCGCGGCGATCCGCATCGCGATTTCCCAGAGGTCGGTCTCGGCCTCGAAATGCTCGCGACGATCGCCCTTGACCGGAACCCGCCGGACCAGGTTCCAGGCCATCAGCTCCCGGATCGAGGTGGAGACGTTGGAGCGCGCGAGCCCCAGCGTCGCGGCGATCTCGTCGGCGGTGCGCGGCCGTTCCGACAGATAGAGCAGCGCATGGATCTGGCTGACCGAGCGGTTGACGCCCCACTGCCCGCCCAGGTCGCCCCAATGCAGGACGAAGCGCTCGACCGCGTCCGGGAAGCTTTGCTGTCTTTTCCGTAATTTCTGTCATGACAGAAATATCAGAAGAAACGAAACCGAAGTCAAGTGGCAATTCGGCGGCGGGATTAACGGAGGGCGAAGATGAGGCTACACGTCGCCGGGCGGGCGGCGGTCGGCCAGCCCGTAGCGGTGCAGGTCGGTGCCGTGCACGTCGAGCCAGACCTTGGCGCGCTCGACGTTCGGGTAGAGCCGCTCGACCAGCCGCCAGAACCGCGGCGAGTGGTTGAGCTCGACCAGATGCGCGACCTCGTGCGCGGCGAGATAGTCGAGCACGTAGGGCGGCGCCAGGATCAGCCGCCAGGAGAACGACAGCACGCCGGTGTTCGAGCACGAGCCCCAGCGGCTCGACTGGTCGCGCACCGAGATGCGCTTGATCGGCGACGCCGAGCTTCGCGGCGTAGCGCCGGCTCGCGGCTTCGAGCTCGCGCGCCGCCTCGCGCTTGAGGTAGTCGCCGATCGCGGCGATCGACGTGCGGCGGCTCGCCGGCGACGCAGAGCAGCCGGTTGCCGCTCATCGTCGGTCTCGGTCCACACCGTGCCGCGCGCGCCGCGGCGATGCACGATGCGATGCGTCACGCCGCGCAGCGGAACCTCGATGCCGTGCGCGAACGGCGCGGCTTCCGGCAGCCGCTTGAGCCGCGCCGCGATCCAGCCGCCGTGCTTCTGCGCGAACTCCCTCGCTTCCTTGACGCTGCCGCGCGGCGGCATGGTGAGCACCACCTCGCGCGAGGCCGCGTCGATGCGCAGCGTGTAGCGGCGCGCCTGCCGATGCCGGCGCATGCGCACGAGATAGATCGACCGGTCGAACATGACCTCAATCGTCGATGGCTCGCTCGGACGGCGATAAAGCAATGCGCGCAGCGACATGGCCGCAGGTCCACCCAGAAGAAGCCCCGGGCGAAATACTGCCATAATGGCAAGGGCGCGCAGCATGCTGGACAAGAAATAAAGCTCTTCCCCAAGGGCCGGTGTCCGGCTGGTCGCGAGCACACAATAGCTTGGGCCGCACAAGATGTGAATCCCATTTCATAACTTTTTCGAGCGAGGCCGACCCGGCCACTCCACGGAGTCACTCGCAACGGCGCCGGCTGAATCGTCGAAATCTAGATAAATATCAAATGCTTATGGAAGAATGCGCGGATACCGGATGACGAATCGCGCAAAAATGCCGGCAGGATGCGGCTCAAGCGCTTTTACAGACGAAAATCGGATTATGCGGCCGAGCTGGACGATCGGCCGCGAGGCTGCCCGAACGCCCTCTTCGGTCACGGCACCCACCGGGGCGGCCGGCTTGTGCGCGGCGCCGTTGATTTTCGGCGCCGCAACCGCACGCCATTGGCTGCGCGCTTGCCGGCGCTGCGGCGGATGCTCCGTTGTTCGAGAGCACGAAGTCGGCGATGCGCGGCGCGATCTCGGCGCGGAAGCGCGAGCCGTTGAACACGCCGTAATGGCCGACGCCGGGCTGCAGCCAATGCGCCTTGCGCTCGGCCGGAATGTTGACGCACAGGCGATGCGCCGCCTCGGTCTGGCCGACGCCGGAAATGTCGTCGTTCTCGCCCTCGACCGTGAGCAGCGCGACGCGGCGGATCTGCGCCGGATCGACGCGCACGCCGCGATGGGTCATCTCGCCCTTCGGCAGCGCGTGGCGCACGAACACGGTCTCGACGGTCTGCAGATAGAACTCGGCGCGCGAGATCCATGACGGCGAGATACTCGTCGTAGAACTCGCGATGCTTCTGCGCCGGAATCGCCGTCGCCCTTGACCAGATGCAGGAACAGGTTGCGGTGCGCCTCGATGTGGCGATCGAGATTCATGCTCATGAAGCCGTGGAGCTGCAGGAAGCCCGGATAGACGTCGCGCATGAAGCCCGGATTCGGGAACGGCACCTTGGTGATGACGTTGCGGCGGAACCAGTCGATGCCGCGCTCCTCGGCGAGCTTGTTGACCGCCGGTCGGATTGACGCGCGTGTCGATCGGCCCGCCCATCAGCACCATGGAATGCGGCACGTAGGGATCGTCCTCGGCCTCCATGCGGGCGACGGCGGCGAGCACCGGCACCGACGGCTGGCACACCGCGATGCACATGGGTGTCGCCGCCCAGCAGGTGCAGCATCGAGATCACGTAGTCGATGTAGTCGTCGAGATCGAAGCGGCCCGTCCGACAGCGGCACCATGCGGGCGTCGATCCATTCGGTGATGTAGACGTCGTGGTTGGGCAGGAAGGCCTCGACGGTGCCGCGCAGCAGCGTCGCGTAGTGGCCCGACATCGGCGCGACGATGAGCAGGCGCGGCTGCGGCCGGCGCGGCGGGTGCTCGAACGCGCGCTCGAAATGCAGGAGCCGGCAGAACGGCCGCTCCCAGACCGTCGGCGATCTGCACCGGCACGCGCTCGCCGCCGACCATGGTCGAGCTCGATGTCCCATTCGGGCTTGCCGTAGCGGCGGGTCGAGCGCTCGAACAGCTCGCAGCCGCCGCCATCGACTTGCCGAACGGCGTGTGGGACAGCGGATTGGCCGGGTTCTTGGAAGAACAGGCGGGTGGCATCGGCGAAGCGCGCGGGCCGGATCGAGCGCCGCGTGGCTCATCTCGTAGAGCCAGTAGAGCGGCGTCGCCAGCATCGGGCCACCATGGCTCGTTGCGGCCGGCGCGCCGCCGAATTCACCAATTGCCATTGCCCCGGCCCTGCTCATTTTGCTGCGCTGCAGCATACGTGTCGTTTTTCGAGTCATGCGCGTCAACATAGGATGATCCGTTTCATAACGTTAGCGCGACAAAATCGGTTAACCGCACAGAATTCCGGCGCTATTCGCCGGTCTGCAGCAGCGAGCCGGCGCGGCGGGCGCTGTTGAGCAGCTGCAGGAAGGCGAACGACGGCGACGGCGAAATAGACCGCATTGAGCGCGAACGCCGCGAGCATCAGGTCGGCGCGGAACACCTGGTCGATCATCAGCGCGCGCATGCCCTCGAACACGTAGGTCGGCGGCAGCGCCCAGGCGACCAACTGCAGCCAGGCCGGCAGCACGCTGACCGGGTAGTAGACGCAGGTGAGCGGCAGGAGCAGGAACATCATGGTCCAGGCGAGGCTCTCCGCGCCGAGGCCGTTGCGCATGCACCAGGCCGGACACGACGATGCCGACCGCCCAGCTGGTCAGGATCAGGTTCACGAAGAAGGCCGCCAGCGCGAAGCCGAGGCCCTAGAGGTTGAAGTCGAAGAACGCGATGGCGAGCAGCGTCACCGGCACCATGCCGATGGCGAGCCGGATGATGCTCATGATCATCAGCGCGCACGACGAACTCGATCGGCCGCAGCGGGCTGATCATCAGGTTGCCGAGGTTGCGCGACCACATCTCCTCGAGGAACGAGATCGAGAAGCCGAGCTGGCCGCGGAACAGGATGTCCCACAGCAGCACGGCGCCGATGAACATGCCGCCGGCGCGGGCGAAGAACCCGGAATTCTGGGCGATGTAGAACTGCAGGAAGCCCCACACAGCATCTGCACCGCCGGCCAGTAGATCAGCTCGAGCAGGCGCGGCCAGGACGAGCGCAGCAGATACCAGATAGCGCAGCACCATGGCGGCGACGCGGTGCGGCGCCGAGCGTCACCGCGCTGGTGGCATGCGACGCTCATTGCGCGGCCTCGCGCGCTTCGCCGCGGCCGCGCGCGACGTCGAGGAACACCTCTTCCAGCGTCTCGCGGCCGTAGCGGGCGAGCAGGCGCGCCGGCGTGTCGTCGTCCTCGATGCGGCCGCGCTTCATGATGATGACGCGCTCGCACAGCCGCTCGACCTCGGCCATGTTGTGGGAGGCGAGCAGCATGGTCGCGCCGCGCTCGCCGGCGGAAGCCCTCGAGGCGGCTGCGCACCCAGTCGGCGGTGTCGGGATCGAGCGAGGCGGTCGGCTCGTCGAGCAGCAGCACCTCGCGGCGCGTTGATCAGCGCCTTGGCGAGCGCCACGCGGGTCTTCTGGCCGGCCGACAGCTTGCCGGTCGGCCGGTCGAGGAACTCGGTGAGATCGAGATCCTGCGCGAGCGCGGCGATGCGCGCCGCGAGATCCTCGACCGCGTAGAGCCGGCCGAACACCGTGAGGTTCTGCCGCACGGTCAGCCGGTGCGGCATGTCGACATAGGGGCTCTCGAAATTCATCCGGTGCAGCACCCGGTAGCGCTGGCGCGGCATGTCGGCGCCGAGCACCGTCACGCGTGCCGGAGGTCGGCATCACCAGGCCCATGATCATCGCGATGGTGGTGGTCTTGCCGGCGCCGTTGCCGCCGAGCAGCCCGGTGATCGAGCCGGGCGCGAGCGCGAAGGAGATGCCGTCGACGGCGCGCGTGGTCTTGTAGACCTTGACCAGCTGGTCGACGGCGATGGCGGGCTCGTGGATGCGGCATGGGGCTCAGGCGGCTGGATCATGCGCCGGCAGACGTGACCTCGCGCGCGCGTTCGCGCAAGGCCCGTCGCCATGGCCCCGGACCATCGGCCACGGTTGAGCGCGCGCCGCGAAGGACTACATTCGCGCCATGTCGACCGACCCGCCGGGCAGCCCGACCGACCGGGCGCAACGTCCGCCTCGACACGCTGGTGCGGCTGCGCTGGCTCGCGGTGATCGGCCAGACCACGGCCGTGCTGGTGGTCTATTTCGGGCTCGACTTCGAGCTGCCGATCTGGGCCTGCCTCGCGGTGATCGCGCTCGTCGGCCTGGCTCAACATCGCGCTGCGCGTGCGCTTCCCGCATGACGCAGCGGCTCGAGCCCGACCGCGCGGCCTGGCTGCTCGCCTTCGACATCGCCCAGCTCGCCGTGCTGCTGTTCCTCACCGGCGGCCTGCAGAACCCGTTCTCGTTCCTGCTCCTCGGGCCGGTGCTGATCTCGGCGACGGCGCTGCCGCCGCGCATGACCCTGATGCTCGGCGGCTTCGCGATCGCTGTGCGCGACCGTGCTGGTGTTCGTCCACTAGCCGCTGCCGTGGGACGCGCGACGACGCCGCTCGATCTGCCGGCCGATCTACGTGATGGGCATCTGGCTCTCGATCCTGCTCGCGATCGGCTTCATCGGCGTCTACATGCCTGGCAGATCGCCGAGGAGGCGCGCCAGCTCGCCGACGCGCTGGCCGCGACCGAGCTGGTGCTGGCGCGCGAGCAGCATCTCTCGCAGCTCGACGGGCTCGCGGCGGCGGCCGCGCACGAGCTCGGCACGCCGCTCTCGACCATCGCGGTGGTCGCCAAGGAGCTGGAGCGCGCGATGCGGCCGGACTCCCCGCACGCCGACGACGTGCGGCTGCTGCGCGAGCAGGCGCAGCGCTGCCGCGACATCCTCGCCAAGCTCACCGAGCTGTCGTCGAGCGGCGAGCCGTTCGACCGCATGCCGCTGTCCGCCCTGATCGAGGAGGTGGTCGCGCCGCACCGCAATTTCGGCATCGAGATCGACGTCGCGCTGCCGGCCGGACCGACGCCGCCGAGCCGGTCGGCGGGCGCAATCCGGCGATCCTCTACGGGCTCGGCAACCTGGTCGAGAACGCCGTCGACTTCGCCCGCGAGCGGGTCGAGGTCGCGGCCGCGCTGGACCGGCGAGGAGGTCGCGGTCACCATCGCGCGACGACGGGCCGGGCTTCGCGCCGGAGATCATGGACCGGCATCGGCGAGCCCTATGTCACCAGCCGCGCGGCCGCGGCGACGTCGAGGGCGACCGACGAGCGAGCGACGAGCGGCCTCGGCCTCGGCTTCTTCATCGCCAAGACGCTGCTGGAGCGCTCCGGCGCGACGCTCGACCTTCGCCAACCGGCCGTCGCCGGAGCGCGGCGCCGTGGTGCAGCGTGCGCTGGAGCCGGGCCGATTTCGAGCAGCGGCTCGACAGGACCGCGCACCGGACGCCACTTGCAGCGGCCCGACTTGAGCTTGCGCCAAGCGCGAAGAGTGCATGACGGCGATCCCGCGCGGAATGCGCGTAGTACGGCGCATAAGGCAGGTGAGCATGAGCGTCAATGGCCGACCATCTGCCGCGCACGATGCCCAGCGACCGCTCGCTGCTGATCGTCGAGGACGACAAGTCGTTCCTGCAGCGGCTCGCGCGCGCCATGGAGAGCGCGCGGCTTCACGGTGCGCACCGCCGAGATCGTGGCCGACGGCCTGCTGCAGGTCGAGCAGCCGCCGCCGGCCTTCGCGGTGGTCGACATGCGGCTCGGCGACGGCAACGGCCTCGACGTGATCTCGGCGCTGCAAGCGGCGGCGGCCCGACGCGCGCGCGATCGTGCTCACCGGCTACGGCAACATCGCGACCGCGGTGAACGCCGTGAAGCTCGGCGCGGTCGACTATCTCGCCAAGCCGGCCGACGCCGACGACGTGGTCAGCGGCGCTGCTCGCGCTCGACGGCAAGAAGCCCGAGCCGCCGGAGAACCCGATGTCGGCCGACCGCGTGCGCTGGGAGCACATCCAGCGCATCTACGAGCTGTGCGGCCGCAACGTCTCGGAGACCGCGCGCCGGCTCAACATGCACCGCCGCACCCTGCAGCGCATCCTGGCCAAGCGCGCGCCGAA
>CAVPTV010000031.1:0-79749 GCA_963708765.1 uncultured Alphaproteobacteria bacterium | reverse complement strand
GTGACCGGCGCGGCGTTCGCCGGGGGGCTGGAGCAGCACGCCGCGCCGGTCCCGCTCTACTGCCTGAGCGGATTCATCGCACTCGCCGTCTTGGCCGCGCGCACAAGGGCGAGAAACTCGGTGCGGTAGCCGAACGGGTCTTCGCCGCGGGCAGTCGACGCGATCCGCAGCACGTCGTCGTAGGCGAACGTGCCGATGTAGCGGCCGCCGCGCAGGATCTCGCCGAACGCCGCGACGCTCGTTGCAAAGCGCGCTTCGACCGGCGCCTGCTCGAAGCGCGCGTGCTCGGACGAGCGGTCGACCGGCGTGCTGATCAGCGTGCTCACGTCGGACTTCGGCAGCTTGTAGCGGATCTTCACGAACGCATACTCGCCTGCGCCGGCGGCCGGCGCGGGGCGTGCGGCCGGGGCCGTGGCTTCGCCGTAGCGCAGGTCGCCGACCACGAGCGGGCCGCCGACCGGGACGATCTCGTAGAGCGCGGTCACCGATTGTCCGGAACCCACGTCGCCGGCATCGACCTTGTCGTTGGCGAAGTCGTCGCGGTTGAGCAGGCGCGTCTCGTAGCCGATGAGCCGATATTCCGCGACCGTCGCCGGATTGAACTCGACCTGGATCTTCACGTCCTTGGCGATCGGGAACAGGGTGGAGGTGGCCTCGTCGACCAGCACTTTGCGCGCTTCGTTGAGCGTGTCGATATAGGCGGCGGCGCCGTTGCCGTTCTGGGCGAGCGCCTGCATCAGGGCGTCGTTGTAGTTGCCCATGCCGAAGCCGAGGATCGAGAGGAAGATGCCCTTGCCGCGTTGCCGCTCGACGAAGCCCTTGAGCTCGTCGCGGCTGGTGATCCCGACGTTGAAATCGCCGTCGGTGGCGAGGATCACCCGGTTGACGCCGTTCGGATCGTAGTTCTGCTCGGCGAGCGCATAGGCCTGCCGGATGCCTTCGGCGCCCGCCGTGCTGCCGCGGGCTTCGAGCCGCTCGAGCACGCCGAGAATCTTCGCCTTTTCGCTGGCGGCGGTCGGCTCGAGCGCGGTGCCGGCATTTCCCGCATAGGTGACGATCGCGACCCGATCGGTCGGCTGCAGTTGCGTGAGCAGCATCGCCATCGACTGCTTCACCAGCGGCATCCGGTTCGGTGCATTCATCGAGCCGGAGGTGTCGATCAGGAACACCAGGTTGGCGCGCGGGCGCGTGGCCGCCTGCAGCGCATAGCCCTTGATGCCGATCTGGATGATCTTGCGACCCTCCGACCACGGGCTCGGAAACACCGACACGGTCGTGCTGAACGGCTCGCTCGCCGACACCGGCGCCGCATAGGCGTAGGGGAAATAGTTGATCAGCTCCTCGATGCGGACCGCGGCGGGTTGCGGCAGGACGTTGCGATTGAGCGAAGCGCGCACGAACGAGTACGACGCCGTATCCACGTCGATCGAGAAGGTCGAGACCGGCGTCTCGCGCACGGTCCTGAAGGCATTCTCGGCGGCGCCGACGAAACGGTCACGCCCGATCGGCTCGGCCGGCGGCATCGGTTCCGGTCGCGCAAGGCTGTCGTAGTTGCGCGATGCGGTCGGCTGACCGCACCCGCGGCGCCGCGGCCATAGCCGGAGCCTCGGCGATCCGGCCCTGGACGTTCGAGCGAGTGCGCGCGTCGGCCAATGCCTCCTGCCGTGGCGCATAACCCATGACCGGCGGCGGCGCGCGCCGGCGTGACCAGGCCGGCACCGTAAGGATCCGTGTTGACGGTCGACGGCCCCGACCGGTCGGCGATGATCTTGGTCGGCGCCGGGTCGAGCCGGTCCGATTTGGACACAACCGGGACTGCTTGCCGGGCGAGCCGTGGCTCATCGACATAAAGCCATACGGCCGATCCGGCCATCAGGACAACGAGGCTGGCGGCAATGACGTGGCGTGCACGCGGCATGGCGGTTCTCCTGCGCGACGGCGGGATGGAAGAGACCGTCTGCTGCATGAGACGCAGGTGGCGCGCGGGTGCTTGGAAGCGGGTCCGGTATTTTTTCTCGAACTCGTCCACGGCGTTTGCGATCGCGGCTTGCCGCCGCGCCGGCGCCGGAGCCGGCCCCTCGGGGAGCCGGAAGAGGGTGTCGTGCTCAGAGGCCATCGGGGATTTCCTTCGTAGTCTGTGGGGTCAGTTGTCGCCTGGCCTCATGCATCCGCCACGAGACGGTCAACTCGGCCACCCCAAGGGCGCGAGCCGCTTCCGCATGAGTCAGGTCCTCCCCGACGATCAGAACAACCGTGTCCCGCAACAGCGGGTCCAACCGAGCAAGCTCGCTCGTGAGCCAGCTCCGCCGATAGGCGTCGCGGCCATCCGGCGGCGGCGCCAAGCCGACCAGAACCGAGAGGCGCTCGCGCAGGCGCGTCAATGTCAGGCCGCGCCGACGGTGATCGCGACAGGCGTTCACCACGATGCCGGTGAGCCAGGTGGTGAATTTGGCCTCGCCCTTGAAGCCGGCGATCTTGTCGACCAGCGTGCAGCAGACGTCTTGCGCGATGTCCTCCGCGTCGACCCGCGATCCGGTCAACCGCCACGCGACCCGGTGAATGCGATCGTAGTGTCGTCGCAGCAGCGCCTCGAAGGCCTTGCGGTCGCCGGCCGCGGCACGATCGACGAGGTCACGATCCGGGTCGAAGATGACGACCGAACCGTCGACGTCGTCGCTCGCCGGCGGAGCGGGCTCCTCGATGGCGCTTGCGAGCGCGCCCAATGCAATCGATGAACTGTTGGTCCCGTGCAAGGAATGATCCTATCGATGAAGCCGGCACCTCTCCGCGGTCGAGGTCGACAGCAGGAGCTCGCTCGCAGCGCTCGACCCGACGCGTGGCCGTTCGGCATCCGGTGACGCGACTTTTTCCAACTCGCTCCTTCTCGGCAGAATGGTCCTGCCCTATGAGACGCGCGCCCGGCCGGAATCCTTGGGCACGCGGTGCGGCTTTTTTAGAAACGTGCGGTTGATGGTCGTCCTTGGAGCAGGGTCTCAAGCTGAAAATGACAGTTTCGTCAATGAGTTGGGTGGCGATCCGGGCAATACGGACGAGCCGAGAAATAAAGCCAAATCCGAGCCGGCGCTCGTTAACCCAAAATCTGAAGTCCGGCGGGCGTCGCGGCGACAGCTGGTCCGGTCAGTCAAGAACGAGACAAGCTCCGGGCTCGTCGCCGGCTTCAAGTTCTGGAGCCCTCGGCGACCGCATTCTGTTGCTCGAAGGCGCGCAGGCTCTAACGATCGGCCCGTAGGCGATCTCGCGAGCACGGTCTTCCACGGGAACAGCGTCGGCTGCTGGAACACCACGCCGCCGATCGCCGAACCGAACCTTGCAGCGGGCACGCCTCTACTCAGCCTTGATCTTGGCGTCCTCGATGACGCGTCCCCATTTGGCGTGCTCGCTCACCATGTAGGCGCCAAACTCCGCCACGCTCATCTGCAGGACATCGACGCCCTCGAACGCGAACCGCTTGCGCAGCTCGGGCGAATCCTGGATCGCCGAAATCTCCTTGTGCAGCAGAGCAACCACCGGCGCCGGCGTGCCGGCCGGGGCGACGATACCGATCCAATTGGCGGCCTGATAGCCAGTCACGCCCCCTTCGGTCATGGTCGGCAGGTCCGGCAGCGCGGCGTTGCGCTTGGGCGCGCCCACGCCGATCGCCCGCAGCTTGCCGGAACGGACGTGACCGATGACCGACGGTGTCGAGGCGAACGAGGCCTGGGTGTGCCCGCCCATCACGTCGATCATGGCCGGGCCCGCACCGCGAAACGGCACGTGCAGAAGATCGACGCCGGCCGTGAGCTTGAACAGCTCGGCGCCCAGATGCATGAACGTGCCGATGCCGGAGGAGGCGTATTTCAGCTCGCCCGGCTTTTGCTTGGCCAGTGCGACGAACTCATGCATCGACCTGGCCGGCAGGTCGGTGTTGATCACCGCCACGATCGGGGCGGTGGCGAGCGCCGCGATCGGCGTGAAAGCCTTGATGGTGTCGTAGGGCACGGTGCGCATCCCCGGATTGATCGCGATCGCGCTCGAAACGATGAGCAGCGTGTGGCCGTCCTTCGGCGCGCCTGCGACCAGCTCGCCTGCGACCGCGCCGCCTGCCCCGCTCTTGTTCTCGACGATGAATTGCTTGCCCAGCCGCTCGCTCAATTGCGTCGCCAGGAGACGGGCCACGATGTCGTTGAAACCGCCCGGCGCGAACGGAACGATGATCCGTACCGACTTGGTGGGGTAGTCCTGCGCCGCGACCGCTGTCGTCAGCGCCAGCACGATGCACGCGGTCCTCAGCAGCAGTGCGCAGAGTCTCGTCATGATGCGTCCCCGGTTTTTCGACGGCCAATTAGTTCACACGCGTTTTCCTTCCCACTGTGGGCCCGCTGGCCCATCCATCGAGTATGCCACGCCGCCGGCCGAAATGTCGCGCTTCAAGGCACGGACGGAACCGCGTCACTTTGCCGGTCTCGCGGGTGCCGCCGGGGCCGGCCTGTCCATGAGCCGACATGCGCGCTCGTCTATTCGATCACTTCGTCGACGCGGACGAGCAGCGTCGGCGGCAGGTCGATCTTGACGTTGATCACCAGCTTTGATGGCATCGCACGCTCAGGCGCGAATCGCGGCGAAGCTGTCGGATCAGGACATTGCCGCGCTCGCAACCTTCCTCGCCTCCCAACCGCGACCGCGCGCAACGCGAAGCGGGCCGATGAGCCACCGAGCGCGGTGCAATCGTCACGGCGCGCAGGTGCGGAAGCCGGCAATGACGTCGTTGCGCTCGGGCGTGAAGAAGTTCCGGTAGCCTGGCCGTGCGATCCGCGCGCTGGTCGCGAAGGCGCCTCCGCGCAGCACCTTGCGGGTGTTGAACCAGGGCTGCGAATAATCCTCGTAGGGGTCGGCGGCGAAGCCCGGAAACGGCACGAAATCCGAAGCCGTCCATTCCCACACATTGCCGATCATCTGCCGGCACCCGAAGGCGCTGTCGCCGGCGGCGCAGGCCGCAACGTCGAGCGCTCCGTCGCAGGCCAATCCGAGGTTTGCGTGCTCGAGCATCGGCGCCGCGTCGCCCCACGGCCAGCGGCGCTTGCGCTCGGCCAGGCGCAAGCCGTCGGTGGTCGCTTCGCCGGCGGCCGCAACTTCCCATTCGGCCTCGGTCGGCAGCCGGCGCTTGGCCCAGCGGCACCAGGCTTCGGCCTCGTACCAGTTGACGAACATCACCGGCGCATGCGGGGCCAGTGGCTCGACCTCGCGGTAGCGCCGACAGGTCCAGCTGTCGCCATCTTTCGCCAGCCAGTAGACCGGCCGCTCGGCGCCCGCGCGCTCGCGCCAGTCCCAGCCCGCCGCGCTCCAGAATTCCCGGCGGCGATAGCCGCCGGCGTCGACGAACGCCGCGAACTCGGCATTCGTCACCGGCGCCTTGGCGATCCGGAACGGCGCCACCTCGACCTCGTGCGCCCATTTCTCGTTATCGAACACGAAGCCGTCGGCCGGGGTCGAGCCGAGCCGCCAACGTCCGCCCGGCACGTCGACGTCGCCGGGCCATGCGCCGGGGCCACGCGCGGGCGGATCGCCGAGACCCTCCGGCCGCAGGTAGCCGAGCGTCTGCCGCGTATAGGCCAGCGCCTCGACGTGCATGTCCTCGTGCCGGATCGACAGCTCGTAGAAATAGCGGGCAGGGGCCTCGACCCCGCCGCCCAGCCGATCGACCTGCCGCTCGAGAACGTCCGTCATGTATCCGAACACGCCGTTGCGGTCGGGCAGGTCCAGATCCCACCGTGTCGCGTGCGCGACCGTGCTCGAATTCCAAAGCCGATCCCCCCGCTCGAGCAGCGGCGCGTCGCCATGGGCATGGCGCAGCGTCCAGTATTCGTGGAACCAGCCGACGTGCCCGATTTCCCAGAGCACGGGATTGACGATCGGCAGCATCGGTCCCATCAACTGATCGGTCGACAGGTCGTCCGTCAGACGCCGGGTGTGCGCGCGCGCATCGCGAAGTTGCGCGGCCAGATCGTCCGCTGTCGCACCGCTGGTCGGCCGGTGTTTGAGGTGCACGTTCATGAGGATTGTTATTATCACACCGGTCCGCGCGTCGTCACGGTCCGGGAACGGCACCACGACGGCGCGCTGGACGCGGATTCTGCGCGAGCTCGGGCATCAGGTTCGTGTCGCCAACCGGTACGATGGCGCGGCAGCGCAGCTGATGATCGCGATTCACGCCTGGCGCAGCGCCGACAGCATCCGGCGCTTTCGCGAGCGTTACCCGGATCGGCCGTTGATCGTGGCGTTGAGCGGCACCGACGTCTACGACTACATCGACCGCGATCCGGCGCCGACCTTGCATTCGCTGGCCTGCGCCGACCGGCTGATTGCGCTGCAAGAGCTCGCGTTCCGGCGCGTTCCGGCGCGATTTCGGCGCAAAGTCCGCGTGCTGCACCAGTCGGCCCCGCCATTGCCGCAGCACCGCCCGTTCACGCCGCGGCTTCGACGTGGCGGTGATCGGGCATCTGCGCGAGGTGAAGGACCCGTTCCGCGCCGCCGAGGCGGCGCGCCGCCTGCCGGCGACCTCGCGGCTTCGCGTCGTTCATCTCGGCGCCGCCGAGACGCCGCAATGGGCCGCGAAGGCGGAGGCCGAGATGAAGGCCAACCCGCGCTATCTCTGGCGCGGCGACCGGCCGCGCGCGGAGGTCCGGCGCCTGCTCGGCCGCGCCCGCGCCATGGTGCTCTCGTCGGTGAGCGAGGGCGGCGCAAACGTCATATCCGAAGCCGTCGCCGCCGGCGTTCCGGTGCTGGCCTCGCGCATCGACGGCTCGGTCGGCCTGCTCGGCCGCGACTACCCGGGCTATTTTCGCCTCGGCGACACCGCGGCGCTGGCGCGGTTGCTGCACCGGATCGAGACCAGGCCGGAATTTCTCGCGCGCCTGCGTCGCGCGATCGCGCGCCGCGCCCACCTGTTCCGACCGGCGCGTGAGAAGGCCGCGTGGAAGAAGCTCATCGCCGAGGTCATGCCGAAACCCCGGTCGAAGCAAGGGCGGCGCCGGCGCACAATGCGCGACCGAACCGGTTGACCGCCTCGGCTGACGTATATGTGATGGGTGGCGGCGCGGTTTTGAAGCTTTATGGCGCTGAGCAAGTTATGAATTGCCCCGGCCATCACCAAAGGAGCGGCTCATGAAACGGGCACTGGTAGCGTTGGCGCTTGCGGCGTCGTTGTGGAGCGGCGCTGCCTCGGCGCAGGACAAGCCCACCTTCGTGTTCACGGCGATACCGGACCAGGACGAGACCCGGCTGGTCGAACGCTTCACCCGGGTCGCCGAATATCTCCAAGGCAAGCTCGGCGTGACGGTCAAGTATCTGCCGGTGAAAAGCTACCCGGCGGCCGTGACGGCGTTCACCAATGGCCAGGTCCAGCTCGCCTGGTTCGGCGGCTTCACCGGCGTGCAGGCGCGCCGCCAGGTGCCGGGCTCGGACGCGATCGCGCAAGGCGCCGAGGATGTGGCGTTCAAGTCGTTCGTCATCGCCAACACCAAGACCGGTCTGCAGCCGACCAAGGAATTTCCGAAGGACATTGCCGGCAAGTCGTTCAGCTTCGGATCGCGCGCATCGACCTCCGGCCGGCTGATGCCCGAGTATTTCATCCGCAAGGCGTTCGGCAAGAGCCCCGATGAAGTGTTCGCGCGCGTCGGGTTCTCCGGCGACCACAGCCGCACGATTCAGGTGGTGCAGTCCGGCGCCTTCGAGGTCGGGGTGCTCGACTTCTCGGTCTGGGAGCTCGACAAGAAGGCGGGCAAGGTCGATCCGGCGCAGGTGATCGTGATCTGGGAGTCGCCGACCTATCCGGACTATCAATGGACCGTGCGCGGCGACGTCGACCGGGCGTACGGGGCAGGCTTCAAGGACAAGCTCACCGCGGCGCTGCTCGCCATCGACGATCCGGCGATCCTCACGCAGTTTGCACGCTCGAAATTCATCCCGGCCAAGAATTCCGACTATGCGCCGATCGAGGAGGTCGGCAGGGTGACCAACCTCCTGAACTGAAACCGCGTCGTGTCCGCATTGATCGAGCTGCGCAAGGCGTCGGCCGGCTATGCCGGCCGCGCCGTGCTGCACGACATCGACCTGACCATCAATGCCGGCGAGCGCGTCGCCGTGATGGGGCGTTCCGGCGCCGGCAAGTCGACCTTGCTCAACCTGCTCTACGAGCGGCTCGCCGATCGCGTCGCGCTGATCCCGCAGGCGGCGGCGCTGGTGAAGACGCTGCCGGTGTTTCACAACGTCTATATGGGGCGTCTCGATCTGCACCCGACCTGGCACAACCTGCGCACCCTGGTGTGGCCGGCGCGCCGGGACGTCGCCGAGATCGAAGGCGTGCTCGGTCTCGTCGATCTGGCCGACAAGCTGTTCGCCAAGGCCGGCACGCTCTCCGGCGGACAGCAGCAGCGCACCTCGGTGGCCCGCGCGCTCTATAACGGCCGCCCGATCATCATCGGCGACGAGCCGGTGTCGGCGCTCGACCGCGTGCAGGGCGCCGAGGTCCTCGGCAAGCTGTGCGCGCGCCACGAGACCGCGATCCTCGCCATGCACGACATTCCGCTCGCGCTCGCCAACACCGATCGCGTGGTCGTGCTCGAGGATGGCCGCATCGTGCTCGACGCGCCGGCGCGAACGCTGACCGTGGCGGATCTCGTTCCGTATTACGGCGGATGAGGCCGACATGGCGGGTCGCGTTCTTGCCCTCCCGAAGCTCGGCTATCTGTCGGCGAGCGGTCTGTTCCTGCTGATCGCCGCCGTCGCGCTTCTGCTCGCCGACCTCAAGGTGATCGCGCTCGATCCGTGGGCCGAGATGCGCCGGCTCCTGTTCGGCCTGATCCGGCCGGACCTCCTCTCCGTCGAGGTGATGAGCGTGGTGTGGACCGTGGCGTTTGCGGTCGTCGGAGTGGCGATCGGCGCCAGCGTCGGCTTCCTGTTTGCATTGGTGTTCGCGCGGCTGCGCGCGGTGCGGCTGTTGTGCGCGTTCCTGCGCTCGGTGCACGAGCTGTTCTGGGCCTTGCTGCTGATCCAGGTCGCCGGGCTGTCGCCGCTCACCGGCATCCTCGCCGTCGCGATCCCGTATTCCGGCATCTTTGCCAAGGTGTTCGCCGAGATGATCGAGGAGGCCGATCTCGCGGCCGAGCGCGTGCTGCCGGTCGGCACCTCGACCATCGCGCGTTTCGCCTATGCGCGCATTCCGGAGCTGGCGCCGCAATTCTGGACCTACACGCTCTACCGGCTCGAATGCGGCCTGCGCTCGACCCTGGTGCTGGGCTTCGTCGGGCTGCCGACCATCGGCTTCCATCTCGACTCGTTCTTCAAGCAGGGCCACTACGCCCAGGCCGCCGCGCTGCTGCTCTCCTTCTATGTGCTGATCGGCACGCGCCGCCTGTGGGCGCGACCGGTGACGGTGCCGATCCTGATCATCGCCAGCCTGCTGGTCTTGCCCGAGACCATCGGCGGCGGCTCCGCGCTCGCCAACCTCGTGCGGTTCGTGACCCACGACATCGTGCCGGCGCCGCTGCGGGGAGCCGATCTGCTCGCCGCCGCGACCTGGGTGAGCATGGGCGCCTGGCTCGCGCCGATCATCACCAAGCAAGCGGTGCCCGGCGTGATCCAGACCTTGGTGCTCTCGCAGATCGCGCTGGTCGCCATGGGCGTCATCGCGCTGGTGCTGTTCCCGTTCATCTGCCGCAAGTTTGCCGGCCGGATCGGGCAGCCGCTCGGGCGCGTTGCGCTGGTGATCGTGCGCTCGACCCCCGAATACATGCTGGTCTACGTGCTGATGCAGCTGCTCGGGCCTTCCATGCTGCCGGCCATCATCGCGCTGTCGGTGCACAACGGCGCCATCGTCGGCTATCTGATGGGGCGCCATGCCGACGTGCTGGAGTATCGGCCGGACGCGCCCAAGGGGCTCAATCTCTATTGCTACGAGACGGTGCCGCGGCTCTACGGCCAGTTCCTCGCCTATGCGCTCTACCGGTGGGAGATCATCCTGCGCGAGAGTGCGATCTTCGGCATCTTGGGCGTGACGACGCTCGGCTATTACGTCGATGCGGCGATCTCGGAATTCAGGCTCGATGTGGCGGTGGTGCTGATCCTCGTGACCGCGCTGCTGTCGATGACGGTCGACGCCTTCTCCCGCGGTCTGCGGCGACGCTTGCGGATCGACACCATGCCGACGCGGCTGTCGGAGGCGCCGAGCGAGGCTCGGACCGGTAGCCCGATCGCTCAGGAGAAGCTCGCATGCAAGGCGTGACGCAGCCGGTCGTCAAGGACGTGGTGCTGGTCGGCGCCGGCCATTCCCACGTCGCGGTGCTGCGCATGTTCGGCATGCAGCCGATCCCCGGCGTGCGCTTCACCCTGATCAGCCGCGAGGTGCACACGCCTTATTCCGGCATGCTGCCCGGCCTGATCGCCGGCCATTACGGTTTCGACGACGCCCATATCGACACCGGTCCGCTGGCGCGGTTCGCCGGGGCGCGGCTCTATCAGGACGAGCTTGTCGACGTCGATCTCGCCGGCCGTCGCGTGATCTGCCGCCATCGGCCGCCGGTGCCGTACGATCTGCTTTCGCTCAATATCGGCTCGACCCCGAACACCGCGGATGTCCCGGGCGCAACCGAGCACGCCATTGCGGTCAAGCCGATCGACGGGTTTCTGCGCCGGTTCGAGGCGCTCATGGCGCGCGTGCTCGCGCGCAAGGGGCGCACGCGGGTGGCGCTGGTGGGCGCCGGCGCCGGCGGCGTCGAGCTGCTGCTGTCGGTCGAGCGCCGGCTTCGGCACGAGGTCGGGCACGCCGGCTTCGATGCCGGCGCGCTGTCGTTCGTCCTCGTCTCCGACGTGGCCGACATCCTGCCGAGCTTTCCGAAGGCCTTCCGCGCGCGCTTCCATGCCGTCCTCGCCGCGCGCGGCATCGCCGTCATCGCCGGCGCCCCCGTCACGCGCGTGGAGGACGGGCGGCTGGTGCTCGACGGCCACGCGCCGGTCGACGCCGACGAGATCCTGTGGACCACGCAAGCCGCGCCGGCGCGCTGGCTGGCAACGACCGGATTGCCGCTCGATGCCCGCGGCTTTCTCAGGGTCGACGACACGCTGCGGGTCGTCGGCCGCGACGACGTCTTTGCGGCCGGCGACACCATTGCGTTCGCGGCCCGCGAGCTGCCGAAGTCGGGTGTCTACGCCGTGCGTGCCGGCCCGGTGCTCGCCGACAATATCCGCCGCACCCTGACCGGCCGGCCGTTGCGGCCGTTTCGCCCGCAACGCGACGCGCTTTATCTGGTCTCGACCGGCGAGCCAGAGGCGATCGGCACGCGCAACGGATTGGTGTTCCAGGGCGGCTGGGTCTGGCGCTGGAAGGACTGGATCGACCGCCGCTTCATGGCCAAGTTCAATGCCTTGCCGGAGATGCCGCAGGCCGCCGGCGCGCCGGCCTCGCAGCTCGCCGACAAGCAGGCGCTCACGGAGATTTCCGCCATCGCCATGCGCTGCGGCGGCTGCGGCGCCAAGGTCGGCGCCACCGTGCTCACCCGCGCGCTCGACGGCATCGAGCCGGCGGCGCGGGCCGACATCGTCGTCGGCCTCGACGCGCCCGACGACGCCGCGCTCGTCGATGTCGGCGGCGAGCGGCTCTCGCTGCAGACCGTCGATTACTTCCGCGCCATCGTCGACGACCCCTATGTGCTCGGCAAGATCGCCGCCAACCATTCGCTCGGCGACGTTTACGCCATGGGCGGCGAGCCGCAATCGGCGCTCGCCATCGCGACCGTGCCCTACGGCCTCGAAGCCAAGGTCGAGGCGGATCTGTCGGCGATGATGCGCGGCGCCAACGAGGTGCTGCGCGAGGCCGGCTGCGCGCTGGTCGGCGGCCATACCAGCGAAGGCGCCGAGCTGGCGCTCGGCTTTGCCGTCAACGGGCTCGTCTCGCGCGCCGCCGCGCTGCGCAAGGGCGGGCTCGCGCCGGGCGACGCGCTGATCCTGACCAAGCCGATCGGCACCGGCACCTTGCTCGCCGCCGACATGCGCGGCAAGGCCAAGGCGCGCTGGGTGATGGCGGCGATCGCCCACATGATCCACTCGAACCGCCGCGCGGCCGACGTGCTGCGCCGCCACGGCGTCCATGCCGCCACCGACGTCACCGGCTTCGGTCTGCATCGGCCATCTGGTCGAGATGGTGCGCGCCTCCGACGTCGACGTGACGCTCGCGGTCGAGCGCGTGCCGCTGCTCGAGGGCGCGCGCGAAACCGTGGCGCTCGGCATCTTCTCCTCGCTGCAGCCGCAGAACGTGCGGCTGCGCCGCGCCATCCGGAACCTCGACACCGCCGCGCGGCATCCGCTCTATCCGCTGCTGTTCGATCCGCAGACCGCGGGCGGACTGCTGGCGGCGGTGCCGGCCGGCGAGGCGGAGGCTTGCGTCGCCGCGCTGCGCGCCGAGGGCTATGCCGCTGCCGCGATCATCGGCTTCGTCTCGCAGCGAAGCGCCGCGCTCGAGCCGGTCACGCTCGATCTGACCGGAGCGGCGCTCGACGCGACGATCGGAGCATCGTCCGGCGAAACGTCCCGTGTCGACCACCGGCCGCTCGTGCCACATGTGGGAGCCTGAATATGTCTTGTCGCCTTGCTCGTCATCCGTCGTGATCTCATGTGGGAAGAGGACATCGAATGAGCAAAGACTATGCCGAGATGCGCGCCTCGGTCCTGAAGGATCTCGACGGACTGCGCTACGAGGTCGACGCCGGCAGGAAAATCGGCTGGCTCTGGCTCGACCGGCCGCCGCTGAACGTCGTCTCGTATCGCGGGCGCAGCCAGATCGCCGCCATCATGGAGTGCTTCGGCCAGGACCCCGATGTCCGCGTCGTCGTCATTCGCGGCAAGAACGGCGTCTACACCTCCGGCGGCGACGTGAAGGCGTTCCCCGAGATCGAACGCGACGGCATGTCGGATCTCGCCTGGAATATCGCGGCGCCGGAGCGCTGTCCCAAGCCGGTGATCTGCGCGATGGAAAAATACGCCATGGGTGTCGGCCTCGAGCTGGCCATGGCCTGCGACATCCGGCTCGCCACCAAGGACACCGTGCTCGCGCTTCCCGAAGTGACGCTCGGCCAAATCCCCGGCAGCGGCGGCAGCCAGCGCGTGGCGCGCATCGCCGGCCTGACCCGCGCCGTGGACATGATGATGCTGGGGCGGCGCATTCCGGCCCCGGAAGCGCATGCCTGGGGCCTGGTCACCCGCGTCGTCGAGGATTCGGCGGCGCTCGACCGGATGATCGACGAGGTGGTCGGCACGCTCACGGCCATGTCCGCGCTCGCGCTCAAGACCGTCAAGCGCGTGCTCAATACCGCCTACGACACCAGCCTGAATGTGGGCTTCGAGGTGGAAGGCCACGCCTACGAGAAGCTGCGCGAAGGCCCCGACTACAAGGAAGGGATTGCCGCCTTCAGCGAAAAGCGAAAACCGAAATTCACCGGCGCTTGAGCGACCGGTGGGTTCCGTCGGGCGCACGGCTGCTATAGTCAAATCGGATGAGCTACCCCTTCGACGACGCCAGCCGCCGCGACATCGCGGCCCGTTGTGCCGCGTTTCCCCGTCTGCCTGCCAGTGACGCGACGCTCGGGCTCAAGCCGGCGGCGGTCGCGATCACGCTCGTGGAGGCATCGGATGGGTCGGGCGCGACCGCGTTCCTGCTGACGCGCCGGGCCCATGGCCTGCGCTTTCACGGCGGCCAATGGGCGCTGCCGGGTGGACGCTGCGACGAGGGCGAGACCTCCATCGAAGCGGCGCTGCGAGAGCTGCACGAGGAGACCGGCCTGCGGCTCGGTGCGGAGCATACGCTCGGCATGCTCGACGACTATCCGACGCGTTCCGGCTATCTCGTCACGCCGGTGGTGGTGTGGGGCGGACGCGAGATCGAGCTTCGCCCCAACCCGGAAGAGGTCGCCTCGCTCCATCGCATTCCGCTGACGGAGATCGCGCGGACCGACGCGGTCGATTTCGTCACCATTCCCGAGAGCAGCCGGCGGGTGGTCCGCATCCTGATCAACGGCAGGTTCATCCATGCACCGACGGCGGCCATGCTCTACCAGTTCCGTGAAGTGCTCGCCGGCCGCGACACCCGCGTCGCCGAGCTGGAGCAGCCGGTGTTCGCATGGCGGTAGCTGAAAGGCGATCCATGAACGACATCGAAGCCCTGAGACGTTCGGTCAAAGTCTGCATGTTCGATCAATACGGAACGGTCGTGGACATGCAAACCGGGCTGACCGAGGTCGCCGCCCCGTTTCTCGAGGCGAAAGGTTGGCCGGGGAGCCCGAATTCCTTCGTCACCTGGTGGCGTCGCACGCACTTCGAGAACTCGATGATCGATGCTCTGCTCCAGAAGGAGCACACGCCCTACCGGGAGATCGGTCACCGGTCGGTTGCCTTCGTGCTCGAACGTGCCGGCATCGATCACACCATGGACGAGGTCCGATACCTGGTCGCGCAGATCGAGAAGCTGCGTCCGTTTCCGGAGGTGCCCGCGGCGCTGGCGCGCCTGCAGACGCGATACAAGATCGTCGTTCTGTCGAACGGCGATCCCGACATGCTCGAAAGCGCCAAGCAGCATCACGGTATCCCGTTCGACCGCGTGATCTCGGTGGCGGAGGCGAATGCGTTCAAGCCGCACGTCGCGACCTACACCAAGGCGGCCGAGCTGCTGGGCGTGAAGCTCGACCAAGTGCTGTTCGTCGCCAATCACGCCTTCGACTGCATCGGCGCCAAATCGGCGGGCATGCGCACCGCCTTCATCGATCGCCGCGGCCGCCCGTTCGGCATGACGCCGCACCAGCCGGATATCCTCGTCCGCTACGATGACGGAGCTGGCGGAGCTCATGGCCTGACGCGCCGTTGCAAGTGATGTCGAGCCCGCGCCTACGATTGCCCGCCGCTGCAATTGACGACCTGCCCGGTGATGAAGCTGGCGTCGTCGGAGGCCAGGAACGCAATGGCCGCGGCCTGCTCCTCGGGCAGGCCGCGCCGTCGCAAGGCCTGCTGGTTGCGGATGTCCTCGGCCATCTCGCGGCGATAGTCGGCCTCCGCCTCGTCTTCTTGCGCCATCACGCCCGGAGCGATGAACTGGCGCGGCGTCACGCGGTCGGAAATCTCGGTGCCGCCCGGCGCCATCGCGTTCACGCGGATGCCGTAGCGGCCGTACTCCATGGCCAGCACCTTGCTGAGCGCCAGGATGCCGCCTTTGCTGGCCGCATAGGGCAGGCGGTAAAGCCCGCGCGTCGACTGCGAGCCCAGATTGACGATCGAGCCGGACTTCTGCCGCATCATCACCGGCAGCACCGCCGAGCAGCACCACAGGGTCGGGAACAGCGACCGCTCGATCTCCAGCCTGATCTCGTCCTCCGTGTAGAGATGGAACGGCTTGATCCAGATCGTGCCGCCGACGTTGTTGACCAGCACGTCGATCCGGCCATGGGCCTCGACCGTCTTGCTCATCAGGGTCTGCGCGCCCGCAAAGGTGCCGAGATCGACGAGCACCTTCATCGCCTCGACGCCGTGTCCGTGCAGCTCCGCCAAGGTTCTTGTCGCGCCTTCGTCGACACGGTCGGCGACGATCACGATGCCGCCTTCCTGGCCGAGTCGCCGCGCGGTGGCGGCCCCGATGCCCTGGCCGGCGCCGGTGACGACGCAGACCTTGCCCGCGAGCCTGCGCGCTCCGGCCGCCCGGGCATCGAGCTCTTGAGCCATGTCTCTTCGTTCTCCCGTCACGCCGGGCCGGCGGCATTCCGCTTCAACGCGACGTGCTCTTGCCGCTTTCCAGCACGGCCCGGGCGCGCGCGATGAGGTCGTCGGGCGTGGCATAGGCCCTGCGGACGATCGCCGCGATCGCGGCCGCCGACACCGGAGCGATATCGAAGTTCTGCCGCTTGGCGTCCGCCAGGAATTCCGGGTCTTTCATCGTGGCTTCGAACGCGTTGCGCAGTGCCGCCACGCGCTCGGGCGCGACGTCGGGCGGCGCCACGAACGGATAGGCCATGCTTTGCCGGGAGAAGATCAGGTCGAGCACCATCCGGTCCTCCTCGCGCTTCGCCAGGTCGAGCGCCAGCGGCACGTCGGGGAGATCGGGATGCTTTTTGCTCGCCATCTGCAGCAGCACGGTGATTTTCTTGTCGCGCACCCAATCCGCCTTGATCGAGACCAGGGTGGTCCAGGAGGTGCCCGCGTTGCCGTCCGCTTCTCCGCGCTCGACCGCGAGCAGCATCTCCGCATTGCCCGGATAGCCGGTGACGACCTTGAACTTGGTGCCGATCACGCCATTGAGGATGTAGGGAAAGATCGCGGTGTCCGAGCCCGACCCGGAGGCGGACACGACCATCTCGCGGCTGCGCGCGTCCTCGATGGTCTTGAACGGCCTTGCCGAGGAGGCGAGGACGACGCTGACCTCCTCGCTCGCGCTGCCGAGCCAATTGAATTTCTGCGCGTCGAACTGCACGCCCTGCGGGTCGAGCAGGGGCTGCATGGCCATGCCGCGCGCGAACAGGCCGATGGTCGACCCGTCCTTCGGGGCCACGACGTACATATAGTTCGCGGCCCGCAGGCTGCCGGCCCCCGGCATGTTCTGCACGACGACGGTCGGGTTGCCCGGCAGGTGCTTGCCGAGATGCCGCGCCACCAGCCGTCCATAGGCGTCGTAGATCGCCCCGGGCGAGTATCCGATCACGAGGCTGAACTGCGGTTGCGCCGACGCAGCGGCGGGCAGCAGCAGCCAGCCGGCGATCACGATGCTCAGAGACGAGAATTTGGACAGGCTTGGCATTCCGAAGGTCCTTCCGAATGTGTCCCTCACAGTGTCGCCGTTGCAGGTGATGGACACAAGCTTTCAGGCAAATCCTTCAGTCGCGCCATCGTCGACGGCAGCCAGAGCGTGATGGCCGGAAACAGCACCATCAGGATCAGCTTCAACAGATCCATGGCGCAGAACGGCAAGACGCCCTTGTAGATCGTCCAGAGCGGCACCTCGGGCAGAATGCTTTTGAGGACGAAGACGTTGAGCCCGAGCGGCGGGTGGATCATCCCGACCTCGACCACGATCAGCATGATGATGCCCCACCAGACGAGGTCGTAGCCGAGGGCGAGCACCAGCGGCGTCACGATCGGCACCGTGATCACCATGACGGCGAATGCCTCCATGAGCGAGCCCAACACGAGATAGCCGGCCAGGATCAGCGCCATCACGGCGGTCGGCGACCAGTTGAGGCTCGCCACATAGGCGGTGGCGGTGTGCGTGAGCGTGCTCACGCCGACGAAGAACGAGAATATCTGCGCGCCGAAGATCAGGCCGTAGATCATGGCGGTGGTGGCGGTGGTCTCCGACATCACGCTCCAGAAGGCGCCGCGTCCGAGCTTGCCGCGCCAGGCCGCAAACAGGAATGCGCCGACGGCTCCGACCGCGGCGGATTCGGTGTCGGTGAAGATGCCGAAATAGAGGCCGCCCATCACGGTGAACACCAGGATGCCGACCGGAATGCAGCGCATCGCGGTCTCGCGCAGCTCACCGGGCTCGCGCTCGCGCGTCATCGGCGCCGAATCCGGCGCGACGCGCACATAGATCATCACGGTGATGAAATAGAGCAGAATGGTGAGCACCGCGGGGCCGACCGACGCCACGAACAATTGACCGATCGAGGCCTCGGTGAGCAGCGCAAAGACGATGATCGGCCCTGAGCCCGGCGGCACGATCGGGCCCAGGGTTCCGCCCGCCGCGCAGCAGCCGGTGGCGAGCGCCGGCGAGTAGCCCCGTGCCTGCATTTCCGGGATCGCCACCCGTCCGATCGTCGCCGCGGTCGCGAGCGACGAGCCGGTCAGCGCCCCGAAGCCGGCGCAGCCGCCGATGGTCGCGAGCGCGAGCCCGCCGCGGTAGCGGCTGAGCAGCACATGCCCGAGCCGATACATGTCGTCCGACATGCCGGACACCGCCGCGAAGCTTCCCATCATCAGGAACAACGGAAGCGTGGCGACCTGGGTGTTGGTCAGAAAGGTGGTGGCTTCGGTCGCAAACGCGCTGACGGCCGGCGCAAATCCGATGAACAACGCCGACCCGAAGATGCCGGTCAGTCCCATGACGGCGGCAAGCGGCACCTGTCCGAGCATCAAGAGCCACATGACGATGAAGGCGATCGTCACCGCGGCTCCGATATTCTGCGTGGCCCAGCGCGACAGCCATGCAAACTCGACGAGGCCGAACGCGATCGTGCCGAAGACCGCCGCCGACACGACCAGCACGATCGTGGTCACGACCGGCAACGCTTGCGCCTTCTCCGCGATGGCGGCATGCCCGAATGCCCGTCTGATGGCGTTGACCGCCACCACGACCTGAACCAGCGATCCGATCCCGAGCAGCAGCGAGACCGCATACATGAAGGGCGCCTGCGGCCAGCCGAGGATGACGGTGGTGCGCCCCTGCTGCATCAGGTTGCCGGCAAAGATGCCGATCCGCCAGGCGAGTATGCAGAAGAACAGCAGGAGCAGGAGCGCACCGAGCGCATCGAGCCATGCCGCTACGCGGCCGGTCAGCCAACGGGCGAGAAGATCGATCCGAAGGTTCACTCCGCTGGCAAGCCCGGCCGGAATGCAGGCCGCAACCGCAACCGCGAAAACCAACGCGGTGACTTCGTTGAGCGCCGTAATCGCCGTGCTGGCAAGCCAGCGCATCAGCACGTCGATGACCGTGGCACTCGCCACGATCAGCATTCCGAGAACGCCGATGAATGCAATCGGGCGAGTGAACGCGACGCAAAGCTTTTCGAGCCGTTCCGCAATCGGGGCAGCAACAGTGGCAGGTGCGATGTCGGTCACCGGCTCAGTCAGCGTCTCAATCAGGAGCCGGAAATATTCTACTTCCCGGCGCGTGTGGCTGCGACCTCGGCACGGAACGCGTCGAGCGCCTTGGCGCCGTCAGGCACGCCTTTTGCCCAATCGTTCGCGATGGGCTCGAGCAGCCTCTTCCACACCATTTCCTGCTCCGTCGTCAGCGTGAAGACCGAATCCTTGACGAGGTTGCGCGACTTTTGCCATTGCGCGTGGGTCTTTTCACCCAGTTTCCGGGAGAGCAGCAGGTAGGAATGCTTGTCGATCGCCGCCTTCGCTTTGTCGGGCAACGAGTCGTAGCGTTTGCGGCTGATGAACAGCATGGCCGCGTCGCTGCCGAGCGCGGCGTCGAGATGATGCTTCGTCACCTCGTGGATCTTGAACGTCTCCATTCCGGTGAACGGCATCAGCCCGCCGTCGGTGGTGCCGCGCTGGATCGCCGTATAGGCCTCGTCCACCCGCAGGCTGATCGGTGTCGCGCCCGAGCGCGGTGACGATCTTGGCGGCGATGGGGTTCGACGCGATCAGCTTCTTGCCCTTGAAGTCGCCGAGCGTGCGCATCGGCTCACGCGAATGGATGGCGGCGTTGGGAAAAGTCCATAGCCCCAACGGTCTTACCGCGTCGAATTCCTTGGCGGTGATGCCCTTCTCGAAAAGATTCCACAACGCAACCGACGCAACGGTCGCGGACGGTGTCTCGAAAGGCAGCCCCGCAACGTCCTGCAGCTTGAACTTTCCGGCGGCGCCGGCAAACAGAATGAACCCGACGTCGATCACCTGGTCGGTGACGCGGTCGTAGGTGTTGCCGAAGTTTCCGAGTGTCCCTCCGAAGAAGGTCTGGACCTTGAGCGTGCCGCCCGAGTCCGCGGTGACTGCTTCCGCCCATGGCGTGAAGATTTCGATGTTGAGATAGGACCAGGGCGGCGCCGGCGAGTTGAGCTTGAGCGTGATCGGCTCCGCCGCCAGCGGTCCGGCGGACAAGGCCGCGAGCGCCAGGCCCATCACGAGTTTCTTCAGCATGGTCCCTCCCGAAAAACGTAGTTGTCGTCGGCGTTCCGGCAACACTAGCCTTCCTATCCGTTCGGGCCAAGGCCCGGCCCTTCGGTTATAGTGCAGGCTCCAAGGGGTGCGACCAGGAGTGGGGAAGACGATGGCGGAAGCGATGGAGGAGCTGCGGCGGAAAACCAATCCGCTCTATGGCGACCGCAAGCTCAAGCTCGGAACCTTCGGCCAGAATCTCGACCGCGGCTGCGCGATCTCGACCATCGATGGCGTGCTCGAGATCAACTGGCCCAACACCATGACGATCGCGAAATTGGCCGATGAAATGCAATTCGAAGCGTTGGTCCCGGTCGGCCGCTGGAAGGGATTCGGCGGCGTCACCAACTTCAACGGGCCCGGGTTCGAATGCTTCTCATGGGCTGCCGGAATTGGCGCATCGACGCAATACCCGGCGATCTTCTCGACCGCGCATGTGCTCACGATCCACCCGATCATGGCAGCCAAGCAGGCCGCCACCATCGACCACATTACCGGCGGCCGATTCGCGCTCAACGTCGTGACCGGATGGCACCGATCCGAGATCGAGATGTTCGGCGCCCCGCTGCTCGATCACGAGGTCCGCTACGGCCTCGCCGTGGAGTGGCTCGAGGTCATCAAACGGCTGTGGACCGAGGATGATGAGTTCGATTTCGACGGAAAGTATTTTCAGATCAAGAAGGGCTACCTCGCGCCGAAACCGGTTCAGCGGCCGTTTCCAGCCGTCATGAATGCAGGCTCGTCCGAGACCGGACGCCACTACGCCGCCAAGTATTGCGACGTGGCCTTCGTCAATATCAATCGTGGCGACCTCGACGCCTCCAAGGCGGTCATCGCAGGTTACCGCAAGCTGGCACGCGAGGAGTACGGCCGCGACCTGCAAATCTGGGGCCACGGATACCTGGTGCAGGGTGAGACGGAGCAGGAAGCGAAGGACTATTTCGACGAATACGTGCACCAGAAGGGCGACTGGGTGGCGGCCACCAACCTGGTCGAGACCATGGGCCTCAATACCCCGCGCCCGCCGGAATTGTTGAAGGCGCTGAAGATGCATTTCATCGGCGGCTGGGGCGGTTACCCGCTGATCGGCAGCAAGGAGCAGATCGTCGATGGCTTTGCCAGGCTTTCGCAGATCGGCCTCGACGGCGTGGTGGTGTCGTGGCCGCGCTACATCGACGACATGCGCTGGTTCCAGCGGGAGATCCATCCGCTGCTGCAACAAGCCGGGCTGCGATAGCGGCCGTGCTCGCGTATTCCGGGCGCCCAAGTGCCCGAATGACGTGAGTGCGCGCTGGATCGGCCGCGCTACGCGTGGCCGGCGCGCACCAGATGACCGGGCATCGCGCCGGTATGCGTGCCCTGCTCGAAGATGGGCGTGCCGGCGACCAGCGTCGCCTCGTAGCCGTCGACACGCTGGACGAAGCGGCGCCCGCCCGCCGGCATGTCGTTCACCAGCTCGGGCTGGTAGAGCCGCAGCGGTCGAAGTCGATCAGGTTGACGTCGGCGCGCAGGCCCGGTGCCAGCCGGCCGCGGTCGGCGAGGCCGAAGAAATCGGCGGTCTCGCTGGTCTGCCGCTTGACCAGCAGCTCGAGCGGCAAGCGCGGCCCGCGCCGGCGGTCGCGGCCCCAATGCGACAGCATGAAGCTCGGCATGCCGGCATCGACGATCGAGGTGCAGTGCGCGCCGCCGTCGCTCAACCCGAGCAGGGTGCCCGAGTCGGTCAGCATCTCGCGGATCGGCTCATGATCGCCCTCGACGTAGTTGACCACCGGGAAGTACAGATACCGGTTGTCGGCGTCGGTGATGTAGTCGTAGGCCACCTCGTCGGGCGTGCGACCCTCGCGGGCGGCGATCGCGGCGACGCTCTTCTCCGGGGCCGGCTCGTAATCCGGCGGGTCGCCCATGACGAAGAACTTGTCCCAGCGCTTGGTGATGAGCTGGCGGAACTGCGCCAGCTTCGCCACCTCGGCTTCGGACGGCTTCTCGGCGAGGATCTGCCGCCGGACCTCGGGATCGCGCAGGCGCTTGCGCTGCTCGGCGATGCGGCAGGCTTTCGAGCTCGCTTGTAGCTCGGCCGCACCGTGAACGGGTTGAGCGCGGTGCCGATGCCCATCATGACGCCGATCGGCCGGCCCGCGATCTGCGCGGTCAGCGACAGGCCATTGGCGCGCGCGTCGTGCACCGCCTTCATCAGGCGCCGCCAGCGCGCCGGGTCCTCGTAGCGGTCGGTCAGCAGGAACCAGACCGGGCGGCCGGTCTCCTTGGCGAGCTGCGTCATCCAGGCGAGCTCATACTCTTCGTCGTCGAAGTCGCTGTTCATGCCGAAGGCGCCGGCGCCGACGGCGCCGAGCGCGGAGCCGATGCCCAGAAGCTCGTCGGCCGCCGCATTGCGCGACGGCACCATGTCGCCGGCCGGGGTCTTGTGCGAATTGGTGCGCGAGGTGGTGAAGCCGAAGGCGCCGGCCTTGCAGCGCCTCGATCGTCAGCCGGCGCATCTCGGCGATATCGTCCGGCTTGGCGTCTTCCAGCCGCACCGCGCGGTCGCCCATGACATAGACGCGCAGCGGCAGGTGCGCGGCCTGGGCGGCGATGTCGATGGCGCGCGGCCGGCGCTCCAGCGCATCGAGGAAATCCGGAAAAGTCTCCCACTCCCAGGTCAGCCCATCCGCGAGCACGGCGTTGGGAATCTCCTCGACGCCCTCCATCAGATCCATCAACGCGCCGCGATGATGCTCTCTCACGGGCGCGAAGCCGACGCCGCAATTGCCGAACATCACCGTGGTGACGCCATGCCAGCACGACGGCGACAGCAGCGGGTCCCACATCGCCTGTCCGTCGTAATGCGTGTGCACGTCGACCCAGCCGGGCGTGACCAGCAGGCCTTCGGCGTCGATCTCGCGCCGGCCCGGACCCTGCTTGCCGCCCACCGCCGCGATGCGCTCGCCCGTGATCGCCACGTCGCCGGTGAAGGTCGCCTTGCCGGTGCCGTCGATGATGGTCCCGCCGCGAATGACGATGTCGTGCATCGAAGCCGCTCCTCTACGTTGCGAGCGATCAATGATGCTCCCTCGTCAAGAGCGATGCAACGCCCAGATGCGGCGCTCCAGAAATCACTCTCGATCGCTGTCCGAGGCCGTAGCCGCCCTCAAGCGGTTCGCGCGCCTTCCAGATCGAGGTCGATCCAGAGCGGGCGATGATCGGACGACGAGAACGGACCGACGCCGCAATCGCGCACCTGCCCACCCTTCGTGGTGATCCAGTCGAGCTTGGCGCGGAAAAAAGGTGTGACCGTGAAGGTCCATGCCCCCGGCGGGAACGCATCGGCGTAGCCGGTGGCCGGGAGCAGCGCCGTCTTCCACCACTGCGCCTCGGTCGATCCGAAAGGCTTGCCCAGCGCCGTCGCCGAGCTCTCGGGCCGGAACAGGCGCGCCAGCGGACTGTTGAACGTGTTGAAGTCACCGGCGATCACGCTGATCGTCGCGCCGTCACAGCGCGGCGCGATGGCTTCCCGCGCGGCGGTGTATTGCGACCAGCGCCCGCTCACGCCCCCGAACTTGTCCTCCAGATGCAAGGAGCAGACGATCAATCGGTGCCGGCCGAGCGCGAGCTCCACGCCCAGCCCGAAGCGCTGTCCCATCCGCGGCTCGCGACGAACGCGCCGGCGCACCAGCATCGGCAGTTGCGGGCTTGCTGCGTCCCGCTCCCAGTCGAGGCAGGGCGGCAAAGGCAATCGAAAGGCCGAGACCGGCTCGAAACGCGTGAGCACCGCATTGCCGGTCACGCCGCCGCCGGCCGAACGGGCGTCCCGCCGCGGTGAACGGAGCTCGAGGAACTCGATGCCGAACAGACCGAGCATCCCGACTTGCTCCGCCAGGTCTTCGAGCACGTCGCGGCGGCCGGTCCGCTCGTTTCCCCAATCCACCTCCTGCAAGCACGCGACGTCGGGACGGAGCTCGCGGATGGTCTCGGCAATGCGCGCAGGCTCGTACCCGCGCCCGATGTTCCACGTCATGATCCTGATCCGGCCCGGAGTCGCCTCCCCGGAAGAAGCCGGCGCGTGACCTTTGACGTAGATGCGAGCAGGATCCAGCGATGTCTGGAATTCGGTGAGGACGGCCGGTGCGTTCTCGGATGCCGACGCGTTCATCGCCATGGCATACCGAGGCCCGCGCCGGCGTTGCAAGAGCAAACGCTCTCATCTCGGCAATTGCGTGGGGGTGCCGCGAATCCACCGATACAACACCGGAAGCAGTGCCAGCACGGCAAGGCCGACGAGGGGGAGGACAAATCTCGGCTGCCTCAGCACGCTGCTGTCGAGCGCAATCTCGCCTTCGGCCACGGCGCCGAGCGCATCTCCGATGCTGGCGTAGATCAGCGTGCTCGGCGTGATGCCGAGCACGGTGGCGAGTAAAAAGGTCCGCAGCGGCACGCCAATCACGGCGGGAACCAGGTTGATCACGACATACGGGAAAACCGGGATGAGGCGAAGCACGAGCAGGTAGCTGAAGGCATCCTTTCGAAAGCCAGCCTCGAGGCTGCGGACGAACGGACCGGCACGCTCGGTCAACCCGCCGAGCCCTCGGCGGGCGAGCACGAAGACGGCGGCCGCACCCGTGCAGGCGCCCACCAGCGCAAGCGGCGCGCCGAGCCAAATCCCGAACAGGAAGCCACCGATGACCGTGCACAGCCAGGGCGGGATCCACAGCAGCGTCATCAGGCCGACGTAAATGGCCACGTAGGCAAACGCAGTCGCAAAGCCGTGCCGCTGAACAAGGCCGCTCAGCCACTCACGATTGGCGGCGACCTTGGCCAGGATCTGCTGCGGCCCCCCCGCATAAGCGACGAGCAGCACGCCCGCCACCAGCAGGATGCCGAGCGGGAGAACGCGCCAGGCAACCGATCCGCGCTTCGGCGTTGCCTGCTCAGTCATGGGGGCACTCGGTTGGAAACGCATTGCGGCCGGGATACTCTTGGCACAAATTCGCTACTTGTCTTGCGGACTTTCTTGCGGACTTTTGGGCTGGCGGCCTCATGGCTGGGGATGCGACCACCTCGGAGGACACCCAGGAGCTCAGGGTGTTCGTTTCCTATTCACGCGCCGACCGCGACTTCGTCGACCGTCTCGAACTCTACGCTCCGGCCGCCGCGGCATCAAGCTCTACATCGACCGCCATGATATCGCAGCCTTCGAGGATTGGCGCGAGCGCATCACCGAGCTGATCACCTCATCCGAGGTCGTCTTGGTCGTGCTCTCGCCCGACGCGGTCGTGTCCGAGCACTGCCGAAACGAGATCGAGATCGCCGCCCGGCTCAACAAGCGCTTCGCTCCGATCGTCGCGTGCGACATCGGCAACGCCGCGGTGCCGGCGGCGGTGGAGCGGGTCAACTACATCTTCTTTCGCGACACCGACGACGTCGCGGCGGCCGCCGACAAGCTCGTCGATGCGTTGCGCTCCGACCTTGGTTGGATCCGCGAGCACACCCGCTACGGCGTGCTGGCGGGGCGCTGGGACGCGAGCGGACGGCCTACCGATCAGCTGCTGCGGGGCGCTGAGATCGCCCGCGCGTTGAGCTGGCTCGGCCGCCCTCCGCAATACACCGCGCCCGATCCGACCGAGCTGCACCGGAGCTTCGTCGATGCGTCGGTCGAGCAGCAGGCGAAGGAACGCCGCATCGAATGGGAGACCGTTTCGGCTGCCCAGGAGAAGATCCGCCTCCACATCAAGGCCGCGGAATTTCACGAGGCGGTGGAAGAGCTCGACCGCGTCATCGGCTATTTCGCGCGGGTCACCGATGCCGAGCTGGCGGCGCGCCAGGGCGAATTCAATGAGCTCCGGCGGCGCATCGACCGCGTGGTCCGCTTCTTCGATGGGGCGCGCGCGGTCTACGTCTTTGCCGGGCAGGAAGAGTTCGATCGCGCGCGCGCAGCCTGCGAAGAGGCGCTCACGACCATCGGCGCGCTCGAGAACGAGCGATGGTGGGAGGAGCTGCCGTCCGAGGACCTCGAGCCGCGGGACCAGGAGCGCCTCAAATACGAAGCCCACCGGCAGCTGATGCTGCTCAGCGGGATGCGCCTGCAGCCCGGCATCGACAAGATCACGCCCAAGACCAAGCCATCCTTCGACGTCACCAAGCTGCTGCGCTTCGTGCCGGGTGTCGCGATGCGCGCGGCCGTGCGCGCCGGCGCGCTGGATTTCCTGCCGGCGCTGCGCAAGCGCGACAACGCCGAAGCCGCAGCCGATTTCCGCGTCGCGCTGGCCACGCTGGAGAAGGTGCGCGCGTTCGAGGCGGCGCACGCCGCCGAGCAGAGTGTAGCCTTTCCGCCGTCGCGAACCAGCCGGCTGGTGGCGCAGATGGGTGGGCTGCTGCTCGCGTATTCGTCCGGCCCAAAGGGCGGGAAGATCGATTATCGCGCCCTGTTCGAAAACGCCCGCACCACCGCTCGCAGCTCTCCGGCCGACGTGCTGAACCCGGCCGACTACTACTTCCTCGGGCTCTTCAACTTCTTCGTCGCCAAGCGGCGCGATGCGGCGGTCGCCAAGATCTTCAGCCTGTTTCAGGGCGTGTTCCCGGATCTCGACCTCGACACGCCGTACGATACGGCGGAGCGCTTGCTGCGGACCGGCGTCAGCCGCGAGCCGGAGAATTTTTGGCCGCACTTTGTGCTGGGACGAACCCTCCTGGGCCGCAAGGACTTCAAGGGCGCCGAGCTCTCCTTCAACGTCTGCATCTCGATCGATCCCACATATGCCCGCGGCTTCGAGCAGCGGGCGCTGGCGCTGGCCGAGCAATGGCAGGAGCGGCGCTATGACGAGGTCTTGCGGCGCGCCAACGACGACTCCCGGCGGGCTTTGGAGCTGGCCGGCGATGATCCGTCGACGTTGTGGCCGCGCGGCGAGATGCTGCAGACGCTGGGCCTCTACCGCGAGGCGCTCGACGCCTATTCGAGATGGATGCAGCTCGAGCACAACGTCCTCGGCATGCTCAGCCGCAGCACCGGGGTCCAGAAGGCGCATGACCTGGCGCAAGGCCTGCTCGAGCGCCGCAACGGCGCGGCGACCGGCGCGCTCCATGCCGAGTGCTTCGCGCTCTTGGGATTCACGCATCTGCTGTGGGGACAGCTTGCCGAAGCGGACGATTTCGCTGCCCGTGCCTTGATACAGGATCCCAACCATGTGCATGCGCGCACGGTCAAAGGCATCCTTCTCTGCGGGCGCGGCGAGCTCGCGGCGGGCATTGCCGAGCTCGAAGCAGCGACGCGCGCCGACCCGACGGCCTATCTGGCTGCGCTGCGGCGCGCGGAAGCCTACGAGGCGCTCGGGGACGGCAGTCGGGCATTGCAGGCGTGGGGCGACGTCACAAAGGCGTCCGGGCAAGTGCCGGCGCTGCCGGGGTGGATGCGCATGGCCGCGGTCGCCGCGCAGGAACGCCTGAGTAACGCTGAGCCGATCGCCGTCGTGTAGGTCAGAGCGCGCGTAGACGCCGGCGCGTCGACACGATCGGGCACGATCCGATCCGGCCATGACCGGTAGCTCAAGTCGTTCGGCGGGACAAAGTGGCCTTGAGGAAGTTCGTGCGAGCCGCCTTGCCGGCGTCGCCGGCAACAAGCGTTTCAGGCGGATACTCGACCAAGAACGCCGACGGCAGACCATCCCAGGGATTTGTGACCTGCGGCGCCCGGCCTGCGACATTCGCGAACCAGTTCTCTCCATCGAAATCGTTGACTACGAAATTCACGTAGTTCCAGTGAAACACTTCGTACGGATGTCGCGCCCGCACACGCCCGTTGCGCGCTGCATCGATGAAGATGGCGTTGAAGAGGGTCGCATAGACGAGCTCGTAACCCTTTTTGTGCGCCAGCTGTGTAAGCGCGGCAAGCGAGGAGCCCTTTACCTTTCCGGCCGGGTTCAGGCGTTCGATGAACGGAGGGATCGTCGGATTGAACTCGATGATGACCACTCGCGGTCGCACGACAAGATTGGCAAAAACGTGGCAATCATCACCATCGATATCGATCGAAAGCAGATCGATCGGCTTGGGAAAGCGACGGCTCAATATTGCATCGAGCGAGGAATCGCCCGAGGCTCGGACCCAAGCCTCGACCGTGACGACGTTGGGATCGCCGCTGAAGCGCTGCGCCAGCGCGGCATAGCGCGCAGGATCTCCTTCGATCAAGCAGGTTTCCCACCCCGCCTCGCGCAGCGCCGCAGTGTTGGAAAGATAGACGCCGTCCCATGCGCCAAACTCGACAGCAGTGCCGCTGGTGACGCCAAGGGCGTGAAATATCGCCGCAATGACGCCATCCTCGCCGCACTGCGAGTGCACGTTTCGCTCGTGCGACGGCATAAGGGCCAAAACTTCGGACATACGAACCGATACCCCCCGGAAGGCTTCCGATTGGAGATGAACGGTATCAATTCTCCGGACCGCGTGAAAGCCGGACATCGGCATGCGCAGCAAAGAGACGGTCGACGACGCTCGGTCCACGCCGGATGCCGCGTCCCGCGGTCGGTTCTCAGTTCGACTTGAGGCCGAGCTCGGTGACGAGCGTTCCGTAGGTGGCCGCAAAGTCGTCGATGTGGTGCTTGACGCCGGCCGCGGTGTTCTCGCGCGCCTCGGGGACGGTGTGCCCGAACGCCAGCAGGCGGTCGCGCACCTCCTTGTGTTCGAGCGCCGTTGCGATCTGCTTGTTCAACTCGGCCTGGATCGGCGCCGGAAGCCCCTTCGGGGCCAGCACGAAATTGGTGATCTCGATGCTGAAGTCCACCAGTCCGGTCTCGCGGATCGTCGGCACGTTCGGAAGCTTCGCCGAGCGTCTGGTCGCGCTGATGGCGAGCGCCGTCATCCGGCCTTCCTCGATATACGGCAGGACCAGCGTCTGGGTGTCGAAGATGACCTGCACCTCGTTGGCGCGCAGCGCCTGGATCATCGGTGCGTTGCCGCGGTAGGGGATGTGCACCATCTTGATGTCGGCGAGCTTCATGAAATGCTCGCCGGCGAGATGTTGCGGGCCGCCGGTGCCCGACGACCCCCAATTGATCTTGCCGGGGTTGCTGCGCGCATAGCCGAGGAACTCCGCCAGGGTGCGGAAGTGCGAGACGTTCTCGCTGTTGGTCACGAGCGCGAACGGATAGGAATACACCGCCGCGATCGGCGTAAAGTCGTTGCTGGGATGCCAGGACAGATTGGCCAGGATCGGCAGCGTGGCGTGCGTGCTGGTGGCGATCAGCAGCGTGTAGCCGTCGGGCTCCGAGCGCATCAATTCGTTGACCGCGATCGCGCCGCCGGCGCCGGGCTTGGCCTCGATGATGATCGGCTGGCCCATCTGCTCGGTGAGCCTCTGACCGACGATGCGGGCCACGATGTCGGTTCCGCCGCCGGCGGCGAACGGGATCAGGATGCGGATCGGACGGTTGGGGAATTTCGCCTGGGCTGCGGCGCCCGACGCCGCGGCATCGAGCGCGACGGCCGCGACCAGGAGCGACAGCAATGTCCTGACGAGCTGGCATGAGCGAAAGTCTCCCTTCCGACCAGTGTTCTTATCCGACCAGTGTTCGCCCGGCCGGCTCGAACCGCCCGATCGAGCGCAGATAGCGCGCGCTCCGGTCCGCATCCTCCCGCGGCGTGGTGAGCGCGGCCTGATGCACGGTGACGTATCCCGCGTATCCGAGCTCCGCAAGCGCCGTCATGATTCCCGCAAAGTCGATACCGCCGTTGTCCCACAGCGGAATCTGGTCGAACGGCACGTCGCCGCGGCACCACGTCTTCATGACCGATTGCCCGGCCGGATCGAGGCGCTGGTTCTGCAGATAGACATTGACAAGATAGGGCGCAAAACGCCTGAGCGTCTGCGCGCCGTAGGGCTCGCCGCAGCACTCCAGGTTGGCCGGCTCGTAGGTCAGCCCGAAATTGGCGCGGCCGATGCGGCGCAGCACGTCCAGCGTTTCGTCGATGCGCTCGAACAGCGATCGGTTGTGGCACTGGTGCGCCAGGGCGATACCGCGCTCGCGTGCGGCATCCGCGGCGCGCTGCGCCCAGACGATGTCCTCGTCCTTGCGCAGTGCGACGCGCACGAGCTTTGAGCCCAGCGCCTCGGCCAGATCGAGATAGGGGCCGATGTTGCGCAGCGCCTGCGGGCCCTCGTCGGTGTTCTCCGGGATCGGAAAATCGCCCGTCACCATCGAGACGGCGAGGCCGCGCTCGCGCAGCAGGCGGGCCTTGCCGGCGACCTCGTCGCGGGGCGTGTGAATGCCGATCTGCGAGGCGCGCATGCAGAGCGCGTGATAGCCGCTCGCGACCGCGATGTCGGCAAGCTCGGGCAGCGAAATCGCGGCTTCGCGCTTGGCAAAGTACTTTTCGCCCACCCGCGCCGACAGCGACAGCTTCATGTCCGTTGTCCTTGGAAGCAGCGAAAGATCGACCTCGATTCCCCAGAGGCCTTCCGCGCCGGCCGCAATGGTAGGCGTTTCCCAAGCTCGCTGGGAAGCCCCGCTCCGGACACGGAGTGAGATTGCGGTCGGCCGACCTTCAAGCCGCCAGCTTGTCGGCGAGCTCGTCGAATGAGCGCGCGGCGACATCGACCGGCACCTTGGGGCTTGCTTCGCCGGTGCCGGGTCCGGCTTCACCCGGCCGCCCGACATGGGCCGTGCGCAGGCCGACCTTCGCCGCCCCCGCCAGATCGGGGCTATGGGCCGCCACCATCATGCACTCGGCCGGCTTGATCCAACGCTTCGACCGAGGCAAGACACCTGCCGAATGCGATGTCTCGACCGTGGAAGAGGGTAAGCGCGGAGAGCCGCCCTTAGCGGCCGCCCTTGATTCCAGGGTAGTTCTTCTCCTTGAGCAGGCGGGCGAGATGCGCCGCGTTCGACGCCAGCATCGGTGTCCACTCGGCGACGGCCTTCGGAGCCTTGCCGAAATCCTTGTATTCCTTCTCGCCCATCGCCTCGCCGACCCAATAGGTCACGCCGCCGGCCGGAATGGTGAAGCCGACTTCGGTGAGCGCCTGAAACAGCTCGGCCGCCGTGTGGTGGGCACCGTCCTCGTTGCCGACGACGACCGCGAGTGCGACTTTGCCATAGGACGGCATGCGCCCTCTCGCGTCGGTCTCGCCGAGGAATGCATCCATGCGTTCCAGCACGCGCTTGGCGACGCTCGACGGTTGGCCGAGCCAGATCGGCGTTCCGATGACCAGAATATCGGCGACGATGACGCGCTCGCGCAGCGCGGGCCAGGCGTCGCCCTCGCCCTCATCGGATTTGACGCCGGGCTTGATGTCGTGATCGACCGCGCGGATGATCTCGCCCTTTGCACCGTGCTGTGCGAGCGCGTCGAGCAATTGCTTCAGCAGTACGTCGGTGGACGACGTTTCGCGCCCGCCGGCACTTTTCAGGCTGCAATTAAAAGCAAGGACGTTCAGCGACGGCACCGGCATGGTCGGCTACCCGACGGACTGGCGCGCTAGGGCCGGCCGCAAGCGCTGCGGCGGTCGCTCTTTACTTCTCTTCTTCGGCGCGGGCCAGGTCCTCGGTCTTGCGCCGGCCGATGGTCCAGTTGAAGGACATGCGCACCTCGGCGTTCGGCACCGTCCAGCAGGCCCCGTCGGCGTCCATGAACACCACCCAGAGCAACGCTGACTCCGGCCCGTAATCGATGAGGAAATGCGCCCAGCCCCCGCCTTTCGGTGTCTCCATCGGGAGCGGCGGATTGAGTTGCGTAATCATTGGTGCTCCAAATCTTGTGTGGGAAAAACTCGGAGCATCCGATCCGGTTCCCAGCTCTTCGACTCCACCTCATTGTCGTCTCCAAACGTTCTTGGATCGAAGTGCGATGCCGAGCGGCTGGAGCCGAGCGTCGTCGTGGGCCGACACCGCCGCTTGTCTTCGGCTTGCGAGGTCTCTTCGGCTTGCGAGGTCGAATGCTCGATCGGAGATTCTTCCGCAGCGCATCAAACGGAACGTCATTATCGTTCGAGCGTTGTTCAATTCGCAGGATTTGGAAAAAGCTCATCGCGTCGAACTGGAGAATTACCCATGTCCGCCGGCACCATTCTATTGATCATCCTGATCCTGATTCTCATCGGCGCACTGCCGACGTGGCCGTATAGCTCCGGGTGGGGCTACTATCCTTCCGGCGGCATCGGACTGGTGCTCATCATTCTGCTCATCCTCGTATTGATGGGCAGATTGTAGAGCAGCGCGAGCCAGCAGACGGCACGGCTTTTAATCAAAAATGAAAGAGGCCTAAGCCGTTGCAGGGAGCCCGGTGATCGCTACGCGACGCCGGGCTTCCTGTTTCTAGTAATCGCGACGGCCGAGGCGGCCGATCAGAAAGCCGGCCGCGAGCGCAATGACGGCGGTCGTATACGGCCGTTGCTCAATGGTCTTGCGGACGTAGTCCTGGGCTTCGTCGGCGCCTTGGCGAACGACTTGCGCCGCATCCACTGCCGCGTCCTTGGCCTGACCGTACAAATCCTGAAGGTCGCCCGCGACCTGCTTGGCCTTGCCTTCGGCCTGGGTCTTGAGATCGCCGGCGGCGCGTCCGATGCCTTCCTCGACCTTGCCGCCGAGGTTCTTGGCGGTGCCGGCAAACCGATCTTCGTTCATGTGAGATACTCCTTTGAGAGATAGAGATGATGAAGTTTCAACGGCCGAGACGGAGCTGCGTTCCGCCGCCATGATGACGCAGCGTTGCGCCGTGTGGTTCATGTCGTAAGGGCGGTTAGACAGTTAGGCGACCAGCCTCGGCTTGGTCGACACGTCGCTTGTGCGACCGAACCACTGCATCCCGAGGCCGGCAGCGAGGACGCCGACAGCCAAGAGCGGGGCCAACTTGCGCCAGCCGATGGCGCGGCTCACCTGCATGGTCACGCCCACGAGCCTCGGATCGAGCCACGGGGCGCTGCTGCGGGATGCGAGCTCGAGCCTGGCGCGCCGCACGGTCCGGCGATGCGACAAGGCGCACGCGACAACGGCGATGACCGTGATCGAGAAAAAGAAGCCGCCGAGCACCAGCGCGGCGTTCAAGGTGCCATATCGTTCGGCCAGCCAAATGAAAACCGCGAGGACAACGAAGCCCAGCGTTGCCGCGGCGCAGGACATCCCGATCAGCGCCCAGATCAGGAGGCCGACGCTCAAGCCGGTCTTCGATTGGGCCTTCAGTTGCAGATAATTGCGCCAGCCTTGCATCTTCGCGGTCCCTGCGGCGACTACCGAGCCCAAACCGCGCCGAACAGAAAGCCCAGCCCCACTGCCAGCAGCAAAGTCGTGTAGGGCCGCCGCTTGACCGACCGGTCGAGCGCGTCACCCATGTTGTCACGCACCTCGCGCACCGCCTTGATGGCTTCCATTCCCTGATCCTGGGCCTCGGAAACTGCCCTTTCGACTTTCGATTTCACCGGCATCGAGCTGCTCCACTTCTTGCGGGCGTCACGTCCTTGACGATGTGCCGACGGCGCCGCGCTTTTCGCAGATGCTGTTTGTGGAACCAAATGTGAATGAAAAAGTTCCGTGAGCTGAGTGATATCGGCGGTCACCGCGCGCCCCAGACACACAGGAGAATACGATGGGTAAGGGTTTATTGCTGTGGCTGGTCGGAATTCCAATTCCGATCATCCTCCTGCTTTGGGTGTTCGGCTATTTGCACTAAGCGGCTCAAAGCATTAAGCGGCCCAAAAAGCGCCCGCATGCATCGCGAGACGGCCCGCCGCCGGGCAGGAACTCTGTGCACGCAAGTGCACGCAAGTGGCCTTCTGTTCATCAGGACCGGCTCGTCGATGACCTCGTTCGGACACGCCGGATCGGTTGGCCGTGACCTCAGCTCGCCGCCTTCCGATTGACGCCCTTGCGCAGCGCGACAGTCGACAGCTTCCTGTCTGCGGCCTTCTCCTCATTGAGATTGGTCGTCAGCAGACGCACCACGTCGTCACGCCCAAGCTCGTCCGCCCAGGCGATCAAGGTGCCGTAGCGGGCAATCTCGTAATGCTCGACCGACTGCGCGGCACCGACGATGGCGGCGTCCAGGACCTGCTTGTCCGCGACCTCGCCGGCGACCTCGTCCGCTTCGGTGATCAGCCCGTCGATGGCGGGGCACTTCACACCTTGCGGCGCCTGCCCGAGCTTCTTGAACACCTGATCGAGCCGTCCGATCTGGTTCCTGGTCTCCTCCAGATGATCGCTGAGGCCCTTCGTCAATTCGCGATTCGTCGTCTTGTCGATCAGCTTGGGAAGGGACTTCACGATCTGGTTTTCCGCGTAGTAGATGTCCTTCAGCCCGTGCAGGAAGAGGTCATCCATCGTCTGGATGTCTTTCGTAAAGAGGCCCATGGCGCGTGCCTTTCTGATGTCTTCTAACAAGCAAGCTCGCACGCTCAACGTACGGACATCCCCCGAGTTCCGCGACGTCACGATGAAATCCGAAGCGAACGCGTGGCCACATTGCACTGCGCGGGCCCGCTCTTGAAGTCGCTCGCTTGACCGCTACAGAGCTCTTCTTCGACGCGACGTTGACTCTGGCAGGAGGCGATTTTGCCGCAGCTGACGACCATGCGCTGCCGCGCCGCGGTCGCGCGTGCTACCGCGAACTGCAGGACGCGCTCACTGCCCTAAGCCGGGCCGCGGGACTGTAGGCGGTGAGAAGGTCGAAGCACCGCGCCGAAATTCCGGAGCGCTTCTCTTGCGGCCGACTGGAACTCTGGAACTCCAATTGAGTTGGTAGTTGGACTGGAGCACACACCCGCGATCGCGACCGCGCTCTGCTCTGGTCAAGGACCCCGGACCAGTCGCGGCCGGGGTCTTTTCGAGTCCGAGGAGGTGGCCTCGCCCGGGAGTACAGACGCGGAGCCGGTCGAGCGGTCGAGCACGAAGTCCTGCCAGGAGGTCGGACGCACTACCAGCCGACTTCCAGTCCGCGAGCTGACCCAGCCGTCCCCAGTCAATTGGCAGGGAAACTGCAAAACGTAGCTGTCGCCACGCTCGTCGACCACGCGTAGATACACATCCACGCCGCCGGGCGCCGTCGCGATCGGTTGCCACTGACCCGCTGGAAGGTACCGAGATTTTCCCATGAGTAGGCTGTTCGATCGATGGCGCGTGACGTGTCGGAAACCGCGGCCTTATCCACCAAGGACAAGAGCGGCATTAAGGGACCCGAGGAGCCAGCCACATCTACCTATGATCATAGTGCGCATGCCCGTGCGCGTCTGTCGCCAAGCGTACACACTCACCGCGGGCAATGGCAGCACGAGCAGCTGTTGGTCCCGGTCGCGTATGCCAGCGGGGCATGCCCGGCCATGATTCATGTGGGTCTCGATCTGCCTGTTGCGGTACAGTGGCAAGACCTTGTTGGGCTGGTGAGATGACTTTGTATTCCAAGTACGCCACCACCGTGATCGGCGCCCACAGCGTGCCCGACTGGTATGAGGCGCTCGATCGGCTGATGGCGGTGGGACAGCTGTCGATGGCTTCGATGAGCGACGCACAGTATCGGGCCGGTCAGGCGGCCGTGCTCGATCAGGAGCTGGCGGGCATCGACGTCATTACCGGCGGCGAGATGCACCGCAGGACGCACAACCGCCATGCTCCGCCTAATGCCATGCTGAACTACTTCTGGCAGAAAATTCCCGCTTTCCAGGGCAGCACACGGCCGAAGCCGATCACCCCGCACGACCCGAACGTGTTTCATCCCGCCGCGACCTGCAAGGCGCGCATCACCGATTCCATAGACCTTGGGCTGGTCGACGAGTTCAACACGGTGTCTGCACTCACGCGCAAGCCGGTCAAGGTTACCATGACCGGGCCGCACATGCTGGCAAAGGTCGCCTATGATGACTATTACGACGACTTGCCGAAGATGATGGGCGATCTCGGCAAGCTGCTGCGCACTAATTTCAGGAAGCTCGCGGCGGCCGGCTGCCAGCACATCCAGATCGACGAGCCGTTATTCACCATGTCGGACGAGAAGGAAGTGGAGGCGGCCGTGGATGCGATCAACCTCGCCATCGAAGGGCTCGCCCGCAAAGTTCACGTGTCCATCCACATTTGCCAAGGCAATTACGCCGTAGGAAAGGAATACGATGCCCAGATCGGCCACCGCTATTTTGACGTGGGGCGCTACAAGGCCGATCTCGTCTGCAAGATCGAATCCTCTTCCTACCTGGTCGAGTACGACATGGCACATTGTTACGAGGGCCACCTCGGCAACAGGCAGCTCGGCGTCGGCGCGGTCGACGTGCAGGACCCTAAGGTCGAAAGCGGAGAGACCGTCGCCGGGCGCATCCGCAAAGAGGCTTGGCTCGCGCCCGAACAGACCATTGTCACCAGTTCCTGCGGATTCAACCACCTGCCTCGGCAAGTCGCTTTCGGCAAGCTCAAGGCCATGACCGAAGCGAAACGGGTGCTGGGGGGATGAGAAGGCCGCCCAGCGCCTTGGAGCGAGGCTCCGTGAAGCCCGCAAAAACGAAACGCCCGGCGCGCAGAAAACGCTCGAGAGCCGTCTCGCGCTCCGGGGAAGCCGAAGAGCTTCTCGGTCTGGCCCAGCAGGCCGGCCGCGTCGGTTTGTTCGAATGGCTCGTGCAGACGGGCGTGGTGCGCCTCTCACCCGAATTCCTTTCTTTGTACGGCGTGACCGAGTTCGACGGACGCTATGACACGTGGCTCAAATTCATCTTTCGAGAGGACGTGCTTCGTATCACCAACCTGTTCGACACCGCGTTCGCTGCGCGGGAGCGGGAGGTGCAGGCCGAATTCCGCATCATCAGCCCCAACGGCGATCTCAAATGGATGGAGGCACGCAACATTGCGTTTTATGACGCACAGGGCCGTGCTGTCCGCGTGGTTGGCGTCTGTGTGGACATAACGGAACGCAAGCGCTCCCTTGCGCAGCTCAGGGCGTTTACCGAAACGCTGGAAGAAGCCGTCAAGGAGCGTACCCGCGAATTGGAAGTTCAGAATGAAGCACGTCTGAAGGCGGAAGAGCTGCTTCGCCAGTCGCAGAAGATGGAAGCCGTGGGGCAGCTCACTGGCGGTGTCGCACACGACTTCAACAATCTGCTGACGATCGTGATGGGCGGACTGGACATGATCGATCGCCAAATCCCGGCGCTCGGCGCATCGCCGGCGGCGGCGCGCGTCGCAAGGGGCAAAGACATCGCACTGCAGGGCGTGCAGCGCGCCGTCACCCTGACCGACCGGCTTCTCGCCTTCTCCCGCCTGCAACCGCTTGCCCCTCAATCCATAGATGCCAACAAGCTGGTGAGCGGAACGTGCGATTTCCTGCGCCGGACCGTGGGCGAAGAGGTGTCTCTGGAAACGGTGCTCGCAGGCGGACTCTGGCGAATCCACGCAGATCCCAACCAGCTCGAGAACGCACTTCTCAATCTCACCCTCAATGCGCGCGATGCCATGCCCAGCGGCGGCAAGGTCACCATCGAGACCGCGAACTGCTATCTTGATGAAGTCCTACGTAAGCTCGATTCCCGAGCCGGTGGAACCAGGTCAGTACGTCATGATCGCCGTCGCGGACACCGGTGGCGGCATGGACAAGGCGACAGTTGATCGCGCCTTTGAGCCGTTCTTCACCACCAAGGAAGTCGGCAAGGGAACCGGCCTGGGCTTGAGCCAAGTCTACGGGTTCGTGCGCCAATCTGCCGGGCACGTAAAGGTGTACAGCGAGCCTGGTGAAGGCACGACTGTGAAAATCTATCTTCCGCGTCGTATCGGCGCAGAGGCTCACGCCGATGACATCGATCACTCGCAGGCTGCCACTCGAGCGATCGGTACGGAGACGATCCTTGTCGTTGAAGATGACGACGCTCTTCGCGCCTATACGGTCGAGACGCTTGCCGAGCTCGGCTACCGTGTGCTTGCCGCCCCGAGTGGCAGCGCGGCTCTCCAAATTCTGGACGGCGGGGGCGATATCGATCTTCTCTTCACCGATGTGGTCATGCCGGGAGGCGTCAACGGCCGCCAGCTTGCAGATGAAGCGGTACGCCGCCGACCCGGCCTGAGGGTTCTGTTCACCACTGGCTACACCCGTAACGCCATCGTGCATCACGGTCGGCTGGACCCTGGCGTGCACATGATCGGCAAGCCGTTTTCGTTCAGCGAGCTCAGCGCCAAGGTTCGAGCGCTATTGGATAGGTGATGCGCCGGCCATCATGATGGTGGTCCGCTATGTCCGCCCCCGGACCGACAGATCGCCTTGGCTTCCCATAAAGTTCCATTGCCGGCAGCGGCCCTTAATCACCCGCCGGTGGCTAGACCGGTCGCGCTCGCGCCCAAGAGTTCGTTCCCACGAGTCGTTCCCAAGAGTTGAGCGCCCCATGCCCGACTCAGATGAATTCCACCAATACGCACGCGAATGCTTAGCTTCGGCAGCAGACGCCACGACGGAGGCTGAGCGCAAGGCGCTCCTCCAGATGGCTCGCACCTGGACGCAAGCCGCAATGCAGATCGAGGCGACCAGCGCCCTAACCGCGAAACCGTCGCCGGCTCCCGATACTGGCCAGGGGCATACCGGAACGATTTAGTAACTGCTCGGCTCCTATTGCTCTTTACCTGCGGAACCGCCATTTAGGCGTACACAGGCAAGAATCGCCTTGTCGGTGAGCTTTCCAAAAAAGTCTCCGGTTACCTCCGATTGGCAGCTCTTGTGCCGTCGTAGGCACGAAAACGCTCGAATAATCGACCTTGGTGGCATCGCCGGTGCCGCCGGGCCCACCAACCGCTCGATTGAAGGGAACAACGCGTGCAGGTTCTCGTCCGCGACAACAATGTCGACCAGGCCCTCAAGGTGCTGAAAAAGAAGATGCAGCGTGAGGGCGTTTTCCGCGAGATGAAGCTCCGTAGCCACTACGAGAAACCCTCCGAAAGGAGAGTCCGCGAGAAGGCCGAGGCCATCCGCCGCGCCCGCAAGCTCGCGCGCAAGAAATTGCAGCGCGAGGGCCTGCTGCCGATGAAGCCCCGGGTGGTCGCAGGGGCGGCCCCGGGAAGAGGCGGCCCCCCGCGCAGTCCCCGCTTCTGATCGCAACAGAAGAGGCGGGTCGCCAGCGCGTTGATCCGCCTGAGCCGCGAGCGAGACATCGATCGGTGAGCATCGTGTCGGTGCCTCTCGACGTCATCCACGTCTCGGCGCGTCGATTGGACTTGCGGCGCCTTGACGCGCGCCTCACTCCGGCTCGATCCCGGCTTCCTTGATCATTGCGGTCCATTTGACGAGCTCGGATTTCACGAAGTCCGGAAACTGCTCGTGGCCGATCCAATACAGGTGGCTGGCAGGTCCGGCACCGTCGGGATAGCATTGCCCAGTGCGGCGCCGACCTTGTCGGTAGAGAGTGTGTGCGATGACGTTTCGCAGTCTTGTCGCGAGCCTATGTGCGGTTTGCTGTATCGGCTCGGTGCTGGCGCCGCTCGAGGCGTCGGCCCGATCGGGCGGCCCGTCGATTGGCCGCGGGTTGGTGCTCCGCGGTGCGGTGCTGCGGCCCGCGCTGCGACCGTCTTTCCATTTCGGTCGGGGGCCTGCGCTGGTCACGCGCGGCGCGGTCGTCCCCAATATCCAACCGGCCTACGTGGCGCCGGTGCAACGATCCCGCCGCGTATTCGGCGCCCGTCTCCCGCGCCACGGCATCGGCGTCACCTACGGCTCCATTTACGATCCGGGCGATGTCATCGGGGTCGCCGGGCAGCTCCCGCCTGTGCAAACGGTCGCCGACATGCCTCCGCTTCGAGAGGGCGACCGCGTCGCGGCGATTGGCCGTCGTTGCAGCTCGCAGACCGTCGTCGTGCCGTCCGAAGCCGGCGGCGAGCGGCCGATCACCGTCACGAGCTGCCGCAGCCAGTGACGCCGCCGGCCGCCGGCAAAGACCCGCCGGCTCGCGGATCGAATGTGTGGGTGCGCCATGACGAAGATCAGAGAGGGTAACGCCATGAAACTTCCCCGCCGTCAATTCCTCCATCTGGCAGCCGCTGCCGCCGCGCTCCCGACGCTGTCGCGGACTGCAATCGCGCAGGCCTATCCGACGCAGCCGGTGCGCATCATCGTCGGCTTCGCCGCCGGCAGCGGGTCCGACATCCTGGCCCGTCTGATGGCGCAATGGCTGACGGAGCGGCTCGGTCAGCCGATCGTCATCGAGAACCGGGCGGGCGCCGGCGGCAATGTCGGGACCGAGGCCGTGGTGAAGGCGCCGCCGGACGGCTACACGCTGCTCAAGGTGGTTCCGGCGAACACGGTCAACGACACGCTCTACGACAAGCTGAGCTTCAATTTCATTCGCGACATCGCGCCGGTCGCGGGCATGGTCCGCGTGCCGTACGTCCTGGTGCTGAACCAGTCGGTCCCGGTCACCACCGTTCCCGAGCTCATCGCCTACGCGAAGGCCAATCCCGGCAAGCTCAACTTTGCTTCGGCCGGCGTCGGCACCGGCATCCACATGTCCGGCGAATTGTTCAAGCTGATGGCTGGCGTGAACATGGTGCATGTGCCGTATCGCGGCGCCGGCAACGCGATGACCGACCTGATCGGCGGCCAGGTGCAGCTCATGTTCGACACCACGCAGGCCTCGATTCCGCACATCAAGGGCGGCAAGGTTCGCGCGCTGGCGGTGACGACGGCAGCGCGCTCGGAGCTGCTGCCGGACCTGCCGACGATCGGCGATTTCGTGCCCGGCTACGAGGCCAGCGGCTCGTTCGGCTTCGGCGCGCCCCGCAACACGCCCGCCGAGATCGTCGAGAAGCTCAACCGGGAGATCAACGCCGTGCTGGCCGATCCCAAGGTCAAGGCGCGCATTGCCGAGCTCGGCGGCGAGCCGCTTGCGGGCTCGGCCGCCGTCTACGGCCGGCTCCTGGCCGAAGAAAGCGAAAAGTGGGGCAAGGTGGTCCGGGCCGCCAACATCAAGGTGGAGTAGACCACCACCGGCGGACATTCGAATGTGTGTTACAACCGGTTGCCCGCCATGTGGCAGGACTGACAATCGACAATGACTTTGAAGATCATCGCCTTCGTCGCCGCCGCTATCCCGATTTTCCTCTTCCTGCGCTCGATTTTTTTCCGACGAACGACGCGGATCAGCGAAGGCCTCAAGGAGTTCAAGAAGCAGGCCAACCTGGCGGTTTCGATCTTTCTGGTCCTCATCGGATGCATTGTCGCCTTCGCCGTAGGCAAGTTGGCCTGGGCGTGGTGGACGTCGCTCTGAATGCGAGGAGGGGCCCCGCCTCGAGCGAGCGGAATTCAGCGCATAGTCGCCGCGATCGCGCGACTTGCGCCGCGCGGCAGGGCCCCGCTTGATGCCGCTACGACGTCAGCCGTCCGCACCCGTTGGGCGGAAGCGGCGTTGCCAGCAGACGAAGTCAGGTCGGCTGTTCACCTCGGCGGCGCCGGCACCGCGGACGAGTGATGGTCCACGATCTTCCATTCGTTGCCGTCCTTCACGTAGGTGAAGCTGTAGCGCGCCGGGATCGATTTGGTTTCACCGTCCTTCGTGTAGGAGAACGTGTAGTAACCGGTGTTGATCGCGGCGTTGCCGTAGACGCGGACCAACTGGTCCCCGAACTTGACGGTGGCCTTCGGCAGCGCCTGGAAGGCGCCCACGAAGTAGGCCTTCAGCGCGGTAGGTTCCGATCGTACCGAGGGTGAAAGCGTGCCCCACAACACCGCGTCCTTGGCATAGAGGCCCAAGATGGTGTCGGGATTGTTCTCGGCGAAGACGGTCGCCCACTTGTTGGCCGCGGCGGCGACATCTTCCTGCGGGCCCGCCATGGCGGTCTGCATCGAGACGCCTGCAGTCAATACCAGCACGACGCCACTGATCCCAAGACGTGATTGCATCAGACGTGATTGCATCGTTTCCTCCCTTATCTCTGTTCTTCTCTGACAATATCAGGCGGCGCCAACGATACCAGAATGGCGGTGACAGTGCATTCAATTCGATGCGAGCACGAGCGGAACATTGGGCGCACTGTCACCTGCAGCCGCGTAATCCCGATGGCTGGCGAAGGGCGTATCGCCGTCGAGCGAGGACCCTTACGAGGCTTTTGCGGCGCCGGACGAGGGCGCCTGCCCACCTTTGCGCGACAGTGAAACGAATGAGAAAGTGGGAGACCGCGGCGCCCGCGCACGAATATCAGCGGGCAGCGGAGCATTGGCCGTAAGCGCCGCTCGCGCGCCTCAGTGCGCGAGGATCTTCGACAGAAACTCCCGCGCGCGCTGGCTCTTGGGCGCGGAGAAGAACTGCTCCTTGGGCGCGTCCTCGACGATCTCGCCGCGGTCCATGAAGATGACCCGGTCGGCGACCCGGCGCGCGAATCCCATCTCGTGGGTGACGACCGCCATGGTCATGCCGTCGCCGGCGAGGTCGATCATCACGTCGAGCACCTCGCTGATCATCTCCGGATCGAGCGCCGAGGTCGGCTCGTCGAACAGCATCGCCTCGGGGTCGAGCGCGAGCGCGCGCGCGATGGCGACCCGCTGCTGCTGGCCGCCGGAGAGGTCGATCGGGTAGGCGTCGGCTTTCTCGGCGAGGTCGACGCGCGCGAGCAGCGCCCGCGCGCGCGCCTGCGCCTCGCTGCGCGTGCGCTTCAACGCGTGCACCTGCGCCAGCACGATGTTGTCGAGCGCCGACATGTGCGGATAGAGCTCGAAGTGCTGGAACACCATGCCGATCCGGGTTCGCAGCTTCGGCAGATCGGTGGTGCGGTCGCCGACCTCGACGCCGTCGACGCGGATGCTGCCCGATTGATAGGGCTCGAGGCCGTTGATGCATTTGATCAAGGTGCTCTTGCCGGATCCGGAGGGCCCGCAGATCACCACCACCTCGCCGCGCCCGATCGCGGTCGTGCAGCCGCGCAGCACCGGCGTCGGGCCGTACGACTTGCAGACCTGGTCCAGCGCGATCATCGGCTCGTCGGCCATCGGGGGACTCCTTCCGGCGCTCACGTTCTCACCGCCAGCCGGGCGTAGAGCAGCCGCCCGACCGACGAGATCGCGAAGCACAGCACCAGATAGGTCAGCGCGACGAAGCCGATGATCGTGATCGGCGCGAATTCGCGGCCATTGACCAGCATGGCGCTGCCGGTGAACTCGTTGACGCCGATCACCGACGCCACCGAGGTGAACTTGAACAGCCGGACATATTGGTTGAACAGCGTCGGGATGACGTTGCGCAGCGCGATCGGCACGACCACGAAGCGCAGCGCCTGCGCCCGGGTGAGGCCGGTGGCGAGCGCGGCCTGCACCAGAGCCGGGCCGCACCGAGCGCAGCCCGGTGCGGATGTCCTCCGCCAGATAGGCGGCGATGAACAGGATGAAGCCGACCACTGCGGCGCCGTAGGCGCTGGTCTTGTAGGCGAGCAGCGCCGGCAGGCCGAAATAGCAGATGAACAGCATCACCAGCAGCGGCGTGCCGCGCACGAAGCCGACGTAGAGCGCGAACAGCTGCGCCAGCACCGGCACGCGCAGGTGGCGCACCACGCCGATGACGAGACCCAGAAGGGTGCCGCCCAGGATCGACCACAGCGCGATCTCGGCGGTGAGACGAAGCCCGCTCAGCAGGAACGGCAGGTTCTTGAGGATGACCTCAGGCATCGCTCACCCTCTGCGCGACGTCGTCGCGCGCGCCCGGAACGAGCAGCAACCCGTAGGTCACGACCGAGACCAGCAGCAGGTAAAGGAGCGAGATCGTGATGTAGACCTCGAAGGTGCGGAACGTCTGTCCCTCGATCGAGCTCGCCTGGTAGGTGAGCTCGGCGACCGTGATCACGGAGGCCAGCGAGGAATCCTTGATCAGCTGCGAGAAGATGCTGGCGAGCGACGGCGTGATGATGCGCAGGGCCTGCGGATAGACGACCAGCAGGAAGGCTTGCAGCGGCGTCAGCCCGGTGGCGAGCGCCGCCAGGCGCTGGCCCTGCGGCACCGCTCCGATGCCCGAGCGCACGATCTCGGCCACATAGGCGCCGGAATAGAGCGCGAGCGCCGCGACCGCGCAGGCGAACGGCGGCAGCTGCAGGAAGGCCAGGCCCATGTACCAGAAGTACATGTGCACGAGCAGCGGGATGTTGCGCATCAGCTCGACGTAGGCGGCGGCGCCCGCGCGCAGCGCCCGCGCCTTCGAGGTGCCGGCGGTTCCGACGATTACGCCGATGATGAGCGCGAGCAGCAGCCCGAGCGCCGACAGCACGATGGTCGTGACGAAGCCTTCGATGAGCAGATCGCGATTGTCCCAGATCGGCGCCCAGTCGAGCTTGAACGACATTACTTGCTCTCGGATCGGATCTTCTCGGGTGTCATCACCCGCGTAAGCGGGTGATCCAGTATTCCAGAGAGCGACCGGGATGGCTCCGCTCACGGCCACACCTCGATCGGGATCGTGGGGTCGGAGCCGAACCACTTGCGATAGAGCGTGGCGTATTCGCCCGAGGTCCAGAGATCCTGGATGGCGAAATTGACCTCGTCGCGCAGATCGGAGTCGCCTTGCCGCACGCCGACCCCGAACGGCTCGACGCTGAACAGCTCGCCGACGATCTTGAAATTCGGATTGTCCTTCATGAAGCCCTGCAGCACGTGGAGGCTGCCGGTGAGCGCATCGACGCGACCCTGCGCCAGCGCGAGCCACGCGGCGGTATAGTCGCGAAACGCCACCACCTTGGCGGTCGGCGCGGCCGCCGCGATGTTCTTTTCCAGCGTCGTGCCCTGCTGCACCGCCACCTGCTTGCCGCCGAGGTCCTTGACGCTGGCGATCGGGCTCGCCTTCGGCACCAGCAGCGACTGCCCGCCGGTGTAATAGGTGATGCTGAAATCGATCGCCTTGTCGCGCTCGCGCGTGTGGGTCATCGAGGCGGCGACCAGGTCGACGTTGCCGCTCACCAGCAACGGAATGCGGGTCGGCGAGGTCACCTTGACCAGCTCGACCGGGACGCCGATGCGCTCGCCGATCTTGCGGACCAGGTCGATGTCGAAGCCGGCCGGCTCGTTCTTGTCGTTGAGGAAGCCGAACGGCGGCGTGTCGAGCTTGACGCCGGCGAGCAGCTTGCCGCGTTCCTTGATCTTGGCGATCGATCCGGGCGGCGCCTGCGCGGCGGCGGTGAGGCCCGTCGCCAGGGTCGCGGCGAGCGCCAGAAACGTGGCAAGAACGGTGGGAAGGAAACGGAAGGACGCGATCATCATTTTTGTACCTCAACTTCGATTGCCGTGAAGCCTCGTTTCAGGCCGCAATTCCGATGCGCGCGATGCGGTCGAGCGCGTCGTCGAGCTCGCTGTCAGAGCAGGTGAGCGACATGCGCAGATGCCCGACGCCGCCGCGACCGAACGAGGAGCCCGGCACCGTGGCCACGTTGATCTCGTCGAGCCAGCGCCGCGCGACGTCGGTGTCCGGCGCCTCGACCGACGGGAACAGGTAGAACGTCGCGGGCGGCAGCTTGCAGCTGATGCCGGGCACCGACGACAGCCTTCGTCGCCGCGGTCTCGAGCCGCGCGCGGAACATGTCTGCGATAGGCCGGCACCAGCTCGTCGGACAGCGACAGCGCGGTGACGCCGGCGAGCTGCACGAAGTTCGGCACGCAGTAGATCGAGTGCTGGATGAACTTGAGGATGGTCTTCGACAGGCCGGCCGGCAGCGCGAGATAGCCGAGCCGCCAGCCGGTCATGCCGAACGTCTTGGACAGGCTGTCGATCACCAGCACGCGCTCCCGGCCGCCGGGCAGGCGCTGCGGGTTGGGAAATTCCCCGGTGTAGAGCAGGTCGCAATAGACCTGGTCGAACAGGATCCAGAGGTCGTGGCGCTCGGCGAACGCGAGCACGCTGGCGATCTCGGCGGCCGAGAACACCCGGCCGGTCGGATTGACCGGCGAATTGACGATGATCGCCTTGGTGCGCGGCGTGACCACGCGCTCCAGCATCGCCTCGTCGATGCGGTCGAGCATCGAGATGCCGACCGGCGTGCCGCCGGCGAGCCGCACGCACGGTCCGTAGCTCACCCAGCCCGGCTCCGGCACCAGCACCTCGTCGCCGGTCTGCGCGACCGCCATCAGCGCCGTGAGCAGCGCGAACTTGCCGCCCGGCGTCACGATCACGTCGGCCGGATCGTAGGTGACGCCCGATCGGTCTGCCTCGCGCTTGACGATCGCCTCGCGCAGCGACGGAATTCCGGCCGGCGGCCCGTAGCGGGTGTCGCCCTGCGCGCATCGCGCGCTCGGCGGCGGCGATGATGCGGGGATCGGTGTCGATATTGGGGTCGCCGCTGGAGAGGCCGATGATCTTGCGTCCGGACAACCGCGCATTGCGCACGCGTTCCGTCATCTCGACGGTGGCGGACGGCTTGAGGCCGAGAAAACGATCAGTCAAGTGGCTTGGGCATGATGATGTTTTGCTCTTGACGGCGGGGCCGCAACAGACGCGATTATGTCCATGAGGGGTCGTCCTGCAAGCCAATCGTCGCGAGGTGTCCAATGATCCGCCTGTCTCGCCGTACCATGCTTGGCGCCGGTATCGCGGCCGTCACGGCGCCGATGATCGCCGGCGTGCGCGGCGCTCGCGCACAGGACGCCTATCCGAGCCGCCTGATCAAGCTGGTGGTGCCCTGGCCGCCGGGCGGCGTCACCGACGTGACCGGACGGCTGATTGCCCAGAAGCTCTCGACCGAGCTCGGCCAGAGCGTGATCGTCGAGAACCGGCAGGGCGCGTCCGGCACCATCGGGCACGCCGCCGTGGCGCAATCGGCACCCGACGGCTACACCTTGCTGCTCGGCACCAACAGCACCTATGCGATCGCGCCGCACCTGTTCGAGAAGCTGCCCTACGACACCGACAAGGCGCTCGCGCCGATCTCGCTGGTGGCGCGCGGCCCGCAGGTGTGGTGCGCGCATCCGTCGATGCCGTTCAAGGACTTCAAGGGCTTCTTGGAATATGTGCGCGCGCGCCAGCCCGACGGCGTGACCTTTGGAACGGCCGGCCCCGGCGCCTCCAGCCATCTGGCCACCGAGCTGATGATGTCGATGGCGGGGTTCCGCATGCTGCACGTGCCCTATCGCGGCGGCGGACCGTCGCTGCAGGCGCTGCTCGCCGGCGAGGTCAACGTCGTGTTCGTCGACGCGGTGATCGCATTGCCGTTCGTGGGCACCGACAAGCTGCGCATGCTGGCGGTGAGCGGCGCCGAGCGGATCCCGGCGCTGCCCGACGTCCCCACCGTCGCCGAGGCCGGCATCGCCGGCTTCCAGTCCTCGACCGACCTCTCGCTGTTCGCGCCCGCCGGCACGCCCGACGCGATCGTCCGCACGCTGCACGCCGCGCTGGTGGCCGCCTTGAAGTCGCCCGAGGTGCGCGAGCCCATGTTGAAGCAGGGTTCGACCATCGTCGGCGGCACGCCCGAGGAGTTCAAGACCTACATCGCGCAAGAGTTCGGCGAAGTGGCGCGACGTCATCCGCTCGCGCGGCATCAAGGTCCAGCAGTAGTTCGACGCCGCGGCTTGCGCTGTGTTCACGGCAGCTCGACCACCAGGTTGAGGAACGCGTCGACGCTGACCTGCGCATCGGGGCCGACGCAGCAGGTCGATTCCCGCTCCTCGACCAGCGCCGGTCCCGCGAAGCTCGCGCCGGGAGCCAGCGCGTAGCGGTCGTAGACCGCGCAAGGGAGCGCGCCCGCGCCTTCGAACACGACCTCGCGCGTGCCGCGGCGCGCCGCGTCGGCGGAGCCGGCCGCGCCTGCCGGCGCGGTCTTGCCGCCGATGCGGATGTCCTCGCCGGGCGCGACGCAGGCGAGCCGCCAGCTCAACGCCTCGATCGGGCGAGTCCTTCACGATGCGGCCGAAGCGCTCGCGATAGCTCGCGAAGAAGGCCTCGCGGATCGCCGCAAGATCGCCGGCGCCCAAGCGTGAGGCTCGGCAGCGGAACCGGGATCTCGAAGCCCTGGCCGACATGGCGCATGTCGGCGCTCGGCCGCAGCGTGATCGCGGCCGGATCGGCGCCGGCCTCGACCAGCAGCTTGCTGGCCTTCTTTCGCCATCTCGGCGAACAGCGCGTTGACCACGTCCCAGTCGAGCCGCTCGATCCGCGCCACGTAGCTGCGCACCATGTCGGTCGCCGGCGGCGCCACCAGGAAGCCCAAGCGCAGAAGCGACGCCGGCGCCGAACGGCACGATCACGCGCCGCATCTTGAGCAGCCGGGCGAGGTTGTAGGCGTGCACCGGTCCGGCGCCGCCGAACGCGATCAGGGTATAGCGGCGCGGGTCGCGGCCCTTCTCGGCGAGATGCATGCGGGTCGCCGCCGCCATGGTCTCGTCGACGATGCGCTGGACGCCGAGCGCGGTCTCCAGCATCGGCAGCTTGAGCTCGCGCGCCACGCCTTGCTCGAAAGCGCCACGCACGCGATCGAGCTCGAGATGCATCTCGCCGCCCAGGAAGTAGTCGGGATTGAGCCGGCCCAGCACCAGGTCGGCGTCGGTGACCGTCGGCTCGGCGCCGCCGAGGCCGTAGCAGACCGGGCCGGGCTTGGCGCCGGCGCTGCGCGGTCCGACCTTCATCAGGCCGGAGCCCGGCTCGACGCGCGCGATCGATCCGCCGCCGGCGCCGATCTCGATCATGTCGACGACCGAGACCTTCAGCGGCATGCCCGAGCCCTTGACGAAGCGGCGCACGCGGCCGGCCTCGAAATCGAACTTGTGGTCGGGCGCGCCGTTCTCGACCAGGCACATCTTGGCGGTGGTGCCGCCCATGTCGAACGAGACCACCCGATCGAGACCGGCGAGCCGCGCGAGAAACGAGGCCGCCATGGCGCCGGCCGCCGGGCCGGACTCGATCATGCGGATCGGGAAGTCCTTGGCCTCCTGCACGGCCGCGATGCCGCCGCCCGAGAGCATCACGTAGAGGCGGCCGGCGAAGTCGATGGCGGCGAGCCGTTCCTCCAGCCGGTCGAGATAGCGGCGCATCAGCGGCTGCACATAGGCGTTGGCGCAGGCCGTGCTGGTGCGCTCGAATTCGCGAATCTCGGGCGCGACCTCGCGAGGAGAGCGTGAGCGGCAGCGTCGGGATAGGCCGCGCGGACGATCTCGGCCGCGCGCCGCTCGTGCTGCGGATTGCGATAGGCGTGCATGAACGAGATCGCGATCGCCTCGACGCCGTCGATCGCTCGACCAGCTGCGCGCGGTCGTGCCGCGACCGCCGCCTCGTCGAGCGGCAACAGCACCTGGCCGTCGACATCGATCCGCTCGGGCACCTCGAGGCGGCGATGGCGCGGCACCAGGGTCGGCGGCGCTTCGAGAAACAGATCGTAGAGGTCGTAGCGGATCTCGCGGCCGATCTCGATGACGTCGCGAAAGCCCTGCGGTCGTGATCAGGCCGACCTTGGCGCCGGTGCGCTCGATCACCGTGTTGGTCACCAGCGTGGTGCCGTGCACGACGCTGTGCAGGTCGGCAGGCGTCAGGCCGACCTCGCCGCAGCAGCCGCTGCGATGCCGGCGACGATCGCCTCGCTCGGATCGTCGGGCGTGGTCAGCAGCTTGCCGGTATGGACGAGATGGCGGCGCGGGATCGTGCAGCACGAGATCGGTGAACGTGCCGCCGACATCGACGCCGAGGCGCGCCGACGGTGCGGTCATCACGCTCAGTCCAGCCCGTAATGCGCGCGCGCCGCCGCGGCCGTGATGTAGCCGTCGCGCAGGTCGTCCTCGACGGCCGCGGGGTCGCGCGCCTTCGGATCGCCATAGCCGCCGCCGCCGGCATAGACCATGCGCAGCCGCGTGCCGGGCGCGACGGTGGTGCGCGATTTCGGATGCGGGCGCGTGCCGTCGGCGAACTCGATCACGGCCGGCGCGCCGTCGCCGCCGCCGAGCAGGCCGAGCGCCGGATGATCGCGGCGATCGGACAGCAGCGAGAGGCGCAGCGGCCCGGGCGAGCGCACCTCGATCTCGGCCTCCTGCCCGAGGCCGCCGCGGAAGCGGCCGGGACCGCCGCGAATCCGGGCGCAGCTGCTTGCTGCCAGACCACCAGCGGCGACGACGCTCTCGAACGCCTCGATGCTGCCGGCGCCCACGTTGGTCGGAAACGACGTGGTCGGAGAGGCCGTCGCGGTGCGGCGCACGCGCCCATGCCGCCGGTGGCGAACAGCACCTGGCTGAAGCGGTCGCCGTTGCGGTCGACGCCGCTGAACAGCGCGCGCATCGAGGGCGCGCCGCCGCATTCGGCGATGATCTGATCGGGGATCACGTCGGCCAGCGCGCGGTAGATGACGCCGGCCAGCAGATGGCCGGTCAGCTGGCGGGCGCCGACCGGCGCCGGGAACCGCGGGTTGAGGATGCTGCGCTCCGGCGCCGCCACCGTGATGGCGCGATAGGTGCCCTCGTTGCGCGGCGTGAACGGATCGAGCGAGCATTTGACCGGATAGACCGAATAGGCATGCGTGTAGTTGAACACGCAATTGATCCCGCGATCGATCTGCGGCGAGGTGCCCGGCGTAGTCGATATGCATGGTGTCGCCGCCGACGGTCACCGCGCAGGCGATGCGGGTGAGCTGCTCGTCGAAGCCGTCGGCCTCGAGCGTCGCCCGGTAGGTGCCGTCGGGAACCGCCGCGATGGCGCGGCGCATGGCGATGTCGGCCCGGGCGTGCACGGTGCGCGGCGAGCAGCTGCAGGTCGGCGAGACCGACGTCGGTGAGGAATTCCTCGACCCGCCGGACGCAGACTTCGTTCGCCGTCACCTGCGCCTCGAAATCGCCGAGCACCTGGCGCGGCACCCGCACATTGGCGAGGATGAGCTCGATCAGCTCGTCGTTGCGCACGCCCTCGCGCAGGAAGCGCGCGGGCGGGATGCGAATGCCTTCCTCGAACAGCTCGCGGCAGTCGGCCGACCACAGCGCGCCGCCGACGTCGGGCGAATGCGCGATCGAGCCGGCGAAGCCGACCAGCGCGCCGCGGTGGAAGATCGGGCTGACGAAGGTGAAGTCCGGCAGATGGCCGGTGGCGAGCCAGGGATCGTTGGTGATCACGCAATCGCCCGGCCGCCAGGTCTCGGCCGGGAAGCGCTCGAGAAACGCCTTGGTGGTGCGCGGCAGGATGCAGGAGAACGACGCGATGCCGCCGGTGTTCTCCGAGACCGAGTTGCCGTCGCGGTCCATCAGCACGGTGGCGTAGTCGTTCGACTCGCGCACGATCGTGGAGAATGCCGTGCGCAAGCAGACCAACCGCGGCCTCGTCGGCGATCGAGATCAGGCGGCTCCAGAAGATCTCGAGCGTGACCGGGTCGAAGGCGTCGGCCTCGGCGCTGCCCGGGCTCGTTCGCATATCCATGGTTTTCGGCCTCCTGCGCCCGGCGAACGGCGCAAACACGCCCGATGCCTCGCAAAACGGTTAGCAGGTCATGGGTCTTTGCCGCAACGCGCATTGCCGCAGGAAGCCGTAATGGCTAGCCTGACACTGGGAACTGAGGCTCAACCGGAATGTCGGTTCGCAGCATCTGCGCCGAGCGGTTGACTGTACAGGTAGGCAGAATGACGACGCTTCGTTCGACTCGATGGGTCCATGCGGTTGCAGGTGCCGCGCTGCTGCTCGCAATCGGCGTTCCGTCCGTGCACGCACAGGACTATCCCAATCAGACGGTCAAGATCGTCGTGCCGTTCGTGGCCGGCGGCGGCGTCGACATCGTCGCCCGCATCATTGCGCCGCGGCTGAGCGAAGAGCTGGGCCAGCCGGTGATCATCGAAAACCGCGGCGGGGCGGGCGGCATGCTCGGGCGCCGCCGCGGTGGCGCAGTCGCCGCCCGACGGCTACACGCTGCTGCTTGGAACCGGCAGCACGCACGGGACGAACTCGAACGTCTATTCCAAGCTCGGCTACGACCCGGTGCGCGACTTCGTTCCGGTCGTGCAGGTCACGGCGCAGCCGCTGCTGCTGGTCGTTCCTCCCTCGCTGCCGGCGAAATCCGTCGCCGAGCTGATCGCGCTGGCGCGCAGCAAGCCGGGCGAGCTCAGCTTCGGATCGTACGGCACCGGCAGCATCAACCATCTCGGGGCCGAGCTGTTCAACGCGATGGCGAAGATCCAGGCGAGCCATATTCCCTATCGCGGCTCTGCGCCGGTTCTGACCGATTTGATCGCCGGTCGGCTGCATTACGCGTTCGACGGCATCGGGTCGTCGCTCGGCTATGTCCAAGCCGGCTCCATTCGCCTGTTGGGCGTCGCCGGCCCCGGTCGGTCGCCGCTCATTCCGGACCAGCCGACAATCTCGGAAGCCGGCGCTTCCGGGTTTCGATATCGTGGTTTGGACCGGCTTGTTCGCTCCGGCAGGGACGTCCAAATCGATCGTGGAGCTGGTGAACCGCAAGGCCAACGCCGTTTTGGCTTCCGGGCGGGCGAAGGAGAGCTTCGACAAGCTCGGCGTCGAGTCGGTCGGCGGCAGCCCGGATGTTCTCGCCCAAAGGGTGCAAACCGAAATTCAGAAGTGGGCCGGCGTCGTGCGCGAGAAAGGCATCCGTCTCGACCAGTGATCGGCCTGGGCGCGCCCCTGCAGCAGGCGGAGCGCCGCACCGTCAAGAGGAGATCAACCTCATGGCTGCATCGACACCTGCATCCAAGCGCCAGATGCGTCTCGGCGTATTCGTGCTCGGCACCGGCAACCACTCGGCCGGATGGCGCTACGAAGGCGCGATGACGTCGAGCTGCAGCTTGCCGGTGATGCAATCGATCGCGCAGATCGCCGAGCGCGGAAAATTCGACCTGTTCTTCATCTCCGACGGGCTGGCGATGGATCCGGGCGATCATCCTTCGTTCATCTCGCGGTTCGAGCCCATGACGCTGCTCGCGGCGATCAGCATGGTGACGCGTCACATCGGGCTCGGCGCCACCGTCTCGACCAGCTTCAGCGAGCCGTTCCAGGTCGCCCGCGCCTTTGCGTCGCTCGACCATCTCAGCGGCGGACGCGCCGGCTGGAACGTCGTGACCAGCACCCACAACGCCGCCGCGCTGAACTTCAGCCGCGAGCGTCTGCACGAGCACGACCTGCGCTACGAGATCGCGACCGAGTTCGTCGACGTGGTGCGCGGGCTCTGGGACACCTGGGAGGACGGCGCGGTCGTCGCCGACAAGGCGACCGGCACCTTTCTCGACAAGTCCAAGGTGCGGCCGCTCGATCACAAGGGACGCTTCTTCACCGTCAAAGGGCCGCTCAACATCGAGCGTTGCCCGCAGGGCCATCCGATCATCATCCAGGCCGGCGGCTCGCCGCCCGGGCAGGAGCTGTCGGCGCGCTCGGCCGACCTCGTGTTCTCGGTGGTCAATGGCGATGCGGCCTCGGCCAAGGCGGCCTACGACAGCTTGAAGCAGCGAGTGATAAAGCATGGACGCTCGCCCGAGCACGTTCCCATCCTGCCGGGCGTGATGCCGATCATCGGCGAGACCGACGAGCAGGCCAAGGAGCAGCTGGCGCGCTTGCAAAGCTGGCTGACGCCCACCAACGCGCTCGCGCTGGTGTCGCAGCGATTGGGGCACGACATCTCGGGCTATCCGCTCGACGGTCCGGTCCCCGAGTTCCCGCAGACCGACCGCGGTCAGGCCTTCTCGAGGACGTTGTTCGAGATGGCTCGGCGCGAGAAAATGACCTTGCGCGATCTCTACAATGTCACGGCTGCCGCGCGCGGCCATTGGGTGCTCTACGGCACGCCCAAACGGATCGCGGATGTGTTCCAGGAATGGTTCGAGGGTGGAATGGCGGACGGCTTCGTCGTCATGCCGGCGTACTTCCCGGGCGCGTTCGACGACTTCGTCAATCTGGTGGTGCCCGAGCTGCAGCGGCGCGGCTTGTTCCGGACCGAGTACTCGGGCACGACGCTGCGCGACCACCTGGGGCTGCGACGTCCCGTCAAACGAGAGCGAGGCCTTGCAAACGGCGTGAGCCGAGGCCGGCGCTATCACTCCACCTTGATGTTCGCGGCCTTGACCAGCGGCCACCATCTTCTCGATCTCGGCCTTGTGGTAGGCGCTCAATGCCTCCGGCGTCTGCTGCTCGCGCGGGAAAATGTCCTGGCCGACGTCGGCGAGACGTTTGCGCACCGTCGGATCGGCCAACGCGTCCACGACGGCGGCATTGAGCTTGGCGATGACGGTCTTCGGCGTCGCCTTCGGCACCCAGATCGCGTGCCAGGACGAGACGTAGTATCCCGGCAGCCCGGCCTCATCCACGGTCGGGACATCGGGCGCGGCCGCCAAGCGGGTCTTGGAGGTGACCGCATAGGCCTTGACGTTGCCGGCACGAACCTGGGGCGTGGAGCTCGCCGCCAGGTCGATCATCATGTCGATCTGCCCGGCCAGCAAATCCTGCATCGCCGGGGCGGAGCCGCGATAAGGCACCAGCTGATAGCGCGTGCCGGTGGCTTTCTGGAAGAAAACGCCGGCGAGATGCGATGCGCCGCCGGTCCCGGCGGTCCCCTGCGTCGCCTTGTCCGGGTTCGCCTTCAGCCAGGCGATGAGCTCGGCCAGGTCTTTCGCCGGCATCGCTTTCTTCGCGATGATGAAGAGCGGTTGCGCGGCGACCAACGACACCGGCTCGAAATCATTGAGCGGATCGTATGGCAGCGTGAAGATGGCGGCGTTGAGCACATGCGTGGGCCAGCTGCCCAGGATGAGCGTGTAGCCGTCGGGCGCCGCGCGGGCGACCCGGCCGACGCCGATATTGCCGGAGGCGCCGCCCACGTTCTCGATGATGATCGTTTGGCCGAGCGACGCGCGCATGCCGTCGGCCATGACGCGCCCGATGGTATCGGTCGAGCCGCCCGCCGGGAACGGCACCACCATCGTGACCGGGCGCGACGGATAGACTTGCGCGGCCGCATTGTCGGCCATTGCGCAGCTCGCGGCCAACGCGATGGCAATCAGCAACGTCCTCATCGGCAGACTTCTTCATGTCGGATCTGGCCTCCCTAGACGCAGCACGCGTTCGGCATTGAGATGCGCCACCTTTTCCATGTCTTGCGGACCGAGCGGCTGGCGCTTGAGGAAGTCGACGGCGGCGGAGTTCGATTCGTACGGCCAGTCGACCGAAAACAGCACGTTGTCCACGCCGAGCGCCATCAGCGTGCAGACGAAGGCGGGCGTAGAGAAATTGCCGCTGCAGGTGACCACCAGATTCTCGGTCAAGTACTGCGTCGGCGTTCGCTTGAGGCCGCGGCGCGCGGCGGCGAGATGGGTGTGGTCATTGATCCGGTGCAGCATGAACGGCAGGCCCTCGCCGAGATGCCCGAGGATGAACGTGAGATTGGGAAATGCGTCGAACACACCGGCAAAGACCAGGCGGAGAAAATGCGTGCCGGTGTCGATGCCGAAGCCCCAGGCGGCGAGCGCAAGCTCGTCGTAGCCCTCGAAATAGGCCTTCTGTATTGCAGGATGCGGCTTGGTCGGGTGCAGGTAGATCGGCACGCGCAGCGCCGCTGCGCATTCGAAGATCGGCCAATACTTCTTGTCGTCGAGGAAACTGCCCTGGGTCGGACCGTTGATCATCGCGCCCCTGAGGCCGAGCCGAGTGACGGCGCGGTCGAGCTCCTTTACGGCGGCGGCCGGATCTGCGGTCGGCAGCGCGGCAAGGCCCGTCGAAGCGCGTCGGGTGGGCCTTGATCGTCTCGAATATCAGATCATTGACCTCCCTCGCCATCGGGACGGCCGCCCCGGCATCGAGCGCCTGGCAGCCGGGCTGGTTCTGCGAAAGCACCTGCACGTCGATGCCGGCGGCATCCATGGCGGCAATGCGCCGGTCCCCGAGATCGAGCAGCTCTGCGACGATATCCAAACCGAGCAGCTTCTCGCGGTCGTTGCCGCGCTGCGCCCCGGGAGGAAGGTTCTGCTCCTCCTTCGGCATGATGAAGTGCTCCTCGAGCGCAATGATCCTCATCGTTGGAATCCCCTCGTTGGCAACGGCGGTCACTGCAGCTGCAGCTCTGCCCGCGGCGGCAGATATTCCGGCCGGTAGATCGACGCCGCGTCGAGCACCGGCATGTTGAACGCCTTGGCCACCATCTCGATGGTCTGTTTCAGCCGGTCGGGATCGACGGCGCTCAATCCCTCGCGCTTCACCCGATCGGTGACGATAGCGTTCTTGATCACGAGCTCGAGGCGGGCGCGCTCGATCTTCTCGTCGACCAGTGGCTCGCGTTTCTTGATCGCGGCAATCGAGAGCGCCGGGTCCGCGATCGCGGCCTTCAGCGCCTCGGCAATGCCCTTGACCACCTTCTTGACCGTATCGGGGTTCTTGGCGGCGAATTCCGGCGTCGTCAGGATGCAATGGCCGTAAAGCCCGACGCCGAAATCGCTGTAGCGCATGATGTTGAGATCGTTCTCGGCGATTCCAAGCCGCTCGAGGCCGGCGATGTCGGTGATCAGCGCAGTGGTGGCGTCGGTCTGGCCTTGCACCAGCAAGGTCTCGCGCAGCTGCGGCGTCACGTCGATCCAGTTCACCGATGCCGGATTGAGGCCGTTGGCGAGGGCAAACAGGGGGAACAGCACGCGGCTCGACGCGCCTGGCGGCGAGGCCAGCCGCTTGCCGGCGAGATCGCCCGGCTTGGTGATGTTCGACTTCTTCAGCGACAGGATCAGCATGGGCGCGGCGTCGTAGACCTGGAACACGCTGATGACCTTGGCGGCGGTCTGCCTGCCGTTGAACTGGATCATGGCGCCGATGTCGGCGAAGGCCATATCGTAGGCGCCGCTCGCGACCTTGGTGATGCCATCGGCCGACCCATAGCCGCGGTCGACCTGCACGTTGACGCCGGCACGCGCGAAGTGACCACCTTCGGCCGCCAGCACGAAGGGCGATTGCTGGCCCTGGATGGCGAAATCGAGCGTGAGCTTGACGGATGGCGTCTGCGCGCCGCAGGGCGAGGCGAGGGCGCCGAGAACAGAGCCCCGCAATGCCGGCCCGAACGAGTGATGAGGTCATGTGTGTTCTCCTTGATCGACAGATCGTATTCTAGTCCTCGGCGTCGAAGTCCATGCGTCGCGTTGCCCAATGCGTGGTGCGAAGCTCGAGCATCGCGAATCCGGCATACATCGCGATGCCCATGACGGCGGTGACCAGAAGCCCGGCGAACACCAGCGCGATGCGGAAATCGCTCGACGCCTGCACCATCATGGTGCCGATGCCGCGGTTCGACGCGATCAATTCCGAGATCACCGAGCCGACGAAGGCGAGCGTGATCGCGACCTTCAACGACGCGAAGAAGTACGGCAGCGCCCGCGGCAGCCCGACCTTGATGATGATGTCGCGCGGCTTGGCGCCGAGCGAGCGCAGCACGTCCTCCATCTCCGGCTCGACCGTGGCCAGCCCGGTTGCGACGTTGACCGCGATCGGGAAGAAACTCATCAGGAACGCCGTGAGCACGGCCGGGATCGTTCCGATCCCGAACCAGATCACCAGCACGGGCACGATCGCCACCTTGGGGATCGAATTGAAGCCGACCAGCATCGGATAGAAGCCGCGATAGGCGAGCCGCGAGGAGCCGACCGCGATGCCGATGAGGACGCCCGTCACCACCGACAGCGCAAATCCGAGCACGGTGGTGACCAGGGTATGGCTGGCATGCAGCCAGATCGGTCCCGCCCATTCCACCAGCGCAGCGACGACGACGGTGGGCCTGGGCAGCACGAATTCCGGCACCTTGAAGACGGCGCAGCCGATCTCCCAGATCAGCAGCAGCGCAAGCGAAGCGACCCAGGGCACCGCGCGTTCCGCGAACTCCGATCGCATCACACGTGCTCCTCGGAGCCAGGCTTGTGCCGACGGCCGATATTCACGCTCGCCGCGGATCTCCTCGCGGATGCGTTGCACCGAGCTCCACGAAGCGCGGCTCATAGGACGTGCGCGGGCGGCGCGGCCGCTCGATCGGCACCTCGTAGCTGGCGATGATGCGTCCCGGCCGGCTCGACATCACGTGCACGGTGTCGGCGAGGTAGACGGCCTCGCGCAGGTCGTGCGTCACCAGGATGGTGGTGAAGCGCCGCCTGATCCAGAGGTCCTGCAGCACGTCCCACAGCTCTTCGCGCGTGAAGGCGTCGAGCGCGCCGAACGGCTCGTCGAGCATCAGCAAGGCCGGCTCGTGGATCAGCGACCGGCAGAGCGAGGCGCGCTGCTGCATGCCGCCGGACAGCTGCCAGGGATATTTCTCGCCGAAATTCTCCAAGCCGACCATGTCGAGGAGCGCGGTCGCCTGCTGTCGATAGCGCGCGCGCTCGCGGCGGAATTGATGGCGATGCGGCTCGACGATCTCCAGGGGCAGCATCACGTTCGACAGCGTGGTGCGCCAGGGCAGCAGGGTGGGGTTCTGAAAGGCCATGCCGACGATCTTCAACGGCCCGTTCACCTCCTTGCCGGCGACCAGGATGCTGCCCGCGCTCGGCCGCCGCAGCCCGGTCACGAGCTTCATCAGCGATGACTTGCCGCAGCCCGACGGACCGACGACGGCGACGAACTTGCCTTGGTCGATGTCGAGGTCGAGCCCCTCGATGGCAAGCGTCGTGCGCCGCCGGCCATAGACGAGGCGCACGTCACGCATTTGCAGCAGGTTGCCCATGCGCCGGCTATCGTCGCGCGACGTCGCGCACGACGTCGAGCGCGAGCCTGCGTTGCTCGATATCGCCCGACACCTCGATGATCGGCTCGTCGAGGCCGACCGCCAGATATTCCTCCAGCCGGTCGCGGCATTGCGTCGGCGTGCCGGCGACCGCGAACACGCTGGCAGCTTCTTCCGGCAATAGCCTGACGGCGGCGTCGAAGTCGTGACGCGCGTGCGCGTCCATGATCGCCTGATGGTCGATGGCGAGATTGGAGGACTTGATGTTGTCGGCGTGTCCGCGGCTGCGGAACAGGAAGGCAAGCTTGCGCAGCATCGCCGCCTTCGCGGCCGCGCCGTCCTTCGAGACGTTGAAATTGATGAAGGACGCCTTCCGCAACGCCTTCGGCTGGCGTTTTTTCGCCGCGACGCCTGCCTCGCGCGAGCTCGAGGCAGCGCCTGGTCGACGCGAGCGTGAGGCCGGCCGACAGCAGCACGCCGTCGGCGATCTCGCCCGCGAGCTTGAGCATCTGCGGGCCGGTCGACGCGATGTAGATCGGATACTGCCGCCCTTGATCGAACGCCATCTTGGCGCCGCGCAGCTTGTGCAGCTCGCCCTCGTGCGTGACCGGCTTGCCGGCCCACAGCGCGCGCAGCGCCTCGACATATTCGCGCATGATCCTGATCGGCTTGACCGGCTCGATGCCGGATTCGCCGAGATTGAGGATATTGCCGACCGAGACGTTGAGGATCACGCGTCCCTGCGCGAGCTCGCCCAAGGTGGAGATCGCCATGGCGACCGGCAGCGGCGGCCACAAATAGGGGCTTATGGCGGTCGGCACCAGCGTGGCGGAACGGGTCACGCTCGCCGCCGCGGTCGCCCAGACCATGGCCTCGCGATAGCCCATGTGCTGGGCGAACCAGAGGCTCGTTGCGCCCGCCGCCTCCGCCTCGCGGCACACGTCCAGCATCTCGGCCGTCGACGAGAATCCATCGAAGAATACACCGACAGGCATCAACCGTTTCCTGATCAAAAGCTGCTACGCGGCCATGAGTGGCGGGGCTTCAAGGCTACAACCAAGTGACAAAGTCCGGCCCCGCTCGGATCGCATGCTGCGCCGGGCCTCGGCCAGGCAAGCGACTTCCCCAGCTCGGACGATCGTAATGGGAGAAATCGCGCTTGACCAGTTTGCTACTTTGCTCTCGACTTGGATAGCGAAGTCGGATGTATCAATCGAAGGGATGGGGTCGATCGGCGATCGACAGAATGAGCCACCTCATCAACCGCGCGCGGAATTGCGATCCATGAGCGAGAGGGTTGAAATCACTCTCACCATCAACGGGCGCGATCACGGCGTCCGGGTCGAGCCGAGAAAGACGCTCGCCGACGTCATTCGCGACGAATGCGGGCAGACCGGGACCCATATCGGCTGCGAGCACGGCGTCTGCGGGGCCTGCACGGTGATCCTCGACCGCGAAGCGGTCCGCTCCTGCCTGATGTTTGCGGTGCAAGCGCAGGGCAAGCGCATCCGCACCGTCGAGGGACTTGCGGACGGCGACAAGCTGCACCCGCTGCAGAACGCATTCATCGCGCATCACGCGCTCCAGTGCGGGTTCTGCACGCCCGGCTTTTTGATGCTGGCGGTGAACGCGCTGGAGACCAATCCCGACATCACGGATGACGAAATCCTGGAGGTTCTCTCGTCCAATCTCTGCCGCTGCACCGGCTATCAGAACATCATCAAGGCCGTGCGCAGCACGGCGGCGGAGATGCGCGCGGCGCGGGCGACGTAAAGCACGTCTCGGCGAAGTTGACGCACAACGATGCCGCACGAAAGGTGCGCTCCCTCCCCACCTTGTGGAAGGGTTCGGGAGGGCGGTAGTCGTTGCTGCACAAGATCGCGCAACAGCAACGTACCCCCACCCCTAACCCCTCGCCATGATGTGGGCAGGGCCATCGCATACGGCTGTCATCCCGGCCGAAGCGAGCCCGGGCTATCGCCCGGGCTTGCGCCGAGCCGGGACCCAGTAACCACGCGGCGCTTCGAATACATATTCGAGACCGCTGCGGGTTACTGGGTCCCGGTCTCGCGACCCGGGCGAGGCCCGGGCGCTGCGCCGGGATGACAATCGAGGATGCTTCGACATGATCACGCGCTTGTCGACCGTGGTCATATGCGATGCGCCCTGCCCACAAGGGGTGAGGGGAACACACCGAGTTTGCCGACAGATCATGCGCCTGCTCCTACGACGCCGCCCGCAGGCGCGACTCCGCGGCCGGCCAGCACGCCATGATCTGCTCGCTGGTCGCGACCTCGCCGAAGAACTGATCGATGTTGAACAGCGTCGCGTCGTGCTGCGCCTGCGAGATAGGTGGCGCGTGCAATCGCTCGTGAACACGACGTAGTAGTCGCGCATGAACGCCTGGCGCGCGGTGGTCTCGACGCACACATTGGTGGCGACGCCGGTCATGATGACGCTGCGGATGCCGCGCGAGCGCAGGACCAGATCGAGGTCGGTGCCTTCGAACGCGCCGTAGCGGTGCTTGGTGACGATGACCTCGTCGGGCAGCGGCTTGACCTGGAAGAAGTCGCCGTTCCACTCGCCGGGCTCGCACACCGGAAACTGGACATAGGCGCCGTTGCGGCGGCGCTTGGCCTGCTCGAGCCAGACCTCGGACAGGTAATGATTGGGGCCGGTATTGTAGGCGCAGCGAATCCAGACGCACGGCACCTTGGCGGCTGCGCGCCGCCTCGAGCAGCCGTTCGAGGCGGGGCATCATGCGCTTGACCAGGGTCAGGTCGCGGCCCTCGCGATGCATGGCGCCGCCTTCGGCGCAAAAATCGTTCTGCACGTCGACCAGGATCAGCGCGCTATGTTGCGGATCGACCTTCTCGCTCAAAGTGCTCAGCATGGCGTCGTCCTCCGTCGATTCAGGGTTTCCAGATCATCGTCTCGAGATCGAACGGCTTGGCGAGCTTCTGCCGCACCGCGATGTCGAGATTGGCCTTGAGGCTCGGAACGTTGAACTCGGTCGTGTACTCGGGAAGGTTCATGGCGGTCACGACCTCCGGCTTGCGCGCCGGTATATTTCGCCACCCAGTCGTCGCGCTCCTCCTTGCTGGCATTGATCAGGTCGGTGGTGGCGCGGTCGATCGCGCGCTTGAAGCGGCGCGCCACGTCGGGGTTGGCCTTGACCCAGCTCTCCTTCGCCACATAGCCGGTGATGTCCATGCGCGGCACGTTCTCCTGGTACGGATAGGCGATCACCCGCGCATTGCCGCTCCGGAGCATGAAGGTCAGGAACGGCTCGACGTTCCACACCGCGTCGAGCCGGTTCTGGAACAGCGCGTCGGCCATCTGCGGAAACGGCATCTCGAGGAACTGGACCGAGCTCGGGATCGACGCCGTTGCGCTGCAGCCATTCGCGCATGTGGACGTAGTTCGACGCTGTTGATCAGGCCGGCCGAGATCTTCTTGCCGACCAGGTCCTTGGCGGTCCTGGATGCTGTCGTTGGTGCGCACCACGATGCCGGAATTGTCCGGCGGATTGCTGCGGATGCGCGTGCTGGCGGCGAGGAACATGATGTCGAGGCCGTTGCCGCGCGCCACCATCGGCTCGAAGATCGAGCCGCCGCCGATCTCGGCGCTGCCGCCGAACACCGCTTCGACCGCGATGGCGCCCTGGGCGACCGTGGTCCAGGTGACGTTGAGGTTCTCGTCCGTGAAGAAGCCCTTGTCGCGGGCGACCGACGAGCGGCGTGAAATTGGCGACGCGGCATCACCGCGACGCGGACGTTCGCGGGCGCCGGCTTCGTCTGCGCCAGCGCGACCTGCGGTGCCGCGCCGATCGACAGCGGCAGCCAAGCGCCAGCGTCAGGGCCGTGCGCATGATGGGCATCGATCGATCTCCTGCGGTTCTGAGCTGACGTTCAATTTCGGCCGCTGCTCTCGTGATGCCAGCGGACGAGGCTTGCCTCGATCAGCAGGAATACGCGATTGAGCGCGTAGCCGAAGATCGCCAGCGTGAAGATACCGGCATACATCTCGGGCACTTTGAAGGTCCGCTGCGACAGCAGGACGAAGTAGCCGAGCCCGTCGTTCGAAACGATCATCTCGCCGAGGATCGCCAGGATCAGCGAGATCGCCAGGCTGATGCGCATGCCGGTCAGGATTTGCGGGCTGGCGGCCGGAATGCACGAGCTCGCGAAAGGTCTGCAGCGTGGTGAGGCCGAGCGTGCGCGCGGTATCGAACTGCACCCGATCGATCGAGCGCACGCCGCTGTAGGTGTTGAGCAGGATCGGGAACAGCGAGGCGACCAGGATCAGGACCACCTTCATCTCGTGGCCGATGCCGACGAACAGCACGAGCATCGGCAGATAGGCGGGCCCCGGGATCGGCCGCAGCACTTCGACCAGCGGCTCGAACAGATTGTAGAGCACCCGGTAATAGCCCATCGCCAGCCCGAGCGCGATGCCGAGCACGACCGCGAGCCCGTAGCCCAGCATCTGCCGCCAGAACGTCGCCACCAGATGCATGGCCAGCGTGCCGTCGACGATGTTCTCGAACCACGCCTCGAAGATGCGGGTGACGGTCGGCCAGGTCGGCGATGTGACCACGATACATGGCCGAGAGCTGCCACAGCAGCAGAAGCAGCGCGATCAGCAGCACGCCGGAGATCCGCGAGTTCCGGAGCATGAGTTGGAGCTTCGCAGTTCATGGCGCCGTCCGCCCGTCCGGCCATGACCTGCGCCACCATGTTGCGATAGAGCCGCTCGCGCAGCTGCAGATAGGTCTGGTCGCTGCGGGTCTCGATCTGCCGCCTGCGGATAGGCCAGCGGCACCTCGACCCTTTCGGCGATGGTGCCCGGCGAGGCGCTCAGCATGATGACGCGCTGCGCGAGATAGAGCGCCTCGTCGAGGTCGTGGGTCACGAACAGGATCGTCAGTCCGAGATCGGCCCACAGCTTCAGCAGCAGGTCCTGCAACTCGACCCGCATCATCGCGTCGAGCGCGCTGAACGGTTCGTCCATCAGCAGGATTTTCGGCCGCCGCGCCAGCGCGCGCGCGATGGCGACGCGCTGCTGCATGCCGCCGGAGAGCTGATACGGATAGTAGTGCGGATAGTGGCGCAGGCCGACCAGATCGAGATGCTCGAGGCAGAGCTTCTCGAGCGCCGCGCGCGAGGCGCCGGATCGGTACTTCACGCCGAGCAGGACGTTCTCGCAGCACCGTCTTCCACGGGAAGATCGACTTGGTGTATTGCTGGAAGACGAACATCATCTCGGGGCGCGGCTCGTCGATCGCCTCGCCCTTGAGCCTGACCGTCCCGGCGGTCGGCTCGCGACAGCCCCGCCATGATGTGCAGCAAGGTCGATTTGCCGCAGCCGGACGGGCCGATCAGAGCGACGAACTCGCCCTGGCTGACCGAGAAACGTGATGTCCTTGAAGGCGGCGCGGCCATGGGACGTGAACCGTTTTTCGAGCCCGTCGACCGGGAGATAGTCTGTCATCTGCAAGTGCCGAGTGCCGAGCGGTCCGATCCAGGCGTGTTCGCGCGGGGAGGGTGGAGACAGCCATCCGAGAAAGCCACTCCCGAGAACAGAGCAAATCCTATGCCATCGGTTGCGCAATAGCCAATGGTGTGGCCTTCTGGCGGCCAGCGCCCGATGCGGGCGTTTCAATGTTGCTGTAGCTCCAGCCAGGTCATGGTTTTTCCGCATGCCGATCGACGTTCATGCCCACTACGTTCCGCCGCAACTGATCGACGCGATCGACGCGCGCGGAAAGGACATCGGCGTGCGGCTGGCGCGCTCCGACGGCGCACGCCGGCGCTGCATTTCGACTACGGGTTCAAGGTTCGCCCGTTCTTTCCGCGCCTGATCGAGCCGGTCGCGCAGCGGCACGCCTGGCTCGACCAGCAGGGCATCGACCTGCAGATCGTCGGCACCTGGCCGGACATATTCGGCTACGGCCTCGCGCCCGACGCCTGCGTCGCCTGGCATCGGATGCTGAACGATACGCTGGCGGAATGGTGCGCCGACAACGCCGATCGGTTCGCCTGGATCGCTTCGGTCCCGTTGACGCAAGCGGAAGCCGCCGCCCAGGAGCTCGAGCGCGCCGGCGAGATCGGCGCCTGCGGCGTGATCATCTCGTCCAACATCGAGAACACCAATCTCGGCGAGCTTCCGCTCGACCCGTTCTGGCGCAAGGCGGAAGCGCTCGGCATGCCGGTCCTGATCCATCCGGTCCTGGTCGGACCGGCGCCGCGCGCCGCGAAATTCGGTCTCGCGCAGGTTGCGCAATACACCTTCGACACCACGCTCGGCGTCGGCTCGCTGCTGATGTCGGGCGTGCTCGACCGCTTTCCCCGGCTCAAGCTCGTGCTGTCGCATGGCGGCGGTGCCTATCCCTACCTCGCCGGCCGCTTCGACGTCATGCATCGGCGCATGGACCGCGCCGCCCAGGGCGACGTCGCCGCCAAGACGCCGTCGGCCTATGCCTCGCAGATGACCTACGACAGCATCGTGCACGCGCCCAAGGCGCTGCGGTTCCTGATCGATCTGGTCGGGCTCGAGAACGTCGTGCTGGGGACCGACTATTCGTTTCCGCCGGCCGACATGGAGCCGCTGGCGCTGCTGCGTTCGGCTGGATTGTCGGCGGCCGAGATCGACGCGATCGCCGACGGCAATCCGCGCCGCGTGTTCGCGCGGCTGCGCTGAAGCGGCCGCACGCGATGGTCGCCCAAACGAAAGGCGATGGCGGCTGGGTCGGCCGCTCGATCCGCCGGGTCGAGGACCCGACCCTGGTCGCCGGCCAGGGCCGGTTCACCGGCGACCTGCCGGCGGCCTGCTGGGTCCGCTTCGTGCGCAGCTCGGTCGCGTCCGGGCGGATCGTGCGGATCGACCGCGCCCGCCGGCGCGACGGTGATCACGGCCGCCGACCTCGCGGCGGTGAAGCCGATCCGGCCGATGCTGCACAAGTTCAACTACGTGCCGATCAGCCAGCCGATGCTGGCGACCGAGTGTCGTGCGCTTCGTCGGCGAGCCGATCGCGGCCGTGGTGGCGTCGACCCGGGAGGAGGCCGAGGACATCGCCGATCAGGTCGAGGTCGAGATCGAGGAGACGCCGGCGGTGGTCGATGCGCGCGCGGCGCTGGCGCCCGGCGCTGCCGCGCGTGCATGGCGAGGCGGCCGGCAATGTGATCGTCGAGGGACGGGTGAAGACGCCCGGCTTCGACGCGACCATGGCGGCGGCGCACCGGCGCATCAAGATCGACATCCGCTCGCGCCGGCAGAACGCGCTGCCGCTGGAGCCGCGCGCCGCGCATGCCGCATGGGACCCGACCAGCCGGCGGGTGACGCTCAACTGCGCGACCCAGATGCCGCACGCGATGCGCACCATCATCGCCGAGCTGATCGGCATGCCGGAATCGGATCTGCGCGTGATCGCGCCGGACGTCGGCGGCGGGTTCGGGCAGAAGATGTCGCTGGCGCCCGAATTCGTGCTGGTGACCTGGCTCGCGCGCAAGCTCAAGACGTCGGTCGCCTGGACCGAGGACCGGCGCGAGAACCTCATCGCCTGCTTTCACAGCCGCGACCAGTACGTCTCGCTCGAAGGCGCCTTCGACGCGGATGCGCAGACTGGTCGCGCTGTCCGCCGACGTTCTCGCCAATGTCGGCGCCTATTCGTGCTATCCGACCACCTGCGGCGTCGAGCCGCTGATGGCGATGGCCGAAATGCCCGGTCCCTACGACGTGCGCGAATATGCCTGTCTCTCGCGCGGCGTCGTCACCCACACCTGTCCGATGGCGCCGTATCGCGGCGTCTCGCGTCCGGTGATCACGTTCACGATCGAGCGGCTGATGGACAAGGCGGCGGCCGCCTTCGGCCTCGATCCGATCGAGATTCGCCGCCGCAACCTGATCAAGACGTTTCCCTACACGTCGGCGATGGGACTGGTGTTCGACGAGGCGACCTATGTCGAAACCATGGACGTGGCGGTCAAGGCCGTCGACGTCCCGGCGTTCCGCGCCCGCCAGGCGAAGGCGCGCGCCGAAGGGCGCTATCTCGGCCTCGGCATCGCGACCTTTTCCGAGCGCACCGGCTACGGCACGCCGGCCTTCGCCGCCCGCGGCATGGACGTGACGCCCGGCTGGGAAACCGTCGAGATGAGCATGGATCCGTCCGGCTTCATCGAGGCGCGGATCGGCGCATCGCCGCACGGCCAGGGCCTGCGCACCACGCTGTCGCAGATCATCGCCGACGAGCTCGGCACCTCGCCGGATCGCATCAAGATCGTGCACGGCGACACCGACCGCACGCCCTACGGCTGGGGCACCTTCGCCAGCCGCTCGCTGGTGATCGCCGGCGGCGCCACGCTGATGGCGGCGCGCAAGGTGCGCGCCAAGCTCGTCAAGATGGCGAGCCTGCTGCTCGAAGCGTCGGCAGACGACATCGTGCTCGAAGCCGATGTCGCGCGCGTCGCCGGCACCGACCGCGCGATCGCGTTCGCGACGCTGGCGCGCGCCGCCTATCATCAGATCCATCGCTTCAAGGGCGAGATCACGCCGGGCATCATCGAGAGCGCGACCTATGATCCGCCCGGCACGTTCTCCAATGCCTGCCACGTCGCCATGGTCGAGGTCGACGTCGAGACCGGCGGCGTCGTCATCGAAAAGTTCCTGGTGGCGGAAGACGCCGGACGGCTGATCAATCCGATGATCGTCGACGGCCAGATCCACGGCGGCGTCGCGCAGGGCATCGCCAACGCGCTGCTGGAAGAGATCATCTACGACGACACCGGCAACATCCTCACCGCGACGCTGGCGGACTATCTGCCGCCGACCGCGCGCGAGATTCCGCCGATCGAGATCCATCACCTGGAGACCTGGACGGAGGCGTCCATCACCAAGGCGAAGGGGCTGGGCGAGGGCGGCGCGATCGGCGCGCCGGCCGCGGTGGTCAACGCCATCAACGACGCGCTGTCGCCGTTCGGCGTGTCGATCGACGAATTCCCGGCGACGCCGCAGCGCATCCGCGCGGCGCTGCGCGCGGCAGCGGCAGCTGCGAGCGTGACATGAGCTTCGTCGGCCGCTCGGTTCCGCGCCTCGAGGACCGGCCGCTGGTGACGGGCCGCGGGCCGCTTCGCCGCCGATGTGGCGTTTCCGCATATGCTGCACATGCGCGTCGTGCGCTCGGCCCATGCGCATGGCCGCATCGTGTCGATCGACGCCAGCGCGGCGCTGGCGTTGCCCGGCGTCGTCGCGGTCTGGACCTTCGCCGACGTCGCCGACATCCCGCCGATCGATTTCCGGCTGACCCGCATCGAAGGACTGGCGCCCTACCGCCAGACCATCCTGGCGCGGCAGCGCGTGCGCTATGTCGGCGAGCCGGTCGCGGCCGTGTTCGCGACCGATCCCTATCTGGCCGAGGATGCGGCCGACCTCGTCGCGGTCGAGATCGAGGAGCTGCCGGTCATTCTCGACGCCAGCGCGACGCCCGGCGAGTTCGAGGACGGCCGCTCGACCGAGCCGGCGATCGTGGAAAAGTCCTACGGCGACGTGGCCGCGGCGTTCCGCGACGCGCATGCGGTGGTCGAGCTCGAGCTCGCGATCGGGCGGCATTCCGGCGTGCCGATGGAGACGCGCGGCGCGATCGCGCGCTACGACGCCGCCAACGACGTGCTGGAAATGCACGGCGCCGCCAAGGTGCCGCACTGGAACCGCGACAACATCGCCCGCATGCTCGGCCGCGATCCTTCGACCGTGCACCTGTTCGAAGGTCATGTCGGCGGCGGCTTCGGCATCCGCGGCGAGCTCTATCCCGAGGACGTGCTGGTCTGCCTCGCCGCGCTGCGGCTCGGCCGGCCGGTGAAGTGGATCGAGGACCGGCGCGAGCACCTGATCGCCGCCAATCATTCGCGCCAGCAGCAGCACAAGGTGCGCGCCGCGGTCGACGACGACGGGCCGCATCCTCGCCATCGACGACGAATTCTTCCACGACCAGGGCGGCTATGTGCGCACCCACGCGGCCACGGTGCCCGACCTCGCCGCCGCGATGCTGCCGGGACCCTATCGCGTGCCGGCCTATCGGGCGCTCGGGCATGTCCGGCTCACCAACAAGACGCCGGGCGGCACCTATCGGGCGCCCGGCCGGTTCGAGAGCACGTTCGTGCGCGAGCGCCTGATGGACGCGATCGCGGCGCGGCTCGGCATCGATCGCGATCGAGGTGCGCCGGCGCAATCTCATCGCCAAGAGGAGATGCCCTATACGCGGCCGCTGGCGACGCTCGGGCACCGAGGTCGTGCTCGATTCCGGCGACTATGCCGGGCCTGCTCGACAAGGCGCTGGCCGCAGTCGGCTGGGACGAGCTGCAGGACGAGCTGCGGCGGCGGCGCGCCGCGCGGCGAATGCGTCGGCGCGGGTCTCGCCCTCTTCGTCGAGAAGAGCGGGCTCGGGCCGTTCGACGGCGTGCGGCTGAGCGGTCGACGGCTCCGGCCTGGTCGAGGTGGTCACCGGCGCCGCCTCGGTCGGGCAGGGGGTCGAGACCGTGGTGGCGCAGATCTGCGCCGATGCGCTCGGCGTCGACTACGCGCGCGTGCGCGTCATGCACGGCCGCACCGACCGGATCGCGTTCGGCCAGGGCGCCTTCGCCTCGCGCGTCACGGTGATGACCGGCGAGGCGACGCGCCTCGCGGCGGTCGAGGTGCGCAGCAAGGCGATCGAGATGGCGGCCGAGCTGCTGCAGCAATCGCCCGACGCGCTCGACGTCGTCGACGGCAAGGTCGTGCGCAAGGGCGCCGCGGCCGGGACCGTCGATGACGCTCGGCGAGATCGCCAAGGCGCTGGAGCCGGCCTCGAAGCTGCGCGGCGACGCGCGCGCCGGGCCTCGCCGCCGACGGCTGGTTCTACACCGACCACATGAACTATCCGTACGGCGTGCACATCGCGGTCGCGAAGGTCGACCGCGAGACCGGCGGCGTCGACGATCGAGCGCTATCTCGTCGCCTACGACGTCGGCCGCGCGGTCAATCCGATGCTGGTCGAGGGCCAGATCGCCGGCGGCTTCGCGCAGGGGCTCGGCGGCGCGCTGCTCGAGGAGTTCCTCTACGACGAGCGCGGCGAGCCGCTGTCGGTCAATTTCGCCGACTACCTGATGCCGACCGCGCGCGAGGTGCCGCCGCTCGACGTGCTCATCACCGAGGATGCGCCGAGCCCGCTCAATCCGCTCGGCCTGAAGGGCGCGGGCGAGGGCGGCGTCAACGCGGTCGGCGCCGCCATCGCGGCCGCGATCGACGACGCGATCGGCATTCCGGGCGCGATCACGCGGCTGCCGGTGACGCCGCAGCGGCTGCGCGAGAGCATTCTCTGCGAAGCGAGACCCGGGCCGCTGAATCGGTGGTCGGCGCGTGCGATCTCGCGAATCACACCGACAGGAAGCTGCGCTGCGCCGCGACGTCGCCGGCGAGATCGGCCATGCGGCCCTGCCACTGCAACTGGCCCTTCTCGAGCACATAGACGCGGTCGGAGACGAGCTCGGCGAAATGGATGTTCTGCTCGGACAGCAGCACCGACAGGCCTTCCTTCTTCAGCTCGACGATGGTGTTGGCCATCTGCTCGACGATCACCGGCGCGACGCCTTCGGACGGCTCGTCGAGCGCACCAGCAGCGGATTGCCCATCAGCGTGCGCGCCACCGTCAGCATCTGCTGCTCGCCGCCGCTCATATGCGCGCCGCGGCGGTCGGGCATGCGGCCGAGATTGGGAAAGATCGCGAACAGCTTCTCCGGCGTCCACGACGGCGCCGGCTGGCCGTCGGGAAAGCGGCGCGGCGGCTGGCGGCCGATGTCGAGATTCTCGAGCACGGTGAGGTCGGAGAAGATGCGGCGGTCCTCCGGCACGAAGCCGAGCCCGCGCCGCGCGATCTCGAACGGCCGCAGCTGCGAGATGTCCTCGCCGCAGAAGCGCACGGTGCCGCTGCGCTGCGCGATCAGCGCCATCAACGCCTTGATGGTGGTCGACTTGCCGGCGCCGTTGCGGCCCATCAGCGCCACCACCTCGCCGCGGCCGACCTGGAACGACAGGTCGAACAGGATCTGCGCGGCGCCGTACCAGGCGTTGAGCGACTGCACCTCGAGCATCGGCGCGCTCATGGCCGGGCCTCCGCGCGCGCGCGTGAAGGTCTTGCCGGTGCCGAGATAGACCTCCTGCACCTGCGGATTGTCGCGGATCGCCGCGGCATCGCCGTCGGCGATCAGCACGCCGCGCGCCAGCACGATGATGCGGTCGGCATAGGCGAACACCACGTCCATCGAATGCTCGGTGAACAGCACCGAGATCTTGCGCTCGACCACCAGCCGCTTGACCAGCGCGATCAGCTCGTTGCGCTCGCGCGGCGCCATGCCGGCGGTCGGCTCGTCCATCAGCAGCAGCCGCGGCTCGTTGGCGAGCGCGATCGCGAGCTCGACCCGCTTGACGTCGCCATAGGCGAGCTCCTTGCAGGCGCGGTCGGCGGCGTCCGCCATGCCGACCTGGCCGAGCAGCTCGAGCGCGCGCTCGCGATGGCGCGGTCCGAACGCCGCGCCGAAGCGGAAGATCTCGCCGTGGTGGCTCACCAGCGCCAGCTGCACGTTCTCGACCACCGTCATCGAGCCGAAGGTGGCGGCGACCTGGAAGGTGCGGCCGACGCCGAGCCGCCAGATCTCGCGCGGCTGGAGGCCGACGATGCTGCGATCCGCGAACCGGACGTCGCCGGCGTCGGGCGCGAGCTGGCCGTTGATCATGTTGAAGCAGGTCGACTTGCCGGCGCCGTTGGGGCCGATCAGGCCAGGAACTCGCCCTCGCGCGACGTCGAAGCTCACGTCGTCGACGGCGCGCACGCCGCCGAACGCCTTCGACAGAGTGCGGACGACGAGAATGCTGCTCATCCGGCTCTCCAGCGCGAGCAACCGCTTGCCGAGCGCGCCGACGATGCCGCCCGGGAACACCAGCACCAGCAGCAGGATGACGGCGCCGAGCAGCCCGCGCCAGAACTCGGTCTGGCGCATGACGGTGTCCTGCAGGAAGGTGAACACGCGCGGCGCCGACGATCGGCCCGGTCAGGGTCTGGATGCCGCCGAGCAGCACCATGACCAGGCCGTCGATCGAGCGGACGACCGCGATGCGTCTCGGGCGAGATCGAGCCCTTGGCGAAGGCGAACAGCCCGCCGGCGACGCCGCAGAACGCGCCGGCGATGGCGAAGCCGATCCAGTGCACGCGCTTGACGTTGATGCCGATCGCCTCCGCGCGCAGCGGCGAATCGCGCCCGGCCCGCATCGCATAGCCGAACGGCGCGAACAGGATGCGCCGCAGCAGCAGCACGCCGGCGACCACCAGCGCGAGCGTCAGCAGGTAGAAGGCCGGGCGGCTGTCGAACGGCGCCTGTCGGCCAGATGCCGAGAATGCCGTTGGAGCCGCCGGTGACGTCCTCCCACTGGAACACGATCGACCAGACGATCTGCGCGAAGGCGAGCGTCAGCATCGCGAGATAGACGCCGGACAGCCGCACCGCGAACCAGCCGAACAGCAGCGCGCCCGCGCCAGCGCCGCGAGCGGCGCCGCGAGCAGCGCGAGCGGCATCGGGGCGCCGAGGAACTTGACCAGCAGCGCGGCGCCATAGGCGCCGAGGCCGAAATAGGCGGCATGGCCGAACGAATGCATGCCGCCCGGCCCCATGATGAAATGCAGGAGGTCGCGAACAGGACGGCGATCAGCACGTCGATGCCGAGCACCAGCGCGTAGGGCGACGTCTTGGATGCGAGCGGCAGCAGCAGCAGCGCGACCAGCACCGCGGCGCCGGCGAGCTTGAGCGGCAGGTCGCCGGCCGGATCGGATCCTCGGCCTCGGCCGGGATTGCGCACCGCGCCCTGCGGGCGGCCGAGCAGGCCGTAGGGCCGCACGATCAGCACCACCGCCATCACCAGGAACTCGGCGACCAGCGTGAGCTTGGAGAAGTTGACCGTGAAGCCGCCGAAATCGACCACGCCGATGCCGATGCACAGCGCCTTGACCTCGGCGATGATGACGGCGGCGAGAAAGGCGCCGGTGATCGAGCCCATGCCGCCGACCACCACGACCACGAAGGCGTCGCCGATCACGATCAGGTCGAGCCACAGATTGGCCGGCTCGCGCGCCACCTGCAGCGCGCCGCCGAAGCCGGCGAGGAAGGCGCCGAGCGCGAACACCACGGTGAACAGCATGCGCCTGGTTGACGCCGAGCGCGCCGACCATCTCGCGGTCCTGCGTGGCGGCGCGGATCAGGCGGCCGAAGCGGGTCTTCGCCAGCATCAGATGGAGCAGCAGCAGGACGACCGGGCCGACGACGATCAGGAACAGGTCGTAGCTCGGAAAGTTGCGGCCGAGAATCTCGACCGAGCCGCGCAAGCCGGGCGCGCGCGGCCCGAGCAGGTCCTCGGGGCCCCAGATCCACTGCGTCGCGTCGTTGATCACGAGCACGAGCGCGAAGGTGGCGAGCAGCTGGAACAGCTCGGGCGCCTGGTAGATGCGGCGCAACAGCACGATCTCGATCAGCGCGCCGAGCGCCGCCACCACCAGCCCGGCCGCGATGATGCCGCCCCAGAAGCCGAGCACGCCGCCGACCTTGGTGGCGAAGCTGTAGGCGAGATAGATGCCCAGCATGTAGAACGAGCCGTGGGCGATGTTGACGATGCGGGTGACGCCGAAGATCAGCGACAGCCCGGCGCCGACGAAGAACAGGCCCGACGCGGCGGCGAGCCCGTTGAGCGCCTGGAACAGAAGGGCGTCGAGGGTCATGGGATGGCAGGCGCCGCTAGGGTGGGCAAGATCGCATGCCGTGCGTCGACGCGTACGCACGGTGCGTGCGATCTGCCCACCGACCGTCGGCCGTCGCGCGGTGGGCACGGCGCAGCTGCGATCCGTCACCGCGTCGGACGAGCGCGGATCGCGCCTTTGCCGACCCTACGGAATCGCACGCGATCAATTCATCGCGGCGGCCGGGCGCAGCTTCTTCACCTCCTCGTCGGACGGCAGCACGCTGGCGCCGTCGACATACTTGAAGTCCGACATCGTGCCCTTGCCGTCCTTGAGCGCGATCTTGCCGACATAGGCGCCGACCGTCGCCTGCTGGTCGCTGGCGCGGTAGTCGAACGGTCCGAACGGGCTCTCGAGCTTGAGCCCGCGGAACGCCGCGATCAGCTTCTCGGTGTCGGTCGAGTCCGGCCTTGGCGATGCCGGCGGCGAGCGACTTCATCGTGTCGTAGCCGACGATCGAGCCGAGCCGCGGATAGTCGTTCCAGCGCTTCTGATAGGCGGCGACGAAGGCCTTGTGCTCGGGCGTGTCGATCTCGTCCCACGGATAGCCGGTGACGATCCAGCCGACCGGCGCCTCCTCCTTGAGCGGATCGAGATATTCCGGCTCGCCCGAGAGCAGGCTCACCACGGTGCGGTTCTTGAACGTGCCGCGGGTGGTGCCTTCGCGCACGAGCTTGGCGAGGTCGGCCCGAACAGCACGTTGAAGATGCCGTCCGGCTTGGCGTCGTCGATCGCCTGCACCACGGCGCCGGCGTCGACGCGGCCGAGCGGCGGCGCCTGCTCGGTCACGAACTCGACGTCGGGCTGCGCCTTCTTCAGCATCTCCTTGAACCAGGCCGCGGCCGACTGGCCGTACTCGAAGTTCGGATAGACCAGCGCCCAGCGCTTCTTCTTGGCGGCGACCGCGTGCGGGATCAGCATCGCGACCTGCATGTAGGTCGAGGGGCGCAGGCGGAACGTGTAGCGGTTGCCGTTCTGCCAGGTGATCTTGTCGGTCAAGCGGCTCGGCGGCGAGGAAGAACACCTTCTTCTTGCCGGCGAACTCGGTGACCGCGAGGCCGATATGCGACAGGAAGGTGCCGGCGATGATGTTGACGCCCTCGCGGGTGACGAGCTCGTCGGCGACGCGCACCGCATCGCCCGGATTGGCGCCGTCGTCGCGCGAGATCACTTCGAGCTTCTTGCCGAGCACGCCGCCCTTGGCGTTGATCTCCTCGATCGCCAGCTCCCAGCCCTTCTTGTAGGGGTCGAGGAAGGCCGGCTGCGCCTTGTAGCTGTTGAGCTCGCCGATCTTGATCGTGCCCTGCGCCGAGGCCGGCATGCCGAGACAGAGCGGCGGCTGCGCTCGCCGCCGCCAGTCGAAGCAGGTGGGATGTCGTGGTCATGCTGGTGCTCCATTCACTCGATCTGCCATGAGCGGCACGTCGAGGCGCGGACTCGAGGCCGTGCGCGCTTGCGGAATAGTCCGTGGCCGCGGCCTGGCGCCGAAGAGGCTCGTTCGCCAATTCGTTTGTACGCAAATAGTCAGTTCGGCCCGGAAGCTTGTCAAGGTCAGCTTAATCGCGCGCCGATGCCGAAAAACTCAGCACCGGCGCGATCGCGCGCGCCGCGCCGAACAGCGACAGGTCGGCGGCGCGGCGTCCGGCCAGCTGGATGCTGAGCGGGATGCCCTGCACGGCGACGTTGGACGGCAGCGCCAGGACCGGATGACCGCTGAGATTGAAGGGCGCGGTATTGCTGATCAAGGCATTGACGGCCGGGACCTTATGGCCGTTGATCCGTACACTACGTGCTTCGCGCGGCGGAACCGGGCAGGGGATGGTGGGGGAGAGGATTACGTCAATCACGTCAAACGGCGCTTTCACGTCAAACAGCGCGTCGATGGCGGGCGAGGCGCGCGCGGCCAATCGACGCGCGGCCGCCAGGGTCTCGGGGGTCAGGGCCTCGGCGGCCTTGAGCGAGCGCTGGGCTCGCGGCGGCGAGGCGCTCGACGTCGGCGGGCGAGAGCGATCCGTAGACCTTCCGCGCCTCGGCCAGCAGGATCGCGCCATGGGCCGTGAGCAGGCCATCGAGGTCCGGCAGCGTGATCGGGCGGATGGCTATTCCGCGACGTTGCAGCGCGTCGACGACCTGCATGAAGGCGGTCGCGACGGTCTGGTCGCATGCCGCCAGCCAGGCGCGATCGATGCCGAGGCGCAGCGGCCCTCGCGGCTCCGGCGGCGCGGCTTGATCCGGGCCGAGCAGGACCTCCGTGGTGCGCGCGACCAGGTCGAGGTCGCGCCCGATCACGCCGACATGGTCGAGCGACGGGGCGAGCGGCCAGACGCCGTCATTGGCGATGCGGCCGCGCGTCGGCTTGAAGCCGATCAGCCCGGTGCACGCCGCCGGAATGCGCACGCTGCCGCCGGTGTCGGTGCCGAGCGCGACGTCGGCCAGGCCGGCGGCGACGGCGGCGGCGCTGCCGCCCGATGAGCCGCCGACGGTGCGGCCGGGCGCCACCGGGTTCTCGACCTCGGGCGTGGTGACGCCGAAGCCGCCGGCATCGGTGCGGGTGACGCCGACGATGCGGGCGCCGGCCTGGCGCAGCCGTTGCACCGCCCAGGCGTCCTCATCGGGCGATGCGATCGGCGAACAGCGGATGGCCGGCGGTGAACGGCAGCCCGCGGACGGCGATGTTGTCCTTGACGGCGAGGCGCAGCGCCGACAGCGGCCCGGCGCCGGCGGCCGCATCCGGCGCGATCGCCACGAAGGCGCCGAACGGTCGCGTCCATCCGCCTACTTGCGGTCGCGCACGCGATCCATCAGCGACTTCTCCTGGCCGCCGTCGATCTCGATCTGGGTGCCGTTGACCATGTGCATCAGCGGCGAGGCCAGCATGACGACGAGGTTCGCGACCTCCTCGACCTCGGCGATGCGGCCCATCGGGATCGAGGACGGCGCCAGCGTGTCGGCCTCCTCGTAGGGGAGCTTCATGTCGCGCGACATCGCCGCCACCAGGCCGGCCCAGCGCTCGGTGCGCACCGGCCCGGGATTGACCGCGCAGAAGCTGATGTTGTGCTTGCCGTATTGGCCGGCGAGCGACATGCGTCAGGTTCTGCCCGGCGGCATTGGCGGCGCCCGGCGCGATCTCCCAGTAGGACGGCTTGACGCCGTCGTTGCCGATCAGGTTGACGACGCGGCCGCCGCCCTGCTTGACCATGATCGGCAGCACGTAGCGCAGGCAGCGCACGTAGCCCATGAACTTGAGCTGCAGCGACTGCGCCCAGTCCGCCTCGGTCAGATGCTCGATCACGCCGCCCGGCGCGGAGCCCGCATTGTTGACCATGATGTCGACGCGGCCGAGCGCCTTGTGGCCCTGCTCGATGAAGTTCTTGGCGTCGGCGTCCTTGGTGAGATCGGCGACGATCGGCGACGATCTTGCGGTTGGTCGCCTTGGCGATCTCGGCCGCCGCCTGCTCGAGCGGCTCCTTGCGGCGCGCGCAGATCGCGACGTCGACGCCTTCCTTCGCCAGCACCAGCGCGATGCCCTTGCCGATGCCCTCGCTGCCGCCGGTCACCAGCGCGGTCTTGCCTTTGAGCTGAAGGTCCATCGCACTCTCCTTGGTTGACGACTGCTGATCTACTTGCGCGGCTTGTGCGAGAGCCAGGTGCCTCGCTCCGTCGTCGGCGAAGAACTCGGCGAGCGCGGCGTTGAATTTCTCCGGCTCCTCGCTCGTGAGCGTATGACCGGTGCGCGGCACGACGACGAGGCCTGCGGTCGGCACGGTGCGCCGCAGGAACACGCTGGCGTCGAGACACCAGATCGTCCTCGTCGCCGACGACGATCAGCAGCGGCAACGAGAATTTCTTCAGATCGGCCTGCATATCCCACAAGGTCGGACGCTTGGCTTGCAGATTGACCATGGTCAGCGAGTGCCCGAGCGGCGAATGCTCGCTCAGCATCTTGACGAAATGCGCATAGCCGCGCGGGTCCTTGTTCTTGTGCGCCTGACGGGTCGGACCGTCGCCGTACTTCGCCGCCGCGTCCGCCATGGTGTTCTCGGCGAACATCTTGGCGGTCTCGCGCGATGCCGCGCGCGACTCCTCCACCACCTTCGGATCGGCGCTCGAGCCGTAGCCGCAGCCCGCCGCCGTCACCGAGATGCAGCGCTTCGGATAGCGGATGCCGACGTGCAGCGCCGTCGACGCACCCATCGAGTGCCCGACGACATGCGCCTTGTCGATCTTGAGCGCATCCATGACGGCGATCACGTCGTCGCGGAAGAGGTCCTGCGTGTACTTGCTCGGATCTTCCGGCACGTCGGAGGGCGGATAGCCGCGCTGGCTGTAGGTGACGCAGCGATGCGAGCGGGCGAAATGCCGCATCTGCGGCTCCCAGGTCCGGTAGTCCGCCGCATATTCATGGACGAACACGACCGGCGTTCCGGCGCCGATCTCCTCGACGTAGAGCTTGGTTCCGTCCGATGCGGAAATTTTCGGCATTGCGGCACTCGAGGACGCGCCGAACAGGCGCACGCGGCAATTTCGTTAGCGTACAAACGAAATGCTAATCAAGCCGCATCGGCTGTGCAAGCCGCGAATGTCGGTCGCATCCGTTGTCGCAACGATGATCATGGCCGGGGCGAGCCCGGCCATGATCGTTAAGGTCGTGGCGATCCAGCGCGGACGCTAGCAGGCGACCGATCGCTTGCGCTTGGCGATGTACATCGCCGCCCAATAGAGCGTAGTGGCCCCGAACAGCACCGTGCCGACGATCGACATCGCGTTCCAACCGCTCGAGGTGACCAGCGGCGTGGCGACGCTGAGCGCGAACAAGGCGAGCGAGAGCAGGCCGAAGGCGATTATCTTCTGTCCGGAGAACACCGTGATCTGGGTCGCGAGCGCATCGCGCCGCGTGATCCGCTGCGTCGTGGGCTCGAGGCCGGCGAGGATCGGCCGGACCGCATGGGCCAGATACGCATTGAAGGCGAACCCGATCGCGAACCCGACAATAACGGCGCCGAGCAACATGGCGATGGGATGCGTGTCGAACCAAGGCGACCCAATGATCACTCCCGCGCCGATCGCGACCAGCATGGCCATGGCGAGATATCGCCCGTTGCGACGGTGGCGGGCGGCGATCTCGGTCTTCTGCTGCTCGTTCAGCAGATAGTACTGGCCACCGACGAACAACCACGGGTTCGGGGCGCGATAGACGTAGCCGTCCGGGGCCCGCTTGAACAACATTTCCTCCATCCCGTCGAATGGGAACCACCAGCGAGTGCTCATGCTTCGATCTCCCTGCGGCGCACCATGCGCCGAAACCAGCACTTGCCCGCTTGGTCGCGGGTGCGGGCGGGAGGTTCAAGCGGAGCGGGATGCCGCCGGTAACGGATTCGCGAGTTCCATCCGCTGCGCGGCTGGATGCGTTAATTCTGTGCCCGCGCGCCGTGGTCTGTTCCCCTCCCCCTTGTGGGGAGCGGTTAGGGGTGGGGGTAGTGGTTGTCGAGGCATCTCGCGCCACACAACTACCCCCCTCCGCCAACCCTCCCCCACAAGGCGGAGGGAGCGACCGAGTCCGTGGCGGCTCCGGCATCGGTCTCACCGGAACGTGCTGGTGACGGGCCGTCCCGGTCAGCCGCCCATGATCGCCTGCGCGGCGTTGCCGACCGCCTCGACGTTGTCGCCGGCATCGAGGAACGCGACGATGCGGCAGGGGCAGCCCTCGAGCCCCTCGTAGCGCCAGGGGAACGCGCCGATCAGCGCGCGCTTGTTGAGCATGAGCTCGATGTCGCCGCCGAGATTCTCGGCGTGCAGCAGCCCCTCCTGGAACGCCCAATTGTGGAACGGGAACACGTCCGAGACCACGCGGCGGCCGGACTTCTTGTGGGTGTACTCGAACGTGCCGAAGAACTCGCCCGGCGTCTTGCCCTTGAGCTTGGTGAACTGGGCGGCGAGGTCGGGCCGCATGGTGCGGATCGAGGTGTTCATGGCGTGATCGCACGATCCGGTGTCCATGGCCCACCACTTGATCTTCTTCTTCAGCATCCAATGCAGCGTGTCGAGGTTGGGGCCGGGGTGATAGCAGAAGTACTTCACCAGATCCTGCTGCGGCTGTCCCTCGTAATGCTTGTGCCAGCCGGTGTGCAGGACCAGGATATCGCCCTCGCGGATGTCGGCGCCGGCGCTCTCGATGATCTCCGGCGTGATCACCGCCCAGTCCGACATCTTGCTCGAGATGTCGACCACCACGCCGCGATTGACCAGATAGTCGAGCCGCAGCGAAGCCATGTCGCCCTTGCGGTTGTCGGTCGCGTGCATGGCGCCGTCGAAATGGGTGCCGACATGGAGCGCGGTGTCGATGCGCTGGGCGACGATCATCTGCGTCTGCAGGTTCTGCGCGTAGTACATCTTGTTGCCGGCGTATCCGACCCAGCCGGGCGTGTGCACGTTCATGACGTGACTCATGTCGATGATCTTCATCGCTCGTTCCTCCCAAGCTTCCGGGTCAGTTGGTTTTTT
>CAVPTV010000030.1:0-83122 GCA_963708765.1 uncultured Alphaproteobacteria bacterium | reverse complement strand
GAGCGGGTCGAGCCGTAGACGCCGGCCTGGAACGCATCGCTCTTGCCGCCGCCGAGGCCGTTGGCGAGGCTCCAGTTCGGTGCCGCCGCCGGCGAGCGCGAAGCCCACCACCGTGCCGGGTGCCACGCGGTAGTCCATGCCGGCCGCGAAGCCGCCGGTGCGCGCGGTGAGGTCGTGGCTGCCGACCACGACCGGATCGCCGTTGGTTTTGTTATAGCCGCCATAGGCGCCGCCCCACACGCTCCAGCGCTGCTCGAATGTGGGCGCGGCCTTGTAGACCGGCGCCTTCATCACCTTGGCGTAGGCGAGCGCGATGTCGTCGGGCATCTCCGGCCGCTCGGGCGCGAAGCCGATCGCCGGCCCCCCTGCCCCGCCGACGCCGCCACGGCCGTCGACGAACGGATCGAGCATGATGCCGAGGAACTGGGTCATCAGCTGGAACGCGCCCTGCTGCGCGCCGGTCGCGGCCTCGCCCGACAGCAGCGTCAGCGCGGCCGCGAGGTTGCCGCCGGTGAGCCCGAAGATGGTGAGGAAATTCGGCGGCAGGGTGCCGCCGTTGTTGAAGAACGCGTTGAGCGCGTTGGCGACCGCCTGCTGATTGCCGTTGAGCCCGCCGGTGCCAGCGCGCCGAGCTGCGCGACGAGATTGAGGATCACGTCCTGATTGTTGCTGTAGCTCAGCGATGCATCGAAGCCGGCGGGAAGATTGGTCGTTGTCAAGCCGCCGAAAGTGGTGCCGCCGAGGCTGGCCGCATGCAGGATGGTGTAGGTGCGCGAAACATAGCTGCCGGCGGCGAACTGCACATTCACCGTGCCGCCGGTGAGCGTGGCGGTGCCGCCCACATTGGCGGACGTGGTGGCGGCTGGGTTGAGCTGCACCACGTAGAGCGCCCCCGACAGGAAGGCAAGATTGCCGCTGACCGTCATCGACGTGCCGGGCGTGCCCGAGCCGGGCGCGAATGTGCCGCCGAGCACGGTCACGTTGTTGAAGATGGTGCCGATGCCGGCCAGCGTGCCGTTGGTGTTGACCGTAGTGTCCGACACGATCGAGCCGTCGACCTGCAGCGCGCCGAAATTGACCGAGGTCGGGCCGTTATAGGTGTTGGCATTGGTCAGCACCGTGGTGCCGGTGCCGTTCTGCTCGACCGCACCGCTGCCGGAGATCGCGCCGTCGAACTGGTAGAGGTTGGAGCGCGCGAACGCGAGCGTGCCGTTGTTGAGCACGTTGCCCTGGATCGACCCGGTGGTGCCGAAGTTGCCGAGCTGCAGCCGGCCGGCGCTGATGGTGGTGCCGCCCGCGTAGGTGTTGTCGTTGGCGAGGATCAGCGTGTTGAGGCCGGCCTTGGTCAGCGCGCCGGCGCCGCCGATCGCCTGCGCGATGGTAGTGCTGAAGCCGTTGGTGTCGATGGTGCCGCCGCCGGCATTGAGCGTGATCGCGCGGGTGGCCGCCAGATCGAAGCCTGCGCCGAACTGCAACGTGCCGCCGTTGAAGGTGAGCGCGCCGGTATTGGCGCCGAGATTGGCGTCCGACGAGACCGAGAGCGTGCCCTGGTTCAGCGACCACGGCGTCACCTGCGCGGTCGTGCCGGTCAGCGTCCAGGTGCTGGTGCCGGTCTTCACGAAGCTGCGTGAAGCCCTGGTATTGCGCGGCCGGCCCGACGCTCGAGACAGCGAAGCTGTTGTTCGTTGCACCGCCGAGCCGGAACGTGCCGTTGTTGGTCTGGTCGACGACATTGCCGGTGACCAGAAAGGTGTTCCCCTGCAGCTCGAAGACGTTGGTGCCGCCGGTGAAGGTGACGGCGTTGGCTTGCGCGCCGGCGCCGGCATTGGCGAGGCCGCCGGCGATGGTGCCGCTGTTGATGACGGTCAGGCCCGCCCCGAAACGCCGACGCCGCCGAGACCCGCAGCGCCGCCGAAACCGCCGAATTGACTTCCGGTCCCGCCGGTCCCGCCGGTTCCGCCATTGCCGCCTTGAATGGTCGCGCTATTCGTCAGCGTGGCCCCCGAGGCGGTAAACCGGGCGCCAATGCCGCCATCACCGCCGTTGCCACCGTCCCCGCCGGATGTGAGGGCGCCAGTGGCGGTACCGCCGGCGCCGCCAGTGCCGCCTGTGCCGCCAGTGACGGTTCCGGTGTTCGTGTTGACCGTTGCTCCGTTCACCACGAGGCCGTGACCGCCGGCGCCACCACCGCCACCACCGCCGGCATCAGACGCAAAAAGAGTACCATTGCCGCCCGCGCCGCCGGTGCCGCCGTTCTGACCGGTGAGAGCCAGGTTGTTGTTGGTTTGGGGCGTGGTCAGCCCGTTATTCCCGCCGTTGCCGCCGCCACCGCCGCCGGCACTCTGGCCGAGGGCGGTACCATCCCCGCCAGCGTTCCCGGCCGTGCCGCCAGTGCCGCCGGTACCCCCATCTCCGCCCGTACCGCCGATCCCACCACCGGCGCCGCCACCGCCGCCGCCGGCACCACCGAAAGGAGGGTTGGTGCCGCCAGTCCCGCCCGGCTGTCCGTCGGCGCCGCCTGCGCCCCCCGTGCCACCGCGAGCGTCGCCGCCGCGGCCGCCGTCCGCCAGCGCCGGGATCGCCCCCAACGCCATCCACAGCCCGATCAGCGCGGTGCTCGCGAGCAGAGCCGCAGTGCGCCGTCGCAATGTGTTGCGATGCGAGCTCACGATCCCCATCCCTGTCCCGCCTGCTCGGCGTCGGCGCCGCGCGGCGCCCGCTCCACGCCGGTTCGTCCGGTTCTCGGCCGGGCTTATCCCCACTGCCGACGATATCGGCGGCTGTCGCCACGATCAATCAAACAAGACTTGCTGCGCGCGCAAATTGCATTCGCTGTGACAAGAATGTCGCTGTCATCAATTTTTCACACAGTCCAGCTGTGGCATCGAACGCCCCGGAGTTCCCTCTGTGGGGTGGGCATGCAGCACGAGGCATGCTTTTCTGTCGGCCTCATGCCGAGGAGCATCGCAGCGCGAGGCGAGCACATGCGCTTCCACAAGCACGGTGTAAGCGTCTCCAAGCACCGCAAGTCGGCTATACCGGAATAAGTCGACGCTCATGCTCATGACCGGAAAGGAATATCTGCAGAGCATCCGCGACGGCCGCGTCATCTATGTCGGCAAGGAGCGGGTCGAGGATCAGGTCACGCACCCGGCCTTTGCGGCGGGCGCGCGCACCTATGCGGCGCTGTTCGACATGAAATGCGACCCGGCGCTGCGCGACGTCATGACGTTCGAGGAGGACGGCGAGCGCTACAGCATGTACTACCTGCAGCCGCGCTCGCAGGAGGACCTGCGCCGCCGCAACCGCGCGCACCGCAAGATCGCGGATTTCTGCTTCGGCCTGATGGGCCGCACGCCCGACGCCTTCGCCGGCAACCTCACCGGCCTCGCGATGAAGCCGGAGGTATTCGACAGCGAGCCCGGCGGCAACCGCAACAACCTGCTCGCCATCTACCGGCACGTGCGGCGCAACGACCTGTTCGCCACCTATGCGATCGTGCCGCCGCAGGCGGCGCGCAACAAGGACTACTACCTGGCCAAGGGGCTGCCGCAGCCGGCGCTGCGGGTGACCGCGGAGGACGACAAGGGCGTCACCCTCAACGGCATGAAGATGCTGGCGAGCGGCGCCGCCTACGCGCACGAGGTGCTGGTCGGCAACGTGATGCCGCTCGCGCCCGACCAGCTCAAGGAATCGATCACCTGCGTGATCCCGCTCAACCTGCCGGGCCTGACGCTGTGGTCGCGCGAGCCGTTCAACCGGCCGGGGATGAATCCGTTCGACCGGCCGCTCACCACGCGCTTCGACGAGTCGGACTGCATGCTGGTGTTCAAGGACGCCAAGGTGCCGTGGGAAAAGGTCATCGTGCACGACAACCCGGGCCTCTCGCGCGAGATCTACATCAAGACCGCGGCGCACGTGATCTCGAACCACCAGTCGAACGTGCGGTTCGGCTCGAAGCTGCGCTTCATGCTGGGCGTCGCGAGCCTGATCACGCGCTTCACCGGCGCGCGCGACATCCCGGCGGTGCGCGACACGCTCGGCCGGCTCGCCGCCATGGAGGCGGGCTACAACGCCATGATCGACGGACAGATCGAGGCCTGCCAGCCGTTCGACAACGGCTTCGTGGTGTTCAACCGGCGCTACCTCTACGCCGCCATCCACTGGGCGATGGAGAACCACTCGCAGCTGATCGACATCATGCGCGAGCTGATGGGCGGCGGCCAGTTCCAGTTCCCGGCCAGCATCGACGTGCTGGAAGATCCCGAGCTGCGCGACATGTTCGAGACCTATTGGACCGCCGGCGAGTTTGCCGCCGCCGACCGCATGAAGCTGTTCAAGCTGGCCTGGGACCTGGTCGGCTCCGACCACGCCAGCCGCGCCACGTCGTACGAGAAATTCTTCGTCGGTCCGGCGTTTGCGGTGCGCAACTACAATTTCATCAACGCGCCGTGGGACGACCTGCACGCCGCGGTCGAAGGATTTATGGACTCATATGGCACGGGCGTCGCCGACGCCGACGAGCCCGCGCGCCGGCACGGCGCGGGGTGACGGGAGGACAAGATGAGTGATCACGCCAAAGGCATCGCGATCGCGCTCGGTCCGGAGGACGGCAAGTCGTTCTGGCAGCCGCTGCCGTCGACCGGTTACGTGATCAACAAGATCAATCCCTACAACTCGCCCTACGACGCATTCTCGACCGGCATCCAGGTGCTCGAGCCCGGCGCGCATATCCGCCGCCACGCCCATGAGCGTCAGCACGAGCTGCTGTTCTGCTACCGCGGCAGCGGACAAGCCGACATCGAAGGCCAGCTGCACGACGTCGGCCCGGAGAGCATGATCCTGATCGGCCGCGGCCTGCAGCACAAGGTGACCAACACCGGCACCGAGCAGATGCGCCTGCTCTGGCTGATCGCGCCGGCCGGCCTGGAGGATTGGTTCCGCGCCATCGGGCGGCCGCGCCGTGCGGGCGAGCCGCCGCCGGCGCCGTTCGATCGTCCGGCCGATGTCGAATTGATCCAGGCGCAACAGCGCTTCATCCGGCCGGACAAGGAGTGAGAACGGCTGACGCAGTCGCTACCAATTCAAACATCGATCTCGGTCAGATCGTTGCCGATGACGATGCGTCCGGAGAAGTCACGCGCGACCTCCTTGGCCAGCTCGTCGAGCATGCGGTCGTCCTTGCGCGGACGGTGATGGGTCAGCACGAGGGTCTTGGCATTGGCGCGCGCGGCGATCTTGCCGACGGTATCGCCTGCCGCCAGCGTATGCTGCGCCACGCGCCGAACCCGCACCATCGGATCGGCAACGGCTTCGACAAGAGCAGCATTGAGCTTCTGGACGATGGCCGGCGGCGTCTTGCCGGGCGGAAGAAAGCCGTGCCACCGTTTTCTTGCTGAACTCGTTCGGCCGTCATTGCCGGGCTTGACCCGGCAATCCATCATCTGCGCAAAGACCCGCCTTGAACATTTTGCGAAGTGGATGGATTGCCGGGTCAAGCCCGGCAATGACAGCCCGATATCTGCACCTGTGGAGTACAGCCCCGGGTGACGCGTGGTGAGGTGTTGCGCCCGCCATCCACATCGTCATTTCCGCGCGGCGGCGCCGGTGGTGGCCGGCTCGGGCTTCGGACCCTGGTTCGGCGGCGGCGGGCCTTGCGTGCGCTGCTGTCCCGCCGGCATCGCGCCGGTCGCCGGATAGCGCGCGCGCAAATCGCGCAGGAAGGCGTCGAGCGTGTCGATCGACGCGATGGCGCGGGCGATGTCGCGGAACTCGGCGCCGCCGGCCTTGCCGATCGACGCGGTGACCACCTCGAACGCACGCCGGTCGGGCCCCTCGCCCATCTTGCCGACGTATTTCTCGCGGAAGCGCGCGAGCCCGATCGCGTCCTCGCCGAGCGTGAAGCCGATCGCCGCCCGCAGAATGTCGGGACGCTCGGTGTCGGACAGCGGCTCGAATTCGCGCCAGCGCTCGCCGTAAAGGAGCTCGATCTGCTCGGCCGCCTCGCGCCAGCGCTTGCCCGCCCACAGGATGTCGGCGCGCAGCCGCATCGCTTCGCGCCCCTGGATGTTGGCGATGACCTCGAGCGCGACGTCGTGCCGGGTCATCTCGGAGAGCGCGCGCGCCTCGAGCATCAGGCGCTGATTGCGCAGCTCGTTCGACAGGTCGGCCGAGCGGGTCGCCCGCAGGACCCCGAGCGTGCGGTCGGGCTTGCGGTTCATCAGATAGACGACGGCGAGCCTAGTGGCGACCTGCGCACGCGCGGCGCCCTGCAGCCGATGGTCGACCTGGTGCTGCAGCAGCTCGGCCGCCTGGTCGAGCAGATCGACGGCGACCAGCCGGTCGGCGAGCCGGCGGATCATCTCGTCGCCGCGCCGGCCGATCGGGGTGAGCTCGCGGAAATCGTAGAACAGGCTGAGCGCGTCGATCGCCGGCAGCGCGTCGCCGCGGCCGGCGAGGAACAGGCCGTCGAAGCTCTCGGCCGCCTCGTCATGGATGCGCCGCGTCATCTCGGAATTCGGATGCGCCGCGAGCGCGGTGCGCATGACGTGGAAGGCGTCGCGGTAGCGCTGCTCCTCGGTATAGAGGCGGGCGAGCAGCGCCAGCGCCTCGACCTCGGTCTCGTCGCCGCGCCAGATGGTGGTGAGGGTCTCGAGCTCCGCCAGCGCGTCGGTGCGGGTGAGATTGCCGAGCGTGCGCCGCAACAGCAGCTCGCGCAGCCGCCCCTGGGCGGCGACCGGGCGATCCCAGGAATCGGCGGCCGCCCGGTAGGCGCGCAGCGCATCCTCGACGCGGCCGAGCGCTTCGGCCAGCCGTCCGGTGAGCACCGAGAGCGTCGGCTCGAGCTCGCGCGGCACGCCGACGGTCTCGAACTCGTTCATCTCCTTGACGGCGCCGGTGATGTCGCCGACCTCGATCGAGGCGCGGATCATGTCGCGCATGATCGCCCGCTGCAGCTCGATCGGCAGCGTGCCCATCGCCATCCCGACATTGCGGAAGCCTTCGCGGGCGTCGCTCCATTTGCCCTGCCGCGCCTGGGCGAGCGCGCGCCAGAGCGGGGCGTCGTGCTGGTTGCCGACGAACGGATTGGCGAGATCCTTGAGCGCCTGCTCGGGGCGCTGCAGCAGGATATTGGCGATGGCGCGCAGCACCAGCGCGGTCGAAGTCGTCGGCGGTCGCGGGACTGTCGGCGAGCGCGACGTCGAGCACCGCCTTGGCCTCGGCCGCCATGTCGCGGGCGAGATAGAAGCGGGCGAGATCGGCGCGCGCGAGATGGCGCTTGGCTTCCGCCGCTTCGGCGGCGGTGCGGATGAGCAGCGATTTGCGCTCGCCGAAATCGGCCTGGCGGTCGAAGCCCCAGGTCTGCGGGTCGAGCACGTGCGGCTGATGCGCGGCGGTCCCCGAGCGCGGCCCGGCATCGGCGGTGCTCGACAAGGTGAGGCCCGCGGGCCGCGTGAGCACGAGCTTGTCGGCGGCGAGCTCGACGCTGAGGTCGTCGGCGATCGGCAGCAGCACCACGCCGTGGGTCGAGGCGAGCGCGCGGAACTCGACGAAATCCTGGTTCTTGACGAAGCCGCGCGACGGCGCGAGCGCGGTCACCACCAGCAGCGTGTCGCCGGCCTCGGAATCGTCGAGGCGGTGGAGCCGGCGGGGATCGTCGAACGCCACGGTGATGCTCGCGCGCGCCGGTCCGACGATGTTGCGGTTGATGGCGAGCGGCCGCGTCGGCTCGACCACCTCGTTGCCGACCGTGATGGTCCAGCCGGAGGCGTCGGCGGCCGCGCTGACGAGCCGCGGCCGTTCGAGCTTGATGCGCACCACCGCGACGTCGCCCTGGCGGGTCGAGGTCGCGCTCTTGACGGTGCCGGTCGGCTCGCCGTCGAAGGCGGCAAGCCCGATCGCCGCATCGGTGTCGAACACCAGCCACAGCGTGTCGGCGCGGCGGAACACCGCCGCCGGGGTCGGCGCGGCGAATGGAAACGAGAGGCTGAGAACGTCGCCCTGGCGCTTGAGCACGAGGTCGACGGTGCGGCCGCCGGCGCGCGGCGTGGCAGCGCAGCCGCGCGCGCGGGCGGGGCGGCGGCGGGCGGCGGTGCAGGTGCAGGTGTGGCGGCGGCAGCCGCGGGTACCGGAGGTGCCGCAGGCACGGCGGCCGGCGCGGCGTCGCCTTTCGGCGCCCGCTCCGCAACGGCTGGTGGCTGTATGGTGATCACCCGCGATTGATCCTTGCTCGCCCGACGCACCTCGACGGCGTTCTCGCGCGGCGCAGGCGCTGGCGCGTTCTCGCGTGGCGCTTCGACGGGCGGCGCAGCCGCGGGGACAGCTTGCGCAGGGGCAGGTGCAACCGAGGGAGCGACGGGCACGGGAGCTTGCGCCGGAGCGGCCGGCGGCGCGGCGCGCGGCGGCGTTGCGCGCCGGCACGGTCTGCGGCGCCGCGACGTCCGCCGGCGGCGCATTCTTGCTCGCCGCCAGATGCGCCGCGAAGGCGGCGAGCTCGTCCGAGCGCACGCTGCCTTCCGAGCGCGTGCTCTTGGCCTCCATCGGCGTGACGTCGACCACGTAGGTCAAGTCCTCGCGGAAGGTGCGCACGTCGACCTTGCCGGCGAACACGAAGCGCACCATCACGGCGTCCTGCTCGACCTCGCTGTCGATCGAGGCGACCACCGGCGGCAGCGCCGCCTTGGCGTCCGCCAGGTCGAACTTGAGCAACGCGTCGAACGTGAGCGTGAGCCGGTCCTTGCCGTTGTTGGCGGCGACGCCGATCAGCTCGGGCAGGTCGAAGACGTAGCGCGTGAAGGTCGGCTGGCTGGCGACCCGCACCCGGATCGGCGTCTGCTTGGTCTGGCGCGCGAGCACGCGCTGCGCGCGCACCTTCTTTTCCGCCTCGCGCGCGCGCCGCGCCAGTTCGTCGATGACCTCGCGCGGCAGCCCCGGCGGCAGGCCGGTCCAGGTATCGGGCAGGAGATCGACGTACAGCCGCTCGGCCGCGGCCATCGAGTTGACCGTCACCTTGCGGGCGAGCGCGATGCGCAGGCCCTTGCCGTCGGGATCGCGGCGGGCGGCGCTGACATAGCCCGGCGCGCTGGCATTGAGCTTGTCGACGTTGACGTCGACCGGGCGCTGGAAGGCGATGACGATGATGCCGTTGGCGACCCGCACCTGCGAGTCGACGTCCTCGGCGAGGGTGAAGACGAGCCGCGCGAAGCCGTTCTCCACGACCGCGCTGATCTCGCCCTTGACCGCCTGGGCGCAGCCCGGGCGCGAAAAGCCGAGCGTGAGCAGGACGAGCGCGGCGAGCAGCAGCGCGCGCGCGCCAGGGCGCCCGCAGTGACGCGGCGCCTGACCCAACTGACGCGATACGCAAACTTCTTTCACGTCTCGACCACCGGCCAATACGCCGCCGTTCCGCCGCTGTGTACGCCGGTGGTGCCAGACTAGCCTTGGCCGTTTAATGTCGCGTTAAGACTGAGATTGGGAAAATCACGTGTTTTCAATGAGTTGCCGCTGCGGGGCGGCAAGCCGGCAGGCGTGGAACGGCATGCCTCAGCCCTTGCCGAGCAACCGGTGCGCCCAGTGGAGCGCTCGAAGATGGGCGTCAACGCCCTTGATGTCCCACCCTACGCTCGCCGCTTTTGCAGTAGGCTAGGCCAGCAACGCGGTCGCTTGGGAGGCGTCGATGCGGCTCGGGCTCTCTTCACCGTTGTGGATGCTCGCCCTGCTCGCGGGCCTGACCGGCGCGAGCACGGTTGCGGCGGCCACCACCGTCGAGGTCGCGGGCGGAAACATCTTCGTGCTGGATGGAGCGCAGCGGCGGCAGGTGACCCGCTCCGGCCGCGACGCCGAGCCGGTGCTGGCGCCCGACGGCAAGACCATCGTGTTCACGCGCGTGGGCAATCCGAAGTCGTCGGGCATGCAGGGCGACTGCAAATCGGGCGCGCAGGCCGACGAGCTGCGGCGCGTGCGCGTCGAGGGAACCGGCGACGAGCTCCTGGTCCGCGGCCAGGAGGGCAAGGACCCCAAGGACAGCATCTGCGAATTCCGCCGCAAGCAGTTCAGCTCCGACGGGCGCTACCTCTACAGCCTGTCGCCGGCCTGGGCCACCTCGGGCGCGCTGCACGTCTACGACACCCGCGACAAGAAGCTCAGCTTCGTGATGCCGGCCAACGACGTGATCGTGCTGAGCGCGTGCAAGAGCGCGGACTACCGCGACAACCTCGTGGTGCAGCAGCATCGCTACTTCGTGGTGGCGGGAAGCTACGACTGGTACTGGCTCTACGATCGCACCGGCAAGAAGGAGAAGGGGCCGGTCGGCGAACATGACGGCGAGCAGGCCGTGCGCGAGGCGATCGACGCGGCCGGCTTGTGCGAGCGGTGAGCGCTAATTCGGGTTGATTGAAGCCGCCTCTCGGTTGTCATTCCGGGGCCCGAGCGTTGCGAGGGAGCCGGAATCCATAACCACAGGCCTAACGTGTTGATGCAGTCGCTGGCGAGAGCGTGTGCCGCGCTCTTGCCGCCTGGGGTTATGGATTCCGGGCTCGCGCCACCCAAGCGGTGGCGCGCCCCGGAATGACGCCGGCGTTAATTCGGGTTCGGCTTGCCCTCGATCTTGGGCAGGTCGGCCGGCTCGCGCTTGTCCTTGTCGGGGCGGGCGGCGAGCGCCACGGTGAGCCGCTCGGCGGCGTCCGGCGTCATCTGGGCGAGGATGTCGGACATGCGCCGCGGGTTGAGCTGGGTCGCGACCTCGAGCAGCACCCGGATATCGAGGCGATCGAAGATCTTGGCGGCCTCCTTGGCCTTCATGTTCTCGTACATGGTGACGAGATTCTTGAAGCGGGCGGCGTCGCCCTCCTCCTTCATCTGCACCGTCTGGTTGATGCGCGCCTCGAGCTCCCTGAGCTCGGCGATGCGGCCTTCGAGCCGCTTCTCGGCGGCCTTGATCAGGCTCTCGCGCATCTCGAGCTCGCGCGCGCGGGTCTCGAGCTCGGTGCGGCGCTCCTGCAGCCGTTCGAGGATCGCCTGCTCGGCCGGCGAGCGGCGGCCGGAATCGATCGGCACCGGTGCCCAGCCGGCGCCCTTCGGCGGCTCTTCCGGCTTCGGGCGATTGACCTTCGGCGGCTCCTTCTGCTCGGCGCCTTTGCCGTCGCCGACCGCGCCGGTGACGTCCGGATAGTTGAACATCTGCTGCGCCCAGGAGTGGCGGGGCGAATCGTTCGGCTTGGGCTCATTGCGCTTGGCATCGTTCGGCTTCGGCGGGATTTTCCCGCCGCCCGGGATCGTGCCGGTGACGTCGGCGGCGTCGCCGTCGCCGAGCGTGTAGCTGCCGTCGATCAGCAGCCCGATGGTCTTGAGCGCAAACAGCGAGATCGTCGCGAACAGGACGATCGGCACCAGCCGGAAATCGCGCAGCAGACGGATCATGCGGCGAGACCGGCGGCGCGGTCGCGGGCGCGCCCGCGCGCGCGGTCGGCGAAGGCCTGGGCGGCCGCCGCCACCGCTTTCGGATCGGGCCAATCCGCGGGCGCCGACGGTGCCGCCGCGGGCGGCGCGCTGCCGCCATGGCCGAGCAAGCCGAGCATGGCCTCGCCGCCCCTGATCTGGCGGTCGAGATCCGCGGACACTTTCTCGGCCGCCCTGAGGCGATCGCCGAGCGTGCGGTCGGCGTCCTGCGCGGTCGCCTTCAGGCCGGCGACGGCGCGGCCGGCGATCTCGGTGGCGGTGATCAGCTCGGAGATGGTCGCCTTCAGCACCTGCTCGTCGGCCTTGAGGCGCTTGAGGCGGGCGTTGAGGATCACGCAGTAACCTATTGTCACCAGGAGCAGGATCGCCACCAGGCTCTCGATCATCAATCCGAAGCTCACGGGGCCTCCATTCGTTTGGTCGAGCCGTCCGCCTTCTCGAACATCGCGAAGGTGGTGCGCGGCCTGCGCAAGGGCTTCGACACCCGCACCGCGACCCGGTCGCCGACGCGGCCCATGCGGCCCTCGGTCAAGGTGACGTCGCCGCAGCGAATGGTGACGACGGCGTTGGGGCGAAGCTCGAGCGTCAAGGTGTCGCCGACCTCGAGCTTCATCAATTGCCTTAACGGCAGCTTCTCCTCGTAAAGCACGGCGTCGACTGCGATTTCGGCCTGGCCGATCTCGGTGGCGAGATGCCCTTCCCAGATCGGGTCGCGGCCGAACTTCTCGCCCATGAACATCTGCAACAGCACGTCGCGGATGGGCTCGATGGTCGCGTAAGGCAGCAGCAGCTCGACATTGCCGCCGCGGTCCTCCATGTCGATGCGCAGGCGCACCAGGATCGCCGCATTGGCCGGCCGCGAGATGGCGGCGAAGCGCGGATTGGTCTCCAGCCGGTCGATGTTGAACTTGACCGGCGACAGCGGCTTGAAGGCGAGCTCGGCGTCGGCCAGCACCACCTCGATCATGCGCTTGACCAGGTTGGTCTCGATCGTGGTGTAGGGCCGGCCTTCGATCCGGATCGCGCTCTGGCCGCGGCGGCCGCCGAGCAGCACGTCGATGATCGAGTAGATCAGGCTCGAGTTGACGGTGATGAGGCCGAAATTGTCCCACTCCTCGGCCTTGAACACCGCCAGGATCGCGGGCAGCGGGATGGAATTGAGATAGTCGCCGAAGCGCACCGAGGTGATGCGGTCGAGCGAGACCTCGACGTTGTCGGAGGTGAAGTTGCGCAAGCTCGTCGTCATCAGCCGGACCAGCCGGTCGAAGACGATCTCCAGCATCGGCAGCCGCTCGTAGGAGACCATCGCCGAGTTGATGATCGCGCGGATGCCGGAATTGTCGTTGAGCGAGATGTCGGCGAGACTGAAGCCGAGCAGGCTGTCGATCTCGTCCTGATTGAGGATGCGCTCGGCGCCGCCCTTGGCCGACTGGATGAACTGGCCGCCGTCGTCGACCATCGCCTGCCATTGCGAGGCCGCCGCTTCGGCGCCTTCGCCGCCGTCGGATGCCCCGTCCTGCTGGACATTGGCGGCATCGGCCTCGAGCGCGAGGCCCCACTCGGCGGCGAGCGCGTCCTGGTCGATCTGGTCCTTGCCGAGGCTCACTGGACGACGATCTCCTTGAACAGCACCGCGTTGACGCGGCTCGGCGAGATCGCGGCATTGACCCGGCGCGTGAGCTCCTCCTTGAGCCGATAGAGCCCGGCCGAGCCGTCGAGATCGGTCGGCCGCAGCTCGCGCAGATAGGTCTGGAACGCGTCCATCACGCGCGGCATCGCGCCTTGCACCTGCGGCACGAGCGCGGCGTCGGGCAGCTCGAGCACGACCTTGACCTTGAGATATTGGGTGCGCTCGGTGCCGGAGAGATTCACCAGCACCTCGGGCACATCGAGAAAGGTCGGAGCCTTGATCGGCGCGGCCACGGCTTGCGTCTGGTGGCTGCCGCCGAAGATCAAGTAGGCGCCGGCGCCGCCGCCGGCGACCACCGCCAGCGCGCCGGCCGCGATGACGATCAGCTTGATCGGCAGCTTGCGTTTGCTCGGCGAGGCGCCGGCGTCCTCGTCCAGTTGCGCTTTGGCACCGGCCTCCCCGAGGTCGGTCTGCTTCGCCTTCGATGCCATGGAAATTCCCCTCGAGCCGCAGCGCCCGGAACATGCGACGACGCAACCGGACCGGCGCCGCGAGCGCCCCCCGCGCCCTTCGCAGGTCACGTTATGATCCGAATGGTTAATGGATCATTGCGAGCGGAACCGAGGGCGGAAAATTTTGCCGGGTGGTTGGTTTGCGCGGCGTGAATTTGCCGGGCTGCGCCCGCCGCGCTTTTGACTAAGCAGTTGGCACGTCTGAATTTTCGCTGTTGGCACGGGCTCTGCAAGGAAGGTCGGCGAGCCGCCGCTTGGGAGAGCGGCGGCCGAACGACGAAGGGCCAAGCCTGGGAGGGCTTGCGTCCAGCGTCGCCGAGGGGAGCACGACCGATGGCGAACGCCCTGCTGATCGGACTGTCGCGACAGATCGCGCTCCGGCGCGAGCTCGAGGTCGTGGCCAACAACATCGCCAATCTCAACACCACCGGCTACAAGGCCGACGGCGCGGTGTTCCAGGAATTCCTGATGCCGGGCGCGCAGCACGGCGACTTCCAGGGCACCGATCGTCGCTTGAGCTACGTGCACGACCGCGCCACCTGGCACGATTTCAAGAGCGGCGGGATCCAGCGCACCGGCAATCCGCTCGACGTCGCGATCGACGGCGACGCCTTCCTGGTGGTGCAGACGCCGCGCGGCGAGCGCTACACCCGCAACGGCGCACTCCAGATCAACGCCACCGGCCAGCTGGTCACCGGCGAAGGGCACGAGGTGCTCAGCGAAGGCGGCCCGATCCAGCTGCAGAATACCGACCGCGACATTTCCATCAGCGAGGACGGCAGGGTCACGGTGCGCGAGGGCGCCAACACGGCCAACTCCGCGCGCGGCAAGCTGCGGCTGGTGCGCTTCGAGCGCATGACGCAATTGAAGAAGGACGGATCGAGCCTTTTTTCAGCCCCTGACGGCGTCGTGCCGCAGACGCCACAGGCGCCGCAGAGGGTTCGCGTGATCCAGGGTGCGCTCGAGCCATCGAACGTGCGCGGCGTCATCGAGATGGCGCGCATGATCGAAGTGACGCGCACCTACAGCCAGATCGCCGGCATCCTGCAGCAGCATCACGATCAGCGCCGCAGCGCGATCGAGAAGCTGGCCGAAGTGCCGGCATAACCAACGCCTGTCACGAGGAGAAATTCCATGCGAGCGCTCCATACCGCGGCGACCGGCATGATGGCCCAGGAGCTCAACGTCCAGGTCATCTCCAACAACATCGCCAACATGCGCACCAGCGGCTACAAGCGCCAGCGCGCCGAATTCCAGGACCTGCTCTACGAGCACGTCAGCCGGGTCGGGACGCAGACCTCGGCGCAGGGGAACATCCTGCCGGTCGGCATCGAGCTCGGCGGCGGCGTCAAGACCGTCGGCACGCCGCGGGTGATGACGCAGGGCACGCTGCTGCCCACCGGCAACACGCTCGACCTCGCCATCCGCGGCGAGGGCCTGTTCAAGATCGCGATGCCGGACGGCACCTTCACCTATACCCGCGACGGCTCGTTCCAGATGGACGCGCAGGGCCGCGTGGTGACGCCGCAAGGCAACGTGCTGCAGCCCGGCATCACCATCCCGCAGAACTCGACCTCGATCGCGGTCAACATGCAGGGCCAGGTTTCGGCGATCGTGCCGGGCTCGACCACGCCGACGGTGCTCGGGCAGATCACGCTCACCCGCTTCGTCAACAAGGCCGGGCTGCAGGCGATCGGCGACAACCTGTTCGTCGAGACGCCCGCCTCGGGCACGCCGCAGGACACGTCGCCCGGCTCCGACGGCATCGGCGACCTGCAGCAGGGCAACCTGGAGCAGGCCAATGTCGAGGCGGTCACCGAGATTTCCGACCTGATCTCGGCGCAGCGCGCCTACGAGATGAATTCCAAGGTCATCAGCGCGGCCGACCAGATGCTGCAGGCGACCGCCAACCTGATGCGTTGAGGAGCATCGGCCATGATCCGCATCGCAATCCTCGCCGCCGCCGTCGCGCTCGCGACGCCCGCCGCCGCCCAGATGAATATCTTCTCGCCCTCCCCGCTCGCCGCCGAGGATTGGGTGGGGGTTGTGCCCGCGCCGGCAATGGCAAAATCATTTGCGCTCGCGCACGAGGCCGCGCCGCCCGCCACGCCCGCAATCGCCGCCGCCCAGACCACCGCGTCCGAGCGCAAAGGTCCGCGCCTGTCGCCGCTCACCGCGCCGGCGAGCATCGAGACGGCGCCCACCGGTCCCACGCTCAAGCGCGAGGTCATCGTCACCGGCGAGCTCGTTCGCATCGGCGACCTGATCGAGAACGCCGGCGCGGTCGCCGAGGTGGCGATCTTCCGCGCGCCCGATCTCGGCCAGACCGGCAGCGTGCCGGCGCGCCGGGTCGCCGAGGCGGTGCGGCCGCACCAGATCGTCGGGCTCGACACCCGCGGCATCGACGAAGTGCAGGTGACGCGCGCGAGCCGCGCCATCACCGCGAAGGAGATCGAGGCGCGTCTCATCCGCGCGCTCGCCGCCCAATATGGACTCGCCGACACGACGGATCTGACGATCGCGTTCGATCACGAGGTGCGCACGCTCTACGTCGAGCCGAGCGCCCATGCCGAGCTGGCGCCCGCGCGGCTGAGCTACGACCCGCGCTCGCGCCGGTTCGACGCGCTGATCGAGCTCACCGGCGCGGCGACGCGGCGGGCGCCGATCCGCCTCATGGGCGTGCTCACCGAGACCTTCGAGGCCGCGGTGCCGCTGCGCACCCTCGCGCAGGGCGAAATCGTAAAGCCGTCCGATCTCACGCTCGCGCGCCGGCCGAAGAGCGAGCTCGTGCCGGCGACCGTGACCACGGTGGAGCAGGCCGCCGGCCTCATCGCCAAGCGGGCGCTGGCGGCGGGCAAGCCGATCCGCCAGACCGATCTGATGAAGCCCGAGCTGGTGGCGCGCAACGAGACGGTGACGATCGTGTTCGAGGTGCCCGGCATCATGCTGACCACGCGCGGCAAGGCGCTGGAAGCGGGCGCGCAGGGCGACCTCGTCAACGTGCTCAACGTGCAGTCGAAGCGCACCGTGCAGGCGACCGTGACCGGCCCCGGCCGCGTCACCGTCTTCTCCACGACCCCGCGCATCGCCGCCACCGCCGATCCCGCCAATCCGCAGCGCAAGCGTGCCGAGTGAGCGTCATGAAGGTGAAGCCAGTGTCAGAGCAGTCGTTGTCTTGTCGAAAGTCTCACCCCGCACTAATCGCGGTCAGAGTCCTCGGCCTGATCGCCCTCGCCACGGCGCTCACCGGCTGCGCCGCGTTCGAACGGCTGCGCTTCATCGGCGACGCCCCTCCCCTCACCGCAATCAGCAATCCGACCACGCAGCCCGGCTACAAGCCGGTGCAGATGCCGATGCCGGCGCCGCAGCCGGCCGTGTATCAGCCCAACTCGCTCTGGCGCACCGGCTCGCGCGCCTTCTTCAAGGACCAGCGCGCCAACCAGATCGGCGACATCCTCACCGTCAAGGTGAAGATCACCGACAAGGCCTCGCTCGAGAACGAGACCGCGCGCAGCCGCAAGGCCGCCGAGGATTCCGGCATCGCGAATTTCTTCGGCAAGCCCAAGGTGCCGATCATGAACACGCCGGTGCCGACGCGCATCTTCACCGCCGACTCCACCGGCTCGACCGAAGGCAAGGGCTCGGTCGACCGCAAGGAGGAGCTCTCCACCAACGTCGCCGGCGTGGTCACGCAGGTGCTTCCCAACGGCAACCTGGTGATCGAGGGCCAGCAGGAGGTGCGGGTCAATTTCGAGGTCCGCGAGCTGATCGTCGCCGGCATCGTGCGCCCGGAGGACATCGAGAGCGACAACACCATCGATTTCGAGCAAGATCGCGGAGGCGCGCATCGCCTATGGCGGCCGCGGCCAGCTCATGGACGTGCAGCAGCCGCGCTACGGCCAGCAGGTGCTCGACGTGCTGCTCCCGTTCTGACCAGGGGACAGGAGGCAGGAGTCGGGACGCGTGCCGACTCGACTCCGCCCGCCCTCTGAGCTCCCCGTCGCTCCGCGCGCGCGAGCGGAACGACGACACCAGCGGCCTCCGGAAGCTCCCCTCCGGAGGCCGCGATGTCTTGGCAGGGAGCCGGCTGCCCGCATCGCCTTGCAAATGCGCGCCCAAGCAGCCTAGATTCCCCGCTGCTCGCGCATTCCGCCAGGGCAATCAAACACGGGTGGAGGATGAAGATGCGTCGCTGGTCTCTCGCGATGGCGTTGCTGCTGGCCGGTGCCGCAAGCCTCGGCACGCAGGCGCAGGCGCAAACCTGGCCGTCGAAGCCGATCCGCGTGATCGTGCCGCTCACCCCCGGCAGCGCCACCGACGTGATGGCGCGCCTCGTTCTGGATCAGGTCTCGTCGCAACTCGGGCAACCGATCATCGTCGAGAATCGCCCCGGTGCCGGCAACACCATCGGCATGAGCGCGGTCGCGAAAGCCGACCCCGACGGCTACACCATCCTGGCCAACTCCTCGACCCATACGGTGACGCCGGCGACGCGCTCGAACCTCGGCTTCGACATGGCCGACCTCGCGCCCATCATCCCGCTCGGCAACATGCCGGTGGTCATGTGCTTCAACCCGTCGAAGGGCTACAAGAAGCTCAGCGACTTCGTGGCGGTGGCCAAGGCCAAGCCCGGCTCGGTCAACTATGCGTCGGCGGGCGCCGGCAATTCATCGCATCTCAACGGCGAGCGGTTCAGGCTGGCGGCCGGCTTCGAGGCGGTCCACCTGCCGTTCAAGGGCGCGCCGGAGGCGTTGACCGAGGTCATCGCCGGTCGCGCGGATTTCTACTTCTCGCCGCTGGTCAACGCGCTGCCATTGCTCAAGGACGGCCAGCTGCAGGGACTGGCGGTGAGCGGCTCCGCGCGCGCCTCGGCGTTGCCGGACGTGCCGACCACCGTGGAAGCGGGCTATCCGAACTCGGAATACAATTTCTGGGCCGGCATCTTCGCGCCGGCGAAGACGCCCGCCGACATCCGCACCAGGCTCTATGCGGAAATCGCGAAAGCGCTGCAGGTTCCTGACGGTCCGCGACCGGCTCAAGGCGCTCGGCGCCGATCCGATGCCGCTCAGCTCGGCGCAATACCAGGAGCTGGTGCGCAAGGAGATCGAGACCAACACTGCGCTGGTGAAGGCGGCCGGCATCAAGGTGAATTGAGGCGCGCCAAGGTGCGCGTCTCGCCGTCGAGCGAACTAACTAGCTGCGCCCGGACGTTTGAGGACAAGCACATTGCTCGACCGGTACGGCGCCGCGAGCGGCCCGTGGTCGGCGCGCAAGTTTCTGCGGTCCGCGGCCGTCCGTCGCCCGCCGGCCAGATCTTCGCGCGCGCACCGGATCATGGCGGCCGCAAGCAGCACATGACCAAGCACGACGATGGCGACGAATGTCGCGACCAATGCGTACATGACGAGCTCGATCAGCATCATCGACCCGGGCATCATCGACTCGAGCATCATTGGCTCCTGGGCTCTCGGAGGGTCGCGAGGACCGCCGGATTGACCATCGGCAGGTCGAGCACTGCCCGCGCCGCTTCACGCGCCTCGTCCGCGCTTTGCGCGATCTGCCTCAGGCAGGGCCAGATCGCGCAGCCGAGCGCGGTGAGCGCGACCTGCGGCTTGCGCCGAAACAGCGCTCCGCCGAAGTGACGCTCGAGCGCACTGATGGCATTGGTCAGCGACGGCTGAGAAATGCCGCAGTGCTTGGCCGCGCGCGTGAAGTTCAGCTCCCGGGAGAGCGCCAGGAAGTAGCGAATTTGATGCATTTCCATGAGTCACCGTGGCATGCGTGCCGCCCGACGTTCAGCCGCAAGTTGACACCAGCGGATGGCGCCGAGCGCTCCGTGATCCGGAGAATGCCAGTGTGGGTCGGACAGCTTGGTGACGCGGTTCACACACAGAGGAAATTCGGCAGATTAAATAACGGTCACAATTCGGAGGACAGGTCGGATTGCGCTTCGGCCGGCAACGCTCATGCGCCGCGACCCCGCGTACTCATTGTCACATGACCGCGACAACGTGCTTGGTCCGCCCGCAAGACCACGAAATCCGGGCCTCCTCAACCACGCATTGCAGTATCAGTGCGGGACGCGTCGGCCGTTCTTGTTCGGCGCGACAGCGGCGGCCAACGCGGCGGCGGCGTTTTGGGCTATACTGCTTGCAGACTGAGCACGCCTTCGACGCGAACGCCGAGCGGTCCAGCGTTTTCGAGCATGCGGCGTCGTGGGGCGATGCGTGATCGATGGCGAGGGGGATCACATGCCGACTCCAGTTAGCCCGCGGCGAGCGACGGATGCACCCGCCAGGCGCTCCCTCCTCAGCAACCATCCGCTGTTTCGCGAGCTGCCGGCGCCCGTGATCGAGCGTCTCGCCTCCTACATGAAGCGACGCAGTGTCTCGCGCGGCGCAACCATCTTCGCCAAGGGCGATCCCGGCACCGGGCTCATGGGCGTCCTCGCCGGCAGCGTCAAGATCAGCGTGGCGTCGGCAAATGGCCGCGACGTCGTGCTCAACATCATCCACGAGGGTGAAATCTTCGGCGAGATCGCCCTGCTCGACGGCCGCCCGCGCACGGCCGACGCCGCCGCAATGTCCGATTGCGAGCTGATCGTGATCGAGCGGCGGGACTTCGTGCCGTTTCTTCGCAGCCAGCCCGACGTCGCGCTCAAATTCCTCGAGATTCTGTGCGCGCGGCTGCGCTGGACCAGCGAGCAGGTGCAGGACCTCACATTCCTGAATTTGCCCACCCGGCTCGCCAAGGCGCTGCTGCGGCTGACCGCGGATCTCGATGCGTCAGGAACAAAGGGCAAGGTCACGATCACGCAACGCGAGCTCAGCCAGATCATCAGCCGGTCGCGGGAGAGCACCAACAAGCAGCTGCGGGCGTGGGCGAAGCACGGCTGGATCAGGCTCGAGCGCGGCGGCGTCACGGTGTTGCGGTCGGACAAGCTGGTCGAGGTCGCCAGTGAAGACTCGGAGTTCGACCCGTCGTGAGCCGGGTGCGGGCGCGCCGGCCGGCAAGCGAGCGGGCGTCGGAGCTCACGACGCCATTCCGACCACGCCCTCGGCTGCCAGCAGCTCCGATAGCCTTTTGCGGGCGTAGAACGTCCGGGTCTTCACGGTATTGAGGGGAATGCCGACGATCTCCGCGACCTCATTGATCGACTTCTCGTGGTAATAGACCAGATCGATCATCTCCCGGTGCTCCGGCGAAAGCTGCGTGAGGCATCGGCGCAGCACGTTGCTGCGGTCCTTGGCCTGCAATTCGAGCTCCGGATCGTTCGCCGGATCCTCGATCGTCGCCGCCGTGGTGTCGTCGAGGGCCTCGGCGTGCCGGCTCCGCAGGGCGGTGAACGCCTTGTTGCGGGCGATCGCCAGCAGCCAGGTCGAGACGGTGGAGTGCGCCTTGAAGCGGTCGGCCTGGCGCCACACGTTCAGGAACACCTCGCTGGTCAAGTCCTCGGCGGCCGCCGCATTGCCGACGATGCGCAGGGCGAAGCGGTAGACCCGCACGTGATGGCGCGCGAACAGGACCTGCATCGCAAGGCTGTTGCCGGCGGCCACCCGTTGGATCAGCGTTTCGTCCGATGTCCCTGATGTCGCAGGCGAATTCGGAAAGTTCGCGACATTGGCGCCGGCGCGAGTGAAGCCCTTGTCCTGCATTGGTACCTCCCCTGTTAGGCACCAATGTCATTAGGCCGGCGGCAGGGAACGACTTTGTTAACCACTTCACAGAGGCGCAAAGATTATGATTCCGTCCGCCGGGCCCGGCCGCCAGCCAGGCCCCGCCGCGGTCCCACCCCGTGCACGAGCGCCGGGAGGCCGCCGAAACACCGGCCAGCCGTCACGATCGATCGGCCCCGAAGGAGCCCCCAGGCTTGCCTAATGCGCCTGCTCCGCCGCCGCACCGGCCGTGCGCGGGTCGAGCTCCGCGAGCGCCGAATGCGCGCGTACGCCGGCATCGGTGGCGCCGCTTGCATAGAAGCGCGCGCACTCGACCGCTTCGATCAGCTTGCGGCGCAGCTCGAGGTTCTCGGCCTTGAGGTGACCCATGGCCACGCGCATGTGATGGCGATAGAAGCGGTTCAATGCTTCCTCGACCACCGGGTCGGGCGAAGGGGCCAAGCCCGGGACCCACGCCTCCGCGCGCGCCCGGGAAACGGCCTCCAAATGCCACCGAAGGACGAGATCCTTCAAAGCGGCCCAGGGCCTGCCTTCGTTACCGTGACCGATGTCGTCAAGCTGCGCGGCGGCCAAATCCCGTTCGACGGGATCGACCGGTGCGTACTGCATCCCCATCAGAGCGCACTCCATATGGATTGCGCCCCCAACCATGTGCCCGCAGCGATTATAAGTGATTCGCGCGGATTCCGTGAGGTAGAACGGTAGTTTACGCTACGATGGCGGAAAAAATATCGGCAGTCGGCCGTCGACCTCGTCCGTGGCGACGAGTGGCGTGCACTTCGCGCGCTGGAGCTTTGCGGCCGCCTCGATACGAGGCTTGGCGGCGAGGCTTGGATGGAAGATGACGGCGCGTATCAGTCGTCCGCCGTTTCGCTAGTCCTTCGGCAGCTCGATGATCTTGTTCAGGCTCTCGGTGAGGTCGTAGACCGCCACCTGAACGATGGGGTGCTTTTTCTTGATGGCGGTTCCCGCCTCTTCGGCGGCTTCCATCGTCGTGTATGAGCCCTTGGTTTGCCGATCCACCTGCAGGCGAAATCGGCCGGCGTCCGGCCGCTTGCGCTGCGTGGGCAGCTCCTGCGCGGGCTCTTCCAAGTCGGGCTTTACGGTGATCGTCTTGCTAGCAAGTCGCGGCGCCATCTTTCGTACTCCTGAAGTTCGTCGGTAAACACCGAGCGTGAGGTGGGGGGAGCATGGCGCTTTCAGCGCCAAATCTGTTGGGCAAGCACATGAGACGAAAGCCGCCGACCCTCGTCCGAGCGGGTCGAATTCAGCCGGCCGCAGCGATGCGGCGCCGGCTATCGGCCGGTCCGAGCAACCGTGGCGCGCGCTGAGTAAGAGCCGGTGAGATCGTTTAAGCCTTGATCGTCAAGCCTTGCGAGCTCGAAGCGACAATTCGCTCGCGATCATGATGAATGACACGAGCGCGAGCAGAAAAACCATCTTTTCCATGGGCATGTCATTGGACCTTAGCTCAATGCGCAAGCAGCGGGAAGTCACGCTTTGGTGTCCCTCGAGGAGCCACCAGCGTGCCCGACCGAGCCCCTCGAACACTCGGGCAGGAGCGCGCGATCAGAGCCGGTGCTCCTGGCGGGAATCGAAGAGGCCGAGATGCTTTTGAGCGTTTTCCGGCATGTCCGGGACATAGACCGGGCGACCCATGAAGGTGGTCCACGGCTTCTCGGCGAGAGGTTGCAGGAAAACGAAGTTCCAGAACTGGCGTTCCTTCATGACGATTTCGGTGACACGGTTGTCGAGCACCCAGCTGTTGAGCACGGTCAGTCGACTCTGGTCCCGATCGGCAAACATGGCGTCGGGTATGGCCTTTTTCATGTGCCGGTTTCCCTGGTTGGATCTGCTGTCGCGGTGACAGCCCCTGCATCGTCCACCAAGCCGTGGGCACAACCCGTCCAAAACGGGCATCGCAGACCTGCGGGAGTCGTACGCAAGCTCTACGCGCCGGTGCTTAACAAGCCATGACTGATCCGGCCGCGCGGCGTTCGAGTGTGCGTCGGGCTGTTGCCTCGTACGGAAACCGCGTCAATTGGCCCGCGTGCTCGATCGGCAAATTCCGATGGCGGAAAGAAAGCTCCAGCATGCGGCGCTCTGCTGCGCACCGGCAACGCCCGGCAGCGCCCTCATCAGGGGCTGCACCGTATGGATCGGAGGCAGGTTGACCGTGAGCCCGCGCGCACCGAGCTCGCTGTAGCGCTCCGCGTCCTCGAACGTCGGAAAGTCGAGCACTTGAATCCTGCAATACTCTTCGCGCTCCGCCACTTCGAGCCCGTCGAAACCGTGAACAAGCCAACCGTCGGTCGACAAGACGTATCGATGCGGGATCACGTTGGCGAGCTCGCCCTCATCCCCGAGAACACAGACGAGGAAGTAATGCTCGCCGGCTTCTGCGCCGGCAAGCAGGCTGCGGCCTGCTTGGCCAAGTCCCCGGAACCGAACCCAGTCTCGCCACGACAATTGCGCCCACGCGGCGCTGCACTCCTCCCAATGCAGGATGACCGTGTTCTCGGGGGAACCTTTCATGCTCTTTTCTGATCCTCAGCCGACTTTGAGGTTGTCGGCGGATTCCTTGCCGCGATTGCTGACGACTTCGTATTGGACGGTCTGCCCTTCATTGAGGGTGCTCAGCCCGGCGCGCTCGACCGCCGAAATGTGGACGAATACGTCCTTGCCGCCGCTCTGCGGCTGAATGAATCCGTAGCCCTTCGCCGCATTGAACCACTTCACGGTTCCAGTCGCCATCTTCCTCTCCTTGCAGTCTATGCTCGTGTTGGGCCATCGGCGATGCTCGCGCGACGGCGTAGCGGATCCGAGTTTTGGGAGATGACTTGAGAGCGGCCCAAACGCGGGAGCTTAGCAAGGCAGACCGAAAACTTGGCACACCACTTGTACGAGTGATGCCGAGACGGGTCAATGAGGTCGGGCGCCGGCTTCCTGCGCGGTCGAGCCGCAAGGGCCCGAGCTACCGCGGCATCAGCATCAACGACGCCCCTCGAATTCACATTCGATGATGCGCGCCCGGGAATCGGCGACATCACGCTTCGACTTCGCTCTTCCTGGCCAGGCGCCAGAGCTGAAATCCCTCGGCATCGATTGCGCTTTCGATCGCATCGCGCGAGAAGTTGTGAGGAGGAGCTTTCTCCGGCCCAATCGCCCCGGTCGCAGTCCAGGGACCGTGGCTCTCGGGCAGCTTGCTGCCCATCAGGTCGCCTGCAAACGCGAGCAAGTTGTTCCTCGTCTCGGACTTGAATATGTAGATGCGCATGGCGCAATACCTCTCTGCTATTGACGTCACCGACGATCCAAGCCGGAGACGGCTTGCAAAGGCGGGCGCCAGCGCCCCGCCCATGTTCATATGCCCTGCGCACGCCTGCGGCAACAGCTTACGCCGAGCAGCCGCGGCTCACACGACTCGCTTGTCAAGTAGCGGCAAGCAAAGTGGCGCAGGCTCGGGCGATCGCCAGGTCGGGCAACTCCAGGCCGGGGAATGTCGCCCAGCCTCCCTTCTGAATGTACGAGTCTCTGCATCCACGAGCTGACCTTCTTGAACTCCGCCAGGTTGCGCACGCCATCGGCGCCCTGCCGGAACTTGTCGACGCACATCGGAGCAAGCACCGCCACCAGGGCCGCACTGACGCTTTTCTCCGCCGTTTGCTTCGACGTGCTTCCCAACGTCCATCCACCCCAATTGAAGCCGATCAACACGGTCACGAGCGCGCCGGCACAGGCTCCCTGCAGGAGTCGGGTAACCGACTCCCCTTCCAAGATTCTTGGTAACTGCACAGTGTTTCCTTTCGCCCGACATCGTTCGGAGCGAGGCAACGGAATCCGGATGGGTTCCGATCAATAAGTTGAATGGAAGGCCCGGCCGCTTTGAGCTGGCGTTTCGGTCATGGCCATAATGCGCTCTTTTCGTGCCTATGTCGATGACCATGTCAATTCTTGCATGAGCATCCGCCTTCAGAAATCCGCGCCGACCAGATCGTAGGAGCCCCGACGACCACGCGCGTAGACCCTGGCTGCGGTCGCGTGGATCAAGTCGCGATTGGCATCGAATGCGCCGAGCAGTCCAACTTCGTCGAGCCGCATGTCGGGCTGCACGCGCTTCAACGCGTCCTCGGTCACGAAAAATGAAGCTTCCATCGCGCTGTCGTGTCCCCAGAACCGCACCGCGCGCCGCGTCGCATCATAAGAGCGGCTATGATTGGGAAAGGTCAGCGCCATGATTCGTACACCGTCTTGAAGCTTCCACGGCCTCGATAACTCGCCGGTACTCCATCATCGCTGCCATCGGATGCCGCGTCGGTCGTGGTCCACGTCGGTCGCGATCCACGTCGGTCGCGGTCCACAATGAGATACATCTCCCACAGCGGCGCGGGTCGATCAGAGCCGTCGCGGCACTGCCAGGGCATTCGCTCTCACCGGCGGATTGGGGGGCAACCCATCCAGCCAATCCTGATGGCGGGCGCGCTCGAGCCACGATCGCTGCATGCGCAGCAGAAGCACGCGATCCGCCGGCGAAACGGCATTTGCGGCAAATGTGCCACAAGCGGCCGCGGCGCTCCGAGATCTCGATGCGCTGAACAATTGCGAGAGTAACAATTGGGATGGCAATTGCGGTGGTCCGGACACGGCGCTTCCCTTGCTGCAGGCGGGAGCGCAACTGTCTCTCGGCCATCGGCGCCTGAGGGCCGTTTCGTCGTTTTTCGCATGCCGATGATCGAAAGAGCATACACGCATCGTCCCGCTCCAGCTAGACAAATAATGCGGTCAAGCGTGGTTCCGCCGCGAGGTGGCGCATCATTTACGCCGTGATCGGACGCTCAGCCGGGCGGCTTGCCCGTCGCATGACTGACGTGCACACGCTGTTTTTGCAGCCGAATTCAGGATATTTCCGCCGGGCGGCCTCGTTTTTTCGCGTTTCGATCCTATATGCAGGCTTGCAGTTTGAATGAATGCTTGTCCCAAATCGTATTTGCGCGACGCTCACCGGGAAGGTGCCAGGAAATGGATGCTGTTGACTACGCCACCGAGGCCGAGCTGTTCGACTACCGAACCGAAGCGGAATTGTTCTCGGCCAAGGGCCGCAAGGCTCGGCGTCAACCGCTTGGATACAGACGATTTGCGCGCGCGGCGGACGCCATCCGTTTCGCGATCGAGGAGCTGCCGCCGCAGCTTCTTGCCGGCACCTATCTCGAAGTCGATACGGCGAGATTCGACAGCAACGCAATTCGTCGCCTGTACGAGAGCGCCGACTATCCGCTCGCTCGACGCCCCGAGAGCCCGCTCCCGTGACCACTCGCACGCACAGCAAGTCCGTCGTCTTCGATCAGCCTTTCCTGCTGAAGGGCATCGATCGGGTCTTGCCGCCGGGGGCGTATCGGGTCGTGACCGACGAAGAGCTGATCGAGGGGATATCCTTTCCGGTCTACCGCCGCGTTTCGACCATGATGTTCGTGCCGTCGCCAGTCTCGTCACGCATCCTCGGTCGAGATGGTCACCATCGATCCTGCGGACCTGCAGGCGGCGCAGGAGAGAGACGCGGCAGCCGAGCAGACGCCTACGGCGAAGCCCGAGCCCGGTCGCGACGAAGAGCCCGGCGGGCGGCCGTAGTGCTATCGGAGCAACGAGTGGGTTGAGGCGAGCATCTCCCGTTGACCATTCTCAACGTGCGGCATACGACGATCTATCGCTACCGCCGCCCGGTTCGGCTCGGTGATCATCGATTGATGCTGCGCCCGCGCGACAGCCACGATCTTCGCCTCATTCAAACCAAGCTGAGCTTCTCGCCGCCGGCATCGGTGCGCTGGATGCACGACGTGTTCGGCAACTCGATTGCGATCGCATCGTTCGCCGATGCTTCCGCCGAGCTGCGGATCGAGAGCAAGCTCCAGCTCGAGACATACGTCATAGAGCGCCCGGCATTTCGGATCACTCCCGAGGCGGCGAGCTATCCATTCATCTATTCCGCCGACGATCGCATCGACTTGGGCCGGATGCTCGAGCGCCACCACCCCGATCCCACCGATCGGCTCGGGTCATGGGCGCGCGGCTTTGTCCGCAGCAATCCGACCGATACGCTGGCGCTTGCTGGCGGACATCAATGCCGGCGTGCGGGCAAGCATCTCGTATCAGAGCCGCGAAACCGAGGGCACGCAAACCCCCATAGAGACGCTCGACCGCGGCTGGGGCTCGTGCCGCGACCTCGCGGTCCTGCTGATCGAAGCGGTCCGCAGCCTCGGCTTCGCCGCCCGCGTCGTGACGGGGTATCTCTACAATCCTGCCGCCGACGGCCGCTCCACGGGCGTCGTCGGTGCCGGGACGACCCACGCATGGGCCGACATCTACCTGCCGGGCACGGGCTGGATCGCCTATGATCCGACCAACGGGACCATCAGCGGTGGCGACTTGATCCGCGTCGCCGTCACCCGCGACATCGCCCAGGCGGTCCCCATCGCCGGCAGCTTTGTCGGCACGCCCGACAGCTATCTCGGCATGACGGTCGATGTCGCGGTGGCCACGGAACCGCGCCCCGGCAAGAATGGCATCCCGCTCCGGAGTCTGTGAGCAACCGATGATCGGGATTCAGGCTAGTGCTCCAATTCCGAAGTTCGCATCATATCGCGGCGAGTTCGATTGCGAACTTCGGATCAAAGGAGCACTAGCAACTCTATAATTCTAGTGCGTTTTGAATTTGAAGTTCCTAAACGAATTCGCCGCGAACTGATAGGAACTTCAAATTCACCGCACTAGTGGGGGCAGGTGGAAACGCCGCCGGGCCATTTCGCAGGCGTCGTCTCCCGGCCGACAATCTCTACAAACGTCGGGCCTCTCGGCGTAAACCGCGCACGATGTCGATATTCCGACGTCTCCCACAAGGGCCGCACAGCGATCGCCGACGCAGCGCATCTTCGCCAGCCCGTCATCCACGAACGCGCGCGGAATGCGATCGAGCGCCGCGTCGTCCTCCAGAGAGAACCGTGGCCATTCGCGTGAGAACGAGCAGCACGCTCCGCATGCCCGGCACACGGCGCTCGCATCCTGATCTGACGCCTGAATCTCGCTCACCGTTTCTGGGGACACGACCAGCGTCGCCCGTTGGCCTCGAGTTGGGATTCGCAATGGCGCGCCACGTACGCGGGCACCACCAAAGAGCAGCGGCACAGCCGCTTCGGCCAACGCGCGCCGCATCCCGAGCCTTGCTTAGCGCAGAAAGCCGAGCGATTTCCAGCGCCTTGCGGTCGAGACGCCGAGATTTTGCCGCCAATGACGTTTTAGGTAGGCGCGGCGCCCCCTTTTGGGATACGGCTACCGGCGAACCGCGATCCGGAGCGGGCTCGGCGCCGGCTGTGGAGGCTTATGGCAGGCAAGACCAAGGCGACGCCGCGGAAGGATGATGAGGTGCCGGACAGCGACGGTCCCGACACGTCGCCGGACAGCCCGCTGCTCGACCTCTCCGATGCCGCCGTCAAGAAGCTCATCCGCACCGTCGCAAAGCGCGGCTACGTCACCCATGACCAGATCAACGCGCTGTCGAAAGAGCTGAGCTCCGAGCAGATCGAGGACGTGCTCGCGATGTTCAGCGAGACCGGCGTCAACGTGGTCGAGACCGAGGAAGCAAGCGAGGACGAGGAGCAGCGCGAAGAGCCGGAGGAAGCCGAAGCCGGCAGCGGCGAGCTGATCGAGGTCCGGCAGAAGGTCCCGGCCAAGTCCGAGGCCAAGGAGCCGACCAGCCGCACCGACGACCCTTTCCACATGTATTTGCGTGAGATGGGCTCGCTCGAGCTGCTCTCGCGCGAGGGCGAGATTGCCATCGCCAAGCGCATCGAGGCGGGCCGCGAGGCGATGATCGCGGCGCTGTGCGAGAGCCCGCTCACCTTCCAGGCCATCATCATCTGGCGTGACGAGCTCAACGAGGGGAAGGTCTTCCTCCGCGACATCATCGATCTGGAGGCGACCTATGCGGGGCCCGACGCCAAGGCGATTCCGGTCCCGGTGATCGGCCCCGACGGCCGACCGGTGGTGCCGATGCCCGCAGCGCAGATGTCCGCAGCGCGGATGTCCGGAACGCAGATGTCCGCAGCGCAGATGCCCGGTGACCCCGGCGCCGCCCGGCGGCGCCCGCGGCCGCCACTCCGTTCAAGGTGGTCGCCGACGAGGGTGACGGCGAGGCGAAGGTCGAGGGCGCGCCCGAAGGCGATTTCGACGACGACGACATGGACGGCGCGCTCTCGCTCGCGGCGATCGAGGCGGAGCTCACGCCCAAGGTGCTCGAGACCTTCGACAACATCGCCGACGCCTACAAGCGGCTGCGCCGCCTGCAGGACCAGGATATCGAATTCAAGCGCAAGGACGCCACGCTCTCGCCCGCGCAGGGGCGCCGCTACAAGAAGCTCAAGGCCGATATCATCGCCGAGGTGAAGTCGCTGTGGCTGAGCCAGGCGCGCATCGATTCGCTGGTGGCGCAGCTCTACGACATCAACAAGCGCCTGGTCGGCCACGAAGGCCGGCTGATGCGGCTCTCCGAGAGCCACGGTGTCGCGCGCGAAGATTTCCTCGAGAACTACCACGGCGCCGAGCTCGGGCCGCTCTGGCTCGACCGTCTCTCCAGGCTCTCCACCAAGGGCTGGAAGAGCTTCATTGCCCGCGAGCAGGACAAGATCAAGGACTTGAGTCGCGACATCCAGTCGCTCGCCGGCGAGACCGGGCTCGACCTCGGCGAGTTCCGCAAGATCGTGCAGATGGTGCAGAGGGGCGAGCGCGAAGCGCGCCAGGCCAAGAAGGAGATGGTGGAGGCGAACCTGCGCCTGGTGATTGCGATCGCCAAGAAATACAACAACCGCGGCCTGCAGTTCCTCGACCTGATCCAGGAGGGCAACATCGGCCTGATGAAGGCGGTCGACAAGTTCGAGTACCGCCGCGGCTACAAGTTCTCCACCTATGCGACCTGGTGGATCCGGCAGGCGGTCAGCCGCAGCGTCGCCGATCAGGCAAGAACCATCCGCATTCCCGTGCACATGATCGATGCCATCACCAAGGTCGTGCGCACCAGGCGTCAGCTGCTGGGCGAGCTCGGCCGCGAGCCGACGCCCGAGGAGCTCTCCGTGAAGCTCGGCATGCCGCCGGAGAAGGTGAGCGCGGCGTTGAAGATCGTGAAGGAGCCTTTATCGCTCGAAACCCCGGTCGGCGACGAGGAGGACAGCCACCTCGGCGACTTCATCGAGGACAATAACGCGATCCTGCCGATCGACGCCGCAATTCAATCCAACTTGCGTGAGACCACCACCCGCGTGCTGGCGTCGTTGACGGCCCGCGAGGAGCGCGTGCTGCGCATGCGCTTCGGCATCGGCATGAACGGCGACAACACGCTGGAGGAGGTCGGCCGCCAGTTCTCGGTGACGCGCGAGCGCATCCGCCAGATCGAGGCCAAGGCGCTGCGGAAGCTCAAGCACCCGAGCCGGTCGAAGATCCTGCGAACCTTCCTCGACAATTGACGCGGCCGCGGCTAGTGCTCCGATTCCGAAGTTCGCATCATATCGCGGCAAGCTCGTTTGCGAACTTCGGAATCAAAGGAGCACTAGCAACTCTATGATTCTAGTGCGGTTTTGAATTTGAAGTTCCTAAACGGACTCGCTGCGAAACTGATAGGAACTTCAAATTCACCGCACTAGTCACGCCGGCGCCAAGGAGGTGAGAACCGCCGAATAGTGGCAACTCGCCGCCAGCAGCACGAAGCCATGCCAGATCGCGTTGTGAAAGCGCAGGCCGTGCCAGCCATGAAAGAGTACGCCGACCGAGTAGAGAATGCCGCCGATCGCGAGCAGCCATAGGCTCGAAGTCGGGAGGACGGAAGCGAACGAACTCGTAGACGATCGCACCGCTCCAACCGAGCAGCAGGAAAAGCACGACCGCCAGGCGATCGAACCGCCCCGGAAGCGCGAGCTTGAGAACCATGCCGATGACCGCGCTCGCCCAGACGCCGATGCCGAGACCCGATCGAGATGAGGCCGATCTTGAGGTGCGCCAGGAACGGCGTGTAGGTCCCGGCGATCAGCAGGTAGATCGCGGAGTGATCGAAGCGACGCAGCACCCACTTGGTGGGCGAAATCGGCCACATGTTGTAGAGCGCCGAGAGCGCCAGCATGGCAACCAGGCCGATGATGTAGATCACGACCGGCGCCAAGCCGATGCGATCGGTCTCGATCGCCGCGATGACGATTGCGACAGCTCCGACGAGCCCCAGGACGATCCCGATGGCATGCACGGCACCGTCGGCGATGATTTCGGCGCGATCGTAATCCCAGCTGACCTCTCCCGGGCGCGCTGGCGCCGGCGAGGCGGTGAACTCGCGTGACTTCGGGTCATGGCCGGACAAGGAACCTGGCATCTGCGGGGTGACACTCATGCGACAAGCGATGATGACGACGGTGACTATAGCGAAACTTCGGCGCCCGCTCACACCCCGGCGAACCAATTGTATCCCCGGTCCTCCCAGAACCCGCCCGGGAAAGCGGTTGGTCACGTACATCGCGGTGATCCATTTCGGATTCTTGAAGCCGAGCTTGGTGGCGACGCGCAGCTTGAGCGGATAGCCGAATTTCGGCGCCAGGATCTCGTCGGAGATCTTGAAGGTGAGCAAGGTCTGCGGATGCAGCGCCGAGGCCATGTCGATCGAGGAGTAGTAGCCGTCGGCGCATTCGAAGCCGACATATTTGGCGGTAGTGTCGGCGCCGATGCGGGCGAGGAAGGTGCGGAACGGCACGCCGGTCCATTTGCCGATCATGCTCCAGCCTTCGACGCAGACGTGGCGCGTCACCTGCGATTCCTGCGGCAAGCGCGTAGAGCTCCGCCAGCGTCCACGGCCGGCGGTTGTCGATCAGGCCCGACAGATTGAGCTTGAAGCCGCGCCGTCGATCTGCGGAATCTGGTGCTGGCTGAAATAGGCGTTCCAGCGAAAGTCCTTGACCGCCTGGCTTTCCGGATAGGTCGGCATCAGGCGGCGGGGATTGAACAGCGCGGCCTGCACGCGGTCGTTCCAGGACGAGACGCCGTTCGAGCGCGGACTGCACGGCACTGGTGTCGGTGACGTCGCAGCCGGTGAGCAAGGTGAGCGCGCCGAGGCTCAGCCCCTGCCTGAGGAACAGCCGGCGCTCGATCTCGCGCGCGGCGCCGCTCGCCCGCAGGATTTGCTTCGACTCGTCGGATGCTGCTCGTCATCGCGTTCGCTCCTCGACGTCGTGGGCGTCGGCGCGGCCGGTGATCATCGGCGGCAGCGTCTTCGGCACGACGATCACGAGCGCGACGTGCACGATCAGGAACAGCACGATCGCCGTCATGCCGAAGAAGTGCACCACGCGCGCGAAGTCGAAGCCGCCGAACAGGAAGGTCAGCTCCTGGAGCTGGCCGGGCTTCCAGATCGCCAGCCCCGACAGGACGGTGACGACGCCGGCCGCCAGCACGCCGAGATAGAGCGTCTTCTGCACGGCGTTGTAGGCGCCGATCCGATGCGGCAGCCGGAACGTCATGGCGGCGATGGTGTCGCGCCAGAACGCCGCAGGACCGACCGGGAAAGAACGCGCGCCGGAAATGTCCCGACAGGATGCCGTAAGCCAGATAGACGAGGCCGTTGCAGGCGAGCAGCCACATGCCGGCGAAATGCCACTGCAGGGCGCCGGCCAGCCCATCCTCGTTGTGGATGTCGACCGAGCCTTCCTCGGTGCCGCCGAGCGTGAGCGCGACCGGGAAGCTGAACGGGAAGATCGGGTCGGAATTGTAGATGCGCCAGCCGCTCATGATCATGATCACCATGGCCAGCGGCGTTGAGCCAGTGCGTGACCCGCACCGTGAGCGGATGCACGATGACCTTCGACACCTGCTCGAAACTGGCCCGCCGTAACGTCAGTCACCCTCGCCTCCCGTCATCGCCGCGCGTTCGATCTGATATTGCTCGATCGTTTGCAGCCGCGCCGACGTGAACGTCGCCTTGGCTTCGCGGGGATGTCAGAAACGCCATGAACGGCCGGGGTCGGATTGCGGATCGTTGGCCACCGCGGCGACATATTCGATCGGCGGATGGCCGAGGCCGGCAAGCGCCAGAGTCGAGCTTGAAGCCGGGCTGGCCGGCCGCGTCGGTCGCGTAGACGATGCCGAGCCGCGCCTTGTTGGTCGGCGAGCATGCTGACCACGCCGGCGGAGCTTTCCGCCACCACCACGCTCTTGTTGCCGTCGTCGACGGCCACGCCGAGCTTGCGCAGCATCTCGACCGCATAGGCGCCGGCGACGTCGCGATCGGGATTGGCGATCGCCAGCGTCCTGCCGGCGATCAGCCGGGAGAGATCGGCCGCCGTCGCACCGGCCGCCGGACCGGCGTCGCGCTCGCTGCCGACCAGGACCAGGCCGTTGCGCAACACCCGGCGCACCGTGCCGGCGTCGATGGTCTTGCGGCGCGCCGCGTCCTCGGTGACGGCGCCGGCGAGCGCGACGATCACGTCGCAGCGCGCACCGCGTTCGATCTGCGCATAGGAGAGGTCCGACGGCGCCACGAAGACGTTGACGCGGATGCCGCTGCGCGCGCGCCACAGCTGGCCGACCGAGCGCAGCGCCCGCTCGAGCGTGGGCTCACCATAGAGGACGAGATCGCGCGCCAACGACAACCTCCAGGCTCGAAAATTTCGTTCAGCGCACCATGCGACCGGTCACCGGGCGAGACAAGTCACGATGCGGCGACACGCAGTTGATCAGGGCGCGCGTAACCTTTTGCGCAGCCATCTGTCAGCGGCTCGCGCGGAGCACGCTGCATCGCAACGCGGACGAAGGTCGCGACGATGCGGGTGCCGGCCCGCAGCGTGCCGCGCAGGCTGCCGGCCACCTTCGAGCTGCCGCCGCTGCGCCGGTGATAGTCGACCGGAACTTCCAGAATGCGCAGGCCCGCGCGCGCGGCGCGCATCTGCATCTCGATGTTCCAGCCGTAGGTCTCCTCGCGCATGCCGAGGCCGAGCAGCACATCCCGACGGATCGCCCGGAACGCGCACATGTCGGTGTAGCGCACCCCATAGAGGAGACGCATGCCCAGCCCGGCGACGCGGCCGGCCGCGATCTGGTGCCAGGCGATGCTGCCAGGCTCGCGCTTGCCGCGCGCCCGCGAGCCGATGACGAAATCGCAGCGGCCGGAGCGGATCGGCTCGACCAGCGCGGCGATGCCGCGCGGATCGTCGGCGCCGTCGCCGTCCATGAACACCACGATGTCGGCCTCCTCCGCCGCCATGGTCGCGGTCCAGGCAGGCCCGGCCGTAGCCGCGTCCGGCGGCGACGACGTCGGCGCCGGCCGCCTCGGCGCGCGCCACCGTCGCATCGCTGCTGCCGCCGTCGGCCACGATGACGCGGCGCACGAGCGTCGCGCGGGATGCTGCGCACCACCTCGCCGATCGACGGCTTCCTCGTCGAGCGTCGGGATGACGACCACGATCGTCCCCTCCCCGCCCTCGCGCGGGGCGACGCGGTCGGCCGCATCGGGGACAACGGCCATGGCTCAAAGGCTCCAGCGCAGGCCGCAGCTGGCGCAGGCCGCGGCCGGCTTGTCGGACAACAGCGCCTCGCGGAACGACCGATAGGCGGGGCCGTTCCAGATCTCGCGCAGCGACTGCTGGGTGGCATCGCCGAGCGTGTAGTTCTCGTATCCGCGCTGCGAGAACGGCGCGATGCAGCACGGCAAGGCGCGGCCATTGGCGGTGAAATACATCACGCTCCACGGCCGCCGGCACAGCGACCACGGCGACCCGTCGTCGTGCCGCTTGAGGCTCATCCCCGGCTCCGACGCGGCGCCCGAGGCGCTAAACGTCATGCCGCGGCGCGCGCCAGCTCGGTCGCCGCCTCGATATAGGCCTGCTCCTCGCGCGTGAGCTGCTCGTAGAGCGCCTGGTCCGGTCGCGCGAGGCCGATGGCGTCCTTGTCGAAGAACACCAGCCGCTGCAGATAGACTTCCTTGACGCCGATGTCGGCCGCCACCTGCACGAAGGCCGGCAGCTCGGCGACCGTCTCGCGCAGTCCGGTGAGCCAGGCCGAGACCCGCGGCCGCTCCTTGCCTTCGCGTTCCTGCAGGTTGCGGAAGGCGCGGACGTTCTTGAGGATGCGGCCGAAGTAATCCTTGCCGCGGACCGCCAGAAAGGACTTCGCATTGGCCGCATCGAGCGAGACGCGAAGCTCGTCGAGGCCGGCGTCGATCAAGGCGCGGCCGTTCTTCTCGTTGAGCACGGTGCCGTTGGTGTTGAACAGCACGTAGGTGCCGCGATCCTTGAGATAGCGCACCATGCGCGGCAGGCTCTTGACCAGCATCGGCTCGCCGACGCCGTGCAGGACCGCGCGCTCGAGATCGGGGATCTGATCGACGATCGAGGTGAACAGCTCCCAGCTCATGTCGGCGGGCGGCTCGAGCTCCTCGTAGGTGCGCGGGCACGTCGTGCACAGCAGGTTGCAGCGGTTCGTCGTCTCCAGATAGACGCAGACCGGAAGCCGTTCCGCGCGATCGGCGCGCGGCTTGCCGACGCTCTCGAAATAGCGGCGGGGTCATCGAATCTTTAGTGGTCGCATTTTCTGCGGAAACCGTCCACTTCCGGAAAATGCTCTAGGCGGGGACGGCGTCGCCATGACGCGCCTCCTTTCTCCGATAGCGACGGAACCAGAGCTCGACGACCAGGATCACGAAAAACCCGCCGTAGAGTAGCAGCCCGTCGGAGAGGTGCGGCGGCCAGTGCCCGATGTAATGCCAATTGGCCGCGCAGGTCAGATAGAGCACGGCGGCACTCGGATAGAAGCAGAGGAACGGAACGAGCCAGGCGAAATACCAGGCGTAGTGCGGCGAGAACAGCACGAGGAACGTGACGGCGAGCACCATGGCGCCCCACAGATCGGCGCCCGGCTTGCGCTCGCGCAAGACCAGGGCAAGCGCGAGCGCGATCATGATCAGCGCGGCCGCCGGGAAGATAATACGAGAGCGCGTTGCCCGGGAGCGGCAGCACGCTGCCGAGCAGGAGCCAGAGGAAAATGCCGGAGCCCTGGTCGATGCGCTCTTCCGCGATGTATTGGCCGAGAAAGCCGAACACCTTGGTGCCGGCGCCGAGATACGGCAGGTAGAGGACCGCGACGGTCGCCACGAAGGCGACCGGCAGCCGCCAGTCCCAGCGCTGGTAGAGGCTCGGCCCCGCCACGACCGGGAAATATTTGACCAGCGCGCCGGCGCCGAGCGCGATGCCCGCAAGCACCGGCGAGCGGCGGTCGGCGGCGACGAAGGCGAGCATCAGGAAGGCGATGGCGACGGCGTCGATATGGCCGCTGCGCGCGAATTCCCACAGCGGCAGCGGATGCCAGGCGTAGAGCAGCACGTGGGTCGACGGCAGTCCGCGTGCCGCCAGCAATTGCAAGATGGCCCAGACCACCAGCGCCTCGAAGCCGACCATCGCGATCTTCATGAAGACGAGCGACTCGGAGATGCGCGTGACCAGGAAGAACACGATCTGCGACATCGGCGGATAGATCGTCGGCGCATAGTTGGCGCGATTGATCTCCGGATAGATCGCCGCATCGCGCAGGTGCTGCAGCGCCTCCGCGGCCGGAACATGCAGGTACGGATTGATGCCGGCGGCTTGCACGCGTCCGTCCCAGACGTAACGGAAGATATCGGTCGACACCGGCGTGCCCGGCAGCAGCAGCACCCGCATCGCCAGCGCGATCACGATGATGGCCAACAGCGCGCGGCGCTGATGCTGCGGCGGCCGCGTCACCACCAGAACCAGGCCGCCAGCGCGAAGAACGGCGCCTGGACCAGCGTGACGTAGCCGGCGCGCTCGTCGTCGAGCTGGATCACGGTGAACGCGCCAACGAGCGTGAGCGCCAGCAGGACGCCGGCGAGCGTCAAGAGTTGCCAGTCGAGGCCGGTCCTGCGTGTCATTCCGCGGCCCTATGGGCGTCGGCGCCGATGGCGGAGGCGAGCCGGCCGGCGAGATCGGTGTCGGCCAGCAACGCGCGCATGCAGCCGCGCGGTGTGCGGCGCCTGATGGGCCTGCAGGCTCGCCGAAAACAGCGCCCGGCCGCACAACTCGGAGCAGAGCGTCGTCGAGCGACAAGGCATCGTCGACGTCATACCACGGCGGCAGGACATGGACGCGAAGGCCGATCTCGGCGGCGCGTTCGAGCGTCTGCCGCGCCACCTGCTCGCTGCTCCAGGTGATGTCCTCGAACAGCCGCCGATGCGCATGCTTGACGCCGAGCAGATAATAGCCGCCGTCGACCGAGGGGCCGAGGACGGCGCGGTCGCCCGGCTGCGCCAGCACCTTGGCGGTCTCGACCAGAAGCGACGTCGGCAAGGTCGGGCTGTCGGAGTTGAGAACGACCGCGCCGGCATGTCGGCGTTCGAGCAGTTGCTCGATCGCCGTGAACAGGCAGTCGCCGAAATTCGGATACCAAGCCTCCAGCAGACCGATACCGGGCGGCAGGATGCGTCGGAAAAATGCCGCCGAGTCGGGCCCGGGCGGCCCGAACGCCATGTAGCCGGCGATCTCGGCTTGCGTTGCAGCAGCGAGAATATTGGCCGCGACGTCCTGCAGGAAGGCGGTGTTGAACGCCGCGGCTTCGGCGAACGTCAGCGGCGGCACCAGGCGGGTCTTGGCGCGGCCGGGAGCCGAAGCTTTCGCCATCACGGCGATGCCGCAGGACGAAGACGCCGCGCGATCGGGCTCCGCAATCGGCATGATGCGCCCTCCCGAGCTGTCCGCTGAACCGTCTACGCATCAGGCGATACTTGGTTCCGCGGAAGCCTACGGGCATCTCTAGGCAAGCCGAGCGCGAGTTGCGACTCACGCTTTGAAGCATACGCGTTCACATCTGTCGGGAAAAGGATGGAACCGCCTTCACACGGCCGTGAAGGCGCAGCCCGGATCGGCCAACGGGTCGACCCCAAGGGGTCGCCACATCGACTCATCCGGCCGACTGAACGCAGCGACTGAACGTATTACGCAGCGCGCTGCCTGTGGGCGCCGTCGAAGGCGGGCGCCACCTCACTCATAAAGCGCGCCATCTCGTCCTTGACCTGCTGGTGCGGCTTGAGGCCGACATTGAAATAGAGGATCACCTCGGCGAAGCCGGCGGCTTCCACCTTCTTCAAGGTGTCGATGATCCGTTGCGGCGAGCCCAGGAGCACCGAGTTCTCGGTCAGATCCTCGGGTTTGACCTTGTGCAGGCGCGCGACCATGTCGACGAAGTAGCGATAGCTCGGCGGCGCCGTCTTCGGATCGCCGGGCAGCGCCGGGATCACGCATTCCTTGTAGTAGCGGATCTGGCGCGCGCGCTGGGCATCCTCCTGCGCCTTGTTGTCGGCGAAATGGGTGAAGTAGCTGCACATCAGCCGGCCGCGGCGTGGTGCCGAATTTGGCGCAGGACTCGTGGTAGAGGTCGGCGACCTGCTGCAGGCCGCCGAAGCTCATGGCGGCCGCGAACGGGGCGACGATCAGGCCGCAATCGAGCCGGGCGGCAAGCTCGATCGAGGGCTTGGAGAACGACCCGACATAGGTCGGGATCGGCTTCTGCACCGGCTTCGGCGTGATCCGCACGTCGTCGAAGGAATAGTGCCGGCCGTGATGCGAGATGCGGTCGGGCGCCGCCCACAATTTGCGCAGCACCTCGAGCCCCTCGTCGAACATGCTCTGATTGTCCTCGAACGAGACGTGGAACGGCAGATATTCCCGCTTGTCGTAGCCGCGTCCGGTGGCGAAATCGACGCGGCCATTGCTGAGCAGATCGAGCGTCGCCCATTGCTCGGCGACGCGGATCGGATGATGCAGCGGCAGCACCGTCACCGCGGGCGCGAGCCGGATGTGCTTCGTGCGCGCCGCGATATAGGCGAGCACCAGGTCCGGACAGGAGAGCACGCCGAGCGAGTTGAAATGATGCTCGCCGATCCAGGCCGAGTGCATGCCGAGCTTGTCGGCCAGCAGCGCTTCCTCGGTGATGTCGGCGACGAACTGGTTGGGCGACCGGGTGTTGTTCTCGTAGTGATTGTCGCTCAGGGTGAAATAGCCGAAATCCATGGCGCGACTCCCGCTTTTCTACGGACCGATGATTTCTTCTGTTGTTGGCGGCATTATAGATGCATCTACAATTGTTGCAAATGCAATCGATACCGGTGCGCCCAGCCTTGCCGCAGCAACGCCCGCAATAGTCAGCGCCCGCGCAAGGGTCGCGTGCTCCCCGACCTACTGCAGCGTGACGCCGGCGACCTTGACCGCCTCGCCCCAGAGCGTGATCTCCTTGGCGATGAAGGCGGAGAATTCCGCCGGACTGGGGTCCGCCGGATCGACGCCGTTCTTGTGCAACTGCTCGACGAAGGCGGCGTCCTTCATGGCGCGCGCGAGCTCTTCCGCGATGCGATCGACGATGGGCTTCGGCGTCCCGGCCGGCGCCACCATGCCGGTCCAGGACACCGCATGGAAACCGGGAAAGCCCGAACTCGGCGATGGTCGGCACGTCGGGCGCCTGCTGCGCGCGCGTCCCGCTCGACACCGCCAGCATGCGGATATTGCCGCCGCGCGCCTGCGGCAGCACCTCGGAAATCGGCGCGAACATGGTCGGGATGTGGCCGGCGATCAGGTCGGTCATGGCCGGCGCCGTGCCGCGATAGCTCACGTTCTGCATTTCGAGGCCGGCGCGCTTGAGGAACAGCGACATCAGGAGATTGCTGGCGCTGCCCGGCCCGCCGCCGCCCGCATAGGAGAGCTTGGTCGGTTGCGCCTTCACGTAGGCGACGAATTCCGCAACGGTCTTCGCCGGGAATTTCGGATTGACCACCAGCACCTGCGGCGACGTGCTGAACAGGCTGATCGGCGCGAAATCCTTCGCCGGGTCATACGGCACCTTGGTGATCGCCGGGAAGATGGCGATGACGGAGGTGCTCGCCCACAACAGCGTGTAGCCATCCGCAGGCGCGCGCGCGACCGCCTCGGTCGCGATGATGCCGTTGCCGCCGACCCGGTTCTCGACGATGAATTGCTGCCCCAGCGTCTCGCTCAGCCGTTGCGCGGCGAGCCGCCCCATGACGTCGATATTGCCGCCGGCCGCGAACGGCACCAGGAGCTTCACCGGCCGCTGCGGCCAATCCTGCGCGTGGGCGCGCGTCCGACGCGGCGAGCGCAGAGAAGCGAATAGCGAATAGCGAATGGCGAATAGGAATTCGCGTCGACTTCGCCATGTACGCACTCGCATGCGCGGCTCGCTACTCGCTATTCGCTATTCGCAGCTCATTCGTCGCGGTAGATGCGCTCGCGCCGCTCGTGCCGCTCCTGCGCCTCGACCGACAGCGTGGCGATCGGGCGCGCCTCGAGCCGCTTGAGGGCGATCGGCTCGCCGGTCTCCTCGCAATAGCCGTAGGTGCCGTCGTCGAGACGGGCGAGCGCGGCGTCGATCTTGGCGATCAGCTTGCGCTGGCGGTCGCGGGCGCGCAGCTCGATCGCCCGGTCGGTTTCCGAGGAGGCGCGGTCGGCGAGATCGGGATGGTTCTCGTTCTCGGCCTGCAGATGCGCCAAGGTCTCCTTGGCCTCCTTGAGGATGTCGTCCTTCCAGGCGAAGAGCTTCTCGCGGAAGTACTCCCGCTGGCGATCGTTCATGAATGGCTCTTTGTCGGTGGGCCGATAAGTCTTTTCCGACAAGGCCGCGTGGCCGTTCTTTCTTCTCCGAACGCATCGTTTCCCCGTGCCAGGACTGACGCGAACCCCCTGCTCGCGGGCGAGCTTATATCGGGCCGCCGGGCAATCGACAATAACGGAATTGCGACAATGCGACGGTGTGCAGTGCAGTGCGAAAAAAGCGGCGCGCGCCAGCTGCGGTCCGCGACAGCAGCGGAGGGCACCGTTGCCGGGGATTTTCCGGGTCAGCGCGGCGCCATCTTGGCGATCTCGACCTCGACCCGAAGCTCGATCTCGCCGAGCAGGGAGTCGAGGCCGGCATCCCCGGAGCCATCCTTGAGAAACGCGGCGGCCGAACGCAGCTTGCCCATGGTGGCCTGCGACAGCGTGCCGCCGAGCAGCCCGATCTTGAGCTCGTCGAGCGCGTCGAGCGCCACCCGGCCGCGCTTGACCGCATGCTTGCGGCGCTCGGTCGCGTCCTCGAGCCCCTGCAGCGCGATCAGCGCATCGATGCCGCCGACGGTGCGCAGCCCGACCGGCGCGCCGGCCGAGCGCGGGGTCTCGGCTTGGCCGAGCGTGAAGCCGCCTTGCGCCGGCCGCCGGATCGCCGCCGCCGTGGCGGCGGCCGCCGTTCCGTTGGGTCCAGAGATGCGCATTGCGGCCGCCCTCGTGCCCGAAGCCCGCAGGGTCTTCGGAGCCCGGTCACCCTCGCTTGCTATGGTTAACCGGCGGTAAAGGCCCGGCAAAAACTGCCCCACCCGGCAAGGGTTGGCCTCCCCCGAGGCTCAACCAGAATTCTGAGGTCCGGCAGAATCTCTTTTCATTTCAGCTTGTTATCGAAATTTCTCGGCTTGGCACGCGGTTCGCAAGAAGAAGGCCACAACTCCGAACCTCTTGGGGAGCAAGGGATGACGAGGACACTGACTACCGTGCTGGTCGCGGCTGGCCTGCTGGTCGCCGCGGCGCCGGCCGGCGCCACGTCGCGCATCAAGGACCTCGCCAATGTGGAGGGGGTCCGGCAGAACCAGCTCATCGGCTATGGTCTGGTCGTCGGCCTCAACGGCACCGGCGATACCCTCAACAATATCCCGTTCACCAAGCAGTCGCTGCAGGCGATGCTGGAACGGCTCGGCGTCAATATCCGCGGCGCCCAGATCCGCACCGGCAACGTGGCCGCCGTCATGGTGACCGCCAACCTGCCGCCCTTCGGCACCCAGGGCACCCGCATCGACGTCACGGTCTCGGCGCTCGGCGACGCCAAGACGCTGCAAGGCGGCACCCTGCTGGTCACGCCGCTGCTCGGCGCCGACGGCAACGTCTACGCGGTCGCCCAGGGCTCGCTCGCGGTGGCCGGCTTCCAGGCGCAGGGCGACGCCGCCAAGATCACCCGCGGCGTTCCGACCGTCGGCCGCATCTCCAACGGCGCCATCATCGAGCGCGAGATCGAGTTCGCGCTGAACCGGCTGATGCAGGTGCGGCTGGCGCTGCGCAACGCCGACTTGACCACCGCCAAGCGGATCGCCTCCGCGATCAACGACTTCCTCGGCTCGCCGACCGCCGAGCCGCTCGATCCCTCGACCGTGCAGCTCACCATCCCGCCCAAGTTCCACGGCAACGTGGTCGCGCTGCTCACCGAGATCGAGCAGTTGCAGGTCGAGCCCGATCTCGCCGCCAAGGTGGTCATCGACGAACGCTCCGGCGTGATCGTGATGGGGCGCGACGTGCGGGTGTCGACGGTCGCGGTCGCGCAGGGCAACCTGACGGTCACCGTCGCCGAAACGCCGCAAGTCAGCCAGCCGCAGCCGTTCTCGCGCGGCCGCACCGTGGTGGTGCCGCGCACCCGCGTCGGCGTGCAGGAGGACGGCAAGAAGCTCGCCGTCGTCAAGGAGGGCGTATCGCTGCAGCAACTGGTCGATGGGCTCAACGCCCTCGGCATCGGGCCGATCGACATGATCGCCATCCTGCAGGCGATCAAGGCGGCCGGCGCGATCCAGGCCGACATCGAGGTGATGTGATGGCGGCGATTCCAAAGCTCGCCGCGCAGACCGGCCCGGGCGCGCTCAAAGCGCTCGGCACGCTCGGCGCGACCGGCACCAAGCCGGCGCTCGGCGGCGCGGGCAGCAAGCCGGCGCTCGATTTCAAGGCCAAGGCGCGCGCCACCGCGACCGACTTCGAAGCCGTGTTCCTCAACTCGATGTTCAACCAGATGTTCACCGGCATCGACGGCGACGGCCCGTTCGGCGGCGGCGGCGGCGCCGGCGTCTGGCGCTCGTTCCTGAGCGAAGAGTACTCGAAATCGTTCGCCAAGGCCGGCGGCATCGGGATCGCCGATCACGTCTATGGCGCCTTGCTCGCCCAGCAGGAGGCGCGCGCCCGGTGCCGCGCGCACGTGGGCCAGATCGCCGCACAGCAGCTGACCGAAGCCAGGACGAGACCATGAGCGCCGCACCGTCGTTCTCCGCACCGATGACGTCGCCCGCCCCGATCGCAACCGCGGCGGAGGCCGAGAAACTGATCGCGCACTTCCTCGAGGTGATGGACAAGCTGGTCGGCGTCCTGCGGCAGGAGACCGACCTGGTGCGCGGCGGCCGGCTGGCGCAGGCGGCCGCGCTGGCGCAGCCGAAAGCCGACCTCACCGGGCTCTATGTCGCAGCGGCGTTGCGGCTGCGGGCGAGCCACAGCCATCTCACCCGCGATCATCCCCGATCGGCTCGAGGCGCTGCGGCGCCATCACGACACCTTCCGCGCGCTGCTGCAGATCAATCTGACCGTGCTCGCCACCGCGCACGCGGTGTCGGAAGGCATCGTCCGCGGCGTTTCGGGCGAGATGGCCCGCCAGGCAGCGCCGCAGACCTACGGCGCATCCGGCCGCGCCAACCTGCCGGGCCGCAGCGCCGCCGGCCCGCTGGCGGTCAGCCGCGTGCTGTAGGCCCCGGCCGACCGGCCGGCATCGGCCGGTCACGGATTCCCCGGACTGCCCTTCACCAGTCATTAGCTGACGGCGTCGCCGCGCACGGGAGCGCGGACGCGACTTTTCGGCATTCCCCGGCCAAACCCGGCCCTCACTCCCGTGCCCGTCGCGAGCCCCGAGCGGACGCCTTGACGGCGCGCCCGCAAGGTCGAGTGGAGCGTGGCGACCCCGTTATGGTAAACGCCGAGTTATTTTTCGTAGTTAACGGAGCTTTACTTGCGACGTCTACAATAATGGCCAGTATATAAGCAATTCCTAGACGTTAACCACATTTTTTTACTCTACATTACGTCAGCCATGCGATCTGTTGCTCCGATCCAGGTGATCGACGTGCAACCGCCAGTACGGCGTACGACCAGAAAGGTTTCAAATCATGGCTTCGAATATCACGCTGTCGGCAGCCGTCCGGCAGAATCTTCTCTCCCTGCAGAACACCGCCGCGCTGATGAGTCAGACGCAGAACCGGCTTGCCACGGGCAAGAAGGTCAACTCCGCGCTCGACAATCCCGGCAACTTCTTCACCTCGTCGGCGCTCAACAACCGCGCCAGCGACCTCAACTCCCTGCTCAACTCGATCGGCCAGGCGCAGAAGACGCTGGAGGCCGCCGACCAGGGCCTCACCTCGCTGACCAAGCTGGTCGAGTCCGCGAAGTCGATCGCCAAGCAGGCGCGTCAGGCCGCGCAGCCGGGCGCTGCCGGCTATGGCGCGGTCAATATCACGGGCAATCCGACCGACGAAACCCTGGGCGGGTTCACCGGCGGCACGCTGGCCAACGCGGTGGTTGCGGGCGCCGGCAACGTCGTGATCGCCGTCACCGTCAGCGGCACCACCACCAACGTCACCGTCAACAACGCCGCGATCGTCGGCCTGGGCCATGCCGGCGTTGCGGCCGCGATCCAGTCCGCGATCAACGGCTCGGCCGTGGGCGCCGGCAAGATCTCGGTCACCTCGGGCGGCGCCGGCAACGGTGCGCTCACGCTGACCGCGCAAGACTCCGACGTCGACTTCACCATCACCGCCAACTCGACCACGGCGGAAATCGGCTTGACCGTCGACGGTACGACCAACCGGGTGACCACCTCGTCGAGCCTGCTCGACAATATCGGCGGCGGCGGCCAGGGCTCGATCCTGACGGTCGCGGTCAACGGCGGCAGCAACCAGCAGATCACCTTCGGCACCGACGGCTCCGCCGGTCAGGTCTCCACGCTCGCCGAATTGAACACCAAGATCGGCACGCTGTCCGGCGTGACCGGCTCGGCCTCGAACGCGACCTTCGCGCTGACGGTGGCGCAGGCGACGACGCAGACGAGCCTCACCATCAACTCCTCGCTCGCCGGCCTCACCACCGCGCTCGGCCTCACCGCCACCGGCGGCCTGCCGAACTCGACCGGCACGACCAACGGCACCGCCTTCGCCACCACGGCGGATGCGACGCGCACCTCGCTGCAAGCCGACTACAACAACGTCATCACGCAGATCGATGCGCTGGCCAAGGACGCGTCCTACAACGGCATCAACCTGCTCAACGGCGACAACCTCAAGGTCGTGTTCAACGAGAAGGGCACGAGCTCGCTGACCATCACCGGCGTCACGTTCGACTCTGCCGGCCTGGGCCTCGCCTCGGTCACCGGCACCGGCTTCCAGTCAGGACGCCAATGATCGACACCGTCATCAGCGAGCTCGACACGGCGCTGAGCACGCTGCGCACGCAGGCCTCGAAGTTCGGTTCGAACCTGACGACGGTGCAGACCCGTCAGGACTTCACCAAGAACCTGGTCAACACGCTGCGCACCGGCGCCGACAACCTGGTGCTGGCCGACACCAACGAGGAAGGCGCGAACCTGCTGGCCCTGCAGACCCGCCAGCAGCTCTCCACCACCGCCCTCTCGCTTGTCGGCGCAGGCCGACCAGGCGGTGCTGCGCCTGTTCGGCTAATCCTCCGAACGATCGGATTCGATGAGACGGCGGGGCCTCGGCCCCGCCGTTTTGCTTTGTGGGGCCGCACGACAGCGCGACGCATGGCCGCGCGCTTCCCTGTTCTCGTCAGTGTCAAGTCTGGCTTGTTTACCGGCCATTAGGGTTACCGTCTCATTATCGCAGCGACCGTTCCGTTGAACGGACGTTCCGCTTTGCAATCGAGGATGTGCGTCATGAGTGATGTCGTACTTTCGGCTGGCGTGCGGCAGAACCTGCTGTCGCTGCAGAGCACCGCCCATCTGATGAGCGTCACCCAGAACCGGCTCGCCACCGGCAAGAAGGTCAATTCGGCGCTCGACAACCCGGCCAACTTCTTCACCTCGCAGGCGCTCAACAACCGCGCCAGCGACCTCAACGCCCTGCTCGACTCGATCGGCCAGGCGCAGAAGACGCTCGAGGCCGCCGACCAGGGCATCAGCGCCCTCACCAAGCTGGTCGAATCCGCGAAGTCGATCGCCAAGCAGGCGCGGCAGGCGGCCCAGCCGGGCGCCGCCGGCTACAGCGCGGTCACCGTCACCGGCAACCCGACCGACGAAGCCTTGGGCGCCTTCACCGGCGGCACGCTCGCCAACGCCACGGTCCTGGGTGCCGGCAATATCACCATCGCCGTGACGGTGAGCGGCACCACCACCAACGTCACCGTCAACAATGCCGCGATCGTCGGCCAGAGCGCCGGCGGCCTCGCCTCCGCCATCCAGACCGCGATCAACGGCTCGGCGGTCGGCGCCGGCAAGATCTCGGTGATCTCGGGCGGCGGCGGCAACGGCGCCATCACCATGAGCGCGCTCGACGCCGACGTCGACTTCACCATCACGGCCAACGCCACCACCGCCGAAGTCGGCCTCACCGTCGACGCCGTGACCAACCGGGTGACCAGCTCGACCAGCCTGCTCGACAATATCGGCGGCGGCGGCCAGGGCTCGATCCTGACGGTGGCGGTGAACGGCGGCGCCAACCAGCAGATCACCTTCGGCACCGACGGCTCCGCCGGTCAGGTCTCCACGCTCGCCGAATTGAACGCCCGGATCGCAACGCTCGCCGGCGTGACCGGCTCGGCGTCGAACGCGACCTTCACGCTGACGGCGGCGCAGGCAGCGACGCAGACCAGCCTCACCATCAACTCGTCGCTCGCCGGCGCTCACCACCGCGCTCGGCTTGCGGCGACCGTCGGCCTGCCCAACTCGACCGGCACCACGCTGGGCACCGCTTCGTCGCCACGCCCAATGCCGCCCGCACCTCGCTGCAGTCCGACTTCAACAACATCCTCGCGCAGATCGACGCCCTGGCGAAGGACGCCTCCTACAACGGCATCAACCTGCTGTTCGGCGACGATCTCAAGGTCATGTTCAACGAGAACGGCTCGAGCTCGCTGACCATCGCGGGCGTCACCTTCGACTCAGCCGGTCTCGGGCTCAGCACGGTCAGCGGCACCGGCTTCCAGTCCGACGCCGTCATCGACGCCGCGTTCGCTCAGATCGACGTCACGTTGGGGACGCTGCGCAACCAGGCCTCCAAGTTCGGCTCCAACCTGAACACCGTGCAGACCCGCCAGGACTTCACCAAGAAGCTGATCAACACGCTCGAGACCGGCGCCGACAACCTGGTGCTGGCCGACACCAACGAGGAAGGCGCCAACATGCTGGCGCTGCAGACCCGCCAGCAGCTCTCCACCACCGCCCTGTCGCTTGTCGGCGCAGGCCGACCAGGCCGTGCTGCGGCTGTTCGGCTAAGCGGGCGAAGCTAGCGAATAGCGAATCAGACTATTCGGCGGGGCGCTAGTTCCGCCGTTTCCTTTAACGCGACGTTAACCATCCGTCGTCACGATCGGCAGGTCCCGCGGTTGCGACAACCAGGGGGAGATCCATGGCGCTGAAAGTCGAGCTGAAGCCGGGCGAGCGGATCATCCTCGGCGAATGCGTCATCACCAACCACGATCAGCGCACCCGGCTCCTGATCGAAGGGCAGGTGCCGATCCTGCGCGAGAAGGACATCCTGACGCCGCGAGCGCGCCGACACGCCGGCCAAGCGCATCTATCTCGCGGTTCAGCTGATGTACACGTCGCGCGATCCGCGCGCGCACCACGAAGTCTATTTCGCGCTGGTGCGCGACATCCTCGAGGCGGCGCCGAGCACGTGGCCGTACATCGAAAGTATCAATAATCATATCTTAACGGGCGAGATGTATAAGGCGTTAAAAGACGCGAAGAAATTGATCGCGTACGAGCAGGAGCTTCTCAGCCATGCAAAACGCGGCGCAGGCCTACGGAGCGGTAGCGAAGCAAATCGCCAATCCGCGTGAACTCGAAGCCGATCTGCTGTTGAAGGCGGCGTCGCGCCTGCAGGCCATCCACGACGGCTGGGACCGCGCCAAGCCCGAGCTCGACGAGGCGCTGCTCTACAATCGCAAGCTCTGGTCGATCTTCCTGACCTCGGTGACCAGCACGGAGCATCCGCTGCCGGTCGCGATCCGCCAGAACGTCGCCAATCTCGGCCTGTTCGTCATGAACCAGACGGTGTCGATGATGACCAATCCGCAGCGCGAGCAGCTCGAGTCGCTGATCAACATCAACCGCGAGCTGGCGGCCGGATTGCTCGGCGCAGCGTAGTCCGACGCGCGAATAAGCCGAGGCCGGATACGCTCCCGGCCTCAGCTTCGACCGCGTCAGATATAATTCACCAGGCTGGTCTGGTAGAGCAGCGACGTCGTCTGCAGCGAGGCCTGCAGGCGCGTCTGCAGCGCCAGGATCTGCGCCGCCACCTCCTCGGTCGACACGCCTTCGATCTGCTCCAGCATGTCGGCGAGCGTGCTCTTGGTCTGCCGATGGCGATCGTTGGCGGCGGCGAGCGTGGTCTGCGCGCCGGCGAGCTCGGCCTCGATGTCCTCGATCTTCTGGGTGCCGGGCGGCACGTCGAGAGCGGCGCCGATCCGCTGATTGAGCGCGGCGCTGCGCGCGGTCGCGTTGGGATCGCTCGGCGAGAACGTCATCGCGGCGAGCGCGGCCACGTTCTGCACGAGCCAGCGGATGCCTTCCTCGTTGGCGCGCATGCCGTAGGACACCGTGATCGAGGAGTCGATGCGGGCGGTCGCGGTCGCCGCGCGCCGGGTCGGCGCCGGTCTCGCCGGTGTACCAGCTCACGCGTGTTCGGCCGGCGTGCCGGCGACCAGCGCGGTCGCGGTGTCGAACGGCGGACCGGCGACGCGCTGCGGCGGGTCGGCGAAGAAATCGCTCGGCGGCCGCCACCGCCGAGGCCGCCGTCAGCGAGGTGTCGGCGAGCTTGCCGACCGCCGCGGTCAGCGCGGTCTGCAGATTGGCGGCGGTCGACGTCGCGGTCGGCGCCGATGGTGAACTCGTTCGGTCCCGGCGTGGCCGAGGTGGTGGCGGTCAGCGTGATGCTCTCGCTCGTGCCGTCCGGCAAGGTGAAGCGGAATTGGATGGTCTCGCCGTCGTTCGGATTGACGGCGCCGAGATCGACCGTGGAGGCCGTGGGCGGCCCGGACGGCGTCACGGTGGCGCCGGTCAAGTGTCGAGGTGACGCTGGCGAGCTTGAAGCCGAACGGCGAGACCGCGTCCTCGGCGAGCCGCACCGAGGTCGCGGTCGGCGCCGAGATGGCCAGGCGGCCGAGGCCGCTGGCGCCGAGATCGGCCTGGTTGCGCTCCGCGATCGATCTGCTTGAGGCCGGCGCGCGCGCCGTCGCCGTTCATGATGTGGTCGATGCGTCTCGACCGCCGGCTGGTCGGCGGCGCGGCCGGAGAACAGGTAGCGGTCGCCGGCCTGGGTGTTGAGCAGGCCGAGGATCTCGCCGAGCTCCGAATAGGCGGTCGACTGCGCGATCGGTCGAGCCGTTGCTCTCGATCGCTCGGCGACTGGAACGCCGACGACTTGACGTCGTGCGCGATGTCGGCGAGGCGGCCGAGCGCGATCTGCGCGAGATCGAGGCGCACGTCGACATTGGTGATCGTGTCGTCGAAGCCGTCGAGCGCGGACGAGATGCGAGCGCAGGCCGACCGCGAGGCCGCGGTCGAGCCCGATGCCGGCATAGGTGTCCGACTTCTTGCCGGTGCCGAGCTGACGCTGCAGGTCGTCGAGCTGGCGGCGCATGTCGACCAGCGACTGCACGACCAGCGACGACCGCGATCCGATGCCGGTGATGCTCATGCCGTCCTCACATCTTCATCAGGGTGTCGAGCATCTCCTTGACGGTCGACATCACCCGCGCATTGGCGGCATAGGCATTCTGCAGGTTCAGCAGGTTCGCCATCTCCTCGTCGATATTGACGCTCGGCGCTGTTGTTGAAGCGCTGCTGCAGCGAGTTGAAGACGACGTCCTGGCCGTCCTTCAGGTTGGCGGCGGCTTCGCGCCGCCTCGCCCTGCTGGCTGATCACCTGGCGCATGAACGCCGGCAGCGAGCCGCTGAACGGCGCGGCCGCGGTGCCGATGCCGGAATGCGGCGAGAACGTGAGCGTGGCGCTGGTGAGCCGGTCGTAGATGAAGTTCGGCCGCGTGGCGTCGCCGGCGGGCGTCAGCGGCGAGGTCTGGAACACCACGAGCTTGCGACGGATCGGCCAGCGAGACTGGCATTGACCGCGATGCGGCCGGCGAAGCCGACGCTCTGCGGCGCCGATCGAGGTGATCGCGCCGGTATAGGGCGCGCTGGCGTCGAGGAAGAACGGCAGCTCGGCGTTGCCGCCGGTCAGCGCGGTCGACGGTGTTGGTGGCCGAGACCGCGTCGACGTCGACCGTGTTGGCCGCGCCGTCGTCGAGGATGCGCAGCGTCGTGCCGGCCGGATTGGAGAACTGCAGCGCCGGTTGCGCCGAGCGCGGCGCGCGAGCTGGCTCACGATCGACGCCAGGCCGCCGGAGAAATCGAGGCCGATGACCTTGTCGTTCGGATCGGTGGTCGCGGTGTCGGCGAGCGGCAGCGCGGCCGGATCGTCGACCCGCACCAGCGTCACGGTGTGCTGGGTGCTGGTCAGCGTTGTCGGTATAGGTGAGCGGACCGAATTGCCGTCGAGCAGGCCGGCCAGGTCGATGTCGAAGCCCGACTGCGCGCCGGACGTCGACCGCGGTGCCGGCGACCGTTCGGTCGGACAGTGCGCGCGCCATGGCGGCGGCGATCTCGTCGAGCTGCGCCTGCGCCTCGACCAGCACCTGATCGCGCATCTCGAGATAGGCGGCGATCTCGCCCGAGCGGATCGATCTGTTGGCGATGAGATCGATGTCGCCGCCGTTCGGTCCCTTGAGCACGAGGGTGCCGACGGTGCGCTGCGCTCGGATCGGCGCTCCACTGCGCGATCGCGGTCATCGAGCCCTGCGCATCGAAGGCGAGCGTGCGAGGCCTCGATGCCGACGAGCTGGATGCCGGAATTGGTGAAGACCGTGATCTGGTTGTGGTCGCTCTGGATGACGTTGATGTCCATCAGCTGCGCGAGCTGGTCGATGTAGCGGTCGCGCTGGTCGAGCAGCGTGGCGGTGGTGGCGTCGCTGGCTGTTGGCGGTGCCGAGCTGCCGGTTGATCTGGGCGATGCGCTGCATCGCGTCGTTGGCGCGGGTGACCGCGTCGGCGAGCCCGAGCTCGGCATCGCTGCGCAGCCCCTGGACGTCGGTGGTCATGCTGTTGAGCTGCTGGGTGAGCACCTGGGCGGCGCTGAGCACGCGCGCCGCGCGCCGACGGTCGAATCCGGGCTGGTCGACAGCGCCTGCAGCGACGCCATGAAATTGTTGAAGACGCGTCTCGAGCGAGCTGGCCGAGCCCGGCACGCCGTAGACGCTCTGCAGCCGGTCGTAGAACTGGGCGCGCAGGCCGGCATAGCTCGCGCCCGAGCTTTCGACCCGCATCTGCCGCTGGATGTATTGATCGAGCTCGCGATTGATCGCGGCGACGCGGACGCCGACGCCGAGATCGCCGGCCGCGGTCGGTGACCTGGACCGGCGTCTTGCGGACGTAGCCGGGCGTCTCCGCGTTCGCCACGTTGGCGGCGACGAGCGACGAGGCCCGGCCTGAGTGGCGCGCAGGCCGGACACGGCGGTGGCGAGCGCCTGGGTGAGACTCATGACCCGTCTACGTCCGTTGACCGTCGCCAGCGCCGACGACGCCGATCTGGCGCTCACGCGCAGCATGTTCAGGAGGTCCTGAACCATCTGGTTGCTGGTCGAGATCACCCGCGTATTGGCCGAATAGGCCTGCTGGGTCACGATCAGCTTGGTGAACTCGTCGGCGATGTCGGTGTTGGAGCCCTCGAGCGAGGAGCCGACGATCTTGCCGGGCGCGCCGTAGATCGGCGGGCCCGACTCGTCGGTCACCTCGAAGGCGCCGCCGTCGATGCGCTTGAGGTAGTTGGCGCCGTTGAAGTTGGCGAGCGTGATCTCGGCGAGGTCGAGCGTGCGGCCGTTCGAATAGCTGCCGACGACGCGGCCCTTGTCGCTGACCGCGACCTGCTGCAGCTCGCCGGCCGGGAAGCCGTTCTGCTGCAGGAGATTGACCTGCGCATTGCCGTTCGGGTCGGCGAACTGGGTGATGCCGCCGGAGCCGTGGACGAGCTGCACGTCGCCGAGCGCGATGCCGTTCACGGTCACGTTGGTCAGCGTCAAGGTGCCGATCAGCGGGTTCATCTGGCCGTTGGCGCCGAACATGTAATTGATGCCGGCATTCTGCCACGCGGTCTGCGTGCCGGTCGCGTTCGGATTGACCTGATAGAACAGGTTCCAGGTGTCGGTGCCGCCGTACAGCGCGCTGTCGATCTTGGCCCAGCGCAGCTGAATGTTCACCGGCGAGCCGGAGACGTCGTAGCAGGTGACCGCGCCGCCGCCGATCGACTGATCGAGGAACGCGGACATGTCCTGCCCGATCACCGTCCCGTTGGCCGGCCAGCGCGTTGAACACGTTGATGCCGAACTTGGTCGCGGTCGCCGGCGGGTCGACGGTGATCGTGTTGGTGCCGCTCGCGGTGAAGGTCAGATTGCCGTTGGCGTCGACGGTCGCGGTGCCCATCGCGGCCGGATAGGAGGCCGAGCGCGGTGGTGAGCTCGGCGATCGTGGACACCTCGGCCGCCGCCGGTTCCGAAGGTGACGGAAGACGTGCCGGCGCCGACCGTGACGGTGAGGGTCTCGCCTTGCGAGACGCCCTTGGCCAGCAGGTTCGACGAGGCGTGCGACGGTCTCGGCTCAGGCCCAGCCGGGTGGTGAGCGCGTCGGTCGAGAACGCGTTGATCGCGAAGTCGAAGTCGGCGCTGTCGGCGTCGAGCCGCAGCTTGTTGGTGCCGCCCGATGTGTCGATCGATGCCGTGACCGCGGCGGACAGTCCAGCCATGCCGTTGATGGCCGCGATGACGTGCTGTCGAGCGTATCGGTGTCGGCGAGAACGATATCGTAGTTGGTGGCGGCGCCGCCGGCGGGGGTCACGGTGATCCGCAAGGTGCCGCCATTGCCGGCGCCGAGCTGGGTGGTGGCCGGGACCGCGAAGGTGCCGGTGCCGGTCACCGTTGCGATCACGTCGGCGAGTTGCGCGCCGGCGCCGGTGATCTTTGCGGCGATCGGCGCGCCGGCAATCGGATTGGCCGAGAAAGTCGCCGGGTTCAGCAGCTCCGACTTGGGGATATCGGCGTCGTGGTCGTTGCGTCAGCGGATAGCTCGCGAGGTTGGCGCGGTACTCGATCTGCGTGGTCGCCTGCGCCGGCAGGAAGTCGTTCTGGAACTGCAGCAGCTGCGGCACGCTGCCGACCAGGTTGCCGGTGGTCGGATCGACCGGGATGCCCATCAGGTAGTAGCCGGCGCCGTTGACCAGGAAGCCGTTCTTGTCGGGCTGGAAGTCGCCGCGGCGGGTGTAGCGGTCGATGCCGTCGAACACCGGGCGGTTGTCGACGAAGTTCGACGGCTTCTGGATCACGAAGAAGCCGTCGCCGTTGATCGCCATGAAGGTGCCGATCGAGGAGGTCTGGATGTCGCCCTGCACCGTGTTGGTCGAGCGCGAATTGGCGACCACGTTGCCGGCCAGTTGCTTGGAGGGCTGCTCGTCCGGGATGAGGTCGACGAAGCTCGTGTCCATGCGCTTGAACGCGGTGGTCTGCGAATTGGCGATGTTGCCGGAGACGTTCTCGAGCGCGAACGACTGCGCGCGCATACCCGTCACCGCGGTGGTGAGAGCGCCGAAGATACCCATGACTTGATCTCCAACAGCGTTCCGGGCGGCCGTCCGGAGGTGTCGCGACAAAGCTTCGGCCGCACGATCGCGATCGCCGTCGCAAGCCGCGTGCCAGAGAGACTTTGTGGAATATCAACGACTTGGAAGCGCCGGCGCCGATGCGGCCCGGCACGGATCTGCCTACCCGCGGCAACAATTGCCGTGTCGCGCGGCTTCGGCCCCAATACGGCTTACGCCGGCGCGTCCGGCGTGAACGTCAAGGCGACGCCGTTGATGCAGTAGCGCAGGCCCGTCGGCCGCGGCCCGTCCTCGAACACATGGCCGAGATGGCCGCCGCAGCGCCGGCAATGCACCTCGGTGCGCGGCATGAGCAAGACATGGTCGGTCGACTTGCCGATCGCGTTCGGCAGCGGCTGGTAGAAGCTCGGCCAGCCGGTGCCGCTCTCGTATTTGGTGTCCGACGAGAACAGCGGCAGCTCGCAGCCCGCACAAGCGAACAGTGCCCTTGCGCTTCTCCTGGTTGAGCGGGCTCGAGCCCGGGATCTCGGTGCGGTGCAGGCGCAGCACCTCGTATTGCGGCTTGGCTCAGGATGCGCCGCCAGTCGGAATCGGACTTCTCGATCTCGAACGGGCCGGCGGCCTCGGCGTCGGCGCCCTGAAACCAGCGCAGACCGGCGAGCACAGCTAGGGCGCCGGCACCCGCGAGCAACAGACGACGATCGACCATGGTCCTTCTCGCGCTTTGTCGCATTTTCGGGCGGAAAACCGGTTTCCACTTTTCCTGAAAATGCTCTAGTCCTTCTTGCCCCACAGCTCTTCCAGCCGCGCATCGCGTCCGCAATTGAAGCGGTAGAATTTGTAGCGCACCGGATTCTTCAGGTAGTAGTCCTGGTGGTAGTCCTCGGCCTTGTAGAACGGGCCGGCCGCCACGATCTCGGTCTGCACCGGCTGCTTGAACCGCGCCTGCACGGCCACTTTCGAAGCCTCCGCCACGCGGCGCTGATCGTCGCCGCGGTAGAAGATCGCGCTGCGATACGGGTCGCCCTGATCGCAGAACTGGCGATCCTTCGCCAGCGGATCGATGTTGTGCCAGAACACGTCGACCAGCTTCTCGTAGCTCACCTTCGCCGGATCGTAGACGATCTCGACCGCCTCGGCGTGACCGGTGCCGCCGCGCGAGACGGCTTCATACGTGGGATTGGCGGTGCGGCCGCCGATATAGCCCGAGGTGGTGCTGATCACCCCCGCGACCTTGTCGAAATCGGCCTCGACGCACCAGAAGCAGCCGCCGGCGAAGATCGCGGTCGCGGTGGTCGGCGGCGCGGGCGAAGGACCCTGCCCTGCCGCGCTCGCGACCAAGGCCAGCCAAAGCGACAAGCCCATCCCCAGACGGCGCATGCAGATCCTCCCAGCGTTGGCGCGATTGCGCGCTCGCCGCATATATACGGCAGGGTGGGCTCGCCGGTTGCTACAATTCGCCTCACGTTCATGCGATGGCGGCGTGAACGGCAGGAGCGAATAGCGAATGGCGAGGCAAGTGGCCGGTCAGCGGCAATATCGGCAGCGCTGCTCAGTCATGCAGCCGCGTCAAGACCAACGAGAGCTCCGGCACGTAGGTGATCAAGCGCGAGCACGATGATGCTGAGCCAGATGAATGGCATCACGCCGGCATAGATCACCGAGACCGGCTGCTTGAACACCGCTTGCGCCACGAAGATGTTGATGCCGAACGGCGGCGTGAAGCATCCGATGCTCAGATTGGCCGTCATGATGATTCCGAAATGGATCGAGATCGATGCCGGCGGCCTTGACGATGGGCAGGAGGATCGGCGTCAGCAGCAGGATCGCGGGCGCCGGGTCGAAGAAAATGCCCACGATCAAGAGAAAAACATTGATGATGAGCAGCAGCAGCCAGGGCGGCAGACTGAGCGCCGCGAAGAAATTGCTGATCGACGGCGACGCGCCGCTGGTGGTGAGCAGCCAGGAAAAGACACCGGCCGACGCGACGATCACCATGAGTTGCGACGTGATGTAGGCCGAATGGCGGGAGAGCTGGATCAATTTCGCGAGATCGACGTCGCGGTGAATCGAGCATCGACACGATGATCGCGTACACACAGGCGGCGCCGCCGGCTTCGTTCGCCGACAAGATGCCGGTGTAGATGCCGCCGAGAATGATGACCGGCATGGCGAGCGCGGTCGCGGCGCGGCCGCGTCTCCTCGATGAACCGGCGCAACCGGAACGGCTCCGGCGGGTCGATCTTGCTGTGCCGGGTCTTGAGCACGATGTAGGCCACGAAGGCCAATGCAAACAAGATTCCCGGGACGAAGCCGGCCGTGAAGATGCGGACCAGCGACTGCTCCGCGACGATGGCGTAGAGGATCATCGCAATCGCCGGCGGAATCATGTTGTCGATCAGCCCGGATGCGGTCAGCAGGCCGGTCGCGAAGCGACGGTCGTAGCCGGCATCGAGCATCGGCTTGAACGTGATGCGGCCGACCGCCGCCACGGTCGCGGCCGACGATCCCGATATGGCGCCGAACACGACGCAGGTTGCGACGGTGGTGATCGGCAAGCTCGCGCGCACCCCGCCGAACAGGGATCTGGCCCAGTCGACCAACCGGCGTGAAATCCCGCCGGCTCCCATGATTTCGCCGGCAAAAATGAAGAACGGGATGGCCAGCAGCGCCGAGCTGTCCAGCGTCCCGAACATCACCTGATGCAAAGCGGTCGGCGGTATCGCGTAGAAATTGACGATGACGACCGCGGATGTCGCCAGCAGAACGACGAAGATCGGAAAGCCGAGAAGCAGCAGAACGATCGGCAGCAGCGTCATTGCCAACGCCATGGCGTCGTTCACCTACCCTGCCCGATTGACGATGTCGTCGATGCCGTCAGGGGCCGCCGCCGATCGCCCACGAATGAATAGTCTGAGCACAACGACGACGGCGCAAAGCGCGAAGCCGACGAGCAATGCCGCGTGCGGGATGGCGATCGGAATGTCGAGCGCGATCGATCTCTGGTCGTTGCGCATCAGCGTGCGCACCACGATCAAGGCTTGCCAGGCCATGAATGCGAACGTGACGAAGCACACCGCCGCGATGACCGCATCGAGCGCGCGCTGCCAGCGCGGCGAAAGCCTGGTCGAGAACAAATCCATGGTGAGCTGGCTGCCGTCATAGGTGACGGCGACCGCGGCGAGGAAAATCGACCAGATCACGAGAAACACCATGGCCTCGTCGGCCCAGTAGATCGAGGCCAGGAACAGGTAACGTGCGACCACGTTGGCGAAGTTGATCGCGATCGCGCCGAGCAGCAGGAAGGCCGCCAAGGTCAGCGGCAGCCGATGCAAGATGAGCTCGGCGAGCGCGTCGAGCCTTTGCCTGGACCAATGCGTCATGCGGGCGTCGATGTAGCCCGGATGAGCGCAGCGACATCCGGCGACCGTCTCGCAGGCGAAATGGCCCCGCACCGCCGTAGCGCGTCACGACGCGCGCGCGCAGCTCATGCGAGCTACAGTAGCCGCCGTCAATGCTTCGCCGACGTGGCGCGCACCCGCTCGAAGAACGCCTTGACCGGCGGATCGTCCTTGGTGACCTCGTCGCCCACCGTCTTCAGCGCGGCCACGAGCTTCTGCCGCTCCGGCTCCGGCATGATGAACACCTCGCCGCCGACCTCGGCCCAGCGCTTCGGCATGCCGGCCATGAACTCGGCGGTGAACGCGTCGGTGCGCTTCTGCGCGGCCTGGCCGGCGTCCATCACCGCCTTTTGCAGGTCGGCCGGCAGCTTGTCGAACCACGGCTTGCTCACCGTCGCCACCGGCACCAGCATGGTGTCGTTGGTGACCGTGACCAGCTTGGAGACGTCCTGGTATTTCAGCGTGACGTAGATCGACAGCGCGCTGCGGGTGCCGTCGATGACGTTGCGCTGGAGCGCCGCCAGCACCTCGTTGAGCGGCATCGGCGCGGCGGTGGCGCCGAGCCGGGCCATCGCCTCGCGCTCGATCGCCGTGGCGTTGACGCGGATCTTCTTGCCCTTGAAGTCGGCGAAGCTGCGGATCGGCTCCTTGGCGAGATAGTCGTGCTGGGCATAGGCGAACGTGCCGATGCCGACCAGTCCCTTGTCGGTGCCGAGCGCCAGGATCGCCTTGTTGAGCTCGGGATCGGCCAGGGTCGCGGCGGCATTCTTGCGGTCGGCGAACAGGACCGGCGCGCTGAACACGCCGTAGCGCTTGTCGACGCCGACGTAGAAGTCGGCCGGGCCGATGAAGGCCTCGATGGTGCCGAGCTGCAGCCCCTCGATCTGGCGCGGGATCGGCCCGAGCTGGCTCTGCGGATAGACCTCGACCTTGATCTTTCCGCCGCTGCGCTGCTCGACCTCCTCCTTGTAGATCTTGATGTATTCGTGCTGCGGCTCGTTGACCGTCGCGGTGCCGAACTTCATGACGAAATTTTGGGCAGCGGCCGCCGTGGCCAGACATGCCGCCAAAGCAGCTGCGGCGACCATCGTCGCCAGCCGGGAACTCGCTCGCATTACACCCTCCCCTTTGGGTCGCGTCTTGAAAGCGCGACTTCATCGAATTCTTTGCGCATGCTAGCCTTATTGTGCAATACGTTGCGGTCAAGCACCGTCACGCCAAGTCACGACGCGCCAAGTCACGACGTCAGCCACGCAAGTCACGAGAGGAGCTCATGCGTTTCGAAGGGACCAGCGCCTATGTGGCGACCGACGACCTCAAGATCGCGGTCAATGCCGCGATCACGCTCGAGCGCCCGCTCCTGGTCAAAGGCGAGCCCGGCACCGGCAAGACCGTGCTCGCGCTCGAGATCGCCAAGGGCGCTCGCCGCGCCGCTGATCGAATGGCACGTCAAATCGACCACCAAGGCGCTGCAGGGGCTCTACGAGTACGACGCGGTGTCGCGGCTGCGCGACAGCCAGCTCGGCGACGAGCGCGTCAAGGACATCCGCAACTACATCAAGCGCGGCAAGCTGTGGGACGCCTTCGTCGCCGACGCCCGGCCGGTGCTGCTGATCGACGAGATCGACAAGGCCGACATCGAGTTCCCCAACGATCTGCTGCTGGAGCTCGACCGGATGGAGTTCTTCGTCTACGAGACCAGCGAGACCATCAAGGCGCGGCGGCGCCCGATCGTGGTCATCACCTCGAACAACGAGAAGGAATTGCCGGACGCGTTCCTGCGCCGCTGCTTCTTCCACTACATCCGTTTCCCGGATGGCGACACCATGCGGGCGATCATCGAGGTGCATTTCCCCGGCATCAAGCAGCGCCTGGTGTCGGAGGCGCTCAAGCTGTTCTACGAGATCCGCGAGGTGCCGGGGCTCAAGAAGAAACCCTCCACCTCGGAGCTGCTCGACTGGCTCAAGCTACTGATGGTCGAGGACATCGGCCCGGAGATCCTGCGCGAGCGCGACCCGAAGAAGCTCATTCCGCCGCTGCACGGCGCGCTGTTGAAGAACGAGCAGGACGTGCATCTGTTCGAGCGGCTGGCCTTCATGGCGCGGCGCGAGGGGCGCTGACGACGCGTCACACCGTGCGGTCGGCGCGCGTGCGGCGGGTGCCCCGCTCCGGCTGCGGATCGTCCGCCTCCTCGGCATAGGATACGTCGCGCGCGGCCGAGGTCGACCGCTCGTCGTAGGCCATGTCTTCGTGCTCCGCATGGTCATATGCCGGCGCGGTCGAAGCGCGCCGCATCGGCGGCACCACCGGCACCGGCTCGTGGGTGAGCACCGGATCGGCCGGCAGGTCGACCAGGCCGGGCTCCGCCGGCAGTTGATCCGCCGGCACCGCCGCCCCGATCGCGGCCTCGGTCTCCTCCTCGGGCGCGCAGCGCCGCGCGCTCGCTGGCGCGGCGGAACTCCTCCTCGCGCTGGCGGGCCTGGCGCGCCTCGAAGCGCTCGCGCGCCGTGAACCACCACGTATAGACCTGCATCAGCGCGCGGCCGAGCCGGCCGCCTGCCCACACGAACTCATAGGGCGAGAACAGCCGCCAGGTGTCGTCGCCGTCGATGATGGCCCGGCTGATGATCCCGCCCGCCATCGCGGTGGTGTTGAGACCGTGGCCGCCGAAGCCGCTCGCCACCCACAGGCCGGACGACAGCTCGCCGAGCTGCGGCATGCGATGGAGCGCATTGCCGAGCACGCCCGACCAGACGTGCTCGATCTCGACGCCGGCAAGCTGCGGGTAGAGCTCCTCGATGTCGGCCTTGAGGCGCGGCGCATAGCGCCGCGGATCGGCATCCCAGGTGGTGGAGCGTCCCGAGAGCAGCAGCCGGTCGCCGCCGACCACGCGGTAGTGGTGATTGGCGAGATCGGTGTCGGTCACCGCGCCGCGATAGCTGATCGCCTCCTGCAGCCGATGCCCGAGCGGCGCGGTGGTGACCACGTAGGCCCAGATCGGCACCAGGGTGCCGGCGATGCGCGGCATCAAGGCGCCGAGGTGGACGTTGCACGCCAGCACGATATGGCTGGCGCGCACGCGCGCGTGCGGCGTCGCGATCCGCTTGCGCACGCCCTCGACGTCGATCGAGAGCGCGCGCGTGTTCTCGAAGATGCGCGCGCCGCCCAGCTCCGCCGCCGCCGCGAGCCCGAGCGCGTAGTTGAGCGGATGGATGTGAAAGGCGCGCGGCAGATGCAGCGCATGGAAATAGTGATTGGTCTTGAGCACCGCGCGCACGCGCTCGGCCGGCCAGCCCTCGATCTCGTGCCCGAGCTCCTGGCCGTAGAGCTCGAGATCGGCCATCATCTGATCGCCGTTGTCGGTCTTCGAGACCTTGAGCCAGCCGCCGACCGGATCGACGCCGGGCATGCCGGTGTCGCGGATGGTGCTGCGCACATATTCGAGACCGCCCTCGGAGAGCGCCCACAGCGCCTTGGCGTGATCGATCCCGACCCGGCTCACGACCCGGTCCATCGACTCGGCGAAGCCGGGCAGCACGAAGCCGTCGTTGCGTCCGGACGCGTTCCAGGCGATGCGCTCGCGCCTCCAGCACCGCCACCGACCAGCCGCGCCGCGCGACCTCGCGCGCGACGGTCAAGCCGGCCAGCCCGCCGCCGATCACGCAGACCTCGACGTCGAGATCGAAGGTGAGTGCCCCGCGCTCGGGAGCCGGCACCATGGTCGCGGTGTACCAGCTCGGCGCGTAGCCCGCCCGCTCGGACGCGTTCACGTTTTCTTCCCTGCAGGTTCCGGGCGGCCGCAGCCGCCCCGAGACATGCTAAACTGACGACGCCCGAGAAATCGATGCTGTTGCCAATGCGCCTGATGCTGCTTCGCCACGCCAAGTCGGAAAAGGCCGAGCCGGGCATGCGCGACCACGAGCGCACGCTCAATGCGCGCGGCCGCAGCGAGACCCCGATCATCGGCGCCTACATGGCCCGGCACGGACTGATCCCCGACCGCGTGATCGTGTCGACTGCGCGGCGCACGCGCGAAACCTGGGAGCGCCTCGCCCCGGCGTTCTCGCCCGCTCCCGCCGGTCACCTTCGAGGAGCGCCTCTACGACAGCGTTCCCGAGACCATCCTCGCCATCATCAAGGAAACCGGGCGCGCCGCGCCCACGCTGCTGGTCATCGGCCACAATCCGGGCCTGCACGACACCGCCCGGCTGTTGATCGCCTCGGGCGACGTGGAGGCGCGCGAGCGCCTCAACGAGGGCATGCCGACCGCGGCGCTGGCGGTGATCGACTTTGTCGGCAAGGACTGGCGCAAGCTGCACCCGCGCGGCGGGCGGCTCGAACGGTTCGTGACGCCCGCGCTCGCTGGCGGCTACCGACCCGGTTTGATGCGGACGCCCGGATAATACGCTCCGCTGGCCTTGTGCTTCCTGGTCGGCCCGGTCGCCTCCGTCATCTGTCGTCCGTCTTGCGGACGTGGCATGATGGTCGAAAACCCAACCAGAGAGGGACGGTGCCATGTACAAGCAGATCCTGGTTCCGATCGACCTCAGCGATCCGGAGCTCGCCAAGCCCGCCATCGCCAATGCGGTGGTGATGGCGCGTCAAACCGACGGCACGATACGTCTGGTCAACGTGTTGCCGCTCACGCCGGTGATGCTCGCCGAATACGTGCCGCCCGACTTCGAGGTGCAGCAGAGGAAGGCCGCCGAGGACGCGATCGCCATCATCGCCAAGGAGAGCGGGCTCGAGCCGGCGCGCGTGTCGACCGACCGTTCGCCAGGGCGGCATCTATCAGGAGATCCTCGAGGAGGCGAACAGCATTCATGCCGATCTCATCGTCATGAGCTCGCATCGGCCGCAGCGCCACGCCGTTCGCACCTACTTCCTCGGCTCCAATGCCGGGCACGTGGTGCGCTACGCCAAGTGCTCGGTGCTGGTGGTGCGGAACTGAGGACCGACACGTCGAAGCCGATACGGCAGGGGCGACCCTTGTGGTCGCCCCGTTCGTGGCGCCGCGGCGGGCTGCCCTACAGTGTTGGCAGCCCCTACCGTCATCCGGGCGGCACCAGCCATTCCGGCAGCGCGTCCGGGCGATAGCGGCCCGGCCGGTTGCGCCGGAAATAATTGCCGCTTTGCCACAGCGAACAAGGCGAGGAAGCCGCCGACGAACGCGGCGCCGGCCCAGGCGCCGATCTGCAGCGCCTGCAGGGTGAGCGCCGCCAGCCCGAACGACACGACGACGAACACCGCAAGCCCGGGCCAATAGAGCAGCGCCGGCGAGCCGGTCTCGAACGAGGCCGGCGCACCCGCGGCCGCCATGCGCCGGTGCAGCTCGCGCACGAAGGCGCCGTAGTCCTGGTCCCTGCCCTCCTGCTCGAGCACGCTTTTCCACGAGCTCGACGCGATCGACAGCTTCGGCCCGCCGGCGGGCCAAATCTCGGTGACGAAGCGTCGCGTCTGCATCGTCACCGGGCGAAACGACAGCCGAACCCGGGCGATGCGGTCGTAGGGCGTGCGCCCCTGGTGCCGCCCGATGCTCCATTCGAGCGCGTCGGGCGTCAGCCGGAACTCCCATGGCGCACCGAGCAGCGAGGGCTTGTAGGCGTAGGTCGGATCGCCGCGGTCGGTCGCATCGATGCGCGCTTCCATGACTTCTCGCTCTACCGTCAAGGCTCGGGCGCCAGCTTGTCGACGCGCCGCAACTGCGGGAACGCCCACATCCAGACCAGCATGACCACGATGGCGCCGAAGCCGCCCATCAGCGCCGCCGGAACGGCGCCGAGCCAGGCGGCAACGACGCCGGCCCGAAACTCGCCGAGCGTGCCCGACGAACCGGTGCACAGCGCGTTCACCGCCATGACCCGGCCCAGCATGTCATAGGGCGTGCGCAATTGGATGAGCGATTGCCGGATCACCACGCTGATCGCGTCGGAGGCGCCGTAGATCGCCAGCGCCAGGCACGACAGCACGACCGAGGTCGACAGGCCGAACAGCACGGTCGCCAGCCCGAACATCCCGACCGCCGTGAACATGATCCGGCCGGCGCGGGCGTCGATCGCGCGGCGCGCCAGCACGATCGAGGCGACCAGCGCGCCGACCGCGGGCGCCGAGCGCAACAGGCCGAGCGCCCATGGTCCGGCCTCGAGGATATCGCGGGCATAGATCGGCAACAGCGCAGTCACGCCGCCGAGCAGCACGGCGAACAAGTCGAGCGAGATTGCGCCGAGCACGATCGGGCTTCGGCGGATGTAGCGAAAACCGGCGAACAGCGTTTCGAGCGTGACCGGCTTGCGTTGGTCGGTGCGGGGCGCAAGGTGCACGAGGCCGATCAGCAGCGTCGCCATCACGAAGATGAGCGTGCAGGTCGCATAGACCACCGTCGGGCCGAGCGCATACATCAGGCCGCCGATCGAGGGCCCGCAGATCACGGCGGTCTGCTGGGCGGAGGCGGAGGCGGCGATGGCGCGCGGCAGCAGCGATCGTCGGCACGATGCCGGGCAGGATCGAGTGCATGGTCGGGATCTCGAAGGCGCGCGCGGTGCCCGACAGGAACAGGATCGCGAACATGGCTTCGCGGCCGAGCCAGCCCTGCGCGGTGCCGACCGCGAGCAGCAGCGCGGCCAGCGCCTTTCCGACCTGGCAGACGCCGGCGATGACGCGACGGTCGAACAGGTCGAGCACCTGCCCGGCGATCACCGACATCGCGATCAGCGGGAAGAACTGCATGAGCCCGACCAGCCCGAGATCGAGCGGATTGTTGGTGAGATCGTAGATCTGCCAGCCGACCGCCACGCCCTGCATCATGAACGCGCCGTTGGTGAAGGTGCGCGCGCACCAGAACAGCACGAAGGAGCGGTGCTGCAGCAGCCGCGTGGGGGAAGCGGTCGAGCCCGGCGTCATGGCCGGCACAAGGCCACGGATGCTCGCGTCATTCAAGAACGGTCATGGTGCGCGCCCGCATAGAGCATGATCCCGAAATGCACCGTTTTCGGACAGATCGCTCCAGCAATGCGGCTACAGCGGAATCGCCAGCAGCGTGTCGATCAGCCGGCTGTCGAGAATCACGACCTTCTCGGCGAAGCGCGCCTCGCCGTCGGCGAAAACGATGTGGTCCTGGTAGCGGCCGGTGGCGAACAGCATGGTCTCGCCGGTATGCATGATGCGGGCAATCATGAAGGGCGTCTGCGCACGTACGGTCCCCTCCCCGCCCGGCTCGATCAGCGGCGCGCCGATCACGTGGCGGTAGCGCTGCGCCTCGTAGACATTGGCGTCGCGCAGCGAGCGCACGCGGTCGCGCAGCATGGCGCGCGACGTCGCATAGATCATTCCGAGCGGGAGCCCGCGCTCGACGTTCTCCGCCGTGGTGACGCGGTAGCGCCCCTGCTCGACGAAGAAATCCGGCCAGGCTTCGAGCTTGTTGTCGTCGATCGCCGCCGCGTAGCGCGCGTTGAGGTCCTGCACCTTGAGCTGGAGCTCGATCGTCATGATTTGAGAGTTGGCCGCCGTCGCAAACTCATATCCCCATGCACTGCCGGTAGGCCTTCCAGAAGCCGCGCACCGCGGCCTCGGTGACGCGATTGTCGTCGGAGGCGACGCTGGCGCCGCCCATCTCGACCACCGACTCGAGGTCGGTGGCCTGGCGCGAGCGCGCGCTGCACGAAGCCCGGCGCGGCGCCGTCCTCCATCGAGATGTAGCCGGCCGGACCGATCAGGTTGGCCTGCCGCAGGCGGCGCTCGGTCATCTCCTCGTCGTCGGTGGTGAAGCCGAAGCAGGTCCAGACGAGCTCGGTCTTCTCCAGTCCCTGCGGCACCAGGCGGCGCACCGCGAGGCTGTTGCGGGTCTGCTGCAGCACGAAGGTCGGAAACACCGAGAGAATCTGCAGCCCGACGCCGTCGCCGAACTCGTCGACGGCTTCCAGCAACTGGGGCGCCTCGAGCCCGAAGCCTTCCTGCGCGGCGCGCATGCCGGCCTGCTCGTATTCCTTGCCGCCGCTATCGGCGGCGAGCGAATAGCTGACGTGATGGCCGCCCGAATCGCTCACCACGATGCCGCCCTTCTGCGACAGGCGGTTGAGACGGAAGGTGGTGAAGAACGTGTGCAGCAGGCTCGCGTGGTAGGTGTCCTTCACGTTCTCCATGTAGAGCTTCCAGTTGCTCGGCAGCGCCTGGCTGTAGCCGCCGAGCAGCTTCACCGGCGCCCGCATCACGCGGCGGATGCGGGTGACGATCTCGGCTCCCAGATATTGCGCGAGCGGCGGCGCCTCCGGCGACAAGCGTGCCGAAGACGAGGCCGGCGAGCGTCTCGATGCGCAGCTTGCGCGGGCCATGCGTCTCCGGCCGGCACTCGGCCGGCATGCCGCCCTTGCCGCCGAGGCCCTTGCGGAACGCGACGCCGGTGAGATTGCCGGCGAGATCGTAGCTCCAGTTGTGATAGACGCAGATGATGTTGCGAGCCTCGCCGCTCTCGTCGAGCACGAGCAGCGAGCCGCGGTGCGCGCAGCGATTCTCGAAGGCGTGCAGCGCGCCCTCCTGGTCGCGGGTCACCACCACCGGCATGGCGCCGAGGCTCGAGCGGCGGTAGCTGTTGGGGCCGGGCAGCTCGGCCTCGAGGCAAAGGAAGCTCCAGGTCGCGCCGCGGAAGATGCGCTCCTGCTCGGCCTCGTAGATGTCGCGGTCGGAATAGACCCAATAGGGCACGCGCACGAGGCCTTCGGCCGGCCATTGCCGGGCCACGGTCGTCACGCTCATCTCGATCGCTCTTTCATGTCCGCGCCAGCGTCAGTCCAGCTTCACGCCGGCGGACTTGATCACGTCGTGCCAGCGCTCGACCTCCTCGCGCATATAGGCGGCGGTGGCCTGCGGCGTTCCGCCGATCGGCTCGGCGGAAAGCTGGGCGAGGCGCTGGCCGATCTCGGGCTGGCGCAGCGCCTCGTTCATGTCGGCATTGATCTTGTTCACGATCGCCGCCGGCGTCTTGGGCGGCGCGACCACCGCGAACCAGGCCGCCGATTCGAAGCCCGGCAGCGTCTCGGCGATGGTCGGCACATCCGGCAGCGACGCCATGCGCTTGGGCGTGGCGACCGCCAGCAGCTTGAGCTGGCCCGCCTTTCACCAGCGCGAGCGAGACACCGAGATTGTCGAACATCAGGTCGACGCTGCCGGCCACCAGGTCGTTGAGCGCAGGCGCCGAGCCGCGATAGGGCACGTGCTGCAGCTTCACCTTCGCCATCAGCTGGAACATTTCCGACGTGAGATGCGAGGTCGTGCCGTTGCCCTGGGTGGCGGAGGTGAGCTTGCCGGGATTGGCACGCGCATACGCGATCAGCTCGGCGACCGTGTTGGCGGCGATCTTCGGATTGACCACCAGCGCGTTCGGCACCCGCCCCATGATGATGATCGGCACGAACTCGGTCGGATCGAAGCCGAGCTTCGGATAGAGATTCTGGTTGATCACCAGCGGCGGCGGCGGCGCGGAGAGCAGCGTGTAGCCGTCCGGCTCGGACTTGAACACCATCTCGGCGCCGATATTGCCGGCGGCGCCGCTGCGGTTCTCGACCACGACCGCCTGTCCCCACTTGCGCGAGAGCCAATCGGCGAACACGCGCGGCATCACGTCGGCGGTGCCGCCGGCGGGGAACGGCACGATGATCTTGACCGGACGCGACGGATAATCCTGCGCCTGGGCGCCGGGCGCCGCCGCCAGCGACGCGGCCAGCACCAATCCGGCTGCGGCCACCGCATCGCGCACGATGCCAGCCGCCGATGCCGCGATGGCTGCGATCCATCATCCTGCTCCTGTCAGTTACGGCCGATCGGCGCCGCTCATTCGACGCTGATCTTGGCAGCCTCGACCACCGGTCCCCAGGTCTCCAGGCTGAGCTTGATCATGTCGCGCATCTGCTCGGGCGTGCTGCCGAGCGGCTCGGCTTCGAGCGCGAGGATGCGCGCCTTCAGATCCGGCTGCCGGAAGCCCTGCCCGATCGCGTCCGATACCTTTTTGGTGATCTCCTTCGGCGTGCCGGCCGGCGCGGCCACCGCCATCCAGGTATCCGCATAGACGCCGGGCAGCGTCTCCGCGATGGTCGCGACGTTCGGGATAATCCTTGAGCCGCGCGCGGCTGCCGGTGGCGAGGAACTTGAGCTTGCCGGCGTCGATGTTCTGCTTGTTGGCGAGAAGATAGTCCGGGCACCAGGTCGATATTGCCGGCGAGCAGATCGTTGATGGCCGGCGCGCTGCCGCGATAGGGAATTTCCGTCATGCGGAAGCCGCCCTTGAGCATCAGCAGCTCGCCGAACAGATGGCCGGTATTGCCCTTGCCCTGGTGTCCATAATTGACCTTGCCGGGATTGGCCCGCGCATAGGCGACGAGCTCGGCGGCGGTGTTGAACGGCGCGCGCCGCGCGTCCGATCAGGATCAGCGGATAGGTGGCGAGCACGCTGACCGGCTCCATCGCGCGCGTGTCGAACGCCGCCTTGGTGAACACCAGATGGGTGATGCTGAAGGCGAGCTGCGGAGCGCACAGCAGCGTGTAGCCGTCGGGTGGCGACCGCATCACCTGCTCGGTGCCGATGCGTCCGCCGGCGCCGCCCGGCCGGTTCTCGACCACCACCTGCTGGCCGAGGCTGCCGCTCGCCTTGTCGGCGGCGAAGCGGCAGAGCAGATCGGCGGTGCCGCCGGCCGGCAACGGCACGACCATGGTGATCGGACGAGTGGGATAGCCGGTCTGCGCCTGCGCCGCGCCGACCGCCGACGCCAGCAACGCACCCAGGACAATTCGAAGACCGGGGCCTTTTCCGGAAAACGCCTTGCCGAGTCGATACATGCAACCTCACTCGTAGAATTCGGGTGACAGCTTCTGGCCGTCGCGTTGCGCTTTGTCATGATCGCCGCCCTGCGCCAGGGCCGAATCAGTCGCCGGCGCGAATCAGCGCTCGTTCGACCTTTGGCGTGCCGCTGGCCGCGCGCCGAAAGCTGTTGATCGCCACGCCGGCCCCATCCACAGGACGGCCGTTATCGCTCACAATAGCATGATCTTGAAGGTGGCGGGCTCGGCCCGCTATCGATATCACGGATGCTCGGCAATCCCCTTCTTTCGGCTGCAACCTTCTGCTAGCCATATCGTCGCAGGTCTGGAGAAAGTGCAACCATCGCTCCGCCTTTACGACGGAGCAAAGGTGCAGCGATCACAACTGGACGCCGCATCCGCTCTGGCGCGCCACGAGGTCAAAACGAGGTCCCAATGATCAGCCAGTCCATCCGCGCCTTCGGCTTGGCGACGGCCTTCACCGCGTTCGCTGTCTGCGCCGCCTCGACTGCGCAGGCCGCACCGTTCGACGGTTCCTGGAGCGTGCTCATCGTCACGCGCAGCGGACCCTGTGACCAATCCTACCGCTTCGGCGCGCAGATCAACAACGGTGTCGTCCAGTACGCGGGTGGCGGGCCGGTCAGCGTGTCGGGGCGCGTCAATACATCCGGTCATGTCAGCGTGCGCGTTTCGAGCGGTCCGCAATATGCCGTGGGATCCGGGCGGCTTTCACGCAACTCCGGCGGCGGAACCTGGCGCGGCCAGGGCCCCTCAGGGGCCTGCGCCGGCGTTTGGAGCGCGAGCCGCGGTTGAGGGGCCGTAATCGGGTATTATTGATAGTTCCGATTCTCGATTTCACCGGATGGCCACAGCCATCCGGCCGCCTTGTTGCCGTGTTTGCTCATGGTTTCGGCAAGCGAGGGCGCTTGAACGCGCCGCCGGCAGCCCCAGAAACGCTGAAATCGTAATACAATACCGCTGCCTCGAAGTGACCGGAGAGCATCTGTGTCCACGCTCCGCATTCTTGCTGGCGCCGCCGTCGGCCTCGTGGCCTGCGTGCTGGTGGTGTCGTCGCTGCCGCCCGGCGAGGGCTCGGCGCACGCACAACTGCTTGCGGAAGCCAAGAAGAAGAAAGTCGAGAAGAAAGGCGGCCCGGCCCCGAAGAGCAAAGAGCAGGAGGCACGCACTCCCTTCACGGCCGAGGATGAGGCGGCCGCCGTCGCCCTCGGGCCTGCCCGATGCGCGCGCCTGGGGCGATTCCGAAACGGACTTCAAGCGTTTGCTCCCGCAGGCGAGTGGACCGTGGCTGGCGGTCTCCGGCGGCGGCTCGGACGGAGCATTCGGCGGCGGCGTGCTCGCCGGCTGGAGTCAGGCGGGCAACCGTCCCGAATTCGCGGTGGTGACCGGGGCGAGCATCGGCGCGCTGATTGCGCCGTTTGCGTTTCTCGGATCCGCCTATGACGAGGAGCTGCGCAAGAATTTCACCACCATCACGGCCGCGGACGTGTTCGAAGATCGCGCGACGCGCGACAGCCTGTTCGACGACTGGCCGCTCAAGCGTTTGATCGAGCAGCGCGTCACCGCCAAGCTCATGGCGGACATCGCCGCCGAGCACCGCCGCGGCCGCCGTCTGCTGGTGGCCACGACCAATCTCGATGCCGGACGTCGGGTGGTGTGGAACATGGGTGCGATCGCCGAGCGGGGCGACGACAAGGCGCTCAAGCTGTTCCGCGACGTGCTGCTGGCGTCGTGCAGCATTCCCGGGTTCTTCTCACCCGTCGCCATCGACGTGGAGGCCAACGGCAAGCAATTCCAGGAGATGCACGGAGACGGCACCATCACGGCGCCGTTCTTCGTCGTGCCGGAATCCATGCTGTCGGCCACGAGCAAATCTCGTCCGCCGATCAGCCAACTCTACGTCATCGTGAACTCGAAGCTTTCGTCCGAGTTCAAGATGCCGGACCGCAGCGTCGTCGGGGTCCTCGGCCGCTCCATCGATGTGGCGCTGACGTCGGCGTTGCGCGCCGAGATCGCACTGATGTCGGTCGGTGCGCAGCGATACGGGATCGGCCTGCGCGTCGCGCATCTCGATCCGGCTTTCAACCATCCGTCGCGTGGGCCATTCGACGGAAAATACATGCAGCGCGCTGTTCGAATTCGGGGTCGAGCAAGGCAAGAAGGGCACCGCCTTCGAGGACATGCTGCGCGAGCAGTTGTTGCGCGGATCGAACGACCCGCGCTGAAGCGGCGGCGGGCCGCGGCGGACAACGGACGAGACGGCCGATCATGCACCCAGGCTGGTCGATCCCGGTCACCCAGGCACTGCAACGCCACAGCGGAGGCTGGGGGCCAATGCCCGCTCGAGAGAAGGCCGACCGTGACGATCTTGCGGGCAACCCCGCCGTGGAACGGCCGCGGAGCGTCGCGAACGAGCGCGCGAATGCCGAGGCCGGTTGCCCGGCAGGGGCAACCGGTGCGCGCGCCGCCCGCGCTGACGCGCTCTACTCTTTGGCGCCGCTGCCCAGCCAGCCGCCGAGCCGGGTGCCCGGCTCGGTGATGCGGACCGCGAACTTCCACGCCACCCAGAACATCGCGAAATAAAGTGCGATGAAGGTGATGAGACCCGTATACGGGGAAGAGTGCCGCTCGACCACCAGGCCGGCGAAGATCGCAATCGACTGCCCGACTACAAGACTTGCGATGAAGACGACGAGAAGACCCATGGCGCCGCACCCTCCAACATGACGTCATCCGTGTTGTGCAAACCTCGCCATGGTGCGCACGATGATCAATCGCTTCGAGACGATCGGTCGCGCCTCCAGCCTCTGTCGTATTGTCGCAGCAGCGCGTGGATGGTGGCGTGATACGGGGAACGGCATCATCGCGCGAGCTTCGACGCTGCACCCCTGATCGCTGGCTAACGCTGGCGCGTGATCTCGTCGCGCGCGACCGTCGATGCGGCGCCACGCGCACCGTGTCGCGCCCGCGCTCGACGTCGCCCAAAGCATGCACGCGCGACAAAGCTCCGCGCACCCCTGCGTGGCAGGAAAGTCACACCCGCCGCCCCCGTAAACCATGTTTGAACCAATCTGTGACATGCTGCGACTAACCGGGTGGCGCACAAGTCACACCAGGTCCACCTGCCATCAGCCTCCAGGATCGGGGCGGCGCCGAGCAGGGGAAACAGGAAGGGGCACAATGGCTTATTCACGGACTTTCAACTGCGCTCGCGGCTTCGTGGCGGTGGCGGCGCTGTCTCTGGCCGCCGCATTGCCGGCACCGAGATCCGCTGAGGCGGTACCGAGCTACGACGGGATTTGGAGCGTCGTGATCGTCACCGAGCAGGGCTTGTGCGATCGCGCGTATCGCGCGCCGATCCGCATCAGCAAGGGCACCTTGGCCAATGCGGGCAGCGGGCAATTCACCATCACCGGCAAGGTCGGCAAGAACGGCGCCGTGACGGTGATGGTCAGCCAGGGCGATAAGAGCGCGACCGGCACCGGCCGTCTCTCGGGCAAGACCGGCGCCGGCTCCTGGAGCGGTGGCCCGTGTGCCGGAACTTGGCAGGCCGAGCGCCGCAGCTGAAACATTGGCCGCGTGTGGCCTTCGTGCAACGGTTTGATGATGCCCGGGCTATTGCCCGGGCATTGCTTTTCAGTGAATAGATTGCGTCGAAGTCGACCGGCTGACCGGGGCGTAGCGGCAGGCGTTATCAGCAGTGCCAAGTCCGAAGCGGGAACTGCCTGAACTGGAGCTACCGCGGTCGCTGATCTTCACCAGCGCGCTGACCTGTGGCGTGCTTGCCGCGCTGGTGGTGCAAATCCAGCTGAGCCGCGCCGGCATGGATGTCACCCGTCTGCTGCAGAATCCCTCCTCGACCTTGCGAATGGCAGGGCCGTGGTGGGCAATCGCCGGTTCGGCCTTCATCGCCAGCGGTGCCATGGCGGCCGCGCTCAGCCGGTTTCCGCCGCCGTGGCGGAGTTTTCGGCTGTTGCGATGGATTTTGGGCGGAATCATCGTGTTTGGGCTTGCGCATGTCGGCCACGCCGGCGCGGCGACGGCGGAAACCGGCGCAGGCATGCAGGTCGGGGCGAGCCTCGCCGCATTGTGTGTCGCGGTGCTGATGGCGATGTTCGGCGCCTATTTCACGGTGCGGCGGTGAATAATGGCCCCGATGGGCCGCCCGGCCGTCCCGGTGTAAGACACAATCTCAGATTGCATAAATCAGAACGAGCCTCCTTTGGTCGTTTGCGGCAGGCGGATACCGAAGATAATCCGGCCGGCAATGAACCTTGACCCACCCTGGTGAGACTAATCGTCAAGCCTTGGTGCGACCTGCCGGTCGCGCCTGCCTGCCGTCGAACTCGCCTGCCGTCGAAAAGGATGCGGAGAAACTCCAGAATGGCGTCGCTTGCCGGTTTTGCCCCGACCGAGGCCCGTGAAACGCGCGGCCCCTCCCCGTGGATCGCGGCACTGCTGACTCTGCTCACACCAGGACTGGGCCACGTCTATATCGGTCAGGCGCGGCGAGGGATCACGCTGTTCGTCCTGGTGTTGGTGGCGGACGTCTTGCTGATGTTCGCGCTGATGGGCGTTCTGGCGCGATTCTGGATGTTCGCCATCAGTCTCGGGCTGCTGCTCGGGCTTTGGCTCTTCATCATGATCGATGCGACGGTGAGAGCCGCCCGCAGGCAGGAGTACCCGCACCACAGCTACAACAAGTGGCCGGTCTACGCGGGCGCGTTCGTCGTCGCCTGCCTGCTGACAGCGGTTCCCTGCATCTACGGCGCCAGCGCCAGCTCGCTCGGTCACCTCGGGGTTTTTCGCTCGGCCTCCGGCAGCATGGAGCCGACCTTGCTCCATGGCGAATATTTCCTTGCCGACTCGACCTACTACCGCAGCCATCAGCCGAGCCGGGGCGACGTCGCGGTCTACGTTCACCCCAAGGAAGCCGGCCGTCACTACATCAAACGCATCGCCGCGGTGGAGGGCGATCGTATCGCTGTTCGCGCGGGTCGTGCGGTCGTCAACGGCATGGTGGTGGCGGAGCCCTATGTCGATGCCGGCGCTCCGGACGCGCCATTCGCCAACATGCCGGAGACGAGGGTGCCGGCGGGACACGTGTTCGTCCTGGGCGACAACCGGGCCAACAGCGCAGACAGTCGAGACACCGCAACGCACGGCCCGGTTCCGGTGAGCAATCTGACCGGACGCGTCACCGACATCGCGTTCTCGCACGACCTCACGCGCATGGGCCGCTGGATCGGAACGCCCCGCAAGCTGTCGAACGGCGGCGCACCGCGTCGCGCGCGTTGCCCTGCGCGTTGCTAATCGACTAGATCCGCCTTCAAACGCATCGAGCCTCCGCGTCCGCGCTGCGGCTTGCCGCTGGAACTGATGCCGCATGCGTGCACGTTGGCCTCGAACATGCTGCGGGGCCGAGGCGAACGACATTGGAGCGCGCCATGTCATCACAGCGCATTCATCTCAGCATCATCGCCACTCATCTGACTGTGGTCGCCGCCATGCTGCTCGCGGGCAGCGCCGCGCTCGCGCTTGCGCAAACCACGGCGTGGTCCGACCGGCAGCGCCGGCTGGCACACTCGCGGCGCATCAGACCGGCACCAGTCGTCCGTCGGCGCAGGACACGACCGGCATGGGCGGCGCGCGGCCCGGGTGCGCGCCCTCGGTCGATCGGCCGCCGGCGGCAGCGGACCGCCAGCAGCCACCTGACGCGACGCACCGGCGACGTCCGCACGCCGCGGATCATCAACGATCCGACCGTCGGGACCAGCCAGACCGCCGAGACCGACCTCGAGCCGAACCCGCTGATTCCCGAAGGATCCGAAGACCGGCAGCGTCGAAGCGACTGCTGATCAAGGGCAGATCAGAAGCACTACATCTGCAACTTCATGCGGGCGATGAGCCGCCGCTTGGCCTCGATGTCGCGCTCGAGCCGCATCCCGAACGTCGCGCGGTCGGCATAATAGTTCGGCGGCTGCCCGCCGCGCTTGGCCGCGCTCGCATAGACCTCGTCCTTGGCGGCGCCTTCGCAGGCGGTCTCGAGCTTGCCGATGATCTCCGTCGGCGTCGCCGCCGGCGCCAGCAATCCGCCGAAGCTGATCGGGGCGACGTCGAAACCCTGCTCCTTCACGGTCGGCGTGTCGGCAAACGACGGGTGTCGCTCCTCGGCGAAGATGCCGAGCAGCCGCAAATTCTGCCCGGCCACGGTGCCCTGCACGAGCGCGGCCACGTCGATGCTGCCGCCGAGCAGGTCCGTCACCACGGCCGGATCGCCGCGGCCGGGAATGCCCTTGACGTCGAGCTTGGCGGCTTCGAGAAATTCCTCCATCGAGAGGTTGGGGATCGAGCCCGCGCCCTGGTGCCCGTAATTGAGCTTGCCCGGCTGCGCCCGCGCCGCCGTGACGAGATCCGCGAGCGTCTTGAACGGCGAGTCCGGACGCACCGCGATCACCATCGCGTTGGACACGGTCTGGCAGACCGGAACGAGCGAACGGGCGTCGTAGCCGATGTCCGCGCTGCGCGCAGCCGGCAGCACCGAGAGCACGTAGACCGCGCCGAACAGGAGCGTATAGCCGTCGGGCGCCGCGCGCGCGACCGAAGCGGTGCCGATGGCGCCGCTCGCGCCCGGACGGTTGACCACGACGAACTGCTGGCCGAGCCGGCTCGACAGCCCGGCCACCAGCGCACGCGCCAGAATGTCGGTGGTGGCGCCGGCCTGCGTCGGATTGACGATGTTGACGATGCGGCTCGGATAATCCTGCTGCGCCTGCGCCGGAAGCGCGATCGAGGCGGCGAACACGACCGCCAGGGTCGAAGCACGCATGCGTTTCTCCTTGGGATTTTCTTGGCCGCGCGAAGCTAACAGCAGGCACGGGGTGCGCAACAGTGCGCGAAACGCGACCTGCCTATTGTCTCACCGCACCAATTCCCGCATCGCCTTGTCCAGCCCCTCGAGCGTGAGCGGATACATCCGCCCGCCGAGGAACTGCCGCAGCATGCGGATCGACTGGGTGTAGTCCCAGTCGCGCTCGGGCACCGGATTGAGCCACACGCAGGCCGGATAGGTGCGCGCGACGCGCTCCATCCAGACCGCGCCGGTCTCCTCGTTGTAGTGCTCGACCGAGCCGCCCGGCGCCATGATCTCGTAGGGCGACATCGAGGCGTCGCCGACGAAGATCACCTTGTAGTCGTGCGGATAGGTGTGCAGCACGTCCCAGGTCGGCGTGGTGTCGTCCCAGCGCCGGCGGTTCTGCTTCCAGACCTTCTCGTACAGGCAGTTGTGGAAGTAGAAATGCTCCATGTGCTTGAACTCGGAGCGCGCCGCCGAGAACAGCTCCTCGGTCGCCTTGATGTGCCAGTCCATCGAGCCGCCGATGTCGAAGAACAGCAGCACCTTCACCGAATTGTGCCGCTCCGGGCGCATCAGGATGTCGAGATAGCCCTTGTGCGCGGTGCCCTTGATGGTGCCGTCGAGGTCGAGCTCCTCGGGCGCGCCGGTGCGGGCGAATTTGCGCAGGCGCCGCAGCGCGATCTTGATGTTGCGGGTGCCGAGCTCGACCTGGTCGTCGAGGTCCTTGAACTCGCGCCGGTCCCAGACCTTGACGGCGCGGAAGTTGCGGTTCTCGTCCTGGCCGATGCGCACGCCTTCGGGATTGTAGCCATAGGCGCCGAACGGCGAGGTGCCGGCGGTGCCGATCCATTTCTTGCCGCCCTGATGGCGGCCCTTCTGCTCGGCGAGGCGCTTCTTGCAGCGTCTCGATCAGCTTGTCGAGGCCGCCCATGGCCTCGATCATCTTCTTCTCCTCGTCGGTCAGGTATTTTTCGGCGAGCTTCTTGAGCCACTCCGCCGGGATCTCGGCGGTGAGCGCCTCGCTCATCAAGTCGAGGCCCTTGAACACGTGCCCGAACACGCGGTCGAACTTGTCGAGGTTGCGCTCGTCCTTCACCAGCGCCGCGCGCGAGAGATAGTAGAAATCCTCCACCCGGCGGCCGGCGAGGTCCTTCTCCATCGCCTCCATCAGGGTGAGATATTCGCGCAAGGTCACCGGCACGCCGGCGGCTTTGAGCTCGTGGAAGAAGCTGACGAACATGCCCCCAGCTTGCGCGATTGCGCGCGGCGGTCAAGGCCAGATGCACGCGTCCGTTGCGCAGCGCCCGCATCACGCAGGCCCGCCCCTGCCGCGCCTCGGCGCCGGCGCATCGTAACATTTCTGTTGCAACCACATGCGACGTTGCGGCCACGAATCATGCGGCGCGCGGGAGAGCTCATCAGCGGATGCAAGTGTTGAACGCGATGAGCGGCATCGCGCGGGCGGTCGACAGCAAGATCGGCTGGAACCGGATCGGCGTCGCGCTGAGCCTCCTGATCATCGCGATCGCCTTCGTCATGCTGTTCCGCCTGCTCCAGGATGTCGAGCTGGAGAAGGTGATGGCGGCGCTGCAGGCGACGTCGCCCCGCTCGGTCCTGATCGCGGGCGTTTTCGTCGCGGCGGGTTATCTCACCTTGACCTGCTACGACTTCTTTGCGCTGCGCACGATCGGGCGTCGCGAGGTGCCCTATCGGATCGCCGCGCTCGCCAGCTTCACGAGCTACTCGATCGGCCACAACCTCGGCGCCACGGTGCTGACCGGCGGTGCGGTCCGGCTGCGGATCTATTCCGCCTGGGGATTGAACATCGTCGAAATCGCCAAGATCGCCTTCGTGACCGGTCTCACCTTCTGGCTCGGAAACGCGTTCATCCTCGGCCTCGGCATGGCCTACGCGCCCGAGGTCGCCAGCGCCGTCAACCACTTGCCGCCATGGCTCAACCGCGCGATTGCGCTCGTTGGGCTGGCGACGATCATCGGATACGTTCTCTGGCTGTTGCCGCGCCCGCGCGTGATCGGTCGCGACGAATGGCAGGTCACGCTGCCGAACGCTCCGCTGACGTTCGTCCAGATCGCCATCGGGGTCGCGGATCTGAGCTTGGGCGGGCTCGCGATGTTTGCGTTGCTGCCCGGTGAGCCGGCGGTGGATTTCACCACCGTGCTGGTCGCCTTCGTCATGGCCACCCTGCTCGGCTTCCTCAGCCATGCGCCCGGCAGCCTGGGCGTGTTCGACGCGGCGATGCTGGTCGCCTTGCGCAGCTCGACAAGAACGAGCTGCTCGCCTCGCTGCTGGTCTTTCGCATCCTCTATTTCATTCTCCCGTTCTGTCTCGCGCTGTGCGCCCTGTGCTTGCGCGAATTGTGGGCGAACCTGAGCGCGAATGCGGGCTCCGGAGTGCCGCCGGAAACATGACCTGATGCGTGGCGGCGCGCGGCGAGGACGCGGACCCTGCGTCCTTGCGTCGCCGCGAAACGCGCGCGCTGGCGGCCAAGACCGAAACGTGCTTCGCTCCCGGAAAAGCACCGGGAGGATCGCCACGTCGAGATCGACGCCAACGACTGGACCGCCGTCGCCAGAGCGGCCGGACGTCGCCCATGCCACCGGCCTGAAGAAGTGATCGCGGCTTTGTCCGAGGCCTGCGATCTGTTAGCGGAACAGGAATGACGCCTGCCATTCGGCGCCGCGCCGTGCCCTTTGCGGTCGCGCTCGCGGCCATGCTCATGTTGCTCGCGCCGGCGCTGTGGAACGGCTTCCCGCTGCTGCAATACGACAGCGGCGGCTATTTCGCGCGCTGGTACGAGGGCACGCTCGAGGTAAGCCGCTCGACCGTCTACGGCCTCTTCGTCACGGCGCTGGCGCGGCCGAATTTCTGGCCGGTGATCGTCGCCCAGGCCGCCGCGACCGTGTGGATCATCGCCCTGGTGCTGCGCGTGCACGGGCTCGGCCGGCCGCTCATCCTGCTGGTCACGATCGCGGTGCTCTCGGTCGCGACCACGCTGCCGTGGCTCGCCGGCATCGTGCTCACCGACATCTTCTTCGGGCTCTCGGTGCTCGCGCTCCATATGCTGGTGCTGCGCAATGACGCGCTCGCGCGCTGGGAGCGCGTCGCGCTCATCGTGCTCATCGCGTTCTCAGCCGCAACCCACAACGCGACGCTCGCGGTGCTGCTGGCGCTCATCGCCGCGGGACTTCTCGTTGCGCTGTTCAACCGCAAGCTCGTGCCGTTTGCCGGCCTCGCGCGGGGCGCGGCGGCGCTGGTGCTCGGCGCGGTGATGCTCGTCGGCGCGAATTACGCGGTCGCCAAGCGGCTGGCTTGGACGCCGGGCGGCGTCGGGCTCATGTTCGGGCGCATGCTGCAGGACGGCATCGTCATGCGCTATCTCGACGAGCATTGTCCCGATCCGCGCTTGCGGCTCTGCGACCATCGCCACGAGCTGCCGACCGATTCCGACGAGTTCTTCTGGGGCGAGGGCCTGTTCGACCGGCTCGGCCGCTTCCAGGGTCTCAACGACGAGATGCGCACGATCGTGCTGGAAAGCCTGCGCGCTTATCCGTGGCTGCAGCTCGAGACCGCGGTGGTCGCGACGTTACGCCAACTGGTCATGGTGCGCACCGGCTGGGGCGTGCTCGAACTCGATCTGGCACACCCACGGCATGATCGAGAATTTCGCGCCCGCCATGCTGCCCGCCATGAAGGCGGCGCGGCAGCAGAAGGGCGAGCTCGATTTCGACGCCATCAACCGGCTGCATGTGCCGGTCGCGCTCGCCTCGATGCTGTTGCTGCTCGGCGTGATCGTGCTCGGCGTGCGGCACCCGCGCTTCGCCGATCTCGGGCTGCTCGCCACCACCGCGGCATTGGCGATCCTCGCCAATGCCTTCGTCACCGGCGCGCTGTCGGGCCCGCACGACCGCTACGGCGCGCGCGCGGCCTGGATCGCGACCCTGGTCGTGGCGATGGCGGCGTGGCGGGTGCTGATGCGCGAGCCTGCCACCAGACAGTGAGTGGGATCGAGGTTGACGCTGGATTGGTAAGACGCTATCTTACATTCCATGCACACCACCAGTCTCGAGCAAAGGCCAGATTGTTCTTCCCGCCGAAATCCGCGAGCGGGACGGTATCGAGCCCGGCCAAGAGTTCGAAATCGAACGCATTGACCAGGGCCAATACCTGCTGAAACGGAGACCACGCCGGAGTCGAGCAGGGCCTAGTGGATTGGCTACTGAGTTGTCCGGAAAAAGGCTGGTTCCAGCCCCTGGATCGCAGCGAGACGACCGACGATATCAAGCCTCCGTAAGCTCGGATGACCTATCTCGTCGATGCGAACGTGCTCAGCGAGCCGACCAAACCAGCGCCTGAGCCAAGGGTCCTGGACTGGCTTCGCGAGAACGAGCGTGAGATCGTCGTGAACCCGATCGTCCTCGGCGAAATCCGCTTCGGCATTGAACGGATGCCGCCGGGCCGGCGCAGGCAGCGCTTTGAGGCTTGGTTCGACGAAGGTGTCGCAGAAGCTGACTTGCCTCCCGTTCGAAGCTGCAAGCGGCCTTCGCTGGGCGCAGCTGCTCGCCAGGCTCCATGCTGCCGGCACTCAGATGCCCGTTCAAGACAGTCTCATTGCTGCGACCGCGCTCGTGCACGGACTGACAGTCGTCACCCGCAACGTTCGCGATTTTCAAAATGCGGGCGTCGACGGTGCTCGATCCGTTCACAGCATAGGGTGGAGTGGTTTCCATCGAGCCGAAACAGGGCACTGCCCTGAGCCTGTCGCTATCTCGGCGAGGTGTTATCGGAAACGTCTGCCCTACAAGCAGTGCTGGCGGTTGACACAGCACCCCACGAAAGATATCATCTTTATGATCGTTGCTACCTTTTGCGGATGTCGCTCGCGCTATTGACAGCCTTGGAGTTGCAGAAGGCATGCGGCTTCATCCGGCGATCAAGAACGGCGAGCGCAAGGTGCTCGCCTTCCGCAGCCCGACCCTGTCGACCCAGATCGTCGCGCAGGTGCGCGAGGCGCTGTTCGCCAAGGAGCTGCGGCCGGGCGATTTCCTCGGCACCGAGAAGGACCTGGCCGAGCGCTTCGGCGTGAGCCGCATCGTCGCGCGCGACGCGCTGCGCACGCTCGAGGCGCAAGGCATCGTCGAGATCAAGGTCGGCTCGGGCGGCGGCGCGCGGATCGCGCAGGGCAACGCGCGGCTGTTCGCCGAGGCGCTCGCCGTGCAGCTCGATCTCACCGGCGTGTCGGTCGGCGAGATCATGGACGCGCAGCGCGCCATCGAATGCCTGGCGGCGGAGCTCGCCGCCATCAATTCCACCGCCGAGGACCACACGAGGCTGCGCGAGCTGATCGCCGACGCCGAGCGCAAGATCGACGACGTCGCCGCCTATACGCGCTCGTCGCGCGAGTTCCATCTCGCGGTCGCGGAGGCCTCGCACAATCGCGTGCTGGTGGTGCAGCTGATCTCGCTGCAGCACGTGTCGTGGCCGGCGCGGAATCCGACGCTGACGCCGAAAGTGGCGCGCCGCATCCTCGACGCGCACAAGGAGTTGGCGTCGCTGATCGAGATGCGCGATGCCGCCGGCGCGCGGCGGCTGATGGACGACCACGTGAAGATGATCGGCGCGCGCCGCGTCGCCGAGCACCGCGACAAGCGCGGCGCGGACCGCGACTGCTGCTGAGGCTTCGACAACCGCACCCGAAACACCGACAAGGAGGGAGAGAAACATGGCCAAGGAAAAATTCATCATCGAGCCGCACTTCCGGCTGCAGGAATGGGTGGCGCACGAGAAGGGCTACTTCGCCGACGAAGGCCTCGACTACATCTTCAAGGAGCTGATCCAGTCGACCGACGGCGCGCACCACTACAAGGGCGACAAGGTCGGCGCCATGCAATCGTTCGAGGCCGGCCGCAAGTCCGACGTGAGCTGCGCCTGCCACTGGACCGTCGGCGTCGCCGCCTCGAAGGGCAACGGCCACCTCTATGCCGACGTCTATTCGGTGGCGCCGTCCGGCGTGTTCGTGCCGTCCGATTCGCCGGTCAAGACGCCGGAGGATCTCGCCGGCGTGCCGATCGCGGTCGGCTACCAGTCGGGCAGCCACTATTCGACCATCCAGGCGCTCGAGCCGTACATGCCGGCGGACAAGATCAACCTGACCTTTGCCGACGGCATGCTGTTCCACCGGCTGGACCAGCTGATCGACGGCAAGGCGCAGGCCTCCGCGCTGTTCAGCGGCCCGTACTACTTCGCCGAGCAGCTCGGCTTCCGCAAGATCATCGACACCACGTTCATGATCGCCACCATGGTCACGGGCAATCCCGACCACGAGGACCTGCAAGAAATTCTTCCACGCGTTGCGGCGCGCGCAGCGCGACATCGATCTGCGGCCCGACCTCTACACCCACTACTACAAGAACGAATTCCCGGAGCGCTATCACGCCAGGATGGACACGCGCCGCTGGGGTCCGGGCGAGCGGCTGGTGTTCGAGCCCTACACCAAGGAGGTCTACGAGGAGACCTTCAAGTGGATCGCCGACCACGGCATCTTCGCCGACACCGGCATGGGCTCGGGCAAGTACGAGGACGCCGTCATCACCGCGGCGTGGATGAGCTCGTGCTGTCACCGTGAATGCGACGCGCGCGGCTCACATCCGGCGCGCGTCTGCGATTTCGTAGGGTTGCAGCGTCGCGCGATCAGCTCGCCAGTGCTAATTGATCACCGGCTGCGCGAAGATCACTCCGCCGAACAGCAGCCAGGCGAGCAGCAGCGTCCAGAACACGTTGATGGCCTGGGCGCCCAGGAAGGCGAGCGCCGGTCGGCCCTGCTCGGTCGTCGCGAGCTCGACGAAGCGCGTCTCGAGTCCGATGCAGACGAACGCCAGCGCGAACCACCAGGTCCTGATCTCGGTGAGCGCGCTCTTGGTGCCGGTCACCAGCTCGGCGGGAGAGCGCGAACGAAAACACCGCCGACGCCACGACGAAGCCCAGCACGAATTTGGGGAAGCGCTCCCAGATCACGGCGGCGCTCGGCCGCTCGCCGGTCGCGGCGCCCGCCTTGAGCGTCCACCAGATCGCCAGCGCGAAAGCCGCCACGCCGATCAGGGCGTTCTGCGAGAATTTGACGATGACGCCGGTCTTCATGGCGGCGTCGCTGATCAGCGCGCCGGCCGCGACCACCGAGGCGCTGGTGTCGAGCGTCCCGCCCAGCCACGCCCCGGCGACCAGATCGTCCATGCCGGTCGACTTCGCGATCCACGGCATGACGATCATCATCGGAACCGCGACGATCAGCACGAGCGAGGTGACGTAGGAGAGCTTCTTCTTGTCGCCCTTGATCGCGCCGCAGGCCGCGATGGCGGCGGAGACGCCGCAGATCGACACCGCGGTCGACAGCATCGCGGCGAATTCGTCGTCGACGCGCAGCTTGCGGCACAGCCAGAAGCACGCGTACCAGACGACGAACACCACCAGCACCGCCTGCACGATCCCGAGCGCGCCGGCCTGCAGCACCTCCATGAACAGCAGGCTCGCGCCGAGAATGACGAGGCCGGTCTTGATGAAGAACTCGGTCTGCACCGCCGGCTTGAGCCACTCGGGCACGCCGATCGTGTTGCTGATGAGAAGCCCCAGCAAGAGAGCGAAGATGACGTATTCGATGCCCCAATCGACGAACAGCCCGTTGCCGGCAAGGAAGCGCGCAGCCAGGCCAAGCCGAAGATCGCCGGCAAGCCGACCAGGAACGGCACCACCCGGCCGCCCCAGCACCACGACCCCGACAGTCGCCACGACGAGAAATCCAATCCCGACCGACAGAACTCTTCGAGAAATTGTCCCAGGTGAAAATCCGGTTCTGCGCGACAGCAGCCGCATGCCCGCGAATCTCGATCGCCAGCGCGCCGGCCACGGTCCGGTGCCCAGCGCCGTCATTCTGCCCGCGGCGGTTTCAATCGCCTTTCGGTCCGCG
>CAVPTV010000029.1:0-50734 GCA_963708765.1 uncultured Alphaproteobacteria bacterium | reverse complement strand
CAGCAATCCGCAGGCCAACACCGGCGAGTGGATCGATATCGTGCGCCATGTCGCCGATGTGCTGGCGGGATTCGGCGAGCGGCTGCGCGCCGGCGAGATCATCATCACCGGCTCGGTGGTGCCGCCGCTGGCGATCGAGCCGGACGAGGACGGCATCGCGTTCGAGCTTGACCCGGTCGGAGGCGTCTCCGTACGCTTTCGCTGATCCGGAACGCGAGCACCAAACGCGAGCACCATGGGTATGTCGAATCGATTGCGCCTCGTCCTTGCTGCGGTGCTCGTGATTGCGCCGGCATGCGCGCTCGGCCAGACATCGTCGCAAGCTTGGCCGCAGAGGACGGTGCGCTTCATCGTCCCGTTGCCGCCGGGCAGCGGGATGGACCTCTCGGCGCGGCTCGTCGCCGAGCGCTTGTCGGAGCGCTGGGGGCAGCCGGTGGTGGTGGAGAACCGGCAGGGCGCCGACGGCATCCCGGCCGTCATCAGCTTCTTATCCGCGCGCGACAACCACACCTTCCTGTTCTCGTTTGCCGGCATCGTCACGTTCAACCACCTGCTGCATGAGCGGCTGCCCTACGACCCCAAGGACCTGCTCCCGGTCGCGCCGGTGGTCGACAATTTCCTCGGCGTCTCGGCGACCGCCGTGCTGAAGGTGGACACGCTCGCCGATCTGGTGGCGGCCGCCAAGGCTCAGCCCGGCAAGCTGAACTGGGCCGCGACCCCGGGCCTGCCCTACTACGTCCTGCTCGCCTTGCAGAAATACGCCGGCATCGAGATGGTGCAGGTGGCCTATCGCGACTTCGCGCCGGCCTACCAGGACTTGAACCAGGGGCGGCTGCATGTCGCCGGCACCGGCGTGCCGACGCTGGTGCCGCATCACCGGGCGGGCACCGCCAAGCTCGTATTCGTCACCAACCGCCAGCGCTCGCCGCAGGCGCCCGACGTCCCGACCGCCAGCGAGGCCGGATTTCCCGACCTCACGTTCGATGGCGTCTCGGGCATCTATGGCTGGCGCGACATGCCGGCGGAGATCAAGCAGCGCATCGCCGCCGACATTAGCGCGATCATCGCCGAGCCCGCGTTCCGCGCCCGCGTCGCGAGCGTCGGGACGGCGCCGCGCACCGGCACGCCGGAAGAATTCGCCGCCGCAATCGAGGAGCAACGCGCCAAGATCGCCGCGATCCATGCCGGCGACGCGTCAAGCCGGCGCGGTGATCCGACAACGCGGCGATTTGCCTTCGCGGTGACGTTGTGTTTCGCCACGGGACTCCGTAGCCTCACGCCGCAATAGGCAGCGGGAGGATGCGATGCGTTTGATGAACCGCGAGGCGAGTTTGCATTGCGGCTGCGCTGCTCGCGGCCGTGGTGGCATGGCCGGCATCCTCGCACGCACAGACGACGACCTGGCCGCAACGGCCGGTCAAGCTCATCATCCCGTTCGGTCCGGGCGCCGGCGCCGACATCGGGGCGCGGCTGATCCAGGAACGTCTGGCGGCGCGCTGGGGCAAGCCGGTCGTGATCGAGAACCGGCCCGGCGGCGACAGCATGATTGCGATCCAGGCCGTGCTGTCGGCCAACGACGACCACACATTCCTGTGGGGCCCGAGCGGAAATTTCATCGTCCATCCGTATCTCTACCAGAAGCTGCCCTACGAGCCCGCCGACATTGTCCCGGTGGCGCGATTCTCCAGCACGATCCTAGGCGTCGGCGTGCCGACATCGATGAAGATCAACACGGTCGCCGACTTCGTCACACGTGCGCGGGCGGAGGTCGGCAAGTTCAATTCGGCGGCGGTCCCCGGCATCACCGAGCTCGCGTTCGACTACTTTGCGCACAACGCCAAGATCACCTATGACCAAGGTGCCCTATCGTGACATCGTGCAGGCGGTGAACGATCTCGCCGAGGATCGGCTGCAGGTCTATTCCGCGTCCTACGCGATCCTGCGGCCGCAGCGCGAGGCCGGCCGGATCACGGTCCTGGCGCAGATGGGCCGCGAGCGGGCGCCGAGCCTGCCCGACATCCCGACCGGCATCGAAGCGGGTTCCCGGAGCTGGAGATGGACGGCAATGTCGGCTTGTTTGCCAGCAAGGCCTTGGCGGCGAGCCCTGGTCGAGCGGATCGGCAACGACGTCGTCGCGGTCTCCAAGGACAAGATGATCGAGGACAAGCTCAACGCGACGGCGCAGACGCCGTCGCTTCGGCGGCGCGAAGGAGTTCGCCGAAGTCGATCGCGCGCCAACGCGCCCAGATCGCCACGATCGCCAAAGCGCTCGATCTCAAGCCGACGCGGTGAGGCCGGCGTAACGGATGCGCGCCTCGCCGCCGGGAGGCCGCAACTCGATTGCCTCGAAGCGCAGCACCTCCGGACCGCCGTTGGCGTGGATGCGGACGACTTGGTCACTCGGTGACGCCCGCTGGCGACGTCTCGTCCTCGAACACCGTGATCACCGGCGGCGTTCCGCTCAGGCCCAGCTCCTGCCACCGCGCCACCACGTTGTCGTAGGCGCTCTTCGACAGCTTGGTGCGCTTGGAGAACGTCTTGATGAAGCGATAGTCCATGCAGGCATTGATCAGGGCCTTCGATCCCCACGGCCGGATCTCCGGCGGATTGAGGCTGGGATCGAGATAGGTGCTCCAGGTCTCGCGCAGGATGTCGATCGACTGCGCCGGGCGCGACCGCGTCGCCATCGCCCAGAGCACCTGGTGCACGTTGGTCGGATCGACGTCCTCGTCCACCACGATCACGTATTTGCCGAAATAGGCGCCGGCCGTGCACTGCGCGGCGAGCGCCATCACCTGCGCCGCATGGCCGGCATACATCTGCTTGATCGAGACCACGGTGATGCCCCAGCCGGCGGCTTCGGGGATCGACCAGACGCCCTGGATGCCCGGCACGCCGAGCTTCTGCAGGTCGGCCCAGATGCCGGCGGAGCGCAGCGCCGCCCAGAACAGCCCGGCCTCGTTGGCGGCGCCGTCCGCCATCAGCGCGCAGGTCAGGGTGGGATTGTCGCGGTAGCGGACGCGCTCGACCCGCATATAGGGCGTCGCGCCGCTCGGCCGGCCGTAGTAGCCGGTGAACTCGCCGAACGGCCCTTCGGCGAACGTCTCGTCCGGATAGAGGAAGCCCTCGAGCACGATCTCGGCGCGCGCCGGCAGCGGCAGGCCGGTCAGGTCGCTGGTGAAGACCTCGATCGGCGCGCCGTTGATGCCGGAATAATATTCGTACTCGCTCTCGGTCTTCGGCAGGCTCGTCGCCGCGACCAGGAACAGCAGCGGATCGATCCCGTAGGCGGCGGCGATCGGCATCGGCTTGCCGAGCTTCCACCACTTCTCGCGGTCGATGGTGGCGTCCTTGCCGGGCGAGGTGTAGACGCCGACCTCGCGCGGTCCCTTGATCATCATCCGGTAGGTGCCGACGTTGATGCGGCCGGTCTCCGGGCACTTGGTGACGACCGCATCGCCGGTGCCGAGATACATGCCGCCGTCGAGCGGCCACATCCGCTGCGCCGGGAACATGCGGATGTCGATCTTGTCGCCTTCGACAATGTTCTGGTTGCAGATCGCCTGGTCGGGCGAAACCTCCTTGGGCGGCATCTTCCGCCCCAGCTTCTGCTGCAGGATCCGCACCGCCTTGAGCGGATGATCGACCGGCTGCTCGCCGATCATCAGGCAGAACCGTGACAGGTTGCAGCCGATCATGTTGTAGAGCGCGCGATGCCCGGGATGGCCCTTGATGTTCTCGAACAGCAGGGCGGGCGACCTCTCGCCGCCGACCAGATAGGTGATGGTCGCGGCTTCGAGATCCGGATCGACCTCCGCGGTGATGCGCTTGAGCTCGCCGAGCGCCTCGACCTTCTCGAGCCAGGCGTCGAGATCGCTCGCATTGGCGCCGCGCGGGAGCCTGCGGGATTCGGTTTTCTCGGCGCTCTGCTCGCCGCCGTTCGGGCTGATCGTGACGCTCATGTCCATGGTCGTCTCCCGTCTTGTTCTGATGCTGCTATTGCAGTTGCGGCGATCGCGAGCGCATTGCAATCAGGCGAAGGGTTCGCGTCGTCGATCCACCTTAGCGCATCTCTGCCGGGCGTCCATCCGGCGGCCGCAAACGAAAAGGGCCCGGCATTGCTGCCGGGCCCTCGTGAATGCTCAGGTCCGCCCGTTTCAGAATCTGGACGCAACACTCTCGAGACCAAGAAGATGCGCGAGTGAACGCAACTCGCGCTTCTGGTCGTCGCTGAAGCTCATCACCAGGGGGAACGCGGCGGACTTCAGCCCATCGACATCGACCGTGCTCATATCGACGACCTTGGCCTCGCCCTTCTTGTCGCCGGAGGTCTTCTTCCACGCCATCTGGCGCAGCGCCGCCTCGACCGCGGGCCAGTATTGCTCCTGCTCACGCGTGAGGCTGAGCCGCTTCTTGATGCTGGCGATTTGCGCGCTGTTGAGCACCTGACGCGATTCGCGGTTGCTGGCCGCGCCGGCTTGGCGGGCGCGGCGGCTTTCGCCTCCGGCGCGGCTCTGGCGGGCGCAGCGTGAGCCGCCGGCGCGCGATCCACCCTGGGCACCACCGTCGTGGTCTCCGGCGCGTAGGCCATGGCGGGCAGATGAGTGGCCGTCGCGGACGCCAATTGATAGGTCGGCCGCGGGCTCAGGAGCGCCTGTTGGCCGGCCACGCCCGAGTAGGATGCCTTTACCACCGCGGCCGGAGCCGGGGTGGCGGTGGCTTCATTCCAGTCGAATGGGAACCGGGAAGCCACCACATCGGCGGGCGACGGCCCCGCATTGACATTGACCGGAGGCTTGCCGCCCCAATTTGCCGCCAGAACGAACGCCCCGGCACCCAGAAGTGCGCCGAGACAGGCGAATCCAAACGTGCTCGATGTCTTGAGAAGCCCCCGCATGTCCCCCCACGCCCGTTAAATCCCCGAGCCGCCTATCCTCGTTAGAAACCGAGCATAATTGTGACTGGGCAGGGGTATTTCCTCGGCATTTCCCTAGGGGGCCGAGGCAAGTTGCGGCCAAGCTTAACAAAAAAGCCCGGCGTTTCCGCCGGGCTTTGAAACTTGCTGCTGGAGAAGCGCTGCGGCTTACGCCGCCTCTTCCTCGACCACCGCCTCGTCCTCGGCCTCACCCTCCGCGGGCTTCGGACCGCGGCGAGGGCCCTTGGCGAGCGCCGCCTCGATCTCCTTGATCGCCTCCGTCTCGGTGACGCGTTGCACCGCCGAGATCTCGCGCGAGAGCCGGTCGAGCGCCGCCTCGTAGAGCTGGCGCTCCGAGTAGGACTGCTCCGGCTGGGTATCCGAGCGGAAGAGGTCGCGCACCACCTCGGCGATCGCGACGATGTCGCCCGAATTGATCTTGGCCTCGTATTCCTGCGCGCGGCGCGACCACATGGTGCGCTTGACGCGGGCGCGGCCCTTGAGGGTCTCGAGCGCGCGCTTGACCAGCGGCGGCTCCGCCAGCTTGCGCATGCCGACCGAGGCGATCTTGGCGGTCGGGACGCGCAGCGTCATCTTGTCCTTGACGAAGTTGATGACGAACAGCTCGAGCTTGGCGCCCGCAACTTCCTGCTCCTCGATCGCGACGATCTGGCCCACGCCGTGGGCCGGGTAAACGATGAACTCGCTGGTCTTGAAGCCTTGACGTTGGGTCGTCTTCTTGGTGGTCATTACAGGGGTCGCTCCTTCATCCGGCCGGCGACGGACGGGTGTCTTGGCCACGGGAGCCCCGCGGCGGGTTGTTCCCCGCGGAGCATGCGATGCCCTCCGGCGGACGCCGGTAGTCTTTTTGGCCCGCCTGGTCTGGGCGGAGGTTTTCTTCGACCGATGACGCGTTTTTCCTGCCACGGTACAGCGTGGGCCTCACGTCCCTGTATGACGGTTCCTCGGGAACCCGAAAAATAATGCTCCCAACGGGGAGCGGCTCGGGTGCGGTGTAGTGCTCATTTTCCGTCTATATAGCACATTTTCGGCCGAAATCAAAGCCTTACGGCACCGCAAACGCCGTATTTCCGTCATCCCGGCATTAAATTTTTGTCACGCCTGGTTAACGGGCTGGCTCAGTCCCCGGTTCCCGGGCTGGCCGAGAAGTGCTGATCGAGCTTGTTGGGCACGTCCTCCCAGCTCTTGGCATCGGCCGGGGCTTCTTTCTTGGCCGTGATGTTGGGCCAGATTTTCGCGAATTCCGCGTTGAGCGACAAGTACTTCTCGAGGCCCGGCTCGGTGTCGGGCTTGATCGCATCGACCGGGCATTCCGGCTCGCACACGCCGCAATCGATGCATTCGTCGGGATGGATCACGAGCATGTTCTCGCCCTCGTAGAAGCAATCCACGGGGCACACCTCGACGCAGTCCATGTATTTGCACTTGATGCAATTTTCGTTGACGATGTAGGTCATCCCTAACTCTCTCAAGATGCGCCCGGGTCAGTAGCGCAAGGGGAACGGGCAAGCAAGGGATCGCCCCTCGCGGGCACGCAAATCCTCTCAAGGCTCGTCCTCGGCGGTGAACCGCTCGATCTCGCGCCGCTCGCGCTTGGTCGGGCGGCCGGTTCCCGCTTCCCGCACGGCGGGACCTTGCTCGCGCTCCTGCGCACGGGGCGGCGGCTCGAGATCCTCCCACAAGACGCGGGCCTCGTCGGCCGAGCCGCGACGCTCCGCAAAGCCCAAGACCCTGAGCACCCGCACGGTGCGATCGAGCGCGACCGTAACAACGTCGTTGGGGCGCACGGCACGGCTCGATGCGTCGACGCGCTGGCCGTTGATGCGGACGTGGCCGGAGGCGGCGAGCAAGGCCGCCGCCGAACGCGTACGCACCACCCGCGCATGCCACAGCCACTTGTCTATACGCTGGCGGTCCAAATTGCACGTGCCTCAGCGCGGTTCCTTTGTGCTCGACTCGAGTTGCTCCTTGAGGGCCGCGAGCTTGGCGAACGGCGAATTCGGGTCCGGCGCGGCCTTGTCGCGCCGGCCGTCGCCTCTCCCTTTGATGTATTTCGCCCGCAAATCCGGGTCCCGGTCGGGGCGATCCCCGCGCGGCGCACGATCCGTCCCCGCGTGGCGGACGATCGCCGCGCGGCGGACGGTCGCCGCGTGGCGGACCGTCGGCCCGCGGCGCCCGCTCTCGGTCACCCCGTTGGCCCCGGTCGGGGCGAGCACCGCGATCAGGAGCATCGCGGCGGTCGCGATGGTGCTCATGGCGGCCTTCGCGCCGGCCATCCTCGCGCGCAGGCTCGGTCGTCGCCACCGCGGGCGCCGGGGCGTCGGCGGCGGGCGCCGTATCGCCCGCTGCGGCTGCGACCGGCGGCGCGGCGGCGGCTTGCGGCCTACGCTCACGCGGCACGCGCTCCCGGCGCGGCTTGTGCGGTCCTGGGCGGTGACGGTGCTCGTCGCGGCGGCCACCTGGCCGCCACACCTCGATGAACTGCGGTTCCTCGGCCGCGACCTCGGGGCTGGCCGCAACGTCCGCCGACGGCTCGGGCGCCGGCTGCTCGAGCCCGGTCGCCGGGGCGTCGGCGGCGGGTCGCCGGTTGCTCCGATGGCTCGGAAAGCGCCGGGCTGGGAGCGTCGGCGACGGCCGGGCCCGCGTCGGGAACCGCCGCCATCTCGCCTGGCTGTGACTCGCCGGTCGCCACCGCCGTCTCATGCTCTCGACCGCGGGCGCGGTGGCGGTCGCTTCCACCGGCCGGCTCGACTGCCGGAGCCGCGAGAATGGCCTCTGTGGCTGCGACCGCGCCATGGGGCGTCGTTTCGCCGTCGACCGCAATCGCGGGCGAAACACCATCGTGGTCGGGCGCGGCGTCTGCCGTCGGTGGCTCTGCCGTCGGTGGCTCTGCCGGTTGCGACGCTTCCGCCGGCACCGCTTGCGCAGGCGTCGGCGCCGCCGGCTTCGGCCGCTTCTCCATGCGATAGCCGAGCGAGCGCAGGATCGCGGCAAAATTCTCGCCCGAGCAGCCGACCAGCGACGTCATCGCCACCGTGACGGTGAAGCCGGAACCATCGACCGCGGGCTGCGGCTTCAAACCCGGTGCTCCTTCACGCCAGGCGAGTGCCGGACGAATGATGTCCGCAAGCCGTTCGAGAATGTCCACGCGCACTGCCCGCTCGCCGCAGACGCGGTAGCCGGCGGTGCGGTAGAGCACCTTGGCGACCTCCATGTCGGCGGCGATCGAGGTGCGGCCGCTGGCGGCGAGTTGCTCGATGGCCTCGAGCCCCTTGCTCTCGGAGCCGCCGTGCTTGAGTGCCCAGAGCTGGATGGCCAGCACCCGCGGCGCAGGCTTGAGCAGCGCCGGCACATAGACGTGATAGGCGCCGAAGCGCACGCCGTGCTTGCGCAAGGTCGCGCGCGCCGGCTGGTCGAGGCCCTTCACCTCTTCGGCCACCTTCTGCCGCTCCAGCACGCCGAGCGATTCGGCGAGCTGGAAGGCAACGCCGCGCGCGATGCCGGTCACGTCCTCGGCGGCGGAAAGCTCGAACAGGGGACCCAAGACCTTCTCGATATGCGCCTTGAGCCAGAGATCGAGCCGCGCCTGCACGGCGTCGCGCGGCGCACCGGTGAGATGCTCGTCGGCGATGATGCGCAGGCGCGGCTTCAGCGCCTCCTCGGCCGCGACCAGCTTGCCGACCGGTTGACCGAGCCAGCGCACGGCGCCGTCGGTCGCGAGCACGAATTGATCGTCGGCGGCCTGCGACAGCCGTGTGGCGCGCGCGTCGATCTCGCCGGCGAGCGCCTTCTGGGCGGCGCCGGCGAGCGCCTTCGCTTCCGAGCCGGCGGCCGAGGCAGCGGGCGTGAACATGAAACCGTCGAGCCGCCCGATGACGTGGCCCTCGACCATGACCTCGCCGGTCTTGCTGATGTCGGTCTCGAGCCCGGTGTTCTCGCGCAGCCGCCGCATCAGCACGCTGGTGCGGCGGTCGACGAACCGTTCGGTCAACCGCTCGTGCAGCGCGTCGGAGAGCTTGTCCTCGACGGCGCGCGTGATCCCCTGCCAATGCTCGGGATCGGCCAGCCAATCCGGGCGGTTCGCCGCGAAGGTCCAGGTCCTGATGTGAGCGATACGGTTCGACAGCGTGTCGATGTCGCCGTCGGCGTGATCCGCCTGCTCGACCTGGCGGGCGAACCAGTCGATGGGGATCGTGCCGTCCCGCATCAAGAAGCCATAGAGCGTGGTGGCGAGCTCGGCGTGGGTGGCGGGCGAGATCTTGCGGTAGTCGGGGACCTGGCAGACCTCCCACAACCGCTCGACCGCCGGGCGCGTGGTTGCGAGCGCCCGGATGTCGTCGTCGCGCACCGCATGCTCGAGCACCAGAATGTCCTCGGCGATCGGCGCGCGCGTGAGCCCGTTCGCCTTCGGCGTCTCGGCGAGCGTGGCCTGCAGCGCGCCGATCGAGGAGAAATCGAGCGCGGTGTTGCGCCACTGCAGCATCCTGATCGGCTCGAATGAATGGCTCTCGAGCGCCTGCGCCAGCTCGGTCTCGAACGGCGGGCATCGTCCGGTGGTGCCGAAGCTGCCGTCGCGGGTGGCGCGGCCGGCACGGCCGGCGATCTGCGCCAGCTCGGCCGGATTGAGCTTGCGGAACTGATAGCCGTCGAACTTGCGGTCGGACGCGAAGGCGACGTGATCGACGTCGAGATTGAGCCCCATGCCGATGGCGTCGGTGGCGATCAGATACTCGACGTCGCCGGACTGATAGAGCGCGACCTGGGCGTTTCTGGTGCGCGGCGAGAGCGCGCCCATGACCACCGCCGCGCCGCCGCGCTGGCGGCGGATCAGCTCGGCGATGGAATAGACCTCCTCGGCCGAGAACGCCACGATGGCGGAGCGGCGCGGCAGCCGCGTGATCTTCTTCTCGCCCGCGAAGCTGAGCTGCGACAGCCGCGGCCGCGTCAGCACATGCGCGCCCGGCAGCAGCCGCTCGACCATCGGCCGCACGGTCTGCGCGCCCAGCACCAGCGTCTCCTCGCGCCCGCGACGATTGAGCATGCGGTCGGTGAAGACATGGCCGCGTTCGAGATCGGCGCCGAGTTGCACCTCGTCGATCGCCAGGAAGGCGACGTCGAGATCGCGCGGCATCGCCTCGACGGTCGAGACCCAGTAGCGCGGGTTCGCAGGCTTGATCTTCTCCTCGCCGGTGACCAGCGCGACCGCCTCGGCGCCGGCCCGCTCCACCACCTTGTTGTAGACCTCGCGCGCCAGCAGCCGCAGCGGCAACCCGATGATGCCGGACGAATGGCCCAGCATGCGCTCGATGGCGAGATGGGTCTTGCCGGTATTGGTCGGCCCCAGCACCGCGGTGACGCCGGCGCCGCGGGCGCCGGTTTCGCGGCTGGTCGGAGAGGAGGGAGAGGAGAAGGAGATGGGCATCGACGATCTAAGGTGTGGGGCGAGTGGCGTTGTGGCAAGGTCAATCGCGCGGCCCACAACGCGCAAATCGGCGCTCGCCGACTTGCGGAAACGTGCAGCGCCGATCTCGGATAAGAAGCCCCAGATCGGTCGCCGGCACTCAGGACGAGGGATTGGACATCAAGTCAATATGGTTCAGGTCCCGGCGACCGCATGTCAGTTGCGGCCGGCGACATTTCTGCACTGCTACCATCTTTTGTGTACCACAATGCGACGGGGAAAGGGCCTGTAAGGTTGCGGGAAAGGCCTGTGCTTAAGCTGTGGAACGAGTCTGGAACGAATCGCGCCCGAATCGCTAACTCGATGGCTGTCGGATTCGTTCACGGCCACATCTGGCCCTATCAGACGCGCGTACCCCAAGATCGAGTAGAGAGCCAAAGAGCGATCGGCCGCAACACGGCCCTATCCGTTAACGCAGGCACCGAACCGGATTGCCCGCGCCCCCGCCGGTGAAAACGTCGCATCGTATCGGCTTGGTCACCCGCGGCGCCGACGGGCGTCCGCACTTCGTCACTGGGTTTTGGCCTGGGTCCGGGCCGGCTGCGGGATCGAGACGAATTGCGTCGCCTGCAGGATCCCCAGTCCGACCGGTGTTGGAACCGAGACCCGATAGGGGACCATCACCCGCGTGCCCGCGATCGGCGCAAGCCACGCCTCGATGTCGCGCCGCTCGGTCAGGTACTTGATCGCGGCACGATCCGGGATGTGCCCGGCGAGCGGAGCGAAGACGACCGCGCAAACCACGACTGTGCCCTGGTAGCCGCGTTCCGCCTTGACGGTATCGAATCGTTTGAAGGCGAGCTGCAGATCGTAACGCATGCGGCCATCGAACACCGCAACGGTGCGTTGGCATGCCTGCGGGACGAATGTGTTGCCGTTGCCCGGAACCCGCAGCAGCGAGGCGGACATCGGGTCGGCGACGCCGCGCCGATGCGCGTCGGTGAGCGGCACGCGCTCCGGGCTCGGGACGTTCGGCGGCTCGGCGACGAATTCCTTGACCGCGCCGGAGCTGATCACCATGCGGACTTCATCGTGCTTCTGGTCGGTGACGATGCTCGACGTGTAGGTGGACGGTACCAATTGGCCGGCCGCAATGGTGCCGCGCGCCGCGCTCTGGCCCTGGCCGCTGGCGAAGACCCGCATCAGGCCTGCGGTCGTGCCGCTGGCGGCGGCCGTGAAGTGATCGTCCGTAATATCGATGACCCAGGCGCCCCGGCCGACCGGCAGGCCGCCGAGGGTCACGGTGTAGCGGGCGTCGAGCTTACCCTGGGCTTGCGCCCGGTCCGCCGAGGCATCGACGATGGTCACGGCGAGCGCGGCGGCGCCGAGAAACATCGCGTGGCGAGCGATCCGGTGCGAATTCACGAAGTCCGATCCCTGCGAGCGCGGCCTTGTCAATGACGCCGAACGTCAAATGACGCCGAACCACGCCTAACCCAATTTGGGCTAACCCCTGGCAGCAACGGCGCAGGCAACGAGCCGGTGCCGCTTCGTCGCTTTAACCTTTGCCGTGGCATCTTGACCCGATCAAGGCAATTCGGGCGGGCGGCCGCCCCCTTTCGGGCCGGCAGGGCATGTTTCAACGGCCTGACCGGCCGGTCCGGACGACGGAGCTCGGCTTGACGACCCCCTGCCGCGCTGATTATAGGTCCGCGCGCTTGCGAAAATCGTGAGTGATCCGATATCCGTGCCTGCTGGGATGCGCGGGCGTCGGTTCGGCAGCGCTTCTCGGATGCGTTAGAGGTTTTTCCCAAGAGGTTGTACGATGTCACGGCGGTGCGATTTGACCGGCAAGACCGCGCAGGTCGGGCACAAGGTGAGCCACTCCAACCGCAAGACCAAGCGGCGGTTCCTGCCCAATCTGCTCAACGTCACGATGATCTCGGACGAGCTCGGCCGCTCGGTCAAGTTGCGGGTGTCGGCGAACGCCCTCAAGACCGTCGATCACCGCGGCGGCCTCGATGCGTTTCTGCTCAAGGCCAGTGACGACGACCTGTCCACACAGGCGCTCGAGCTCAAGCGGCAGATTCGTAAGAAGAAGCGGGCTGCTCAGGGGACCGAGGTCAGCCCGTAGTTGGATCGACCTCTTCCCGAGACCCAACATCGTGAGGTTGGCCGAGGTGTTGGGTCTCGCATAGCCCGCGCAGACGGGCGTAAACGCCCTTATGCTGATCAAGGCTCCGCCAGCGTGAACTGCAGCAGCAGCGTGCGCTGCAGGAACGAAAAATTGTCGTCGGAAATCAGCGTGAGCACGATGTCGCCGCCGTCGCTGCGGTGAACGCTCAAGCCCTCCATATTGTCGAGCTCATAGCCGAGATCGGCCTCGAACAGGATCGCGCCGTCGATCAGCGCATTCGGCTTGACCTCGCCGAGCGCGATGCGCCGGATGCGAACGGAGAGACCGCCGGTCCAGCTGAATTTGCGCTCGAGCACCAGCAGGTCGCCGCCCGGCAAGAGCGCGGCATCGCTGATGTCGAAACCGGCGCTGCGCCTGATCGCGAAGGTGCCGGCGCTCGGCCCCCCGATCAGGAACGCCGTGATATTGCCGGCCTTGTCGAGGCCGCGCTCGGAAAACGCAATCAGCGTGCCGGCCAGCGGGAGGCCCTTGGGGACGAATACCAGGCCCTCGATGCCTTTATTGGCAGGCAGGGACCGCATGGCCGGCGGCACCGCGATCGGCTGGCCGCGCGCGAGCAGGCCGTCCTTGCCGTAGTTGAAGCGCACGATCTGGTGGACGCGCTCGATCCCCACAAAGACAGTGCCGCCGTCCTCGGTCAGCGACTCCGTGTCGTACCACCCGCGCGCTGCGAGCGGCTGCCCATCGGCGCCCAGGATCGGCGCCATCTCGGCATCCGCGATGCCGACCGGCCGCGTTCCCTCGTAGACGATGCGGCCGCGGAACCAGCGGCCCTTGTCGGTGAGGGCGAGGAAACGCGCCCCGTCGGCGGCGACGCGAATCGCCGAGACGCCGCCGAATTCCCGGTACGGCGAGGTGAGCACCAGCCCGCCGCGGAACTCGAGCAGCCCGAACTGACGGCGCGATGGATCGCGGATGTCGAACGCGGCGAGCGGCTGGGAGCGGACCTCGATCGACCTCGGTGCTTCGGCGGGCGTCTGCGCGCCGCCCGGAACGGCGGCGGCGGCGAACGCCACCACAAGGGCAACGAGGCTCCGCCGGCTTGGGCCCGCGACGCCGACGCGCCGGGTCCGGCGGTCGCTCAAGCGTCGAGCCTCCGCGCCTGCCGCTGGTCGGCCACGGCATGCTCGTCGAACAGCTCGGCGAGCTTCTCGGTCATGGCGCCGCCCAGCTCCTCGGCATCGACGATGGTCACGGCGCGGCGATAGTAGCGGGTCACGTCGTGGCCGATGCCGATCGCGATCAGCTCGACCGGCGAGCGCAGTCTCGATCTCCTCGATGATCCAGCGCAGGTGGCGCTCGAGATAATTGCCCGGATTGACCGAGAGCGTGGAATCGTCGACCGGCGCGCCGTCGGAGATCATCATCAGGATCTTGCGCTGCTCGGTGCGGGCGAGGAGCCGCTTGTGCGCCCAGTCGAGCGCTTCGCCGTCGATGTTCTCCTTGAGCAGGCCCTCGCGCATCATCAAGCCGAGATTCTTGCGCGCGCGCCGCCACGGCGAATCGGCCGACTTGTAGATGATGTGGCGCAGATCGTTGAGGCGGCCGGGATTGGCCGGCTTGCCGGCGGCGAGCCAGGCCTCGCGCGACTGGCCGCCCTTCCAGGCGCGGGTGGTGAAGCCCAGGATCTCGACCTTGACCCCGCAGCGCTCGAGCGTGCGCGCCAGAATGTCGGCGCAGGTGGCCGCCACCGTGATCGGACGGCCGCGCATGGAGCCTGAATTGTCGAGCAGCAGGGTCACCACGGTGTCGCGGAAATTGGTGTCCTTCTCGCGCTTGAACGACAACGGATGCAACGGGTCGACGATGATGCGCGAGAGCCGCGCCGGATCGAGCAGGCCTTCCTCCAGGTCGAACTCCCAGGCGCGGTTCTGCTGCGCCATCAACCGGCGCTGCAGCCGGTTGGCGAGGCGGGCCACCACGCCTTGCAGATGCGAGAGCTGCTTGTCGAGATAACCGCGCAGCCGGTCGAGCTCCTCGGGCTCGCACAATTCCTCGGCCGCCACCACCTCGTCGTGCTTGGTGACGAACGGCCGGTAGTCGGGGCCGCGCGGCTCGTTGACGCCGTGCCGGCGCGGGCGCCGCGGCTCCGCCGGAGCCTCGGAATCGCCCATCTCGGCATCGTCGGCCATCTCCGCGGACAGCGCCTCGGCGGCCTCGGCGGTGGAGTCGGACATGTCCTGGCTCGACGAATCGGCCTCGTCGAGCCGCGTCTGCATGTCCTCGGACTCGGCGCCCTGACCGTCCTCGCCGGATTCCTCCTTGCGGCGGTCCTGGTCGCCCTCCTCGCCTTCCTCCTCGTCCGACTCGTTGCTGCGGTCCTCGCCCATGTCGAGGGCGTCGAGCATATCGTGGATGACGTCGCCGAAGCGCGCCTGGTGCTCCATCAGCCGTTCGAGCCGGTCGAGATCGCGGCCGGCGCGGTCCTCGATCAGCGGCCGCCACAGCTCGACCAGCTTCTTGGCCGCCGGCGGCGGCGACTGGCCGGTGAGCCGCTCGCGCACCATCATGGCGATCGCTTCCTCGATGGGAGCATCGGCGCGGTCGCTGATCTCGTCGAACTTGCCGCGGTGGAAACGATCGTCGAGCATGGCCGAGAGATTCTTGGCGACGCCGCTCATGCGGCGCGCGCCGATCGCCTCGACCCGCGCCTGCTCGACCGCCTCGAACACGGCGCGCGCCTGCTGCCCGCCGGGAATGAGCTTGCGGTGCACGGTCGGATCGTGGCAGGCGAGCTTGAGCGCGATGGCGTCGGCATGGCCGCGCACGATGGCGGCGTCCGACCCGCTGAGCTTGCGCGGCGGCTCCGGCAGGCGCGCCTTGCCGCCGACGATGCCGGGCCGCTCGGCCGCGAACGAGACCTCGAGCTCGGGCTTCTTGGCGATCGCGCGCAGGCATCCGGTCACCGCGCGCTTGAACGGCTCGGTCGGGCTTTCCTTGCCGGAGCTCTTGCCTTTGAGGTTGGAGGACATGGGAATGGCGATGCCGCCGCTCCTCAGCTCAGCGCCACGTTCACCGAGCTTTCCGGCAACTCCACCCCGAAGCAGCGTTGATAGAACTCGGCGACGATCGGGCGCTCGAGCTCGTCGCACTTGTTCAGGAAGGTGAGCCGGAAGGCGAAGCCGATATCCTTGAAGATATCGGCGTTCTCCGCCCAGGTGATCACCGTGCGCGGGCTCATCACGGTCGAGAGATCGCCGTTCATGAAGGCGTTGCGGGTGAGGTCGGCGACGCGCACCATCTTGTTGACGATGTCGCGGCCGGCGTCGGTGCGGTAGTGCTTCGCCTTGGCGAGCACGATCTCGACCTCGTTGTCGTGCGGCAGATAGTTGAGCGTGGTGACGATCGACCAGCGATCCATCTGCGCCTGGTTGATCTGCTGGGTGCCGTGATAGAGCCCCGAGGTATCGCCGAGGCCCGACCGTGTTGGCGGTGGCGAACAGGCGGAAGGCCGGATGCGGCCTGATCACGCGGCTCTGGTCGAGCAGCGTGAGGCGGCCGGACGATTCCAGCACGCGCTGGATCACGAACATCACGTCGGGCCGGCCGGCGTCGTACTCGTCGAAGCAGAGCGCGACGTTGTGCTGGTAGGCCCACGGCAGGATGCCGTCGCGGAACTCGGTCACCTGCACGCCGTCGCGGATCACGATGGCGTCCTTGCCGATCAGGTCGATACGGCTGATGTGGCTGTCGAGGTTGACGCGCACGCACGGCCAGTTGATCCGGGCGGCGACCTGCTCGATATGGGTCGACTTGCCGGTGCCGTGGTAGCCGGTGACGATGACGCGCCGGTTCCTGGCAAAACCCGCGAGGATCGCAAGCGTGGTCGGCTTGTCGAAGCGGTAGTCCGAATCGATGTCCGGCACGTGCTCGTCGGGCTCGGAGTAGGCCGGCACCTCCATGTCGCTGTCGAAGCCGAACACTTGGCGGATCGACACCTTCATATCCGGCAGGCCAGTGATTTCTTGCGTCGCGGCAGTCATTGATCCTCCGTGGCCTCGAAACGCGAGACCCGAGTCAGTCGAGCGAAGCGGTCCGGATTCGTCGGAGACCTTAGCAAAAGACGGCGCGCCGCGAAACCGGCCCCGGCGCCAGTCGAAAATCTTGCTTTTTCAAGTAGCTAAAGATCATCCGGGCGGCAACCCCACGGCTCGAGCGAGTTCGCCGGCGGGCCAGCGCGGCGAACAGGCGTAATTCCTTGTCCGCCCAACCTGAAAGGCCGGACCGGCATGCGATTTTCGATGGTCAGCTAGGCGCCCGGGCCACATCGCGCAAGGCGCCGATGTGAGCGTGATTACGGCTGCTTGAAACCGGACTCCCGCACCAGGCGTTCGGCGAGCGCCCGGTCGTCCTTGAGGAAGCGCGCGAACTCCTCGCCGGTCACGAATGCCGGCTCGAGCCCGACCGAAACGAGATGCCGCTCGATGAAGGCCGGATCGCGCAGGATCCGCATGGCTTCGCCGGCAATGCGATCGAGAACCGCTTTCGGCGTACCGGCCGGCGCGAACAATCCCCACCAGGGCCTGATCGGAATGCCCGTATAGCCCGCTTCCGCAAGCGTCGGCGCGCTCGGATAAAGCGGAGTACGCTCCTTGCTGTCGACCGCGATCAGCTTGACGCGCCCCTCGCGCACGTTGGGAAGCAGGTTGCCGATCCCGAAATATCCCACCGGAACATGACCGCCGAGAACCGCATTGGTGGCCTCGCCTCCGCTCTGGAACGGGACCCGTTGCAGGTCGGCGCCGGTGTCCTTCTTGAATCCTTCCATGAACAAGGTGAGCGCATTGGCCTGGGTCGCGTAGCTCAAGGTCCCGGGCTTCGCCTTCGACAGCGCGATCAGCTCCGCGACCGTGCTCACGTTCAGCGACGGGTGGACCATGAAGCCTTCCACGATGAAGAAGAACCGCATGATCGGGACGAAGTCTTTCGCGGGATCGAACGGGATGCTCTTGTAGAAGAACGGCGCGATGCTGAGCGAGTCGATCGCCAGCATGCAGAGCGTGTAGCCGTCGGGCTGCGACTGCGCGCAGGCTTGCGAGCCGACGATGGTGGCGCCGCCGGGGCGATTTTCGACGATCACCGGCTGACCGAGCGCTTTGGTCAGCTCCTGCCCGAGCGCGCGCAGGAACACATCGCCCACGCCGCCGGGACCGAGCGGCATGATCACCTTGATGGCTCGGTTCGGATAGTCCTGCGCGACGCCGCGGTCGGCAGCGCCGATGAGAGAAAGCGCGGCGGCCAATAGCAGGATCGCCGTTCCGGACGACCTGCGTTGCGCGACCGTCATCGATGGGCGGATCATGAACCCTCCTGCTCAGCCTCGACGATCGGCACGTGGCAACGCGCCGGCCGCCGAGCGCCGAAGCGTCCCTTGACGCATAGTCAGCCGGAAATCCATCCCGTCATCTTCCGCTCTCCGACAGCGGAAAACCGCACGATCCGGGTCTTCGCCTCGCGCGCCGCCCAACCCCGCGCCAGGATGTGCTCGAACACGGCCGCGCCGAGCGCCCCGCCAAGGTGACTGCGACGCTCGCTCCAATCCAGGCAGCATCGGCAAAGCTCGCGCCGTCCGTGCTCGATCGCCGCAAGATCGATGCCGTCCTGGGCGAAGAAGCGGCGCCCCTCTTCGGTCATGCGCAGCATGTCGCCGCGTCGTGTCAGCATTCGCCGCTCGACCAAGCGATCGAGCATCGTCACCGCGAGATGACCCGCAAGGTGATCGTAGCAGGACCGCGCCCGGCGCAATTCAGGATCGCGCGGACCGGTGCGGACGCGCAGGTGACCGGCGCGCGCCGCCACCGGAATCAGTCCTTCGAGCGCTGCCGCCACATCGCGATCGGCGAGGCGGAAATAGCGGTGCCGTCCTTGGCGCGCGATCGCGACCAGGCCGGCCTTCTCGAGCTTGGCCAGATGGCCGCTCGCGGTCGAAAGGCTCAGGCCGGATTCCTGGGCGAGCTCGGTCGCGGTGAGCGCCGGTCCGGCCAACAGCGCCATCAGCATATTGGCGCTGGCCGGATTGCCGATCAGCGCCGCCACGATCGAGATATCGGGGCCTTCCTTCATACTTCGATCATTCCCGAAGTATATCCGCGTGTCAATGTGGCAAGTCAATGTGCAAGACATGCGTTGATCAGGTGCTCGTCCCGTCACACCTGGAGATCGAGGCTTACGCCGCGAAAGCGTGAAATCGCAACATGGTTGATTCTGCAATTCGGACGATCGCCATCGAGGAATCCTCGCCGCGCTACGCCGGCTGGCGCGTCGTCGCCGCCTGCTTCGTGGTTGCCATGTGCTGCTGGGGGTTCGGCCTTTACAGCCATGGCGTCTACCTGGCGGAGCTCAATCGCCTCTACGGTTGGTCGGCCTGGTCGATCTCCAGCGCCACCACCGCCTACTACCTGCTCACCGCCGCCCTGGTGGTGTTCATCAGCGATGCGATCGCGCGTCAGGGACCGCGGCGGGTGGTGCTGGTCGGTGCTTGCTGCCTCTGCGGCTCGGTGGCCCTGCTCGCCTTCGTCACCGCGCTTTGGCAGCTCTACGCCGTCTATCTCCTGATGGCGGTGGGATCGGCGACGATGCACGTCGCCTCCATCAGCAACGTCTTGGGCCTGTGGTTCGATCGCCAGCGCGGACTTGCGATCAGCCTGGCGCTCAACGGCGCGAGCTCCGGCGGCATCCTGGTGGCGCCGGCGCTGGTGATCGCGATTGCGGCAGTCGGCTTTGCCACCGCGATGGTGGGCGCCGCCGTGGTGACGGCGGCAATTCTCCTGCCGGCGATCGCCGTCTGGATCGATCGGCCGCCGGCGCGAGCCATGGCGACATCGGGCGCCGGTTCTGCTCCCGCGGCGGCCCGCTGGACGCGACCAGCCGCGTTGCGCAGCTTCGCGTTCTGGAGCGTGGCAGGACCGTTTGCGCTGGCGCTGATGGCGCAAGTCGGTTTCCTCGTGCACCAGATCGCCTTGCTGGAGCCGGCGCTCGGTCGGACCCGGGCCGGGCTGGCGGTCGCGGTCCTGACCGTCGCGGCGGTTGCCGGACGGGTCGCGCTCGGCGCGTTCGCGCTGCGGATCGATCTCCGCCGCTTGACCGCGCTCTCGCTGCTGAGCCAGGCCGGCGCGCTGCTTGCGATGACGCAGACGACCGACGTGGCTTGGCTTTTTGTCGCCTGCGCGGTGTTCGGCTTATCGGCCGGCAACCTGATCTCGCTGCCCGCGCTGGTCATTCAGCGCGAGTTCGAGGCGGCATCGTTCGGCATGCTGGTTGGATTGTCGACCGCGATCGGCCAGTTCACCTACGCGTTCGGACCCGGCCTGCTCGGCCTCGTCCGCGACCTGACCGGCAGCTACACCGCCGCGCTCGCGCTCTGCATGGGGTTGGAAATCGTCGCCGCCGGGATGATCCTGGTGCCCGCGGGTCAGCTGAAACCGACCGACTTCAAATAGTGATAGGCCTGGATGATCTCGCGCAGCTTGTCCTCGGACGAGCGATCGCCGCCGTTGGCGTCCGGGTGGTGGCGCTTCACCAGGGCCTTGAACCGCGTCTTGACGTCCTGCGCGGTGGCGTCGGCATCGAGCCCGAGCACGCCGAAGGCCTTGCGCTCGGCATTGCGGATCATGCGGTTCTCGGGGCGCGGCCGCTCGCCGGTGGCGCGCCCGCCGAACTCGTGGAACAGGCCGAGCGGATCGTCCGCGCCGCCGCCGAAGAACTCGGCCGGATCGGGCTTGGCCGAACCGCCCCCGCCGGTCATCCCCATCTTCCAGGTCGGGCGATGCCCGGTGATCGCGTCCTTCTGATAGCGGGCGATGTCCTCGGTGCTCATGCCGGCGAAGAAATTGTACGAATGATTGTATTCGCGCACGTGCTCGAGGCAGAACCGCCAATATTCCCGCTCGCGCAGCCGGCCCTTCGGGGCGCGATGGGTGGCGGGCGCGGCACAGCTCGGCCATTCGCAGCCCGGGCAGTCGGCGCGCAGCCGCCGGTCCTTGTCCGGCTTGACCTTGATGCGGTCGTACAGGGGCGAGTTGTATTTCATGACCGATCAGTATGAGCGCGCCGGGATGACACCTTCAAGTCTTGACAAGTGCGATTAGGCATTTTCCGGCCGTACTGTGGCATTGACCGAGACCCGCGGCTGCCGCTATGCGGACCGCCATGGCAACCCGCGATCAGATCACCGAAAAGTTGACCAAGGCTTTCGCCCCGCAAAGCCTCGACGTGGTCGATGAATCCCACCAGCACGCGGGGCATGCCGGGCATCGGCCGGGCGGGGAAACCCATTTCCGCGTTCATATCGTGTCGGACGCCTTCCGCGGAAAGAGCCGGCTCGAGCGCCACCGCATGGTCAACGAGACACTTTCCGGTGAGCTCGCGGCCGGCGTCCATGCGCTCGCCATCCATGCCTCGGCGCCCGGCGAAGGCGGCGCGTGATCGTCACACCGGCGGATTTCGAAACGCTTCGTGTCCGCCGAGGTCACGCGCTGGGCGCCACGGGCTGAAGCGCTTGCGTGCACGGCAATATGCCGATGGTTCGCCTCGTTGAGCCAACTGCCGAGCGGCGACGCGCCCCTTCGCCTACTCGGCCGAGATGTTGGCCGCTTTCACGATCTCGCCCCACTTCTTCCGCTCATCGACGATGAGCTTGGCGAACTCGTCGGGGCTGTTGCCGACCATGCGGGCGCCGGATTCGGACGTGAAGCGCTGCATGGAGGGCAGGCGCACGGCCTTCGCGATCTCCGCATGCAGACGTTTGATGATCTCCGGCGGCGTGCCGGCCGGCGCGACCACGCCGAACCATGAGGACGCCTCCCAGCCGGGCAGCCCGGCCTCGGCGGCGGCTGGAACGTTGGGCAGCAGTGCGAGACGCTGCTTCGCCGCCACGGCGAGCGGAATGATGGTGCCGGCCCTGATGTGCGATATGACGGTCGGCGGGTTATCGACCACCCCGTCGATCTGGCCGGCGATCAGGTCGATCACCGATGGTGCCGCCCCGCGATAAGGCACGTGCGTCACCTTGATCTTGGCCACGTGCGTCAACAGCGCTTGTCCGAGGTGACCGGTGGTTCCGACGCCGGCCGATCCGAAATTGAGCTTTCCGGGATTGGCGCGCGCGTATTCGATCAGCTCGCTCAGCGTCTTCACGCCGACCTTGGGATGCACCACCACGAGCATCGACATGTCGGCGACGAGCGAGATCGGCGTGAATGCCTTGCCGGGGTCGAACGGCATCGTCCGATAGAGAAATTCATTGATGCTCTGGATGCCGGGCGACGTCATCAGCAGCGTGTAGCCGTCCGGCTCCGCCTTGGCGACCACGTCGGCGCCGATATTGCCGCCCGCGCCCGGCCGATTCTCGACGATGACCGGCTGGCCGAGCGCCTTCGCGAGCTCCTCGCCCACCGCGCGCGCGAGCACGTCGACCAAGCCGCCCGCCGGGAACGGCGCGATCATGCGGATCGGCCGGTTGGGATAGGTTTGCGCGAGTGCGCTCGAACCGACGCCGACCGCGAGCACGACGCCGAACGCCAGTGCTCGCGTGCAAGCCCAAGCCCATGCCCATGATCTCATGACCATCGCCTTCCCCGCCCTGTCATGGCGATTACCGCAGCGGAACCTGCACGAGCTCACGCAGCTCCGCCGCCGTGAGCGGCTTCTGCAGATACTTGAAATTCACCGCCTCGACCATGAGCGCCTCCATGCCCTTGACCGTATCGGGATCGAGCGCCGCCTTGGCGAAGAACTCGTCGCGCATCCGCGTCGCGTTGCGCAGCGAGGTCTTGCGGTAGTCGGCATACATGTCGAGCGCCTTGGGATCGGCATACATCCAGTCGATGGTTTCGCCGAACGCCTTCATGAAGCGCACGTGCACGTCGCGGCGCGCCTTGAGGCTGTCGGCGTTGGCGACGTTCACCCGCACCGTCTGCCCGCGCAGGCTCGGAACGTCGTTGGCGCGCGCAAAGATGCGGATCTTGCCGTCATCGAGCAGATCGAAGCCGAGCGGCGGCGAGGTCCAGCCGATGTCCACCTGTCCCGACATCAGGAGCGTGATGGTGGCGGCCGGGCCGCCGGTCGCGGTCGGCTTGGCCTGCAAGCCCAGCTCCCTGATCAAGCCGAGCACGACGCTGTGGGTCGACGAGCCGTTGGTCGAATACGCGATGGTGTGGGCGCTGGTCGCGTCCTTGATGGTCTTGAGGGACGAGTTCGCCTTCACGATCCAGAAGTCGGCGTTGCCGGTGGCGCTGCCCGAGACGATGCGGATGGGCGCGCCCTTGGCGAAGGCGCCGAGCGCGCCGAGCGTCCCGATGCCGATCCCGATATCGGCGCTGCCGGCGATCACCGCCTGCTGGGTCTCGCCGGTGCCTTGCGTGCACAGCGCCTCGACCTCGATGCCATGCCTGGCATAGGCGCCGCTGCGGATGCCGAGCTCGACCGGCGAGGAATCCCAATTGCCGCACTGCCCCACCGCCAGCTTCAACTTGTCGGCAGCGCGCGCGGGGCCGCCCGCGATCAGGATCGACACGACGGCGAAAGCGATAAAGGCCACAGTCCGGTATCCGGTCATCGCGAACGCTCCTTCAATCTCACCTCCCGCGACCGATCACTGCTCGATCTTGACGCCCGAGAGCTTCACCAGCTCCTCGCCGCGCGCGCGATCCGCCGCCAGGAAGGCGCGGAATTCATCCGGCGTATTGCCGACGGGATCATAGCCGCCGAGCTTGATGAAGCGGTCGTGGAAGGTCTGCGACCTGATCACCGCCGCCAGATGGCGGCTCAGCTCCTCGACGCGGCCGCGCGGCGTGCCGGCCGGCGCGAACGCACCGAACCAGGTCTTGGCGTCGTAGGGCGGCAGCCCGGTCTCCTTGAACGACGGCACGCCGGCGAGCGCGGCCACGCGCTGACCCTCGGGCACCGCAATCGGCTTGGCCAATCCCGATTTGATGCGCTCGAGCACCGCCGGCGAGGCCACCGGATAAAGCAGGTGCGCGTCGCCGCGCTCGAACGCCAGCAGCGCGGGCGCGGCGCCGCCATAGGGCACGTGGGTCATCGGCGCGCCGGCCTTGATCTTGAGCCACTCGAACACCAGGTGCGAATCGCCGCCGATGCCGAACGAGCCGAAATTCAGCTTGGTGGGATTCTCCTTCGCGTAGGCGATGAGCTCGCGCAGCGTGCTCGCCGGTATCGACTTGTGCAGGATCATCACCTGATGGGTGAACACCACGTTGCTGAGCGGCTCGAAATCCTTGCGCGGATCGTAGCTCAGGTTGGCGTAGAGGAACGGATTGAGCGAGACCGTGCTGGCGGTGAGCAGGCAGAACGTGTAGCCGTCCGGGATCGGCATTCTTGCAGGCGGTGGCGCCGATGGCGGTGCCGCCGCCGGGCTTGTTGTCGACCACGAAGCTCTGCCCGGTGCGCTCGCGGAACGCCTCGCCCAGCGCGCGGGCGAGCACATCGGTGGGTCCGCCGGGCGGGAACGGAACGATCACCTTCACGGGTTTCGCAGGGAAATCCTGCGCGGCGGCGGCCGACGCGGTCAGCACGAGCGGCGCACGCCGAGACGACCAGCCACCGGCGGGCTTTGACGAGCATTGCGACTTCCTCCCTGCTCCGGTCTGACCGTCTGTCGCGGCCTGCCGGGCGCTTGTCGTTATGGGTCGCGCGAGCCCAGATACGCGGCGATCGCCACCATGTCGTCCATGGTCAGCTTGTCGACGACCGCTTTCATCAGCGCCATGGCGGCGCCCGAGCGCGCGCCGGTCTTCATGTCGTTGAGCTGGCGCACCACATAGGTGGGCGGACGGCCGGCGATGCTCGGCAATTCGCCGAGGCCCTTGAGATCTTGTCCATGACAGATCGCGCAGGGGATCGTCTTGCCGGCGCCGCCGGTCGTGACCAGCGCCTCGCCCTTCGCGATGCTGCCGACCGGCACGTAGTCGATGAAACCCGAATGCGGGTCGCGGCTATGCGCCCGCATCTCGTCCTGCGGCAGCACGATGATGCGATTGCCGAGCGGCTCGGTGCCGCCGCCCGCCACCGCAAACCGCATGGCGCCCTGGCCGACATAGCTCTTCGGCACCGTGTCGGTCTCGATCACCTTGGTCCAGACGCCCGGCTTGAGCGCCGCATAGTATTCGCTCGCAGCCCGCACGTCGGCGTCCGACATCGCCTGCGCGATGTCGATCATCACCGGGGCTCGGCCGCCCTTCCTGCCGCCGTTCTTGAACTCCGCCATCTGCCGCATGAGGTACGCGACCGGCAGACCGGCGAGGCTCGAGGATTTCGGGATGGCCATCTCCGGTCGGGAGATGGCAGAGCGCGCAGGCGCGCACCTTTGGCCGGCTGCCATGCGCCACGATCGGCGGCATCGGCGGATGCTCGTCCGGGAACCAGTCCGGCGGGTTGAAGCCGTCGTCGATCTGCGCCTGCGTGTACTGTTTGGTGCTGCCCGGCACCTGTTTGAGAACGACATTGTCCTTGGGCTCGGGCTTGGGCGTGACCGGATAGGCCCAGTCGGGCGTATCGGCCGCGAATGCGAGAACAGGAAGCACCGCAAGCGCCAACGCGCCAATGACGTTTCTCATGGGTAGCCCCGCGATCCGTTACGACGCCTTGTCCACCGGCCGATCGTAGGGGTTGAGCCCGGGCCGATAGGTCTTCTCGTCGAGGAACTGCTTCATGCCCTGCTCGCGGCCGCCTTCGCGGTCGAGGAAGCGCAGCTCGATCGACTTCGCCGCGAGATAATCGAGGGCGGCATCGTCGCCCATGTTGCGGACGTTCTTGACCGCCTGCTTGGTCGCCCGGATGGCCTGCGGGTTGAGCTTCATCAGGCGCTCGGCCAGCGCCACCGTCTCGGCGCGCAACTTCTCGCGCGGCACCGCGCGATTGATCAGCCGGGCGCGCTCGGCGACGCGGGCATCGAAGGTCTCGCCGGTCACCGCGAACCACACGGCGTCGCGCATCCCCAGCGCCTCGACCAGCGCCTTGCTGACGAAGCCGCCGGGCAGGATCCCCCAGTTCACCTCGGACAGCCCGAATTGCGCGTCCTCGGCGGCGATCGCGAAGTCGCAGGCGATCAGCTGCGTGAACCCGCCGCCGAAGCAGAAGCCGTTGACCATGGCGATGGTCGGCTTGGCATAGGTGTAGAGCTTCTGCCAGCGCCAGTAATGGCTCGCCGCGCCCGCGCGCGTGCGCTCGAACGGCTTGTTGTCGAGATCGCGGAAGAACAGCTTGAGATCCTGGCCGGCGCACCAGGCATCGCCGGCGCCGGTGAGCACCAGAACTTTCGCCTGCGGGTCGTGCTCGAGCGAGTCGAGGACGTCGCACATCTCGAAGTGAAGCTGCGGGCTCATCGCATTGCGCTTGTCGGGGCGGTTGAGGGTGACCCAGGCGATGCCGTTCTCGTTCTCGACCTTCACGGTTTCGTAGCTCTTCGACATAACGCTTCCTCACTCCCTCGCCTTGCGAGCGTGCGTTGCGGTGACGTCCCGCGATGACATCGTCGCAAAAGCCTATAGCGTTTTCCGGCGAAGGGGAAACCGGTTCGCCTACGCCCATCTGGCCATCGGCTGGCGCACCAGCGGCGTGATGCGCAACGCAGTGATGCGGTTGCGATGACGGCGCAGCACGCGGAAGCGGAAGCCGTGGAAGGTGAAGCTCTGGCCGGGCTCCGGGATCGAGCGCGACTCGTGGATGACGAGGCCGGCGATCGTGGTCGCCTCGTCGTCGGGCAGCGACCAGTCCATGGCGCGATTGAGGTCGCGGATCGGCACCCCGCCGTCGACATTGACCGAGCCGTCCGGCTGCGGGCGCACGCCCGGCACGACGACGTCGTGCTCGTCGGTGATGTCGCCGACGATCTCCTCGAGGATATCCTCGAGCGTGACCACCCCCATGACCTCGCCGTACTCGTCGACCACCATGGCGAACGGCGTCTTGCGCCGGCGGAAGGCCTTGAGCTGCTCGGACAGCGGCCGGATGTCGGGTACGAACCAGGGCGGCCGCGCGATCGCCTTCACGTCGATCTTCGACCATTCGCCGTTGCCGCGCTGGATCGCGCGCAGCAGGTCCTTGGCGTGCAGGACGCCGATGATGTTCTCGGTCGTTCCGCTCCACAGCGGGATGCGCGTGACCGGCTCGGCGAGCACGGCCCTGATCACCTCCTCGGGCGGATCGTCGGCACAGACCGTGATCATCTCGGTGCGGTGGATCATCACGTCGGAGACGACGAGATCGCGCAGGTCGAGCAGCCCGCCGAGCATGTCGCGGTCGTGCTTCTCGACGCTGCCTTCGTGATGAAGCAGATCGACGGCCCCGCGCAATTCCTCGTGCGCGGACATGAAGGCCTGGTCGGTGCCGACCCGGAAGCCGAACAGACGGAGAATCCAGCGCACCACCGCCTCGATGCCCAGGAGTATCGGCCCCAGCAGCCGCACCACCCATGAGATCGGGCGTGCCACCAGCAGCGCAACGCGGTCGGGCGCGTTGATCGCCACCGTCTTGGGCAGCACCTCGGTGAAGACCACGACCACCACCGTCATGACGGCGGTCGCGTACAGCACCCCGACGTCGCCGAACCACGCCAGCAGGAGCCCGGTGGCGAGCGCGGCCGCCGTGATATTGGCGACGTTGTTGCCGGTGAGGATCGCGCCGATCATCCGCTCGCGCGTCTCCAGCAGGCGGTTGACCAGCGCGGCGCGGCGATTTCCGGTCTTCTCCATGCGCAGCATGCGCGCGCGCGAAAACGCCGTGAGCGCCGTCTCGCTGCCCGAGAAAAAGAATGAAAGCGCGAGGCAGAGGACGATGACGGCGAGTGCGAGCCAGTCGTCGATGTTCATCGCTCAGCGAGCTTCTCGACCAGAAAAGCACGGACCTCGGCGGCGTCGACGTCGGGCGCGATGAAGGCGCCGCCGATTCCGCGCGTGAGGATGAAGGTCAGCGCACCGCGTTTGACCTTCTTGTCCTGGGCAATCAGCTCCATCAGGCGATCGACGCTCGGCGCGCCGCCGGGAAGGCCTGAGACTTGCGTCGGCAGGCCGATCGCCGCCAGGTGTCGCTTGACGCGATCGACGTCGCTCGACGGCAGCAGCCCCCGGCGCGCCGAGAACTCGAACGCCAGCGCCATTCCGAGCGCGATCGCTTCGCCGTGCAGCAGCCGGTCGGAGAACCCGGCCGCGGCTTCGAACGCGTGGCCGAACGTGTGACCGAGATTGAGCAGCGCGCGCTCGCCGGTCTCGCGCTCGTCGCGCGCCACGGTCGCGGCCTTCGAGCGGCAGCTGGTCGCGATCGCGTGCTCGCGCGCCGAGCCGCCGGAAAAGATCTCCTGCCAGTTGGCCTCGAGCCAGGCGAAGAAGCCGGCGTCGTTGATCAGGCCGTACTTGGCGACCTCGGCGTAGCCGGCGCGGAACTCGCGCGCCGAAAGCGTATCGAGCAACGCGGTATCGGCGACCACCAGGATCGGCTGATGGAACGCGCCGACCAGGTTCTTGCCGTGACTGGAATCGATCGCGGTCTTGCCGCCGACCGACGAATTGACCTGGGCCAGCAGCGTGGTCGGCACCTGCACGTAATCGAGGCCGCGGCGCACCACGGCGGCGGCGAAGCCCGCGAGATCGCCGATGACGCCACCGCCGAGCGCGACCACGAGATCGCCGCGCTCGATGCGGGCGGCGATCAGCGCCTCGCACACCCGCTCGAGCACCGGGAAGCTCTTCGAGCTTTCACCCGGCGCCACCACGACGCTCGACGCCTGCAGCTTTGCGTCCTGCAGCGCGGCAAGCGCTCGCCGCGAGATGCAGCTTCGCCACCGTCTCGTCGCTGACCACCGCCGCCTTGGCGCCCGGACGCAGCGCGGCGATCCGGCGGCCCAACGAGGCGATGAGGCCGCGACCGATGACGATCTGGTAGCTGCGCTCGCCGAGCGCGACATCGACCACGATCGGATCGCCGGTGCGCAAGGGTGCGGTCATGACGCGCAGTCTCCTTCCACCGAGGGGCCCGGCGCCCGGCATGGGAGACCCAAATGGGCGGCCAGCCCGCCCACGATCTCGTCGACGATCTTCTCGTGCGGCACCTCGCGCGACTGCACGGTCACGTCGGCCAGCGCGTAGACCGGATAGCGCTCGTCCATCAGCGCCCGCAGCGTCGCGCCCGGATCGTCGGTCTTGAGCAGCGGGCGGTCGTGGCGGCGCTTGATGCGGCGCATCAGCACGTCGAATTCGGCCTTGAGCCAGATCGAGACGCCCTTGGCGCCGATCACCGCGCGGGTGTCGGCGTTCATGAAGGCGCCGCCGCCGGTCGCCAGCACCTGCGGCCCGCTGTCGAGCAGGCGGGCGATCACGCGCGCTTCGCCGGCGCGGAAGTCGGGCTCCCCGTGCATGGCGAAGATATCCGGGATGGTCATGCCGGCCGCCTTTTCGATCTCCGCGTCGGCGTCGACGAAGGGGATGCCGAGCCGCAGCGCCACCCGCCGGCCGATCGACGACTTGCCGGCGCCCATCATCCCGACCAGCACGGCCGAGCGCTGCCCGAGCGCCGCCACCAGCGCCGGCTCGGAGCTGGCGGCGTCGGCAACCTCGTATGTCGCGCTCCCCGCCATGGCGCCCTTCTGCTTGCGGCGGCGATCGCCGGCCCGCCGGTCAGCGGTTTGTGTTCCAGCACATGGATTTGCAGTCAAGCATAGGTAGCACAAGACGGGCGCTCCCGGCGCCATTAACCATGCTGGTGTCGGGCCTGGGGACCGCCGGGACCGGGTGGGAGCATTTGTCAGGCCGGCTACCGCCGTGTCGTAGTTTTTCCACTCTTTCGTGCGACAGAGCGGCCGAGCTGAGGGGTTGCGATGCCGAGCCTGTTTCGTTTTCTCACGCTGATCGGGGTGCTGGGCGGCTTGACCTATGGCGCCATGTTCATGCTGGCGACCTGGTTCGATCCGAAACCACGTGAAATCACGGTTTCGATCCCGCCCGACAAGTTCGCCAAGCAGCAATAAGCGCACTCTTTCAGAGGAGTGCCGTTGCGCCGTGGCGCGCCAGGCCAAAAATTCCGATGCGGGGCTGATCGAGCTGTTCCTCGACATGCTCTCGGCCGAGCGCGGAGCGAGCCGCAACACGCTCGCCGCCTATACGCGCGACCTCGCCGATTTCTCCGAGCACGTCGGGGCCGCGCGGCGCAGCATCGCCGATGCGCGGACCGAGGACATCCGTGGCTATCTCGGCACGCTGGCCAAGCGCGGCTTTGCGGCGGCCTCGGTCGCGCGGCGGCTGTCGGCGGTCCGCCAGCTCTATCGCTTCCTCTACGCGGAGGGCCGGCGCAAGGACGACCCGTCCGCCATCATCGAAGGGCCGCGGCGCGGCCGCACCATCCCGAAGGTCCTCAGCATCGCGGACGTGGACCGCCTGTTGGAGCAGGCGCGCACCGGCATCGCCGAGACCGAGCAACTCGAGCGGCTGCGGGCGGCGCGGCTCGCCTGCCTGCTCGAGGTGCTCTACGCGACCGGGCTGCGCGTCTCCGAGCTGGTCGCGCTGCCGGTGTCGGCGGCCGAGCGCAATGCGCGCATGCTCACCGTGCGCGGCAAGGGCGGCAAGGAGCGGCTGGTGCCGCTCAACGAGGCCGCGAAGGCCGCCATGCGCGAATATCTCGCCCTCCTGTCGGAGGCCGGCCGCGGCCAGAAGTCGAAATGGCTGTTCCCGTCCTTCGGCGAGAGCGGCCATCTCACCCGCCAGCATTTCGCCCGCGACCTCAAGACGCTGGCGGCGGCGGCCGGGCTGCGATCCGATCAGGTCAGCCCGCACGTGCTGCGGCACGCCTTCGCGAGCCACCTGCTCCATAACGGCGCCGACCTGCGGGTGGTGCAGACGCTGCTCGGCCACGCCGATATCTCGACCACCCAAATCTACACCCACGTGCTGGAGGAGCGCCTCAAGAGCCTGGTCCGCGACCTGCATCCGCTGGGGGAGGACTGACATACCCCTCGACATGATTTGGCCTCACCCTTGTGGACCATAGGCGGGCCGTTTTCGGCGAAATTCACCGGAATACAAGCCGCTCCAACCATGCGTTCGGACAAGGCCATGCGTCTGGGACCCGTGATTTTGCTGGTGGGCGTCGTGGGCGTGCTGTGCGTCGGCACGCCGGCGCTCGCGCAGACCGCGCAGGATCGCCGCTGGTGCGAGGGCGAGGACGCGGCGACCCCCGATCAGCGCATCACCGGCTGCTCGGCCGTGATCAGGGGCGGCCGCGACAAGGGCGAGAAGCTCGCCGAGGCCTTCAACAGTCGCGGCATGGCGTACCGCAGCAAGGATGACACCGACCGCGCCATCCAGGACTACAGCCAGGCGATCAAGGTCAATCCGAAATTCGCTTCCGCGTTCAACAACCGCGGCGTCGCCTACGACCACAAGGGTGACTTCGATCGCGCCATCCAGGATTACGAGCAGGCGATCAAGCTGGCGGCGGGCTTCGCCCAGGCCTATTTCAACCGGGGCAACGCGTATCTCGGCAAGAGCCAGTACGCCCAGGCGATCGACGACTACAATCAGGCGCTCCGGCTCAAGGGCGACTTCGCGGCCGCCTTCGACAACCGGTGCTGGGCGCGCGCGGTCGTCGGCATCCTGCAGAAGGCGCTGGCCGACTGCAACGAGGCGCTCCGCCTGATGCCGAGCAATGCCGCAACGCTCGACAGCCGCGGCTTCGTCTTCCTCAAGATGACCCAGTTCGACGCCGCCGTCTCCGACTACGACGCGGCGCTACGGCTCAATCCGAAGCTCGCCTCGGCGCTCTACGGGCGCGGCGTGGCGAAATTGAAGAACGAGGACGCCGGCGGCGCCGAGGACATCGCAGCCGCGAAAGCGATCCAGGCCGACATCGCCGAGGAATACGCGCGCTACGGGATGCAGTAGCGGCGCCAGCTAGCCACCTATTCCGCGCTCCGTGCCATAACGCGCCACGGTCAGCGTGGAGCACCCCGATGTCCGACACCTGGCGGCGGCTCAAGGAGTGGCCGGAGCTCGTCCTCGAGCGGCTCGCGGACGCCGGTGTCGCGCGCGTCGTGCTCAATCGGCCGGAGAAGCGCAACGCCTGGAACGAGCCGCTGGTCGCGGCCTTGTTCGAGGCGCTCGAGATCGTGCGCGCCGATCGCGAGCTCAAGGCGGTCATCACCAAGGGCGCCGGGCCGTGCTTCAGCGCCGGGCTCGACCTGCATTTCCTCAAGGCGGTCAGCTCGGGTCCGCTGCTCGATTGGGATCGGCCGACCGCCACCATAAGGCTCGCGGAGGCGATCCGCGTCTTTCCGCGCGTGATGATCGCGCAGGTGCACGGCTATTGCCTGGGCGGAGCGCTCGGCATCATGAATTGCCACGATCTGGTGTTCGCCGCCGAGGACGCGCAGCTCGGCATGCCCGAAGTCCTGCGCGGCAGCTTCGGCCAGCTCGTCACCTCGACGCTCATTCACGGCGGCATCCCGATCAAGAAGGTCGCGCTGATCCAGCTGCTCGGGCGCAACCTCAGCGGCATCGAAGCCGACCGTCTCGGCATCGTGTCACAGGCGTTGCCCGCCGCCGAGCTCGAGGGCACGGTCACCGCCATCGCGCGCGAGATCGCCTCGCGCCATCTGGCGACGCTCGAGCATGCCAAGATCGCCGTGCAGATGGACCGGGATCTGTCGCTGTCGCAGGCGATCCAATTGGATATGCTGGTGGGCGCGCGCATGAAGAGCGCCATGGACCCGACCGGCGACGTCGATTCCTATCTCCAATCGCAGAAAGGCGGCCCGAACACGGGCTACAAGCGTCCGGATGTTTGATATTGGTCGCCTCGTCCGGTTCACCACGCATTGTCGGTCCCGCGCGAGCGGGGCACCCAAACTAGTAACCGCGGCGTAAGAGCGGCTCGATGCGCAGTTATCTCGATTTCGAAAAGCCGGTGGCCGAGCTCGAGGCCAAGGTCGAGGAACTGCGCGCGCTCGAGGCCAGCGACAGCGCGGCGGCGATCGGCGAGGAGATTTCCCGGCTCGAGGGCAAGGCCGCGCAGGCGCTGAAGGACCTCTACGCCGAGCTCACCCCCTGGCAGAAGACCCAGGTCGCCCGCCACCCCGACCGGCCGCATTCGCTCGACTACATCAACGGCTTCATCGCCGACTTCGTGCCGCTCGCCGGCGACCGCAAGTTCGGCGACGACGACGCGATCGTGGGCGGCTTCGGCCGCTTTCGCGGCGAGAGCATCTGCGTCATCGGCCACGAGAAGGGCTCCTCGACCGAGGGCCGCCTCAAGCACAATTTCGGCATGGCGAAGCCCGAGGGCTACCGCAAGGCGGAACGGCTGATGGAGATGGCCGACCGATTCGGCATTCCGGTGCTGTCGCTGGTCGACACCGCCGGCGCCTATCCGGGGATCGGGGCCGAGGAGCGCGGTCAGGCGGAGGCGATCGCGCGCTCGACCGAGGCCTGCCTGGCGCTCGGCGTCCCCAATGTCGCGGTGATCGTCGGCGAAGGCGGCTCGGGCGGGGCGATCGCGATCGCCACCGCCAGCCGCGTGCTGATGCTCGAGCACGCCATCTACAGCGTGATCTCGCCGGAGGGCGCGGCGTCGATCCTGTGGCGCGACACCGCCAAGGCGCAGGAGGCCGCGACCGGCATGAAGATCACCGCCCAGGACATGATTCGGTTCGGCGTCATCGACCAGATCATCACCGAGCCGCCGGGCGGCGCCCACCGCGACCCGGCAACGGCGATCGCCGCAACCGGCGAGGCGGTCGCCAACGCGTTCGGCCAACTGTCCGGGCTCGACCGCGAGGCCGTGCGCCGGCAGCGGCGCGAGAAGTTTCTGGCGATCGGGCGGACGATCGGATGACGGCTGGGGGAGGCTGGGCCCGCGGTCCGGCGGCGCCCGGTTGATAAGCGTTTGTTTTCCAAAAGAATCTCAACCTGTGGCTTTTGCGGAGCCTGCCCTGATCTTACCCAAGTCTTGATCTAGCGTCCCCACTGCCTTTGCTCGTGGGGGACGTTTGGGGCACCTAGCTGCTACTTTGTTTACCCTTCGTTCACCATAGGCATGCTCAATTTTGCCCACCATCGCGACTTGCGATGGACTTTCCATCCGGGTAACGATTGGGTAGCGAAGGCTTGGGGAAGCCTGTCGGTCGGGGGAGTTTTACGTTGAATCGTCGGCCTTTGGTCCGCTCGCTTTTGGCGTCCGCGGCGATCGCGGCTGCCATTGCGCTTGGCGGCTGCGACACCGAAACCACCACCCCTACGCTCTCGGGCCGCCACATGCAGCCGCTCTCCGATCGCATGATCGCGGACATCGAGCGCCGCAACATGGAGAAGGAATCGCCGATCCTGGTGCGGATCTTCAAGCAGGAGTCGGAGCTCGAGGTCTGGAAGGAAGACAAGTCCGGCAGCTACGCGCTGCTCAAGACCTATCCGATCTGCCGCTGGTCGGGCGAGCTCGGCCCCAAGGTCAAGGAAGGCGACCGCCAGGCGCCGGAGGGGTTCTACACCATCACCCCCGGCCTGATGAATCCGAATTCCAGCTACTACCTCGCGATCAATATGGGCTTCCCGAACGCCTACGACCGCGCGAACGGGCGCAGCGGCGCGTTCCTGATGATCCACGGCGATTGCTCCTCGCGCGGCTGCTACGCGATGACCGACGAGCAGATTGCCGAAATCTACGCGCTCGCCCGCGAGTCCTTCTTCGGCGGCCAGAAATCGTTCCAGATCCAGGCCTATCCGTTCCGGATGACGCCCACCAACATGGCGAAGCACCGCAACTCGCCGCACATGGCGTTCTGGAAAATGCTCAAGCAGGGCTATGACCATTTCGAGCTCACCAGGCACGAGCCGAAGGTCGACGTCTGCGAGAAGCGCTACGTGTTCGACGCCGAATTGTCGAGCAAGTTCAGCGCCGCCGAACGCTGCCCGGCCTACAAGCTTCCGGCCGAGCTGGTCGCGGCGGTCAGGGAGAAGCAGCGCCGCGAAGAGATTCAGGTCGCCGAGCTGGTCAACCGCGGCATCCCGGCCGCCCCGGTGCGGACCGGCACCGACGGCGGCATGAATCCCGACCTTCCTGGCGGCCGTGAAGTCGCACGGCGGTTCGGGCGCGAACATCCGCACCGCGGTCGGCACCATTCCGGCCCACGTCAATCCTCCGGGCGAACCGGTCCCGGAGACCACGACCGGAAGCTTCATGAGCTTGGCGTCGTCCGAATCGAAGCCCGCGGCCGCGCCGCGCTCGTCGGTCCAGGTCGCCTCGGCGGCGCCGACCGGAGGCTCCGGCGGGATCGGCGGCTTCTTCGGCAACCTGTTCGGATCGAAGTCGGAGCAGCCGGCCGAGCTGCGCGGCTCGACGGCCGAGACCCCGAAAGCCAAGTCCGCGGCCCGGCCGCCGCAGGTCGCCGCCGCCGGCGCCATCCGTCCCAAGCAATCGGACACGCAGCAGGCGGAGCCGAAGGCCGCTGCGCGCCCGAGCAAGCCGCCGCCCGCGCCAGAGACCCAGGAGGCGAGCGCAGCGCCGCCGGCCAAGCCGGCCAACAACTCGAGCCTGCTCAACGGCGCGGCACCGACGGTGCCGTCGGGCGGCTTCGAGAACCGCTTCGGCTCCTGGCGCTAAGACAAACGACAGATCTGTAGGGTGGGCAAAATGCGCCGACGACCGGTATCGTCGCCGCGTGGGCACGGCACGCGCGCGATTCCGCTCGCGCGTGAATCGTGGAACGGCGCGTATCCGATGTCCGCTTACGCGAACCGGCCGTGGCAGTGCTTGTATTTCTTGCCGGAGCCGCAGGGGCAGCTTTCGTTGCGGCCGACCTTGCCCCAGCTCGCGGGGTCGGTGGGATTGCGCGCGGGCGCGCGGGCGAGAGCGGTGCCGTTTCCGTTGCCCGCGAAGGCCGGGGCCAGCGGCGCATCGGCCATCGCCAGCTCATCCTGGCCGGTCGTCGGATCGAGCTTGTGCGCCTCCATGTAGGGCAGCGTCGCCGGCGTCTCGGGCGGCGCCGACCTGATCTCGACCCGCATCAATTGCGACGTCACCGCTTCGCGCAGATTGGTGCTCATCGCCTCGAACAGGTTGAACGATTCCGCCTTGTACTCGTTGAGCGGATCGCGCTGGCCATAGCCGCGCAATCCGATCACCTGCCGCAGGTGCTCGAGCATGACCAGGTGCTCGCGCCACAGATGGTCGAGCGTCTGCAGCAGGATCGATCGCTCGACATAGCGCATGATGTCGGCGCCCCACTGCGCGACCTTCGCCGCCATGTGCTCGTCGGCGCGCCGCTCGATCCGGGAGACCAGCTCCTCCTCGGCGATGCCCTCCTCCTTCGCCCATTCGTCGACCGCCAGGTCGAGGCTGAGCACGCGGTTGAGCTCTTCCCGCAGCCCCTTGGTGTCCCACTGCTCCGGATAGACGTTTTGCGGGACGTGCTTGGTGACCAGGTCCTCGACCGCGGCGTGGCGCATGTCGGCGACGATCTCGTGCACCGCCTCGTCGCGCATCCATTCGAGCCGCTGCTCGAAGATCACCTTGCGCTGGTCGCTCATCACGTTGTCGAACTTCAGCAGGTTCTTGCGGATGTCGAAGTTGCGCGCCTCCACCTTGCTCTGCGCCTTCTCCAGCGCCTTGTTGATCCACGAATGGACGATCGCCTCGTTCTCCTTCAGCCCCAGACGCTGCAGCATGCCGTCGAGCTTGTCGGTCCCGAAGATGCGCATCAGGTCGTCTTCCAGCGACAGGAAGAACTTCGAATGCCCGGGGTCGCCCTGCCGGCCGGAGCGGCCGCGCAGCTGGTTGTCGATGCGCCGGCTCTCGTGCCGCTCGGTGCCCAGCACGAAGAGCCCGCCCGCCGAGAGCGCCTTCTCCTTCAGCCGCCCCACCTGCTCGCGGATCTCGGCCGCCTTGAGGTCGTGCTCGCCGGTCTCGTTGCCGACGTCCTTGAGCTCCTGCTTGATGCGCATGTCGGCATTGCCGCCGAGCTGGATGTCGGTGCCGCGGCCGGCCATGTTGGTGGCGATCGTGATCGCGCCGGGCACGCCGGCCTGCGAGATGATGAACGCCTCCTGCTCGTGGTAGCGGGCATTGAGGATGGCGAACACCTTGGTCTTGGTGGCGCCGTCGTCGCCCGAATAGAGCGCCGCGAAGGCGTTGGGGTCGGTGAAGTCGTGCTGCTCCCAGCCCTGCTGGCGCAGCATCTCGGCCAACTGCTCCGACTTCTCGATCGAGGTGGTGCCCACCAGCACCGGCTGGCCGCGCGTCTTGCAGTCCTCGATCAAGGCCAGCACCGAGCGGTATTTCTCGGCCGCCGTGCGGTAGACCTCGTCGTCGTCGTCGACGCGGATCATCGGCATGTTGGTCGGCACCTCGACCACTTCGAGGTTGTAGATGTCGATGAACTCGTCCGCCTCGGTCAGCGCCGTGCCGGTCATGCCGGCGAGCTTCTCGTACATGCGGAAGTAGTTCTGGAACGTGATCTGCGCGAGCGTCTGGTTCTCCGGCTGGATCGGCTGGCGCTCCTTCGCCTCCAGGGCCTGGTGCAGCCCCTCCGAATAGCGCCGCCCCGGCATCATGCGGCCGGTGAACTCGTCGATGATCACCACCTCGTCGTTGCGGACGATGTAGTCCTTGTCGCGATGGAACAGCTTGTGCGCCCGCAGCGCCTGGTTGACGTGGTGCACGACCGAGACGTTCTCCACGTCGTAGAGCGAGTCCGACTTGAGCTGACCGGCCTCGCGCAGCATCTGCTCCATCTTCTCCATGCCCTGCTCGGTCATGGTGACGGCGCGCTGCTTCTCGTCGACCTCGTAGTCGGGCTTGTCCAGCCGCGGGATGAAGGTGTCGATCGTGTTGTAGAAGTCCGAGCGGTCGTCCAGCGGACCCGAGATGATCAGCGGCGTGCGCGCCTCGTCGATCAGGATCGAGTCGACCTCGTCGACGATCGCATAGATGTGCCCGCGCTGGACCATGTCCTCCAGCCGGTACTTCATGTTGTCGCGCAGATAGTCGAAGCCGAGCTCGTTGTTGGTGGCGTAGGTGACGTCGCAGTCGTAGGCCTTCTTGCGCTGCTCGTCGTCGAGCCCGTGCACGATCACGCCGACCGTGAGCCCCAGGAAGCCGTAGATCTGCCCCATCCATTCGGCGTCGCGCTTGGCCAGGTAGTCGTTGACCGTCACCACGTGCACGCCGCGGCCGGCGAGCGCGTTGAGGTAGACCGGCAGGGTCGCCACCAGCGTCTTGCCTTCGCCGGTCTTCATCTCGGAGATGCGGCCCTCGTGCAGGATCATGCCGCCGACCAGCTGCACGTCGAAATGGCGCTGCCCGATCGTGCGCTTGCCGGCCTCGCGCACGGTGGCGAACGCCTCGACCAGGACGTCGTCGAGCGAGGTCGCCTTCGGCGACCCGCTTCTTGAACGTCGTCGGTGCGCGCCCGCAGCGCCTCGTCCGAGAGCTTCTCGAGCTCGCCCTCGAGCGCGTTGATCGCCGCCACCCGCGGCTGATAGCTCTTGATCCGCCGCTCGTTCGACGAGCCGAAAAGCTTGCGGGCAAGGGCGCCGATCATGCGGTGAGTCCTTCAGGTCCTGTCAGATGCCACTGCCGCACTCTACCAAATCGGGAGAAACGCCGCAGCAGAACCGATCTTCATCGTGGCTGGCCGTGCGCACGTTCCCCATGGCCGCGGTATGCGGAAATTGCCGCGATTTGGCGGGCTACTTTCATGCAAACGGCCGCTCGCGGCCGGAGCGGGCGGGCTTTTGCGAGAGATAGGAGGGGGTTAGACCCTTGTCAATCGCCTAGTCCTGCTCACGTTATCGTCAAAATCCGCCCCTATTGCGGTTATTGCAAAGGCGGAGCGGTTGCGCGACTGTCCGCCGCCTCCGCAGCCGGCGGTCGCACCACCCTAGGACCACCCCATGGTTTGCCCCAATTTGCCGCCTCGATCGGCGCCCTCCCGGTGCGCGATCGCGTTCGCCACCATCGCAACGCTCGTGCTGGCGCTGCCGATCGCATCCGGTTGCTCGAAGGACTCCTCGTCGTCCGCCGACCCCTTCGCGGCGTCCGATCCGGTGATCGCCCGCGTCAACGGGGTCGACATCAAGCAGAGCGACCTGACGCTGGCCGAGGAGGACGTGGGCGCCGAGATGCAGACGGCGTCGCCGGAGGCCAAGCGCGAGCAGCTCATCACCTATCTGGCCGACATCATCCTGGTCACCCAGGCGGCCGAGAAGAAGAAGCTCGCCGACACCCCGGACTTCAAGCGGCGGCTCGCGTTCCTGCGCAACAAGCTGCTGATGGGCTACGGCCTGCAGGACGAAGCCAAGAGCGCGCTCACCGACGAAGCCATGCGCCAGGTCTACGAGGAGGCGGTGAAGTCCATGGGCGGCCAGGAAGAGGTGCACGCCCGCCACATCCTGGTGGAGACCGAGGACGAGGCCAAGGCGATCCTGGAGGCGCTCAAGGGCGGCGCCGATTTCGCCACCCTCGCCAAGGAAAAGTCCAAGGATCCGGGCGCGGCCGACGGCGGCGACCTCGGCTATTTCACCAAAGAGCAGATGGTGCCGGAATTCTCCGAGGTCGCCTTCAAGATGTATCCGGGCCAGCTCTCCAATCCGGTGAAGACGCAGTTCGGCTGGCACATCATCAAGGTCGAGGACAAGCGCACCAAGCCGGTGCCGGAATTCGAGAAGGTGAAGGACCAGATCGAGGCCTTCCTGATGCGCAAGGCGCAGACCGAGTTCGTCGCCAAGCTGCGCCAGGGCGCCAAGATCGAGCGCCTCGACAAGCCCGACGAGCCGAAGAAGAACTAACCGCGACGTCTCTTCGCTCGTCATGCGCCGGGCTTATCGTCTTCGCAGTGCGTTGAAGTTCGCACGGCTCGGGGTTCGGTGGAATTTCAATCGCAAGTCGACTAGATCCGACCTGCAGTGTCTTGCTCGGCAATGACCGGCACTGCGCTCGGCACTACAGACGGGCGTGACGCCCCGGCACTAAGCCGCAGCATGACAACCACTATCTCGCCGCTCGCGCCCGCGAACTTTCCCGAGATGCCGCCGATCGAGGGCGTGCGGCTCGCCACCGCCGCCGCCGGCATCCGCTACACCGGGCGCACCGACGTGCTGCTCGCGCTGTTCGACCCGGGCACGACGGTCGCCGGCGTGCTCACGCGCTCGAAATGTCCGTCCGCCCCGGTCGACTGGTGCCGCGCGCATCTCAAGGGCGGCGCCGCCGCTGCGCTCGTCGTCAACTCGGGCAACGCCAATGCCTTCACCGGCAAGTCCGGCCGCGAGGCGACCGCGCTCACCGCCAAGCTCGCCTCCGAAGCGGCCGCATGCAGGCCATCGAACGTTTTCCTCGCGTCGACCGGCGTGATCGGCGAGCCGCTCGATGCCAGCAAGTTCGGCGCCGTGATGGGCGAGCTCACGGCAAATGCCGCGCCCGGCAAATGGCACGAGGCCGCCAACGCCATCATGACCACCGATACCTTTCCGAAGGGCGCCGCCGCCATCGTGCGGCTCGGCGCGACGCCGGTCACGATCTGCGGCATCGCCAAAGGCGCCGGCATGATCGCGCCCGACATGGCGACCATGCTCGCCTTCGTGTTCACCGATGCGCCGATCTCGGCGCGCATTCTGCAGAGCCTGCTCAAGGACGGCGTCGCCGACACCTTCAACGCGGTCACGATCGACGGCGACACCTCGACCTCGGACACGCTGCTGGCGTTTGCCACCGGTGCCGCCGCGGCGCGCGGCGTCGCCAAGATCACGCTGGCGTCCGACCCGCGGCTCGCCGCCTTCCGCAAGGCGTTCGACGCCGTGCTGGCCAATCTGGCCGAGCAGGTCGCCCGCGACGGCGAGGGCGCCCGCAAGCTGGTCGAGGTCGTGGTCGAGGGCGCGGTGTCGAAGGCCTCCGCCCGCAAGATCGCGCTCTCGATCGCCAACTCGCCGCTGGTGAAGACCGCGATCGCCGGCGAGGACGCCAACTGGGGCCGCGTCGTCATGGCGGTCGGCAAGGCCGGCGAGCGCGCCGATCGCGACAAGCTGTCGATCTGGTTCGGCGGCATCCGCGTCGCCCACAAGGGCGAGCGCGACCCGGCCTACGACGAGGCCGAAGTCTCGGCCGCGATGAAGAAGCCGGAGATCACGCTGAAGGTCGCGCTCGGGCTCGGACGCGGGCGCGACCGCGTGCTCACCTGCGACCTCACCAAGGAGTATGTCGCCATCAACGGAGACTATCGATCATGAGACGCGTGCAGCTGTCGTTGATGATCGCCGTTGCGTTCCTTGCCGTCGCCGCGCCGCCGCCGGCGTCCGCGCAGGGCGCCAGCGAGGGCAAGATGCGCATCCTCGGTCGCGCCACGGTCGTGGCGGTGCCCGACCAGGTGACGGTGCGGGTGGGCATCACCAACAAGGCCGCCACTCCCACCGCCGCGCTCGACCAGAACTCCGCCGTCGCCCGCAAGATCATCGACTTCGCAAAGCAATTCGGGATCGCCGAGAGGGACATCCAGACCGATTCGATCAATCTGGCCCCGGCCTACAGGTCCGTGCAGGAGCCGGGCGGGCGGACGCGGCAGGAGCCCGACGGCTACACCGCGGCAACATGGTCCGGGTCAAGCTGACCGACATGTCGCGACTCGGGACCTTCATGCGCCAGGTTCTCGATCAGGGCGCGACCAACATCAACGGCGTGCATTTCGGCCTCTCCAATCCCGAAAAGTTCGCCGACGAAGCTCGGACGAAGGCGGTCGAGGATGCGGTTCATCAGGCAAGGCTGCTGGCGGCCGCCGCCAAGGTGAAGCTCGGGGCGATCCAGGAGATCGTCCATCCGCCACGGACCGAGTTTCGCGACGGCAGTGCCGCAGCCGATCTGCGTCGACCGGTGGCGCGAACGGCGGTTCCGGTCGAGGTGGGCGTGGTGGAGGTCAACTCGGAGGTCGACATCACGTGGCGCATCGAGTGATTGGCGGATCGAATGAGCGGGCATGTGCCCACCGCGCCGGTCACGGTCGACGGCGCGATCGACACCGATTGCACGATCGTAATCCGTTGAATGTAATTCAGCGTTAACCAGTGCGGTCGAACCGACCGTTCCCTTGACCGTGTTGAGCGGTCTTTAACCGTAGATTTCTATCGTCGGTCGCAGGGCCCTGAGCGTGAAACTCGTCTTCGTCGCCGCTTGCGCCCTCGTCGATGCCGATGGGCGCGTGCTGATCGCCGAGCGCCCGGCGGGCAAGTCGATGGCCGGCTTGTGGGAATTCCCCGGCGGCAAGGTCGAGGCCGGCGAGCGCCCGGAACAGACCTTGATCCGGGAGTTGAAGGAGGAATTGGGGATCGTCGTCAACGAGGCGTGCCTCGCACCGCTCACGTTCGCGAGCCACACCTATCCGGATTTCCATCTGCTGATGCCGCTGTTCGTGTGCCGGCGTTGGGAGGGGACGGTGACGGCGCTGGAAGGCCAAAGGCTCGCCTGGGTGCGGCCGAACCGGTTGCGGGACTATCCGATGCCGCCCGCCGACGTGCCGCTGGTCTCCCATCTGATGACGTTGTTGTGAATCGTGAATCGAAAGTCCGATCGGGGAGACCATGTCCAGCAAAACCAAGCTTCGCGACACCATCGCGCTCATGCGCCAGCGCCTCGCCGGCAACGAGCAGGGCGCGACCGCGATCGAATATGCCCTGATCGCCGCCGGCATCGGCGCCGCGGTCGCCGCGACGGTCTATTCGCTGGGCGCCACCACGAAAAACTTCTACGCCGGCCTCGCGGCGATGTTCTGACCGTCAGGGGACAGAAGTCAGTAGTCAGTAATCAGAAGGCGCATCGGCTGATGCCGTTCTGAGTACTGATCACTGATCGCTGTCTCTCGGCAGCGGCAGCTCCGTGGTTCCCAGCACATCGGCCAGCCGCTGCCGCGCCGAGCCCGGGGCGAGCGGCTTCTGCTGGCTCTCATGTGGCGCCCAGCCCGAAAGCCAGACGATCTCGAAGGTCGCCCGGATGCGGCCATCGGGATCGGAAAATCGCTCGCCGTAGCATCTCCGTCATCCGTTCGAGCACCGCGCGCTTGAGCGGCCGCCGGCGGCGATCGACCAGGGGGTTGGTTGCGCCCATGCGGCGCAGATCGTGCATCAGGGCGATCGGCGAGGCGTAGCGCACGGTGAGCCGGTCGACGTCGGTCACCGGCAGCGCGAAGCCGGCGCGCTGCAGCAGCGCGCCCATCTCGCGCAGGTCGGCGAACGGCGCGACCCGCGGCGAGATGCCGTCCTCGATCTCCGCCTCCGCGGCCGCGAACGCCTGGCGCAACTCGGTCAGCGTGTCGCCGCCCGCGAGCGCCGCCAGCAACAGCCCGTCGGGCCGCAGCGCGCGGCGCACCTGGATCAGCGTGCCCGGCAGGTCGTTGACGAATTGCAGCGCCAGCGCCGACACCACCAGATCGAGCGAGGCGTCGCGGAACGGCTGCGCCTCCTCGTCGGCCGCGACCGCGAGCTCTCCCTGCGGCGACCGGGCGAGCGCCGGCCAGCGCGTCGGCGGCAATGACGGTGCCGACCTTTCCGCTGGCGGCGAGCACGCGCCGCACCGCGTCGGTGGGCGTGCCGAGATCGACCGCGCGCTCGAACCGCCGCAGCACCGCCGCCAGGCGATCGGCGACGTCCTCGGCGACTCGATCGAGCAGAAACGTCGAACGCCCCAGCGCCGCCGCCCGCACGCGCCGCGCGCGCAGGAGAGGACGGTCGAAGATGAGCGGGCCTGATGCCATCGCGCGTCACAGGAGCAGCAGCGTTCGGCCGCAATGATAAGGACATTGAGGCCGGCGCAAAGGGGCGCTAGCGTCTGGGTCATGCACGGGGAGATCACGACCGGCGAAGCCCGGACCGGCCGCTTTGCCCGCTTGGGTGCGGCGCTGCGCGCGGGATTGCGCCACGCGGTCGACATCGCGCTGCCGAACCTCTGCCCCGCCTGCCGCGAGCCGGTCGGCGACCCAGGCCTGTGCGCGGCCTGCTGGTCGAAGCTTTCGTTCATCGCGCCGCCCTATTGCGAGCGGCTCGGCATTCCGTTCCCGTTCGACGGCGGGCCGGGTCTGCTGTCGATGGAGGCGATCGCCGATCCGCCGGCCTACAACCGGGCGCGCGCGGCGGTGCGCTACGACGACGTCGCCAGCGCCCTCGTCCATGCCCTGAAATACGGCGATCGGCTCGATCTCGCGCCCACCATGGGGCGCTGGATGGCGAATGCCGGCCGTGAGCTCGTCGCCAATGCCGATGCCATGGTGCCGGTGCCGCTGCATTGGCGCCGCCAATGGGCACGGCGGTTCAACCAGTCGGCCCTGCTCGCCGAGGTCATCGCCAAGACCAGCGGCCGGCCGGTCGCCTATGGGGCGCTCAAGCGCAGCAAGGCGACCCCCCAGCAGGTCGGTCTCGCCAAGGCCGACCGCGCGCTCAACGTGCAGGGCGCGTTCCGCGTTCCCGCCGACGGCAAGGCCGAGGTGGTCGGGCGGCAGGCTCGTTTTGGTCGACGACGTGCTCACCTCCGGCGCCACGGTCGGCGCCTGCGCCCGGGCGCTGCTGCGCGCCGGCGCCGCCAACGTGGACGTGCTGGTCTTCGCCCGGGTTGTGGCGGCGGTCCGCCCTCCCATATAACAAGCTGGAAGTGCCGCGAACGAACATGCCCGAGATCGAGATCTACACCACCCGCTACTGCCCCTACTGCGTCGCCGCCAAGCGGCTTTTGTCGCACAAGGGCGTCACCTTCACCGAGATCGACGTCAGCGGCGATCAGGTCGCGCGCAGCAAGATGGTGGTGCGCGCGAGCGGACGCATGACGGTGCCGCAGATTTTCATCGGCGCGACCCATGTCGGCGGCTACGACGATCTCTATGCGCTCGACCGCGCCGGCAAGCTCGACCCGCTGCTCGGCATCAGTGAGCCGCTGAGCGCCGACCAGGAGGAGCCTTCGGCATGAGCACCGGCCAATCGTCATCGACCTTCACCGCCGGGCTCGTGCAGATGCGCTCGGGGCTCAGCCCGCAGGCCAACCTCGACGCCGCGGTGAAGCTGATCGGCGAGGCCAAGGCCGGCGGCGCCGACTACGTGCTCACGCCGGAAATGACCAACATCCTGGAGATCAAGCGCGAGCGGCTGTTCGCCGCGATCGTGGCCGAGGAAAGCGACGCGAGCCTCGCGGCGTTCCAGGAGCTCGCGCGCAAGCTCGGCATATTTCTGCATGTCGGCTCGCTGGCCATCAAGCTTTCCGCCGACAAGGCGGCCAACCGCTCGTTCCTGATCGACCGGGCGGGCGAGATCGTCGCCCGCTACGACAAGATCCACATGTTCGACGTCGATCTCGCCAACGGCGAAAGCTATCGCGAATCGCGCAACTATCGTCCGGGCGAGATCGCCGTGGTCACCGACCTGCCGTGGGGCCGGCTCGGGCTCACCGTCTGCTACGACCTGCGCTTCCCCGCGCTCTACCGGGCGCTGGCGGAGGCCGGCAGCAGCTATCTCGCCATTCCGTCGGCCTTCACCCGGCAGACCGGCGAGGCGCATTGGCACGTGCTCAATCGTGCCCGCGCCATCGAGAACGGCGCGTTCGTGCTGGCGGCGGCGCAGGGCGGCAAGCACGAGAACGGGCGCGAGACCTTCGGCCATTCGCTGGTGGTCGACCCGTGGGGCCGCATCCTGGCGGAAGGCGGCACCGAGCCTGGTGTCGTGCTCGCGACGATCGACCCGGCCGAGGCCGCGGCCGCGCGCGGGAGAATTCCCTCGCTCCAGCATGGGCGGCGGTTCGAGATCATCGAGCCGATGGCGGAGCCGGTCCATCTCCACGCGGTGCGAGGCCCGGCATGATCCGCTACGCGCTCGCCTGCGACAACGGGCACACGTTCGAGAGCTGGTTCCAGAATTCCGCGGCCTACGACAAGCAGGTCAAGCGCGGGCTGATCGGCTGTCCGGCCTGCGGCTCGACCAAGGTCGAGAAGGCGCTGATGACGCCGGGTCTCTCCGGCACCAGAAAGCGCGGCGCGCGCGCGCCGGCGCCAGCGCACGAGGCGGCTGCGCCGACGCCGGAGACGCCGGCGGCGGTCTCCGAGGCGCCCGCGCCGGTCGCCATGATGTCGCCGCAGGAGCGCGAGTTCCGCAAGAAGCTCAAGGAGCTGCGCGAGCACCTCACCAAGAACGCCGACTATGTCGGGCGGCAAATTTCCCGAGGAAGCGCGCAAGATGCACTACGGCGAGATCGAGCACCGCTCGATCTACGGCGAGGCCTCGCCGCAGGACGCCAAGGACCTGCACGACGAGGGCATCGAGTTTCATCCGCTGCCGGTGCTGCCGGACGAGCGGAATTGACCGTTGGCGCCGATCGAGTCTCGCGCGAGGCCGCAGAATCAGTCCGGCCTGCTCGGATCGGGGATTGCACGCTCCAGCGCGGCGCACGTCGATGCATCGACCCGCTCGAGCCGGAACACGCGGTCATCGGTGCCCAAGCGCAGCACTGGAGGCTCGGGTGTGAATGCGCCGGTCCACAGGCTCACGCTTTCTCGCATATAGGCTGTGAGCCATCGGCCGCCCGGATCGAGGTTGATCGGAAACAACGAGGCGTCTTCGCCGCTGACGTCCCAGAAGGATAGCCACTGGCACTGGAGGCCGGACTCCTTGGGGAAGCTCGGCACCAGACGGCGGGTATGCTCGCCGCGATTGACCCCGGATTGACGCCAGCCGCACGAGCCGCCGACCAGGGCGGCTTCGGGCCGGCGCTTGTCCTCGAAGCTGATCCTGAGAACGATGCTGTCGGGGCGCTTGCTTTCCCGCCGCAGCGACAGCAGCACGGAGCGAACCGTCTGGCGGGGATGTTGCTTCAGGTGGGCGGCGTCGTAGCTGCGCTGAAAGCAGGCCGATGCGCCGGGGCGCACGGGCACGAGCTCGGTGAGCGGGTCGGCCGCAAGCCCGGGCAGCGTGCTCGCGAGCAGCGCGACGATCGACAGGGATTGGAGGTGCATCGACGCTGCCGCGGCTCCGAGATGTGGCTGGGGTTCTTGGATGCTTATCGAACCTTGCGTTTGGCTCCAAGTCCAGAGATTCGGATGACTCTTTGCCAGACAGGCTACTCGTTTTGCGTCCGCGGATCGGGTTACGCGCTTCAATACGCCCACAGCAGCAGCGCCACCCCGAGCACGATCAGCACGATCCCGAGCGCCTCGCGCGGGCTGGTCGCCTGCTTGAAGATGAAGCGCGAGATCGCCTGCGCGAACAGCACCTCGACCAGCGCGAGCGTGCGCACGCTCGCCGCGGTGGCGATCGCGAAGGCGAGGAACCAGAACTGCGAGGCGAGCGCGCCCATGAAGCCCGCGACCAGGGACGGCCGCCAGTGCCGCATGATCTCGGCCAGCACGGCGCGGTCGCGCGCCCATAGATAGATCGACAGCACGGCCGACTGGCCGAGCAGCCCGACCACCAGCGTGAAGGTCGCGGCGACCACGTAGCTCGGCTCGCCGAGGCTCAGGATCGCGCCGCGATAGCCGACCACCGAGAGCGCGAGCATGCGCGCCGGCGGCCAGGCCGAGCGCGGTGGCGCGCAGGTCGAGCCTGGTGCCGGGCTTGAGCGCCATGACGACCACGCCGGTGGTGGCGATCAGGATCGCCGCCGCCATGGCGGGCGTCACCGCGTCGCCGAGGAAGACGAGCCCGAACAGGACGAGCTGCACCGGCTCGGTCTTGATGTAGGCATAGACCACGACGAAGGAGCGGTCGTTCATGGCCGCGAGCATGAGCGCGGTGGCGGCGATCTGCGCCAGCGCGCCGTCGAGCACCCAGGGCCAGAACGCCAGCGGCGGGCGCGGCAGCGCGGCCCCGGTCGCGATCAGCACGGCGGCGAGAAACACCAGCGCGAACGGAAACCCGAACAGGAACCGCACATGCGTGGCGCCGACCGTGCCGAGCTGCGCGGTGAGCCCGCGCTGGGTGGCATTGCGCACCGTCTGCGCGGCGGCGGCGATGAGCGTGAAGACGACCCAGAGCCAGCTTGACTCGATGCACTTCGGAGTCAGGTCGAGCTCAGCGCAGATCGCTTCCGTGCCGGCCGTGAGCATGTAGTTCACGTCCATGTCGGACGAGAGCTGCCAGCGGTCGGCGATGAGGTTGTAGATCACGCCGGTCTCGTCGATGACCCGCAGGCCGCCGCGCTCGAGCGCGATCTCGAGCTCGTTCGGGGTGACGAACTTGTCCCACTGGTGGGTGCCGCGCGGCAGCCAGCGCAGCACGTATTCGGCGCCGACGATCGCCAGCGCGAAGCTCTTGAGCGTGCGGTTGAGGGTGGCGACGATCATCAGCCCGCCCGGCTTCACCATCTCGCCGCAGCGCCGCACGAACAGCCGCACGTCGGCGACGTGCTCGACCACCTCCATGGCCAGCACGACGTCGAAGCGCTCGCCGGCATCCGCCAGCGCCTCGGCGGTGGTCGCGCGGTAGTCGATGGCGAGCCCCGCGTCGGCCGCATGCAGCCGCGCCGCCTCGATATTGGCGGCGGCCGGATCGGCGCCGACCACCGCGGCGCCCAGCCGCGCCAGCGGCTCGCACAACAGGCCGCCGCCGCAGCCGATGTCGAGGATGCGCAGGCCGGCGAGGCAATCGAGCCGCTTGCGGTCGCGCTCGAACCGCCGGCAGGCGGCCTCGCTGATGATAGCCGAGCCGCACCGGATTGAACTTGTGCAGCACGCCCATCTTGCCGCGCGGGTCCCACCACTCGGCGGCCAGCGCCGAGAAGCGCGCGACCTCGCCGGCGTCGATGGTGGAGGCTCGCTGGCGGGCGTCGGCTGCTGATGGTCATCGGCTCGTGCTCCGAACGGCGCGGTTGCCGTCGCCCCAGCGCCTCGCCGTTATGTATACGCGCCTTTTTGCGCCGGCGGCCGCATCAGCGCCGCGGTTTCCGCTGCCCGCACGCCTGCGCGGATCGCCCGCCATGGCCGCCTGGTGATGAAGTTCGGCGGAACCTCGGTCGCCGACATCGAGCGCATCCGCAATGTCGCGCGCCACGTCAAGCGCGAGGTCGACGCCGGCCACGAGGTGGCGGTCGTCGTCTCGGCCATGTCCGGCAAGACCAACGAGCTGGTGGCCTGGTGCCGCGACGCCGCGCTGCTGCACGACGCCCGCGAATACGACGCGGTCGTCGCCTCGGGCGAGCAGGTCACGGCCGGGCTGCTGGCCATCGTGCTGCGAGGGCATCGGCGTGAACGCGCGCTCCTGGCAGGGCTGGCAGCTCCCGATCCTGACCAGCAACGCGCACGGCACGGCGCGCATCCTCGACGTCAACGGCGCCGAGCTGATCAAGCGCTTCAAGGAGCGCGGCGAGGTCGCGGTGATCGCCGGCTTCCAGGGCATGCACAAGGAGACCGGCCGCATCACCACGCTCGGGCCGCGGCGGCTCGGATACCTCGGCGGTGGCGATCGCGGCCGCGATCCAGGCCGAGCGCTGCGACATCTACACCGACGTCGACGGCGTCTACACCACCGACCCGCGCGTGGTGCCGAAGCGCGCAACGGCTCGACAAGATCGCCTACGAGGAAATGCTGGAGCTCGCCTCGCTCGGCGCCAAGGTCATGCAGGTGCGCTCGGTCGAGCTCGGCATGGTGCACAATGTGCGCATCTTCGTGCGCTCGAGCTTCGAGAAGCCGGAGGACATCGACCCGCACGCCACGCCGCCGGGAACGCTCATCTGCGGCGAGGAGGAGATCGTGGAACAGCAGGTCGTCACCGGCATCGCCTTCTCCAAGGACGAGGCGCAGATCTCGATCCGCGGCGTGCAGGACAAGCCCGGGCGTGGCGGCGGCGATCTTCGGCCCGCTGGCGGAGGCCAACATCAATGTCGACATGATCGTGCAGAACGTGTCGAGCGACGGCGAGACCACCGACCTCACCTTCACGGTGCCGGCGGCGGACTACGAGCGCGCCCTCGACGTCCTGGCCAAGGCCAGGGGCCAGATCGGCTACGACCGGCTCGACGGCGCCACCGACGTGGCCAAGGTCTCGGTGATCGGCATCGGCATGCGCAGCCACGCCGGCGTCGCCGCCCAGCGCGTTCAAGGCGCTGGCCGACGCAAGCATCAACATCCGCGCCATCACCACCTCCGAGATCAAGTTCTCGCTGCTGATCGACGCCGCCTATACCGAGTTGGCGGTGCGCACCCTGCACTCGCTGTATGGGTTGGACAAGTGAAGCGAAAGAAAACGAATAGCGAATAGCGAGTGAAATGCGCGCTACTCGCTACCTGCCATTCGCCCTTGCCGCAGGCGTCGCCATGCCCACTGTCGTCTCCTACGCGCAGCGTTTCGAGGACCTCTACCTCATGCGCTGCTTCGGCGATCGCCGCGCGGGCTTCTACATCGACATCGGCTCGGGCCACCCGGTCTACGACGACATCTCGTTCACGCTCTATCTCAACGGCTGGAGCGGCGCTCACGGTAGAGCCCGATCCGTGGCTGGCGCGGCTCAGCAGAGCGGTGCGTCCGCGCGACGTGCACCTGGAGGCCATGATGGCGCCACGTAGGTGAAACGAGCTTCTACCTGATCGACGATTTCCACGGGCTCTCGACCGCGATCGAGAGCCATGCCCGCTCGGCGCAAACACAGTTCGGCAAGGGCTCGCGGCGCATCACCGTGCCGGTGACGACGCTCGCGGAGCTTTGCGCCGCCCATGCCCCGACGTCATTCGATTTCCTCAAGATCGACGTCGAGGGCGCCGAGAAGGACGTGCTCTTCGGCGGCGACTGGCAACGATATCGGCCGAAGGTGGTGGTCGCGGAGGCGCTGGCGCCCTACACGCTCGCCCCTGCTTGGCCCGAATGGGAGCCGTTCTCTCGCCCAGCACGGCTATCGCTATGTGCTGTTCGACAGCCTCAATCGCTACTATCTGGCCGAGGAGGCAAACGAGCTGGCGGCCTGCTTCGCAACTGCGCCAGCCGCGTTCGAGCGCTGCCGTTCAGTTCCGCAACGTCAAGCCCGCGCTCGCCGACGAGACCCATCCCGACCACCGGCTGGCCACCGTGATCGCCCGCGCCACCATGACGCGCCTGCCGCTCTGCGACCGCCGCGCCCTGTGCGAGCTGCTCACCGCCGAGCTCGATGCCGCGGAGCTCGAAAAGCCCGCCGATGCGGATGCCGTCGCCCGCGTCGCCGAACGGCTGTTCGGGCGCCATCCCGGGCCGGAATGGATCAGCGAGCTGAAGCTTCCCGCCGGAGCCACCGTCC
>CAVPTV010000028.1:0-33904 GCA_963708765.1 uncultured Alphaproteobacteria bacterium | reverse complement strand
GCGAGAAGCAGCAGAACACCACCCGGGTGGATGCCGGCGTACATTGCCGATGTCTCCCGCCACCGTGCCGACCGCGATGCGGGCCGCGCGATCGGGCGGGAATCGGAAGATGCCGGTCGAGATCGCCGGAAACGCGATCGAGCTCAGCCCCGCTCCGGCCGCGAGCGACAGCGCCGTGCGATAGCAGGAGGCGAGCAGTTCCTCCTCGCCCTTGTCGCCGCCGCCCCAGACCGGCCCGACCGCATGGATCACGTGCCTGGCCGGAAGCCGATAGCCGCGGGTGATCTTGGCCGAGCCGGTGGCGCAGCCGCCGAGCGTGCGGCACTCGACGATCAGCTCCGGCCCGGCGGCGCGGTGGATGGCGCCGTCGACGCCGCCGCCGCCGAGCAGCGACGCATTGGCCGCATTGACGATGGCGTCGACGTCGAGCGTCGTGATGTCGGCGACGCAGACTTCGAGCCGCGTCGCGCCGACCTCGGCGGTCAGGAGTGGTGAAGGAGACTGGGCCATGGAGCCATGGTAGCGCAATCGTGTCCCGGGCGCAGCGCGCAGGAGCAAGTCCGGTTAACCTCGACAACCATTGAGCGGTCCCCAAACCTCGCGTTAAGCTTTCCCGTTCATTGGGGCACGCCGCGACGAGCAACGATCAGCCGCGGAGAAGGGACATGGCGCACAGCTCCGCCGCCTGCTGCAGATAGCGGTGATCATGGCAACCACGCTGGCGATGCCGGCGTGGGCGCAGGTCGATGCCCGTATTGTCGACCAAGTGCTCGCCACCGCAGGCCGCTCCGTTGCGGAAGGCCGTGTCAAGGAAGCGGTCGATCGAGTCGCGGCCCTGTTTCTCAAGATCGATCCTGCAAAAGACGCCGGTGCGTATTGGCGCACGGCGTGGCGCTGGTCGATCCCATCGGACGGAAAATCATTCCGATGCACGCCGGATCTTGTCCGCGCTGCTCGCGAGCAAGGTGGCCGAGACTGCGCCCGCCTCTGTCCCAATGGATGCTATTCTACTTCGGTCGCAATCTTGCCTACGGAGGAAACCCGCGCGAAGGCGAGAAGCATTTGCGGGCCGTGACCGCAGGTGACGCGCGGCATGTTCTGGTCCCTGCTCAGCGGGCGGCCGCAATCGTGCTTTCCAACATCGAGATTGGCCGGGAGAATTTCGGGCAAGCTGCGATCTGGATGCGTCGCGCCGTCATTGGAACATCGGTGGACAAAAGGGCAGGTTCCGAAGAGATCGTCGATGTCCTCACGAGCTACGCGACCTACTTGATGGCGACGCGCCGGCTGCCGGAAGCCTACAATCTCTTCATGAAGCTGATTTCGTTCTACGATGGCCAGCCGGTACTGCGCGGTCCGCGATCTCTGCCCATTTTGTAAGCAGGTTGCTTCGGACACTGACTGACGTCGGAGATTTTCAGGCTGCCGATACGACTTACAAGGCGCTCAAAGATATCGCCGCCACTTTCGATGTCGTGGCCACGAGTGTCAGAGAAACGCTTTTCTTTCAAGAGCTCTACCAGCTTGCGCGAGCATTCCCGAACTGGACAAAGTCCGATTGCGGAGCGCCTGAAACAGGCCGTTTCGAGCTATCCGGACTTTCTCAAGGAGCCGCGCAGCCGCACCATCTTTGGTTTTTTTCGCTGCTCGCGGGCAATGTCGATCTTGCCGACCATTTCATTTCAGCTGGAGGTGCGAGCGCGCCGTCATCGGACGCCGAGAGTGCGGCTTACGAGATCATCCTGAAATCGTTCGTCGCCGCACGCCGAGACCACCCCGAGCAGTCCGTGGCCCTGGCGAGGAGCGGGCTGGACCGGATTCGCCTGTTTCACCAACAGTTCGAGTACGAATCCTCCGCTCGCCTGCCTGCCATCACGAGCGAGGAACGGCAGGTGCTCAGCCTGATCGTCGGTTGAATGCGACACGCATCTCGACATTTGGCCAAGCCGATACGCTCTTGCAACTGCAGCAGTTCCTGATTCGTGACAAAGGAAAGTTGGGTTTGCATGCCAGGACGACCCGGCAAGCGTTGAAGTCTGATCTCCAGCGAGAGGACATCCGAACGCGCGATCGGCTGCGGGACTGCGCGATACGATCATGGACGAGGCGGCCGAGGTCCTGCTGGCGCGTGTACTTCCGATCAGGAATTATTCCCCGGCTGCGAGCAACGATTATTCGTTGTTGGTGCGCCTCGAGGAAATCGAGGAAAAGATCGCAAACGCCGATGATCAGCTGGATCGTAGCGGCCCTGATTTTTCGAAAGCGAGCGCAGACAGTCCGGTCGAGCTCGGTGTCATTCAGCGGCTGCTGCGACCCAGCGAGGCGTGGTGCTGCACCTCTGGGCCGGCGGCGCCGGTCTGGTGACGACCTGCGTCACCTCCGATACCTGGACATTTCACGTCAAAGGCGTCGACGAAGCGGAGCTCCAGCGCTTCGTCATCGACGAGAAGCTGTTGTCCGCCGCCGTGCGTGGCAGGCACCCGCCGTCGGCCGCCCTGGATGCGGGTTTTCCGGGCGAAAGTGCCCATCGCCTCTATCAGGCGCTTTTCGGCGGCATCGAGCCATGCCTGAGGAACAAGACGCAGCTTCTGCTCGCCACGGACCCGGATTTCTTCGCCTTGCCTTGGAACGCGTTGCTCACGAAGCCGCCATCCGGCGATCAAGAGTTTCGCCATCGAGACGCGCCCTGGCTTGCAAAATCGTACGCGCTGAGCCTGCTTCCGTCGGTGCGGTCGTTGCAACAACTTCGCGAAACCCTGCCGCCGTCGCAAGCAGGAGAAGCTTTTCGGAATTGGAGACCCCGATTTCAAAGGGACGCCCGACCGGTCCACGCAGGTCGCGCTCGCGCCTTTGTTCGTTTCCCGCGGCGTGGCCAATCGTGAAGCCATCGCCGAGCTTCCGAGACTGCCGAACTCTGCCGACGAGCTGCGGGTCATCGCCGCGGCCTTGGGAACGTCGAGCTCCGACCTCCTGCTCGGCCGACAGGCCACGGAGCGGGCGCTGCGACAACGCCCATTGAATGATTATCGGGTCATCTCGTTTGCCACCCACGCCGTGGTCGCCGGAGAAATCGACGGCGCCACGGAGCCCGCCCTTGTGCTTTCGCCCGGAGAGGGCGAGCAGACCCAGAAGAATGACGGTCTCCTCACCGCAACCGAGATCGCCAACCTGGCGCTCGACGCCAACCTCGTGATCTTGTCGGCTTGCAACACGGCGGCGCCCGACGGCCGTGCCAACGGCCGCGGCCTCAGCGGACTGGCCGATGCATTCTTCTTCGCCGGCGCGCGGGCGCTCGCAGTCACACAGTGGGCGGTATTTTCGGATGCCGCCAAGCAGATCGGCGCAGGATTGGTCTCGCGGCCGCTGCGGTCGCAAGGTATCGGCGTCGCCGAAGGCCTGCGCCAGACCATGGTCGAGTACGTCTCTGCCGCAAAAGAAGGGACCATCTCGCGCACCCGCGTTTCTGGGCGGCATTCATGATCGCCGGTGACGGCGCCGTGAAGCCGCTGGATGGAGCTGCGGCGATGGATGACGATCCTCGGTCCGATCAAGCTCGAATGGGAGCACGTCACCCCGGACGCCGCAGATGCGGGGTTCGTCGGTCTCATGAAATCTGCACGATCACTCTATGCCATCGGGATGCAGAGGCCTCCCGTCGGGGACAAGGTGGCAGGAAGCTATTTCGCGCGAGTACAGGTTGGAGTGAAAGTAGAGGCAATCAACCGTGACTCCCAGACGGCGGCGACCAGCGTCGTCGCGGTCGGCGACGACATCGCTCTGCTCGGATTTGTTCCTTCACGCACGAAACCTTCGGCGGTATTTCGTCTCTTGGATAAGGATGGTCGCGAACGATGGCGGCACGTCAGCGACAGCCAGGTGTCGAGCTTTCCGGTCAGCGTGCTCAGATCGGCAAAGGGCTTTATCCTCGTATCTACCGAGTATGACGATTCGCCGTCATCCGCGCTGATTCTCACCCTGCTTTCGGAGCACGGCGCACCGGAGACGCAGCGCCGATTTCCCATCCCATTGAGGTCGGCGAGATCTTCGCCCAAGCGTGTTGCGCTCGATTCCAATGGCCATCTGATTGTGGCCATTGCAGGAACCTTGTCGGAAGACCGGCCGAGCAGCCCGCGATGTGGTCAAATCCGCGAACCGGATCGAAGAATCCCTCTACGGCGTTTCGGCGCGACGCATCTGCTCTCGATCGATCTTCGCACGCTCGAGGTGCACACTCAAAAGACTATTCACGAAGGCCGAATCGCGGCCTTGCGACAGCTTGATGGACGCCTCTACGCGGCCTTCCAGTTCAACGTGAACTGCCGGGCCGAGCAGGGTGCAATGCTGTCCGAAGTCGGTGCCGGTTTCGAGCTGAAGACGATATTTCGGACGAGCAACGTAAACGGCATCGACGTCAACGATTTCGCGGCGACGAAGGACGGTTTTGTTTTGGTGGGAATGATCCGAACATTCTTGCCGACGGCCTCGTCGAGGGAAGTCTTGAGCCTTGAACAGCTTGAAAGGTCCAACCTGTGGGATGAATTGTTCTGGGAAAGAGACGAAGCGCCCGGAAGTGCATTCGTTCTGGTTCTCGGCAAGGACGGAGCGATGCTGGCCGACCGGGTTTTTCCCGATGGTGCGCAACCGCCATCTGTCGAATGTGGTCGCGGACGGAGCGGGCCGCTTCATTGCGGTCGGCAGCGCATTCGGCGATCGGGGCTGGGTCATCGCATTCACTTTGCGCCAAGCCGGTTTCGATGGCCCGAAAGGTTTTCCATCTTGGCTGAAATGGCTTTTGCGACCTTTTGGCAGGGCGAATTAGCCAGAATAGACAGTCCTTCACCGGCGCAGGGCGGCCGGCGCCCCAAAAAAGCCCCAAGGGAACGGTGTGAATTCCAGCCATATCAACCCGGCCGGACGGCTCATGCAGGGGGATCGGATGGGCAAGCTCGCGACTTTCATGGCCTCGACATTCGTCGTCGCGCTCGGCGGGGCTCTCCTTTCCGATTTTCGAGCTCAGGGCCAAGCGCAGGAAACGATTTCGACCTCTCCGCCGACGCCCGGTGCGGAGATTGCGCTTCGCGATTCGGGCGCGGCTGCGCCGGCCGGAAACCCGCTGCCGGGGGACATGTCGCTCGATGGCTCTGCGGGACCTGATCAAGCTCCTGGGCGCGCAGCACAACGCCGTGACGCGCGGCGCCAAGGAGATCGCGCTCTTTCGGCAAGCCGCGCCGGCCGTCGTCTATCTCAAGAGCAAGGAAGGCTCCGGCACCGGCGTCGTTCTCCCCAACGGCGTCATACTTACCAATCGACACGTCGTCGAAGGTATCGGTACGGTCCAGGTTGTCTTCAAGCCGACCGACCTCAGTCGGGATATTCAGTCGGCGGAAACCCGGACGGGCAGGGTGCAATATGTCGATCGCCGGCGCGATCTCGCCACGATCGTCCTCGAGACGCTCCCGCCCAACTACAAGTTCCTGAAAATCGCGGCGCGCGACGATATCGAGGTCGGCGCCGATGTCTACGCGATCGGCCATCCGCTGGGTTACACCTGGACCTTCACGCAGGGCATCGTCAGCGGCTTGCGTGCCATCGAGATGGAAGACCAGCGCTACACGGCGATCCAGACGCAGACGCCCATCAACATGGGGAATTCCGGCGGTCCCCTGCTCAATGCCGGCATGGAGGTCGTCGGCATCAATACCTGGGTGCGTGACATCTCGACCGTGGAGAAAAAGGAGATCGGCGGAGAGCAGATCGCCCTCGTCCGCCCTGCGCAAGGCTTGAATTTTGCCGTATCGGCGCGCGATGTGCGTGAGTTTCTCAGCGAAATCGACAGCGGCAAGCTTGCAAATCTTGCGCTGCAGATGCCCAGCGCTGCTCCCGGCTGCGCCGGACAGTGGATCTTCAATGGCAGAACCAAATCCAATGACTCGGGTTTGAAAACGTTGTCCTTGCGGTGCGACAGTAAAGTCGATGCCTGGCAGCTCATCCCGGATGACAAATCAAAGCCGGTTCAATTTCATTTCGATCCGGATCGCGCCGGCAAGAGCTCGATCGTCGTGCTGTCCAATGTTGCGACCGGAAAATGGCAGGTATCGCACTGGGACTTTTTCCGTGATCGGACGTTCGCCGTGATCGGGCGGCATGACGACGGCAACATCAAGCCGACGCGATTTGAATTTGCACGCCTAGCGCAGTTCGGTGAGAGCGAGTTGAGCAGCAGCAACTCGGTGTCCTCCCGAGGAGGGTTGGGGGGTCCATCCGGCGCCTTACGCCACCTCGGCCTGCGCCTCCGCCTCGATCCCGATGGTGCCGCGCCGGCCGATGTCGTCGAAATGCGCGTCGAGGAAGCGCCGGGTCGCGCGCTGGCCGAGCTTGTGCAGGCTCTCGAAGAACTCGAAGTCGGTGTTGAGCTTGCTGCGGCTGTCGAACGCGCCGCCCGGCTCGTCCATCGCGACGCGATGCAGCCGCAGCCGCCGGAACTCGCCCGCGCCCGGTGCCGCGCGGCAGCCGGTCCTGGTCGATCAGCTTGCCGACGAACTCGACCGCGCGCAGCTCCGACAGCAGCGAGGCGTTGAAGGTGAGCTCGCTCACCCGGCTCATGATCGCCCGCGTCGACACCGGCGCCTTGCGCGCGCCGGCGCGGATAGATCTGCACCACCAGCACGTCCTCGGTCGAGGTCGCGCGCAGGAACGGACAGATCGCCGGATTGCCGCTGTAGCCGCCGTCCCAATAGGGCACGCCGTCGATCTCGACCGCGCGGAACAGCAGCGGCAGGCAGGCCGAGGCCATCACCACCTCGGGCGTGATCTCCTCGCGGGTGAACACCTTGAGCTCGCCGGTGCGCACGTCGGTCGCCGAAATGAACAGCTCGAGATCGCTGTCGCGCCGGATCGCCTCGAAATCGACGAAGCGCTCGATCAGGTCCTTCAGCGGATTGATGTTGAGCGGGTTGAGATCGTACGGCGACCAGAAGCGCGTGAGCGCGCCGAGCCACGCGGCCTGCGGGGCGAACGAGAACAGCCGGTCGACCACGCCGCGCTGCAGGTCCGGCAGATGGCCGTTGACGCTCACCGCGCGCCAGAACTCGGCGAGCCGTTGCCGCGCGTCCTCGGCGCCGCCGCGCGCGAGGCCGTCGGCGACGAGCGCCGCGTTGACCGCGCCCGCCGAGGTCCCGGCGATGCCCTCGATCTCGAGCCGGCCGTCGGCCAGAATCTGGTCGAGCACGCCCCAGGTGAAGGCGCCGTGTGCGCCGCCGCCTTGCAGCGCGAGGTTGATTCGCTTGCGGGCGCGCTTCGGCCGCAGACGCCCGACCACCGGCCGGCTGCGGTGCGCCCTTGTGGCGGCGGCAAATAGCTGCTGCAGGAGAATCGGAAACATTCGCGGATCGACCTCCGGCGCTTTAAAGGCTGGGGTAGGCATGTGGGATATATTTGCTGCATTGCAATATCAAATTTTGGCAGTGCAGCAAATGCCAAAAGATATGCAAAACGTGGTAAAAATGGGCTCAGGACGGAAACAATGGCGAAAACCAAGACATTGCGCGGCGAGCCAGCGGGCCAGGCCTTTCCGGCGCCCGATCACGACCACGACCGCTGCAGCAGCGACGCCATGGCGATCGCCGAGGCGCTCTGCATCGAGCGCGGGCAGCGCCTCACGCCGATCCGCCGCAAGGTGCTGGACGTGCTGCTCGGCAGCCACAAGCCGCTCGGCGCCTACGAGATCATCGACCGGCTGGCGCCCAAGGGTCCGCGGCCGGCGCCGATCACCGCCTACCGGGCGCTCGATTTCCTGCGCGAGAACGGGCTCGTGCACCGCATCGAGAGTCGCAACGCCTTCATCGCCTGCGTGCACAATCACGCGGCCGCCGATCTCGTGGTGTTCCTGATCTGCGAGCGCTGCGGCGCCGTCGGCGAGGCGTCCTCGCCGGATGTCGCCACCACGCTCGCCTCGGCGGCGCGCGCGGCCGGCTTCACGCCCAAGTCGCCGGTGCTCGAGATCACCGGCGTCTGCACCCACTGCCGCGCGTGAGCGGAGCGAATAGCGAATAGCGAGTAGCGAGTAGCGAGTAGCGAATAGGGACACCCGTTCCCCGCTCGCTACTCCCCTCTTGCTATTCGCTACTCGCTACTCGCTATTCGCCATCATGAAACAAGACGTCTCTCCCGTCTCCCGGCCGCTCGATGCCGCGGCGGCCGCGCTGGCGGTCGTGCTCTGCCTGAGCTGGGGCTTCAATCAGGTCGCCATCAAGCTCGCGCTGCCCGAGATTCCGCCGCTGATCCAGGCCGCGTTCCGCTCCACCTTCGGGGCGCTCGTGGTGGTGGCCTGGTCGCGCGGGCGCGGCGTCAAGCTGATGCAGCCGGACGGCACGCTCGTTCCCGGCCTCGTCGCCGGGCTGCTGTTCGGGCTCGAGTTCCTGCTGATCTACCGCGGGCTCGTTTGGACCAGCGCGAGCCGCGCCGCGCTTTTCATCTACACCGCGCCGTTCGTCGTCGTCATCGGCGCGCGCTGGGTCCTGCCGGGCGACCGGTTCCACAAGTCGCAATGGCTCGGGCTCGTTCTGGCGTTTGCCGGCATCGCGGTCGCGTTCGGGGTGCCGACGACGGGCGGCGATGCACGCCAGCTGATCGGCGACGTCATGCTGGTGCTCGCCGGCATCGCCTGGGGCGCCACCACGCTGGTCATCAAGGCGACGCGCCTGACCCACGCGCCGTTCGAGAAGACGCTGCTCTATCAGCTGGTCGTGAGCGCGCCCATGCTGGCGCTCGGCGCATACGTGTTCGGCGAGCGGGTGAGCGCGCCGCCGTCGGCGGTGGCGCTCGGCGCGCTCGCCTATCAGACCTTCTGGGTCGTGAGCCTCACCTATCTCGCCTGGTTCGCGCTGATCCAGCGCTACTCGGCGAGCCGGCTCTCGGCCTTCACGTTTCTCACCCCGCTGTTCGGCGTGGCGGCCGGGCATCTCGTGCTCGGCGAGCCGCTGACGCCGGCCTTCGCGGCCGCGGTGGCGCTGGTCGTCGGCGGTCTCGTGCTCGTGAACCGGCCACGTTGACGGCGGCGGTGCGGTCTGGCACTCCCCATATTGCAAGGGTCACAGGAGCCCAAAAATGACCGAAGCAGGGCCGCAGGACCGCCGCCGATCGGTTGCCGTCGACGTGGGCGGCGTGCTCGTGGGCGGCGGCGCGCCGGTCGTCGTGCAGTCGATGACCAATACCGACACCGCCGACGTCGAGGGAACCGCGCGGCAGGTGGCGGCGCTGGCGCGCGCCGGCTCCGAGCTCGTGCGCATCACCGTCGACCGCAACGAGGCGGCGGCGGCGGTGCCGCACATCAAGGAGCGGCTGCTCAAGATGGGCGTCGCGGTGCCGATCGTCGGCGACTTCCACTATATCGGCCACAAGCTGCTGGCCGACCATCCGGCCTGCGCGGAGGCGCTCGACAAGTATCGCATCAATCCGGGCAATGTCGGCTTCAAGGAGAAGAAGGACCGGCAGTTCGGCGCCATCGTCGAGACCGCCATCAAGCACGGCAAGCCGGTGCGCATCGGCGCCAATTGGGGCTCGCTCGACCAGGAGCTGCTCACGCGGCTGATGGACGAGAACGCGCGCTCGCCTGCCCCGATCGATGCGCGCGCGGTGACGCGCGAGGCCATGGTGCAGTCGGCGCTGCTCTCCGCCGAGCGCGCCGAGGAGATCGGGCTTGCGCGCGACCGCATCATCCTGTCCGCCAAGGTCTCGGCCGTGCAGGACCTGATCGCCGTCTATCTCGACCTCGCCAGGCGCTCCGACTACGCGCTGCATCTCGGCCTCACCGAGGCCGGCATGGGCTCGAAGGGCATCGTGGCGTCCGCGGCCGCGCTCAGCGTGCTGCTGCAGCAGGGCATCGGCGACACCATCCGCATCTCGCTCACGCCCGAGCCGGGCGGCGACCGCACGCTCGAGGTCAAGGTCGCGCAGGAAATCCTGCAGACCATGGGCTTCCGCGTGTTCGTGCCGCTGGTCGCGGCCTGCCCCGGCTGCGGGCGCACCACCTCGACCACGTTCCAGGAGCTCGCCCGCGACATCCAGGGCTTCATCCACGAATCGATGCCCGAATGGAAGCGTCGCTATCCCGGCGTCGAGACGCTCAACGTCGCGGTCATGGGCTGCATCGTCAACGGCCCGGGCGAGAGCAAGCACGCCGATATCGGCATCTCGCTGCCCGGCACCGGCGAGGCGCCGGCGGCGCCGGTGTTCGTCGACGGCAAGAAGTCGGTGACCTTGCGCGGCCCGACGGTGGCGGCCGACTTCAAGCAGATGGTGATCGACTATATCGAGCGCCGCTTCGGCCAGGGCGGGGCGGGGCGTACGGCGGCCGAGTAGGCCAATCGTCGGACTGAGCCGACATGAGCCGCATCTCTTCGCACGCGACCTTTCTCTACAAGCGGGTCTTTCCGATCTTCTGGTTCGGATTGCTGCTGTTGTTTCTTGCATTTGGATTGATTGGCGCGCTGCGCTCGGAACGATTTCCGTCGCTGCTGTTTCTGATCGTCCCGCTCCTGATGATGGCCTTCGGCTATTTCATCATGAAGAAGCTGATCTTCGATCTGGTCGACGAAGTCGTGGACCTCGGCGACGCGCTGATGATCAGAAACGGTGGCCGGCAGGAACGGGTTGCGCTCTCCGACATCGTGAACGTCAGCTACTCGTCGTTCGTCAATCCGCCGCGGGTCACGCTGTCGCTGCGCACGCCGGGCGCCTTTGGAAGTCGGGTGTCGTTCTGCGCGCCCATCCGCCTGATGCCGTTCTCGACCAGTCCGGTCATCGACGCCTTGATCGAGCGGATCGACGCCGCGCGCCGGCGCTGACCGCCGCTGCCGAATTCAGATCGCGCTCGCCGCGATATTGACCGTCAACGCCAACAGCGCCGCGTTGAAGAAGAACGCCACGATGCCGTGCGCGTTGACGGTGCGGCGGATCGGCTTCGAGTTGACCGCGACGTCGGATGGCGAGACATGGTGATCCGCCGCGGGCACTTGCGCGCAAACTTGACGCCGATGGTGATCGATGATGTCGACGCTGTGCGGAGCTGGCGGCGCCGCGCGGAGCGCGGCCGAGAACGCCTCAGGCCTTGCGCTGCGGCTCAGGCGCCGGCGACAACTCGGCCAGGATGCCGATGATCGCGATCAAGACGCAAAGGAGCACGACCTTTTCCATGTGCGCTACCCCTAAATTCCCAATCCAGTCTGCCGCCCGGCAGGGTACCAATGCACCTGCGGCCGGATTGGTTCCCCAACGCAGTGTCACCATGGCGACCTAATTTGCTGATTTTATGTGATATTTATGGCATTCTCGGTCGCCGGCGGGTGAACGGGCCCAAACCGCCCAAGGGGAAAGCAGTGCGCCGCATTGTCGGGCGGTTCTTGGCAAGATTCATTCGTCGATGACTGCGATCACGCAACAAAAGGAGCGCCCGCGCCCGCAACAGCAGCGCCCGCGCCCGCGCCGATTGATCCTGCGGCTGGTGCAGGCCGCGCTCATCGTGCTCGTGCTGGTCTTGCTGTTGCCCTATCTGCTGGTGCCGCTCTACCGGGTCGTCAACCCGGTCTCGACCCTGATGCTATGGCGCTGGGCGACCGGGGCTCGGGTCGAGCGGAGCTTCGTGCCGATCGACCGCATGGCGCCGAGCCTGCCGGTGACGGTCGTCGCGTCGGAAGATGGGCGCTTCTGCAGCCACCGCGGCGTCGACTGGCAGGAAATCCGCGACCGCCTCGATGATGTCGACGACATCAGCGAGGCGCGCGGCGTCTCCACCATCACCCAGCAGACCGCCAAGAACCTGTTCCTGTGGCCGGGGCGCAGCTTCGTGCGCAAGGCGCTGGAGTTTCCGCTGGCGCTGTGGATCGACCTGGTCCTGCCCAAATGGCGCGTGCTCGAAATCTATCTCAACATCGCCGAATGGGGTCCCAGCGGCCAATTCGGCGCCGAGGCCGGAAGCCGCTACGCCTTCAACAAGTCGGTGCGGTCGCTGAACGCGCGCGAGGCGGCGTTGCTCGCCGCGATCCTGCCGAATCCGCGGCGGCGCAGCGCCAAGCAGCCGGGGCCGGCGGTGCGCCGGCTCGCCGCCCGCTACGAGACGCGGGGCGCCGCGCAGGCGGCGCTGGCCGCGTGCGTCCGGCCTGCCCGGTCCCCCTAGCATTGGGGGGAACGTTCCTCTATAAGCCCGGCTTCCATCGACACATGACCGGTTGCGGCGCCCGGCGCCCAAGAACATCAAGAGTTATCGAGAGAGATCAGGAGCAGCACGATGGCCGTCCCGAAGCGAAAAACATCGCCTTCCAGGCGCGGGATGCGCCGCTCCGCCGACGCGCTCAAGCGGCCGACCTATGTCGAGGACAAGGATTCGGGCGAGCTGCGCCGGCCGCACCACATCGACCTCAAGACCGGCATGTACCGCGGCCGCCAGATCCTCAAGGCCAAGGCGGACAGCTGAAATAGCCGCCTTTATCGATCGGCATCTCCTCGGCGTGCGGCGTCTTGCCGGCGCGCGGACGCTGGTGGCTTGCTTGCGCCGACGTTGGAGGCGGTGGCGGTTGCGCGGCGGCTGCGCTCCGAGCGTCCTGCGCCGCACGGGCACGCTTGCGCGGAGAAACCACCGACATGTTCCTGATCGCCTTTCCGCTGCTCCTCGTTCCGTTCACGCTCTACAACATGGTGGTGTTCCTGCTGAACATGCCGTTCACCGACGTGCTATTCACGCTCAACCTCATCTCGCAGACCCGCTTCCCGGTGACCACCGGCGATCTCCTGTTGGTGATCGCGATGCTCCTGCTCTATCTCGAGGTGCTCAAGGCGGCGCGGTTCGGCAGTAAGGCCATCATGGACCATGTGCTGTCGCTCATGCTGTTCGTCGGCATGGTGGCCGAGTTCATGCTGGTGCCGCAGGCGGCGACGCCGACCTTCTTCCTGCTGACCGTGCTGGGCTTCGTCGACGTGATCACCGGGATCTCGGTGTCGGGCCGCCCGCCGCGATCCGAGATCGTGCTCGAAGGAGCGGACGAGGCGCGCGGCTGAGCAACCGGCGTAATAGTCCACGGATAGTCGTCCCTCGCCGCAAGAGCCATTCCCCAAGAGCTGTCCCCCAAGAGCTCGTCCACCATGAGCCGCGACTTTCACCTGCCGGGCCGCTCGCCCGTGATCGCCTGCGACGCCATGGCGGCGACCTCGCACCCGTTGGCGACGCTGACCGCGGTCGAGACGCTGCGCGCCGGCGGCAATGCGGTCGACGCCGCGGTGGCGGCGGTCGCGGTGCTGTGCGTGGTCGAGCCGCACATGACCGGGATCGGCGGCGACTGCTTCTGCATGCTGTCCGCGCCCGGCCAGCCGGTCTGGGGCTACAACGGCTCCGGCCGCGCCGGCGCCCGCGCGTCGACCGAGGCGCTGCTCGCCCAGGGCATCCACGGGATCGGCAACTCGATCCACGCCGTGACCGTGCCGGGCGCGATCGACGCCTGGGCGGCGATCCTCGCGGCGCATGGCCGCTTCGGGCTCGAGCGGGCGCTTGCTCCCGCGATCCGATTTGCCGAGGGCGGCTACCCGGTGGCCGCCCGCATCGCCTCCGACTGGGCGCAGCTCACCGGCAAGCTGCGCGACGATCCGGGTGCGGCGCGCCACTACCTGTTCGGTGGCGCCGCGCCCGCCGAAGGCGACGTCATCCGGTTGCCCGCGTTGGCGCAGACCCTGAAGACGATCGCCGCCAAGGGGCCGCGCGCGTTCTACGAAGGGCCGATCGCCGAGGAAATGGTCGCGACCGTCGCGGCGCGCGGCTCGTTGCTCACCGCCGAGGACTTCGCCGCCCATCGCGGCGACGTGGTCGAGCCGATCACCAGCAACTATCGCGGTCTCGACGTATTCGAGTTGCCGCCCAACGGCCAGGGCCTGACCGCGCTGCTGCTGCTCAACATCCTCGAACGCTTCGATCTCGCCGCGCTCGATCCGCTCGGCCCCGACCGCTTCCACATCGCGCTCGAAGCGGCGCGCCTCGCCTATGCGGTGCGCGACGCGCACCTCGCCGATCCGGCGCACATGCGCGTGCCGGTGCCGGCGCTGATCGACAAGGGATTCGCCGCCAAGCTCGCTGCCCGTATCGATCCGGCCCGCCGCGTCGAGCTGCCGCCTGCGCCCGCGCCCGGCGGCGACACCGTCTACCTCACGGTGGTCGACCGCGACCGCATGGCGGTGTCGCTGATCAATACGCTCTATTCGAGCTTCGGCGTCGGCATCTGCACCGAGCGGAGCGGCATCATGCTGACCAATCGCGGCGCCGGTTTCGTGGTCGATCCGGCGCATCCGAACACGTTCGGGCCGCGCAAGCGGCCGATGCACACGATCATCCCGGCGCTCGCCTTCCGCGACGGGCGCTGCGATCTGTCGTTCGGCGTGATGGGCGCGCACTACCAGCCGATGGGCCACGTGCAGGTCGTCACCAACATGGTCGACTACGGCATGGACGTGCAGGCGGCGATCGACGGGCCGCGCGCCTTCTTCGAAGGCGGCGAGACCGTGGTCGAGCGCGGCGTGCCGGGAGCGACCGTCGCGGGCCTCGCGGCGCGCGGGCACGACGTGGCGCTGCGGCCGGCGCCGCTCGGCGGCGGCCAGGCGATCCGCATCGACTGGCAGCGCGGCGTGCTGATCGGCGGCTCCGATCCGCGCAAGGACGGCTGCGCGTTCGGGATACTGACGGCGGCTTACAGCGAGCAGTAACGGGTCGGTGCAGGGATGGCGGCGGTCGAAGCCGTCGCGTAGGCCGCACAGGCGTCGGCTGGCTCCGCCCGCCGGCGCGCCCGGGTCTGCGGCGCCCGCTGAGCGGTCGCAATCAGATGGGCCAGAAAGGCTGCGCAGGGCACGCGCGTCGTCGGGCGGCCGTCCTGGAGCCGAGACGGGGCGATCGGCACCAGCGCCCGGCTCTGGGTCGCCGGGTTCGCGGCGCGGTCGGCGGCGCTCGGGCTCGAGCGTGCCGGGAGCGGACCAGGCCCGATCCCGGACGGTAATACTCTACTCCTGATTGCGGCCATCGCTGCCTCCTGTCCCGGATTTGGACGGGTCCGGGCGTCACGGAGACAACGTCGCAAGCGGCATGCCGGATGGAACCGACCCGAAACAGCACGTCCAATCGGTGCAAAACCGCCGTGGCAATTTCCGAATAGTTTAAGGTTTTCCCGTAGGTTGGTGTGGATATGCCGCCGGCTCGCCACCTCGTCGCGGCGTTGCCGGCCAAGGGGGCGCGATCGTGGCCAATCAAAATCGGACCGCCGATGGCGGCATCGACCGGGCGGGCTCCGAGCCCGTCGAGCAACCGAGCGCTCCCGCCGCCGGCGCGGATGCGCGCCCCGATGCCGACGACATCTTCCGCTCGATCGGTGAGGTCCCGTACGAGTGGCGGCTCGATTCCGACGTGCTGCGGTGGGGTCTCAATGCCGGCGGCGTGCTGGGGATTTCCGATCCCGCAACGATCGCCAGCGGGCGCAGCTTCGCCCAGCTGGTCGACCCGAAGAGCGGACCGACGCGCTCCGACGCGGTCGTGCGCTCGACCAGTCCCGACGAGGGGAGCGGCGTTGCGTATCAGATCGAATATGCGCTGCGTCCGGCCACCGGGTCGCAGACCCTGATCTGGGTCGAGGACACCGGCCGCTGGTTCGCCGGCCCGGACGGGAAACCGCTGCGTGCCCACGGCGTGCTGCGCGTGATCAACGAGCGCCACGAGCGCGAAGCGCGGCTCGCCTATCTCTCGCGCTTCGACGCGCTGACCGGCGAGATGAACCGCTGGGCCATGACCGAGGTGCTCGAAGCCGCGGTCGAGGAAGCCGTCAAGCTGCGCTCCTCATGCGGCTTCCTGCTGGTGGCGATCGACAATCTCGGCCGCATCAACGAGGCCTACGGCGTCGAGGTCGCCGAGGAGGTGATCGCCGCGGTGGCCAAGCGCGTGCGCAGCCAGCTGCGCGGCAAGGACCATCTCGGGCGGCTTTCCGGCAACAAGCTCGGCATCATCCTGAAGAATTGCACGCCCGACGACATGCTGATCGCCGCCGATCGGCTGCTCGCCGGCGTGCGCGACGAGGTCGTGCAGACCGGCGGCGGTGCGGTGGCGGTGACCGTGACGGTCGGCGGCGTCACCGCGCCGCGTCATGCCCGCAACGTCCGTGAAGTCCTCTCGCGCGCGCAGGATGCCCTCGACAGCGCCAAATCCAAGCGCCGCGGCTCGTTTGCCGCCTACCAGCCGAATCTGGAGCGCGAGGCGCAGCGCCGCGCGAACGTGCGCGCGACCGACGAGATCATCACCGCGCTCAATGCGCGGCGCATCTTCCTGGCCTACGAGCCGGTGGTCGCCATCGGCTCGCGCGCAGCCGGCGTTCTACGAATGCCTGATGCGGGTCAAGCGCGCCGACGGGACCCTGCTGGCGGTGAACGAGGTGGTGCCGGCGGCCGAGCGCCTCGGCCTCGTGCGCCTGCTCGATCATCGCGTGCTCGAGCTCACCTTGCAGGAGCTGATCGCGGCGCCGAGCCTGCGGGCGAGCCTGAACGTATCGGCGGCCTCCACGGTCGATCCCGACTGGTGGGAGGCGCTGGGAGCGATGCTCAAGGCGCACAAGGGAGTCGGACAGCGACTGACGGTCGAGATCACCGAGTCGGCGGCGATCCAGGACCTCGACGACACCCGCGGCTTCGTCGCGCGCGTGAAGGATCTCGGCTGCCGCATCGCCATCGACGATTTCGGCGCCGGCTACACCTCGTTCCGCAACCTGCGCAAGCTCGGCGTCGATCTGGTCAAGATCGACGGCGCCTTCGTGCAGAACCTCACGCGCTCGGACGACGACCGCGCGTTCGTGCGCACGCTGATCGATCTGGCGCGCCGGCTCGGCCTCGAGACCGTCGCCGAATGGGTGCAGGACGAGGAAGCGGCGGCGATGCTCGCCGACTGGGGCTGCGACTACCTGCAGGGCGCGCTGATCGGGCTCGCCTCGCCGGAGCGGCCGTGGCTGGACGCGCCGGGAGCTGCCGCGGCCTCGGCGTAAGCCTTCAGGTCTTGTCCTTGTCGCTCAGGCGTGTCGAGACGCTTTCTGCATCTCTTCCATCTGGCGCTTGAGATCGTCGATCTCGTCGACGCCGCTCGCCGGGCGCGGCTGCCCGTTGTCCTTGTCGGCTTCGCCCGCCTGCCCTTCGCGTCGCGCAAACGGCGTGAACATCGCGAAGGCGCGCTCGAACATCTCCATGTTGCGGCGGACCTGGTCCTCGAGCGCGCCGAACGGGCCGCCGCCGAAGGCCTGCGCCATCTGGTCGCGGAACTTCTGCTGCTCGCGGGTGAGCGAGTCGATGGAGACTTCGAGATAGCGCGGCACCAGCATCTGCATGCTGTCGCCGTAGAAGCGGATGAGCTGGCGCAGGAAGGTGATCGGCAGCAGACTCTGCCCCTCCTTGTTCTCCTGCTCGAAGATGATCTGGGCCAGCACCGAACGGGTGATGTCCTCGCCGGTCTTGGCATCGAAGACCACGAAATCCTCGCCCGCCTTCACCATGACGGAGAGGTCCTCGAGCGTCACATAGGTGCTGGTGCCGGTGTTGTAGAGTCGACGGTTGGCGTATTTCTTGATGGTGACCGGTTCGTCGGACTTAGCCATGTTTTGCACGCTCGAAGATGATCTGTTTGAGGATCGAAGGCGTGACGTCCGTCGCCGGTCTTGGCGTCGTAGACCACGAAGTCCTCGTCGTCCTCCACCATGAAGGCCAGGTCCTCGAGGGTCACGTAGCGGCCCGCAGCGGGCTGGTAGAGGCGCCAGTTCGGGTATTTCTTGATCGTGACCGGTTCCGCGGGTCCAGGCATGGTGAGCTCGTGCGCGCCTATCCTTTGGGCAGCATAGCCTGTTTTTTCGGAACCGGCCACCGTTTTGTGAAGCCCGGACCGCTCGAACGCGTGCCGGAGCGCGCTTATGTTGGCTGGTCGATCCCCGCAGGGCAGATCGCCGATCGGTCCAATTGACAGTCATACGCGTGCTATTAAGGATGGGGATATGGGTGCTGGAACCTCGGATGCGCCGCCTCCGGCGCTGCCGTGACGCCAAACGGGTGGACCGGATCCAGCCGCCGTTCAGCCGGACAAGAAAAGGAGTTTCGACATGAAGGACGATATCGTCATCGTCAGCGCGGTGCGCACGCCCGTGGGCGCCTTCAACGGGGCATTCGCAAGCCTGCCGGCCCATGAATTGGGCAAGGTCGCCATCGGCGAGGCGCTCAAGCGCGCCGGCGTCGAAGGCGCCCAGGTGTCGGAAGTGATCCTGGGGCAGATCCTGACCGCCGGGCAGGGCCAGAACCCGGCCCGGCAGGCCTCGATCGCGGCCGGCATCCCGGTCGAGAGCCCGGCCTGGGGCGTCAACCAGCTCTGCGGCTCCGGGCTGCGCGCGGTCGCGCTCGGCTACCAGGCGATCCTCAACGGCGATTCCGAGATCGTGGTCGCCGGCGGCCAGGAATCGATGAGCCAGGCGCCGCACTGCGCGCATCTGCGCAACGGCGTGAAGATGGGCAACTTCGACATGGTCGACACCATGATCAAGGACGGCCTCTGGGACGCCTTCAACGGCTACCACATGGGCAACACCGCCGAGAACGTCGCCCGCCAGTGGCAGATCACCCGCGCCCAGCAGGACGAGTTCGCGGTCGCCTCCCAGAACAAGGCCGAGGCGGCGCAGAAGGCCGGGCAAGTTCAAGGACGAGATCGCGCCGGTGACGGTGAAGACCCGCAAGGGCGACATCGTGGTCGACGCCGACGAATATCCCAAGCACGGCACCACGGTCGAGGCGATCGCCAAGCTGCGCCCGGCCTTCGCCAAGGACGGCAGCGTGACCGCCGCCAATGCCTCGGGCATCAACGACGGCGCCGCCGCGCTGGTGCTGATGACGGCGAGCGAGGCCAAGAAGCGCGGCAAGACCCCGCTCGCCCGCATCGTGTCGTGGGCGCATGCCGGCGTCGATCCGGCGATCATGGGCACCGGGCCGATCCCGGCCTCGCGCGCGGCGCTCAAGAAGGCCGGCTGGAAGGTCGAGGATCTCGACCTGATCGAGGCCAACGAGGCCTTCGCGGCGCAGGCCTGCGCGGTCAACAAGGACCTCGGCTGGGACACCGGCAAGGTCAACGTCAACGGCGGGGCGATCGCGCTCGGTCATCCGATCGGCGCCTCCGGCGGGCGCGTGCTGGTGACGCTGCTCTACGAGATGCAGAAGCGCAACGCCAAGAAGGGCCTCGCCACGCTTTGCATCGGCGGCGGCATGGGCATCGCGATGTGCGTCGAGCGCTAGACGGATCGCGAAGCGCTCCGGGTCGCTCGTTGCGCCCTTCGAAAGCTGCTATAGTCGGTAGTCGCCAGCGCGGGTTCCCTTCCTCCGGGATCGGAAAGCGCGCTGGCAGTGTTGACGTTTTGCTGCTCATCCATGCTGCGCTCATCGCGGAGATGCCCGGTGCGCATGAGGATATTTTATGTCTTTCTGGCCCTCGTGCTGGTGGCGGCAGGTGACGCTCAGGCTGAAAAGCGCGTGGCCCTCGTCATCGGCAATTCGGCGTATGTCCATGTGCCCTCGCTTGCAAACCCGGCAAACGACGCCAACGCCGTGAGCATCATGATGCGGCATGCGGGCTACGAAGTCGTGGAAACCCGCGATCTCGGCAATGTCGAGATGCGCCGGGCGCTGCGCGATTTCGAGGAGATGACGCGCGATGCCGACATCGCGGTCGTGTTCTATGCCGGCCACGGCATCGAGGTCAAAGGCAGCAATTTCCTGGTCCCCGTCGATGCCTTGTTCCGGCGCGACAGCGACGTCGAAGACGAAGCCGTTACGCTCGACCGGGTGCTGCGAACGCTCGAACCAGCGAAGCGGCTGCGGCTCGTGATTCTCGATGCCTGTCGTGACAATCCTTTCATCATGAAACGGATGGCGGCAACGCGGTCGCTCAGTCGCGGCCTCGCCCCGGTCGAGCCGATAACGTCCGACACGTTGATCGCCTTCGCGGCCAAGGCGGGCTCGACGGCCGCGGACGGAGAGGGTGTGCACAGCCCGTTCACCAAGGCACTGTTGAATTACATCGCGTCGCCTGGCCTCGACGTACGGCTGGCGCTGGGCCGCGTGCGCGACGAGGTGGTCAGAACCACGGCGAGCGGGCAGGAGCCGTTTGTCTACGGCTCGCTCGGCGGCAGCGTCGTCGCGCTGGTGCCCGCGTCGAAGGCACCCGTCGAGGCGATCTCGGATCCTGCGCCGGCTCTTCCGTCGGTCCGATGCATCGCGCGACTACGAAGTGGCCATCAAGACCGGAACGAAGGAGCATTGGGACGCGTTCCTGTTGGCGTACCCCACGAGCCACTTCGCGATCCTCGGCCGCGCCCACCGTGACAAACTGGTGGCTGCCGTGGCTTCGGCGAAGCCGGTTGCGGCGCCCACGCCGCCAGCGGCGGCACCTGCGCTGGCGGCCGTCACACCGACCGCGCAGGTCGAGCCTGTGAAGCGCACGCGAACGATTGCTCCCGCCGAGCCCGAACGGCCGGCAGCCAAGAGAAAACGCGTGAGAGAGACGGAAGATACCGAGAGCCGATCGCGCCGGAGCCATCGGGTGTCGCGCGAATCACGTGCGCGGAGAAGCGGCTACTGCGTATCCGGCACTGTTGCCGGCTATTCCGGGCGCGTTTGCTATTGAGGCGCGGCCGGGCGGGCAGCGGCGTCGGCATAGTCTCCCAGGCGAGTGCCCATTGCGGCGGGTAACAGCGCGGTTCCGCGTGCCATGCCCGGGCTTGACCTGAGCACCCGCCTCTTCAATCCTGCGATTGTCGAGCATGCGTGGTCGGCTAGGGGCCCGGCGACGACGTAGAGATAAGATGCAGCGGAGGAATGGAGTCATGGCACGCGTTGCGGTGGTGACGGGTGGAACGCGCGGCATCGGCGAGGCGATATCGAAAGCGCTGAAGGCCGCAGGCTACAAGGTCGCCGCGAACTATGGCGGCAACGACGAGGCGGCGCAGAAGTTCAAGGCCGAGACCGGCATCAACGCCTACAAGTGGGACGTATCGTCCTACGAATCCTGCGTCGATGGGCTCAAGAAGGTCGAGGCCGACCTCGGCCCGGTCGAGGTGCTCGTGAACAATGCGGGCATCACCCGCGACACCATGTTCCACCGCATGACGCCCGAGCAGTGGAGCGCGGTGATCAACACCAACTTGAATTCGCTGTTCAACATGTGCCGGCCGGTGATCGAGGGCATGCGCAGCCGCAAGTTCGGCCGTATCGTCAACATCTCCTCGATCAACGGCCAGAAGGGGCAGATGGGCCAAGCCAACTATTCGGCCGCCAAGGCGGGCGAGCTCGGTTTCACCAAGGCGCTGGCGCAGGAGAGCGCGCGCTCGGGCATCACCGTGAATGCAATCTGCCCCGGCTACATCGCCACCGAGATGGTCAAAGCCATGGCGCAGGAAGTGCTCGAGAAGAACATCCTGCCGCAGATCCCGATCGGCCGCCTGGGCGAGCCCGAGGAGATCGCGCGCTGCGTCGTCTTCCTCGCCGCCGACGATGCCGGTCTCATCACCGGCTCGACCCTGACGGCGAACGGCGGTCAGTATTTCATCTGAGGTCGGACGCGGATCATTGATCCGTCCGAAGTCGGTCGATCACGATGCCTGCAATCACCGACACGCGTTCGCTGCCTCCCATCGCGGTGCACTGGGTCAGGAACAACGTTCTGGCCGCAATCATCTCGGGCGTGGGCTCGCTCTTGTTCCACGGCCTGAGGGATGCGACCGGCGCCGTCGAGGCGGATGTCGGCTTCGGCGTCATTGTGACGGTTTATGCCGCGTGGATCGGTCTTGCGGTTTTCGTGGGCGCCGTGAACGGTGTCCTTTCCGGTGCGGTTCTGCAGCGGATACTTCCCTTGCTGCCGGCGCGGACCTGGATCGCGCTGCAGGTCGTGATCGCGGTCGTGATCGCGATAATGACCGGAATGTCTCTCATCGGACCGCCGAGGGCTCCGGCCGCTACGCAAGACGTGTCGATGCTGGCAACTGTGCTGGGCGGATTGATCCTGGGGGCAATATTCGGCGCCGCGATCGGTGCCCTGGAGGCGCTCGTGCTGCGCCGGGCCGCGTTCGGGACCGGTACCTGGATCACGTGCTCCATCGTCGCCTATGCCGTCGCCCTTGCCTTCTTCGCGGGCAGCGCGAAGCTCCTGGAGATCGGATCGAGTTTTCCCGGCGAATTCGTCTCTCAGGTGCTCTATGTCGTGGCTTCCGTGATGGCCTCGCTGGTCATGCTGCCGGCGCTGCTGCGCCTGAAAACCCCGCTGTCGACGGCGCCGCAGTATTTCACCTGAGCTGCCGCGAGTGGCTCCATGTCCGCTGTGCAGCGCGCCACCCTCGTCGGTCTTGCCGCCGTCCTGATCTGGTCGTTCCTGTCGCTGCTCACGGTCGCCTCGGGGCGCTCGCCGCCGTTCCAGCTTGCCGCGATGACCTTTGCGATCGGCGGGGCGCTCGGCGCGGTGGCTTGGCTCGTGCGCGGCGGTGTGGCGGCTGCGCTGCGGCAGCCGGTGGCGGTTTGGGCGCTCGGCGTCGGTGGCCTGTTCGGCTACCACGCCCTCTATTTCATGGCGCTGCGGCTTGCGCCGCCCGCCGAGGCGCAACTCGTCAACTATCTCTGGCCGCTGCTCATCGTGCTGTTCGCGGCGCTGCTGCCGGGCGAGCGGCTGCGCGCACACCATGTCGTGGGCACGCTGATCGGGCTGCTTGGCACCGTGGTGCTGCTGGTCGACCGCGGCGGCATCAGCTTTGCGCGGGACTATCTGGCGGGCTTTGCCGCGGCGTTGGGAGCCGCGCTCGCCTGGGCGGTCTATTCGGTGCTGTCGCGGCTGTTTGCGGCCGTGCCGACGGCCGCGGTCGCGGGCTTCTGCCTCGCCACGGCGGCGCTTTCGGGCCTCTGCCACGTCCTGTTCGAGGACACGCATTGGCCGGCCGGCGCCACGCAATGGCTCGCGGTGGTGGCGCTCGGGATCGGGCCGGTCGGCGCGGCGTTCTATGCCTGGGACGTCGGCGTCAAGCGCGGCGACATCCGCGTGCTCGGCGCCGCGTCCTATGCGGCGCCGCTGCTCTCGACCGCCTACCTGGTGCTCGCCGGCTATGCGACGGCGAGCCTTGCGCTCGCGCTCGCCGCGCTGCTGATCGCGGCCGGTGGCCTGATCGCCGCCAAGGACATGATCTTCCCACCGAAAGAGCGTTAGCCGGGCTTCCAATCGCTCGGCGCCAGCTCGAAGCCCGCAAACTCGAAACCCGGCGCCACCGTGCAGCCGACCAGCGTCCAATCGCCGAGGCTTTGCGCCGCCTGCCATTGGTGCGCCGGCACGACCGCCTGCGGACGCTCGCCGGCCGCGAGATCGGGCCCAGCGTGAGACGCTCGATCGGTCCCCGCTCATGCGCGGCGATCTCGAGCACGAGCGGTGCGCCCGCATGGTAGTGCCAGACCTCGACCGCATCGACCTTGTGCCAATGCGAGCGCTCGCCGCGCGCCAACAGGAAATAGATCGCGGTCGAGGCCGGCGCGCTCGCCATGCAGCAGGCGGCCGTCACGGAACGTCTGGCGATAATGTCCGCCCTCGGGATGCGGCCGGAGCTCGAGCAGGCGGATCACCTCGGCGGCGGACAGCATCGGCATCGAACCTCGTCGCCGATGATCTCGATTTGCGATGACGATCGAAGCCGACGACCAGACCGTTGTCGGCGCGTCGATCAAGCGATTAGCATTCCGACGGTCGCGCGTTCGACGCATCGGCGCGCCGAGACAGATAGCATTGGAGGAGGAAGTCATGGTGAGGCACGTCGTTTCGATTCGCATCGCTTTGCGCCATCGTCGGCGCTCTGGTTGCTGCCGGCAAGCCAGGTCGCGCACTCGCAGGCCGAATGGGTCGCGGCCCTGCGTCAGCGGCGGCCACGTCATCGTCTTTCGGCACGGCGCCACCCATCAGGATCAGGCCGACACCGACCCGCTCAATCTCCAGAACATCGCCAAGCAACGCCAGCTCAACGATCAGGGTCGCGAGCTCGCCCGCTCGATGGGCAGACTGCGATGCGCAAGCTGAAGATCCCGGTCGGCCAGGTCATTACCAGCATGTTCAATCGGGCGGTCGAGACCGGCACGCTGCTCGGGTTCGGCGCCGTGACCGAGCAGCGCCGACGTCAGCGAGGGCGGCCTGGTGGTCACGCCGATCGAGAACAATCGTCGCGCCCAGGCAATGCGCAAGCTCGCCGCGACGGTGACGCCGGCCAGCACCAACGTGATCATCGTCAGCCACAAGCCCAATATCATGGACGCCTTCGGCAAGGACTGGTTCGACGTGCGCGAGGGCGAGGCGTCGGCGTTCAAGCCCGACGGCAGCGGCGCCTACAAGCTGGTCGCGCGCGTGCAGGCCAACGAGTGGGGCAAGCTCGCGCAGTAACTAGTGCTCCGATTCCGAAGTTCGCATCATATCGCGGCGAGTCCGATTGCGAACTTCGGAATCAAAGGAGCCCTAGCAACTCTATGACTCTAGTTCGGGTTTGACATGTGGAGTTCCGAACGAGACTCGCCGCACAACTGATAGGAACTTCGAGTTCACCGCACTAGGGAGATCGGCGCGAGCCAGCCGAGATCTACTTCGATTTCGCGCGGCCGCGATCGTTGAAGTAAATTCGAGCGAAGGTGACGTCGTCGCGCCTCACCTCCTCGATCGGCGTTGTCCTATCGCCCAGTTCACAGTCCCAGCGTTCGGTGGTGATGATGAAGTCGGCTTGGGCGACGTCGGTGACGGCAACCCAATTTCGCCTGAACAGTCTGTCCGCGACCCATTCTCGGTGGGTGATACAGACCAGGACGTGCGGCGGAGACGTTGCGAAGCGGCCCGAGGCGTCGTTGTCCAGTCGGCGTTCGAGGCTTCTCAGCGCCTCGGTGGCGGCGACAGACCAATAGTCGAGCTCGAATCGGCCTGCCGCGCCTCTTGTTCCCCCCGCAAGCGAGTTCATCGCGACATATTCCAGCGGATGCAACGCCGAGAGCGTCGCCACCGTCATCCCGGCATGCACCGCGGCAGCGGCGACGGCGGTGGCGGCGATCAACGGAAACTTGCGCAGGAACGCCGTCAGCCGCAACACGGTGCCGCCCGCCAGAATTGCAAGCATCGGGATGACGAAAAGCACATGACGGATGCCGTCATAGTGGGTGGCTCGCGTCAGCATGACAAAGCCGACCGGAACGATCACCGCCGCGATCACCAGCAGCGTCGCGCGCGAGCGCGCCAGCAGCAAAGCGGGCGCCGCGAGACCGTCGCTGCCGCGCTCACCGACGCGCACGATGGTCGCATGCACGAAGCGAACGGCGGCTACGGTCGCAAGCAGGAAAGCCATGCCGAGAAGAAGCAGGAAGGCCTCGGGCAGCCGGGCCAGCAATTGTCCGGGTATGTAATGCCACGGCAATGCGTTGGTCATCACCTCCTCGCCCCAGCTCCAGAACCTGAACGCCATCGGGTTGTTGGTGAAGTGCACATAGGCGATCGCGAATTGGCGCACCGGATTGCCGATCTGCAGCCAGGGCCATAAGGCGATCGCGGTGATCCACGCGATGGCGATGGCCGCGGTGGTCCTGCCCGCGATGCTGCGCGAGCAATTGCGCCGCCCCTCGCCGGTTTCGGACCACGACCTCGAGGGCGCACAGCGCCATGGCGCCGATCAGGTAGGCGTGCGTGATGATGCCGCCGGGGCGCGTGCTCATGGCGAGACCGGTGAGCACGCCGGCAGCGATCGTCGCAGGCCAGGCAGGCACCTCGCGTCGCGCCATCAGCAGGATGGCGTAGATCGCCCAGGTCATTGCGGCCATGAACGGAACGTCGATCGGCGTAAAGAACAGGCTGCCGTAGAAGTAGCCTGTGGTCAGGCAGAGCCCGATCGCAATCGGTCCCGCCCAGCCTCCAACCGACATGCGGGCGATCGGGATGAGCGCCGCGAGTGCGGCCAGTCCCGCCAGGAACGTCATGGCATGTCGCGCCGTGAACGGGTCGGTCAGCTGCAGCGACTGGAGGAGGGCCGTGAGGATCTGATGCCAGGGGCCGTAGTACCAGAGAAACGACTCTACGGTCTCGAAGTGAGAGCGATCGGTGCCGCCGCTCGTATACCAGGCCAGCGCCTTTGGGCCATAGTCGTCGGTGTTGAATTCGTCGACGGTGAGCCCGTAGTCCCGCGCAGTCGCAAGGCCGATCACCAATGCGGCGGCGAGCAGCCCAACGCCCACGACCACGTCGGCGCGCACTGCACGTCCGCGCAGCCGGACGGTCCGCGACTGCGGAAGCGAATAGACGGTATCGACGAACAAGCGGCTGTTCTCTCTCTGGCCCCTGACAACGCACGAGAGCGCGATTGGTGCCGGTGCAGATGACAGCCGAATGACAGAATCGGCCCGCTAGAAGTTGTTCTTGCGCTCGCGGATCTCGGCGAAGACCTGCGCCGCCGGCTTGCCGGCGAGGCCGACCTGGGCGGCGACCTCGGGGAGATCCGCGCGCAGGAACGGGTTGGCGGCCTTTTCCTCGCCGATGGTCGACGGGATCGTCGGCTTGTGCGCGGCGAGGAGCTGCTCGACCGTCTTCTCGCGCGCCGCCAGCGCCTTGTTGTCGGGCTCGATGGTGCGGGCGAAGCGGACATTCGCCTGCGTGTATTCGTGGCCGCAATAGATGCGGGTGTCGTCGGGCAGCGCCCGCAGCTTCAGCAGCGACTGCCACATCATCTCGGGCGTGCCCTCGATGACGCGGCCGCAGCCGATCGAGAACAGCGTGTCGCCGACGAAGGCGAGCTTGTCGGCGGCGAAAACGTAGGCGATGTGGCCGGCGGTATGGCCGGGCGTCTCGATCACGCGCGCTTCGAGCCCGCCGACGCGGGCCTTGTCGTTCTCGCGCACGGTCTCGTCGACGAGCGGAATGCGGGCGGCTTCCCCGTGCGGTGCGACCACGCGGCAGCGGTGGCGCTGCTTGAGCTCGGCGATGCCGCCGGTGTGGTCGTGATGGTGGTGGGTCACGAGGATGTCGGTCAGCTTCCAGCCGGTGGCCTCGAGCGCCGCCTCGACCGGCGCCGCTTCCGGCGCATCGATGGCGGCGGTCGCGCCGCTCGCCGGGTCGTGCAGCAGCACGCCGTAATTGTCCTTGAGGCAGAGGAAGAGATGGGTTTGTGCGGGCATATGCTTTCTCCCGTCATTCCGGCCGCGATCCGTGACCCGGCTCCCTAAGGTAGGCATGACCGCGCCGATAGGGAAGTTGCGGGATCGTTGATTTCACGGCCGCGCCCGGCAAAGACCGCTTGCGGCCGATCCATGCTACCCTGCGGAACCATGCCCATCGACGTCGTCGATCTGCGCAATTTCTACGCCCAGCGGCTGGGCGTGGTGGCGCGTCGCTTCATCGGTCGCGGCATTCGGGCGCGGTTCGCCGATACGCGCGGGCTCGGCGTTCTCGGCGTCGGCTATCCTAGTCCCTATCTCGGCCTGTTTCGCGAGGAGGCGGAGCGCTGCCTCGCCTTCATGCCGGCGGCGCAGGGCGTGGTGAAATGGCCAACCGACCGACCTGGCCTTGCGGCGCTGGTCGACGAGCTCGAATTGCCGCTCACCGATTCGTCGATCGATCGCGTGCTGCTCGTGCACGCGCTCGAAATGGCGCATGACCCGGGCGCGTTGCTGCGGGAGGTCTGGCGCGTGCTGGCGGGCGGCGGGCGGTTGCTGCTGGTGGTGCCGAATCGTCGCGGGGTGTGGGCGCGCACCGATACGACGCCGTTCGGCCACGGCCATCCCTATTCGCGCTCGCAGATCACGCACCTGTTGCGCGAGACCTGGTTCACGCCGACCGGATGGGGCGAGGCGCTCCATGTGCCGCCGGTCGCGCGCGGCTGGTTCTTGCGCTCGGCCGTGGCCTGGGAGCGGGCGGGAGCGGTCATCGCCGCGCCGTTCGCCGGGCGTGCACCTGGTCGAGGCAACCAAGCAGGTCTATCGGGCGATTCCGGCTCGGCGCGAACGCCAGCGGCTGGTCCCGGCGCTCAAGCCTGCGCTGGCGCCGTCACCGAGCGGCGGATAGCCCAGCGTCACTCGCCCCGCGGTGAGGGTTCGTCGGTGCCGTCACCGCCCGGGCCGTGGTGCGAGCCGCCCGGCGTGTCGTGGCGCGGACCGCCGCGATGACGGCGGCGCCGGCGATGCAGCGGAAAACGGTCGGGCTGATTGTCGTGCCCGTTTGGCCCTTGCGGCCCTTGATAGTGCTGCGGCGCCTGGCCGCCGGTGATGAACGACGGCAGCCGATCGACGTCGCCGGCGCCTTCAGCTGCATCCGCGGCCCGCGACGGGCGCGGCTGCTGCGGCTGCTGGTGTTGCGGCTGAGGCTGCTGGTGTTGCGGATAAGGTTGCGCGTCGCGCGGGATGTAGGGCTGCGGCTCGCGCGTGCCGAACGGCTCGTCGCCCGAGCCCATCCTGGGCTGGGCGTCGTCGTCGCCGTCCTCGAACGAGTCGTCGCGCGGGTCGCGGGTGTCGTTGTCGGGCCGGGTGTCGTTGTCGGGCCGATAGCCCTGCGGATTGCTCTGGCGGAACTGGTCCTGCGCCGCGGCAATCAGCCGGAAATAATGCTCGGCGTGCTGATAGTAATTTTCAGCCGCGACCGGATCACCGGAGGACTGCGCGTCGCGCGCGAGCTGAACGTACTTTTCAGCGATGTGAGACGGATTTCCGCGAATCTTCACGTCCGGGCCGTTCAACTCGTATACGCGCGCCATCGGATTGTGACTCTTGCGGTGTTGGTTGCGCCCGCGCATGCGCTTGTTCTGTCCGTTTCTCATGATTCGCCTGTTTGCCAACCCCTTCGTTGCGGCGGTTCCGGCCGCCATGCTTCACCAAAATCTCTTGCGCTCACCACGCGAGCAGCACGGCGGCAGCCGCGTCCTCGCTCGTCAAGCAGGAAGTCGATGCGGCGCCTTTCGCCGCGCGTCAGGTTCCTATTACGAAGCAGCAACCCCCTGCCGCGGCTCTACCGCGGCGTTGCCCACCTCTTCTTTATGCATGGCAGCGTCGCTCGTCGCCCGCCCTGTGCACCGAACCGTTGAAGCATCTCGTCCCAAGTTGGCGAACAGCTTGCCAGGTCATCCGGCGTCGTTCGTTCGCTCCATCTGCGCCATCGGCTCTCCGAAGCCTTGCTTCGGGGCTCACTATCGGCGCCCAAACATCTCGGGTCGATTCCGTGGGCAAAACCTAGTCGTTCTTGCCCCACAATCCAAGTGCTTTTTTTCGCATCTGGAATGTGATTGTTTCATGGCAGAGGCCGCGCCACCAGGGCCCGGGCGACGCCCGCGAGATCGTGCCGCGGCGGGGCCGGCGAGGCCCAGTCCGGCGGCGCCGAGGAGCGCGGTCACGGCCGTGGCCATGCCGGCGCCAAGCTCCAGCACGAGCGTCCCGCCCGGTGCAAGCAGCCGCCGTGCATCGGCGGCGATCGCCCGATAGCCATCGAGCCCGTCGATCCCGCCATCGAGCGCGCGGCGCGGATCGAAGTCGCGCACCTCCGGCGCCAGCGCCGCGATCTCGTTGCGTGCCACATAGGGCGGGTTGGAGACGACCAGGTCGAACCGCCCGTCGAGCGCGGCACCGTAGTCGCAGGCGACGAACGCCACGCGGGCCGCCAAGCCGAGTGCCGCCGCGTTGTCGCGGGCGCAGGCGAGAGCGGCGGTGCTCACATCGGTGGCGATGCCGAAAGCTGCCGGCAGCTCGGACATGAGAGCGAGCATGAGCGCGCCCGAGCCGGTGCCGAGATCGGCCACGCGCAGCGGGCGCGAGCGCGCACCGTCGCGGTCGAGCGCCGCGCACACTTTAGAGTCGCCGCGCTGGCCGCTCGCTTCGCTCGCCAGCGCAGCCAGCGCCGCCTCGACCACGGTCTCGGTCTCGGGCCGCGGCACCAAGGTGTCGGCATTGAGCCGCAGCGGCAGGCCCCAGAATTCCTTGCGGCCGAGGATGCGCGCGACCGGCTCGCGCGCCAGCCGGCGCGCCGCCAGGGCCGCAATGGCGCCTGCGTCTTTCAGGGAGAGCCGGCGGTGCGCATTCGCGGCGAGACCGCTGTGATCGAGAGCGAGCGCGTGCGCCACCAGCAGCCGTGCGTCGAGCTCGGGCGTCTCCAGTCCGCGGCGGCGAAATTCCGCCGCGAGATGGCGCCGCGCGCCGGCCACGGAGGCGCCCGGCTCGAGCTCTGCCGCCACGGTCGTCACGCCGTCCCCTCGGCCGCCAGCAGCGCGGCCTGGTGCTCGGTCACCAGAGCGTCGATGATCTCGCCCAGCGCCTCGCCTTCGATCACCTGCGGCAGCTTGTAGAGCGTGAGATTGATGCGGTGGTCGCTGACCCGGCCCTGCGGGAAATTGTAGGTGCGGATGCGCTCGGAGCGGTCGCCCGAGCCGACCTGGCCGCGGCGCTCGGCGGCGCGCGCGGCATCCTGCTTCTGCCGCTCGTGATCGTAGAGCCGCGCCCGCAACACCGCCATCGCCTTGGCGCGATTGCGGTGCTGCGAGCGGTCCTCCTGCATCATCACCACGATGCCGGTCGGAATGTGGGTCACCCGCACCGCCAATTCGGTCTTGTTGACGTGCTGGCCGCCGGCGCCGCCGGCGCGCAGCGTATCGATCTTGAGGTCCCCGTCATTGATGGCGACGTCGACGTCCTCGGCCTCCGGCAGCACCGCGACGGTGGCGGCCGAGGTATGGATGCGTCCGGAGGCTTCGGTGTCGGGGACGCGCTGCACGCGGTGGACGCCCGATTCGAATTTGAGCTTGGCGAAGGCGCCGCGGCCGCGGATTTCCGCGATGATCTCCTTGTAGCCGCCCATGCTGCCTTCGCTGGCGGACATCACCTCGACCTTCCAGCCTTGCCGGGCGGCGAAGCGCTCGTACATCCGGAACAGATCGCCGGCGAAGAGCGCGGCCTCGTCGCCGCCGGTGCCGGCGCGGATTTCGAGGATGACGTTGCGATCATCCATCGCATCCTTGGGCAGCAGCACGAGCTTGATCCGCTGCTCCAGCGCCGCGCGCCGATTTTCGAGAGCCGGTTTCTCGGCGGCCGCCATCTGGCGCATCTCGGCGTCGGTCGCGGGATCCTCGAGCATCGCCTGCAGCCCCGCGATCTCGGCGACGATGCTGCGATAGTCCTTCACGGTCTCGACGACCGGAGCGAGCTCGGCGAACTCGCGCGAGAGCTTGACATAGATCTCGGGCGCCAGCTGCTGGGCGAGCTCGGCTTCCACCATCTGGTGGCGCGCGAGCAGTGCGTCGAGTTTTTGTTCAGGGAGCATCGCTCTCTCGACCCGTTAGGCGGGATCAAATCTGCAGCCCGTGGTCCGCCGCGAAAGCCTTGAGCTGCTCGCGGATCGACACGCTGCCGGCCGGGCTTTCCAGGAGCTTGCCGACCAGGGCGGCGGCCTTGCCGGCGTCGAGATCGAGCAGCATGGCCTTGACCGGACCGACCGCCGACGGCGAAAGCGACAGCGAGCGGTAGCCGAGCGCGACCAGCGCCAGCGCGCCGATCGGCTTCGAGGCGAGCTCCCCGCACAGCGTCACCGGCTTGCCATGGACCTTGCCCTTGACGGCGATGTCCCTGAACGCGCGCAGCACCGGCGCCGAGAGCGGATCGAAACGGTCGGCGACGCGGGCATTGCTGCGGTCGGCCGCATAGAAGAACTGCATCAGATCGTTGGAGCCGACCGAGAGAAAATCGACCCGCGCCAGCAGCTCGTCGAGCTGATAGAGCAGGGACGGCACTTCCAGCATGGTGCCGATGTCGACCCGCTCGGGCAGCTTATGGCCGTGGCGGCGCAGGTGGGTGAGCTCGCGCTCGACCAGCCCCTTGGCCTCGTCGAACTCCTCGACCGTCGCGATCATCGGGAACATGACCTTGAGGTCGCGCCCGCCGGCGGCGCGCAGGAGCGCGCGCACCTGACTGCGCAGCAGGCCGGGCCGGTCGAGGCCGAGCCTGATGGCGCGCCAGCCGAGCGCCGGGTTCTCCTCCTCGAGGTTGCGCATATAGGGCAGGACCTTGTCGCCGCCGATGTCGAGGGTGCGGAAGGTCACCGGCCGCGCGCCGGCGGCGTCGAGCACCGCGCGATAGAGCGAGAATTGCTCGGCGGTGCGCGGGAACGCCGCCGCCACCATGAACTGGAGCTCGGTGCGGAACAGACCGATGCCGGCCGCCCCGGTTTCCTCGATATGCGGCAGGTCGACCGCCAGGCCGGCATTGATCAGCAGCGTGACCTTCTCGCCGTCCTTGGTCGCGCACGGCTTGTCGCGCAATGCGAGGTATTGCAGTTGCCGGCGCGCGCGCAGCCGCACCCGCTCGATATAGGCCGCCTCCATGTCGGGCGAGGGGCGCATGTGCACGTCGCCGGTCGAGCCGTCGACGATGATGGCGTCGCCCGGGTCGACGATGCCGGTGGCGTTGGCGATCTCGCCGACCGCCGCGATGCCGAGCGCGCGCGCGACGATCGCCACGTGCGAGTTGGGGCCGCCTTCCTCGAGCACCAGGCCGCGCAGCCGCTTGCGGTCGTAGTCGAGCAGCGCGGCCGGTCCCATCGAGCGCGCGACCAGCACCGCGTTCTCGGGCAGGCGTTCGCGCGCCGGCGCGTAGTCCTGGCCGGTGAGCTGATGCATCAGCCGGTTGGCGAGCTCGTCGAGATCGTGCAGGCGCTCGCGCAGATAGTGGTCGGTCGCGCGCAGCATGCGCGCGCGGGTGTCGGACTGCACGCGCTCGACCGCGGCCTCGGCGGTGAGGCCGGTCCGCACCGCCTCCTCGAGCCGGTGCACCCAGCCGCGGTCATAGGCGAACATGCGGTAGGCCTCGAGCACGTCGCGGTGCTCGCCGCCGTCGGCGACCTCGCCGCGCTCGAGCAGCACGTCGAGGTCCGATCGCATCGTCTCGACCGCGGCCTCCAGGCGCTTCAACTCCTTCGGCACGTCGTCGGCGATGAAATTGGTGATGACGACGCGCGGCTCGTGCAGCACCACGTGGCCGAGCGCGATGCCGTCGTTGAGCGAGGTGCCGGTGAGGTGCAGCGGCCGCCGCGCGGCGGGCTCGGCGCCGGGCTGGGCGATGGCGGAGAGCTCGCCCGAGGCGATCATCTCGGCGAGCACCATCGCGGTGGTCTGCAGCGCCTCCTCTTCCTCCTCCGAATAGGTGCGCCGCGCCCGGTTCTGCACCACCAGCACGCCGAGCGTGTTGCCGGCGCGCAGGACCGGCACGCCCAGGAAGGCGTGGTAGATTTCCTCGCCGGTCTCCGGCCGGTACGAGAACGCCGGGTGCGCCTGCGCTTCCGACAGGTTGATCGGGTTGGCCTCGCTCGCCACCAGGCCGACCAGGCCCTCGTCGGCGCGCAGCACGGTCTGGTGGACGGCCGCCTTGTTGAGGCCTTCGGTGGCGTACAGCTCGAGCGTGCCGTCCACGCGCAGCACGTAGACGGAGCAGACCTCCGCAACCATGTTGGCGGCGATCAGCACCACGATCTTGTCGAGACGATCCTGCGCGCTGACCGGCTCCGCCATCACCTCGCGAAGCCGACGCAACAGCACGCGCGGACCGCCGAGCGCGCCACGCATGGTGAGTCCTCGGATCAGCCCATCCGGCCGACGCCTCGCGGCCTCGGCGCGATCAAAGTCAGGAAACAGTATCCGCCGGGCCCGGGTGCCCGCGGCGGCTACAATCCACTAGGCCGTATAGCGAATGCGGCATGCAAACCGCAAGCCAAAGCCGCCGCGTGGCGCAGCTACCAAGCATAACTTGCGGAAATCCGGCCGCAGGCGGCGCGAAAGAGACCGGTTTCGACAACCGCCGCGTAGAGGTCGCG
>CAVPTV010000027.1:0-133678 GCA_963708765.1 uncultured Alphaproteobacteria bacterium | reverse complement strand
ACTTGATGGCGTTGCCCACGAGGTTGAGCAGCACCTGGGTGAGCTTGCGCTCGTCGCCGTGAGCGGGCGGCAGGTTGGGTTGAAGCTCGACCTTGAGCGCGATGTGCTTCTCCTTAGCGAGCGATTCGACCGCGCTGTGCACGCTGGCAACCACGTCCTGCATCGAATAGTCGGCGAGTGCGAGCGTAAGTTGACCGGCCTCGATCTTGGAAAGATCGAGCACGTCATTGATCAGGCCCAAGAGGTGCTTGCCGTTGCGTTGGATGCGGTCGAGCACCTGGCGCATCTTCGCTGGCGTCTCGCCATAGACGTCGTCGAGGATGAGCTCGGTGTAGCCGAGGACGGCGTTGAGCGGCGTGCGCAGCTCGTGGCTCATGTTGGCGAGGAACTGCGACTTGTGCTGGCTCGCCTCCGCGAGCTGGCGGCTCTTGTCCTGGATTTCGTCGAACAGCCGCACGTTCTCGATAGCGATGACCGCTTGGTCCGCGAAAGTGGTGACCAGCTCGATCTGCTTATCGGTGAACGGTCGAACTGTCGGGCGCGTCAGTACGATCACCCCGATCGGCCCCTCTCGCAAAAGCGGAACGCCAAGCGCGGTGCGGTAGCCGCCCCGCCTCTGAGCCTCATGAAACGTGTATTCCGGATCGGCGATAACGTCCGGGATATGGATAGTGTGGCCTTCCAGCGCCGTGCGCGCCGCAACCGTACCCCGACCCGGCAGGATAGCCTGTTGTTTCAAAAATTCTATCCATTCAGGGATATCGCCACTGCCGGAAACACAATGGTAAAACTCACCCTTTTGTAGAAAGACAAATGAATGATCAGCTTGGCAAAGCCGGGCCGCAAACTCGACCAACGTGTCGAGCACCGCTTGCAGGTCGAAGGTCGAGCGGCTGATGACCTTGAGCACATCGGCGGTGGCGGTCTGCTGCTGGAGGGATTCTCGCAGCTCATTGAGCAGCCGGGCGTTTTCGATCGCGATCACCGACTGGTCCGCGAAGCCGGTGAGCAACTCTATTTGCATGTCGCTGAATGGGCGCGGAGTTCGAACGTGACATTGCTATTACGCCAATCGGGTTTCCCTCGCGCATGAGCGGGACACCGAGCATGGCGCGGAAGCGACCGCGCTTCAGGGCTTCAGTTGAGGTATATTCCGAATCCGCCAAGGCATCCGGGATATGAATCGTTCCCCTTTCGAGAGCGACTCGTCCGGCAAGTGTACCGCGTCCCGGCGTAATTGGAGTGCGCCTAAGCCACTCCTCATATTCGGGCGGAAGCCGTGATTGGCGACAAGACGATAGACGTCGTCATCCCGCTGCCAAATGACGGAAAAGTCCGCCTCGCACAAATGGGCCGCCGACTTAACAACGGTGTTGAGCACTAATTGCAGATCGAAGGTGGAGCGGCTGATGACCTTGAGCACGTCGGCGGTGGCGGTCTGCTGCTGCAGCGATTGTCGCAACTCGTTTAGCAAGCGCACATTCTCGATAGCGATGACTGCCTGGGCGGCGAAGTTCTGGACCAGTTCAACTTGCTTGTCGGTGAACGGCACGACTTCCTGGCGAAAAATGGTAAGTGCGCCGATCAGCACGCCATCCTTAAGCATGGGCACGGCGAGGAGCGAGCGCGCGTCACCGAACTTGACAGAGGCGCCCGGGGCTTGCTCGGTCAAGGCGTCGGCCTTGCGGACGACGTCCTTTGTTTGCAAGACGTGATCGAGACCGCTTCCGGGTTCCGGTCGAAACGAACCCTGTCGCCGGAGGAACTCGGCAAGTGCTGCCGGTGCGCCGAACAGAGCGGCCGCTTCGAAAGCTTCATTGGCATATCGGTAGAGAATGCCAAATTTTGCGTCGCAAATGCGGGTCGCGTTTTCCAGCATGATCTCGAACACCGGCTCCAGCTCGCCGGGCGAACTCGAAATGACGCGTAGCACCTCCGAGGTCGCGGTCTGCTGCTCCAGCGCCTCTCGCAGTTCGCGGGTGAGCCGCGCTACTTCCTGCCCGGCAGTGGAGGAACTGCGACGGGATAGGGCCTTTGCCGCATCGTGGCGCTTTGGCGTCTTGCGGCGCCGCATTTTGACTGTTTCGCCGCTTGCTCTGGAGCGTCGCCTCATGTCTGACCCCAAGCCTAAGACAAGGCATCGTACCGGCTCAAACTAGCACACTGGCAGTAGCCGGTGGTGAGTTCGAAACCGGTAATTGAGCTGCCGGCCAATGTCTCAAATGGGTCGATGCTGTCGAAAAAGGCTGGATTCAATCATCGTTTCGCTGGATGCGGCTTTGATTGTCGCCGCCAGACGTTGGGCAGCGGCGTTTAGTGAATATCCGTGTCTGCACCGGGATGCTCCGATGGCAAACGACGAACACCTCGCTGCGCGACCTCAATGCTGGCGTCGTGGTGGCCAAGGTGAAGACGGAGACAGCTGCGTAAGCGGCGAACCGTTTGACACCGATTATGCATCGGCTACCAAGTTCGCGTTAATGCCCTGAATCTTCCTGACGGATGCTCGCGCTTCCTTATCAGTCGGCGTTAACGCCTTGTATCGTCCAGTCATTCCCAACGAAGCCGACACCTGCTGACTGCACGATCTGCCCGCCGTTCATGAACCACATCGCAACCGCGCCGAAACTGCTACTACGCCAAAGAATGTCGCTCATGCCGTCCCCGTTGAAATCACCGGTCTCGGTGATCTGCCAGTCGGTGGGAACTTGACCGAGAGCCGCGCTCGACATGACCTGCCCGCCGTTCATGAACCAGATGGCCACCGTTCCAGCGTTGCTATCCCGCCAGAGGATGTCGCCCTTCCCGTCACCGTTGAAATCTCCGGTGCCTGCGATGGTCCAGTTGCTTGGTACGGCACCGAGAGCGCTGGTCTGACCTATCTGCAAGCCATTCATCAGCCAGATCGCCACCGCGCCGCTGGTGCCATCGCGCCAGAGAATGTCGCTCTTACGGTCGCCATCGAAATCGGCCGTTCCGACGATCTGCCAGTTGCTGGGCACCGCCCCGAGACTCCCGAATTTTAGACCTGCAGGCCGTTCATTAGCCAGATTGCCACCGTCCCGGTGAGGCTGTCGCGCCAGAGGATGTCACCCTTGCCATCGCCGTTGAAGTCGCCGGTGCCGGCGATCGACCCAAGTCGGCCGGCACCGCGCCCGAGGCTGCCGGACTGGGCGACCTGCAGGCCATTCAGCAGCCAGATCGCCACAGTGCCGCTGGTGCCGTCGCGCCACAAGAGGTCGTGCTTGCCGTCGCCGTTGAAGTCGCGCTGTCCGACGATCTGCCAGTTGGTGGGCACCGTGCCGAGGCTGCCGGACTGGGGCGCCTGAGCGCCGTTCATCAGCCACGCTGCCACCGTGCCGCCGGTCTGTCGCCAGAGGATGTCGCTCTTGCCGTCGCCGTTGAAGTCGTGGACCGACGTGACGACAGGAGGAGCAATTGCGCCGAGGCGAAAGCCCATGCTGCCCCTACCGGGTTGTTGTCGTCGGGCCCGCCGATGAAAGCGGTGCTGCCGTCGCCGGACAGCGCCACGGACTGACCTTGCGAGGAGGATCCAACGCCGCCGGTGCCGACCAACTTGCCGCCCTGCTGGCTCCAAGACCCACTGCTGCGAGTGAATACCCAGGCCGCACCGGTGTTACCATTTTCGCTCGGTCCGCCAATCAGGGCGATATTGCCATCACCAGACAGTGCGACCGAGGAGCCCTGCGCTCCAGGCCCAACAGGGCCGCTGCCAACTAGCTTGGCGCCCTGCGTCCACACGCCGCCGCTACGGGTGAAGACCCACGCAGCCCCGGTCGAATTGTTGTCCCCAGGTGTGCCTACGAGGGCAGTGTTGCCGTCATCGGACAACGCGACGGTGGATCCCGCCCCGACCGTGCCCTCCTGGCTCCACTGTCCTACATTGTTGCGGGTGAAGACCAACGCGCCGCCCCCAAGATCTGGGTGCTTTGCAAAGATAGCGGTGTTCCCATCCCTGGAGAGGGCGGCGGAGTTGCCTCCCCCGCTCAGCTTGGCCCCCTGCTGGGTCCACACCCCATTGCTGCGAGCGAACACCCATACGGCCCCGGCGCCACCAGCGTCCATCGGTCCGCCGATGAGGGCCGTGTTGCCATCGCCGGACAGAGCGACAGACCATCCTTGCCTGGGGGCGATGGATCCAGACGTTCCGATGCCCACCAGTTTGCCACCCTGCTGGCTCCACACCTCGCCGCTGCGGCTAAAGACCCAGGCAGCCCCGAACGGGTTGTCCTCCGATCCACCGACGAGGGCAGTGTTGCCGTCATCGGACAACGCGACGGAGAAGCCTTGGCGGGCCTTTCCCACCGCGCCGGTGCCGACCAACTTGCCGCCCTGCTGGCTCCACAGCCCTGTGCCGCTGCGAGTAAAGATCCAAACGGCCCCCGTGCCAAATTCATCATTATATCCCCCGACAATCGCGGTATTGCCGTCGGCGGACAGGGCGACCGAATAGCCTTGGTTGGCATATTGACCAGCATTTGTGCCAACGAGCTTGGCACCTTCTTGCGTGAAGCTCGAATGAAATTGCGCCGGTGCCGGCGATGACACACAAAGCAACAAGGCAATGAAGAAGCAGGACCAGAAGGCCGTCTGCGTTACACGAACTAACATTGCTGAATAATGCTGCAGCATCGCTGCCCTCGGATTGAACGACGCCTTGATCGCGCCCACTCTTTGTTTTGTGTTTTAGCGTTAGCCCAAGTTTGGGAATTGTGATTTCGCGCCAAATGTTTGTTTGTAGAAGCAAAAGCCTTGAGGGCCTTTCCGCGCTGGGGGTGGTTGGCCGCTGCTGGCGAGGGCGCGCGCGGCCCAAGGCACCGGAGCAGCAGGAAGCGCGGCGGGCTCGGAAGCGCGCGCAGACCCGGGTGTAGGTGGCACGTCACCACCAGTATCTCGCCGGTCCGCTAAGCTGGCTCCGAGCCTGGGCAGGGGAGATATCGGGAGCCCGGCTCCTGGCCAGGGCAGCCCTCCAGAGCACTCGCCCTGGGGCCGCTGCGCCAAGCCTGTCCCGCAGTGGCGCTCATGCGCTCGCCCGTCATGCTCGGCATTGTCAAAGGTCATAGCTTGCAACGCGACCTTGCGCCTGCCGACAGGCAAGAAACTCGATTGCGCTGGATTGCGGGCGATATTGGGTGTCCGGACCCGCACCCCAGGGGGCTGCGGGGGATCGACGGCGGGGGCATTGGCACTTTGCCCGCCCGGTTGCGGCCAGCAAAAAAATCGCGCAAAAAAAAATCGGCAGACGGCGAGGCTACGCTATTCCTGGCAGCGCGACCCTGCGTTCCGGCGTGAGGCGGACCCCCCTGGGGCCAAGGTGCGATCCGTGGGGAGTCGGGGGGGGTTAGGATCGCTACCGCTTCCAGAGATCAGACAGAAGCCTCGATTGGTCAATTGTTCTGGCGTCCACGACCAGCGCGATGAATCCAACCAACGCAAGCGCGGTCGCGAAGAGAGCGAACGTGATTAAGGCTATCATGATCATTCATTCTACTCCCCTGTAGCCGGGGATTTCCCGGCGTCCATGAGAGCAGTGTGCCGACCTGAGGCCCTGGCCGATGTGATGGCCATCACAAAATGATCGATTGCATCGGGCCGCTCTGGCAAAGGGTGCCCCGGTGGTCAATCGTCAGCGCGTCACGCTTGTACTGCCCGCCTCGTACTCGTAACTCCAGCCATCAGCGCTGTGCACGTTGCCGGGACGTAGCGTGCAGCGTTCCAGATCGCCGAATTGGTTGAACACGAACAGCGGATGATAGCAGGTGCAGGCGTAATGGCCGTTCCACACGCTGTTCTCCTGCTCGCCATGCGTCGGGCTCACGCTCGAATCCATGTCGAGCACGATACCTCTCGGTGGGCGACGGCCGTGCACAAGGTCAATCCACTGGCCGGACAAGTAGGAAACAGCAGAGAGGTTTGCAGGTGCCGCGAGCCATTGTGTCTCGAAGCGTCCCATCTGGCTCGGCGAGGCTGCGTGACCCTGAGCCGCCTTGCCACCGATGATCCAGCGCATTGCCGGATCATGGCGCAGACGTTCGGCGTCGTTCACGTCCTCATATCCAGCGAGACGACCAAACACCGACTGCCGCAGCAAACCGACCAACGCATGGCGGCCGTTCTTGCCTGTGCGCGCATCGGCGAGCATCTCACCCGCCATCGCGCTCAACCCGAGCGCGTCGTCTAGTTCGCGATATGCCAACAATCCCGCATCGGAGGTGACGACGGAGCCGCGAAACTGGAGAATCAAGCGGCGGTCAAAATCGAGCCGAAGAGCGTCCGATTCCGATTCACCCGTCGGGTGCGTCATGACCGCCTCGCTCGATCCAGAGTAAGCAGCTGATTGCTATATCTGAATCGGCGTAAGCGTTGCGGAAATCAGAGCGTCATCCGGCGAATGCGGGTCAATACGTGTCGCGCGTCGTCTCGCTACTCGCGATCCGTTCCTTCGGCTTTTGTCGTGCCGATGATTTCGGGTCGGTTGAACTGGGTCGTGAATTCCGAGTCATATCGCGCAGCTCCGTTTTCGAGCACATCGGCCAATGACCCGTCAAGATCGGCGACGCCCACCACAGCACAAGAGTCATGGCTCAATCCTGGGAGCTACTTTGCTCGATCGATGCGTCGATCTTGCAGGTGCGTCTAACCCGGACAGGGGACTGACCTGCCGAGGGTCTATGGAATATACTTCTTGTTCTGGTGAAACCATTCGGATGGCGCCTTGGCACCCACGCCTCGCTGGCACGCGAGGTTATAGAGCATGCAGCCGACCGCGGCGAACTGCATCCCCTCGCCTTGGTTCATGAAGCCGATGACCTGCTTGTCATCGGTACGCCCGGGCTCGCGACCAGCGATCACGCGCCCGATCAACCGCACCGACTTCCATTGCTCTTGCGTCCAGCGGTACCAGATTTCGCGGCCCTGCTCGGGAATGGTCTGTGAGCCACCAACAACGTAACGCGCCCAGGTTGGCCCGCGCCGGTTCCCGGTGAGGAGATCGCAACGAGCGTAGACGGCGTCCTCGAACTCGAGCTCCTTGACCGAGGTGATGAATACACCTGGCTCAAGCCAGGACGCGAACAGTACCGGCTCGATCGAATTGGTGGCGGTCGCGACAATGGACGCGCCGCGGACCGCAGCCTCGGCGCTCGCTACCGCCCCCACCTTGGGTTTGACCTTGCCCGCCATCTCTGCCGCAAAGGCCTCGCGCCGCCGAGCATTGGGGCTGTAGACGCGCACCTCGCGGATCGAAGGCCTGGCATGACAATGCGCTTCGACCTGGGCGGTCGCTTGCCAGCCTGAGCCGATCACGGCTAGTACGTCGGCATCCTTGCGGGCGAGATATTTCGCCGCAACGCCTGCGAGGCCGCCGACGCGTGTCTTCTGCATGAAGCCGTCGTGGATTACGGCGAGCAATTCTCCGGTCGAAACCTTGTGCAATAAGATCAGCCCGCAAAACCGCTCTCCAGGCGAAGCCGGGATGCGCACGAGCCGCACACCGGTCGTGGTCGGCTCATAATCGAGCAGGTCGGAATCTTGACGGTTGGCAGCGGCGTCCCATCCTGGCAGCGCCGCCGCCATGGAGGAATAGGCGTAGAACAATTGCCTGCCGTCCTTGTGCATTTGGCCCGCCATGACCGGCGAGATCACGCGAATGACCGGCCCCATCACGGCCTGGTCGCGCCCTAGCTCGCCATAGGCGTATTCGAGGGCATCCATGCAGTTTTCCATGGTGAGAAGTTTTTCAACGTCCTCGTTCGACAAAATAAAAGTCATGACCCTGGCTTTCGTGTTCATTGTTTGCGGCAGGATGCGTTAGCATAGTGCCAACCTTGCATCATTCGGAGGCTCCTGTGTCATGTCAGCTCAGAAAGGGATGAACGGACCGCAGCGCAACATCCAGCCTCGGCTACCGTGCCTCCTTGTCGCCAAGGCGCTCGTCGTTGCCAGTTTTGCGTTGGCCACGCTCGCCGGTGCAGAGCCCGGATATCCGAGAAAGCCCGTGACGATCATGATGCCATATGGCGCGGGCGGGCTGGGCGATGTGACCTTGCGCATGTACGCGCAAAAGTTCGCGCCTAGGCTCGGCCAGCAATTCATCATCGACAACCGCCCCGGCGCGGGCGGCGCCATCGCCGCAAGGGCAGCACTGGCGCAACCCGCCGACGGCTACACGCTGTTCTTCTGCGGCAGCGGAATGGCGATCAGCATGTCTCTATTCAAGACCAAGCCGTTCGAACTCCTGCGCGACTTCGTCCAGATTTCGACAATCTCAAAGCTGGACGAACTGTTGCTCGCCACCGGCGCGAACGCGCGGTTCAATAGCGTGAAGGACGTAGTCGAAGCGGCGCGGAAGGACCCGGGCAAGATCACGCTGGGGTCGATCAATCCAGGCAGCACGCAGAACCTCACCGCGCACATGTTCAAGCAAATCACCGGCATCGAAGGCACGGTCGTGCCGTACAAGTCGGTGCCCGAATTGATCACCGCCCTGAACGCGGCGATGTCGACGTCGGCATCGATTATCATGCCGGATTCCAGCCGGTCGAAGGCGACACCCGGATCAAGATCCTTGCCACTACCGGGGGGCAACGAAGCACGCTGCTGCCGAATGTGCCAACGCTCAAGAGAGCGGCTATCCCGACTTCGTGGTTTCGAGCTGGCAAGCCCTGGCGGCGCCGCGAGGTGTTCCGAACGACGTTCTGCAGTTTCTCAATCGAGAGATGGTCGCGGCGACCGCCGAACCCGAATCCGTGAGCGGCTGCTGAAAACCGGGCAGTCGCCGGGTGGCAGTAATATCGAAGCAGTGAACGAGAGCATGGAGCGCGAGTCAAGAAGTGGGCCGATGTGATCGCGAAAGCCGGTATCGCGCTGCAATGATCGCCACAGTGGCACATCCGCAGGTGATTGCATCTCTATCGGGATATACAATGCCAAACTTGATGTGAGCTGGGATGGCGTTGATGCCACTTGCGGAAGTCGAGCCCTTTGCGCTGTCACGCCTGATGAGGACGGTTGGCCTCCGTTTCGAGCTTGGCCAGATCACCGTTTCTCACGTTGATGGCCCATTCATGGACCATGAAGCTCTCGTCGTAGATGTCGCCACAGGCGAAGCCGATGAAGATGGCCGGCTCGACTGCGGGGAAGTCCTCGATCGCCTCTATCTTGTCCCGAGGAGGAAGGCTCGCCGGCGGTGATAACCGAGGGCCGTCAACCCACCGAGCGCCGTGGTTGTCGCGCAACAGCTCGCCACGCCAGTTGAATGCCAACGCCATGATGTCGGGCTTGAACCAGTCGTTATCGGCCTCGGGACGCTTTTCGTCGCAAAGCTCGATCAGGACGAGATCGCAATCGATCATATTGTTGCTCTTTCTGTTGAGCGCCGCTGCGTTACGCCCATAGTGTTCGTTTGATGATTTGTCGGCCGCAGTCGCCGACGTAGCTCTCAACTGGTGGTCCGCCATCGATGGTGGCGAGCACCGCCTCCCCACCGTCAACGCGGTCGAAGCTCAGGAACAGTATGATCATTGGGCACGAGGTCGCGCGCATGCGCTACGAACTCCGTTGCAAGAACTCCGGCTCTCGAGGCCGCACAGGAAACGCCAACTTTGATTTGTGCTTCTCGCACAAGGCACCGCGTGCGTCAGGGCAGGTCGTAAAACGAGACCCACACGTCACTTCCGGGGGAACGGGCGAAGTATACCCGCCCAATTTGCCGATATTGTCGGGCAAATCGGGATCGACCCGTAAGGGTCAGGAGTTTGTCCGTAGACCCACTCAACGATGGCGGTTGTGGGATCATGTGGGCGCCGACCTCCTTTCGCAAGCGCATCCAGGTATTCGCGGAGACCGTGACTGTGCGCTCGTTTTCCATTGCCTTTATCCTCCTTTACTTAGCTCGAAGCTTGGCAGGTTCGACTCAGCATACGGGCTACATCACGGGCCGCCCGGCCGCGTGAAGAACCCGCCAGGATGCGGTGATCGCGTTGTCGGGCGCTTGACAGTCCGCTCCGAGACACCGGTCCGCTTGGCGAGCCCGCCAGACGACGGATCGCAGTCGAGATCGTCCAACGTATTGCCCACCGGCCCCAGCCGGGCTTGTTGTGACGATAGTAGGTGAGCGTGCCGCCGAGGGTGGTGACGGTGGCGGGCCTCTCGGTCATCGCGAGGACGCTCTGGCCCTGCAACAGCCAGACACAGCCCGGTCGCCGTCGTAGCGCGACAGCCGCCGGTAGGACGGGTGCGGTGTGTCCGGCACCGTGTGAAGCCCGAACAAGTCCCGACTGCACCAACCGAGCGCACCCGCCTGCTCGCCCCATCGGGCGAGGAAGCGCTCGGCATCGGCAACGGCCTGCTGCCAGTCGGCAAAGTTGATGTGGTCGGGGCAGCGCTCGGACAGCACCGCCATGGTGCGGCCGTAGAGGTTTTGAATGTTTTGAGGGTGCCCACCGATAGCCCATTTTTGATTTTCGCTATGCAGTTTTTGCATTGCTTCGAGCGCGTGCTTTTCTGAAAAGGGGCTCCCATACCTACCCTCGAAACCTTCGAAACGTATATTATCTGTTGCATCTGTGGTCGGCTCAATCGCCGCTATAGGTTTTGAATGTTTTGAGGGTGCGTGGGGGTGGCCCTCTTTTAATTTTTCGCTATGCAGTTTTTGCAGGTATCGGTTCATCATTGGGCGCCCCTCGGATTGACCGTGTAGGCGAGCCGCGGCCGCCCGCCCTTCGGCGTGCCCGGGGGGATGACCTCAGCGAGGAAATGGTGATCGACGAGCAGATCGAGCCCAGCTGCCACCTGGGCGCGGTCGGTCAGATGCGCCCAGCCGCGCTGATGGACATCGCGGGCGGTGAAGCCATCCTTGAGATCGCCACGCCGGATACGAGGAGGATCGCCTTCGCGGCCGCCGCCTCGGCCTCGGAGCCGGCGCCGTAGATGCGCCGCGCATGGCTTTCGAGGTAGGTGGCGAGGGCCAGTGCCCGCAGCAGCGCCTCATGGCCAACCGGCCCGTCGCCGACGTCAACCATGTGATTGATCAGCGCGAGCGCCGGGACCAGCTTGCGGTACTTGGCGAGATGCCCCTCGAGTGCCGGTGACAGCTCGCCCGACCGCAATCGGCCTTCTAGGTCGGTCCGCCAATCGAGAAATTCGGCATGCGCGGCCTCATCAAAACGCAGCGTCGGAATGTCGTCGAACTGCCCTCTTGATGCGCCGATCGCGAGCGCTGCACTCAGATCGAGCTTGCTGAGGCGCTCGAACGTAGCCCACGCGGCCTCCCTCGACCTGCTATCGGGATATTGATCAATGTCCTTCCAATCCGGGCACGTGTCTGGCCACACCAGCAGCGAGAATCGCCGAATGCAGCCCATCACCGCCGGCGCCTCGGCATTGGCGTGACGCACATACTCGGCAACCCGCGCCGGCTGAGTGTTGCCGAGCACCGAGAGGCACACGGCGTCGATGGGCAGGTGACCGCGCCCGATCCGGTCGAACGAAGAGCCGCAGGCCGCTCCAGCCGGACATGTAAAAACCGCGAGCGACTGCTTGCTCCTCGCGGTCCAGATGCTTGAGTAACGAAGTTAGCTCATCGCGTTCGATCAGGATGCCGGCCGGATTGGCGATGGAGAATCTCGCCCAAGGCCTCATAACTTGTGTCATTCGTCCGAAAGCGGAATGCGGCCGGCTCCTGCGGCTCTTCGCCGAGGTCGAGGCTGGCGTCGATTTTTTTGCCCTTTGCTTCCCTGAGTTGCTCCTTTTCGAGCGAGACCTTAACTTGGCGTTCGAGCTTGTAGATACTGAGTCCGCGCCTCGTAAGCCTTACGTGCCATCTCGTTCGATTTCTGCGCTTCCTTTTCGAGCCGATGCGCGGCTTAAGCGCCTCCATCATGGCGGGCGACTTCAGCATCCCGGGCCGGCCGATGAAGGCGCCCCACAGGTTCGGGACCTCGACCCAGTCCGTCTCGCATCTGCGGCTTGAGGCCGATGCGCCGCCCGATGGCGGAGCCGAGCGCGATGATCGCGGTCGCCCCGACGTAGTCGGGCGGACATTGCATGCGATCGGAGATGTCGCCGATCCACGGCTTGAGCGTGCCCGGCATGAAGTCGAGATGGAATGGCTCGACCGGCGCCAAGCCATCGGGCAGCGGCTTGGGCAGCGGCCAATCATCATCGGTCGCGACCGTCGCCGGCTGCCAATCCGGCAGCGTGTCAATCAGTGCCTTGAGCTTGTCGGCGGTGCCGCCGCCACGCGCGAGCCAATCGCTAACGTCATCACCTTCGCCCGCCTCGGGCCACACCTTGGCGATCTCGAGCACGCGCACGCGCCCGGCCACGCCATTGAGGTTTGCGGCCATCTGCTCGACGTGCCGGCGGCCGGCGGCGTCATTGTCGCCGATGACGACCACGTCGGCGCCGCGCAACGTCTCGCTGTATTCATCGCGCCACTTCCCGCGCCCATCGGGCAGCACGTTGCCATAAACCCAAGGGCGCGGAGGCTCTCAACATCCTTTTCGCCCTCGACCGCGAAGACCGTTTGCCCAGCGGCTACCGCCTCGATCACCTCGGGCAGCCGGTAGATAATGCGGCGAATGCCTTCGATGCCCCATTTCCAGCCGCTCTGCCCATCGGGGTGGCGCTGCACAAAGCGCGGATTCTCACCGTCATCGAACTTAACGGATTGATAGAGAATCTCACCGTGTTCATCGGCATAGTCGAACGTGGCCGCGATTGGCCGTTGCCAAGGCGGTGCCGTCTTTGGTTTGGCCGCTTTATTGGAGTTGCCCTTTTTGCTGGTCTTTGTTTGCGCTCGGGCTCGGGCCATAGGCCCTTGCTCTTGAGCACATCAATAACCGAATCCGCGAGCACCCGGCAAAACAATGAACCAAAATCTTGCCCGCTTTGGTCTCACTGACCGATAAGCTCGGCTTCGAGTTCCTCATGTGCGGGACACTTGCAGGTCCAGCCGCGCCCTTGGCGACGGCCGCCTAGCACCTTCGCGATCTCGGCTGCGGTCATGACTGCGCCCCCTTGGCGGGCCGCGTTCTCCTGATGAAGCTGCCTCGGCCTTCTTGAGCCTTCTCGAGGACAGAACCTTCTGCACGAGGTTGGCGACCCGAGTTGCACTGGGGCTGCACTGGAAAATCCAAGCATTGGTTCAGCAGAAAATGCAACGAGGGTTGCGAAAATACCTTCCTGGCGTCCTTTAAGTCTGTGACAACTGTGCCCGCCCGCCATCAAGACGAATCACTTTTTGGAGTTGCTTGTCGTAATCTTGGCGATCTGCTCGGCCAGCTTCTCGAACGCGCTGCGCTTCTCAGCCAGGAAACTGTGCCGGTCGTAGACCGCCCGGACCCCGCCGATGACGTGGCCAAGGCACCGCTCGGCAACGTCTGCCGGGACGCCAGCCCTAGACAGTAGAGCTCCGCGCCGTGCGTCTCAAATCGTGCAGTCGCCAGCCGGTGACGCAGCTTGCCTTGTCGATCTCACTCTTGGCTTTTGAGAAACCGCTGATCGCGTGCTCGCCATCGGTGGTGAATATGTAGCTAGCTTTTTTCCCGATGACCGGCACAGCAGCGAGCACCGCCAGGGCAGCCTTCGACAATGGCAGCAGGCATTCGGCCTTTGACTTGTGACGCGCGGCCGGAATCAACCACTCGCTGCCGGTGATCTCGGCTCTTGTCATCTGCGCGGCTTCGTTGCGGCGTGTAGCAGTCAATAAGAGAAAGCGGACCAGTGACGAAAACGGCTCTGGCTTTTTTTCAGTCGCTTGCCAGAGAGCCCTGATTTCGTCATCGCTCAGCACGCGATCTCGCGCTCTCTCGCGCGGCTTGCTTCTCGCCATGCCTCGAACGATTGGGCTTCGGAAACCGTCCGTGCGGGCTGCGTACCAGCCAAACAGTGCGCTCATAAAAGCCAGCGCCTTAGTCGCCATGACCGGGCCGCGCTCGTCTTCGATACGGTCGAGCAGCCGCACAAGGTCGCTGCGCTGAATTGCATCTACTTGCAGCTTTCCGAGCTTGGGCAATATCAATCTATTGAAGACTGCGCGGCGCTCGTTTGCAGTGCGGATTTTGCGTCCTTCTCGCTTGAGATAATCGCTCAGCACAGCCTCAAGAGTGCCAGCCGTGGCCGTCTCAGCAGCCGCAGCTTGCTTGCGCCTCTCAATCACCGGATCACCGCCCTTGGCGACCTCTCCCATGCGTTTGCGGGCTTCCTTGCGGGCTTCGTTGAGAGAGAGAGTGCCAGCATCGAACGTGAGTTGCCGACTGCGGCCGTCTGCACGGTACTGCACAACAAAGCTGCGGGCACCGCCTTGCGTCACGCACAGCCCGAAGCCGGGCAACGCCGCGTCCCAGAAGAGGGTGCGATCCTTGCCGGGTTCAGCGGTGGCGGTCTTGACCAGGGCAGCGGTGAGCGAGATGCGCATATGACGTGGTCCTCTCGGGTAAGCACCCGGTAAGCAGGCGCACGTCATACCAAGGGAAATCGGAGGAAGCTAGCGGAAACGATATGAGGGCATAAATGCTGGACTTCTAGCTACTTACGGAAATAATCGGTAACAGCTAGAAATCCCCGGTAAGCACCGCTACGTCATTCGTAATGACGGGGTCGGGGGTTCGAATCCCTCTTGCGGCACCAACGCCTCGCGCAACCTCACGACACGGTCATGTCGTCGCGTCTCTCGGCGCGATCGCCTTGCCGTCGGTCGGCTGCAGCGGTTCGGCGTTCTCCTCGCGCTCCGCGTCATCCGCGCACCTGCGCCAGGCTCCGGCGATCTCGAGCAGCACGGAGCGGTGCTGTGGCGCGCCTTCGCGCGCCATCCGCTCGCACTCCTGCGCGTATTGTCGGTATCGGGAAGGGCTCTGCATGGCACACCCATCGCTGTCCCTATGGTCGCAACGCCAACGTGGCGCGGAATGCGAAAGTTCCATTGCCACAATGATGCTGACGCTCATGGAACCAACGTGCGCTCCCGTCGTTGATATCCTTGCCGTTTGAGTTGGGGATGTGGCATGCACCGGGTCGCGGAATATCGACGCTACGCCGCCGAATGCCTCCGCGTGGCCCATCAGTCGAACGACCCGAACGACAAATCGCTGCTGCTGGAAATGGCGCAGCGCTGGCGCGAGCTCGCCGACCGGGTCGAGCGGCAGATCGGCGATGCGACCACTGCTTAGGCTGCGCGCCGGCTCATGCGCGGATCCTTGGGCGCGCCGCACAGCTTCTGGCACGCGCTCAGGATGTCGGCCGGGCGATAGGGCTTGTGGAAGAACCGGCTGCCGGGCACCGGCCGCGCCTGCTCGATCGTGCTGCCGGAAGTGTAGAGCACGGGGATTTTGCCGCGCGCCGCGCGCGCGGCCTCGCCCACGTCCCAGCCGTCCATCGCGCCTGCCAGGCTGATGTCGGTGAACACCACGTCGATCGGCAGATCCGATTTGCACAAGGCCACCGCACGTTCCGCGGTCTCGGCCTCCACCACCACGCAGCCGGCGTCCTGCAGATAGTCGGCGACGCAAGAGCGCAGCAGCCATTCGTCCTCGACCACCAGCACGATCAACAGTTTCTCGTTGTTGTTCTTCACGGCGCAAAACCTCCCTGGCGCCCAGCACGAAGCCCGGCGGCAGCAGTGACGATCACGTTTCGCTGGGGGCGCTGGGCTCTTCTGGCCGAATGCGCCTGCAGGGCTAACCAATGCCGCAATTGGTTGTTCCGGCCGAAAGGTACGATTTCGTACAATTCACAAAACATCCGTAGGTATTGCGGGCGGCCGGGCGTACACTGGCGTCACCGCTCGCCAGCGACCCGATCGGGCGCGGACGGTTGAGAGACCCTGCTGTGCTCTTGCCCCAGAAAGGCCGGAGCCATGCTCGCACTCTCACCATCATCCTCTTCGTCGTCTCCCGCGCGCAACCTGCTGCTGGCCGCGCTCTCGCAAGCCGACCGCGATCGGTTGCAGCCGCATCTCCAGCCTCTGGAGCTCGAGCTTCGAAAGCCGCTCGAGCAGCCCAACAAGCGCATCGACAGCGTCTACTTCCTCGACGAAGGCATCGCCTCCGTGGTCGCCGTGCAGGCGAAGCAAACCAACGTCGAGATCGGGCTGATCGGGCGCGAGGGCATGACCGGCCTGGCGATCGTGCTCGGCGATCATCGCTCGCCGCATGCGACCTACATTCAGGCCGCCGGCCGCGGCCAGCGCATCGCCGCCGCCGAGCTGCGCAAGGCGCTCGCCGCCAGCGCGACCCTGCAGACCTTGCTGATGAAGTTCGTGCAGGCCTTCATGGTGCAGACCGCGCACACCGCCATCGCCAATGCCCGCGCCCGGCTGGACCAGCGGCTGGCGCGCTGGCTGCTGATGGCGCACGACCGGCTCGACGGCAACGCCTTGCCGCTGACCCATGAGTTTCTGTCGCTCATGCTGGGGGTGCGGCGCGCCGGCGTGACCGAGGCGCTGCACGTGCTGGAGAGCCAGAGCCTGATCCGATCGGCGCGCGGCCAGGTCGTGCTGCGCGATCGCAAGGGCGTCGAGCGCCGCGCCGGCGGCTCCTATGGCGTGCCGGAAGCCGAGTACCGCCGGCTCCTCGGGTGACGCGCGGAGCAGCGGCCGGTCTTGTTGGATTGTGCCAATCCCTCCGCCGTCATTCCGGGGCGCGCCGCAGGCGCGAGCCCGGAATTTATAACCACTGTCTTTGAGTATGGATTCCGGGCTCGCGGGCTAAGGCCCGCGCCCCGGAATGACAGCGGAGAGATTGGCTGTTGAATTGACGCGGCGGAAACGATCAGTCCGGCGCCCTGATCGTCGATGGCGGAAAGCCGAGCGCCAGCAGCGCCTGCGCGCACAGCCGGTCGGGATCGCGCTCGCCGGTCTGCGCCACCTGGATGATGCGTCGCGCGATCACTTCCAGCACGATGGCGGGCTGACCGATGTCGTGCAGCGAGGCGCGCGCTTTCTCGTAGGCCGCGTCCAGCACCTTGATGGCCTCCGGATCGAAGGCGGCGTCCTTGAACAGCGCGGTGACGGTCTCGCGCACGATGCAGCCCCTTTCGCCCTCCGGCGAAGCCGGAAGCGTATACGCAAGGGTTCCCGAGTGCCAGCAGTTTCCATTCCGACACAATAGCTGCGATAATGCGCCGCGTTTCGGGACGGGGCAGCGCGCGAATGCGGAACTGGTCGCAGCGGCAGTTGATCGCGGTGATGGCCATTGCGGCGGTGGTCGCAATGGAAGCGGTGAGCTGGATCACCGCGCCCGTTCCGCCCTGCCTCCTCGATCCCGCCGAGTACGCCGCCGACTTCACCGAGCGGTTCGAGTGCCCGACCCTGCACGGGTTCCTGTTCGCGCACGCGCGCGCGCTCTACGCTTTCCTGACCGAGCCGCAGGTGGCGACCGTCGCCATCCCGCTCATCCTGGCGGTCTCGACCCTGTTCCTGTGGTGGTACTCGACCCGCAAGCTCGCGCGCGCCGCGATCGCGGCGGCGCGCGCCGCCCAGACCTCGGCTGATGCGCTGATGGCGGCCGAGCAGGCCCAGCTGCTCACGGTGTTCGACACCGGCAACATCACCCAGATCCTGAGCGAGCTCGGCCGCTCCGATCAAGGCGAGGGGCCGCGCAGCACCAGCGGCGGCATGCTGTTCGTCAAGTTCGTCTGCAAGAATTACGGCAAGAGCACCGCCATCCTCAAGGAGATCAGCCACGACCTGCGCTATTGGAGCGAGCTGCCGCCGATCCTTCGCTACGCGGCGAGCCCCGACATGCCGAAGGAGTGCGCGATCGTGGCGGGGGCGAGCAGCGAGCCGATCCAATGCACCTTGGCGCTGCCGGTGACCTCGGCGATCGTCAGCAGCATCCGCGCGCGCGAGAGCTTTCTGTGGGTCTATGGCCGCGTGCTCGACGACGACGCCTTCGGGCGCGCGCGCGAGCACCGGTTCCTCGCGCGCTACCAGCTCGGCTACGGGTTCCAGCCGTACCAGCACGCGGAATACGAGGCGTATAACAAGAATACGTAGGGTCGGGCTCCTTCACTGCTGCTGATGAAGGGATGGCTGGCGCTACACGGTTCCCTCCCCCGCTTGCGGGGGAGGGACAGGGAGGGGGCACACACGAAGATTGGTGCAGTCCACCCCCTCCCCAACCCTCCCCCGCAAGCGGGGGAGGGGACGCACCGAGCTCGCTGCGCTGGTGTTGATCCAAACAACGATGCAGCCAACAGCATCTCAAGCGCAGCGCGTGGAACTTGTGGGGTTTTGGCAACGGTGCGGCTTTATTTCGACAGCGCCATACTGCGGCGCCGATTTTCTGCTTTGATGTGGCCTGACAACAAAGAAACGGGGCGTCTCGAACACCATCACTTTCGTCGCTTCGCTCGCGCGGCGTCATGCCGGCGCGGCGACGGGATTGTCATGCGCGGCACGCCGTGCCGTGATCGTCCGTGGAATGTGGAGTCAGTGCGATGGAGCAACGCGCGACCAATACCCCCGAGGAAGTCCGCAAGTTCGCACCCAAGCGGCCGCGCAGCGACGGCGATTCGATGGACGAATCGGGCAGGCCGTACTGGCGATGCTGCAGAAGGCCGCCGACCTGTCGAACGACAATTGCGACCGCGCCATGTCGATGGCGCACAAGGTCTCGATCCAGCTGCGCGCCGCCGAGGATCAGATCAGCCAGCTGCAGGCCGAGAACGCGCAATTGCGGGATGCGCGCCGAGCGCGCCGAGACCTGGCTGGCGCTGATCCAGAAGGAGATCGAGGAGAAGCTGCTGGCGCCGCGCCCGGGCCGCCCGAAGATGTGAGGCGGGCGACCACGAGGGTCGCCCCTACCAGTCGGCACCACGGCGATCGTAGGGGCGCCTCGTGGGCGCCCGGCTACCAGCCGGCACCACGGCGCCCACGCGGGTGCAGTATCCCGTTGAAAAGCGGGCCGGTCCGCATGGCGAGCGCGCGGGCGGACGTGGTAAGCAGGCGGCATGACCAGCGACGCGCGCAGCGATGTCTACAAGGAGACCGGCGTCGACACCGCCGAGGCGGATGCCGGCCTCAACCACATCATCGCGCGGGTGCAGGGCACCTGGCCGCGCGCCGGGCTCGGCCGGGTGGTGCTGCCGATCGGCTATTTCGCCAACGTGATCGAGCTCGACGGCATCGGCCTCGCGCTCTGCACCGACGGCGTCGGGTCGAAGACCATGATCGCCGACATGATGGGCAAGTACGACACCATCGGCATCGATTGCGTCGCCATGAACGTCAACGACGTGATCTGCGTCGGCGCCAAGCCCTCTCGATGGTCGACTACATCGCGGTCGAGCGCACCGACGCCGCCATGCTCGACGCCATCGGCGCCGGCCTGTGCGCGGGCGCCGAGCAGGCGCAGATCTCGATCTCCGGCGGCGAGACCGCGCAGCTCAAGGACGTGATCAACGGCTTCGACCTGGTCGGCATGGCGGTCGGCCGCGTGGCGCTCGACAAGGTGATCGACGGCAGGCGGCGTGCGCGAAGGCGACGTCGTCATCGGCGTGCGCAGCAACGGCGTGCACAGCAACGGGCTCTCGCTCGCGCGCAAGGCGTTCTTCGAGGACCACCGCTACGCCGTCGACCGCCGCTTCGACGAGCTCGGCGCGACCATCGGCGAGGAGCTGCTGCGCCCGACCGACATCTACGTGCGCGAGGCGATGGAGATCATCGACAAGGTGCGCGGGCTCAAGGCGCTGCCAACATCACCGGCGACGGCCTGCTCAACCTCGCTTCGCGTCGCCGCCCCGGTCGGCTACGTGATCGACACGCTCATCGAACCTCAGCCCGATATTCCCGCTGATCCAGAAGCACGCCAAGGTCGACGACGCGGAGATGTTCGAGGTGTTCAACATGGGCATCGGCTTCTGCTACGTGGTCGATCCCGCCGACGCCGAGCTCACCTTGTCGATCCTCAAGCAGCACGGGCGCGTCGCCCAGCGCATCGGCCACGCCACCGCCGACCCCGACAAGGTGATGCGCATTCCGCAGCGCGGCCTCGCCGGCCGCCACAAGCGCTTCTGGCGCGAGGATCGCGCCGCCCGCCGCGTGGGGTGATTGCGGCCTTGTCGGGGCCGTGCACTCACCACGTGGGCACCGGGCGCCCACAAGGGGCGCCCCTACGGTCTCGTGGTCCCGGCTGGTAGGGGCGACCCTCGTGGTCGCGGCCCTCGCACCGAGTTCAGGCTGTCATTGCCGGTGCTTGACCCAATTTTCGTACGGAATCGTACGACAATTCTTGAGGTTCCTGCGCCCTGGGCCGGAACCGATCCATCCGGTGTGCATTGCGGAAATATCGAGGGGAGGGATTCCCCGCGAATGCCAACCGTCGATCGCTATCGCCGACTTGCCGAGAGGTGCCGTCGGCTTGCGGAGGCCAATTCCGACAAGGAATGGGCCGGCAGACTGGTCAGTTTGGCCTATGAGTACGAGGCCAAGGCGGCGGCAATGGACGTCGGGTCACGACCGACGCCGGGCGCGCCGCGCAGCCCGGACGACCCGCTTGACGGGGAAAGTAGCGAGTACGTCGAGGGCTGAAGGTGGAGAGCCCCAACGACCCGGGGGTCGGGGGCTCTCCACTCCTTTTTGCCTCCATACTGGCGAACCGACGCGCAAGCGGCGCGAGCACGCATCCGGGCGCCACGTTCAGTCTCACGATGTCAAACAGCCACTTGCTGCCCGTTGTTGTTGTGGCCGCCGGGCTGCGGCTTTAGCGAGCGCGGAGGGTCAGCGGCGCGGCGGCAGCGAGTTCCGCCGGCACCCGCATCTTGTAGCGCTCGCCGAAATAGGGACAGTCGATCACGATGGTGCGCATCTGCGGGCGCACCGCGCGGCCGGCGGCGCGTTTGGCGGTGCGCAGCGATTGCCCGGCGTGCACCTGCGTGAGCACGTGCTGCAGCCAGGTCCAGCGCTCCTCCTGGTCGGCGCCGCATTCGTCGAGGTCGCCGAGGCAGGTGTGGGCGCGCCGGCAGCTTTTCTTGTGGCAGAGCTGCCAGTAGCCCAGCCGATCGTAGGCGGTGCGCAGCACCGCGATGATCTCGGGCGGCAGCGCGGCGTCATCGCGCTTGCGTTGGCCGCCGCCAGCGGCGCGTCGTTTGGCTTGGTTCGTTGGCGGTCCCATCGGCACAGCACCTCGCGTTCCCGCGGCGCGGCTTGCGCCCGGGTTGGGATCATTGGCACCTGCCCGATGAGGGGCAGGTGAAGCGCCGAGACGGCGCGGGGTGGGTGAACCACCCCTGGCGTGCCGTGAGTATTCCGGCACGCCCGGGCGCTTGTGAGGCGCCCGCGTCCCCGATTCGTCGGGGACGCGCGCCTCTCGGCGCTTCACCGTGGCGATTTTCGGCCGTGGGCCGCGCTTCCGTCTCCGGGATTGTCCCCCGGAGGCCGTACAGCGATGCTCCTCGCAGCCGGGTCATGGTGCCCGGCGGGCGGTTCCCAGAGCCTCCCGGGTGCGCCGGTTACGAGCCGGTCGCCGCGGGACGCCACCCCCCGCTCCGCCTCTGTTGCGTCTCCGGAGACGCCCCTCGATGAGCGGGGATGACTATTATCCTAGTGATTCGCGGCGCTACAGTCAACATTTATATATCGACCATGTACGGCGGCACGCAGCCGGGCCGGTGGAGCGTCGGCCGGAATTTGGGTTACCATGGCGGCCGCCGCAGTTGCGTCCGCAGTCCGCAATCGCCGCGCCGTTGGAACCGACACCGATGCGTCACGTTGCGATCTGCCTGGCCATGATCCTCGCCGCGGCCGCGTTGCCGGCGCCGCCGGCGCAGGCGCAGAAGAACGAGGGCATGGGGGTGCTGGGACCGACCAGGCTCGGCGGCGGCGGGCCCCGGGTCGACGTCAACAAGCCGCCGCGCCGCGGCGTGCGCAGGGCCCCGCGTCGCGACACCTGCCGGCCGGCCAATCCGAGCGGAGAGCCTGCGATCGACCGCGCGGTCTGCGCCAACCGGACGCTGTTGCGCAAGGATGCGCGCATCGCGCTGCTGTTCGAGGCATTGCAGGGAAAGACCGAGGACGCCAAGGCGGATGAGGTCATAGATGCGCACAACGCCTGGATGGAATTGCGCAAGCCATGCGCCGAGAAGGACGATGACAAGGCGATCGTCGCGTGCCTGACCCCGCTCTACGATGCGCGCCTGCGCGAGCTCGAGAAGCTCACGGGGACGAAGCCCGAGACGCCGCGCACGCCGCGGGTTCGGCGCCAGTAGCGCCGCCGGGCCCGCTGCCGGCGGGCACCACTCAATCGGGCTTGAGCAAGGACAGCTTGTCGAAGCGCGTGTGCAACTCGCGGGCCACGGTGTGCGCCTCGATGGTGCCGATGGGCTCGCGGAATCTGCAGGATCAGGTGCGCGTTGCTCAACCATCTAGGTCGATCGCCCACAGGCTCGATCTCGATATACGGGCCGCTGGGACCTTCCTTGACGATGAATTTGCAGTCGGCCGTTTCAACCTTGGGCATGGCACCACCTGATCGGAGAGCCATCGGCACGCGATGGCTCTCCGCTGGCGCATGTTCCGATTTCGACTCAATCGGGATGCGCCACACACCAACGCAAGCTCGATCGTGAACAGCCGATCAGTTGACGATCGAATCGCGCCTCTGCTCGTGCGCGGCGTTGACCGGGCGCGCAGTAGCCGGCAACTGCAGCACCCTCGCGCGCTGGCCTTCGCACAGCCGGGTGAGCAGCACGATCTCCCCGTCGGGGAACTCCAGCGCATCGTGATGCGAGTTGGGCTTGCCCTGGTTGATCTGCCGGAACCGAGCCACCTTCTGCGTGAGCTTCCGTGTCGGCAAGATTCCAAGCACGCGCTCGAAGTCGACGTCCTTCTCGAACCCGACCTCCGTGCCGGGAAGCAGGCACACGGCCACGTTCGGCTCTCCGATTGCGGCGAATCCGCGCGTGAGGGAGTTGTCGAACTTCGTCGTCACCAGCTCGTCTCCGACCTTCGCGGCTCGGGACGCGACGAGATGCAAACTGTAGTCACACATTGAAAGCACTCCTTTCGCCCGACCTGCGTCGGGGCGGGCACAAGGGACGCTCGAAGGGGTCCCGATCAATGAGCTGGATGGAATACCGAACGCTTTGGGCTGGCGTCTCGGCGCTTCAATTCTGCGACTTTACCCGCAGCGAGTTGAGACGAAAAAAGGGATGCCGATCGGGCTCGAGGCATGGTCGCGGCACGATCGGGGCACGATCCCGGATTTCGCTGCCGCCGTCGCCGCATCTCTCCGACGGCACCGCTCCATATCCCGTCATCCTGAGGCGCGAGCCGTCTTCGGCGAGCCTCGAAGGATGAACGGCCCCGCCGGTGCAACGTGCTCCTGCCGCGGCGACAGCCGGGCCGTCGCCCCCCGCCTTCGCGGGGGGAGGCTCTTCGAGGCTCGCCGAAGACGGCTCGCGCCTCAGGATGACGGTCTTGGATTGGTGTCCGGTGGCGTCAGCCGGTGGCAACAACAAGCGACTTTGCTACCATACGGCCCAACCCACGCCACGCAGCCGGGACCGACAACCATGCGTCACGTTGCAGTCTGCCTGGCCATGATCATCGTCGCCGCGGCGTGCGCGGCGCCGCCGGCGCAGGCGCAGAAGAACGAAGGCACCGGGGTGCTGGCGCCGCGCGGGATACCGCCGCGCATAAGCGGGGCGCCGCCCCCGAAGGGCGCCCCGCCGCCCTGCAATCTGCCCAACCCCAGCGGGGACACCGCGATCGACAAGGCGATCTGCGCCAGCACGACCTTGCTGCGCAAGGACCGCCGCATCGCGTCGTTGTTCGACGCGCTGAAGCGGGCCGCCGAGCAGGCCAAGGCCGCGCAGCTCGACGCCGACCAGCAGGCCTGGCTCGACTCGCGCAAGCAATGCAGCGGCGCCGACATGGTCGCGTGCCTCGGCCGCCTCTACGATGGCCGCCTGCGCGAGCTCGCGAAGCTCACCGCCGAGGCGAAGCCGAAGCCCGAGACCGGGCGGCGCAAGTAGCGCGGGCACGTCCAGATGAAGTTGCGCCGATCTCTCGACTGTCATTCCGGGACGGCGCGTAAGCGCCGGGCCCGGAATCCATAACCACAGCCTGGGCTTATGGATTCCGGGCTCGCGCGCAAGGACGCGCGCCCCTACGCACTTGCGCCGGAGCAATTTGGGACCGACAACGATGCGTCACCTTGCGTTCCGGTTGGGCATGATCGTCGCCGCCGTGGCGCTATGCGCGGCAGCGGCGCAGGCGCAGAACGAGGGCACGGGGGTCCCGAGGCCGGGCGTGACCCGGCCTCTCGGGCCGCCGCCGAAGGCGCCGTCAGACGCCTGGTGCTATACGGAGAACGCCTACAGGCTGAGCGCCATCGACCAGGTCGTCTGCGCCGACCGGACGCTCGTGGACAAGCATATCCGCGTCGCCGACCTACAGCGGTCGCTGCAGCGGGCGGCCGGTTTTCCCAGGACGCTGCGGCTCGAGCAGCTGCACAAGACGTGGCTGCAGGACCGGGCGCAGTGCGCCGGGGCGGATGTCGCCGCGTGCCTCGACCGCCTCTATGATGCGCGGATGCGCGAGCTCGCCGACGCGATCGTGATGGAGCGGCAAGGCAAGCAACCGCCATAGGGCCACCTGCTCTCGACGCTGCCCCGCCGTCGCCGAGGCTATGGCGGGCTTGCTCACTTGCCCGCCGAAGCTTTAGCGAAGGCGGGTGCAGACCCGGGACCGTTACGGTGCGTGGCGATCCCGGATCAGTGGTGCCCCTAGGTTAGCGCCTATGGGATCAAGTCCGAGCACAGGCGTTGACGGACCTGTTTCGGCCCGGGAGAATCGCCGCCGAGCCGTTGACCGGTCGCCGGCCGATGCAGTGGGAAAAGTCAGCCGCGGGTTGATGCGCGTCGGGCAAGAGGATCAGGGTTCGAGATGCATCCGCAGCTTGGAAGCTGGTTTCCGATCAGGTTCTGGCCGCCGCCCAGGCCGGCAAAATATGATCAGCTCATCATCATCAATTGGCTGGAGCTCGAGATCGAGCCGTTTGCTCCGCTGCGGATGCCTCTGCTCAACGTCATCAAGGGCTGGCGAAACCGCGACGTGTATTATTTCATCAAGGATGAATGGCCGGATTGGACCGCAAGGGCTTGTCGGAGGGTGTGATCAGCAAAAAAATGGCCCTGCTCGCCAGCGTCATGTAACGGGCCATACCGGATCAAGTCCGGATCGGCCCGTCCTCGGCCCGAGCGCCAAGCACGGCCGGCTGCAGCCTCTCGCGGCCGCGAGCGCTGGCCGGACCTGCCTCAGGTGCCGATCGAAAGCGGCCTCACTCACTTAGAGTATGGTAAGCCCTCAAAGTAGTTTTCAAGCCTTAGAAATGCAATTGCAGGCTCCGAAAGATGCACTGTGAGGTCGTGAGTTTCAAACTCGCCGGGAATCACTTCGGGATCTTCAACGTGCTCATAGTCCAACCACGGCAAGAAGCGCCACATGGTTTCCGACACGCTGTGAGCCTCCGACGCAATGAACGGAATCTCGTAATCGGGATGATCTTTTTCGGGGTCGTCAAAGAATACCTGAACGCTACCCAACTGGGGTATCTCGTCGAGTATGAAATCAATCTTAACAAACCCGTCCTTACCGTCGAACCTCCGCATGAACTCTCTGTCGAGGGCAAAGCGCCGCCGAAGACCGAAGCCGTCGTCGAACCACGTCTGGTCGGTTATTTCGTCGCGGGCTTCCGCTCCAAAGACCTTCCTCTTCGGAACGTCAATAGCCCACCGTTTGTCGGTCTTCCTGGCTGATCGCAAGTCTGCCCATTGCCATATCGTTTTCTTGGTGGCTGGATCGTGTAGAACGAGAATCGACAGGCAGCGCGTGCTGATCCCAGTATTTTAAGTGCTCGTCATCGACGTATAACGCGATCGTATCTCCTGCTGCCTGAAAATAGGACGAGCCGCTCTTGATCTGAACGGCGATGAGTTGCCCGGTGGGACGGTGGCTATGATCGATCACTTCAATTTGAGCATCGATTCCGAAGTCTGAACTCGAACTGTTCTCGAAAAATCCAGGATATCTCTTCCAGAACAATACGTCGAACTTCATTTACCCCCTGTCGTTCAGTTGGAGAGAACTGACGTTGCTCGCGCATTCACCACCTCACCGACGTCCACAACGAAGCTCAGGAGCGAGGCTCATACCGACGTTCGTGCGGTCAATCTGCGATCATCACCGCAACCAGCTTACGAAGATGCACAATGCACAATGCTCAGTCGCTTTTTGCAGCCCCATTTCGATTGTTCGCCCGTTTTGACCCCGTTCGAGTCGTTTCCGGCCCGCGCGTCGGAGTAACCAAGGCTGCCGAACGGCCGCGCCGTTATGCACTTGATGGTTCAGAATTTATAAGCATGCGCGGCGTCAAACGATATCCATTGTCCATGGACCACTGTCAATGAAGCGTACGTTCTAGGCTACCTCTCGGCCGGAAATAACGCGCAATTTGAGGGCACTCACTCCCCCTCGAGCGAATCCTTCAATCCAAGCTCACGCAACGCCACCTTGGTCTCGTCTACCTTCTGCGGCGAGACCCCGTCCGCGGGGGCGACCTCCACTCGAAGCGTGATCTTCAGGCCGGCAGTTGCGGCGAACTTCGAGAGCACCTTCGTATAAAAGTTCATCCACTTTTGGTGCGGGACGTCTCCACTCCAAACGAGGCGAGAAATGCTGGCGGGTGACAACGGCGGGCCATCGGTTACTGGAGAGACGATGGGTCCTGTTACGGCACCACCCCCGACGAAGGCGGCATTCCGCCAGAAATGTCCGGAGCCGTGGAGGCGGAAAGACCGTCCTTTGGCGGGGTGAACAATCCGGCCTTGTACGCCTCTGCGACCTCACGCTGAATAAGGAAGACGTCGTCAGAAATCTCGACGTCCTGGGACGGCAGCGAGCTGTTCCAGTGGAACGGCGCATACGCGGATCGAAAAAAGTTACCTCTGATTCTTTAAATCGTACGTTGACGATGTGATCGGGAGGGGCGCTCAGTTTGGTGGGCGGGATGCCGAGACGCGACAGATCATCTTCCATATCTCGTAGCCAGCCGTTCCTTCTCATTAAGCCGACTGCAGTGCTTAATTCGGATAGTTTCGGCACGAGAAGCCCTCGGATTTCCGCTACAGCTAATCGCTTTCGATCTGGAGTTATCGTATAAAGAAGTACGTCGAGGACCTCCCCTTCATAAGTCCCTCTGTATTTTCCAATTGGCTGCAAAAATCCATACTTGAACAGATCCGATGGTTCGCTCGGTGAAGGCAATAGCCAAGAGAAGTTGAACAACCACTCTTCATGTCCGAACCCGTGTTGTTGCACATAGCTCTTAGCGCTCTCGGTATGACGAGCCTCACCGGTCGGCTCCCTCCAGTATTTGGTATTCCAACAAATGCGGCAGTATTTTCGCATCCGAATCCCCGGGGCTGACTGACCTCGAAGTTGTGCCACGAAATTAGGCCGGGTGTCATTCGGTAGGACGAACCGCTTCGACCGGGGGTGCATCGGCGCGACGCCAGCGGCAGCCGGCGACACAGACGATCATCATCAACAGCATGGTACGAGGAAGCGTTTTCACGGTGATCTCTAGCGATTATATACTCTTATGCGATTGCGAGGTCGTGCCACCATCGACAGCGCGAGGCTGTGCGAAATTGCTCAGTTCCATCGACAACGCGAAAATGAGGATACCCGCACATTAAGGCGCTCATTCAAAATGAAGACAAAAGGCTTTGCAATGAGGACGGTCCTCGGCAGGGCCTTCGAAGGAGGAGAAAGCGATGAAAACGCGTACCACCGTCGCATTGTCGATCCTGGCAGGAGTTGCGGTCGGCGCCGCCGCCGTGCAAGCGCTCCATGCCCAGGCCAAGTCACCGGCCTATGTCATCGCGGAGATCGATGTGACGAACGTCGAGCCTTACGACAAGGAGTACGTGCCGCCCGCCGCGAAAGCGATCAGGGATGGCGGCGGCAAATACATCGTCCGCGGCGGCGCGACCGCAGCCATTTTCGGCGAGCCGCCCAAACCGCGCATTGCCGTGATGGTGTTCGAGAGCATGGAAAAAGCCCACGCCGCATTCGATTTTCCGGCCTACAAGGACGCCAAGAAGGTGGGGGACAAGTACGCGAAATTCCGCGTCTATGCCGTGGAAGGCCTGTCGCCGTAGCGCCTGGAGGTCGGGCTTGCCGGTCGACCAGTCCGGCCATTCGGTCCGGTCGCAATTCGGATCAAGCGCTCAATCCCGGATCGGATCGGCCGCCGCTTCTGCCATGCCCTCGGCCGCCATCTTGCGGAAGGCCAGAGCCAGGATTTCGGTATCGAGATAGGCGTGCAAGCTGGTCACCTTCCCCCACCGCATGCGGATCACGTGGACACCGTCGTTGACGTAGGGTGCACCACCGGGAAGCGTGGCGGTATCGCGCCACTCGACGACGACCGTCGTATCCCATGGCGTGCCGCTCACAGCGATATGCTTGATATTGAAGGCCAGCCGGGGAAGCAGGCGATAGAGCCGCTCGAACCAGCGCCGCATCGCCGCAGCGGTATGACGCTCGCCGCCCAATGCGTGGGTGCCTGCAAAACTATGATCGAAGCGTGGAGCCAAGCCAGCCACTGCGACCTCATAGTCGCCCCGGCCGAGCGCCTGGAAGATGTCGAGGACCTTGCGCCGGACGATTGCGTGATACATCGACGGGCTCCTTCAACAGCGCACTGTTCAAGCCCCTTCGCTGTCCCTCGCAAATCATTATACGCCGAGGCCGGCGATTTTTTGACCAGTGCGGTGAATTTGAAGTTCCTATCAGTTCGCGGCAAGTTCGTTTAGGAACTTCAAATTCAAACCGCACTAGAATCATAGAGTTGCTAGTGCTCCTTTGATTCCGAAGTTCGCAATCGAACTGGCCGCGATAAAATGAGGTAAGCTCAGGACTTCGACCCGACGTGATGCCGCCCGCTCGACGCGGCGAAACCGTGAGCCGCCGCGCAGCCGGCCCGATACCGGGAGCGACCGCGATGCAAGGCAAGTCGAGGCGGCGGCTGCTCGGCCTGTTGCTGCTGGCGCTGGCGATGAGCCCGCGCCCGGCGCTGAGCCAGCTGGTCGAGGTCAGGGTGCTGCTGGATGTCTTGCGCGTCGGCTATCTCGACGACGGCTGCGTCGGCGTGTTCTGCCTGGCGACCGATCGGACCGTGGAGGCGTTCGGCACCATCCGGGTGGACGGCGTGACCGTACGCTGGAACACCTATCCGTGCGGGGCGGGCTGGGGCGACGCCTGCCTGAGCACCGCCCCGGTCACGACCGACGTGGGCACGCAATCGCGGATCGGCTGGCGTGATCAGTTCCTCAGCGTGGGCGGGGCGACCTCGCCGCGGAGCGCGGCGTTCCGGCGCTCGAACCACGTGTTCAGCTACCGCAAGGTCGTGCTCTTTGGGTTTCGCCCCACGGTCGACGTCTCGTTCCAATTCCGCGACCGCGACCGGCTGAGCGCGGACGACACCTGGTGCGAGGCGCGCAATACGATTTTCGGATTGGAGGGACGGTTCGAGATCCGCGACCCGATCGTGACGCAGCCGGTGCGGACCAGCCCGCCGCTGCCGCGCTGCCGGCTGGTGATCCGGCTGTCGAACACGATCGTGCGGCCATGACGGCGCGTGGCCACGCCGTAGCCATCGCCGGCCGGCGGGGTCACTGGCCCAGGAGACGGCGCTCGAGCTCGAGGCGGAAGTCGGCGTCGCACTGGACGCGGTCGCTGCGCAGATGATGCAGGATGACCCGGTCGGCCTGGCGCCGGCGGCGGGCCGTGAAGGCCGCGAGCCAGCTGCGCCAGAGAGCGCCCAGGTGCCAGCGGCGGGCGGGCGCGGGCAGGCGGGCGTGAAGCGAAAGCGTGGTCATGGCGGGCTCCTACCGGGCGAATGGCTGGTCGCCTAGGTAGACGAGTGCGCCGGACTTGCGTGTGAGGCAGCTCACACACGGGCGAGATTCGGCCGGGTGCGCGTCTCCGAGGGCGGGCACCGCGAACTCGGTGCCACCCTCCCCTGGAGGGCCTGAGGGCGGAGGGTCGGCGCGCAGGCGATAAACCCTCCACGAACTCAGTGTTGCGTGCGCGCCGGGGTGGGGTGAATCGCAGGGCGTGTGCGCGCGGCTCGATCACCCCACCCCGCTCGCCGCCTCGCGCGAAGCGCTCGGCGTCTTCGCGACCCTCCCCCTCCAGGGGAGGGTAAGATCACGGCTCCATCTGCAACGCCGATGAAAGTCAAAATCACTTTGCAGGGACACGTTCGCGATAACTAGATCGAGCACCGGAGCTCCCCATGCACCTGTCACGACGTGCCACACTGCTTTCAGCCGGGCTCGGGCTGCTGGCGCCGCGCATCGCCCTGGCGGAGACGGCCGCGGCCGCCGCGCCGGAGCGGATCGAGACGGCGCTCGCGGCAGCTGGACGACCTGGTACGCGAGACGTTGCAGCAGACCGGCGTGCCCGGCCTGTCGCTCGCCATCGTGCATGGCGACCGCGATCGTCGCGCTCAAGGGCTTCGGCGTGCGGCAGGCGGGCAAGGGCGGAGGCGGTCGACGACGACACCGTGTTCCAGCTGGCGTCGATGTCGAAGCCGATCGCCGCGACCGTGGTGGCGGCGCTGGTCGGCGACGGAAAGGTGGCGTGGGACGATCCGATCGTCCGGCACGATCCGGAGTTCGCCATGCAGGACGCGTGGGTGACGCGGGAGATCACCTTGCGCGACATGTTCTGCCACCGCAGCGGACTGCCGCCATCACGCCGGCGACACGCTCGAGGACATCGGCTACGGCCGGCGCGAGGTGCTGCATCGGCTGCGCTACGTGAAGCCCGCCTCGAGCTTCCGCTCGCACTACGCCTACACCAATTTCGGCCTGACCGCGGCGGCGGTGGCGGCCGCCAAGGCCGCCGGCAAATCGTGGGAGGAGCTGTCGGCCGAGCGCCTCTACCGGCCGCTCGGCATGGGCAGCACGAGCTCGCGCTTTGCGGACTTCAAGGCGGCGCCGAACCGGGCGCTCGGCCACGTCCAGCAGGACGGCACGTGGGTCGCGAAATACACCCGCGATCCCGATGCGCAGTCGCCGGCCGGCGGGGTCTCCTCCTCGGCGCGCGACCTGGCGCAGTGGCTGCGCCTGCAGCTCGGCCGCGGCAGCGTCGACGGCCGCGAGATCGTCAAGGCGGCGGCGCTGGACGAGACCCACCGCCCGCAGATCGTCAGCACGCCGGCCGCCAACCCGATGACGGAGCGATCCTCGTTCTCCGGGCTGGGCTGGGACATCGGCTACGACGAGCAGGGCGGCATCCGCTGGAGCCATTCCGGCGGCTTCAATCTCGGCGCCGCCACCTGCGTGAACGTGCTGCCGGCCGAGCAGCTCGGCATCGTCGTGCTGACCAACACGGCGCCGATCGGCGTGCCGGAGGCGATCTGCCGGAGCTTTCTCGACCTGGCGACGATCGGCAAGGTCGAACGGGACTGGCTGGCGTTGTTCGGGCAGGCCATGGCCGCCACCATGGCGCCGGACTACGGCACGGCGGTCGATTATGCGAAGCCGCCGCTGCGGCCGACCGACAAGGGGCGCACCGACGCGCTCGCGGCCGATGCTTATGTCGGCAACTATCACAGCGAGCTCTATGGGCGGATCGCGGTGGCGCGGAGCGATCGCGGCCTGGCGCTGCGGCTCGGCCCCAGGCAGCAGCCGTATGCGCTGCGCCACTTCGACCGCGACGTCTTCACCTACCAGCCGGTGGGCGAGAACGCCTACGGGCCGAGCGCGGTGACGTTCCAGGTCGGCGCCGACGGGGAGCGCGACCGCGGTGACGATCGAGAACCTCGACACCACCGGCCAGGGCAGGTTCGAGCGCGTGGCGAGCTGACGCTCCGCCGTCGCTTCCATGAATCCGATCAGATCGAACGGTCGTCATTCCGGGACGGCGCGTAGGCGCCGGGCCCGGAATCCATAACCACCGCCTGGGATTATGGATTCCGGGCTCGCGCCACCCACGGCGCGCCCCGGAATGACGCCGACGGTTTGCCGATCGCGCGCTCCACTCCATGTGACCTGAAGGTCACAGCGGGCGCGAATGCGATCGGTCGAATCGAGGTTTTCGATTGCGTGTGCACGCGAAGCAGCCGAGGCTGTGCGTGCCTATCATGGGCGTTTTCCTCCTTCGACTTCGGCCCCGCTCTGCGGGGCCGTTCTTTTTGCAGGGCGTTCCCGGACTGGCTCCACAACCAGGCCTCAAATAAACTGATCACAAGAATCGCAGCAGCAGGAGGGTCCCCGCCATGGACGAAGCTGTTCTCAAGAAAGTCGAAGAGATCGTGCGCGCGAGCGAGGACCGCATCACGCAGGCAATCGATGCGCGACTTCCCCCGCCCACCAAGCTCACCAGGGTGGTCTATCATCCGATGACGGCGGTCGCCATCATCGCGGCGCCGATCGGCCTGTGGATGTACGCAAGCTTCTTCACCCCCGGCAAATAGCACTCTGCTCGCCTGCGCCGAACCAGGATCTCTCCGTTCACCGTCGACTGCCGGCGAACTCGGTGCCGCGTACCCTGCGCAGCGGGCGGCCGCGACATCGTCGTCGAAGGGCTGCGAGCGCGGCGTGGTGGGGTGAACCGAGACTGCCGCGCGCTCGACCCCCACCCCGGCCGCCGCCTCGCGCGGAATGGCAGCGCACCGACATCGCGCGCCAGGGGCGGCTGACCGAGATAGCGCGCTAGCGCACGCGCGCGGCGAGCTGATGGCACCGCTGCTTGGTGATGCCGAGCGCGGCCCCGATCGCCCGATAGGTGGCGCCATCGCGAACCGCGCGCAAAATTGCATCCTCACGCGCCATCCCGCCGGACAGGTTGTGCTGCATCGTCCGCAGCACCTTGGCTGTTGCACGCTCGCGCGCCGCCCGCCGTTCGGCCGACTCCGCCTTGCGCGCCGCGCGCGCCTCGAGCACGGACGGAAACACCAGACCGCGCAAGCGAACCGAGCGTCCCAGCACGGCATTGCGCGTCGTCGCCAACATCCCGGCGATCTGCGATGCGCTCAGGCCGCGCCGCTCCAGGCGCTGCAATCGCGTGTCCCTGCGGGCGTTCCAGAATGTCATGGCTGCGGTCCCATCGGCTCGCGGCATGCACTGATTCGACCAGCATCGGCAAGGCGGGACTGCGGCTGTGACCGCAACGCCACACCCGTCGCAAATGCAAGTGCGCGGATCGATTTGGTGTTGCGTGTGCAAGCGAAGGGAGCGACGTTGTCGGTGCCTATCATGGGCGTTTTCCTCCTTACGACTTCGGCCCCGCTCGTCGGGGCCGTTTCTTTTTTGCGGAGCGTGGGCGATGCGCTCTACAGCGCTCGGATCGCGCTTCGGTCTGCCGCGACATTGGCGCCGGAGACGACGGCGCAGATTGCCGATCCGAGCGCGCGCAGCGCAGCGTGCGCCGAGCGGTCCGGCCGTCACACCGCCGACGGGCGGCGCGGCTGCTCGGCGCCGCGGTCGATCAACCGGTCCTTGATCTCATGGTGGATGCGGGCGAGCCAGTTCTCGGCGCGGGTGGCGCGCTCCTGGAAATAGGCGATCTGGGCCTGCAGCTGCGCGGCGCGATCCTCGGCGGCGCGCAGCTGCATCGAAAGATGGTGCGCGAGCGCCATGGCGCGGTCGCAGTCGTCGTGGGTCAGGACGGCGGCGCGCTCGACCAGCGCGACGATCGCCTCGCCCGAGCGGTCCATCGGATCGCGGTCGCTGCGCGGCGCCGGCTTCTCGGCGGGCGCAAACGGAATGACCTTCTTGGGATTTTCGGGGCGCTGGCTCATGGCGATCACTCCACAAAACGGCTCGAGCTGTCGTTGCGCCGGGGACCCTACGGCAATCGGCGCGCACAGCCACGGATAATCGCCGCGCCGCGCGCAAGCTGTCGCCCGATGTGACCGGGGCGCCATACCCACTTCGCTACCGCGCCACGTCCGAGAAAAGAGCGCGTCTCAGTCGATTAGCGTCAATCTCTCCGTCGTCATTCCGGGGCCCGAGCCACCGGGTCCGGCCTTCGGCCGGCCCGATGACAGGCTCCGCGAGGGAGCCCGGAATCCATAATCACCGCCTGTGGTTATGGATTCCGGGCTCGCGCCAAGAGGCGCGCCCCGGAATGACAGCGGACGGTTTCATGCCAACGGGATCCGCTCTAAATCGGTCGTTCGCCCGCTCGTCATGGCAAAAAAATCCCCGCCGAAGCGGGGATGTGAAGTCGTTGCGGAACCGATCACTGCGGGAAAGTCGTCGGGCTCGATCGGCTGCCCTGTCCGGTCGTGACGTCGTCCATCAGCGGTGGCGGTGTGCGGATTGCCCGCATAGCCCCAGACGGCGATACCCGCCAACAGCACAAGCACTAAAAATGAGACCACGGCCCAATCCCAGCTGTCGTCGTACCACCTGTGGTGAGCGCTCGGCCTGGTTTCAATCATGGCACCCTCCTGAGGGGTCCCCGCCCATCCAGAACGCGCAGGGGGAAGCCCGTGTTCCGGCCGGCCGGCCGAGCGGCGAGAACGATGGCCGCGCCGGGCCGCAAGAGTGCGCCGCAGCAAGCCCCGGCAATGACAGAATTGCTCGCTTACTGACCCCACAAACGGCCTGTGTGCTCGATCTGGAGATCGAATTCACGCTGCCGGGGGCTGGGTGGATGCGGCGCGAGGCGCTGGTCTGCCTTGCGCCGGCGCCATGCAATGATCGCTTCGAGCCGTTGGCGCCACGTCAATCGCCGACGTGGCGGGCGTTCCGGCGCAGGGGGATTCGCATATATGGCCATGAGAGGTCCTCCAACTCGGCCCCTGCTCGACAGCCCGCTCAGTAGCCGACCCCGCGCACGCTGCGAGTGAGGTAGCTCACACTCGGACGGCAATTCGGCGCGAGCGATGGCAGAGATGTGCGGCGAATGCGCGTCGATTGCGCGGCGCCAGTTGCGGATCGTTCGCATGTTCGACGCAAAACGCGCTTCGAGAACAAATAAGTCGATTTGCATCGTCAAATCGCCGCCGAGCGCGTACTGTGGTTGCGACGCGCCGCCGGGAGGGCAATTGTGAGCAAAGATGCCATGATCGATATCGTGACGAAGACCGCATATTTCGCGCTGGCGACGGGCGTCGTCGTGTTCATTGCGATGTACCTGCTGACGCTCACCCATTCCTGAGCAACGCGCGGCCGTAACGGCACCGCGCGCACGACCGACGGACTTCGATCCGAGACGCTGTCTCGTGCTGGCGCAGCTCCGCGCAGCGCCGGCCGGACACGGTTCGCCGTCATTCCGCTTCGTCGATGAACTCGAAAGGCTTTGCCCAGGAGCGCACATGGACATTCGCAAGCACGTGCCGGTCATGCTGGGGGAGCACTGGATCTACGTTCTCGGCGGCGTCATCTCGATCGCGACGTTGGCGGTGTTGTATCTGGACCCCGGACCGTTTCGATGGTCCGCCTGGTGGTGACGGCGTCGTAAGCTCACTTGCAAAGCGCAAGGAGGGGCGTGGCCGAATCCGCCGCGCCGAACGGTCGATCGGTATCGGCGCACCGATCGCGACGCGACGCGCGAGCGCGTGCACGATCCCGCAACCATGCTCGCGCATGAACGCGCTGCCATATTTGCGCGCGCGTGAACGATCGGCGATAGTCGAAAGGTCGGGAGCGGGGCGGGCTTGCTGTTGCAGGAGGTTCGTCATGAGCTATCGGATACTTGCGCTCTCGATCGCGACGCTGGCGTCGATGCCGGTCGCGAGCGTGCAGGCGCAATCGGTCTATGTGGCGCCGGGCGGCGTCTACGTAGCGAACGGCCCGGTGATCGTGACGCCGGCGCCCGGATATGGGGCGGCCGGCGTGGTGGCGCCGGGCTATGGGGCGCCCGCCGTGGTGGCGCCAGGCTATGGGGCGCCAGGTGTCGGCTACGGCCCGCCGCCGGTCGACTACGTGCCGCCGGCAGTGGTGGCGCCCGACGTGGTGGCGCCGGCAGCCGGCTACGAACCGGGCGGCTACGGACCGGGCGGCTATGGACGGGCCGGCTACGCACGGGCGCGCGTCTACGCGGCGCCGCCGCCGGCCTACTATGGCGGGCCGGGCTACGCGGTGCGCGAACGCGGCTACGCCGGGCCGCCGGTCTACGCGGCCGACATTGCGCCGCGGCCGCCCGCGCCGGTGCCGTACGGTTACAACGGCAACGGCAACGGCTACGGCAACGGCAACGGCAACGGCTATGGAAACGGCAACGGCCGCTGCGTCGTCAGCCTCGGCTACGGCCGATGGGAATACTGCAACTGAGCGCGCGGCCGTAGCGCAAGCCTGCAGGCACGCGGCCGCCTGATCGCAGTCGATCCGGCGGCCGCGCCGTTATAGCCCGCCGCTATTGCCGGGGCGGCTCCAGCACGCCCATGCCCTCGTTCTTGCTCTCGGGCAGCGGCGCCGGGGTCGGCATCGGAGGCGGCGCCGGCCTGGGCGCCGCGACTTCCGCCGGCGGACGGCTCATCTCGGGCGGCGCGCCGCGCAACGAGAACCAGGCGCCGAGCCCCAGCACCACGAGCAGTCCCAGCAATGCCAATCCGATCATCCAGCGCCGCATGGATACCTCCTGCCTGCCGCCCACAAGTCTAGCACCGCTGCGTCGCGCGAGCCGCGCTATCCGTTCATTGGCGGCGCTGTCGGCGTATGCTAGGTGCGCGTCCCGTGATGTGTCGCCGCTGTCATTCCGGGGCGCGCCTCTTGGCGCGAGCCCGAATCAATCCCAGGCGTGGTTATGATTCCGGCCCGGCGCTTACGCGCCGTCCCGGAATGACGAACGTTGGCGCGACTAGCTGCGTAACTTGCGGGAGGAAAAGCGAGAGCGGAATGATGCCGAAGCCGAATTCAAGCAACTGGTCCGCTGATCGAGCGCGGCGGCGTGCGCGCGCGGCTGGCCTTCATGGAGCGCTACCTGTTCCTGCATCGCACCAGCCCCGACCTCGCCAAGAAGTTCTTCGACGTGGTGTCGCAGCGCCTGCCGGAGCGCGACCGCGAGAGCGTGTTCGACGCCCTGGAGCGGCTGTTGCAGGAGTGACGCTGTTGCAGGAGCGACGGGCTCACTCCCCGGCGCCGGCGTGCAGCGCCTCCGGCATGAACTCCGCCCAGATCCGCGCGCTGTGCTCGCCCAGCGCCGGCACCGGTCCGTAGCGCCGCTCCTCGCCGGCGCGGCGCGCCGCCGGCGCCGGCATCGACACCACGCCCGAGGGCGTGCCGATCTCGATCCGCCGCAGATGCGGGTGCACGGCCAGCAGCGCGGTGTCGTTGACGCGCGCGAACGCGATGTCGGCGGCGTCGAGCTTCGCCGTCAGCGCCGCCTCGTCAGTGGCGCCGAACACCGCCTGCACCCGGCCGTCGGTGTCGGCGCGCCGCTTCACCCGCTCGATATTGGTGGCGAAGTCGGGATCGGCGGCGAGCGCCTTGTCGCCGAGCACGCGCTCGCGCCAGCACGCGCCACTCGCGGTCGCTCTGGATCGAGATCAGAATGTCGGCGCCGTCGCGGGTCTTGAACACGCCGTAGGGCGCAATCGAGATGTGCGCGAGCCCGATCCGCCGGGGCGGCGCGCCGCCCTCCTGTTGCAGCAGCGGCGTCGCCATCCAGTCGGCCATGGCGTCGAACATCGAGATCGAGATCGCGGCGCCTTCGCCGGTGCGGCCGCGCGCGATCAGCGCCTCGAGGATCGCCTCGTAGGCGTTCATGCCGGCGGCGATGTCGCAGACCGACACGCCGACGCGGGCCGGCGCCTCCGGGCCGCCGGTGACCGAGGCGACCCCGGCTTCGGCCTGGATCAGCATGTCGTAGGCCTTGCGCTTGGCGTAGGGCCCGTCCTCGCCGTAGCCGGAGATCGAGCAGACGATCAGGCGCGGATGGCGGCGGCGCAGCTCCTCGACCGCGAAGCCGAGCTTGGCGACGGCGCCGGGCTTGAGGTTCTGCACGAACACGTCGGCGCGCGCGAGCATCGCGGCCAGCAGCGCCTTGTCGTCGGCGCGCGCGAGATCGAGGCAGAGCGATTCCTTGCCGCGGTTGAGCCAGACGAAATACGAGCACTCGCCGTGCGCGAGCGCATCGTAATAGCGCGCGAAATCGCCTTCCGGCCGCTCCACCTTGATGACGCGCGCGCCCGCATCCGCCAGCCGGCAGCTCGCCATCGGCGCCGCCACCGCCTGCTCGAGCGACACCACCAGCAGACCTGAGAGAGGAAGGGACATGGAGAGGACTGGAATGAGGTGAGAGGACGAACCGAGCACGACTGTAGCAATGAATTGCCGGTGGTCCACCGACCGTGCAGCGGACTCGGTGCGCTCCCTCCCCCGCTTGCGGGGGAGGGTTGGGGAGGGGGTGTGACAACATGCACCGAGCCTTCGCGCGTGCCCCCCTCCCTGTCCCTCCCCCGCAAGGGGGGAGGGGACCGCTGCGGCGCGAGCCTTCGCAACGTCACTCGTCGAATTTCACCGTGACCGCCGGCGGCCGGCGCGATCTTCGGGTCCGCCAGCCGCAGCGGATCGGTGACGCTGGCGATGGTCAGCGCCGTCGGCGGCCGTCGCGGGGCCGTGGCCCTGCAGCGCGGCGATGCGGGCATCGAAGCGCCCGAGGTCCTCGCCCCATTGCGCGACCTCGGGCGCGGCCTTGGCCAGCGCCGCCATGATGTCGCGCCCCGCGCGCAGCTCGGCCAGCGCCTGGGCGGTCTTGCCGAGCCGATGATAGTTGGTGGCGAGCTTGCCGTGGCTCACCGCCAGGTCGCGCTGCGAGCCGGCATTGTCGGGATCGGCGGCGGCGAAGCGGCGCACGATCGCCAGGCAGGCCTCGTATTCGGCGAGCGCGGCGGCGAAATCGCCCTGCGCCTCCAGCACGAAGCCGATGCGGGCCTGGCTGGTGCCGAGGTCGTATTGCCAGCCGCGATTGTCGGGATCGGCGGCGGCGAGCCGGCCGATGATGGCGCGCTTGGTCTCGTAGGCCGCCCGCGCGCCGGCAAGGTCGCCGAGCGCGCGCAGCACGTCGCCGACATGCTCGTGCGCGAGCGCAAGGTCGCGCCGGCGGCTGTCATCGACCGGATCGGCGGCGGCGAGCCGGCCGGCGATCGTGAGGCTGGCGCGATACTCGGCGAGCGCCGCGATCAACGCGCCGCGCGCCTCGAGCAGCGCGCCGATGCGCTCGTGGCGCGAGCCCAAGCTCGCTGCGCCAGCGCGCGTCGCCCGGGTTGGCGGCGGCCTGGCGCTCCGCGATGGCGTGGCCGGCGCGGTAATTCGCCAGCGCCTCGTCGGGCGCGCCCGCCTGCGCCAGCACGTCGGCGAGCTTGCGATGGGCGTGCAACAGCCCGCGCTGCCATTCGGGATTGGCGGGATCGGCGGCGACCAGCCGCTCGGCGATGGCGCGGCTTTCGCGATAGCTCGCGAGCGCCGCATCGAGCTCGCCCTGCAGGCGCAGGACGTCGCCGATCTTGAGCTGCGCCACCAGGACGCCGTGCTGCGCGCGGATATTGGTGCGGTCGGCGGCGGCCAGCCGCTCGCTGATGGCGAGGCCGACGTGGTAGCTCGCGAGCGCGTCGTCGAAGTGGCCCTGGGCGAGATGGGCGTCGCCGACCTTGACGGCGCTGAGCGCCAGGTCGCGCTGGCGGTCGTCGTTGTCGGCATCGGCGGCGGCGAGCCGGACCGCGATGGCGCGGCTGGCGCGGTAGCCGGCGAGCGCCTGCTCGAGCCGGCCCTGCGCCAGCAGCAGGTCGCCGAGCTGGTCGTAGCGCAGCGCCAGCTCGCGCTGCCAGGCGAGGTGGCTCGGCGCATCGGCGGCGAGCCGCGCCAGCAGCGCCTCCGCCTCGGTGGCGCGCGCGCGCTGCCGGTCGCGGTCGCCGAACAGCGCATAGCCGCGGGCAAGCTCGGTCAGCAGCGCGGCCTTGCGCAGGCGCAGCTGCGGCGTCTCGCGCGCGAGCTCGGCGAGGCCGCGCAGGCGCTCCTCGGCCTCGGCCAACAGGGCGACCGAGGTGCCGGCCGGCAGGCCGAGCTGCTTCGAGAGCGCGACCGCCTTGCTCATCAGCGCGGTCGCGCGCGCCACCGCGCCGTCGAGCAGCGCTTCGTTGCCGCCGAGCTCGCAGCGCGCCAGCGCCAGGCCGCCGTCATAGGCGAGCGTGAGCGCCAGCAGGCCGGCGATGACGGCATTGCGGCGGATGCGCAATTGCCGCGTGCGGGCCTGCCCGGCGAAGCGGTTGACCTCCTGCAGGCCGAGCCCGAGCAGCCGCGCCACCACCTTGTGGATGACGAGATGCTTGCCGTCGCGCTCGATGCGGGGATCGGTCACCACCGGCTCGACCGAGGTCACCGCGCGGCGGCGCCAGCGTTCCGGCTCGAGCTTGAAGTGGAGCGCCGGCGGGAAGCATTCGGCCGCCGGATCGCCCGGCTTGCCGGCGACGATCACCGGGATGATGCGGTCGGCGCGGCCGATCGCCTTGAAGCGGCGGATTTCCTCGTCGACGTGCCGGCTCCGCGCCGCATTGGGCGAGCAGATCACGGCCAGAAATTGGGATGCCTGCAGCGCCGCGAGCGTCGCGCTCGGTCAGCGAGTCGTCGGCCGCCAGCGGCTCGCGATTGCGGAAGATCGGCCGCAACGTCGTCGGCACCAGGCCCGCGGGCGTCTCGCGACCGACCAGATCCGGGTCGATGCGATACGCTTCGAGCGCATCTTGCAGCCACGTGGCCCAGGACTTGTCGCGATCGCTGTAACTCAAGAATACGCGGTACTCGAACGCACTGAACTCAGTCACGCTCCCCTCCCAAGGAGCCGGGACCAGCCCGACAAACGCAGCGCATCAGAGCATGATTCGTCGTTCGAGCGTTCTGGCGCGCTCGCCGAAGTCCTCTAATGTCCGATGGCGTACAATTCGAAACATGCCATCGACTTGGTGATTTGAATAGTGGCGTAGTTCACTCTTGCGAAATAAATTTTGCGGCGACGCGTATTGACTCGCGATGTGCGCTTTTTTCGCGGGCTTCCGCGTTTGCGATGCGACGCAAGCGCGATCACGTTTGAGAGATCGGTATCACGCTCCGTCGATCGGACGTCCCTCGACGGCGCGGCGGATCACGTCTCGGATCTGCGCATTCGACAGGAAGAGGTCGTGATTAATGATTCCCCAACCTTGTTGCGAAGCATCGATCACGCGCAGCCCGAGCTTCTCGAGCTGCGCCTTCTCGGCCGCGCCCACGCGCTTGGCGCCGCCGATCCATCCCGACACCGCCAGCGCGCGATCGTTGGTCGCGGTGATGACGGTGATGCGCGCGGCGAGCGGGCCGATCCGTTCGACCGAGGACGAGAACACGTCCATGTCGATGTCGGGCGAGGCGAAGATCACGGCGCCGATGCGATTGGTCGCGGCTTGGCCCTGGCGCGCGTAAATCTGCCGCAACGCCTCCATCGTCAGCATGGTGCCGATGCTGTGCGCGACCACGTGGATGCGGCCGACGCCCGCGCTCGCCATCAGGCCGGCGAATACCTGCTCGAGCGCATCGCGCGACCACATCGCGCTCTCGCGGTCGTAGCCGTAGTCGAGCAGCTTGGCCTTGGACGGCCAGGAGAACAGCATGGTCTCGCCGCGGAACCGGATACCATCGGAGACGCGCGCGGCATCGATCGCCGCGGACTCGAAGGTCTGGTTGAAGCCGTGGACGTAGAGCAGCACGTCGCGCGCGCCGGTCACCGGGTCGACCAGGTCGCCGACCCGCAGCGCGGTGTCGACCGCATTGATGCGCCAGTCGTCGAGCCCGATGGCGGCGAGCGAGAACCGGCTCTGGTCGGGCGGGATGAGCCGCGCGCGCGCGATGCTCAGCTTGGCGCGCTCGGCGCCGTACCACGGCTTGCTGCGCGCCTCGTTCACCGCATTGCGCGTGGTGGCGACCAGCAGCGTGGGATTGGCGGTGAGCTCGGCGGCGTCGTAACGCGGCGCCCCCTGCGAGAGCGCCGCGCATCCGCCGAGCGCCAGCGCCGAGGCCGAGGACGCCAGCGCGCGCAGCACCGCCCGGCGCGAGCAGGCCGCGCGGAAAGACGTTCCGTGGCGATGGTTACGCGACAACATGCGAGGATCCCCGACCCTTGCCTGTTGGCCCCCGATCGTGACGATAGCAGGGCCACAGCATGGCCCGGCTTTGCTGCTTCGATGGCGGTTCGGAACTCTCGCCGTCATTCCGGGGCGCGCCGTAGGGCGCGAGCCCGGAATCCATGATTCCAGGCCTGTGGTTATGGATTCCGGGCCCGGCGCTTACGCGCCGTCCCGGAATGACGAACGTTGGGTGTCGAGTGGTGGAATGGAACTTTGCCGGAGAGGAAAAACTCATGTTCCGCTGCTATTCTGCCTCGGATGCCAACTCATCGGGATCGCGCATGTCCCGCTACGCCATCGTTGTGCTGAGCTTGCTTGCGGCTTCGACGTTCGGTGCGCTCGCCGAGCCCGGCGACGCCGACGCGCCGCCGCCGGCCGCCGTCGAGCATGGCGCCAGCACGCCGCCCGACCTGCGCGAATCGGTCTGCCTGATGATCGAATCGGCGGCCCGCGCCAACGACCTGCCGCTCGAGTTCTTCGCCCGCGTGATCTGGCAGGAAAGCCGCTTCCAGCCCAACGCGGTCGGCCCGGTCACCCGCAGCGGCCAGCGCGCGCAGGGCATCGCCCAGTTCATGCCCTACACGGCGGCCGAGCGCGGGCTGCTCGATCCGTTCGATCCGGTGCAGGCGCTGCCGAAGTCGGCGGAATTCCTGCGCGAGCTGCGCGGCCAGTTCGGCAATCTCGGGCTGGCGGCCGCCGCCTACAATGCCGGCCCGCAGCGCGTGCGCGACTGGATGGCGGGGAGCCGCACGCTGCCGGCCGAGACGCGCAACTACGTGCTGGCGATCACCGGCATTGCGGTCGACGACTGGGCGCGCAGCGGCGCGCGCGAGCCGCGCGCCGCTGCCGCGGCCGAACTGCACGCAGCTGATGGCGCTGCTCAAGCGGGCGCCCAATCCGTTCGTCGACAAGCTCGAGGAGCGGGTGACCCTGACGGCCGGCAGTCCCTGGGGCGTCCAGCTCAGCGCCGGCTTCTCGCGCGACCGCGCGCTCGCCGCCTATGCGGATCTCGCCAAGCGTTACGCGGAGGTGCTGTCGGGACGCGATCCGAGCCTCTTGAGCACCAAGCTGCGCAGCCGCGGCACCAACACCTTCTATCAGGTGCGGGTCGGCGCCGAGACCCGCGGCGCCGCCGACACCCTGTGCGGCAGCATCCGCCGCGCCGGCGGCGCCTGCATGGTCCTGCGCAACAAGACGAGCTGAGGCGGCTGGCAGCCCCGCATGTCGCTGCGCTCATGCGGGCTACGACGACTGCTGGCGCCGCGATCTCGGTCTGCTCCCTCCCCCGCTTGCGGGGGAGGGGTGGGGAGGGGGTGACCAGGCACAGTGTTGCTTGCATGCCCCCTCCCTGTCCCTCCCCCGCAAGCGGGGGAGGGGACGCCGTGGCGCCAGTCATCGCCAACAACGATCGCTCACCGCACGAACTCATCCGTGTAAAGCCCGTCGAACTTCGCGAGCGCGTCCTTCGGCTCGAGCAGCTTCGCCTCCAGGCTGACCTTCTGCGAATTCTCCAGCCCCGGCACAGTCACCCGCACGTCCTTGGCATGCGCCTGCGACACGGTCTGCCAGGCGGCCGCCAGCACCGCCGGGTCCATCTTGTCGAACCGCTTCTTGAGCAGCTCGAGCGCCTCGGCCGGCTTGTCGTGAATGAACGCGTTGGCGGCGGCGAGCGCGCGCGCCACCCGGGCGCACTTGTCGCGTTGCTTGGTGCAGGTGTCGGGGCGCGTGTAGACCAGCCCATAGGCGAACGGCAGCAGATCGGGCGCGTCGCGCACCGCGCTCGCCAGCATGATGGCGCTGCCGGCGAGCACCGCCTGGGTGGTGAACGGCAGCGAGGTGGCGTAGCCGTCGATCGACTTGGTCTCGAGCGCCGCCGGCATCGCCGAAGGGTCCATCGGGGCGATGCGCACGTCCTTCTCGATGTCGAGCCCGCCGCGGCTGGCGACCAGCCGCTCCCAGGCATGCACGATGCTGCCGACGCCCTGGATGCCGATGGTCTTGCCCTTGAGCGCCTTGGCGCGCTCGGCAAGCGGCATCGCGTCGGTGATGTTGGCGGCGGCGGCGACGTCCTTGCGCAGCACCAGCTCGACCAGCGGCTTGTCGATGAGATTGGCGAACGCCAGCAGCCGCTGTCCCTGCGCGGCCGCGCGCAGGAACACCGGCCCGGTCCCCATGGTGAAGTCGGCGCTGCCGGCGATCACCGCATTGACCGAGCCGACGCCCACGATGGTGCGATTGGTGACCTTGAGGCCTTCTCGCTTGTAGAAGCCGGCATCCTCGGCAATGAACGCAGCGCTGAAGGTCGAGCGTCGCGGCCGGCAGCGCCATCAGGATGTCGATCTCCTGGCCGTGGCCGATCGTGGGAGCGAGCCCAACCGCGATGCCAAGGGCCGCCGCTCCCGTTCCGTTGAGCCATCTGGACATGCCGTCCTCCCGACATCGCGGCTGCTGTCACTATATACTGCACAACGCCGACGACGTCCGTCCCGTCGCAAGGGATCATCAATGAAATTGCCGCTCACCGGCGCCATCGACTGCGATCTCCATCCGGCGATGCCGAGCGCGGCGGCGCTGCTGCCGTATCTCGACGACTATTGGCGCGACCAGCTGGTCAACCGCCACATCGACAAATACTCCTTCGTGCTCACCAGCTATCCGCCGCGCTCGCCGCTCTCGGCGCGGCCGGACTGGCGGCAAGCGTCCGGCCTGCCGGCCGGCGACCTCGAGGCGATCCGCCGCCAGGCGCTCGATCCGTTCGGCACGCGCTTCGCCATCTGCAACACGCTGCACGGCGGGATGGCGCTGTTCAACGAGGACATGGCGGCGGCCTTGTGCGCGGCCGTGAACGACTGGGTGGCGAAGGAGCTGCTCGACCGCGAGCCGCGCTTGCGCGCCTCGATCCTGGTCCCGGCGCATAACCCGGCGCTCGCCGTCAAGGAGATCGAGCGGGTGGCGCAAGATCGCCGCTTCGTGCAGGTGCTGCTGCTGGCGATGGGCGAGATGCTGCTGGGGCGGCGGCTCTATTGGCCGATCTACGCGGCCGCCGAGAAGCATCGAGCTGGCGATCGGCGTCCACGCCGGCAGCAGCTATCACCATGCGCCGATGTCGTCGGGCTGGCCGGCCCATCGGGTGGAGGATTACGTCGCCCAGTCGGCCGCGTTCGAATCGCAGGTGGTCGAGCTTCCTGACCGAGGGCGTGTTTCAGAAATATCCCTCGCTCAAGCTGGTGTTGATCGAATCCGGCTTCACCTGGCTGCCGACCTTGCTGTGGCGCACCACCAAGACCTGGCGCGGCGTGCGCCCCGAGGTGCCGTGGATCGACCGGCCGCCGGCCGAGATCGTGCGCGAGCACGTGCGCCTGACCTTGCAGCCGGTCGATGCGCCGCCGAACAATCCCGACATGCTCGCCCGCACCCTGGAGCATATCGGCTCCGACCGCATGCTGTTGTTCTCGACCGACTATCCGCACTGGCATTTCGACGGCGAGGACGTGCTGCCGGATGGGCTGTCGGACGAAACGGTGCGCAGGCTCCTGATCGACAACCCGCTCGACACCTATCCGCGTTTGCGGCGACGGGGCGGTGATGGGCGATAATGCGGCAGCAAGCCAGGAGGCCGTGCGATGAACGTTCCGCTCCGGCACACCGGCGCCTCGCAGCGCCTCGCGATCGTCGATTGCGACATCCACCCGGCCTATCGCACGCCGGCGGACCTGCATCCGTTCCTCGCGGCGCGCTGGCGCGAGCACATGACGACGTTCGGCGAGCACCTGCGCCAGGGCCTGTCGGGCCAGCTCGCCTGGCCGCGCATGACGGCGTCGGGGATGCGGGTCGACGCCTTTCCGGAGCAGGGCCCGCCGGGCTCCGATCTCGAGCTGATGCGCCGGCAGCACCTCGACCCCAACGGCGTCGAGTACGGCATGCTGATGCAATTGAGCCGCGGCGGCATGGAGGAGCGCAATCTCGAATTCGCCGCCGCGCTGTCGCGCGCCGTCAACGACTGGCAGCTGGAGGCCTGGTGCAAGCCGGAGCCGCGGCTGCGCGCCGGCATCGTGGTGCCGCAGGAGGACGCCGCCTTCGCGGTGACCGAGATCGAGCGCCACGCGGACAATCCGGCCTTCGTGCAGATCCTGATCTCGCCGCGCTCGAGCGATCCGCTCGGGCACCGGCGCTACTGGCCGATCTACGAGGCGGCGCAGCGCTGCAATCGGCCGATTGCGCTGCACGTGCAGGGCTTCAGCGGCGGCCATGCCTCGACCGCGTCGGGCTGGCCGACCTATTACCTGCAGGAGCACTACGCGGCCTCGAGCGGGATGCAGAACACCGCCACCAGCCTGGTGTTCGAAGGCGTGCTCGAGCGCTTTCCCAATTTGAAGGTGGTGCTGATCGAGGGCGGCTTCGCCTGGGCGCCGGCGCTGTGCTGGCGCATGGACAAGCATTGGGAGCGCATGCGCAAGGAGACGCCGCAGCTCAAGCGCCCGCCCTCCGAATATGTGCGCGAGCATTTCTGGTTCACCACCCAGCCGATCGAGGAGCCGGATGACCCGCAGCATCTCGCCGACATCATCGGCTGGCTCGGCTGGGACCGGCTGATGTTCTCGACCGACTATCCGCACTGGGATTTCGACGACCCGCAGCAGGTGTTCAAGTTCAACCTGACCGAGGCCCAGAAGGCCAAGGTGCTGCGCGACAACGCCAAGGCGTTGTACGGCCTGCAGTGAGCCGTCAGTTGCGTGCCCGCGCCGCCGACGTGGCGCTCGGCGCTGCGCCCGCGACACGGCTGCACTGCATGGCCGCCCTTGTGGGCATGCCCACGGCGAGCCACAATCGGCGTTCGTCAGGTCATCCCTCTCCGCACGCGCAAGCAGCCTCTGACGCCGAGATGGCCGTTCGTTTGCCGGCGGCGTCGAGAACCAATTGGAGGACGTAGTTTGCCCGTCATGTCCGGAAAGCGTGCCTTCCTGGAGCTCTTGAAGCAGGAAGGCGTCGAGGTCCTGTTCGGCAATCCCGGCACCACCGAGTTGCCGCTGATGGACGCGTTCGCGACCGAGAACGAGCTGCGCTACGTGCTCGGCCTGCAGGAGGCCGGCGTCATGGCGATGGCCGACGGCTACGCGCAGGCGACCGGCAAGCTCACGGTCGCGAACTTCCATGTCGCGCCGGGTCTCGGCAACGCCATGGGCATGCTGTACGACGCCCAGAAGGCGGCCTCGCCGATCCTGGTCACCGCCGGCCAGCAGGACCAGGAATTCATCGTCACCGAGCCGATCCTGTCGGCCGACCTGCCGCGACTGGCGCGGCCGTTCGTCAAATGGGCGGACGAGGTGCGCCGCGTCGAGGATCTGCCGCGGATGGTGCATCGCGCCGCCAAGACCGCGCTGGCGCCGCCGACCGGGCCGGTGTTCCTGTCGCTGCCGGGCGACATCCTCAAGTCGGAAGGCGAGCTCGACCTGATGGCGCCGACGCGTGTTGCGCCGCGGTTGCGGGGTGATCGGGCGGCGGTCGAGGCGGCCGCCGACGTGCTCGCCGCCGCCAAGCGGCCGGTGATCATCGCCGGCGATGCGGTGGCGCAGAGCCGCGCGCATGCCGAGCTGGTGGCGCTCGCGGAGCTGATCGGCGCGCCGGTCTACGCCGAGTTCGTGCCCAACACGGCGTCGTTCCCGACCTCGCATCCGCTGTTCCGCGGCGCGCTCGTGCGCACGGCGCCCGGCACGCGGCAAGTGCTCGAGCAACACGACGTGCTGTTCTCGGTCGGCGGCGATCTCTTCACGCTGTCGCTGCCGTCGCCGGTCGATCCGATGCCGAAGGAGCTGCGCCTCATTCATCTCGACATCGACCCGTGGGAGATCGGCAAGAACTATCCGCCCGAGGTCGCCATCATGGGCGACCCGAAGGCGACGCTGCCCGAAATCACCGCGGTGGTGCGCGAGCGGATGTCGAGCGGCGCCCGCGGCGCCGCCCGCGAGCGGCTGCAGGCCGCCAGCGAGGCATCTCGCGTTGATCGCGAAAATCTGGTCGGCAAGGCGCGCGCGCTCGCCGCACAAACGCCGATCCAGCCGCTCGCGCTGCTGCACGCCATCGGCGACATGCTGCCGAAGGATGCCGTGGTGGTGGAGGAGGCGCTGTCGTCGGCGCCCGGCATCCGCCAGCTGATCCGCAGCGACGATCCGCAGAGCTATTTCGGCCTGCGCGGCGGCGGCATCGGCTGGGGCCTGCCGGCGGCGATCGGCGTCAAGCTCGCCTTGCCGGACCGCCCGGTGATCGGGCTGATCGGCGACGGCAGCGCGATGTATACCTGCCAGACGCTGTGGACCGCCGCGCACTATCGCATCGGCGTGGTGTTCGTGATCCTCAACAACAAATCCTATCGCATCCTCAAGCAGCGGCTGCACGCCATGCGCGGACACGCCGAGCAGGCCGACACCTATGTGGGCATGGAGCTCCTCGACCCGCCGATCGATTTCGTCTCGCTCTCGCGCTCGCTCGGCGTGGCGGCCGAGCGCGCCAAGACCCTGCACGAGACGACCGATCTGATCGCTCAGGGGCTCAAGGGCAACAGCCCGATGCTGATCGACGTGGAGCTCGACCGCGCCTTCAAGCCGATGTGATTGGAAATCGTCAAAGGTTGGTCGATTGACGCCCATGATCGGTGCGGGTCGCGATCCAGATCACGTGCCGCGCGCCGCCACGTGATCCGTTGGCGCGCACACGAACCTCATCCACGTCAAAGCCGGTCTTGCGAAGTCGCCGGGTGAAGCTCAAATTCGGTCCCGATGACCACACGGCCAATACGCCACCGGGACGCAGCGCCGCGCGGGCGGCGCTCAATCCTTCCAGGTCGTACAGCGCATCATTGGCTTTTCGGGTCAGTCCCTCGGGACCGTTATCGACATCGAGCAAGATCGCATCGAAAGTCGACGGATCAGAGCGGATAAGGCGGCTGACGTCTGCTTCGCGGATGCTGACGCGCGGATCAGTCAGGCTGTTGCCGAAGACTTCCACCATCGGACCCCAAGCCCATCCTACGACGGCCGGCACCAGCTCGGCGACGATGATCCTGGCGTCTGTTCCGAGTGCGGCACGCGCCGCACGAAGTGTGAAGCCCATGCCCAATCCGCCGATCAATATCTGCGGCCCTTCGCGGCATCGAATTCTCTCGCAAGCGATCGTAGCGAGCGCCTCCTCGGTTCCGCTGACACGACTGTTCATCAGCTCGTAGTGATCCAAGATGATCGAGAATTCCTTGCCACGCCGCATGAGGCGTAGCTCGCCGCCGCCGCCGGGCACTTGTGCCGTATCGATCAGGGACCATGGGATCATGGATAGCTCGTCAGCCAACCTGGAAGCAATTTGCGCGACGCCTTGGCCGCGTCAGCCTTCCGATTGGCTTTCGTCAGGGGCGCGATGGTTCGTCATTTCGCGTAGCCCTGCGACCTCAGCCAATCTATCCGGCGGCTTCCCTGTAGCCACTCATCGATCTCAACTTTGCTCTTAAACCCAGAAATGCATCGAATTTCGGCTCCGGGACAGTGAGCGTCGATTTGCCATTCGCCCTCTGCGATGCGGTTGTATTTGAAGGTCACCCGAAGAGATTTTTTCATGCTTGCCGATAGGCGCCTGCTCGGCATGGCCGGGGGGGCCGCATCAGTCGTGGATGCGATTTTCATGTTGCTCGCGATCCCTGCGGGAGACGCGACTTGATCGTGGCATATTCGCTTTCGTCGCTGACGTCGGAGCTACACGGCATTTGAGCACGTTGCGCTCATAGATTCGGCCTCGCTCTTGATGCGGTATCTCGGTCCGGCCGCCTGTTCTTCCACCGGCATCCGCCGAGTAACCTTAGAGAGACCGGCTTTTTTCCCGCCCACCGGAGTGTAATCAACTGGCTTGTCCAGATAGAAAACTTGAAAGGCATGACTGTTCCTCCGTGTTGGATCATTCGTAGCGTGACGCCGTCATCAATTGGATGCGCCCGTACCGCGTCGCCTTGTCGGTTTTTTTACTGTTCGATCGATGTATGCTTTTCACGGCGAGGGCCGGAGTGCCTGACTTCTCGGCGATCAGCCGGTCCTGTTCTTCAATGACGGCGCACGCGGGGGCATCGCCGTCAAGACCACCGAGGACTTCGCTCGGCACCCTGCGATTGGAGCGCTGAGAACCGTCTTCGTAGACCACGTCGAATAGGGTGAATTCAGGTCGCGATGCGGGCTTTCGTGCCATCGTCAGTCCCCGGTCGTCGTTCAACGATCGATGACCCACACATCGAGTGCGGCATCGCAGTCGTCGAGACACGTCCGGCCAGCGCAAGCTGCCCGACGCCTGAGCGTCGGGCATGGTCGCTCGGTTTCGAAACCGATTAGACGTTCTGAAGGTTCGAGGCGGCCAACTTGCCGCGCTCGCTCACGACCTCGTAGCTGAGCTTCTGCCCCTCATTGAGGTCACTCATTCCGGCGCGCTCGACTGCCGAAATATGCACGAATACGTCCTGTCCGCCGTCGGTCGGCTGAATGAAGCCAAAACCCTTCTGTGAATTGAAAAACTTGACTGTACCTTGAGCCATATCTGGCCTCCTTTGAAAACGCCGATCGGCGTCTGTGAGCTGCACGACATCGCGCAGCTTTGCGTCCGAATCCAACGTTGTCTTGGGAAGAGCCCTCGCGGGGCAAATAACAAGGACAGGTAAAATCTCGAACGGGTACGTATATAAGGCAATTGGGTACGAAATCAACCACCTCCGCCGAGCCCGTCAAACCAGCTGCGTGCGCCCCCGACGACGGCGACCGAGCCCTTCTCGACCTCGGCCACGGCCTGCGCAAGCGCGAGCGTCCCGAAAATGTACTGCGCGGAGGCAAGGCCAGGCGCACCGATCGGCGCGCTAAGGTTGCCGCAATGACCTCGGGCTACATCTCTTTTCCAATGGGAACGGTTTCGGCCCCGATTGAAGCAATTCTGCCACGATAAGGGGCCGCCACCGACCCAACTGGATTTGCGTCGCGTCGCGAGGTCGGACGCGTTACCGGCCGTGGGTGTATTCACCGTCGTTAGCGTGCGCTGCGCGGTTCGCTTCACTGCCGGTGACGACGCCCTGGTCCTGAAAGGTTTGCGCCATGGCGAGATTTGCGCTGCCGACCAGCGACATTACGATGGCAACGATGCACATAACATTCTTCATAGTAGTCTCCTGTTGTTTGAGTGAGCGCACTTGGTTGGCGGCCGGCGGCCGCGTCGCCTGAGTGCGTGCAAGCGACATCGTGCATGTAGGTTTGAAGGCGCCGCCGACCTGTGCAGAATTGCTCTATGTTGTGCAGACTTGCAGCTTTCTGCGAATGACGGATTGATTTGCTCAACGGCTGCGCGGCACACGCTGGCATTTCGATCATTGGCGCGCGGGCGAGCAATGTCCTTCCTCCTCGGATCATGCCTCGGCAGCACGGGAAGCTGGGGCTTCGCTTCAATTTAAGCGCCACTCCGCCTCTAGCCGCTTAAATGCAAGAGTGCGCAAGCCGCGCATGGCAGGCCCTAAACCTAAGTATGCGCCTCTCAAACAAATGTCGCGTGCCGGTCAACCTCCGTAGAATGGACCGGTTCATCTCTATGAGTATCTTGGCGGTCAAAATTGGTTTCTTACGGCACGAGTGGCTATCTGGAACTGCAAATGCGGGAAAACGCCATGACGAAATCAATGCGCGCTTCATTGACCGCAATCGGTCGTCAGCTGCACGCCGACTATTTGCCGAGCTTGGCGGAGCCGCTGCCAAACGAGCTCAAGGGTCTGGTCGTTCGGCTCGTCGCCCTCGAGATGGGTAAGCGAGAGACGGCCGAGCGATCCTGTTTCGCAATTCACTATCGCGCAGCCGAGACCGCAGTCCGTGATCAACCAGGCTGTCCACCCGGGCTCGACCATGCATGTCGACAAGTCGACCACCAACTCCCGGGCGCTGTTGGCGCTGGCCGTGGCTTCGTTCGGCATCGGCACCACCGAGTTCGTGATCATGGGTCTATTGCCCGACGTCGCCCACGATCTCGGGGTGACGATCCCGCAAGCGGGCCTCCTCGTCTCCGGCTATGCGCTGGGCGTGGTGTTCGGTGCGCCGATCCTCGCGGTAGCCACCGCGCGCCTCGATCGCCGCCGGGCGCTGCTGTTGCTGATCGGAATCTTTATTCTCGGGAATTGCCTGTGCGCAATCGCACCAAGCTATGCGCTGCTCATGGGCGCGCGGATCGTGACTGCATTTTCCCACGGCGCCTTCTTCGGCCTCGGCGCGGTCGTCGCGGTCAATGTCGTGCTGCCCCAGAAAAGGTCGCAAGCGATTGCGCTCATGTTCACGGGACTGGCGCTCGCCAACGTGCTGGGTGTGCCGCTTGGAACGGCGCTCGGCCAAGCAGCCGGCTGGCGCACGACGTTTTGGGCGGTCGTCGGTATCGGCATTGTCGCTGCGTTGGCGCTTTACGCGTGGCTGCCGCGCGGAATCACATCGAGCGGACCCGGGCTGATGCAGGAGACCCGCACCCTTGGCCGCGGGCAGGTTCTACTCGCCATGCTCATCAGCGTACTCGCGTCCGCCAGCCTGTTCAGTGTGTTCACCTACATCACGCCGATTCTGGAGAACGTGACGCGAGAGTCGCCACACCAAGTCACGTGGGTGCTCCTGCTCTTGGGCGTGGGGCTCACGTTCGGAAACCTCCTCGGAGGGCGACTTGGCGACTGGCGGTTGATGCCATCGGTGATCGCCATTTTCATCCTCCTCATCGTGGTGCTAGGCGTTCTTACCATCACCAGCCACGTCGCTTGGCTGGCGACGACGACAATTTTTGTGTGGGGTGTTCTCGCCTTCGCCCTCGTCTCGCCTCTGCAGATGCAGGTGGTGAATGAGGCCTCGGGCGCACCTAATTTGGCATCCACGCTCAATCAGGGAGCGTTCAATCTCGGCAATGCCGCCGGCGCCTTCGCCGGCGAGCTGGCACTGACTGACGGGGTCTCCTACGGCAATATCCCTTGGATCGGCGCCGGGCTTGCGGCATTGGGTCTTGCGTTCAGCCTGCTATCCCATCGGCTCGACCGCCGCGCCCTGGTACCGGGCATGACGAACCATTGATATCCGTAAAACCGGCGTTGACGGCGGCGCGATGTCGCCAAGCGGCGGAGCGCCGTAGTCATTCCAGGATGTAGATGCGGTAGGGCCCCCCTGCGGACACGGCGACGACACGTCACAGATGACGCCGCTCCCGGCAATTGACGCAAGACCGGCTCATTCACGGCAATTCCGACAAAGCCAAGTCCAGTCAAGCAAGTACCGTGCAATTCTGGAAACTACGCGGACATATGAATTCGGATAGATCAATGACGGACGACATCAAGGCTTCGACGGGGTGGTTTGACGTCCAGGCAATCGCCAGGACGTTGCCGGAGACCGCCACAACACTGCTGGTGGACAAATATCTGACCGATCGAGAAGCTGCGAGTGCGCGAGTTTTTCGGGTGTATAGGCCGACCCCGCCTCACTACCATGCAACCTGCGACGAATATCTCTACGCCCTGTCGGGGCGCGGGACCTTTTGGATGAAGGACCCATCGAGCGAAGGCCGAATTCGGGCCAGGTCAACTTCTTTTCTTCGAGCGCGGAACTGTGCACGCGATGCCCGACATCTTCGCAGAGCCATTGGTGTTTCTGTCGATCGATACGCCACGACGCGAGCCAACAGACATCGTGTTTGTGGATCCACGCGACGGCACACCCGAAACATTCATGGCGCGCAACGCGCGTGGCCGGTAGAAGCGCCGGATCGGGCTTCGATCTGCCGCGTCTGCGCAGATGCTTGCGCCTGATCAGCGCACTCAGATCCGCATCGATTTGCGGCCGGCCTCCCCGGGGAGCGAGATTTCCTGCGCCAAAAGCGGCGAATTCCGGTGCGATGCCTGCGTACGAGGGTGTCGGCATGCCCGTGCGAGCGTTTCCGGAAAAGTGGACAGCGGTTTTCCGTAGCAAATGCCGACCGCTCGAGCTCTAGAGCGCATTCCGGTTTCGACTGATTCAACCTAACGGAATGCGCTCTAGTGATTGCAAATACCGTGATCTTGCTGCGCCATCGCCTCCTTCTGCGGAAATCAACGCAAGACCGAGCCGACCACGGCAATAACGCGCAAGTCGCGTCCAGGCGGACGGGTTACATCCTCATGACGTCTGAACTCAGTCGGAGGCACTGCCGTGGAAAGGCTACTCCCCCCTCACTCTCTCACATCCCGGCGGCGCTTTCTCGAGACGGCCGGGGTTGCGACTCTGGTGCTGGCTTCGCCGCCGGCGCTTGCCGACACGACGGCAGAAACCGCATCGATGCACAACGAGAACGTGAGGCTGACCGTCAACGGACGGCAGCATGCCCTCGATCTCGATCCGCGCACGACGTTGCTCGATGCGCTGCGCGAGCATCTCGCGCTGACCGGCACGAAGAAGGGCTGCGACCAAGGACAGTGCGGCGCCTGCACGGTGATCGTCAACGGACAGCGCATCAACAGCTGCCTGACGCTCGCGGTGATGCATGCCGGCGACGAGATCACCACCATCGAGGGTCTGGCGGAGGACGGCGATCTCCATCCGATGCAGGCCGCATTCGTGCGCCATGACGGATTGCAATGCGGGTACTGCACGCCCGGCCAGATTTGCTCGGCCGTCGCGCTGTTGGCCGAACACAAGGCGGGCTGGCCAAGCCATGTGACGGCGGATGTCGCGACCGCGCCGGCCCTGACCGATGCCGAGATCGCCGAACGGATGAGCGGCAATATCTGCCGGTGCGCCGCCTATGCCAACATCGTCGCGGCAATCCGCGACGTGGCCGAGGGAGGCCGCACATGAAGCCGTTCCGCTACGAACGGGCCAGCGGCGTCGCGTCGGCCTGCGCATCGGCAGCCGAGCCCACGGCCAAGTTCATCGCCGGCGGCACCAACCTCATCGATCTCATGAAGCTGCAGATCGAGACGCCGGCGCATCTCGTCGACATCGGCCTGCTGCCGCTCGCCGGTATCGAAGAGACCGCGGAGGGCGGCCTGCGCATCGGCGCGCGGGTCACGAACAGCGCCCTCGCCGTCGACATGCGCGTCCGCCGCCGCTATCCGCTGCTGTCGCAGGCGATCCTGGCGGGCGCGTCGACGCAGCTTCGCAACAAGGCCACGACCGGCGGGAATCTGCTCCAGCGCACGCGGTGCCCCTACTTCTATGACACGACCAAGCCCTGCAACAAGCGCGTGCCCGGGTCGGGCTGCGCGGCGCTGGGCGGCATCAACCGGATGAACGCCGTGCTGGGCGTGAGCGACGACTGCATCGCCGCGCACGCGTCCGACATGGCGGTCGCGATGACGGCGCTCGATGCGCGGGTGGAGACCGTCGCGCCTGACGGTGCAACCCGGACCATCCCGATCGACGCGCTCTATCGTCCGCCCGGCAACACGCCGCATATCGAAACGGTGCTGGCGCCGGGTGAACTGATCCGTGTCGGTGCTGCTGCCGCCGCCGCCGCCGGGTCGGCAGGTCTATCGCAAAGTGCGCGACCGCGCTTCCTTCGCGTTCGCGCTCGTTTCGGTCGCGGTGATCGTGGCGCGCGACGGCGACCGGGTGCGCGCCGCGCGCGTCGCGTTCGGAGGCATCTCCTACAAGCCGTGGCGATCGGCGGAAGCCGAAGCAGCGCTCGTCGGCGCCGCGGTGACGCGTGCGTCCTTCGACGCCGCCGGGGTCGCCGCGCTCAGGGACGCCCGTGGCTACGGCCACAACGATTTCAAGATCCCGCTTGCCCGCCGGACGCTGCGCGCCACGCTGGCCGACGCGGCCGGCATCGTCTGAGGAGAAGCGACCATGGCCGAAAGCAAGCTCGCCGGCCCGATCGGCCGTCCTCTCGATCGCGTCGATGGCCGGCTGAAGGTGACGGGCAGGGCCACCTACGCCTTTGAATACGCGGCGCAAGGCGGCGCCGCCTATGGCTTCATCGTTCCCGCGGCGATCGGCAAGGGCCGCGTCCTCGGAGTCGACGTGCGTGATGCGCGAGCGCGCCCCCGGTGTGCTGCTCGTCCTGACCAAGGACAATGCGCCGCCGCAGACGCCGTGGGGCCCGGTCGACCTGCCGGACCGCTTTGCGCGCGCGAGCCCGCGCTCAATACCGACGAGGTGCGCTATTTCGGCTTTCCGGTCGCCTTCGTGGTCGCCGACACGTTCGAGCAGGCCGCGCGCCGCCGCCGCGCTGGTCCGTGTCCGCTACGTGTCGCTGCCCGGCGAATATGACCTGCACGCGGCTGCGCCGCACGCGCGAGAACCCGGGCCGGATCAATGGCGGCATGCCCGCCGACAGTGCCGTCGGCGATTTCGAATCCGCCTTCGCCAACGCGCCGGTGAAGATCGACGCGACCTATACCACGCCCTATCAGAACCAGGCCCCGATGGAGCCGCACGCGACGATGGCGGCGTGGGAGGGCCAGATGCTGACCGTCCATACGGCGGCGCAGTTGACGACGAGCCCACAGGAAGGCCTCGCCCGCACGTTCAACATCCCCAAGGAGAATGTGCGCATCATCACGCGCTATGTCGGCGGCGGCTTCGGCAGCAAGTTGCCGTACTATGTCGACGCGACACTCGCCGCGATCGGCGCCCGCATGCTTCGTCGGCCGGTGAAGGTGGCGATGACGCGCCCGCAGATGTTTCACACCACCACCCATCGCACCGCATCCGAGCAGCGCGTGCGGCTGGGCGCGGACCGCGACGGCCGGCTGACCGCCTACGGCCAGGATGCGCTGGTGCAGTGCGCGCGCTTCGACATCTACACCGAGCCGGTCTGCATCGCGGCGCGCATGCTCTATGCGGCGCCCAACCGGCTGACCCGGCATCGCCGCGCAAAGCTCGATCTGCCGCGCTCGGATTCGATGCGCGCGCCGGGCGACGCGATCGGGCTGCTGGCGCTCGAATGCGCGATGGACGAATTGGCCGAGGCTCTCGCGCTCGATCCGGTCGAGCTGCGCCTGCGCAACGACACGCAGACCGATCCCGAGCACAACCGGCCCTTCGCCTCGCGCCATCTCGCCGAGGCGTTGCGCGAGGGTGCCGCCCGCTTCGGCTGGGACAAGCGCGTCGCCAAGCCGGCCAGCGTCCGCGACGGGCAGTGGCTCGTCGGTCTCGGCGTCGCCTCGGCGATCCGCGGCGACGTACTGCAGAGCGCGACGGCGCGTGCGCGCCTGGAGAGCGATGGCCGGCTGACGGTCGAGCTGGCGATGACCGACATCGGCACCGGCACCTACACGATCCTGACGCAGATCGCCGCCGAGACGATGGAGCTGCCGGTCGATCGTGTCACGGTTCGTCTCGGCGACACCCGCTTTCCGCCGACCGCCGGCTCGGGCGGCTCCTTCGGGGCGGCGACGTCCGGCGCGGCGGTTCTCGCTGCCTGCCGGAAGCTCAAGGCCGGGCTCGCCTCCGGGATGAAGGAAGCCGAGGGATCGGTCACGCCCGCCGCCCTCGACACGCCTACGCGCACGCCGGCTTCGGCGCGCATTTCGCCGAAGTCGGCGTCGATCGGGACACGGGCGAGGTGCGTGTTCGACGCATGCTCGGCGTGTTCGCGGCCGGCCGCATCCTCAATCCGAAGACGGCGCGCTCGCAGATGATCGGCGGCATGACGTGGGGCATCGGCGCGGCGCTGATCGAGGAGAACCACGTCGACCCGCGCTACGGCTCCTTCGTCAACCAGGACCTGGCCAGCTACCACGTCGCGGTGAACGCCGATGTCGGCGCGATGGACGTCGTGTTTCTGGACGAGGCCGATCCGCACGGCAGCCCGCTCGGCAGCAAGGGCATCGGCGAGCTCGGCATCTGCGGGGCGGGCGCGGCGGTCATGAACGCCATCCACAACGCGACCGGCGCTCGCATCCGCGACTTCCCCGCCACACCGGACAAGCTGCTGGCCGCGCTCGAGACGCTCGACGGTTAGCTTTGCAGAGAGCACTTGGCCGAAGCACGGCCAATCCGAGTCGATGCAATGATCATCTGCTCCTGCAACATGCTCAGCGACCGCGACGTGCGCGGCGTGGTGACGGGCGCCGGAGCGCAGCTGCTCACCGCCGGCCAAGTCTATGATTGCCTCGGCTGCGGCGCGCGGTGCGGCCGCTGCGCCCGCACCATCAAGCGGATCATGCAGGAAGCGGCCGCGACCCGCCGCGACAGTCAAACCAGCTGCGTGCGCACCTCGACGACCGCGACCGAGCCCTTCTCGACTTCGGCCACGGCCTGCGCGAGCACGCCGGGGAGCTCGGCCGGATCGAAAATCGGTCCGGCGCTCCAGGCGCCGAAGCTTCTGGCCGTCATCGCGTGATCGATGTCGGGCTCGACCATGCGCTGGCCGATCCAGGCGTTCTCGACCGGCCGGCGGCGCTCGTGGGCGACCTCGATCTGGTGCTTCTCGTCGTTGCCCCAGGTCGTGTTGTTGTTGATGACGACCAGCATCGGCGCGCGGTTATGCACCGCGCTCCAGATCGCCCCCGCCGACATCACGAAATCGCCGTCGCCCATCAGCGACACGCAGAACCGTCCGCGGTCGCGGCATGCGATGGCGGCGCCGGCCGCGGCGCCCGGACCGTAGCCGACGCCGCCGCCGCCATTGTGCCCCAGATACTCGCCGGCGCCGCCGAACTGCCAGATGCCTTCGGTGAAGCTCGACTGGTTGCGCACGGCCAGGAGCCAGCGCTTGTGCTTGACCGCGTCATGGACCTCCGAGAGGAGCCGCCCGGGCCGGATCGGCCGGTCGTCCCAGCCCTTGCGAACCGCCTCGCGTTGCCGGCTGCGCAGCGCGTCATGACGTTCGGCGAGCGCCTTCTTGCGCTGCGCGATGCGATCTCGCGCCTTGTCGTCCTTGGCGAGCCGCTGCCGGACCGCGTCGGCAAGCTGGCGCATGCCCAGGATCGGGTCGCAGGCGAGCCGCACGTCCACCAGTGGCTGGGCGCCCCTGAGATAGGACCAGGAGCTCGGCGACAAATCGTTGAGCGACATGTCGATGACGGTGCGTCCGGGCTTGAGCTGGCCCGAGCCTACGTCCCGCTTCTTGTCGGTATAGTCGTCGACCAGGCTCGAAAGATCGCGGCAGTCGATCGCCAGGATGGCGTCCGCCTCCTTCACCACGCCGCGGTCGCCGCTCAGGCTCTGCGGATGGGCGGTGGGAAAGCAGACCATCGCAAGGTCGTCCCGGTAGGCGGCGCCGACCGTCTCCACCAGATCGACCAGCGGCGCCGTGACCGCCGGATTGATGCCGAACCGGCCGCCGACGATCAGCGGAAACTCGGCCGCCAGCAGCGCATCGACGGTCGCCGCGAGCGCGTCCGGGTTGCCCGCCATCGGCGGCGGCGGCTGGAAATATTCGGATCCGGCATTTTCAGCGAACCGTTGATCTTCTGCTCCTGAATGCCGCAATCCAGCGTGACGTAGACCGGCCCGCGCGGCGGCGTCAGCGCCGTCTGGTAGGCGCGCGCGATGGCGTCGAGGATCGATTGCGCGGTCGGCGGCTCCTCCGTCCACTTCACGTAGTTCTTGACGATGTCGCTCTGGGTGCTGGCGCAATGCAGCCAGTCGATCCAGCGCCGGTCGGCAGGATCGAGCGGCCCGCTGCCGCCGAGCACCATGACCGGCGCGTGATCGCCGAACGCATTGTAGACGCCCATCGAGCCGTTCATCAGGCCGACGAGGTTGTGCAGGATGCAGACCCCGATCCGGCCCGTCGCCTTGGCGTAGCCGTGCGCCATCGATACGGCGATCTGCTCGTGCGTCGCGAGCACGATCTTCGGCTTGTGGTTGCGCCCGAAGTTGACCAGCGAGTTGTGCAGCCCGCGGTAGCTGGAGCCCGGAAGCAGGAACACATAGTCGATGTCGAGGCGGCCGAGCAGCTCGACCATCGCGTCGGAATAGTATTCCGCGTCGCTGCGGTTTTCGGGGAGGTTGACCGGCGATTCGCTCAGGTAGCGCCGGTTGCTGTGCTCGTTCATTTGACCACCTGCTTGAACCGCTCGACCACGGCCGGCGGCGTCGCATAGATCGACGCGACGATCCTGTGCAACTCGTCGGCCGGCACGGGCGCGATCGGCGCCTCGAGCCTTGCCGCCTCGGAGAGGAACTTGCCGTCGTGCATCATGTTCCAGAATGCCTTGCGCAGGGCCGCCGCGCGGTCCGGCGGAATGCCGGACGCCACGTAGAAGCCGACGCCGATGTCGTCGGGCGCCTCGAGGATGCGGACCATCTGGCGCTCTTCGCCGCTCACCAGGTCTGCGAACGCCGGCAGCTCCGGCATATCGGGCGCCCGCGGGCCGGTGCGGAACAGGAAGACCAGCTTCTTGTCGCGAATCCAATCCGGCTTCACCGTGGTCCAGCCCGTCCAATAGTTGGAGCGGCCGTCGATCTCGCCGCGTTCGATCGCCAGGTTGATGTCGCCGCCGCCCGGATAGCCGGTCACCAACTTGAATTTCGTGCCGAGGACGGCATTGGCAAGCTTCGGAATCTGGTAGTTGCCCGAGCCGACGCCGGTCGATCCCATGTTGAGCTCGATCTGCTTGGCGCCTTCGAGCGTGGTGGCGCGGGCGGTGTGCCAGACCGCGACGACGCCGGGCCGTGCGCTGAGCGACCCGATCCATTGCAGCTGGTGCGGGTCGAAGCGCACGCTCCGCATCATCGGAACGAGCAGCGTCGGAGGCAGGATCTGCGCGATCGCGGTGCCGTCCTTCGGGCCGACATTGGCGATGAATTCCACGGACTGGACGCCGCCCGCCCCCGGCATCGTCACCAGGATGACGTTCGGATTCCGGGAATATGACGGCCGAGGTGATCGCTCGCCAGCCGGCCGTAAAGTCCGACCGAGCCGCCGACATTGCTCGGAATGACGACCTGAACGGTTCTGCCGCGGTAGAAGTCGGCGACCGGGTCCTGGGCAGCCGCCCCGGACACCAGGAAAGCGCCGGCTAGGATGGTCGCCAGACGACCGCTGGAGACAAGGCGATGGCTCTTCATCGGCGATCTCGCGAGCGGTCACGCGCTCCGGTGATGCGACCATCGTACGTGGAAGAATACCGCGGCGTATAGCCGCAAATCACGTCTGCGCCGCGCTGAAAGTGATCGGGCTATCCGCGAAAATCTTGTACTGCTGCGCGCGCGGCTTGGTCTTGTCGTCCTCGTTGACCAGCCGGATCGAGCTCTTTCCGACGAGCTCGCGCGGCAGGATCATCACCCGGATGAAGCGGCTCGGCCGATCGGCGGCGGCTTGCGCGAATACCGGCTCGGGCCCGGATTCGTACCAGGCGCTGCCCGGTCCATAACAGGTCGAGCGCCCATGGGTGTCGATGCGGATAGCGCCCTCGATCAAGCAGCGGATGCCGGGCCCCTGATGGGTGTGGAGATAGGCGCACCCGCCGGGCGGGAAGGCGACGCTGTCGCCGCGGATGAGCAGCTCGCCCTTCGGCAAGGTTTCGAGCGCGGCGGAGAGCTTTTCGCGCGATGAGATGCCTTGACCGACCGCCTGGCCGTCGCCCGCGCCTCCTGCGGCAAGCTCCCAGCGCCAACAGGCCGCGCCGGTCTTGCCGGCGCGCAGCGTCACCGCGCCTTCGCCATGCCAGGCTTCGCCGTCACCCAAGCTCTGCCCGCCGATCGTCAGCGACCCGTGCACGATGAAAATCATGCGCGGCAGCGCCGGCAGTTCGAGCGCGGCTTCGCTGGAGAGGATATCTTCGTAGAGCCGAAGCACGGGATGCATGGAAAGTTCTCCGATTAGAGCGCATTCCGCTTGGGTTTACACCGGAATGCGCTCTAAAGTTCTTTAGTGGTCGCATTTTCTAACGGAAAACCGGTGTCCACTTTTCCCGGAAAATGCTCCAAGGGGCCGCCGGGAACGAATGATACCACCGTCGCATCAGGTTTGGTTGAAGCTCGCGGCGCTGGTGCTGGTGGTGGCGGCGCTCGGCCTGCCGATCAACGATCTCTTCCGCTACACGCTGCTGGTGATCGCGGCGGTGCTGATCTTTGCGGGGACGCTGTCGGCGCGCCTGCGGCGCTGGATCGGCGCGGTCGCGGCGGTGGCGCTGTGCGTGCTCGGACAATTCATCCTGGCGGCGCCGCGCATCGAGGAGGGTCATAACGTCTTCATCGTCGATGGCCCCGGCGGAGCGCTCGAAGCCGGGCTGCCGGCCGATGCCTTCCGCTTCATGCGCGCGGAATTCGACGCCCGATACCCGCCGGAGCGCCGCTGCGATCGCCCGCAATCACGGCTGCTGGCGGGCCCAGGGCTTTCCGGATCGGCCGTTCGCGTTCTCGGCCGACGGCATCTTCGATCATCCGGAGTTCTCGCGGCGGGTGACGGGCGTGGATTTTGCCGATCCGGTCTGGCTTCGCCTCGGGTTCATCAACGAGCTCCGCTACAACTGGAACTCGAATGTCAGCGACGTCGACCGCGCCTCGCGCGACCGCCGCTTCTGGGTGCTGGTGCACCGCTGGAAGCTCGAGATGCCCTGGTTCGTCATGTACCGGTTCCCGGCGCAATTCGCCGGCAGCGCATTGTGCTGGCGCGGCGACGTCCTCTGGGAAGGTGCGGGCGGCGGTTTCCAGGCGATCAACCATCGCTCGATGGCCTGCCAGACACTGACGGCGGACGACACCGGCCGTCGCATCTTCGGCGTGGCGATCAGGCAAGACCCGCCGCTCGCGATGACGCTCGAGCCGACGATGAAAATTCGGCTGTGGCGGCTGGTCGAGCCTGCGCTCGCGCTGATCGCCTGTGCGGCCGTGCTCGGCCTGCTGGTGCGCGTGCGCCTCGCGCGCACGATCGTGCCGTTCACGTTCATCGCGCTCGCGCTCGTTGTCGCCTTCTTCACCGAGGCGAATTTCATCGGCGGCGTGCGTCCGTTCGATTCCGGCGACGATGGCCTGGTCTACGACGGATACGCGCGCGCGATGCTGCAGCACGTCTTGGCGGGCGATATCGTCGGCGCGCTCGAAGGCGGCGAGAAGGTGTTCTATTTCACCCCAGGCACGCGTTACCTGCGCGCGGCGGAGCACGTGATCTTCGGCGAGAGCTATCTGGGCTACCTCTCGCTCATGCTGGCGCTGCCGATCCTGGTCTTCGTCTTGTTCCGGCGTTTCCTGCCGCTGCGGTGGGCGCTGGCGCTGGGGCTGATCTTTGCAGGCATCCCGATCGGCGTGCTGTTCGGATCGAGCCTCGTTCTCTACATCAAGTGGGCGGCGCGCGGCTTCGGCGATCCCGCCGCCTACGCGTTGTTTCTCACCGGCTGCATTGCGCTGCTCGGGCGGGCGGACAGCGGGCCGCGTGACCGCTTCGCGTCGGCGCTCGGCGCCGGCCTGGCATTTGCGTCGGCGCTGTTCGTGCGGCCGAACCTCGCGCCGGCGGCCGGAATTCTGCTCGGCGGCGCCGGCCTGGCGGCGCTGTGGCAGCACCAATTCCGCCGCGTGATCGGGCTGTGCCTGGGCTTCCTGCCGGTGCTCGGCATGGCGCTGCACAACTGGGTCTACGGCGGGGTGTTGGTGCTGTTCACCAGCACCACGGGCTTGGCGATGTCGATGCCGCCGTCGGCCTATCTGGCGGCGCTCGCGGAGTTGCTGCGGTTCGACTTCGCGGGCGAGCAGCTGGCGCGGGCGATCCGGCAGATCGGCGCCTGGCTCGCCGGACCTTCGGAGTCCGTCGTGATGGCGCCGCTGAATCTCGCGGCGCTTGTCGTCCTGGTGCGAGTCGCCCTGTGGCGGAGCGCCGATCCGTGGCTGCGCCTGATCGCACTGGCGACCCTGGTGCAGCACTTCGTCGGCACCTTCTTTCTCATGTATAGCCGCTACCACTACCTGACGTGGCTGCTGACCCTGCTGGTCGTCGCGGTGTGGGCGCACCGTGAGGGACTGGAGCTGCTGCAACGGCGCTTCCCCGCCTTCAGCAAGCGCGTGGCGGGCCATCGGTTGAGCGCCGCGCTTGCACGCGGGCTCGCCCGCATGGCTCGAACAATGGAAGAGTCCCCGGAGACGCGTCGCGCGGCTACTTAGCTCGCGATTTTGGCTTTCGTCGTCGCGGCCGGCCGCCGGCCGCTTGCGCGGCAGCGCCAGAAATCCATGCAGCTCGGCGAGCAACAGCGCGCCGAGATGGAGCTGCGAAACGAACTCGCCGCGCGTGATCATGCGCACGAGCTGCTCCGGCGTCACCAGCTTCACGCTGACGCCCGGCTCCGGATCGAGCTTGCCGGCGCGCGCGCCGGCCTCGACGAAGAAGGAATGAATCCGGTTGTTGAGACGCCCCGTGCACGGAGACGTGTCGGCCAGGCGGTGGATGGCGCGCGCGGAAAACCCGGTCTCCTCGAGCAACTCCCGCCGGCAGCTCTCGGCGGGGTCTTCACCGCCATCGACCAGGCCGGCCGGCAGCTCCCAGGAAAATCCCTCGAGCACGGGACGATACTGGCGCACGAGCGGAATGCGGCCATCTTGGGTGACCGCGACGATCGCGACGTAATCGGCCTGCGCGACCGCGTGATAGAGCTGCGGCGGTGCGTCGGCCGAAAACTCGACCTCGCGCGCGATCATGCTCACCCAGGGCGACACCGGGGTGGTTCGGCGCGAGCGTATCTTCGGCCATTTGCCGGCCATGCTTGAGGTCCGATCGTCAGGTTTGCGCGTCCTCGGGGGCGAGCGCGCCATGGTTCAAGCCGACGGCTTTTCTCCGGCGGTGAGCACGAAAGGCCGCAGCCGCTCCATGATGCCGAGCCCGAACACCGTGGCATCGATCCAGTTGTAGATCGGCAGCACGAGCCGCACCCGGCTCGACGCCACGTAGCGATAGGCGAGACCGGAAAGGTAGTGCGACGACACGGTAAAGCCCGCGCGTTGGAAAACCGCCGCGACCGCGTGGGCGAGCACCGGCCGCTCGTTCTCGGTCACGCCGACCGAGCTGTAGAACGGCGAGGCGCGGTCCCGGTAGAGCCACATGAACGGGTTCATCCGGTTCGGATCGAAAGCCACGAACCTCCCTCCCGGCCGCAGCACCCGGAACACCTCGGCCGCGCAGCGCGAGGGATCGGGCAGGTGGTGCACGATGGCGCTCAACAGAATTCCGTCGAGGCTTGCGTCCGGAAACGGCAGATGCTCGACGTCGCCTTCGATGAACTCGATGTCCGGATATTTGCGGCGGCCGAGCTCCACCAGCTTCGGGCTGATGTCGAGACCGACGCAAGCGTAGCCCTTGCGTGCGAGCAGATGGGTGAACGCGCCCGACCCGCAGCCGAGATCGGCGACCCGCGCACCGGGCGCAAGCCCGCTGAGCGCGCACGAACGCGTCGACCAGGCGGGCGCTCGCCTCCGGCGTGAACACGTCGTACTCGTCGGCGGCCGCGTGCGCGTCGAAGAACGCGATCTCCTTCTGCTTGTCCTGAACCGAAGCGATCATCGTTCCGGTCTCAATCGACGCTGCGATAGGCGTCGCGCCAGCTCTCGCCCACGCGGAACTCGTCGTCGCGGCCGTCGTAGCGCCAGGCCCCGCGCGTGGGCTTGTCGTAGGCGGGAACGAAGCGGTCGCGATAGCGCATGCCGCAATAATGCGCCGGCTTCACCTTGTCCCAGACGATGAAGCCGTCGGCGTCCATGCAGCCGTCATCGATGCTGACCGCCTCGACCTTGCCGCAGATCATCACGCGATAGAGCCATGCCTTGGTCCACTCGACCTTGCACTCGAAATGGGCGCGGCACTCGGCGATGCGCGGCGGCCGCAGCACCCGCGCCGGAATCGGCGTGAGCCCGGCTTTTTCCAATTCGTTGACGCCGGGCCTGAACGGCAGTCCGCAGACCGGGACCTTGTCGAGCATCGGCTGCTCGAACGGCACCACGTTGACGACGAACTCAGCCGTCGCCAGCACGTTGCGGGTGGTGTCGCGGTCCGCGCTGCAGGTGAACGCGATATACATGGGCTCGTGACAGACGCGCGTGCAGGTGCCGAAGGCCGCCGCGTTCACCTGCCCGGCCTGGTCGACCGTCGTGATCAGCGTGAGGCACGAGCTGGGCGCGAAGATGTTGTCCCACCACTCCGGTTTGACGTCGATCTTGTGGGCTGGTTCCATCATCTCATCGCCTTCTGCACGCCGCGTAGCACGATCAGGGCGTCGAGCGCCATTCCTCCCCGCGGCAGCACCACGAATGGATTGACGTCGACCGATTGGAGGACGTCCTCCAGGTCGGCGCCGAGGCGGCCGAGCGCCACCAGCGCGTCGACCGCGGCCTCGGCGTCGAGCGCCGGCGCGCCGCGATAGCCGTGCAGGAGCTTGCCGCCGCGCAGGCGCTCGAGCATGTCGCGGGCCTTGTCGCGGCCGACCGGCGGCGCGCAGAAGGTCACGTCCTTGACCAGCTCGAGCAGGACGCCGCCGCTCCCGGCCATCACCACCAGGCCCATTTCGGGGTCGCGATGGAGGCCGAGGACGAGCTCCCGGCCGCCGCGGATCTGCCGGCACACCAGCATGCCGGCGAGGCTGTGCTCCTTCAGGTCGCGCGACATGCGCTCATAGGCGGCGGTCAGTTGCGCGGGTGTCGCGAGATCGAGCGCCACCGCGCCCACGTCCGACTTGTGCAGCAAGGTCGCAGCCACCGCCTTGAGCACCACCGGATAGCCGATGCGGGAGGCCTCCTCCGCGGCCTCGGCGGCCGAGGTGACCAGCGCCTCCGGCGGGGTGGCGATGCCGTAGGCGCGCAGCACTTCTTTCGATTGCGCTTCGTCGAGCGCGACCGGCTCGGCCTTCGCGCCGGCACGAATCCGTTCGAGCAGCGCGCGTTGCTCGGGCGCCGAGCGCGGGCGCATCCGGCACCGGCGCCTGCGCAAGTCGTTCGCGTTCCTCTCGCCGCGCCACGCTGGCGATGGTGCGCAACGCCTTGTAGGCCTCCTGCAGGAACGAGACGTGCGGCGCCTTGGCGCGAATGGCGCGGCTATGGTCGGTCTGGCCGTGCGAGATCGGCGTCACGAACGCGATCGGCTTTCTTGGCTTTGGTGGCGGCGTAGTCGTCGGCCAGCCGGATGTAGTGCTCGGTGCGCTCCGCGCCCGGGGCGCGCGGCAGGCCTTCCTGCACCAGCACCATGTCGACGTTCGGGTCAGCCTGCAGCGCCTCGATCGACGCCATGAAATTGTCGGCGCTCGAGAGCACGCCGAAGCCGCCGTCGATCGGATTGCTCACCAATGAGCCGACGGTGAGCACGGCCTCGAGCCGCTCGGTCGTCGCCGGCGCCAGCGGAGGAAACTCCAGGCCGTTGCGTTCCGCCGCGTCGAGCAACATGCCGCGATAAGCGCCGGAGAGCGTGACCGCGCCGAGCCGCCGTCCGGGCGGCGCGCCGGTATGCACCATGAGCTCGGTGATCTCGACTGCGTCGTCGAGCGTATCGGCGCGGATGACGCCGACTTCGCCGGCGACCGCGTCGAACGCCTCGACGCTGCCGGCGAGCGAGCCGGTATGCGCCATGGCGGCATCGCGCCCGGCTTCCGATTGGCCGAGCTTGACCGCGACGATGGTCTTGCCGGCCGCTCGCGCGAGGCGGCAGGCGGCCTTGAATTTCGCGACGTTCGAGATCGCCTCGATATAGGCGATGACGACCTTGAGCTGCGGCTGATCGGCGAAGAACGCGATGTAGTCGGCGACCGAGAGGCCGGCCTCGTTGCCGCTGGTGATCAGATAGTCCGGGGAGATGCCGCGCTCCTGCAGCGCCTGGTTGGTGAAGATCATCATGCCGCCGCTCTGGCCGACGAGCGCGACCGGGCCGCGCTCGCACCGTGAGCGGACGGTCCTCGGTGAGGGTGACGAGGCGGCTGTTGGCGCAGACGTTGCCCAGGCAGTTGGGGCCCGAGACGCCGAGCCCGGTCTCGGCGATCACGGCGGCGAGCTCGCGGCCGAGCGCGGCCGCCTCGGCGTCGAAGCCTTCGCCGAAGCCGGCGGAAAACACCGTGGCGCTGCGCGCGCCCGCGGCGGCGCCGCTGCGCAAGCGTCTCGATCACGCCGGCCGCCGGCACCAGCACCACCATGTGGTCGGGCGGCTCGGGCAGCGATTTGAAATCCGGGTAGCAGGGCGTGCCCCAGATCTCGTTCCGGCGCGGATTGATCAGGTAGACGGCGCCGGGGAATTCGTAGCGCTGGAGATTGTGCCATACGCGCGCCGACCAGCTCCCCGGCCGGTCGCTGGCGCCGACCAGAACGGCGTTGCGGGGCGCCGTGAGCGCCTCGACCTTTTTCTTGGATGCTTCGAGGTCCAATTGACTCCCCTTCCGGTCTTCTCGACCCGCCGGTTGCTCGCCTCGTCAGGCCTACTCGTGACGCGGACGGATTCTACACGAACAGAAACTCGCGCCAAAGGCCGGTCTTTCTCACCGGACCTCGACGGCAGTTGCGGTTGCGGCCAGGATGGCGGTAAATCGCGATTCGTCGGTTCGAAGGCGCGCGTCCCCGCCGCGTGGAGCCACCACATGGAATCGTCACCCGACCGCTTGCCGCTGGTGATCGGCGTCACCGGCCACCGCGACCTGCGCGACCAGGACGTGGCCAAGCTCGAGCAGGAAGTCGCCGCCGTCATCGCCGGGTTGCGGCGCGACTATCTGCAGGCGACGAGCACACGCCGATCATCGTCCTCTCGGCGCTCGCCGAAGGGGCGGATCGGCTGGTGGCGCGGGTTGCGTTGGCGCACGGCGCGCAGCTCATCGCGCCGCTGCCGATGCCGCTCGACGAATATCGGCGCGATTTCGAGCCGGGCCTCAAGCCCGGCAACATGGCCGAGTTCGACGCCCTGCTCGCGCAGGCGCTCGCCGCGCCGGTGATGCCGCTGCACGGCAAGTCGCTGCGAGGCGCTGCGCGCCGACCGCAAGAAGCGGGCCGAGCAATACCGCGCGGTCGGCATTTTCATCGCCCAGCACTGTCATGTCCTGCTCGCGCTCTGGGATGGCAACGACGAGGACATGGCGGTGGGCGGCTCGGCCGAGGTGGTGACGTTCAAGCGCGACGGCATCCCGCTCGCGGTCAGCGGCTCGCCGCGCGCGAGTCTCGACGCGTCCGAGGTCGGGCCGGTGATCGACATCATCACGCCGCGGATGAAGGAAGGCGAGCGCGGCCGACCAGGTCGCGGTGCGGCCGTGGGGAAGGACGTCATCAGGCGCCACCGCGGCGGCGATCGATCCGACGGGCGTGGCACCACGCCGCCGCATTCGTGGCGCATCTGTTCCGGCGCGAGCTCCAGGACGAGCGTTCGAAGCTGCCGGTCGCGGAGCGGCGCGAGCTCGAGACCTGGGAGACGTTCGAGGCGTTGATCGATTTGACCCGGCAAGTTCAACCGCGACGCCGACAGGCTCGCGGCGACGCCGCGATGGTCCGGCGCGCGTGACGCAGAGCATCGACTATCTGTTCACCGACCCGGAGCGCGACACGCTCGACGCCGATGCCAAGGCCACGCGATGGAGCTGGCGCCGCTGTGGTGCCGGCTCTACGCGATCGCCGATACGCTGGCGCAGGATCTGGCAAGCCCAATTCAAGTGGGATTGGAAGCTCCTGTGCGTGTTCGGCTTCATCGCATTCGTCTGCTTTGCGTTCTTTGCCCATCTCGGGCAGCGAGCACAAGTTCTTCATCGTCGCGTACGTCGTGAGCTTCGTGGTCATCTTCGTCGTGTTCGTGCGCGCGATGCTCGGACAGCACCAGGAGCGGTTTCTCGACTACCGGGCGTTGGCCGAGGCGCTGCGCGTCGCGGTCTATTGGAAGCTGCTCGGCATCGGCTCGCGTCATCTCGACGCCAAGGCCGGCGCGTCGGGCCACGATGCGGCGTCGATACCAATCCGGTCGGGGTGATCGCGCATGCCTATCCGATCATGCAGCCGAGCGAGCTGGCCTGGGTGAAGATCTGCCTGCGCACGCTCGAGCGGCTCGACAAGGCCGAAGCCGCGCCGGTGCGCAAGGCTCGATCCGGCCGGTCATGCCATTGCGCGGCGCTACTGGGTGCTCGGCCAGTATGCCTATTTCAGGCGGGCGGGAGCTGCGGCACAACAATCTCGCCGAAACGATCGAGGCCTACTCGGATCGTCCTGCTGATTCTGTCGCCGTTCGTATTCGTGCCGCTGCTGCTGATGAACGTGTTGCACGACTGGTACGGCGACGGCCGACCAGCATGTCTTCATCATCGTGATCGGCTTGTTGCCCGGGGTCGCGGCGGCGTTCAGCGGATATGCCGAGCGCCTCGCCCTCAAGGCGCAGGCGCGGCAATACGACCGCATGCGCATGCTGTTCGAGCGCGCCTACGAGCTGCTGCCGGAGAAGATCGAAGTGGGACACGCGGCGCTGGCGCACATGCTCTATCACGAGCTCGGCGTCGAGGCGATGAAGGAGAACGCCGAATGGGTCGCGATCTACCGCCAGCGCCCGATCCAGCCGCTGCAGGGATAGAGCGCGACGTCGAGTTCGCGCACCACCCGTCGCTTACGCCGCCGATACGGCGCCGCCCGCGGTCGCGGCCTGCGCCTTCGGGAAGAAATGCTCCGGCTTGACCTGCTCCTCGGCGGCCTTCTGGGCGATCTCGTAGATGTCCGCCGACGACGGTGGGATCGTCCATGCCGCGGTAGCGGGCGAGATCGGCGTCCGTGACGGTCACGCCGAGGCCGCTTGAGCCACTCCTGCTCGAGGCGCACGTCATAGCGCACGAACCGGAACATCTTGCCGCCCGGCGGGCCATCGTCCGCCAAGGTGCCGATCTCGGAATTGATCACCCACGGCGCCGGACATTCGCCCAGCCACTGCATCTGCGCGAGCACCATGATCTCCGCGTCGGTCATCAGCGACATCAGCGCGTGATAGGCGAGCTGCGCGAAGCGCGTGACGCCCAGCTCCCGATAGCTCAGCCGGGCGCGAAACGTGCCGGTGCCGATCGACGTGACCGAGAGCTTGTCGGGCCCGAGCGGCCAGCAGATCCGGAACGGCTTGAGCATCGTCATCTGCAGCAGCGCGAACGACGGATTGTTGTGCGGCGTCACGCCGCCGTCGATGAACAGACCGTAGTCTTTGGTGTCGGGAACCGCCTTCGACCGCAATCCCAGGCGCTCGAGGATGGCCTGCGGCGAAGCGGGCGATCATCGGCTTATCGAGCGGCGCCGCGGTCTCCTGCGGCAGCTGCGCCTTCCTGCTGTTGATCGGGATCAGCTCCGGATCGAAGAAATGCGGCGCCGCCGTGCTGGCGCGCACCAGGGTGGCGAGCCTGTAGTGCTTGTTGCCGTCATGGCTGGGGCCGTCCTCCCAATAGGGCGCCTTGGGATTGTTGGCGAGGATCCAGGGACTGCCGGTATCGATGCGCTTGGTGACGACGCAGAGGCCGGTGATCAGCTCCTCGCTCTGCAGCTCGAGGCCGCCGATGATCTTATCGATCTCGGCGCGCAGCCCGCGCACGTCGAACTTCGCCTGCAATATGGGGATCGACCATTTTTGCCGTTTGAAGGCCATCGGCGCGAGCTTGGTGTAGAACTCCTTCACCTGGGTGGCGCTGAAGCCGAGCGCCAGCGCGCCCGCGATGATGGCCCCGGTCGAGGTGCCGCCGACCAGGTCGAAGTGATCGCCGAGCCGGACCTCCTTGCCGTAATGCTCGGCGAAGACCTTCTCGATCCTCTCCAGGAACGCGACCGTGATGGCGCCGCGCACGCCGCCGCCGTCGAGCGCGAGGATGCGCTTCGGGCCCGGCCCGAACAGATGCCGGTCGCGATCGCACGTGAAAGTCGTGGTGCTGTCGTTCACCGCTGGATAGTCCAATTGGCGGCCGGCGGCCGCCGGCGCGACGCCGTCCCCGGCGGCACCATGCCACGACCGATGGCGCGGTCAACGGCTCATTCGGCGGCGTGGGTCTTGAGCCCGGCGCTGATCGGAAAATAGTCAGTCAAGCCATCCGCGCAGCAGGTCCCAGACGCGGGTGTTGTTCTCGGCGAACATGAAGTGGTCGGCGTCGCTGATGAGATGCAGCTCGGTCGGCTGGCCGGCGCGCTTGAACAGCTCGATCGACTGCTCGGTCGGCGTCACCGAGTCGTTCGAGGAGTGCAGCAGCAGCAGCGGACGCGGCGCGATCCTGCCGACCACGTCGTCGGCGCGGAAGTCGTACATGCTCTGCGCGGTCTCGGCCGTGAACGAATGGATCGAGTTGGCGGCGAGGTTGTTGCGCAGGTGCGGCGGGATCGGCACGATCTCGTAGCGCGGCACCATCAGGGGCTTGCCGGTCTTGGCGCGGTGGTCGCGGCCTTCGCTCGAGCATGTCGGTGAAGCGCGCCCATGCCTCCGGGCTCTTGTGCTGGCCGCGGAACTTGCGCTCGCCGTCGCCCCAGCCGCCGTTGGAGATGACCGCGGCGACGCGCGCGTCGACGCCGCCGGCATAGACCGCGACCGCGCCGCCGAAGCTCGAGCCGATGACGCCGATGCGGTCGGGATCGACGGCGGGATGCTTGGCCAGGAAGGTCAGCGCGCTGCGGGTGTCCTCGACCTGCTCGAGGCAGATCAGGTTGCCGTGCTCGCCTTCGCTCTCGCCGCAGCCGCGCATGTCGAAGCCGAGCGTCACATAGCCGAGATCGTTGAGCACCTTGGTGGGCTGCAGCACGTTCGAGGATGTGTGGTTGCTGCCGAAGCCGTGCAGCACCAGGAAGGCGGCGCGCCGCTCGCCGGGCTTGATGCCGTCCGGAAGGCGCACGGTGCCGGCGAGCTTGAGACCCGCGGACGGAATGGTGACGGCTTGCTCGGTCATGGCGGGTCTCCGGACGCGTGCATGCCGGGTTGGTCGGCGCATAGGCGAGCTCGAAGCCCGATGCCGACAAGTTGGTCGGGCTTGATCGGAAGCCGTCGACGGCGGACCTGGCTTCACCCGCCTTTCGGCTTGCCGAGCCCGAGCTCGCTCCAGCGGGCATAGGCCTTCGTCGATGTCGTCCTTGTCGGGCCAGACCGTCGGCGGGAAGCGGGCGCCGCCGAGCTCCGGATCGGGGTCGTAGTCGAGGTTGATGGTGGCGTCGATCAGCACCCGGTTCCATTTGCCGGTGCCGAACAGCGTCCGGGTTGCGGTCGCGCCGGCGCGTCGAGGGATCGAGCCCGGCGCCGAAGGTCGCCGGCATGATGACGATGTCGTTCTCGCCGGCATTGACCCGGTGGGCGATCGCCCAGTCGACCGCCGCGTAGTCGTGGATGTCGATGTCGTCGTCGACCACGGTGACGTGCTTGTAGCGCACGTGCGCGGCGGACGAGCCCCAGAGCGCGTTGGCGGCCTGCTTGGCCTGCCCGCGATAGCTCTGCTTCATGCGGATCAGCACGTTGATGCCGGTCTGCACCGGCGGGCACCACACGTCGGTGATGCCGGGCACGCCGGCGCGGTCGAGCACGTTCCAGGCGGTGGCGGCGCGCATGATCGACGAGCACACGCCGTTCTCCGAGTAGCTGCCGGGCATCGAGCCCTCGATGGTGCCGCGCAGGATCGGATCGTTGCGATGGGTGATGGCGGTGACGCGGATGGTCGGCTTCGGGGCGCGGTCGCCGGCGAGATAGCCGGTGAACTCGGCGTACGGGCCCTCCATCATGTAGGTCTTCGGGATCGAGGCCGAGATAGCCTTCGATCACGATCTCGGCCGAGGCCGGCACGTAGAGGTCGACGGTCTCGCATTTGACCAGCTCGACCGGCGCGCCGCGGATGGCGCCCATCACGTCGTATTCGCACATGCCCTTCGGCACCGGCGAGCCGCCGCGTGAAGCCGAGCGACGGCTCCCAGCCGATGGCGACCGCGATCGGCATCTCGGCCTCGCCGCCGTTCTGCCAGGCGGTGAAGTGGTGGCCGATATGCTGGGCGCGCCACATCAGGATCGGGATGCGGTCGTGGCCGGCCACCATGCCGCGATAGATGCCGACATTCATGATGCCGGTCTCGGGATCCTTGGTGACGCAGCCGCCATAGGTGAGGAGATAGCGGCCGCCGTCGAGCCGGTTCCAGTGCGGCGACGGGCAACTCGTAGAGATCGATGTCGGCGCCGGTGAGGATGTTCTCCTTCACCGGCCCGGTGGCGACGATCTTCGGCGGGATGCTGCCGGTCAGGATGGTGCGGCCGATCTTGACCAGCTCGCGCGGATGGGTGTCGGGCGGCAGCCCCAGCATCATGGCGATGCGCCGGTAGCTGTTGAGCGCGGAGCCGAAGATGCGGCGGCAGCGGCTGTCCGGCTTGTTGTAGTCCTTGATGTTGTTGAACATGCAGCGCCTTGCCGGTGCCGGGCCCCTGCGCCAGCCGCATGATGGTGCCGAGCTCGATGTTCCAGTCGACCTCGGCGTCGATCTCCTGCAACTCGCCGTGCGCCTTGAGCGCATCGATCCAGCCACGCAGATCGCCGAACGCGGTCGGCTTGCGCTCGACGGACATGTCTTCTTTCCGGGTTTGGAACATGGCGTATCTGCCTATATCAGCCGACTGCGATTTTGGAACCGTCACTTCAGGAACCGCTCGGCCGGCGGCGCGATCTCGGTGACGAGGTCGCGGACCAGCGGCTTGTTGGAGAGCGGCGCCAGCGTCATCTCGCGCGGCTCGAGCCGCGCCGTGCAGGCATAGACGGTCTTGCCGTCGAGCTCGATCATGCATTCCTTGCAGGCATTGGCGTTGATGCAGGAGAAGCGGATGGCGAGGCTCGGGTCGGGATTCGCCCGGATCCAGCGCAGCCCGTCGAGCACCGACTGGCCGGGCTCGAACGGCACCTCGTGGCGCTCCCAGCGCCCGGCGTCCGCGCTTTCGCCGCGCCAGATCTTCAGCTGCGCGATGTCGCTCATTGCGCGGCCGCCTGGGCGGCGGCGGGCACCGGGGTCAGCGCGATGCCGCCCGCGCCGAGCCGCGCCACCTGGTTGACGCGCCATTGCGGCAGCATGCCGGGGAAATCCTCGCGCTGGTGGGCGCCGCGGCTCTCGGTGCGCGCGAGCGCCGCCGCGGCGACGGTGTGCGCGACCAGCGAGCATGTTGCGCAGGTCGAACCAGTCGAGCGCGCGCAAGTCGAAGGCGCCGCCGTCGCCGGCCGGGCGCTCGCCCAGCGCGGCGGTCAGCTCGGCGATCGTCGCGAGCGCGCGCGTGAGCTTCGCCTCGGTGCGGAACGGGCCGACGTCGTCCGCCATGGTGGCCTGCAAGGTGCGCGATCATGGCGGCGGTGTTGATGTCGTTGCGGTCGGAGCGCTCGGCGGCGACGAGATCGAGCGCGTCGCGCGCGGCCGGCGGCGCGGAACGCCTGCGCGCCGACGCGCTTGACCCGCTCGGCGGCGCTGCGGCCGGCGCTGCGGCCGAACACCAGCGCCTCGGTGATGGCGTTGCCGGACAGCCGGTTGGCGCCGTTGGCGCCGCCGACCGCCTCGCCGGCGACCAGCAGGCCCGGCACCTCGCGTCTCCATGCGCTCGTCGGCCACGACGCCGCCCATGTGATAGTGCGCGATCGGCGCCACCTCGATCGGCATCCTGGTGAGATCGATGTTGTTCTTGGCGAGCCGGTCGATCACCGGCCCGAACGCCGCGCGCAGCTCCGCCTCCGAGCAATGCTGGAAGCTCAGATAGGCGCCGCCGTGCGGCGAGCCGCGCCCGGCCTCCACCTCCTTGACGATCGCGTAGGTCGCGACGTCGCGGGTGATGACGTAGCGGCCGTCCTCGCTGACGCCGTAGCGCGCGGTGAACTCCTCGCCGTCGCGGTTGAGCAGCCGCCCGCCGAGCTTGTAGCGGAACGGGTCCCACATGATCGGGTCCATGCCGATCAGCCGCGGCGCACAGATGCCCGATCGGGAAGAACTGCACGAACTCCATGTCGATGAGCGGCGCGCCGGCGCGCAACGCCAGCGCGTAGCCGTCGCCGCCCATATTGGCGGAGGCGCTGTTGCGCCGGTAGAGCCGGGTGAGCCCGCCGGTCGCGACGATCGTCGCCTTGGCGGCGATCGTGACCGGCGCGCCGGTCGGCACGTGCAGCGCGCACCGCGCCGGCCACCTCGCCGTCGTGGCGGACGAGGTCGACGATCAGCAGATCGCCGGCCTTGCGGATGCCCTTGGTGCGGGTGACGACGCCGCGCAGCGTCTTCGAGACCGCCGGGCCGGTATTGAGGAAGTCGACATAGACGCAGCGCGGGCGGTCGTGGCCGGGCGCGATGGCCTGCGCGATGTGGCCGTCCTTGCGGGCCCAGCCGATGCCCCATTCGTCCATCTCGCGGATGCAGTCGGGGCCTTCCTCGCACAGGAGGCGCGCCAGCCGCTCGTCGCACAGCCCGCGGCCGGCCTCGAGCGTGTCGTCGAGGTGATGGCTCCAGTGGTCCGGCGTCTCGGCGCCGAGCGCGACCGCCACCGTCATCTGCGCCATCACGGTGGCGCCGCCGCGCCCGATCAGGCTGCGGTCGGCGAGGAACACGCGAGGCGCCGCGCGCGCGCCGCCTCGATCGCCGCATACATGCCGGCGCCGCCCGATCCGATGATCAGGACGTCGGTCTCGACATGCATGGGATCAGGGCTCATGCCGGCATTATAACCAGCGCCGCGAGCGTTTACCCGGCCGCCTTGCGCTTGCGGGCGGCGATCTTCACCGCGTTGATGATCTCCGGATAGGCGGCGCAGCGGCAGAGATTGCCCGAGAGATAGTGCCGGATCTGATCGTCGTCCGGGTCCGGATACGTGTCGAGCAGCTGGGTCGTCATCAGCAGGAAGCCGGGCGTGCAGTAGCCGCACTGGAAGGCGCCGGCCTCGATGAAGGCCTCCTGCACGGGCGAGAGCTTGTCGCCGTCCGCCAGGTGCTCGACCGTCGTCACCTCGGTGCCGTCGACGAAGGCCGCGAGATAGAGGCAGCCGGACACGGCGGTGCCGTCGACCAGCACGGTGCAGCAGCCGCACATGCCCTGGCCGCAGCTTTCGCGCGCGCCCATGAGATTGAACTCGCGCTGCAGCACCTCGACCAGATTGTGATGCGGCTTGATGTCGGCCGCGACCGGCTCGCCGTTGAGCGTGAAGCTGATGGTGCGGGTCGCGCTCATTCGGCGTCTCCGAGCGGGTTGTTGTTCTTGGCGCGCAGCGCGCGGAACACGGCCTCGGCGTTGAGCGGCAGCTCGGTGAGGCGCACGCCGCAGGCGTCCTCGATCGCGTTGGCGATCGCCGGCGACACGCAGAAGGTCGCGGTCTCGCCCACGCCCTTGGCGCCGAACGGGCCGTTCGATTGGTGCGCGGCGACCGGCTCGTTCTCCATGACGGCCGGCACGTCGAGGATGCCGGGGATCTTGTAGTCGGCGAGCGACGCGTTGGTCACCTGGCCGGCGTCGATGTGCATCTTCTCGAACATCGTGAAGCCGAGCTGCATCAGCGAGGCGCCGGAAATCTGCGTCTCGACGATCTTCGGATTCACCGGCCGGCCGCAGTCGACCACGTTGATCAGCCGGGTGATCCGCACGTGGCCGGTCTCGGTGTCGACCTCGACCTCGGCGCCGGCGGCGGCGCACATCCAGAACGGGGTCGCGTTCGGGGTGAGCCCGGTCACCGGATCGGGCGGCACGTAGTCCGGCTTGTAGATGCCGGTGCCGACGATGTTGCCGGCCTGCATGCCGTATTTCTTGCGGAACAGCTCGGGGAGCGGGATGTTGCTGCCCTCGGGCTCGCCGACCGAGCGCGCCAGCGCCTTGATCTTGTCGCGCGCCTCCTCGGCCGCGAGCCGCACCGCGTGGCCCATGTGGAACAGCGAGCGCGAGCCGAGCGTGCCCATGTCGTAGGGCGTCACGTCGGTGTCGCGCTGCACCACCTTGACGCTCTCGGCCGGGATGTTGAGCACCTCGCCGACCATCTGCGCCATGGCGGTGTCCGAGCCCTGGCCCATGTCGACGGTGCCGCAATAGAGGATGGTGCTGCCGTCGGCCGAGATGTTGACGTTGGCGACCGAGGTGGTGGGCGAGATCACCGCCTTCATCGCCATGGCGACGCCGCGGCCGCGGCGCAGCGTGCCGCTGCCGCGGTCGAACGGCTGTTTCCAGTTGAGCCGCTCGGCGACGCGGTCGAGCGCGGCTTCGGTGCTTGGCGTCCTTGACGATCGGTGCCGGTGGCGTGCGGGCGGCCTTCGCGCAGCACGTTCTTGCGGCGGAACTCGATCGGGTCGAGCCTGAGCGCGCGCGCGATCATGTCGGTGTGGCTCTCGTAGGCCCACACCAGCTGCGGGATGCCGAAGCCGCGCAGCGCCCCCGCCGGCGGCAGATTGGTGTAGAGCGCGTAGGAATCGATCCAGACATTGTCGATGTCGTAGGGGCCGGACGCGGTGAAGCCCGACTTCTGCGTCACCCGCGGGCCGATATCCGCATAGGCGCCGCCGTTCCAGTACACCTCGCATTTGCGCGCCGTGATGCGGCCGGCCTTGTCGACGCCGGTCTTGATGCGGAACGTGCTCGGGTGCTTGGTGATGGTGTAGAACTGCTCCTCCATGGTGAGCGCGACCTTGACCGGCCGCCGCGCGATCATCGAGAGCGCGGTCACCAGCGCTTCGAGCTTGATGTAGAGCTTGCCGCCGAAGCCGCCGCCGAGATACGGCACCTTGATGCGCACGCGGTTCTCCGGCCAGCCGAGCAGCCGCGCGATCTCGGTGCGCACGAACGACGGGCCCTGCGCCGCGCTGTAGATGGTGACGCCGGTCTCCTTCCAGTCGGCGATCGACGCATACGGCTCGAGCGCGAGATGCAGCACCTTCTGGGTGCGGAAGGTGTGCTCGAACACGTGCGCCGCTTCCGCGAAGGCCTTGTCGACGTCGCCGCGGCGCAGCCTGAAATCGAGCGCGATATTGGTGCCCTTGCGGCCCTTGAGATGCTTGAGGTCCGCGAAGGTGCCGGCCGGCTTGAGCTCCTCGTGCACCAGCGTCTTGTTCTCGGCGGCCTCGACCTCGTCGAACACCGCCGGCAGCTCCTCGTATTCGGCGACGATCAGCTGCGCCGCCTCCTCGGCGACATGCGGATCGGCGGCGAGCACGACCGCGACCGGCTCGCCCACATAGTGCACCTTGTCGATGGCGAGGATCGGCTGGTCGTGGAAGGCCGGGCCGTAATAGGGGTCGGGGATGACCTTGCGCACGTCGTCGGAGGTGACGACGCGATAGACGCCGGGCACCTTCCTGGCCGCGCTCACGTCGATCGACTTGATGCGGCCGTGCGCGACCGTGCTGCGGAAGATCTTGCCGTGCAGCATGCCGGGAAGCCGCATGGTGTGGGTGTATTCGGCGCGCCCGGTGACCTTCTCGCGCGCCTCGAGCCGCGGCAGCGAGCGGCCGACCTGTCCGCCGGTTGTTGTCGTCGTTGCCATCAGTCAGGTCGCTCCGTTGCTGGCGAGCGCCGCGCCGCACCGCGCGCCCCACATAGACGCGAACGAGCTCGCGCTTGTAGGCGGCCGAGCCGCGGATGTCGGAGATGCACTCGGCCTCGGCGGCCGCGGCTTCGCCGGCGCGCGCGAGCGCCTTGTCGTCGACGGCGGCGCCGGCGAGCACCTTCTCGGCGCCCTTGAGGCGGATCGCCTTCTCGGTCGCGGCGCTGACGACGACGCGCGCCGATTTGACGTTCGGCCCGTCGGCCTCGAGCGCGACCGCGACCCCGAGCGCCGGCCAGTCCTCGGCCGAGCCGGTGGTGACCTTGAGATAGGCGGCGCGCGTCTTGCCCTGCGCCGGGACGCGCAGCTCGGCGATCAGCTCGTTCTTCGCCAGCACGGTCTCGAAATAGCCGGCGAACAGGTCCTCGACCGCGATCGTGCGCGTCGCCGTCCGGCCCGGCGACCGATACGCTGGCGCCGAGCGCGATCAGCACCGGCGGCAGGTCCATGTGCGGATCGCCGTGGGCGAGATTGCCGCCGATCGGTCGCGACGTTGCGCACGCGGATGTTGGAGAGCCGCCGCATGGCGCGCGGGATCACCGGCGCGGCGCGCGCGACCTCGGGCGAGCGCTCGACCACCGCCAGCGGCGTCATGGCGCCGATGGTGAGCTCGCCGTCGGCGCCGACCGCGATGCGCGAATAGCTCGCTGGCCGAGCTTGCGCAGGCTGACCAGCCGGGTCGGCCGGAACACGCCCGCCTTCATCATCAGCATCAGCGCGGTGCCGCCGGCGATCGGCCGCACCGACGTGTCGTCGGGATCGAGCAAGCGCGATGGCCTCGCGCAGCGAGGCTCGGCTCGAGCAGCTCGAACGGCGTCATCGTCGCCGGCTCCGAGGTCGGTGCCGCGAAGGCGGCGCGCAGCCGCTCGGCGAACTGCCGTTCCATCTCCTTGGCCTTGGCGCGCAGCACCGGCTGGCCGAGGCTGCCGAGCTTGCCGGTCAGCGCGGCGTCGATCTCGTAGCTCACCTTGGTTCCCCCGTTCTGCGTCCGCCAGCCGCGTCACCGAGCTTGCGGTGAGCCGCCCGACGATGCCGAGCGGCGTGCCTTCGATCTTGGCCTCGATCTCGCGCGGCGGATCGACCCGCACCACCTCGACCGCGACGTTGAACTTGAACTTGAGGTACGCGACCTTGGTCTCCAGCACCGCCGTGTAATGGTCCGGATCGATCTCGTTGAGCTCCTGCACGCCCTCGACGCAGGAGGCGAAGAAGCGCGCATCGCGCACCTTCGCGAACACCTGCTCGCGCGGCGCGTCGATCACGATCTCGCCGGTGAACTTCATCGCTTCGGTCCGCGGTTCCTGCGCGCCTTCAAGCGTATCCGCAATGCGATCGGGCAGCGCGGCGGGCGGGGAGGGACGGGATTTGCCGGCCGCCATCGATACTCGCGCATCAGGTCGAGGACGTCAAAAGCAGGGAAGGCGACGCGAGACCGGAAGGTGCGCAGCCGTCCTGGAACAGCGAGAGGTTGTATCTTGGCCGCAAAATCCATCGGCCAACGCAAAAAGGTGTTATAATACCGAAAAATTCCCAGAAGTTCCCGGAACGGATCGCAAGGCGCGGCGTTGACAGCCCGCTCCAAGAGGATCAGGCGAAGCGAAAGCAGAAAGAGGGAGTCTGTGGCCATGTGGATTTCGCTATTCACGTTCGCGTGCGGCGCTGCTGTTTGTCTGAGCGTGGCTGCAATCATGATGCAGTCGGCGGAGCGGCGGACCATCCGCGGCTAGCGATCCGACGTGGCAAGCACTGAGCAACGGGCGGCCTTCGGGCCGCCCGTTTTGTTTGTGGTCTTCGGTACTTTTCCGGCGGGGCTGGTCCGCATTCGCTTTGATATAGAGCGTGTTTCGCCCCGGCTTTGCCTTGATCGGCGGGGGCGATTGTCCTTTTGCCCAAATTATCGTCTCTTAGGTTCCGGCGCGTGGGCCGTGGGCCCGATCGAATGACGGAAACCGCATGTCCTCGTCCCTGCTGATGACGCGGCGCTTCGCGCCCCTGTTCTGGACCCAGTTCTTCTCGGCATTCAGCGACAATTTTCTCAAGAACGCCCTGGTCTTTCTGATCCTGTTCAAGATCGGCGGCGCCGAGGCCGAGCCGCTGATCACGCTCGCGGCCGCGGTCTTCATCGCGCCCTATTTCTTCCTCTCCGCGCTCGGCGGCGAGCTCGCCGACCGCTACGACAAGGCGGTGGTGGCGCAACGCCTCAAGCTCGCCGAGATCGGCGTCGCGCTGATCGCGGTGCTCGGGCTTCAGCCTGCATTCGCGTGCCGGTGCTGTTCGTCGCGCTGTTCCTGTTCGGCGTGATCGCGTCGCTGTTCGGTCCGATCAAATACGGCATCCTGCCCGACCACCTCGCCCGCTCCGAGCTGCCGGCCGGCAACGCGCTGGTCGAGGGCGCGACCTTCATCGCCATCCTGCTCGGCACCATCGTGGGCGGGCTTGCCGCCAAGGACGGCGGCGATCCCGCCAAGTTCGCGGTGCTGATGATCGTGTTCTCGCTGATGTGCTGGGGCGCGAGCCTGTTCATCCCGCGCACCGGCCAGGCCGCGCCCGACCTGGTGGTGCAGAAGAACATCCTCGCATCCACCGGCGGCCTGTTGAAGTTCCTGCGCGAGGATCCGCGGCTGCTGTGGGGCGCCCTCGTGACCAGCTGGTTCTGGCTGGTCGGTGCGGTCTCGCTCTCGCTGATGCCGCCGCTGGTCAAGAACGTGCTCGGCGGCGACGAGGAGGTGGTGACCACCTGCCTGGCGGTGTTCTCGATCTCGATCGCGATCGGCTCGGGCCTGGCAGCCTGGCTGGCGGCCGGACGCATCATCCTGTTGCCGACGGTGATCGGGCGCGGTCCTGCTCGGCGTGTTCGCGATCGATCTCGGCTGGTCGACCATGGGGGTCGCGCCGATTCCGAATTTCACGGGTTTTTGGACGCTGTTCGGCTCGTGGCGCGGCATTCGCTTGGCGATCGATCTGGCCGGGCTCGCGATCGCGGGCGGCCTGTTCATCGTGCCGGTGTTCGCGGCCGTGCAGGCCTGGGCCGGCGCCGACCGCCGCGCGCGGGTCGTCGCCGCCGTCAACGTGCTCAACGCCGCCTTCATGACCGGCAGCGCGCTGCTCGTCGCGCTGCTGCAGGCCGCCGGCATGACGACGTCGAGCCTGTTCCTCCTGCTCGGCGTCTGCAGCCTCGCTGGTCGCGATCGCCATCGGCCGCACCATGCCGGCGAGCGCGCTCAGCGATGCGCTCTCGATCCTCTATCGCGCGCTGTTCCGGATCGAGGTGAAGGGCCTCGACAATCTCACCAAGGCCGGCCCCAACGTCATCATCGCGCTCAACCACGTGAGCTTCCTCGACGCCGGCCTGGCGCTGTCGCTGCGCGACCGCAAGCCGGTCTTCGCCATCGATGTCGGCATCGCCAAGCTGTGGTGGGTGCGGCCGTTCGTGAAGCTCACCAACGCGATGCCGCTCGATCCGCTGAAGCCGATGGCGGTTCGCACCCTGATCGACGCGGTCAAGGCCGGCAACGCGCTGATCATCTTTCCGGAAGGGCGCATCACCGTCACCGGCAGCCTGATGAAGGTCTACGACGGCGCCGCCATGATCGCCGACAAGTCCGATGCCGAGATCGTGCCGGTGCGCATCGAGGGCCTGGAGCAGACGCCGTTCAGCCGGCTGTCCAAGGGGCAGGTGCGCCGCAAGTGGTTCCCGAAGGTCAAGGTCACGATCCTCGAGCCGGTCAAGCTCACGGTCGATCCCGAGCTCAAGGGCCGCAAGCGCCGGCTGGCGGCGGGCGCCGCGCTCTACGGCATCATGTCGGATCTCGTGTTCCGCACCACCTCGACCGACCGCACCGTGTTCCAGGCGGTGGTCGACGCCGCGCGCCTGCACGGCCGCAAGACGGTCGCGGTCGAGGACCCGGTGACCGGCGCGCTCAGCTACAAGCGCCTGCTGGCGGGCGCCGCGATCCTCGGCGCCAAACTGATGCCGCTCGCGCCCGAAGGGCGCGCCATCGGCGTGATGCTGCCGAACGCCAACGGCGCGGTCGTCACCATGCTCGGCCTGATGTCGGCCGGCCGCGTGCCGGCGATGATCAACTTCACCGCCGGCGCCGCCAACATCCTGGCCGCCTGCAAGGCCGCGCAGCTCACCACCATCGTCACGTCGCGCGTCTTCGTCGAACGCGGCAAGCTCACCAATCTGGTTGCGACGCTCGAGCAGACGATCCGGATCGTCTATCTCGAGGACATCCGCGCCACCATCACGTTCTCCGACAAGATCCGCGGCCTGCTCAACGCCGAGAAGCCGCTGGTCGAGCGCAAGCCCGACGACTGGGCCGCCATCCTGTTCACGTCGGGCTCGGAGGGCGTGCCCAAGGGCGTCGTGCTCTCCCACCGCAACATGCTGGCGAACGCCGCCCAGGCCGCCGCCCGCATCGATTTCGGCCGCCAGGACAAGGTGTTCAACGTGCTGCCGATGTTCCATTCGTTCGGGCTCACGGTCGGCGTGGTGCTGCCGCTCGTCTCCGGCGTGCGCATCTATCTCTATCCGTCGCCGCTGCACTACCGCACCGTGTCGGAGCTGATCTACGCGGTGAACGCCACCATCATGTTCGGCACCGACACGTTCCTCTCCGGCTACGCGCGGGTGGCGCACCCTTATGACTTCCGCTCGCTGCGCTACATCCTGGCGGGCGCCGAGCCGGTGAAGGAATTCGACCCGCCGGACCTACATGGAGAAATTCGGCCTGCGCATCCTCGAAGGCTACGGCGTCACCGAGACCGCGCCGGTGCTCGCCCTCAACACGCCGATGTTCAACAAGTTCGGCACCGTCGGGCGCATCCTGCCCGGCATGGAGGCGCGCCTCGAGAAGGTCGAGGGCGTCGACGAAGGCGGCCGCCTCTATGTGCGCGGGCCGAACGTGATGCTCGGCTACCTCAAGGTCGACAATCCGGGCGTGCTCGAGCCGCCGGCCGAGGGCTGGCACGACACCGGCGACATCGTCACCATCGACGAGCAGGGCTTCGTCGCCATCAAGGGGCGCGCCAAGCGCTTCGCCAAGGTCGGCGGCGAGATGATCTCGTTCGCGGCGGTCGAGACGCTGGCGGCCGAGCTGTGGCCGCAGGCTCCCTCCGCCGTGGTGGCGGTACCGGATGCGCGCAAGGGCGAGCGGCTGATCCTGTCGACCGAGAAGAAGGACGCGACGCGCGCCGAGTTCCAGGCTTTCGCCAAGGCCCATCACGCCTCCGACCTGATGATCCCGTCGGAGGTCTGGGTGCTCGACAAGCTGCCGATGCTCGGCTCCGGCAAGGTCGATCTGGTGGCGCTGGCCAAGCTGGTGCGCGAGCGGACCGAGATGAAGTCGGCCGTGGGGGCGTGACTTCCTCCGGGCTGTCAGACCGATCCGGGCAGCCCGCGGGCGACCAGCCGGTTCAGGCGCGCCGCAAATCCCGCCGGGTCGTCGGGCACCTCGCCATCGAGGATCGTCGCCTGGTCGAACAGCAGCACCGCCAGGTCGGTCACGTCGTCTTGCCCCAGCCCCGCGCTCGCGACCGACAGGGCCCGCACCAGCGGATGCCGCATGTTGAGCTCGAGGATCGGCTTTGCACTGGCGCCGTGCTTCTGGCGCGCGAGCAGCCGCTCGAGCTCGCGGTCGGGGCCATGAGCCTTGGCGACCAGGCAGGCCGGGCTGTCGGTCAGGCGCTGTGAGGCGCGCACGTCCGACACCCGCTCGCCGAGCGCGGTCTTCACTCTGGCGACGATCGTCGCCTCGTCGCTCGCCTCCGACTTCGGCTCGGCGTCCGCGCTTTGCGCCTGATCCAGGACCGGCACCAGGCTGAGGTCGATCTCGCCCTGACTCAGCGACTTCAACGGCTTGCCCTCGAAGCCGAGCGGCATCGCGGTCCACAACGCGTCGACCGGGTCGGTCAACAGCAGCACCTCGATGCCGCGCGCCCGCGCGGCTTCGAGCTTCGGATTGGACTTGAGGCGCTCGGCGCTCTCGCCGACCAGATAATAGATCTCGGTCTGGTTCGGCTTGAGGTCCGCGACATATTGCTTGAGCGAGCGTGCGCCGCCGGTGGTGGTCGCGAACCTGGCGAGCGCGAGCAGCTGATCGCGCCGCTCGTGGTCCTCGTAGATGCCCTCCTTGATGACCCGTCCGAATGCCTCCCAGATCTTGGCAAAGGCCTCCGCGTCCTTGGTGGAGAGATTTTCCAGCTCGGTGACGACGCGGCCGGTCAGTGCCTTTCTGATCTGCACCACCTGCGGGTTGTTCTGCAGCATCTCGCGCGAGATGTTGAGCGGCATGTCCTCGCTGTCGACGACGCCGCGCATGAACCGCAGGTAGGACGGCAGCAGCTCGGCGTCGTCCGTGATGTAGACGCGCCGCACATAGAGCTTCACATGGCCCTTGCGCGCCGGGTCGAAGAGATCGAACGGCTGGCTCGACGGCGCAAACAGCAGCACCGCGTATGACTGGCGCCCTTCGGCCCGGTAGTGCAGCGTCATCGCCGGTTCGTCGAAGGCGCCCGTGACGGAGCGATAGGCCTGCTTGTAGTCCTCGGGCGTGAGCTCGGATTTCGGCCGCTGCCAGATCGCGCTCGCCGCATTGATCTGGCGCGGGGCGCCCTCGGCGCCTGCGAGCTCGATCGGAAACAGGATGTGGTCGGAGTAGGTCTTGACGATGCGCTCGATGTCGAACGGCTCGAGATAGCGCTTCGCGTCCGGCTTCAGATGCAGGACGATCTCGGTGCCGCGCGGGACGCGCGCGGCCTGCGCGTCGGTCGCCGGCGCGATCTCGAAGCCGGCGCCGCCCGACGAGCTCCAGACCCAGGCCTCGCCCGAGCCGGCGCGGCGGCTGATCACCTCGATGCGGTCCGCCACCATGAAGGCCGAATAGAACCCGACGCCGAACTGACCGATCAGCCCGGCGCCGTCCTGCGCCTCCTTGAGGCGGCTCACGAAGGCGCGCGTGCCCGATCGGGCGACGGTTCCGAGATTGTCGATCAGCTCCTGCCGGTCCATGCCGATGCCGGTGTCGCTGATCGGTGAGCGTGCCGGCCGTCGTGTCGGGCGCGATCCGGATCGCGAGCGCACTGCCGTCGGCCAGCAGCTCCGGCTTTGCGATCGCCTCGTAGCGCAGCTTGTCGCAGGCATCGGACGCATTGGAGATCAGCTCGCGCAGGAACACGTCGGTTTCCGAATAGACCGCGTGCACCATGAGGTGCAGGAGCTCGGCCACCTCGGCCTGGAATGGATGGGTTTGGGCAATGGTTTCGGCTTCGGCGTTCATGTTGCTCGCTCGCGTGGCGATTGGAGATCATCGGCAAAGGGCGGACGGTCGGGCCTCCGGGAACACCTCGGAACGAAGAGGCGGGATTCGATCGGTGCCCGACTGCCGCGGCGAGCCAAAGCTCCATCGGCGCGTGCCCCGCACCGACGAAAACTTAGAAACGGTCCCTTAACTGTCAAGGGCCGCGGACAGCGCGCGGGGCCGGCTCGCAGCGACGCCTCAACTGGATTTGGCGTTACTCGGCCGCCTGGGTCTGCGGCTTGGCGTTGGTCTTCGCCCAATAGTCGGACGCGTCCTTCGATCGCCTCAGGGCCTCCTCGGTCTCGAAGCCCGGCGCCATCGACGCGTCGGTGCCGGCGAGGATCTGATGGTGCTCGATGTTGAGCGTGCGCAACCAGCGCTGCTGGCCCATGGTCAACGCCACGAAGTAGCCGATCTCGACCAGCTCGGGCTCGCTGAAGTGCTTGTGCAACCGCTCCCAGAACTTGTCGTCGACCGGCAAGTCCCAGGTGATCGCCTCCGCATAGGCGAGCGCGGCTTTCTGCCTGTCGTCGTAGCGGCGTCGACGTCTCGAAATTGATCAGGTCGCGATAGTCGTCCTCGATGATGCCGGCCTTGGCGGCCTTGACCGAGCGCTGGTTGCCGCAGAACTCGCACAGCACCGAGCGCGAGACGTAGATGCGGCAGAGCTCCTTGATCGGGTGGTCGGCGACGCCGTTCTTGAACACGTCGCGCCAGGAGTTGGCGAACGACCAGAACACCGCCGGCACATGGGCGCGGATCGCCTGGCTCTCGGGACGCGGCGTGCCTTCGCGGGCGCAGCGGTCGAACTCGGCGAGCATGGCCGGGTCGTTCACGGTGGCCGGGTCGACGTAGCTGATGCGTGGCTTCGACATCGATAATTTCTCCTTACTGCGTTCCTCGGTCGCCGCGTTGGTCGGGCGAACATCAATTGTTCAGCATGTTGCCGCAGGGCCGGCGCGCGATCAACGGCGGTTGTGCATTGTTTACCACGCGCTTGCAACGCCGGAATCATCAATGGGAATGCGGCGGGACGCATCGCGACCTGCCCACGGCAAGAGCAGATACGCGACGTTGCTGCGCCCGCGTCGCGGCCGCCACAATCGTTTCGGACATGTTGTGAATCCGCGTAAAGGTTACTCCAAAGTTCGAGCGAATAGATAGACGAACCATCAAACATAGACCTTCAAGCAATCTTCAGCATAGGGGAAGAACCCCGCACCGTTTCACCAATTCAATACTGCGCGCGAACCTATATTGGCTACGACAGGGCGTCACAAGAGCAAGTCGGCGGCCCAAAGGGGATCAAGGCTCGTGCGCTCCAGCACCATCGTGATGATCGGGTTCGCCGTCCTGTTCGGCCTGATCGCGGTGTTTCTCGCGCAGGCCTGGCTCAACAGCCAGGCCGAGATGCGCGCGAGGAGTCTCGAGTCGCAGAAGAAGCCGATCGCGACGCAGACGATCGTCGTCGCCTCGCAAGCCGCTGCGCTTCGGCGCCGAGCTCGGCGCGACGTCGTTGCGCGAAATCCAGTGGCCGGAAGAGTCGGTGCCGGCCGGTGCCTTCAACAAGATCAGCGACCTGACCTCGAACGGCCGGCGCGTCGTGCTCACGCCGATCGAGGCGAACGAGCCGGTGCTGGCATCGAAGATCACCGGCTCCGGCCAGCGCGCGACCTTGTCGGCCCTGCTGCAGGACGGCATGAAGGCCGTGACCATCCGCGTCAACGACGTCGAGGGTGTCGCCGGCTTCGTGCTGCCGGGCGATCGCGTCGACGTCGTGCTGACGCGCCAGCAGGACAAGAACCTCGCCGCCACCGACGTGGTGCTGCAGAACGTGCGCGTGCTGGCGGTCGATCAGGTCGCCGACGAGCGCACCGACAAGCCGTCGCTCGCCAAGGCGATCACGCTCGAGGTCGAGGTGACGGCGGCGCAGAAGCTCGCGCTCGCGGCCACGGTCGGCACGCTGTCGCTGGCGTTGCGCAAGGCCGGGGAGGCGGCGTCCGCCAACACCCGCCGCATCACGCTCGGCGACCTGCCGAAGGCCGAAACGGCGACCGACGATCGCTTTTCCACCATCTCGGTCGTGCGCGGCGGGCAGAAGTTCGAATACACGGTGCCGACAGAAGACGAGAACTACCATGCACTCGCATCGGCAAAGGCAAGATCAAGATAGGGATCGGGGCGTCGCTCGAGGGGAACTGGGCGTCAGACGGGGGAGATAAAAGTCGTGAACGATCGGACAGAGTACGGTGTCGCAGCCGGGGGGCAGCGGCATTACGACAGGACCACACAGGCGGGACGAGGGGCCGGCGGCAGCCGGCCCCTCGCGACCCGCGCGGCCGCCATGCTGGCGATCGCGGCGCTCATCTTGCCGCCCAATGCGATCAGCGAGGCGCAGGCGCAGCGCGTCGTTTCGGTCAACGGCGCCAAGCGCACCGCGGCCATCATGGTCCCGGTCGGCAAGACCGAGGACGTGCGGGTCGATGCGCCCTTCAGCGACGTCACGGTCGGCGATCCCGAGGTCGCCGACGTGACTCCGCTCACCGATCACGCGCTCTCGATCCTCGGCAAGAAGATCGGAACCACGCGGGTCACGATGTACGGCGAAGGCAAGCGCCTGGTCGGGCTGTTCGACATCGAGGTGTCGTACGACGTTTCGCGCCTCTCCGCCGAGCTTGCCCGCATCACCGGCGGCGGCATCAGGGTGTCGTCGGTCAACGGCCGCATCATGCTGTCGGGGACCTCGCACGACGCGGCGACGCTCGACAAGGCGGTGGTCATCGCCCGTCAGTTCGCGCCCGACATCATCAACACCGTGCAGGTGCTGCAGCCGCAGCAGGTCGTGCTGGAGGTGCGCTTCATCGAGGCCAACCGCCAGGCCGGCCGCGAGCTCGGCTTTCAGTGGAATACCTTCGGCAAGAACACGCTGACCAATATCGGCTCGCAGGTGCCGGCCAGCCAACTGCCCGTCACCCGCCCGGGCGGACCGTTCCAACAGCCACCCCTGATGACCACCGACCCGGCCGGTCAGGTCGGCGGCAAGAACATCCTCGCCAACCAGCTGCCGATCTCGCCGATCGTGGCTGCCGGCGTGTTGGGGACGCCAGCGGCGCCGTTCGGGTTCCTGCTGGGCACCATGGCTCGCGGCGGGCTCTCGATCGACGTCGCCATCAATGCGCTCGAGGAGAAGGGCCTCGCCCGCTCGCTGGCGGAGCCCAACCTGGTGGCGTTGTCGGGCGACACCGCAAGCTTCCTGGCCGGCGGCGAATACCCGATTCCGGTGCCGGGAGGGCTCGGCACCGTGACCATCGACTACAAGAAGTACGGCGTCGGCCTCGCCTTCACCCCGACCGTGCTCAGGGACGGGCTGATCAACCTCAAGATCGTGCCGGAGGTGAGCGAGCTCGACTACAGCCATCCGGTTCAGTTCGCGGGCATACTCGATTCCGCCGTTGATCGTGCGCAGCGCCTCGACGACGGTCGAGCTGCGCGACGGCCAGAGCTTCGTGATCGGCGGCCTGTTGCAGAACAAGAGCACGAACGCGCAGCAGCAACTGCCATGGCTCGGCGACGTGCCGGTGCTCGGCGCCCTGTTCCGCAGCGCGGCGTATCAGAAGAGCGAGACCGATCTCGCCATCATCGTCACGCCGCGTCTCGTGCGTCCGACCCGCCCGGGCGACCCGGTCAAGACGCCGCTCGACAACACGCTGCCGGCCAACGACGTCGACTTCTTCCTGATGGGCAAGGCGGAGATCACGCCCGCCGAGGCTCGGCTCGCGGTCGGTCACCAGCGGCCGTTCGTCGGTCACATTCTCGATATTCGAAAGGGGGGCGCCAATGTCGTCGCTGTCAAGAACTGAGCGTAGCCATAAGGCGCTGGCGGCGATCATCGCTTTCGGCGCCCTGCTCGGCGGCTGCTCCGACATCTACTACGACCGCCGCGAGACCGTGGCGCTCGGCGCCGACGATCATATCGCCGCCAATCGGGTCGCCCAGATGGTCGACCCGTGGCCGCGTCTATGTGGGCGACAAGAACATCGCCTTCAACGGCCAAAGGATGCAGGCGGCGGTGGAACGCTATCGCCACAACAGGGTCATCCCGCCGGTCAACGCGACCACCACGTCGATGACGCAGCAGCAGGCAACACAGCAGGCGGCGAGCGCCAACACCGCCACCACCCAGACCACCACGCAGGGCGCGCCCGCCGCGCCGGTCAGATGAGCAAGCTGGTGAACGCTCCTTGCGGCGATACCGATCGTGAGCAGATGCCATGAGAATTGGCCGATCCAATAGTCCGGCGAAGAAGACCCAGGTGGTCGTGCTCACCGCCGACGCGGCGTTCGAGGAGCAGGCACGCGCTGACCTTCGGCGCCAGCGACCAGATCGAGCTTCGGGTTGTTTCCGGCTCGCTTGCCGCCATCGACGAGGGTTTCGAGGTCGAGGGCGCGACCGTCGCGGTCATCGACCTCAACGCCAGCCAGCCGGAGGAAATGCAGGCGCTCGAGCGCCTGATGGCGCGTATCGGGGCCTGGCCGCCGGTGGTCGCGGTCACCCAGTCCTTCGACGAGAACGTCGCGCGCGCGCTGGTGCAGATGCGGGTCGCCGACTTTCTGGTGAAGCCGGTCTCTCCGGTCGAGCTGGTGCGCACCTGCGCGCGGGTCGCCAAGGGACCGGCGGCGACCGCCGAGACCACCGAGGCGCAGATCTACACCTTCCTGCCCGCGGTCGGCGGCGCCGGCGTGACCACGCTCGCGGTGCAGAGCGCGATGATGCTGCTCAACAGCGGCCAGCGCGGAAAGAGCGCGACCTGCCTGGTCGATCTCGATTTTCAGCACGGCGCCTGCGCCGACTATCTCGATCTCGAGCCGCGGCTCAATCTGAACGAGATCGAGCCGCGTCCCGAACGCCTCGACCGGCAGCTGCTCGAGGTCATGCTGTCGCATCATCCGTCCGGCCTCGCGGTGGTGGCGGCGCCGAACCGCCCGGCCGAGATGCGCTCGTTCGATCCGGACGTGGTCACGCGGCTGCTCGATCTCGTCTCCTCGCACTTCGACTACGTGGTGTTCGACATGCCGCGCACCTGGTTCTCGTGGACCGACAGCGTGCTGCTCGGCTCGAACAAGGTGTTCATCGTCAGCGAGATGACGGTGCCGGGACTTCGCCACGCCAAGCAGCTGGTCGAGGCGGTGCGCGAGCGGCTCGGCGAGCGGCACCACCCCGCAGGTGATCATCAACCGGTTCGAGCAGCGGCTGTTCTCCTCCGGGCTGCGCAAGACCGACATCGAGCAGGTGCTCGGCGAATTGTTCGCGGCCTGCATCCCGAACCACTACAACCTCGTGCGCGAGGCCATCGATCGCGGCGTGCCGCTCGACGAGGTCAAGCCCGGCAACAAGATCACGCTGCAGATCAGGAAGCTGATTCTGCCGCAAGCCAGCGGCAAGGCGCCGCCGCCGCAAGGCGCCGGCGCGGCGAAGAAATTCAAATTGTCCTGGGCGCGGTAACGTTTCGGACGTTCGACGGAAAGGCCGGATCGAGGAATGAGCATGGTCGGTCGTTTCACCGCCCGCCGCGCCGCAGCGCCGGAATTGGTGCCGGCGCAGGACGATCCGTCGCCCGCGCTCGAAGGCGTGTCCTGGACGGTGTTTCCGGAGCCCGGCCCCGAGCCGGTCGCCGCGCAGGCCTCCAATCCGCTGCTCAGCGACAAGCTGCTCGACGCCAAGGTCCGCCTGCACCGCCGGTTGATCGAGGAGATCAACCTGCAGGCGCTGGAAAAGCTGCCCGAGGACCAGATGCGGGCGCACATCCAGCAGCTGGTCACCCAATACATCCTGGTCGAGCGGCTGGCGCTGAACCAGCAGGAGCTCAACGACTTCGTCTCCGAGATCCTCGACGAGATGACCGGACTGGGCCCGCTCGAGCCGCTGCTCAAGGACCCGACCGTCAACGACATCCTCATCAACGGCCACGAATGCGTCTACGTGGAGCGCGCCGGCGTGCTCGAGCCCTGCGGCGTGCGCTTCAAGGACGAAGCGCACCTGCTGCGCATCATCAACAAGATCGTGTCCGCGGTCGGACGCCGGGTCGACGAATCGCACCCGATGTGCGACGCGCGCCTGCTCGACGGTTCGCGCGTCAACGTCGCGGTGCGTCCGATCGGGGTCGATGGGCCGCTGGTCTCGATCCGCAAGTTCTCCAAGAAGCCGTTCAACCTCAACAAGCTGGTCGAGGTCGGCGCGATCAAGCCGCCGATGGCCGAGCTGCTGGCGGCGGCCGTGAAGGCGCGCGTCACGCTCATCATCTCGGGCGGCACCGGCTCCGGCAAGACCACGATGCTCAACGCGTTGTCGGCCTTCATCTCCGAGAAGGAGCGCCTGCTCACCATCGAGGACGCCGCCGAGCTGCAATTGCAGCAGCCGCATGTCGGGCGGATGGAGACGCGCCCGCCCAATATCGAGGGCAAGGGCGAAATCCGCCAGCGCGAGCTGGTGAAGAACGCGCTGCGCATGCGGCCCGACCGCATCATCCTCGGCGAGTGCCGCGGCGAGGAAGCCTTCGACATGCTGCAGGCCATGAATACCGGCCACGAAGGCTCGATGGCCACCATCCACGCCAACACGCCGCGCGACGCCATCTCGCGCCTCGAGCAGATGATCGGCATGGCCGGCCTGCCGATGACGATCGCGTCGATCCGCGGCCAGATCGCCGCCGCCATCCGGGTCATCGTCCAGCTGTCGCGGCTCTCCGACGGCAAGCGCAAGGTGACGTCGATCGCCGAGATCACCGGGCTCGAAGGCGACATCATCCAGATGCAGGAAATCTTCAAGTTCGTGCGCACCGGCACCGCCCCCGACGGCACCGTGATCGGGCACTTCCAGGCGACCGGCGTGCGCCCGCGCTTCCTCGGCGATCTGGTCAACATGGGCATCAAGATTCCGGGCACCTATTTCGACCCGTCGCAACCGCTGTGACTCGGCCATGTCGTTCGAGCTCGATCCGATCTATGTGGTCTACCTGTTGGTGGCGGTCTCGGCCGGCTTGTTCGTCGAGGGCGTCTATCTGCTGTTCTTTTCCGGCGCGTCCTATCGCAAGAACGTCAATCGCCGCCTGAAGCTCCTCAAGGACGAGCCCAATCGCGAGAAGCTCCTGGTCCAGCTGCGCAAGGAGCGCGGGCTCACCAGCGCGGGCAACTACCGCATCGGCTTCGAGGCGCTCAACCGGCTGGTTCTGCAGTCCGGCCTGACCATCGGCATCGGCAAGCTGCTGACGTTCATCGCGATCGGCGCGGTGGTCGTCGTTCGTCGTCGCCCTGTTTGTGCGTGGCGATTTGCTCGAGGCCTTGCTGATCGGCCTGCTCTGCGGCACCGTGCTGCCCTACCTGGTGCTGCGCTTCCTGCGCGGGCGGCGGCAGAAGGCGTTCGCCGCGCAGTTTCCCGACGGCCTCGACATGATCGTGCGCAGCCTGCGCGCCGGCCATCCGGTTCCGATCGCGATCACGATGGTCGCGCGCGAGATGAAAGACCCGATCGGCAGCGAGTTCGGCATCGTCGCCGACGAGATCACCTATGGGGCCGATCTCGAAACCGCCCTGCGCAACCTCTATTTCCGCCTCGGCCAGGACGACCTGCCGCTGTTCGTCACCGCCGTCGCCATTCAGGGATCGACCGGCGGCAATCTCGGCGAGATTCTCGAAAACCTCTCGAGCGTCATCCGCGAGCGCTTCAAGATGCGGCGCAAGATCCGCGCGCTGGCGTCGGAAGGGCGGGCCTCCGCGTTGATCCTGTCGTCGCTGCCGATCGCCATGTTCCTCATCATCCAGATCGTGGCGCCCGATTTCTACGCCAGCGTCTGGCACGAGGACATCACCAAGACCGCGCTGCTGGTCGCCGGCACCTGGATGGGGATCGGCAACTTCATCATGTACCGGCTGGTGAATTTCAGGATCTGATCGATGAGCGGCGTCTACGATACCATGATCGGCGTGTTCGGCGACGGCTCGGCCATGATGCTCGCCCTGGTGGTGTTCCTGGCCGCCGCGGTCATGGCGTTCGGCGTGATGGCGACGGTCCATGCGCGCGGCGCCGTCAAGCGGCGCACCGCCGGCATCGCCGAGCTCGACGAGCCAACGATACGCGCGCGCTGCGCACCTCGAGCCTCAAGGCCGTGCAGCGCCTGCTCGACTACACCACCAAGCACTATTCGGCGAGCGAAAAAGACAAAGGCGACATGAAGGTGCTGCGGCGCCGGATGATCCAGGCCGGCATCTTCGACGCCGCGCGCGGTCGGCTATTTCTTCGTGGCGCGCACCGCGCTGGCGGTCGGACTGGCGGTGGCGACCTTCTTCCTGCTGCCGATGGTCGTGACGCTCAGCGGCTCGATGTTCTGGCTCTCGGTGATCGTGGGCGGCATCGTCGGCTATGTCGGCCCGAGCATGTATCTCGACCGCCGCATCGCCACGCGCCGCAACGAGCATCGCACCGGCTTTCCCGGATTTCATGGACCTGCTGGTGGTGTGCGCCGATTCCGGACTGAGCATGGAGGCCGCGCTCGAACGGGTCGGCCGCGAGCTCGGCGATTCCTATCCGTCGCTGTCCACCAATCTGCACATGACCAATCTCGAGATCCGCGCCGGACGCACCATGACGGAAGCGCTCGAGCACCTCGGCGACCGGCTGGGGCTCGACGAGGCGCGCTCGTTCGCGACCCTGATCCAGCAGTCCAGCGAGCTCGGCTCGAGCATCACGGATGCGCTGCGCGTCTACTCGGACGACATGCGCCACAAGCGGCTCTCGCGCGCCGAGGAGAAGGCCTACAGCCTGCCGGCGAAGCTGTCGGTGCCGATGATGGTCTGCATCTTTCCGGTGCTGTTCGTCGTCATCCTGCTGCCGGTCTTCGTGCGGCTCTATACCGGCCATTATTGAGCATCAGCACAAGACATGCCCGCGGTCAGCCTTCCGGGCCCGCGGCCGGCTCGCCGCGATGCGCCATCACATTGTAATTGCATGTGAATTTTGAATCTGCCGGCCGGCCGCCAGCCGGCCCGGAGGTACCCGGCGAGGGATTCTTAACCATCGTCCCCTAGCTTGCCTGCGGTGGCGGTCGAGGACCGTAGCGGAGCAGCGCGTGCTTTCGCCCCGGCGGGATGAACCCGACCTGGTCGCCGGAGAGCACGTTGATGGGCGCGAGAGGTGGTCGGGTTCTCGTTGCGACGCTGGCGTGCCTGCTTTGGCTCAACGGCTGCGAGACCTCGACCAAGCTGGGCGACCTGTTCCAGAAGTCCGACACCACCCAATCGACCTTGCCGCCACCCGCCGCCTCGCCCAACGCGCAAGCCGACCCGACCCCGACCGGCACGATCGCGAACGCGCCGCCCGGCGATCCGCCGCTCGATGCCGTGCCCAAGGGACTGCTCGGCAAGGATCCGAACGACGACCTCAGCCTCGGCAAGAAGCAGTTCCGCGCCGCCAATTTCGGCCTGGCCGAGCGCCACTTCCGCCGCGCGGTCGAGCATGCATCCGCGCGACCTCGAAGCCTGGATCGGGCTGGCGGCGTCCTACGACCGGCTGCGCCGCTACGATCTCGCCGACCGCGCCTATGACCAGGCGATGAAGATCGCCGGCCCCTCGGCGGAGATCCTCAACAACAAGGGCTACTCGTACATGCTGCGCGGCGACTACGCCCGCGCCCGCGAGACCTTGCTCGAGGCCTTGTCCCAGGACCCGAGCAATCCCTACATCAAGAACAATCTCGAATTGCTCGAGGTCAGCTACCGCAAGGGCAAGGCGATCCGGTAGCCGCCGACGACAGGCAACGGATACTCGTCGAACTTTCGGCGGTCTTATCCGTCGCGTCCGTCCTCCTTCGTCTGCGCGCCGCTGGACTTCGCGGCACCGACGTGCAACGTGACGCCGTGAAATGACCACGGCGATGGCGTCATGTTCCAGGCCTTCAGAAAATTCCTGTCCGATGTCTCCGAGGGCGGCAAGCATCCGAGCCACTTCGAGGCCAACGACTATCGGCTCGCCGCCGCGGCGCTCCTGGTGCACGCGGTCACGATCGACGGCACCATGTCGGACCTCGAGCGCGACAAGCTGCACGCCGTGATCAAGCGGCGGTTCGGTCTCGACGAGGCGGCGACCGACGAGCTGGTGCTCGAGGCCACCGAGGCCGAGCACGAGGCAGTCGATCTCTATCACTTCACCAGCCTGATCAACCGGTCGCTCGACGAGGACGGCCGGCGCCGCGTGGTCGAGATGATGTGGGAAATGGTCTACGCCGACGGCCGCGTCACCGAGTTCGAGGACAATCTGATCTGGCGGGCCGCGGACCTGCTCGGCATTTCCTCGCGCGACCGGATCGAGCTGCGCCAACGCGTGGCCGCCCATCGCGGGACCGGCGAGACCTGAGATGCGGCCGGTCACGCTGATCACCGGCGCGTCCGCGGGCATCGGGACGGCGCTCGCCCACGAATTCGCCCAGCAGGGCCACGAGCTCCTGCTGATTGCGCGGCGCGAGCAAAAGCTCGCCGAGCTGGCCGACGCGATCGCCGCCAAGGGTCATCGCAAGCCGCTGTTCCTGCCGGTCGATCTCGGGCTCGCCGATGCGGTCGAGCGCATCGGCGACGTCATGGTCATGCTGGGCGTCGAGCCCGACATCGTCGTCAACAATGCGGGCTTCGGCCTGCTCGGGAGCGCCGCCGCGCTCGACCGCGCCGAGCAGCTCGCGCATGATCGACCTCAACGTGCGCGCGCTGACCGATCTCTCGCTCGCCTTCGTCGAAAGCCTGGAGCGCCACCAGGGCGGCATTCTCAACGTCGCCTCGATCGCCGCGTTTCTGCCTGGTCCCGGCATGGCGGTCTACTACGCCAGCAAGGCCTATGTGCTGTCGTTCAGCGAGGCGCTCCACCACGAGCTCAAGCCGAAAGGCGTGCGGGTGACCGCGCTGTGCCCGGGACCGGTGCCGACCGAATTCCAGGCGCGCGCCGGCGTCACCGTCGACACCTTTCCGCCGTTGCTCACGCGCTCGGCCGAGCGGGTGGCGCGGGAAGGCTATCGTGGCCTCAAGGCCGGCCGCCGCGTGGTCGTGCCGGGCTTCGCCAACAAGGTGGTCGCCTCGCTCGTCCGCTTCGTGCCGCGTCCGCTGCTGCTCAAGGCCACCGACCTGCACCAGCAGGGCCGCCATTGATAGGCTGCGTTGTTCAAGCCCGCGCCGATGTCATGGCGGTTGCGCGCGGATGAGTCTTGCAATCCGGCTCCGGGCGGGTCATTGAATTCGACGCGTTTGGTCTGACCTGATCCCGCCATGCTCCAGCCGATCCTGATCGTCATGCACCAGGAAACCTCGACGCCTGGGCGCATCGGTCATGCGCTCAGGGCGCGCGGGTTTCCGCTCGACATGCGCCGTCCGCGCTTCGGCGATCCGCTGCCCGCGACCATGGCCGATCATGCCGGCGCCATCATCTTCGGCGGCCCGATGAGCGCCAACGATACCGACGATTTCATCCGCCGCGAGATCGACTGGCTGGCCGTGCCGCTGCGGGAGAAGAAGCCGTTTCTGGGCATCTGCCTCGGCGCCCAGATGCTGGCGCATCACCTGGGCAGCCGGGTGTTCAGGCATCCCGACGGCCATGCCGAGGTCGGCTACTACCCGATCCGGCCGACCGAGGCCGGGCGCTCGGTCTGCGATCCCTGGCCCGACCAGGTCTATCAGTGGCACCGCGAAGGGTTCGACCTGCCGCTCGGCGCCGACCTGCTGGCGGAAGGCGACTCGTTTCCGGTGCAGGCGTTCAGCTACGGCGGCTCCGCCTTCTCGCTGCAATTCCATCCCGACGTCACCCACGCGATGATGTGCCGCTGGACCACGCGCGGGCATGAACGCATGCTGCTGCCGAACGCCAAGCCGCGGGTCGCGCATTTCGCCGACCGCGCGGTCTACGACCCGGCCGGCCGCGCCTGGCTGGCGGCGTTCCTCAATCATTGGCTGGGGCAGGCATCCGCAAGCGAGCAGGCATCGACCGGCTGACATCGCGGCGACCGTCGCGCTGGCTGCGGCTACCTCTCGGCTCTTTTGTCCGTATAGAAACTGTCGACGTGGCTGAGCGCCGGGAACGCCCGCATCCAGATCAGCACCACCAGCAGGATTCCGACGCCGCCGACGAGCACCGCCGGAATGGCGCCGAGCCAGGCCGCCATCACGCCGGCGCGGAAATCGCCGAGCTGATTGGAGGTGCCGGCGAACAGCGAGTTCACCGCGTTGACGCGGCCGCGCATCTCGTCGGGTGTTTCGAGCTGGACCAGCGTCATGCGGATCACCACGCTCACGGCGTCGGACGCGCCGAGGATCGCCAGCGCCAGCATCGACAAGGGGAACGACCGCGACAGCGCGAACACGATGGTGGCGAGCCCGAAGCAGGCCACGCTGGCGAACATGATGCGGCCGACATGCCGGGTCAGCGGCGAGCGCGTGAGCACGATCATGATCAGCAGCGCGCCGACCGCCGGTGCGGCGCGCAGGAGGCCGAGGCCCTCCGGGCCGACGTTGAAGATCTCGTCGGCGAAGATCGGGAGCAGCGCCGTGGTGCCGCCGAGCAGCACGGCGAACAGGTCGAGCGAGATGACGCCGAGCACGATCGGATTGCGCCGGATGTAGGACACGCCGGCGAAGAACGCCGCGAGGCTGACGGGAGTGCGCGTCGACGTGCTGCGTTCGATGCGCATGAAGGCGAGCAGGATCACCGACGCGAGGAACAGCGCGGCGCAGACCGTATAGGGGACCGTCGCCCCGAAGGCGTAGAGCAATCCGCCGAGCGCCGGTCCGATGATGGTGGCGAACTGGGTCGTGGATGCGGACGCCGCGACCGCGCGGGGAAACAGCGACAGCGGCACCGCCGACGGCAGCAAGGTCTGCTGGGTCGGCGCCTCGAAGGCGCGCGCGACGCCGAACACGAAGACGGTCGTGAGGATGAATGCCTTGCTCACCCATCCGCAGGCGGATGCCAGCGCCAGCGTCGCGACCGCCAGTCCTTCGGCCGCCTGGCAGATCTGCAGCAGGCGGCGCCGGTCGTAGCGGTCGGCGATCTGGCCGGCCACCAGCATGAAGGCGGCGCTGGGCAGGAACTGCATGAGCGCGACCAGGCCGAGATCGAACGCGCTGCCGGTGATCGCATACATCTGCCAGGCCACCGCCACGCCGAGCATCTGGTAGCCCATCGACGCGCAGGTCCGCGCGCCCCAATAGAACGCGAACGGGCGGTGGCGCAGCACGGATTGCGGCACGGCGTCGGTCGGGCTCATCGGCGGGTGGGGTCGGTGTGGGAGGGATGCGGAGCGCTCGGCGGCACGGCGTGGCTTGCCAGCCGTAGCCGCGAAGCGGTGCCGGCGCCTCCGCCAGCTTCGGCGGGCAGCCTTCAGCCGCTGCGAAGCGGCGAAGGCTGGTGGAGCCGAGGGGGCTCGAACCCCTGACCTCCTCATTGCGAACGAGGCGCTCTCCCAACTGAGCTACGGCCCCGCCAAGGTGCAAACCGAAGTGGCTGCAGGTGCTTGCGAGTGCGGGCCATTTATGGGGCCGCCCGGCAGAGTGTCAAGGGAAGCCGGGCTTGCCGCCCCGCCGCCGGAAATGTACACGTCAGGCGCCCTAGAGCATTTTCCGGAAAAGTGGACACCGGTTTTCCGTAGAAAATGCGACCACCAAGGAATCTAGAGCGCATTGCGCATTCAACCTGATCGGAATGCGCTCTAGATGGCGGCGGAACCGAGCGATGGTCGAACTCTTCAACTTCATTTCCCTGCTGCTGACGCTCTACATCTATATCCTGGTCGCCGCCGCGGTCATGAGCTGGCTGATCGCGTTCAACGTGGTCAATCCGCGCAATCAGTTCGTCGCCATGGTGGGCGAGTTCCTCTATCGGATCACCGAGCCGGTGCTGCGGCCCATCCGCAATCGGCTGCCCAACATGGGCGGCATCGATATTTCGCCGCTCATCGTCATCGTGATCATCTGGTTCATTCAGCTCGTAGTGCTGCCGGTCCTGCTGCGGATGCTGATCTAGTGCGTTCCGACGAGCGACCGTGGCTCGCATCGGCGGACGGCGTCACGCTCGCGGTGCGGCTCACGCCGAAGGGTGGGCGCGACGCCATCGACGGCATCGAGCGGCTGGCGGATGGGCGCGTCGTGCTCAAGGTGCGCGTGCGCGCCGCCGCCAGCGAGGGCGAGGCCAATGCGGCGCTCGATCAAGCTCGTCGCCAAGGCGCTCGGCGTCCCGCCGCGCGATGTCATTCTGGTGGCGGGCGCAACTGCGCGGCTCAAGCGGCTGAAGATCAGCGGCGCCGGCGTCACGCTGGCGGCGGCGCTGGAGAAAATCTGCGCGATCGGGTAATGCGGTCACGGGGCTTTTTTGCGCATGCTCTATTCGGAAGACCGGTCCCCACCCCGGATCAAGGTCCGGGGCATGCTTTTCCGAGGCATGCGTTAGGGCCGGACATGACGGCGCACATCATCGACGGCAAGGCGATCGCGGCGGACTTGCGCGGCAAGGTCGCGGACGCGGTGCATCGGCTGATCCGCGACCGCGGCATCACCCCCGGTCTGGCGGTCGTGCTGGTCGGCCACAATCCGGCGAGCGAGGTCTATGTCGGCAGCAAGATGAAAATGACCGTCGGCAGCGGCATGCGGTCGTTCGATCATCGGCTGCCGGCGACCACGCCCGAGGCCGAGCTGCTCGCGCTGGTGAGCCGGCTCAACGCCGATCCGGCCGTCCACGGCATCCTGGTGCAGCTCCCGCTGCCGCCGCAGATCGACGCGCAGAAAGTGATCGCCGCCATCGATCCGGCCAAGGACGTCGACGGCTTTCACCCGGTCAATGCGGGGCGCCTGTCGTCGGGGCTGCCGGCGCTGGCGCCGTGCACGCCGCTCGGCTGCGTGCGGCTGGCCAAGACCGTGCACGACGAGCTCGCCGGGCTCGAAGCGGTGGTGATCGGCCGCTCCAACATCGTCGGCAAGCCGCTGGTGCAGCTGCTGCTGGCCGAGAACGCGACCGTGACGGTCGCGCATTCGCGCACGCGCGATCTGGCGGCGGTCTGCCGGCGCGCCGACCTGGTGTTCGCGGCGGTGGGCAGGCCTGAGATGGTGCGGCGCGACTGGGTCAAGCCCGGCGCCACCGTGATCGATGTCGGCATCAACCGCGTGGCCGGCGGCGACGGAAAATCGCGCATCGTCGGCGACGTGGCGTTCGCCGAAGTCGCCGAGGTCGCGGGCGCGATCACGCCGGTGCCCGGCGGCGTCGGGCCGATGACCATCGCTTGCCTGCTGGCGAACACGTTGCGCGCGGCTTGCACGCGCGCCGGACTGCCGGTGCCGGAAATCTGACGACGGACGGTGAGCTGTACGAAGCGGCTGTCAGCTATTCCAGGCGAACGCGACCTTGTCGAGGACGCGGGTGCCGAACCGCTCGGACGAGCGGGCGACCGCCTTGCCGCCGAGCGCGCGGTAGAAGCCGACCGCCGGCTCGTTGTCCGACAAGGCCCAGATCACCAGGCTGTGCAGGCTGCTCTGCACCAGGTCGCGCCGCACCGCCGAGAACAGCTTGCGGCCGAAGCCGAGGCCCTGGAACTCGGGCCGCAGATAGAGCTCGTAGATCTCGCCGTCGTAGTAGAGGCTGCGCGCGCGATTGCGGCCGTAGTTGGCGTAACCGGCGACGACGTCGCCGAACGCGAGGATCGCGACCCGGCTGCCTTTGCGGATGGCGCTGTCCCACCAGTCCGGGCCGCGGCGATTGATGAGCTTGTCGAGCTCCGGTCCGGGAATGACACCCTGATAGGCGCCGCGCCAGGCGTCATCGTGAGTCGACGCGATCGCCGTCGCATCACACGGCTTGGCTCGGCGGACTTCGATGAGGGTCGTGCTCATGCTCAGATTGAAGCAAGCACAACGGCGCTCATGCAAGTACTATGTTTAACGCTAGGTTAACGGTTGCAGCCGTTGGTGTGGATTGACGACCGCCCGCAGCCTGGAAGCGCTCGCAAGACCGCAAAAAATCGAGACATGTTCGCGGCCTAACGACGTGTGGCAGCGACGACACGCCGGTTTCACAAAATTCCGCTGCGGCTCGTCCGAGACGGTTTTGGCGGTCTCCGACGGCGTCATCCGCGTGTCAGGGACGAATCACTCAGGCGGTAATCCCGATGCGCGTCCGCACCGCCGCGATCGGATCGCGGGTCGCGGCCCAAAAATCCCAGGCCGGGCCGAACAGGTCGACCTTCATCGCTTCGCCGCGCGCCCAGGCGTGCCAGAACTCCTGCGGGTCCAGCGCCCCCTTGGCGGCGCCCGCCAGCTCGTTGAGCGCGATGCCGAGGTGCCAGCTGAAGATCACCGGCAGCACGTGGCCGGACATCGCCTCCTTGCGGTGCATGGCGGCCGTGAAGGTCGACACCAGCAGCTCGCCGCGCGGGGTGGTGTCGTAGCCGGCCAGCAGGTGCGACGAGTCATGGCTGGTGGCGAACGTGAAATTGAGCGCCTGCTCCTCGCCCGGGAACGCGTATTTGTTCGCCGAGATAGAACGCCGCGAAGGCGTGCCCGAACGTCTCCGTCGGCAGCTCGGTCAGCGCCCGGAAGCGTGCCGCCAGCGCCGGATCGGCGTTCTTGCCCTTGTAGGGCATCAGCCATCCCATCGCGTCGTCGGTGCTCCACTGCTTGCCGGTCAGGCTTTCCAGGTTGGCCCGGATCATGTGCGAGGTGGCGTCGCGCAGGCGGCCCTGCGCGACCTCGGCGATGTCGTGGACGAAGTCGGCCGTGACGCCGAGCGTCGCCGCCAGCCGCAGCACGGCATCGAGCTTGGCGCGGTCGAGCGTGCCGTCGACGAACGCCATCACGGTGGCGAAGCGAACCGCCTCGGTGGCGAGATCGGGCTTGGCGGCGAGCGCCTCGAGCTCGTCCGGCTTGGCGGGCGCCAGGCCGGCGAGGTCGGGAGGCAGCGTGAGCTTGAAGATGTAGCGCGCCGCCGCCACGATGCTGGCGCGGTCGGCATCGGTGACCGTCGGCCCCGCCTTGGCGACCGCGAGCATCGCCGCGAGGATGGTTTGCGCCTCGGCGGGAGTTGCGTCGATATGCATGGCCTTACCTCCGTGGCCGCCCGCCCGTCGGCCCGGAGAATATCACACCCGCTCGGCCTCTTTGCGCCGCTCTTCCCGCTTGCGGTCGTTCGGATCGAGCAGCTTCTTGCGCAGCCGGATCGACTTCGGCGTCACCTCGACCAATTCGTCGTCCTCGACATAGGCGAGCGCCTTCTCCAGGGTCATCTGGATCGGCGGGATCAGCCGCACCGCCTCGTCCTTCGAGTGCGTGCGGATGTTGGTGAGCTTCTTGCCCTTGAGCACGTTCACCTCGAGGTCGTTGCCGCGGGTGTGCTCGCCGACGATCATGCCGCGATAGACCTTCCAGCCCGGCTCGATCATCATCGGCCCGCGGTCCTCCAGGTTCCACAGCGCATAGGCGACCGCGTCGCCGGCGTCGTTGGCGATCAGCACGCCATTGCGGCGGCCGACGATCTCGCCGCGGTACGGCCCATAGGAATGGAACAAGCGGTTCATCACCGCGGTGCCGCGGGTGTCGGTGAGCAGCTCGCCCTGGTAGCCGATCAGCCCGCGCGTCGGCGCGTAGGAAGACGAGCCGCACGCGCCCGCCGCCCGACGGGCGCATCTCGGTCATCTCGGCTTTGCGCTCGGCGAGCTTCTGCACCACGATGCCGGCATGCTCCTCGTCGACGTCGATGACGACCTCCTCGATCGGCTCGAGGATATCGCCGGCGATGTTGCGCTCGAACAGCACCTTCGGGCGTGACACCGAGAGCTCGAAGCCTTCGCGCCGCATGGTCTCGATCAGAATGCCGAGCTGCAGCTCGCCGCGGCCGGCGACCTCCATCGAATCCTTCTCGGTCGACTCGCCGATCCGCAGCGCGACGTTGCCCTCGGCCTCGCGCAAGCAGCCGCTCGCGGATCACCCGGCTCTGCACCTTGTCGCCCTCGGTGCCGGCGAGCGGCGAATCGTTGATGCGGAAGGTCATCGCCAGGGTCGGCGGATCGATCGGCTGCGCCGGCAGCGGGAACGTCACTTCCGGGGCGCAGATGGTGTGCGACACCGTCGCCTCCGGGAGCCCGGCGATCGCCACGATGTCGCCGGCAGACGCTTCCTCGACGCCGGTCCGATCCAGGCCGCGGAAGGCGAGCACCTTGGTCAGGCGGCCTTCCTCGATCAGATGACCGTTGCGGTCGAGCACCTTGACGATCTGGTTCGGTTTCACGGAGCCCGAGCGGATGCGCCCGGTGACGATGCGGCCGAGATAGGGATTGGCCTCCAGGATGGTGCCGAGCATGCGGAACGGGCCGTCCTCGACCAGCGGCGGCGCGACGTGGCGGAGCACCAGATCGAACAGCGGCGCCATGCCCTGATCCTTCGGGCCCTCGGGCGTCGCCGCCATCCAGCCTTCCTTGGCGGAGCCGTAGAGGATCGGGAAATCGAGCTGCTCCTCGCTGGCGTCGAGCGCGGCGAACAGGTCGAACACCTCGTTCACCACCACCGACGGCCGCGCGTCCGATCGATCGACCTTGTTGATGATCACGATCGGCTTGAGCCCGACCTTGAGCGCCTTCGACACCACGAACTTGGTCTGTGGCAGCGGCCCCTCGGCGGCGTCGACCAGCACCAGCGCGCCGTCCACCATGTTGAGGATGCGCTCGACCTCGCCGCCGAAATCGGCATGGCCGGGGGTGTCGACGATGTTGATGCGGGTGTCGTTCCAGTGGATCGAGGTGACCTTGGCGAGGATGGTGATGCCGCGCTCGCGCTCGAGGTCGTTGGAATCCATGGCGCGCTCGGCCACCCGCTGATTCTCGCGGAAGGAGCCCGATTGGTGCAGCAGCCGGTCGACCAGGGTGGTCTTGCCGTGATCGACGTGCGCGATGATGCCGACGTTGCGGAGCTTCATATGCGTTCAAGGAACCAAAGTTGCGGTCAAAAAAACCAATCGCGGGCCGCCGGGGCCCGCTTGCGCCGGGAATATAGTCACCAAGTCGAAAGACGCAATGCGCTATTATCGGTTTTAGAATCATTGGTCTTGGAATCGCCCCTTGCACCCCGGCCCGGGGGAGGCGACCATGGGGCTCGAGCAGATCGGAGGCCGCGTGCGCTACTCGAACCCAGTCAAGAGCCGGCGTCGGGTCTTGTGCGTGTTTCCGCATTACACCCCCGCCTTCGGCACCTTCAACCACGCCTACCGGTTGATGAAAGGCGTGCGCGCCTTCATGCCGCCGCAGGGCCTCCTGCTGATCGCCGCCTATATGCCGGAGGGGTGGACGGTCCGCTTCGTCGACGAGAACATCCGCAAGGCCAAGCCCGCCGAGCTCGAATGGGCCGACGTCGTGGTGGTCAGCGGCATGCACGTGCAGGCGCCGCAGGTCCACGACATCACCGAGCGCGCGCACGCGGCCGGCAAGGTCGTGATGCTGGGCGGCCCTTCGGCCTCGGCCTCGCCCGAAATGTATCCGGACATCGACTATCTCCACATCGGCGAGATGGGCGACGCCACCGATGCGATCATCGCGCTGCTCGACGAGAGCGTGGCGCGGCCGGGCGCGCAGATGCGGTTCGAGACCAAGGAGCGGCTGCCGCTGCAGCAGTTCCCGATCCCCGCCTACGATCTCATCCCGCTCAAGAGCTACCTGATGCTGACGTTGCAGTTCTCGAGCGGCTGCCCGTATCTCTGCGAGTTCTGCGACATCCCCAACCTCTACGGCCGGCAGCCGCGCCTGAAGACGGCGCAACAGGTCACCGCCGAGCTCGATGCCATGCGCCAGCAGAAGGGGCATCCGCCGGTGGTCTATTTCGTCGATGACAATTTCATCGGCAACCGCAAGGCCGCCAAGGACATGCTGCCGCACCTGGTGGCGTGGCAGAAGCAGCACGGCTATCCGCTGCAGTTCGCCTGCGAGGCGACGCTCAACATCGCCAAGCAGCCGGAAATCCTGGCGCTGATGCGCGAAGCCTCGTTCCTCGGCCTGTTCGTCGGCATCGAGACGCCGGAGGCCGATGCGCTCAAGGCGATGCGCAAGGACCAGAACAACTCGGTGCCGATGATGGCGTCGATCAAGACGCTCAACGACTATGGGCTGGAGGTCACGTCGGGCATCATTCTGGGGCTCGACACCGATACCGACGACACCGAGAGCCGGCTCAAGGACTTCATCGACGTCTCGCAGATCCCGATGCTGACCATCAACCTGCTGCAGGCGCTGCCGAAGACGCCGCTGTGGGACCGGCTCGCCAAGGCCGATCGCATCGCCGATGACCCGACGCTCGAAAGCAACGTGCGGTTCCTGCGGCCCTACGACGAGGTGGTGGCGATGTGGCGGCGCTGCATCGCCTACGCCAACGATCCGGAGCGCCTGTTCGCGCGCTTCCACCACCAGGTCGACTCGACCTACGTCAACCGGATGATCCCGCCGGCGCGCGGCAAGCTCAACTGGGCCAACCTGTCGGGCGCGCTGGTGCTGGCGTTCCGCGTGATGCTGCACATCGGCATCCTGTCGGATTACCGCAAGCCGTTCTGGCGCGCCGCCCGCCACGCCATGCGCCGCGGCCAGATCGACGCGGTGCTCGGCATGGGCTTCATCGCCCATCACCTGATCCAGTTCACCCGCGAGGCGCTGCGCGGCGAGCAGAACGCGTCGTACTACTCGACCAAATTGCGCGCGCCGTCCGAGCCGGCGCTGTCGTCGGCCGCGGAGCTGCCGCCGTTGCGCAAGTCGGCGTAGACGCCAAGGGCGTTCACGCGCGTCCATAGCCCGCGAAGACGGGTGTCAAAACGCCCCTGAGGTGCGCGAAGGGTACGCCGATGAACCTTCCGCGCCGTCGATTTCTGCGTCTGGCAACAGCTGCCGCCGCCTGGCCGGCGGTCTCGCGTCAGCGCGCGGGCGCAAGCCTATCCGTCGCGCCCGATCACCATCATCGAGCCGTTTGCCGCGGGCGGGCCGCTCGACACGATCGGGCGCATCCTGGCCGAGCGCATGCGGGTGTCGCTTGGTCAACCGGTCATCATCGAGAACGTGGCCGGCGCGTCGGGCACTTTGGCGCTCGGGCGCGTCGCGCGTGCGCTGCCCGACGGCTACACCATCAGCCACGGCAGCACGCCCACGCACGTCTTCAACGGCGCCATCTTCAAGCTCCCGTTCGACGTCGAGCAAGATTTCCAGCCGATCTCGCCGATCGCCAACGGGCCGCTCCTGATCGTCGCCAGGAAAGCCATCGCTGCGAACGACCTGCGGGAATTCATCGCCTGGCTGAAGGCGAACCCGCACAAGGCATCGCAGGGGACCGGCGGCGTGGCCGCGACGTCGCATATCGCCGGCATATTCTTTCAGCAGATCTCCGGCACGCGCTTTACGCAGGTGCCTTATCGCGGCGCCGGCCCGGCCATGCAGGACCTGGTTGCCGGACAGATCGACATGATGATCGATCCGGCAGCCAACACATTGCCGCAAGTGCGGGCCGACCGCATCAAGGCCTTTGCCGTCACGGCCAAGCGCCGCCTGGCGGCGGCGCCCGACATCCCGACGGTGGACGAGGCCGGCCTGCCCGGGTTCTACGTCGAGAACTGGCAGGGGTTTTTTGCCCCCAAGGGCACCCCGGCGGCCATCGTCGCCAGGCTCAATGCGGCGGTCGTGGACACCTTGGCCGATCCCGCGGTGCGCGCGCGGCTCATCGATCTCGGCCAGGAGATTTTCCCGCGCGAGCAGCAGACGCCGGCGGCGCTCGCCGCCCTGCTGCGGGCCGGGATCGAAAAATGGTGGCCGATCATCAAGGGCGCGGGTATCAAGCCGGAGTGATGCGGCTCCGAGGCGGACGTGAATGACCAAACGGCACCAGGTCGTCATCGTGGGCGGAGGCCCAGTCGGCGTGGCACTGGCGGTCGACCTTGGGCTGCGCGGAATAGCCTGCGCCCTGGTGGAACGCCGGATCGAGCCGCAGCGGATTCCGAAAGGACAGAATCTGACGCAGCGCTCGGTGGAGCACTTCTATTTCTGGGGCATCGCCGACGAGCTGCGTGCCGCGCGCGTCCTGCCGCCCGAATATCCCATGAACGAAATCGTCGCCTACCGCGACCTGACCGGCGAGTACTGGTACGCGCCGCCGCTGCGGGAGATCGTCAATTCCTATTACTTCCAGGACAACGAACGCTTGCCCCAGTACCAGACCGAACGTGTCCTGCGGGCGCGGATGGCGGGACTCCGCAACGTCGACAGCCGCGTCGGTTGGTCGGCGCAGACGGTCGAGCAGGACGCCGGCGGCGCGCGCGTCGCCATCGTCGAGGACGACGGCGCCGGACGCGAGGTCCTGGAAGCCGACTATGTGGTGGGGTGCGACGGCAGTCACTCCACCGTCCGCCGGCAAATCGGCATCGCGCGCGGCGGCGCGGATTTCGACCAGCTCATGGTGCTGGCCGTGTTCCGCTCGCGTGAGCTCCACGAACGGCTGAAGCGCTTTCCGGCGCGCTCCACCTATCGCGTCATGCACCCGGATTTGAAGGGCTATTGGCGCTTCTTCGGCCGGGTCGACGTCGGCGAGGAGTTTTTCTTTCACGCCCCGGTCCCGGCCGATACCACCAAGGACAACTACGACTTTCACGGCCTGTTGCAGCAAGCCGCGGGATTCGAGTTCGCGTGCGAGCTCGACTATGTGGGATTCTGGGATCTGCGCATTGCGGTCGCCGACAAATACCAGGTGGGCCGTGTCTTCATTGCGGGCGATGCCGCCCACAGCCATCCGCCCTATGGGGCCTACGGCCTCAACAACGGACTGGACGATGTGGCCAACCTCGGCTGGAAGCTGGCCGCCAGGCTCGAGGGTTGGGGAAGCGACGCCCTGCTGCGGTCGTACAGCGAGGAGCGGCGCCCGGTTTTCCACGAAACGGCGGAAGATTTCATTGCCGCCGGCATCCAAAGGGACCGGGAATTCTTCGATCGCTACAGCCCGGAACGCGATCGGGCGGAATTCGAGCAGGCCTGGAAGGAGCACGCGGCCGCCGCCGCCCCGCGCGTGCTGACCTATGAGCCGCACTACGAGGGCTCCTCGGTGATCTTCGGCCCACCGAATGGTGTCTGCAGCGCCCGCGGTACCCACACGTTCAAGGCCAGAGCCGGCCATCACCTCCCGCCGCAGCTGCTGTCCTCCGGACGCAACGTGTTCGAGGAGCTCGGCACCGGTTTCAGCCTGCTGGCGTTCGATGTGCCAGACGCAGCGGTCTCGGCGTTCGAGCAGGCGGCAAGCATCGCTGAGCGTGCCGCTGAAAGTCATACGCGACACCTATCGCGATGGGCGCAGCGTCTACGAGTTGCGCCTCGTCCTCGTGCGTCCCGACCGTTACGTCGTCTGGACCGGCGACGACGCGCCCGATCGCGCCGGCGCGGTGATCGGCAAGGTCGTCGGCCGCGCATAGTCGTGCAGGCGTCTGTTCCGGCTCATCCGCGGTCGAGGTGGTCGAGGCAGCACGTCCACCCGCTTCCGGATGCATCGATACCGGACGCAAATTCAAGAGTCCCATGTGTGGAGCAAACCATCGCAGCGTGGCATCGCGCCGATGCTCCGAACGAAGATGACTGCTGGAGCGACCGTCCGGAGGTTTGACCGGACGGCGGGGATGGTCCAAATAATGCGTCGTTCGGTGCGCTCTTCGCACTGCGTGCTCAGGGCTGGCTCGCCTCGAAGTTGCTCTCTCCCCGAAGGACATCTCAATGGCTACCACGGAGACGCGCGGCGTCATTCTCATTCGCAACGGCCGCGTTTACGATCAGGACGGCAACGTCGACCTGCCCCCGATCGCCGATCTGCTGATCGTCGACGGCATGATCGCGGCCGTTCGGCCCGGCATCGCGCTGGCGGTCGAGCGACGAGAGCCGATCGCCGAGCTTGGCGCACGCGCGATCGACCAGACGATCGACGCGACCGACAAGCTGCTGATGCCGGGCTTCGTCAACGCGCACTATCATTCGCACGACGTTCTGCTCAAGGGCTGTTTCGAGACGATCCCGCTCGAGATGTGGCTGCTGAGCGCGCTGCCCCCGAGCTATCCGAAACGCAGCACCGCGGAAATCCGCGCACGCACGTTGCTCGGCGCGCTCGAATGCCTGCGCAGCGGAATGACGACGGTCCAGGACCTGTGCACGATCTATCCGTTCGACGAAGAGCACCTCGAGGCCATCCTCCAGGCCTACGAGGACATCGGCATCCGCTGCGTGTTCGCGCTGCAATTCGCCGACACAGGTGGGCGCGGAGTCGGTTCCCTTCTGGAATGAGGTAGCGCCGCCGGAGCAACGCGCTTCGCTCGCCGGCTCGGTCGAGCCCTTCAAGGGCGTCGATCTGCCACGTCTCCTGCGCGACATCGTGGTCTCGCAGCGCGATCGGCATCCCCGGCTGACCCTGGCGCTCGGGCCGGCCAGCCCGGAACGGTGCACGCCCGGCATCCTGACCAAGCTGGCCGAGCTGTCCGATGCGGAAAACGTGCCGGTCTACACCCACATCTACGAGTCGCGCCCGATGACGCTGATCGCGCGCCAGACCCACGGGTCGGACGACGGCTCGCTGATCAACTATCTCAAGCGGGTCGGGCTGCTGACGCCGCGAACGAGCCTCGCGCACAGCGTCTGGATGACGCCCAAGGAGATCGACGCGATCGCGGAAGGCGGCACCAACGTCGTTCTCAACCCGGTCGGGAACCTGAAGACGCGCAGCGGCGTCGCCCCCATCCGCACCTATGTGCGAAAGGGCGTCAGCGTTGCGCTCGGCTGCGACAATTGCAGCTGCAGCGATTCGCAGAACATGTTCCAGAGCATGAAGCTGTTCGCCGGGCTCGCGGCGGTCACCAATCCGGAGCCCGGACCGCCGACGGCCGCGGACGCCATCAGGGCGGCGACGGTCGGCGGCGCACGCACCGCGGGATTGCAGGACCGCATCGGCGCATTGCGGCCGGGCATGGCGGCCGATCTCTTCATCGTCGATCTGACCGACCCGTCATTCGTTCCGCTCAACAGCGTCGCGCGGCAGGTCGTGTTCACCGAAGGCGGGCGGGGCGTGGAAACGGTCATCGTCGATGGACGGGTGGTCGTTGCCGACCGCAAGATCACCACCATCGACGAGCGCGCCCTGCGCGAGGAGGTCGCCGGTCTGATGAAGGTCCTGCGCAAGGACATCGAGGCGGTCACCAAGCGCAACGATGCCATGCTGCCGTATCTGCTCGAGGCCCAGCGCCGGACCTGGGAGGTCGACATCGGCCTCAACCGCTATGTGGGGAACGCCGACGATTGAACCGTTCCCTGCGGGCACGGCGAAAGCGCAGCGCGGCCCATGCATTGAACGGCACAATCCTTGCTAGGATGAGCGTGCCCGCCGCTGCATGGAGATTGCTTTGCTTGCAGGCCCGGCGTGGCATGCGAACACCCGAACCAGGGGGAAGCCGACCATGAGAAACCGAGCAGGCGCGTTCGTCGCCCTTGTCATTGCCGCAGCGTTCGCCGGATCAGCGGCCGCGCAGGATGCCCAGACCCTCAAGATCGCATGCGTGCTCGACGCGCAGCATCCGCTCATGGTCGGCGGCCGCCGCATGGCGGAGATCGTCGAGCGCGAGAGCAAGGGCCGGTTGAAGATCGCGCTCTACCCGTCGAGCCAGCTCGGCGGTCAGCGCGAGGTCCTGCAGAACGTGCAGGCGGGCATCGTCGACGGCGTGCTCGAAGCCACCGCGACGCTCACGAACTTCGTGCCGCAGTTCGGCGCCATCGACCTGCCTTACCTCGCGAAGGACCAGGACACCGCCTATCGGCTGTTCGACAGTCCGGTGTTCGAGCAGGAGCTGGCGCGGCCGGCAGCCGCTGCGGGCTTTCACGTGGTGCACGTGTGGGAGGTGACCTTCCGCAACGTCTACACGCGCGCCAAGGCGATCAACGCAGTGGCCGACCTGAAGGGCCAGAAGCTGCGGGTCATTCCGAGTCCGTCCTATATCGCTTTGTTCCGTGCGCTCGGGGCGGCGCCGACCCCGATGGCCTTCGGCGAGGTCTACACCGCGCTGCAGCAGGGCGTCATCGACGGCGCCGAGAACGACTCGGTGACCTACATGACCACCAAGCACATGGAAGTGGCGAGGAATCTCGCGATCACCCAGCACATGATGCTGGCCAACACGTTCTACATCAGCGAGCGCGTCTGGCAGCGCATCCCGGCCGACCTCCAGGAGGTGATCAGGAAGGCCTCGCTGGAAGGGCGCGCCACGGTCATCGCCGAGCGCGCAAAGCGCGATGCCAAGGCGCTGGACGATATCCGCGCCGCCGGCATCAACATCACCAAGCCCGACCTGGCGCCGTTCATCGCGGTCGGACAGCAGACCTACAAGGAGCTCGTCCGAGCGTCTCGGTCCCGATCTCGTCGGCAAGGTGGTCGGGGCGGCGAAATGATGCGGCTGCGAGCGATCGCAAGCCGCTTGGATCATTGGGTTGCGCTAGCCGAGACCGCCGCCATCGTCGTGCTGGTGGCGCTGCTGACGGCGGTGACGTTCGCCCAGGTGATCACCCGATACCTGCTGGGTGATCCTCTGATCTGGTCGGAGGAGGCCGCGCGCTACCTGTTCGTCTGGGTGTCCATGATCGGCGCCGCGCTGGCGCTGCGCGAGGGCGCTCACTTCGGCCTCGATCTGCTGATTCGCCCGCTGCCGAAGCTGAAGCCGGTCCTGGGCCCGCTGGTGACCCTGGTCATGGTCGTGTTTCTCGTCGTCCTGCTCAAGACCGGGATCGACGAGACCCGCCTCGCCTCCATGCAATTCGCCATGACGTTCCAGATGCGCATGCAATGGGCCTATCTGGCGCTGCCGGTCGGCGCGGGCCTCATGCTCTTTCACATCGCCGTCCATGTCATCCGCGCGCCCACCGTCCATATTCTCGACGTGCGCGGGCTGCCGAGGTGACGCCGGCGCTCGTCCTGTTTGCTGTCTTCATCGTTGTCGGCGTTCCGATCGCCTTCGCGCTCGGCGCCGCGGCGCTGGTGGGTCTGTGGCTCTATGAGGGCGCCCCGTTGCGGATCGTCGCGAGCCGGATGTTCGGCGGCATCGACAACTTTTCGCTGCTCGCCATTCCGTTCTTCATTCTGGCCGGCGAATTGATGGAGACCGGCGGCATCTCGCAGCGGCTGGTGACGCTCGCGCGCGTCCTGGTCGGACATATCCGCGGCGGCCTCGGCAACGTGGTGATGATCGCGATGATCTTCTTCTCCGGCATCTCCGGCTCGACCAATGCCGATGCCGCCGCCGTCGGCTCGGTGATGATCCCATCGATGAAACGCCAGGGCTACAGCGGCGCCCACGCCGGCGCGATCGTCGCCGCCGCCGCCGGCATGGGCATCCTGGTGCCGCCCTGCCTGACCATGGTGGTCTACGGCAGCATCACCAATACCTCGATCGCCACGCTGTTCGCCGCCGGCTTCCTGCCGGCCTTCATCATGACGGCGGCGCTCATGCTCCATCTGCGCTTCGACGCCAAACGTCTCGGCCTGACCGCCGACCCGCGCGTGCCCTGGAGCGAGCGGCGAAAGGCCCTCGCCGCGGCATCATGGGCGCTGCTGCTGCCGGTCATCATCTTCGGCGGAATTCTGGGCGGCGTGTTCACGCCGACCGAAGCCGCCGTGGTCGCCGTCATCTACGCCATCATCGTCGGCATGGCGATCTATCGCGAGATCAGCTTCGCCTACCTCCTGCGCGCGTTCGTGCGCACCGGCGTGACCTCGGGCATCGTGATGCTGCTGATCGGCGGCGCCAACATCTTCGCCTGGCTGATGACGGTGAGCGGGGTGCCGTCCAGCCTCGCCGCCGCGATCCAGTCGATCGGCGGCGGCAAGGCTGTGTTCCTGATCATGTCGATCATCGTGTTCCTGCCGCTCTTCGCATTGCTCGACGGCCTGCCGGGGATGCTCATGATCATGCCGGTGTTCGTGCCGATCGCCCAGCAGCTCGGGATCGACCTCATTCACTACGGAATCCTGATGACGACGGTGATGGGCGTGGCGCTGTTTCTGCCGCCGTTCGGCGTCGGCCTCTACATCGTGCTGGGGCTGTCGGGCGCGACCATCGGGGAGACCAGCCGGCATCTGCTGCCCTATCTCGCCACCATGATGGCGGTTGCGGTCGTGATCGCGTTCGTTCCGTGGATCGTCTACCTCGTCCCCTATGTGCTCAATCTGTACACGCCGCTATAGTCGACGCATCGTCACCTGCGCCGATCGCTCTCGCTGTCAGTCTCGGGGCGACGGCCCGTCTGGCCCGCGAGCCCGGAGTCCATAATCCCGACGGCAGTGGTCATGGATTCTTCGAGGCCCGGCGCTTACGCGCCGTCCCGGAATGACAGCGGATCGGTTCGACTGCCAACGAGGCTGCGGAGGGCTCCGTGAAGCTGCGCATTCTCAGCGAGTCCGACGTTCGGCGCTGCCTCGACATCGGCGACGCCGTGGAAGCGCAGGCGGAGGCCTTCGCGCTGCTGGCGGCCAAGCAGACGGTCGAAGGCCTGCGCAGCTTCGTCACCAGCGAGACGCCGCCGGCCGTGACCATATTCAACCCCAGCTATCTCAAGAACGCCGGCGGCTTCGGCATCAAGGTGGTCTCCGATTTTCTCGACAACGACGACCGAACGGTCCCGCGCATGTCGGCCCTGGTCGTGCTGTTCTGCGGTCGGACGGGTTTGCCGCGCACGGTCATGGAAGGCGCTTATCTCACGGATGTCCGCACCGGCGCCGGCACGGCGCTGGCGGCCCGCCATCTCGCGCGCGCGGAGAGCTCATCGCTGGTGCTGTTCGGCGCCGGTCGCGTGGCGCGCAATCAGCTCGTTGCGCTCGCCGCGACGCACCCGCTCGAGCGCGTGCGCGTCATTGCGCGATCGCGCCCGCGGGCGGAGGCATTCGTGCGCTGGGCGCGCGGCCAGGGCGGTGACATTGCGCGCGATGTCGAGCTGGCGGCCGACGCGGATGCGGCCGTCGCCGCGGCCGATATCGTGGTCTGTGCCACCACGGCGACGCAGCCGGTCCTGCATGGCGCGGCGCTGCGGCCCGGCACCTTCGTGGCTGCCGTCGGCGCCAATCGCGCGGACGCCCGCGAGGTCGACAGCGAGACGATCGCGCGCGCCGGGAAGCGCGTGATCGACAGCCGCGCCGACTGTCTCGCGCATGCCGGCGACCTGCAGATCCCTCTGCGCGAAGGCGCCTTGCGCGAGAGCGACGTCGCCGAGATCGCCGAAGTGGTCGCCGGCCGGCGCCGCGGGCGTGAAAGTGCGGACGAGATCACCTATTACAAATCGATCGGCGTTCCGATCCAGGACATCTGGACCGCGCAGCGGATCGAAGCCCGTGCGATCGAGGCGCAGATCGGAACCGTGCTGGACATCGGCGGCGACCCGGCTCAGATTCTGAGATCGCTCAAAACCATGACGCAGATTCAACCCGACCGCCTGCTTTCGACCCTCGAAACGTTGCGCAACTTCGGTCGCGACGGCACCGGCGTGCACCGCCCGGCTCTGACCCAGGCCGACCTGGACGCGCGCTTGTGGCTGCGCGGGCAACTCGCCGGCATCGGCTACGACGCGAGCATCGACCGGTTCGGCACCGTGTTTGGGCGCGCACCCGGCGATGCGCCGGTGATCCTCATCGGGTCGCACACCGACACGGTGCCGCATGGCGGGTGGCTGGACGGGGCGCTGGGCGTCGGCTATGCGCTCGAGATCGCGACCGCGCGCGTCGCAAGCGCTGGGTGCCGACGCGCGCCCGGGTCGACGTGGTGTCCTTTCAGGACGAGGAAGGGACCTTCGTGCCGTTGCTCGGCTCGCGCGGCTTTGTCGGCGAGATCACCGACCCCGCGCCGCTTGCGGAAAAGCAGGCGCTCGATGGCCGCCGCCTCGGCGATGCGCTGGCCGCCGCCGCAATTCGTGAGCAGCCGATCGCCAGGCTCGATGCACGACGCACGCTGGCCTTCCTCGAAGCCCATATCGAGCAGGGGCCCAGGCTGGAGGCGAAGGGCCTGCCGATCGGCATCGTGACGGCGATCGTCGGGCATCCGCCGTTTCCGCATCGTGGTCGAGGGCCGCGCCGATCATGCCGGCACGACGCCGCTGGAGTTGCGCCGGGATGCCGGCGCTGCCGCTTTGCGGCTTGCGGTCGCCATGCTCGATCGGCTGCAGGCCGCGCGCGGCCCGGACACGGTCTGGAACATCGGCCACGTCGCCTTTCAGCCGGGCGCCGCCAATGTGGTGCCGGCGGAGGCGGCTTTCATGCTCGAGTTCCGCGACGTGCAGGAGAACGTTGCTCGACCAGCTGGAGGCGGAAATGCGCTCGCTCGCCGCCGACCATTCCCGCGCCAGCGGTTTGCCGATCACCGTCGATCCGACCGCGCTGATCCCGGCGACGCCGTTGACGGCCAGCATTGCCGACGCCTTCGAGGCCGCCGCCCAGGACCTCGGGGTCGGCGCCATGCGCCTGTCGAGCGGCGCCGGACACGATGCGATGGTGCTGGCCCGGCGGATTCCCGCGGGCATGCTGTTCGTCCCATCGATTGCCGGTCGCAGCCACGACGTCAGCGAGGATACCCGCGCCGCCGACATTATTGCCGGCGCACGGGTCATGGCGCGGGCGGTTGATCGCCTGCTCGGGACCGCGTGAACGCGATGGCCTCGTCGACCCTGTGCATCCACAACGCCCGAGTCGTGACCGGCGACGGCGTCGCGGACGGCGGCATCGTTACGGCGGACGGCCGGATCGCGGCGCGCCTGGGCGGCAACGACAAGGCGACGGCCGACACCGTCATCGATGCGCGCGGCCGCATGCTGTTTGCCGGTTTCGTCGACGCGCACGTCCACATGCGCGACCCCGGCCAGCCGCAAAAGGAGGACTTCGCGAGCGGCAGCACGGCCGCCGCGATCGGCGGCGTCACCACGGTGATGTGCATGCCCAACACCAGGCCGCCGATCGACTCGGTGGCGGCTTCGATCTCGCCCGGAGCGCCGGCGAACGCGCCTCCTACGTCGACTTTGCGCTGCAGGCGGCGGTTCATCCGGGCAATCACCACGCGATGGCCGCGCTCTGGGATGCGGGCGCGGTGTCGTTCGAGACCATGCTGGCCGACGGCCCGCCGGGTGAGGCCTACGTGAACGACGCCCTGCTCCTGGCAGATGCTGGCGCACGCGGCCGAGCTTGGCGCGCGGGTCGGGGTCTATTGCGGCAATCAAACGGTCATCGATGCCGCCCTTGCCCGGCTGCGCGCGGCCGGCCGCACGGATTTCCCGGCCTTTGCCGAAAGCCGGCCGCCCGAGAGCGAAACGCTTGGCCTCGTGCAGCTCGTCGAAGCGCGCCGCGCCACCGATGCCAGCGTCATCATCCGACAGGTATCGACCGCGCAGGGTTTCGAGATCGTCGCCGCCGCCAAGACCGGGGCGCCAAAGGACGCCATCCGGGTCGAGGTCACCCCGCATCACCTGCACCTCGACACCAGCACGCTCGCGCGCCTCGGTCCCTATGCGCAGATGCTGCCGCCGCTGCGCTCCGCCGCCGACGTTGCCGCCGCGCAGCAGGCCGCGGCCGCCGGCACGGTCGATTTCATCGGCTCCGATCATGCTCCGCATGCGGTCGCCGAGAAGAACGCGACCGATCCGTGGTCGTGCCCGAGCGGGACGCCGGGATTGGACACGTTCGCCGCCGCCGCGCTCGATCTCGCGGCGCGCCGCATCATCGGCTATCCGCAGGTCGCGGCGCTCCTGGCCGAGCGCCCCGCGCAGGTCTTCGGCCTCGCCGACCGCAAAGGTCGCATCGCCGTCGGCGCCGATGCCGATCTCGTGCTGGTCGACCCGGACGCCTCGTTGCACGTCACCCCGGACGCCATTCACTCACGGGCGGCGCGCTCGCCGTTCGAGGGAACGGTGTTGCGCGGACGGCCGGTATTGACCGTGCTCCGCGGCGAGGTTATCGCCGAGGACGGCAAGCTTGCCGCACGACCGCCGGCCGGCCGATTTCTCTCCGCGCGCGTCGAGCGGCGAGCCTGAGCAGAACGGAGCATCCTCCGTGCGCGGCATTCAGCACAAGCTCGGCGTCGTGCTCCCGGCCAATAACAGCGTGCTCGAGCCGGAGCTCTGGCCGCGCCTGCCGGCCGGCGTGGCGCTTGCACGTGGCGCGCATTCTCGTGCGCGGCAACCTGACCCCGCAGGCGATCGAAGCGATGGAGGCACAGGTCACGCGCGCCGTCGATGAGCTGATGGCAACCGGCGTCGACCTCATCGTCTATGCCGACATGGTGACGACCTTCATCATGCGCGAGGGCTGGAACAAGGAGCGCACCGAGGCGATCGCGCGCGCCACCGCCCTGCCCGTGCATCTCGGCCTGGACGGCGATGGAGCGCGCGCTTGCCGCCATCGGCGCGCGGCGTCTCGCGATCGGCAGTCCCTATCCGGCCGCCATCCATCCGCTCGCCGTCGCCTACTTTCGCAAGGTCGGCTTCGACGTGGTGGCGGACGCCACCCTCGATGTGCTGGCGGTGCGCGACGTGCCGCAGGTGAGCGCGAATGCCGTCGTCGATCTCGCGACCTCGATCGCGCGGCCGGCAGCCGACGCCATCGTGCTGCTCGCGACCGACCTGCCGACCTTCGATGCGATCGAGACGATCGAGAACAGCACCGGCCGGCCGCTGCTGAGCTGCAATCAGGCGATCCTCTGGGCGGCGCTCGGTCGGCGCGGCGTCCGCATCGAGGGCAAGGGCCTGGGCCGCTTGTTCCAACATCAGCCCGCCCGGCAGGAGCTGGTCCGATGACCGTCGCTTCCTCCAAATTGAGTCATCCGCGCGAGCTCTCGCGCCGCGCCGACGCCATGCCGCGCTCGGCCATTCGCGAGATCATGGCGCTGGCGGCGTCGCGCGCCGACGTGATCCATCTGGAGGTCGGCGAGCCTGATTTCGGAACGCCCGAGCACATCATCGCGGCGGCATTCGCCGCGGTGCGCGCGGGCGCCACCAAGTACACCGGCAATGCCGGCCGGCCGGAGCTGCGCGAGCAGATCGCGGCCCGCATGCGCGCGCGCACGCGTGCGGCGATCTCGGCCGGAGCACGTCATCGTCACGGTCGGCGCGATCGGGGCGCTCTACACCGCCCTGATGTCGATCCTCGATGCCGGTGACGAGGTGCTGATCCCGGACCCCGGCTGGCCGAACTATGAGGCGATCGCCGTGCTCGCCGGCGCGCGTCCGGTCCGCTATCCGCTCTCGGCGAAAGCCGCCTTCGTGCCGGATCCCGACGACATTGCGCGCCGCATCGGGCCGCGCACCAAGGCAGTCCTGCTCAACTCGCCCGGCAATCCGACCGGCGCGGTGTTTGCGGCCGAGACCGTCGCCGCCATCGGCGCCTTGGCCGAGCGCACCGGAATCCACATCGTCAGCGACGAGATCTACGAGGACATCGTGTTCGATGGCCGCCGCCACGTTTCGTTTCTCGATCACGCGCCCGACCGATCGCGTCTTCATCATCGGCGGCGCGTCGAAATCCTATGCGATGACGGGTTGGCGTCTCGGCTGGCTGATTGCTCCGCCGGCCGCTGCGCCGCTCGCGGTCAAGCTGCAGGAGCCGATCGTGTCCTGTGCGCCGACGCCGTCGCAGGTCGCCGCCGAGGCGGCGCTCGCGGGCACGCAGACGGTCGTCGAGGACGGCCGCCGCCTGTTCGAGCGCCGCCGCGATCTGTTCCTCGACGTGCTGGGACCGACCGGCGCGATCGCCGCGCGGCCGAGCGGCGCGTTCTATGGCCTCGTCGATATTCCCGGCGGCGCCGAGAACGCACTTGGCGTTCGCCAAGCGGCTGCTGATCGAGCGCGGTGTTGCCGTGGTTCCCGGCGATACCTTCGGCGCCGCCACCGCGCGCATGGTGCGTCTCGCCTTCACGACCGACGACTTGAGCTTGCGCAAGGGGCTGGAGCAGCTTCGCGACGTCCTGGCGGGCGCGGTGTAGCCCGGAGCGACCGCTGCCGGGTCGTGACTCGGACGTAGGGTTGCGGCTGACTTGAATTTGCTATCGGCCGAGAGACGTGCGCCGCCTTCGTGCCACAAGTGGGCATTCGGCCCTCCAGCGCCAGGAGAGCCTGTGCTACAACGGTTGCGACAATGATCAAGGAGGGCGCCGATGATGGATCCGATCAGACGCAACATACTGGCAACCGGCGCCGCGGCGACGGCGGTGGCCGCAGCGCCACGCGTGTTTGCTCAGCAGACCGGGCAAGGAGGAGCTGCCATGTCCTTCTACGAAAAAGGCGCCGTTCGCATCCACTATGAGGAGGCCGGTTCCGGCTTCCCGTTGTTGCTCATTGCCGGCGGAGGATTGAACTCGACGATCTCCGGCTTCACCCGCAGCTCGCCCTTCAACCCGATCGAGGAGTTCAAGGGAGAGTACCGCTGCATCGCGTCGGACCTGCGCAACGCCAATGGCGGCCAGTCCTCCGGCCCGCTCGAGATCGACCGGCCGTGGGATGCATACACCGACGACCATCTCGGCCTGATGGATCACCTGGGCATCGACAAGTTCATGGTGCTGGGCTTCTGCATCGGCGGCCCCTTCATCTGGAACCTGTTGCGGCGGGCGCCTGATCGGATTGTCGCGGCCGTGCTGGCGCAGCCCAGCGGGTCGCGCCCGGAGATGCGCGACCATTTCTACGAAGGCAATATGAAGACCTGGGGCCCGGCGCTGGTCGCCCGCCGGCCCGACATCACGATGGAGATGGTCGACAAATTCCTGACCAGGATGTACCGCACCAACCCCGACTTCGTCTTTACCGTGACGCGCGATTTCGTGCGCAATTGCCAGACGCCCGTACTGATCCTGCCGGATGATGTCCCGGCGCATCCGTACGCCGTCGCCATGGAGGCCGCGATGCTCGCGCCGAAGGCCGAAGTGAGCATGTTCCCGTGGAAGGAACCCAAGGAGCGGATTCCCCTGGCGGTGCGCCAGATACGTTCCTTCCTGCGGGCGCATCGGGCTGCTTCTGTTTAGCCGGCAGCGTCCCATACGACAGGGCGGCAGGCGCCGGCTCTGCCGCGCAGCTGTCGCGCTAGCGCGCATCTCCAATACCGCGCATCTCCAATACCGAAATGCAGGTCGCTCGTTGGAGAGATCGACCAAGCCAGCCACATTTCCAAACGGCCCATATATACCGCATATATAAAATTGGGCCGCGGTTCCTCTCGAATTTATATGCGCCGCTCAGCACATCGACGGCAAAGGATCGGATAACCCGTCGTAGCGAGCGCAATGCCCCTTCGATTCCGACCAAGTCATTCATTCGAGTGGCGACCGATCATGAATCAACCCAAAATCGCAGCCTTGGGCGAGCGAATGAATCATCGAACCCGGCCTGCCGTCAAAGCGTTGTCGTTAGGAAGATGTGCGGAATCTGCGGCGAAATACGGTTCGACGACAGCCAGGCGAGCGTGGTGGCCGTCGATGCCATGAACCAGGCGCTCGCGCCGCGCGGGCCCGATGCCGGCGGGCTGTTCCTGCAAGACCGGATCGCGCTCGGCCATCGCCGCCTGAGCATTCTCGACCTCAGCCTGACGTCGCAGCAACCGATGGTCGATCCGGAGCTTGGCCTCGCGATCGTCTTCAACGGCTGCATCTACAATTTCCGCGAGTTGCGCCGCGAGTTGCGGGGCAAGGGCTATCGCTTCTTTTCCACCGGCGATACCGAGGTGATCCTCAAGGCCTATCACGCCTGGGGGCCGCGCTGCGTCGAGCGCTTCCACGGGATGTTCGCGTTCGCGATCGCCGAGCGCAACAGCGGCCGCGTCGTGCTGGCGCGCGATCGGCTCGGCATCAAGCCCATGTACCTTGCCCAGAACGGCAAGGCGCTGCGTTTCGCCTCGACCCTGCCGGCGCTGCTTGCGGCCGGCGGCATCGACACCGAGATCGATCCGGCCGCGCTGCACCACTACATGTCGTTCCACGCGGTGGTGCCGGCCCCGATGACGATCCTCGAGGGCGTGCGCAAGTTGCCGCCCGCGACCATTCGAATGATCGAGCCGAACGGCCAATGGCGCGAAGAAATCTATTGGAGCCTGCCGCCGCCGCGCGCCGAGGCGAATGACGGGATGCGCGAGGCGGATTGGTGCGATGCCGTCCTCGCGTCCTTGCGGACCGCCGTCGAGCGGCGGCGCGTGGCCGACGTGCCGGTGGGCGTGCTCCTCTCGGGCGGGCTCGACAGCTCGTTGCTCGTCGCGCTGTTCGGCAATGGCGCAGGCAGCAACAAGCTGAAGACCTTCTCCATCGGCTTCGAGCGTGTCGGCGATCTTGCGGGCGACGAGTTCCGCTATTCCGATCTGATCGCGCAGACATTCGGCACCGACCATCATCGCATTCACATCGATTCCGCGCGCGCGCTCTCGGCGCTCCCGAGCGCGGTCGCCGCCATGTCGGAGCCGATGACGAGCCACGACGCCATCGGCTTCTATCTCCTGTCGGAAGAGGTCTCCAAGCACATCAAGGTCGTGCAAAGCGGTCAGGGTGCGGACGAGGTCTTCGGCGGGTATCATTGGTATCCGCGCATGATGCGCGCGAACGATCCGGTCGCCGAGTATGCGCGCGTCTATTTCGACCGCGACCACGACGAGATGAGCACGGCGCTTGCGCCGCGCTTCATGAACGGCGACTACAGTCGCGACTTCGTCGAGAGCTTCTTTGCCGGGCTCCCCGACGCGTCGCCGATCGACAAGGCGCTCCGGCTCGACACCAAGATCATGCTGGTCGACGATCCGGTCAAGCGCGTCGACAACATGACCATGGCGTGGGGCCTGGAAGCGCGCGTTCCGTTCCTCGACCATGAGCTCGTGGAGCTCGCGCTGCGCATGCCGGCCGACCTCAAGGTCCGTGGCGGCGGCAAGTACATCCTCAAGCAGGCGGCGCGCCGGCTCGTTCCCGACGCCGTCATCGATCGGCCGAAAGGCTATTTCCCGGTGCCCGCCTTGAAATACCTGCGCGGCCCGTTCCTCACGTTCGTGCGCGACATCTTGAACGATCCGGCGGCGCGCCGGCGCGAGCTGTGGCGGCGCGATTATGTCGACAACCTCCTCGCCAATCCGGAGACGACGCTGACCCCGAAGCGTCACTCGAAGCTTTGGCAGGTGGCGCTGCTCGAATTCTGGCTGCAGACGCAGGGGCTGTGATACCAGCTACCGCGCGGTGGTCGGCGTGGCTGGCAGGTCTCTTCCGTGCCAAAAGCCGGAAGGCACAGTCTGCGCCGCTGCCGGCGGTTTCTGCACATAAATTCGCCGACGGCTATTGCTCTAGACCTGCGGCATCCCCACGTCCGCGTACGCGGGCAAGCACAAGGCTTGTCCGAAGGGCTGCCCAAAAAACGGGGACGTACCGAAGTCTCCGCTCCTCCCAAGAGGCAGATCCGGTGCCATCGGCAGGCACGATTTCAATCTGGAAATCGACCTTGGTTCGTTTTGCGGAGGGCCGCCTGCGCCCGCATTCCGCACATCCGCGCGCAGGCATCGTGCGGCTGAACTTTCAAATAGCCAGAGGAGAGCACCATGAATCGGCGTAACATTCTCACTATCACTGCAATCACGGCGTTGGGCCTTGCGTTGCTGCCAGGCAGCGCCGTCGCCCAGCAAAAACCGCTCAAAGACCAACTCGTCGGAGGCTGGAACCTCGTCGCTTGGGAACGGACCGCTCCCGACGGAACCAAGGCCCAGGCGTACGGTGCGAATCCCAAGGGCATCGCCTATTACGGCGCGGATGGCCGTTTCTTCGTCCTCTTCGCGCGCGGCGATCTACCGAAAATTGCCGCCAACGACCGAGCCAAGGCGACACCGGAGGAAGCCAAGGCCCTCGTGGACGGGGCGATTGCCTACTCCGGAACCTACACGGTCGACGAGCCGACCAAGACGATCGCACTGCGTATCGATGTAACGACGTTCCCAAATCAGTCGGCAAACCAGAAGCGGACGATTACCTCGCTCACGGCCGATGAGCTCAAGTTCACCAATCCCACCGCGACCGCCGGCGGCCGAATCGACGTGACAATGAAGCGAGCCCCGCCAGCGGCCACGAACTGACACGCACTCACTCTCCATTGGCCCCGCTCGGCTTCGGCCAAGCGGGGCCTCTTTCTGTCGGTATCGTGCTGTCGACGTCATCGATCTCGGCGCGACCCGCCTGCACGCCCGCATGCCGCTTACGGGTCATTCAAAGACCAGCCGGCATCAAGATCGCACAGCCGGTCTACCTTCAACAGCGGACATATAGGGTGACTGCCGGCACGGCCGTTGAGTGCCACAAACGGACATTGATGAGTCAGCGATTGGTCGGACATCGCCGTGTGACTGTGCTACCTTGAGGTAAATTGAGGGCCCAGCTCGAATGAAACGCCGCGAGTTCATTACACTTCTCGGCGGCGCGGCGGTCGCTTGGCCACTCGCGGCGCGCGCGCAACAACCGGCGATGCCGCTGCTCGGATTTCTGCGGAGCACGTCGCTCGCCAACGCAACGCAGCTCGTGACTGCATTCCGCCAGGGTTTGAAGGAAACCGGCCATATCGAGGGCCAGAACGTTGCGGTCGAATATCATTCAGCGGAGGGTCATCCTGACAGGCTGCGGGCTCTGGCGGCTGACTTGATCCGCCGGTCGCCGGCCGTGATCGCCGCGAACGGTATTGCGGCGCTTGCAGCCAAGGCCGCAACCACGACAGTACCGATCGTTTTCGCGACCGGCGGCGACCCGGTCGAGCAAGGCCTGGTCGCCAGCTTCAACCGGCCGGGTGGCAATGTCACGGGCGTGAGCTTTTTCGCCGGCGTATTGGGGACGAAGCGACTGCAGCTGCTGCGCCAGCTCGTGCCCAAGGCAACGACGATCGCAGTGCTCGTGAACCCCGAACACGACCGAAACCGAGGCGGAGCGAAGAGACGTGCAAGCCGCGGCGCAAGCGATCGGGCAGCAACTCATCACTCTCGATGTCGGCAGCGACCGCGACATCGAGGCAGCCTTTGCAACGTCCGTCCAACGCGGGGCCGGTGCGCTGCTCGTCGGTGGCGGCACTTTCACGTTCTCCCATCGCGAACGTATCGTCGCGTTGGCGGCTCGCCATGCGCTGCCGGCAGTCTATAGCAGCCGGGAGGCCGCAGTGGTCGGCGGCCTGATGAGCTATGCAGGAGACCAGCAGGGTGCGTATCGCCAGGTCGGCATCTACGCCGGCCGGATTCTCAAGGGCGAGAAGCCGGCCGACCTGCCGGTGATGCAATCCACCAAATTTGAGCTGGTGATCAACCTCAAAACCGCCGAGGCGCTCGGCATCGAGGTGCCGCCGACATTGCTCGCGACCGCCGATGAGGTGATTGAATAACGGCTGTGCGCCTGCAATGTCTGCTGTGGGTCAGGTCATGAACAGACCAGGAGCGACCGTCGCATCGAGCCCTCTATACCTCGATAAGCAGACATCGGTCGCGGCTGCCGGCACGGCCGTTGAGTGCCAGGCGCAGACATCCAGCCCGCCGTTTCGAGCGCATGTTTTGCCTGCGCCGCCAGTGAATATGCTATTTTTTAGAGCTCCAACGAGTTATTCGCCGAGCAGGCGGTAGGAATTCCTCATGATGAGACGTCGTGAGCTCATATTGCTTCTCGGCGGCGCGGCAGTCTCGCCGCTCACCGCGCACGCGCAACAGCCGGCGAGGCTCTTTCGGATCGGGTTCCTCGGGTTGACCGCTGCTGACAGTCTGCCCAAGCGCCGGGAGGCCTTTCGCGCGGGCTTGCGCGATCTCGGCTATCAGGAGGGACGCAACGTTGTCATCGAGTACCGTTGGGCGGACGGCAAGTATGACCGGCTCCCAGCCCTGTTCGCGGAGCTGATTGGTCTGCGCGTCGATGTGATCGTCACGCATGGGACGCCGGGGGGCATGGCCGCCAAGCAGGCCACCTCCACGATCCCCATCGTCATGGCGGTGGTCGGCGATGCTTTGGGGTCGGGTCTCGTGTCCAGCCTCGCGCGGCCGGGCGGGAACGTGACCGGATTGACGTTCTTCCAGCCGGAGCTCCTTGCGAAGCGGCTCGAGTTGCTCAAGGAAACCATGCCCGACCTGACGGACGTCGGCATCCTGTTGAATTTGGCGAATCCAATGAACGAGCCGGCCCTGCCGCAAGTCACTCAGGTCGCACAGTCGCTCAAGCTGGAGCTTCATCAATTCGACGTACGCGGACCCGCCCAGCTCGAAGGCGCTTTTGCGGCCATGGCGGCGAAGCGCGTTCGCGCCCTCGTGGTCTTCGACGATGCGATGCTGCTCGCCAACGCTCCGGCGCTGGCCGCGCTCGCTTTGAAGCAGCGTCTGCCTTCGTGCGGGTGGATCGATTTCGCCGTCGCCGGCGGCCTGATGGCCTATGGGGTGAGCTTTCCCGACATGTTCCGGCGCGCCGCTACGTTCGTCGACAAGATTCTGAAAGGCGCCAAGCCGGCGGATCTGCCGGTCGAGCGGGCGACCAAATTCGAGACCATCATCAACCTCAAGACCGCCAAGGCGATCGGCATCGACGTGCCGACATCGCTTCTCCTGCGCGCCGACGAGGTGATCGAATAGCGGGCGCTGCATGTCTCTCATGCGCCACAACCGGGCATCCCGAGGGATGAGGACCGGCCGCCCCCCCGCGTCGATTCAGAGCAATTCAGACTGTCCCGAGAACCTGCCGGGGCGTTCTGCGGCAGGCTATACTCGTGCCTACGCATCCGGTCAGGGCCGCGGACAGGGAGATGCTCATGATACCGAGCGCAATCCGCATCACGTTCGCCGGCAGTCTCGGCCACGAGCTCGCCGCGCGCCTGGATCTGCCGGGGGGCGCCGTGCGCGCCTATGCGTTGTTCGCGCACTGCTTCACCTGCTCGAAGGACGTCATCGCCGCCCGGCACATCGCTGCGAAGCTGGCCGCTCTCGGCATCGCTGTCCTGCGCTTCGATTTCACCGGGCTCGGATCGTCGCAAGGCGAGTTCGAGAACACCACGTTCTCCTCCAACATCGAGGACCTCGTGCGCGCCGCGGATCATTTGCGCGCGCGGTTCGCGGCACCCACGTTGCTCGTCGGCCACTCGCTCGGCGGCGCCGCGATCCTCGCAGCCGCCCACCGGGTCCCCGAGGCCACCGCCGTGGTGACGATCGCAGCCCCGTCCGACGTCGCCCACGTGCTGCAGCATTTCAACGCGGAGCTGGAGCAGATCGAGCGCGACGGCATCGCCAATGTGACGCTCGCCGACCGCACCTTCGCGATCCGCAGGGACTTCGTCGAGGACGCAAGGGGGCAAGCGCTGAAAGACCACATCGCCAACCTGCGCAAAGCGCTGCTCGTGATGCACGCGCCGACTGATCAGACGGTCGGCATCGAGCATGCCACGGCCATCTTCACCGCGGCCAAGCATCCCAAGAGCTTCGTTTCTCTCGACAGCGCCGATCATCTCCTCTCCAACCGACAAGACGCTGCCTATGCCGCCGAGGTCATTGCCGCGTGGGCATCGCGCTTCCTCCCTGAAGAGCACCTGGAGACCACGACCGACGATGGCATCGTCGTCGCCGAGAGCGGCGCAGGCAGATTCCAAAACACCGTGACCTCGGGCCGCCACCGTCTGCTCGCCGACGAGCCCGCTTCTGTCGGCGGTCTCGACAGCGGCCCGAGCCCCTACGACTATCTGGCGATCGCTCTCGGGGCATGCACATCCATGACGTTGCGCATCTACGCCGAGCACAGGAAGCTTTCGCTCGGCCGCCTGATCGTCCGCGTCAGCCATGGCAAGGTGCCGGTCGAGCATTGCCACGACTGCGGCGAGGCCGTCGAGGGTCGCACCGGCAAAATCGACCGGTTCGAGCGCACGATCAGCGTCGAAGGGGGCGTCGACGCGGCGCTGGCCGACAAGCTGATTGAAATCGCCGGCAAGTGTCCCGTGCATCGCACGCTGGAGGCCGGCGCGGCCGTTGTGACGAAAGTAGCCGGCTAGCGGCCGGGCAACGACGGCGTGATCCTCGCCGACGGCGAGTTGCGCACGATGACGAGCCGCACGTCGTCTTCGGCAACGCCCGCCGCCCTGAACGTGAACTTAACCCACATCTCGGCGCGGAACGCTGGTACTATCCTGATTGGGCTTATCAGCCCGCCCCCGGAATTGATCACATGCGACGGCGGGAATTCATTACGCTGCTCGGCGGCGCGGCGGCGTGCCTCGATATTGGCCGCTCGCCGCGCGCGCGCAGGCAGACCGCGTGCGGCGCATCGGCGTGCTCATGCCCGCTCGCCGCGGACGATCCGGACGCGCAGGCCCGCGTCGCGGCGTTCCTGCAGGGGCTGCAGCAATTGGGCTGGACCGACGGCCGCAACGTGCGGATCGACATCCGCTGGGGCGCGGGCGATGCCGCCGACATTCGCAGATACGCGGCGGAATTGGTCGCGCTCGCGCCGGACGTCATCCTGGCCTCTGGCGCCTCGTCCGTGGGGCCGTTGCTGCAGGCGACCCGCACCGTGCCGATCGTGTTCGCGATCGTCGCCGATCCGGTCGGCGCCGGCTTCGTCGATAGCCTGGCGCGGCCGGGCGGCAACGCCACCGGTTTCATGCAGTTCGAATACAGTTTGAGCGGGAAATGGCTGGAGCTGCTCAAGCAGATCGCGCCGGGCGTGACGCGAGCGGCGGTCCTTCGGATCCCGCCGTAACCTCCGGGATCGGCCAGTTCGCCGTCATCCAGTCCGTGGCGCCGTCGCTCGGGGTGGAGGTGAGCCCGGTCAACGTGCGCGACGCCGGCGAGATCGAGCGCGCCGTCACGGCCTTCGCGCGCGTCGCCGAATGGCGGCCTGATCGTGACGTCGAGCGCGTCTGGCGAGCGTTCATCGCGAACTGATCATCACGCTTGCGGCCCGGCACAAACTGCCCGCGGTCTACTCCGACCGCTACTTCGTCACCGCCGGCGGCCTGATCTCCTATGGGCCTGATCTCGTCGACCAGTACCGGCGCGCGGCCGGCTACGTCGATCGCATCCTCAAGGGCGAGAAGCCGGCCGACCTGCCGGTGCAGGCGCCGACCAAGTACGAGCTGGTGATCAACCTCAAGACCGCCAAGGCGCTCGGCCTCGACGTGCCGCCGACGCTGCTCGCGCGCGCCGACGAGGTGATCGAATGAGACGGCGCGATTTCATCGCGCTGCTCGGCGGCGCGGCGGCGGCGTGGCCGCTCGCGGCGCGCGCGCAGCAGCCGGCGATGCCGGTGATCGGGTTCCTCGATTCCCGATCGCCTGAGGCGCTTGCGGACCGTCTGCGCGGATTTCGCCAGGGCCTAAAGGACACCGGCTACGTCGAAGGCGATAACGTGGCGATCGAATACCGCTGGGCCGAGAATCAAACTGATCGATTGCCGGCGCTGGCAGCCGATCTGGTGCGCCGGCGTGTCGCCGTGATCGTCGCGAGTCGGAGGCCCCGCTGTGGCATTGGCGGCCAAGGCGGCAACCACGACGATCCCGATCGTCTTCCTAGTCGCCGACGACCCGGTCAGACTTGGTCTTGTCACGAGCCTCGCTCGGCCGGGTGGCAATCTGACGGGAGTCAATTTTTTCAATACCGAGCTGGCGGCAAAGCGCCTGGAACTGCTGCGTGCGCTCGTGCCCGGGGCCAAACGCGTTGCTGTGCTCGTCAATCCGGCCGATGTTGCGAATACCGAGCCTACCTTGAGGGCCGTGGAAGCGGCCGCCCGCGCCATCGGGCTGCAAATCCAAATTTTCAACGCCAGCACCAGCCGCGAGATCGACGCCGCCTTCGCAGGTCTTGCGCGCGAGCGGCCCGACGCGCTCTTCGTAGGGCAGGCCCCCTTCTTGAACGTCCGGCGTGTCCAATTGGTCCAACTGGCGGCACGCTACGCGATCCCTGCGACATATGCTGGGCGTGAATTTACCGAAATCGGCGGGCTGATGAGCTACGGGTCCGACATCGCGGATGCGTATCGACAGGTCGGCGTCTACGCCGGCCGCATCCTCAAGGGCGCCAAGCCGGCGGACCTGCCGATCGTGCAAGCGTCCAAGTTCGAGCTGGTCATCAACGCCCAGACCGCCAGGATGCTCGGCCTCGACATGCCGCCATCGCTCATCGCCACCGCCGACGAGGTGATCGAATGAGACGGCGCGAATTCATCGGTCTTCTCGGTGCGGCGGGCAGCATGGCCGCTCGCCGCGCGCGCGCAGCAGCCGGCGATGCCGGTGATCGGGTTCCTCGGCAGCGATTCGCCTGATCTGCGCGCGCGTCGTTTGCGCGCGTTCCGCCAGGGCCTGAGCGAAACCGGCTATGTCGAGGGCCGCAACGTGGCGATCGAATATCGCTGGGCGGAGGGCCAATACGATCGGCTGCCGGCACTGGCGGCCGATCTGGTTCGTCGTCAGGTGAGCGTGATCGTCGCGAACGGCCCGGCGCCGCTGTGGCGGCCAAGGCGGCCACCACGACGATTCCGATCGTGTTCGTCGTCGGCTGCGACCCGGTCGAGCTGGGTCTTGTCGCCAGCCTGACCCGGCCGGGCGGCAACCTCACCGGCGTGAGCCTGTTGAACGCAGAGCTGGCGGCCGAAGCGGCTGGAGCTGCTGCATGAGCTGGTCCCCACGGCGACCATCATCGCGCTGCTCGTCAACCCGGCCAATCCCAATGCCGAAATCCGTCGCAAGACACGCAGGCGGCGGCCCGCACGCTCGGGCTGCAAGCTCCATGTCCTGCATGCGAGCACCGAACGCGACTTCGATGCGGCCTTCGCAACCTTGGTCCGAGCAGCGAGCCGGCGGCGCTCGTGATCGGCACCGATCGCATTCTTCATTGGCCGGCGCGAACAACTCGCCGCGCTGACGGTCCGCCACGCGGTGCCCGCGATCTTCCAGAGTCGCGAGTTCGCCGCGGCCGGCGGCCTGATGAGCTACGGAGGCAGTATTACGGACGCATATCGTCTGGTCGGCGTCTACACCGGCCGGATTCTCAAGGGCGAGAAGCCGGCCGACCTGCCGGTCCAGCAGTCCACGAAGGTCGAGCTGATCATCAACCTCAAGACCGCCAAGGCGCTCGGCCTCACTGTGCCGCTGATCGCTCCTCGGCCGCGCCGACGAGGTGATCGAATGAGACGGCGCGAGTTCAGGTCCGCTTCGGGTCGAACTGAGAAGTCACAGCAGCGCGACGGGACGGCCGGCTTACCTCGGTGAGCAGACATCAGTCGGTGCGGCTGGCAGGTCCGTTCAGTGCCAGAACCGGACTCACGCACTGCAGCAAACGAGGTGCACAAATGTGTGCTTCATTCAATCACCTCGTCGGCGAGAGCCAGCAGCGAGGCTCGCACGGTTAATCCGATGGCCTTGGCTGTCTTCAGATTGAGCACGAATGGATAGCGGGTCGGCTGTTCGAATGGCAGATCGGCGGGCCTAGCACCCTTGAATATACGATCCACTAGGGCCGCGGTGCGCTCCAGAGATTCCTTCAAATCCGGCCCAAAGGACATCAAGCCGCCGTCGCGGGCGAGGAAGTCATATTCGTAGATGGCAGGAAGCCGATGGGTGGCGGCGAAGTCGTAGACGCGTTTGCGGTTAAGCACGGTCAACGCGTCGGCAACCATCAGGATAGCATCCGGCATTTCGCTGTTCATGGCAGCAAACGCCTCATCAAAATCATTCGGCTCCCGCACTCGGAGCGCCTGCACGGTCACGCCAATCGATTGAGCAACCTTTGCAGATGCCTCGTAGCGCAACGTCATGCCAAGGTCGTCTTTATTCCATAACATCGCGACGCGGCGAAGCGTCGGCGACACCTCCTTGAGTAACGCGAGACGTTTAGTGGTCAGCATCGTCGCGTTGTCGATATGCCGGTGATGTTACCACCTGGACGCGCCAACCCGTCGATCAGTCCGGTCGCAACCGGATCGCCAGCGCCCCAAGCGATGACGGTCGGAATCCCTAAGGCCTTCGCGGCCACCGCCGGCGGGTGGCCGAATACATACGATGACATCCACATTGCGGGCCTTCAACTCCCGCAGGAGCTGCGGTAGCTTGGCGGCATCTCCCATCGCGCCGCGTGCCTCATAGGTGAGGTTTTGTCCGAGCGTGTAGCCGCGTTGCGCTAACGCCCCAATCAGAATCTTTCCGGGCGGCTCTGTTCGACCATCGGCGCCGCGGAATTGATGTTGCCGAGGTGATAGACCTTGGAAGGTTGCGCGAGGACCGCCTGCGGCCTTGCCATGGCTGCTCCTGTGAGAAGGGTCATGAACGCGCGCCGGTTAATAGGATGGGATTTCATGTCGTCCCTTCTCTGTCGTTGATGAACCCTCACATTGCAGCATGGCTCTTCACGCATTGGAGCTGGGTCGCAAGATGCATTTGCTGTCCGCTATTTGCAAATCAACAGTATGCGTTCGGTGAAGGCCGCGGGCGCGTACAATCAACGTGTCGGCTGTGGGTCAAAACCGGCCCAAGAGCGACATCCGCGTTGAGTTCGGGTCGACCTCTGGCTGCCTGGACATTGGCCGGTGTGGCTGGCAGGTCTCTTCTGTGCCAAACCGATCTATGCACCGCAGCAAAGTGACTGACAGATATTCAATGCTCTACTCGATCACATCATCGGCGCGAGCGAGGAGCGTCGGGGGCACATCGAGGCCGAGTGCCTTAGCCGTCTTGAGGTTAAGCACGAAGCGGAAGCGCGTCGGTTGCTCGAACGGCAATTCCGATGGCTTCGCGCCCTTGAGGATGCGGGCGGCCAGCGCCGCCACGCGGCCGAAAGCTTCATCGAGGTCCATGGAGT